>NZ_JAFCLZ010000020.1 GCF_018130165.1 Bradyrhizobium sp. JYMT SZCCT0180 | reverse complement strand
GAACACCCGGCCTTCCCTGCGCAATGGCTTTACGGCTTATGCCGTGCTCTCCCCGGAGACGAGTTCTTGGTTGACTCCGTCACCGCCGGTTCAGCTCACGCTTCTCCAACGGCTTGACGCCTGCAACGGGCGCCAGGACCACACGGTTTTGCCGTACGCTTAATCCACGCCGTCGTCAGGCGTGAACCAGCGTCCACCGCATCCCGCCGCGCGTTCGTGACGTGCGCACGCCCCTCTTGTCGGGCGGGACGCGACGATTCAAACCGCTGATTTGCCCGACGAGGAAAGCGGAATTTTGCCCGTCGGGTTAATTTGTCGCATCCGTCGTATCCAGTTTGCTATTGCGCGCGGGGCGACGCATCTGGTCGAGCGATCGGTCCGACTTGCGTGATAGCAACGCCCGAGATGGCGAGTAGTGCCCCGATGGCCAACGTCGGGGTCACGCGGTCGCCAAGGAACAACACGCTCGAAAGCAAGGCGAAGACCGGAAGCAGCAGTGCGAATGGTGCCACGCGGGCCATGGTGCAACGGGCGATCAGCCAGAACCAAAGGCCGAACCCGATAATTCCTCCGATGAAAATAGTGTAGGCGAGCGCCATCCAGCCACGTTCGTCCGCCGTGACGAGGGTCGTCAGTTGCCCGTGTTCGAGGAACAGCGACATCAGCATGACCTGCGGTACCGTGAAAAGTGATGACCACCCCGTCAACATCAGGGGATCGAACGGGCCGTGGCGCTTGGTCAGGACGTTGGCCACCGCAAACGCGAGGGCTGCCCCGACCACCAGCAGGATCGGTAACGCATTTGCGGACAGGCCCGGCCCGGCGGCCAGCACGAGCACGCCGCCGAAGGCAATCAACACACCGGCGGATGTCATCAGCGACGGCCGCTCCGCAAGCAGCGGCCAGGCCAACAGGACGGTGAAGGGCGTCGTGAGTTGATAGGCGACGGCAGACATGCTGCCGGAACCGAGCCCCAGGCCCACATAGAACAACCCGAAATTCAGTCCGCCAAGGAAGACCGAGATGACGGCGATTGAGCCGAACTCTTGACGTGTCGGCCTTGTGACAAAGGGGATCAGCAGCAGCGCTATGGCGAGGAAGCGCAGTCCGAGGAAGAAAAGTGGCGGAAACTGCAGCACGCCCACTTTGATGGCCACGAACTGATAGCCCCAGATGAGAGGCACCAGCACCGCGCAGGCGATCTGAATGGCAGACATGGCATCCTCATTTTTAGACCAATCGGTCCAGATATAGGCGCGCGCAATACGACACGTGCGTCCTTGGATGAGCTACTTGATGAAGCGGTCGAGAAGGGCGTCGGCAGTGGCTTGCGACGTGGTGCGCGTTGGTCCCGTCTTACCGACCACCCGAAGTCCCTCGACGAAGCAGACCAGTATCCGCGCGGCACTTGCAGGCTCGACGCCAGCGGCCAGTTCGCCCGCTGCCTTTGCGCGCGCGAGTGCGCTGGCGACCCTGGCCTCCATGGCTTTGAAAAACCCGCCGACGCGAGCTTCGACATCCCCGTCATGGCCAGCCAATTCCATGGCCGTGGCCACCAGCAGGCATCCGCGCCGACCGCTGGCCCCGCTCGTGCGCTCGACGTAACCGGCAAGGAAGGTCCGCAGGCCATCAATCGGCGCGCGGCGCGGCCCGAGTTCAACGTCCATCCGCGCCAGGGCGTCGGCGATATAGCGATCGAGCGCACGCAGGAAGAGGGCGTGCTTGTCCCCGAAGGCGGCATAAAGGCTGCCGCGTGAAAGCTTTGTCGCTCGAAGCAGGTCTGGAAGCGCCGTGCCGTGATAGCCGCGTGACCAGAACACGCCCATGGCGCGCTCGACGGCAGCTTCCGTGTCGAAGCCACGGGGCCGGCCACGCGGCAACTGCATTGCGGATTGGCGTGTCATAGCCGTATATATAGACCGATCGGTCTTGAATTGCAAATGGCCGCTATGGGTCAATCGCGTCGGCCTGCGTCGGAGCCAGCCTGCGCATTCCAACGGCAATCGGAAATCACTTGCCGACAGTTTCGGCCGTGCCGTAGCTGCGGGCGATGATGCCGGCAGCGATCTGCAACGAAGAGCCGGTCATCCAACTGCCTCCGATCAAGCCCAACGATCCGTCAGACACGGTCTCATCGAGGATGATGATGCCGACTGACACAAACGTCGCAATCGCGGCAAGAAATATTCCGACCGCGCTCAGGATCTCAACCACAGTATCCGGGCTCCATCGTCGTTGGATCGAGGCTGATCTTCGGGCCGAACGGCGAGGCAGATCGATGCCGACATAGAAGCTGAAAGCCCCAAAGAGCATCATCAACAGGACGATTCCGACACTCAAGGGCAGTTCGTTTAGCCGGCGCAATAATGCTGCGGCAACGTACAAGCCGCAGGAGCCTCCAATCGCGGCGAGTCCTACTCGTTCAATGAGATGCGCCGATTTGATGAGAGCGGCAGGCGCGAACCCGGCCGTCTTCGTACCGGATGACCTGTCGAAATTTGCGTTGGCCATTTTCATGGGGCTGCCTTTCCTGAAAGTTGCCTGCCGGAACGACGCGATAAGTTGGCCGCGCCTCGTGCAGCAATCGTCCGGCGTGAGGAATCTCGATCGGCCGCATCAACGCGTTTGACGACGCTATGCGCCCATATCCCCGAACACGCCGTATGCCCTGCAGTTCTGTTGAATGGGTTTGGCCTGGGCTCGCGCAGGGTGCCGCCACATTGCCGGGCGCGTATTTGCGCCGCTTCCGCGCGGGCGCTATTGAGCGCCCTCGGGTCCCCGGAAAAATCTGATGTCGTTCATGACAGCAGCCGTTGAGACCGATCGAGCTTCTAGCACCGCGTAACGCGTGTCGGTGTGAACCCCTTCACATCGCCACGGCATGCTCCCGTCGTCATGTTTCGGGAAACAAGGTTCAAACAAACGTGTTCGGAGTAGCGCAGTACCTGACTATCCGTTGGCCGACGGTTGATGCAGCGCAGGTTTCGGCGGGTCAGATATCGCCTATTCATCGATCGGCTCAATCTGGCGCAGAGTGCATAGCAGTTCGAATTTTTTCAACGTTGCGAGTGGGTTCGGTCTTGCCGTCGAGCGGGGCGTCCGGCAATCCTGCCGTTCTGCATCCTGCCACTACTCTCTTGAGTAGCGGACATTTCGGCTGCGCGACCTATGGAGAAGTCGAGAGCCAGGCGCCGCCGGGATGCCCGCAAACAGGACGTGCGAACCGGGAAAAATATGCAATAATTTTTTCGTGACCGTGGTCCGATATTGGGGTGGCCGCCAACCAGACAGTGGGGGTGGTGCCAATGCAGCAGATTGCGGACTGGCTCGAGAAGCTGGGGCTTGGGCAATACGCGCTGCGTTTTGCCGAGAACGGCATTGATCTTGGTGTTCTTCCCGACCTGACGGATCAGGACTACGACAGATTGGGAGTCCTGCTCGGACATCGTCGCAAAATGCTGCGCGCGATTGCCGAACTCGATCAAGCCGAATTGGTCGCCGAGCCGGCGATCCGGCGCGATGCCGAACGGCGCCACCTCACCGTCATGTTCTGCGACCTGGTCGGTTCGACGGCGCTTTCGGCGCGCCTCGATCCCGAGGACATGTGGGAGGTGATCCGCACCTATCGGGCCGCCTGCGCGAGGGTCATTGCCACGTACGACGGCGTTATCGCCAGGTTCGTGGGCGATGGAATACTTGCTTATTTCGGCTATCCCGTTGCACACGAGGATGACGCGGAGCGCGCCGTGCGGGCGGGACTCGACATCGCCGCCGCAATCGGGCCGCTGGAGACGCGCGCGATACAGCGGGTGGAGGTGCGGATCGCGATCGCGACCGGACTTGTTGTGGTCGGCGACCTCATCAGCGGAGGCGCGTCAGAGCAGCAAGCAATGGTCGGCGATGCACCGAACGTCGCTGCGCGGCTGCAGAGCCTGGCGGAGCCGGGGGCGGTTGTCGTTGCGGCTTCGACGCGCCAACTGCTTGGCGACCTGTTCACGTTTCGCAGCCTCGGCCGGCGCGAGGTCAAGGGCATCGACGAGCCCATCGCGGTCTGGGCGGTCGAAGGCGGAGCCGCATCGGAGAGCCGCTTCGAGGCGGTGCGAACCGTGCGCTCGATAGGCTTTGTCGGCCGCAAGGCGGAGATCGAATTCGCGCTCTCGCGCCAGCAGCTGGCGTGGCAGGGGCAGGGCCAGGTGGTCCTGATTTCCGGCGAGGCCGGGATCGGCAAGTCGCGCATCGTCGCGACGCTGTTGGAGAACCCTGCGTTGGGGACCCACCGCCGGGTGCGCTATCAGTGCTCGCCCTACCATACCAACAGTGCGCTTCATCCCTTTGTCGCTCAACTCGAACGCGCTGCCGGCATCAGGTCACAGGACACGCCCGAGCAAAAGCTCGACAAGCTCGAGGCAATGCTTGCGCTTGGAACGCAGCAGGTGGCCAAGGCGACGCCGCTGATCGCCGCTCTGCTTTCGATCTCAACCGGCGAGCGCTATCCGCCGCTTGGCCTCAATCCGGTGCAGCAGCGGCGACAGACATTCGCAACCCTTCTCGACCAGGTCGAGGGTCTGGCACGGCAGCAGCCCGTGCTGGTCGTCTGCGAGGACATGCATTGGGCCGACGCCACGACGCTCGAGCTGTTCGATCTCACGGTCGACCGGATCAGGGGATTGCCGATACTCATGCTCCTGACCTTTCGCCCCGAGTTCGAGCCGCCCTGGGTGGGTCTTCCCAACGTCAGCCTGTTGCGGCTCGACCGGCTTGACCGGCGGGACACGCGCGCGCTGGTCGAGCAGGTGACCGTCGGTCGCGAGCTGCCAGATGAGATGATGAGGCAGATCATCGAGAGGACGGACGGCATCCCGCTGTTCGTCGAGGAATTGACCAAGATGGTGCTGGAGTCCGGACTGCTGGTGGCAGATGCCGGGCGCTATCGGCTCGATAGTCCGTTCCCGTCGCTCGCCATTCCCGCGACGCTGCAGGACTCGCTGATGGCACGGCTCGACCGGCTGGCGCCGGTCAAGGAGGTGGCGCAGATCGGCGCTGCCATTGGCCGCGACTTCTCCTATACGCTGCTGCGATCTGTGGCGGGGCGCGATGATCTGACATTGAGCGCCGCGCTGGCGCAGCTCGAGCAGGCCGAGCTGCTGATGCGGCGCGGCACGCCGCCGGAGGCACGCTACAGCTTCAAGCACGCGCTGGTGCAGGAAGCGGCTTACGAGAGCCTGCTCAAGAGCCGGCGGCTGCAGCTCCACAAGCATATTGGCGATGTCCTGCGCGACGGCTTTCCGGTCATCGCCGAAACCGAGCCGGAAGTGCTGGCTTACCACTTCACTGAAGCTGGATTGGGCGAGGTGGCCCTCGGCTGGTGGCGCAAGGCCGGCCAGCAGGCGCTGAAACGCTCGGCATATTCCGAAGCGGTCGCCCATCTCGGCAAGGCCGTCGCGATCGCCGATGGGTTGCCGGGCGAACCGGGCCGCATCATGAGCCGGCTCGATCTCCAGATTGCCTATAGCCGCGCGCTGCGCGGAAGCCTTGGGCACAGCGCGCCCGAAACGGTGGCCGCATGGACGCGTGCCCGGCAGTTCGCGGCTGACATCAATGATCCGGTCGAACTGGCGCCGATCCATTCGGGCCTGTTCAATGCCTGCCTCACTCACGGCGAGATCGCGCCGATGCGGGAGTTGGTGGACGCAATCGTCAGCGCCGCCGACCGGCGACCGGAATCGCCGGTGGCGGCAGTCCTCGCCCATTGCACCAGCGGGGTGACCTCCTGGTTCGGCGGCGATTACCTCGATGCGAAACTGCATCTTGAGCAGGCCCTCGCGATCTACGGCGCCGAGCCTGACCCCGAGACCTTCAGGGCGTCGACGCTGGACCTGCCGTTCGTCATCATGAGGTTTCTTGCCCTGGTGCTCTGGCCGATCGGCAAGATCGATCGAGCGCGCCGGCTTGCCGCGGCAGCGGTGAGTGTTTCGGGAGAAAAGCGGGCGCTGTCGCAAGCCAATGCGCTCGTTCACAAGGCCGTCTTCGACGGACTATGCCGGGGCATGTTGCAGCAGACGGAGACCATCCTTGCCCTCGCTCTCGCCCGCGAACATACCATGCCGTTGTATGTGGCCGCCGGAACCTACCTGAACGGCCTTGCTAAGTGGCGCGCCGGCGAACAGGCGGAGGGCCTCGGCGAAATGCGCCGCGGCTGGACCTTGCTGCATGAAAATGATTGCTACCTGTGTGAGCCGTTCTGGGGGATGCATGTTGCCCTGGCGAACGCAGAAGCGGGGCAACTCGAAACCGGGCTGGAAATTGTGCGCGCGTTGATCGGCTGGACGGAACAATCCGGCCAGCATTGGCTCGATGCCGAACTGCATCGTGTCCAGGGAGAGCTGCTGCTCCGTTGCGATCCGCCGAACGCTTCCATGGTCGAAGATGCCTTCAACAGGGCCCTCGAAATCGCCCGCCGCCAGCAGACCAGGACTTTCGAATTGCGCAGCGCGCTTGGCCTGGCGCGCTTCCATGTCAGGAATGGTCGAACGGCGCCCGTATCCGAACTGCTCGGGCCATTCCTCGTCGATTTCGACACGGGGCAGGATCTCCCCGAAATCGAAGAGGCGCAGAAGCTGCTCCGGCGCAGCCATTAGCCGGTGCAACTACATTCTTTCGAGGGCCGCGAGGGCGAACTGCGCCTAACGAAGCGTCTTCACTTCTCCGTCAGGCAGGCTTCGCGAGTGGCTCGCCACGAGCTATCATCCGCAACGCAACCTTGCCGCGTGGTGCAGCCTGATCCGGGATGTGCGCTAGCTGCTGTCCGAGCCGAGAAACTGCATGTCCCACGCATCATCCGCCGAGGCGCCAACCGCGCCGGTTTCCTCTGTTGCCTCCGATCTCGATCGCCTCGCCGCCGAAGTGATGGCCGACTGGAAGGTGCCGGGTGTCGCCCTTGCCGTGGTGCAGGACGGCAAGGTGGCACTGACGCGGGCCTATGGTCAGCGCGATGTCGAGACAAATCTGCCGGTGACCGCGGCGACGCAGTTCGTGATCTGCTCGATCACCAAATCATTCACCGCGACCGCGATGGCGCTGTTGCACCATGAGGGGCGGCTCGACTGGACCAAGCCGGTGCGCGACTACATGCCCGAGTTTCGCCTGAGCGATCCGGTCGCGACCGAGCGGGTCACGGTGCGCGACCTGCTGAGCCATCAGTCGGGCTTGCCGCGCCATGACTGGGTGCACATGGCGGGCGACCGGGCGCCTGCCGAAATGCTCGACCTGATGCGGCATCTCGAATTGAGCCGCGATATCCGCACCACCTGGCAGTACAGCAACCTCTGCTACAACGTCGCGGGTCTCTTGATCGAGCGTCTCAGCGGACAGAGTTTCGAGGCATTCATCCGGACCCGGCTGACCGACCGGCTCGGCATGACGGTCAGCTTCAACCTCGACGATCTCGAAGCCAGCGATGAAGCTGCGCGGCCGTATATGATGCACGAGGATACGCGGCTGCCGGCGATGCGCCTGCCGATCCGCACCATTGCGGCCGGCGCGATCAACACGTCGGTCACGGGTCTTGCGAACTGGATGCGGCTGCATCTGGGCAAAGGGGAGTTCGACGGCGCGCGACTGCTGCCGGAGGCGTTGATCAATGAACTGCATGCGTCGCGCGCCTTCATCTCGGCGCCCAACCTCGCCGAGTTCGGTCAGGCGCTCTATGGCCTTGGCTTCCAGACCAACTACTATCGCGGCGACCGGATGGTGTTTCACGGCGGCGGTTGGGTCGGCTGGGGATCGCTGATGACGCTGATGCCGGATCTGGGCATCGGAATTGCCGTCCTGACCAACCGCAGCCCGAGCGAAGTGCCGTCAACGCTGACCTGGTACATCCTCGACCGGCTGCGCGGCCGCGAGCCGGTCGAATGGCGTGCGCGCTTCCTCAAGCAGCGCGACGAATTCATCGCCCACATGCAGGTCGATAAGGACGCGCGGGAAAAGGCGCGTCACAAGGATACGCAGCCAGCGCACGAGCTGGCGGCGTATGCCGGCGAGTACGCGCATCCGGCCTATGGCGTGATGTCGATGACTGCAAAGGACGGTGCGCTGCATTGGGCGTGGCGCGGGATGTCCGCGCCCCTGACGCACCGTCATTTCGAGACGTTCGAATTGCCCGAGGAGCCGCACCGCCTGCAGCCGGACCGGCTTGCCATTACCTTCCTGACCGATCGCGACGGCAACATCGTCAGCCTGTCGGCGCCGCTGGAACCGGTCGTGAAGGATATCGTCTTTGCACGCCTTGCGGCCGGCGACTGCACCGATCCGGCGTTCCGCGCCCGATGCGTCGGCCACTTCAAGAGCGGTTCGATAACGCATCGCGTCACGCTGGATAGCGAAAGCCGGCTCGTGCTGAAGCCCGACTACCAGCCGGCTTATCGTCTTGCGCCCGAACAGGGCAGAAGGTTTCGCATCGTCGAACTGGAAGGTTTTGTCGTCGAATTCCGCGGCGAGGCTGTTATCGACGAGGTGGTCTTTCACCAGCCGAATGGCGTCTTCGTTGCGCAGCGGGTGGAGGAGTAGGGCGTCGCCTCCCCACATCGTCATTGCCTGCGACAAACGCGAAGCGTTTGCGCAAGGGAGCGAAGCGACGAAGCAATCCATTCATCCGTTATGCCGCGAGATGGATTGCTTCGCTTCGCTCGCAATGACGATGGGGAGATCGCCGTCACTTCCCCGTCAGGTAGACCTCGCCGAGCAGCGATGAATTCGACCACGGCACCTGTTTGGATTTGGTCGCTGCGACCACTTCGGCGCGGACGCGGGTTAGCATCTGCTGCACCTCGAGCCCCGGCGTGCCAATGTGGCGCGACAGAGCTGCCGAGAACGGGCTGTTGACGCCTTCGCCGTCGAGCGCGACCTGTCCGGGCGCGGTCGCGTAAGCAATCAGCGTTCCCGCGCCCAGCGTCGAGCCGGCGCCAAGGCTGGCCGGCGCGGCGAGACCCGGTCCGGCTTGGATGCCACGGTTGGCGCCTGCGGAAGCGACCAGTGTCGTCGCCACGCGGTTGTGAAACAGGATGCCGCTTGGTGGTCCCAGCCGCAGCGCGTCGTTGAAGTCCGATATCGCGATGTCGTATTCGCCTTTGTCGTAATAGGCCGAGCCGCGCAGATTGTAGATCGCGATGTCAGGCTTGAGCCTGAGCGCCTCGCTGGCGTCGGCGATGACCTTGACGTAGTCGCCCTTCTTGTTCCAGCCGACCGCGCGCCAGAAATAGATGCCCGCGAGCTTCTCGCCGGAAAACACCTTCAGCGCGATGATCTTGTTGCAGGCATCGATCATCTGATCGGCCGGCGTGGTGTCGGTGGTGCAGAGCGGCCCGAGTTGTTTGCGGGACTGGGCGAGGGAGGGCGCCGACCACAGGGCGGCGGCGAGCAAGGTCAGCATCAGGATCGCGCGGCGCATCAATTGGTCCTTACCATCAAGGGGTTGCGTCCTTGTCTTGGTGGCGAAATGCGGGATGGCGGTTCATGCCGGCCGGGCCGGGAAAACAGGACTTTCCCCCGGTGGGCAGATGGTGGTAGGACGTCCCGGTCACCCGCCGTTGCCCACCACTGCGTCCCAAACCGCCACCCGATGAAAAACGACCGCATTCTCAGCCAGATATCGGACTTCTGCCGCCTGTCCGATATGGCGGAGACGACGTTTGGGCGGCGGGCGGTCAACGATGGCAAGCTGGTGCACCGGCTGCGCGAGGGCAAGCGCATCACCATCGACACGCTGGACCGGATCCAGGCCTACATCGCGGCCTCCACGCCGGGCGGCCTGCCGCCGCCGCGTGGCATCGAGGTGCCGCCGGAGAAACGCGATCCCAGGGGTAATTTCCGCTTCTTCGAGAACCGGCAGAAATATCTGTTGTTCGTCCATACCTGCAGCGAGAAGCGGGTGATCGCCGAGCGGGTGGCGCTGGAGCTGTCGAGCCTGCATCCGCGGCCGCCTGCGCTGCGCGTGTTCGATGCCGGAAGCGGCGACGGCACGGTGCTGGCGCGGGTGATGCGCGCGATGCACGGCCGCTTTCCCCATATGCCGTTCTATATCGCCGGAAAGGAGCTCAGCCTGGAGGATGTCCGGCTGACGCTCGACAAGATCCCGGACCGGCTGTTCGAGCATCCTGCGACCGTCTTCGTCCTCACCAACATGCATTACGCCGAGGCGCCCTGGCTGACGCCAACATCGCCGACGGCAGCCGCCGGCATGATCTGGCACGAGGTGCCGCTGCAGGGGGCTTCATCGGGAGAGTTCGAGGCGCAGATCGCTGCGCTGGGCCCATTTCTTGAGCAGAATTGGCGGGCCAATATCAGTCCCAAATCGGGCATGCCGACCTATGAACGGCCGGTGGCGCTGGTGGTTTACCGGGAGGACCACCGGTTCCTGCTTGATTCGATCATCCCCCGGGCGGGCCGAACCGAGGCCAATTTCGATCTCGTCATCGCATCCCAGCCATACCGGGCCAAATCCTCTGTGAATTTCCGCGCCAAGCGGATCATCGCGCCGCTGGCGCGGTCGCTGCGGGCCGGCGGCCGGTTGATTGGAATTCACTCCCACGGGCAGGATCCGGGGCTGGAAATCATCCAGGCGGTGTGGCCCGGAGAAAATCCTTTCGCGGTGAGCCGTCATGAGCTATTGCGCACGGTGAAATACGAGCTGGGGTCAGCCGGGCGCGACCTCAATTTTAATGCCTACGCCGATAACCGTTCCATCTTCCGTTATGATATGGAAGCGCTGCCCAACGAGGTCACCGGCTCGATCGGAACCTCGACGGCCTTTGCAGCGTGGAATGCGGCGGTGTATGTCGCCCAGATCGAAGATGACCGGTTGACGGACATGACTGGAAACAGCCGAGCCCTCGATGCCACCAGAGAGGTTCTGCGCAAGCATAATGGGCTTTGGTTTTACGACGAATCCTACGTCATCTCGCGCCGTCGCGACTGACATTCCGGGATAGATGACACACAAAGCCGCCGGGTCCGGCGGAAACAAGGGGTTGTTGATGCGCGCGTCCTATCTGTTCACAAGCGAGTCGGTTTCCGAGGGCCATCCGGACAAGGTTTCGGATCAAATCTCCGACGCCATTCTCGATGCCTTCCTCGAGAAGGACGTCAAGCTCGGCATTGCCGACGACAGCGCGGTGAATACCCGTCTCGGCTGCGAGACGCTCTGCACGACCAACAAGATCGTGATTGCGGGCGAGGGCCGTGGCCAGTTGTTCCGCGACATTCACGGCGTCTCGGTGGTCGATCGCGAACTGATCTCCGAGATCGCCCGTGGCGTGGTCAAGGACATCGGCTACGACCAGAACGGCTTCTCCTATCACGGCGCCGACATTGAGGTGCTGCTGCATGGCCAGTCGCCCGACATCGCGATGGGCGTCGATGCCAAGAAAAAGAAGAGCGGCGAAGAAGAAGGCGCCGGCGACCAGGGCATGATGTTCGGCTATGCCTGCAACGAGAGCGAAATCTACGAAAAGGGCAGCTTCATGCCCGCGCCGATTTTCTTCGCGCACCGCATCCTGAAAGTGCTGTCGGAAAAGCGCCGCAGCGGCCAGATGTTCGACCTGCAGCCCGACGCCAAGAGCCAGGTCACGGTGAAGTATGTCGACGGCAAAGCGGTCGGCTGCACCAAGGTGGTGGTCTCGACCCAGCACAATGAAAAGAGCCGCAACGGCAAGAAGTACTCGCCCGGCCTGATCAAGGACATGATCGCAGATGAGGTCGAGAAGGCGCTGCCGAAGGGCTGGATGCCGCAGAAGTCCTCAGACTTCCTGGTCAATCCGACCGGCAACTTCGTGGTCGGCGGTCCCGACGGCGATTGCGGCCTGACCGGCCGCAAGATCATCGTCGACACCTATGGCGGCTACGCGCCGCATGGCGGCGGCGCCTTCTCCGGCAAGGATCCGACCAAGGTCGACCGCTCCGCCGCCTATGCCGCGCGCTACCTCGCCAAGAACGTGGTCGCGGCCGGCTTCGCCGATCGCTGCACCATCCAGGTCGCCTATGCGATCGGCGTCGCCGATCCGATGTCGCTGCTGGTGGATACCCATGGCACCGGCAAGGTCGATGAAAAGAAGCTCGAAAAGGTGCTGCCGCAACTGTTCCGGCTGACCCCGACCAACATCCGCCGCACGCTGAAGCTGAACCGGCCGATCTATCGCCGCACCGCGTCCTATGGCCATTTCGGCCGCGCGCCGGAAAAGGATGGCGGCTTCTCCTGGGAAAAAACCGATCTGGTGTCCGCGCTGAAGGGTGCGTTCTGATTTTCTCCGTAATCGTTCTGCTTATTCCGGAAAGCCTTTCGCGCTTTTCGGAATAAGCTTTTTCAAGGGATCAACACATGACCGCCGCCGCCAAGAAGCCTGCCTTTACCGACTACATCGTCAAGGACATCTCGCTCGCCGACTTCGGCCGCAAGGAACTCTCGCTGGCCGAGACCGAAATGCCCGGCCTGATGGCGACGCGCGAGGAATACGGCCCGAAGCAGCCGCTGAAGGGCGCTCGCATCGCGGGCTCCCTGCACATGACGATCCAGACCGGCGTGCTGATCGAGACGCTGGCCGCACTCGGCGCCGACATCCGCTGGGTCTCCTGCAACATCTATTCGACGCAAGACCACGCGGCGGCGGCGATCGCAGCCGCCGGCATTCCGGTGTTTGCCGTCAAGGGCGAGAGCCTCACCGAATACTGGGATTACACCGCCAAGCTGTTCGACTGGCACGGTGGCGGTCACCCGAACATGATCCTTGACGACGGCGGCGATGCCACCATGTACGTCCATCTCGGTCTGCGCGCCGAGAACGGCGACACCAAGTTCCTGGACAAGCCGGGTTCGGAAGAAGAGGAAGTCTTCTTCGCGCTGCTGAAGAAGCAGCTCAAGGAAAAGCCGAAGGGCTACTTCGCCGAGATCGCCAAGAGCATCAAGGGCGTTTCCGAAGAGACCACCACGGGCGTGCACCGTCTCTATGACATGCAGAAGGCCGGTACGCTGTTGTGGCCGGCGATCAACGTCAACGACAGCGTGACCAAATCGAAGTTCGACAACCTCTATGGCTGCCGTGAATCGCTGGTCGACGGCATCCGCCGCGGCACCGACGTCATGATGTCCGGCAAGATTGCGATGGTCGCGGGCTTCGGCGACGTCGGCAAGGGTTCGGCCGCGTCATTGCGGCAGGCCGGCTGCCGCGTGATGGTGTCGGAAGTCGATCCGATCTGCGCGCTGCAGGCGGCGATGGAAGGCTACGAGGTCGTGACCATGGAAGACGCGGCACCCCGCGCCGACATCTTCGTCACCGCCACCGGCAACAAGGACATCATCACCATCGAGCACATGCGCGCGATGAAGGATCGCGCCATCGTCTGCAACATCGGCCACTTCGACAACGAGATCCAGATCGCGGGTCTGAAGAACCTGAAGTGGGACAACATCAAGCCGCAGGTCGACGAGATCACCTTCCCCGACAACCACCGCATCATCCTGCTGTCGGAAGGCCGCCTGGTGAACCTCGGCAACGCCATGGGCCATCCGAGCTTCGTGATGTCGGCCTCCTTCACCAACCAGACGCTGGCGCAGATCGAACTGTTCGCCAACAACAAGGACGGCAAGTACAAGAAGGAAGTCTACGTGCTGCCGAAGTCGCTGGACGAGAAGGTGGCCCGGCTGCATCTCGCCAAGATCGGCGTCAAGCTGACCGAACTGCGCCCCGACCAGGCCGAATACATCGGCGTCAAGCCGGAAGGCCCGTTCAAGGCGGACCACTACCGGTATTGATTGATCCAGATACGCGACAAAAAAGCCCCGGAGCGATCCGGGGCTTTTTTCATGGCAAAACCCTGATACGATCTGAGGTAGAAGCACGACAAGCCCGCGACTATTCTTCGGCGTCGATGCGCTGCAAGCGGGCGGTACACTTTCCAGACTTCGTTTTCAGTCGCCGAAAACATTGCGGAGGGAAGTCATGTCAAACGAAGCAGCAAATATCGCAATTCTCAAAGACGTCTATCGCCAATGGCACGACAGCAAAGGCGGCAGCGTCGAGCAGTTCCTGAGCATCGCCGATCCGAAGATCAGCTGGGGTTCGGTGCCGCGGGGTGCGGCACCGATTCAATTCGCGACGCAATACGATAGCCGCGAGGGGCTGCGGACTTACTTCGACGGGCTGCTGGCGGACTGGGCGATGATACACTACACAATCGACGAATACGTCGCACAGGGTGACGCTATTTGCGCGCGCGGCTCCACGGCGTGGACCAACAAGAAGACCGGCAAAGCCGTGGAGACGCCGAAGATGGATTTCTGGCGCTTCAAGGATGGCAAAGCGGTCGAGTTCTACGAGTATTTCGACTCTGCCGCGGTTGTCGTCGCGGCCACCTGAAGCCGGTTGCAATTTGGCGCGGCCCTGCCCATACCTGTGGGCAGGGAGAACGCGATGACCGCAGCATCAGAGCATTTCGACGTCCTCATCGTCGGCGCGGGGTTGTCGGGCATCGGCGCGGGATATCACCTGCAGGAGAAGTGCCCCGGCAAGAGCTACGCCATTCTCGAGGGCCGCGACTGCATCGGCGGCACCTGGGATCTGTTTCGTTATCCCGGCGTCCGCTCCGACAGCGACATGTTCACGCTCGGCTATTCGTTCAAGCCCTGGACCGAGCCGAAGGCGATCGCCGACGGGCCGAACATTCTCAACTATGTGCGGCAGACCGCCGTCGAGAACGGCATCGACCAGAAGATTCGCTTCAACCACAGCGTCAAACGCGCGTCGTGGTCGTCGCAGGATGCGCGCTGGACCGTGGAGGCCGAGCGCAAGGTGGGCGAGGGGGGACCCGCGACCGTGCGCTTCACCTGCAATTTCCTGTTCATGTGCTCGGGCTATTACAAATACGAGGAAGGCTACACGCCGGAGTTTGCAGGATCAGCGGATTTCGCCGGCCGCATCGTGCACCCGCAGAAATGGCCCGAAGACATCGACTATGCCGGCAAGCGCGTCGTGGTGATCGGCTCGGGCGCGACAGCGGTAACGCTGGTACCGGAGATGGCCAAGACCGCTTCGCACGTCACCATGCTGCAACGCTCGCCGACCTATGTGGTGGCGCGGCCCGCGGAAGACACGCTCGCCAACAAGCTGCGGCGCAATCTGTCCGCAAAACTCGCCTATCACATGATCCGCTGGCGCAACGTGCTGTTCGGCATGTATTTCTTCCAGCTCTGCCGGCGCAAACCCGACCGCGCCAAGCAGCTGATCCTCGGCGGCGTCAAAATGGCGCTTGGCCCCGACTACGACATCGGCACGCATTTCACCCCGCGCTACAATCCCTGGGAGCAGCGGCTGTGCCTGGTGCCGGACGGCGACCTGTTCAAGGCGATCAGGGACAAGCGCGCCTCCGTCGTCACCAATCATATCGATACCTTCACCAAAAGCGGCATCAAGCTGAAAGACGGCAGCGAACTCGAAGCCGACATCATTGTCACCGCGACCGGGCTTAACCTGCAGGTGCTCGGCGGTCTCGACGTCAGCGTCGACGGCAGGAAAGTCGATTTCGCGCGGACGCTGAACTACAAGGGCATGATGTATTCGGACGTGCCGAACATGGCTTCGGCGTTCGGCTACACCAACGCGTCGTGGACGTTGAAATGCGATCTCACCTGCGAATATGTCTGCCGGCTGATCAACTACATGCACCGGCACGGCTACAGGCAATGTGTGCCGCACAACCTCGATCCCACGGTGTCGGAACTGCCGTCGCTGGATTTTTCTTCCGGCTACGTGCAGCGCGCGATCGCGCAGATGCCCAAGCAGGGTTCGAAGCGGCCGTGGCGGCTCTACCAGAACTACGCCCTCGACATCGTCACGCTACGCTACGGCAAGATCGATGACGGGGTGATGCAATATTCGTGACGGCCTCGCCGCGGGCTGTCCGTGGCGCCCGCCGGAAAGCGCCCTGCGTAATTTCGCGTATACGCGGGCCCGTGCAAATCGTTCAGTCTGCTCCAACGGTTAACACCGGATTAACCGGTGCCGCCTACGCTGTCTGGCCTGAGGCTAACTGACAGCACGAGGAAGCCCATGGACGCCCAGCGAATTGCCGTCGATGCCGTGGTTGCATTGACCGATTGCGACCGCGACGCGGTCGTTGCCTTTATCCGCAGGCTCTATCTGGCCGGTGTCACGGACCCCAAGCGCCTGACCTTCAAGGGCCTGCAGGCGATGGGGCGGAGCTGAACTCTCCCTTTTTCGTTTGCCACACCCGCTCAACCTCGTGTCCCGGACGCGGTGCAGCGCCCCTTGGCAGTGCACCGCAGAGCCGGGACCCATCTCGACATACAGCAAATACCTCGATAAGGCGCACCGCGCTACGAATTGATCTGGTCCGTCAGGTCAGGCCAATCAGGATTGAGCTTCTCGATCAATTCGATCTTCCAGGCGCGCCGTCACCGCTTCAATGAATGCTCTCGGGCGCGTGCTTCGAGAATGGAATCGAAAGCCTCGATGTAGACAAGCCGATCGATGCCGTATTGTCGGGCGAAGCCGGGGACGAGTTTGGCTTTGTGTTCGGCGATGCGCCGAGCCAGAGAATTGGTGACGCCGATGTACAGCGTTCCGTTTCGCTTACTGGCGAGGATGTAGACGAAAAAGGGTGCGTCCATGCGGCTTTACCGAATGCAGACATAGGCTGGACACAGTTTTGCAAGGATCGAAGGGCGCTGCCAAGCCCTGTGGGTCCCGGCGCTGCGGTGCACCGCCAAGCGGCGCTGCACCGCGTCCGGGACACGAGAGCTAGTTTACCTCGAAAAAAGGCCCCGGACGATCTCCGGGGCCTTTCAAAGTTCGGATGTCGCGCAATCGCTATTCCGGCTCTCCAATCGCAACCTTGAGCGTGCCGACGCCATCGACGCCGCATTCGATCTTGTCGCCCGGCTTGAGCTGGGAGACGCCGGCCGGCGTACCCGTCATGATGATGTCGCCGGCGGCAAGCGCGACCTGCTGCGAGAGCTGCCAGATGATTTCCGGCACGTTCCAGATCAGTTCGGTCAAATCGCCCTTTTGCGTTTCTGACCCGTTGACCGTGAGCCAGATCTTGCCCTTGGCGGGATGGCCGATCTTCGAGGCCGGCTGCAGCGCCGAGCAGGGCGCGGAATAGTCGAACGACTTGCCGACTTCCCACGGGCGCTCTTTCTTGCGCGAGGCGATCTGCAGGTCGCGGCGGGTCAGGTCGATGCCGACGGCATAGCCGTAGACATGGTCGAGCGCCTTGTCGGTGGGAATATTCAGGCCGCCGCTCTTCATCGCGACGATCAGCTCGACCTCGTGATGCAGGTCCTTGGTCAGCGGCGGATAGGGAATGGTGGCGCCGTCAGGCACCAGCATGTCGGCGTGCTTGGCGAAGAAGAACGGCGGCGCGCGCTCGTCATTGCCCATCTCGCGGATGTGCTCGAGATAGTTGCGCCCGACGCACCAGATGCGGCGCACGGGATAGGACTTTGTCTCTCCGACGACGGGAAGCGACGGCTGCGGGGGGACGGGAATGACGTAGGATGCGGCGTTCATGAAATGGGTCTCTGGACGGGTTTTGGGGTGGAACGGCGGCGATAGCTTTACGCGGTTGCGCTGATCGGCGCCAGACTGGGGTGACCGGCGTCGCGCTGTTGCAGGCGGAAGAACGAGGCGTAGCGCCCGCCGCGCCGCAACAGGTCGTCATGCTGGCCGCGCTCGACGATCTCGCCGCCTTCGACCACCAGGATGGCGTCGGCGTGCATGATGGTGTGCAGGCGGTGGGCGATCACGATCGTGGTCCGGTTCCGGCACAGATGCTCGATGGCTTCCTGCACGGCTTTCTCGGATTCCGAATCCAGCGCGGCGGTGGCCTCGTCCAAGAGGATGATCGGCGCGTTCTTGATCAGTGCCCGGGCCACCGCGATGCGCTGGCGCTGGCCGCCGGACAGTTGCGTGCCGTGCTCGCCGACCGGGGTGTCGTAGCCGAGCGGAAAACCCATGATGAAGTCGTGGGCACAGGCGGCCTTGGCGGCGGCCTCGATTTCGTCCCTGGTGGCGCCGACCTTGCCGAAGGCGATGTTGGCGCCGATCGTATCGCGGAACAAATAGACGTCCTGGCCGACATAGCCGGTCTGCTGGCGCAGCGAATGGCGCGAGACGCCCGAGATCGCCTGGCCATCGATCAGGATGGCGCCGTCGGTCACTTCGTAGAGCCGCAGCAGCAGCGCCAGCACGGTGGATTTGCCGCCGCCGGACGGGCCGACCAAAGCGGTGGTCTTGCCGGGTTCGGCCATGAAGCTCATGCGGCGCAATACCGGCTCGTTCGGCCGGTAACCGAAGGTCACGTCGCGAAACTCGACCCGCGCGTCGATAAGTTTCAGGGCCGGCTTGTCGTCGTCGGCGGGCTCGGTGGGCGGGCTGTCGACGATTTCCAGCAGCTTGCGCGCGCCGATCAGATTGCTGTTCAACTCGATATTGAGCCGCGCCAGCCGCTTGGCCGGCTCATAGGCCAGCAGGAACGCGGTCAGGAACGAGAAGAACTGGCCGGGCGAGGCGCCCATCGCGACCACGCGATAACCGCCATACATCAGTCCCGCGGCGATCGCGAAACCGCCCAGCGTTTCCATCAGCGGGCTCGATCGGCTGGAGACCCGCGCCATCTTGTTGGCGTTGCGCTCGACGGCGGTGATGCTGGCGTCGATGCGCTCGCGCATCGCCTGTTCGAGCGTGAAGGCTTTCACGGTGCGGATGCCCTGCAGCGATTCCTGCATGGTTTCCATGATGTCGGCGGTGCCGGAGAACTGGTTATGCGCCAGGCCCTTGATGCGCTTGACCAGCTTGCGCAGCACCAGCATCGCCGGCGGGGCTACGCCGAAACCCAGCAGCGCCATGTACGGGTCCGTCATCAGCATGACGACGACGAGCGCGATCAGCGACAGCAGATCGCGGCCGATGGCGTTGATCAGGAGATTGAGGACCTGCGTCACCGACGTGGCGCCGGCGGTCAGCCGTGCCAGAAATTCCGAGGAATGCCGTTCGGAAAAGAAGGCGATGTTTTCGCTCATCAGCTTGGCGAACAGCTGGCGCTGGTTGTTGGCGAGGATCGCGTTGCCGATCTGCGACAGGATCACGGTGTGGCCGTAGGTCGCCGCGCCCTTGAGCGTGAAGATGACGATGGTGACCAGCGACAGGATCGCAATCCCGCGCACATCCTTGTCGACATAGGCCTTGTTGATGACTTCGCCGAGCAGATAGGCGGAACCGGCCGTCGTCGCCGCCGCAACCCCCATCAGCGCGAACGCCAGCAGATAGCGCCGCCAATAGGCGAGGCCCTGTTCGGCCACTAGGCGGCGAATCAGGATCGCTGCGCCATAGGGGTCATCAGTGATTTTTCTCGGCGTTTCTTTGGGAGGCTCGGTCATCCGCGTTCCATCGACGGCGCAGGGCGTGAATTACCCGCGTGTCAGGGCTGCTACGGTGACTGCTTGCCCGCTAAATGGCGGTTTTTCAAGCCAAATAACAGCTTGATTTTACGCCGATTCCGCTTGCCGGCCGAGGCCGCCGCGCTCGTGGAACAGCCGCTCTTCCCAGGCCAGCGCGTGGGTGGCGATGGTCTCGAGATCATCATATTGCGGCGTCCAGTCCAGCGTGGCGCGGATGCGGCTGGTGTCGGCCACCATGGTCATGATGTCGCCGGGCCGGCGCGGCGCGTATTGGACCGCGAAATTGCGCATGGCGACGCGGCGCACCGCCTCAATGGTCTCCAGCACCGAATAGCCGCGGCCATAGCCGCAGTTCAGCGTGACCGAGCTTCCGCCGCTGCGCAGATACGACAACGCCGCGAGGTGCGCCTGCGCGAGATCGCTGACGTGAATGAAATCGCGGATGCAGCTGCCGTCCGGCGTCGGATAATCGGTCCCGAACACGTCGATCTTGGCGCGTTGTCCGGTCGCGGCTTCGACGGCGATCTTCAGCAGATGCGTCGCGCCGACGGTGGCGAGGCCGACGCGTCCCTTTGGATCGGCGCCGGCGACATTGAAGTAACGCAGCGCGACATATTTCAGATCATGCGCCGCGGCGACGTCGTGCAGCATCAGTTCGGTCATCAGCTTGGAAGAGCCGTAGGGCGACAGCGGCCGCGTCGGCGCATGCTCGGGCACCGGCACAGTATCGGGATTGCCATAGACGGCCGCGGTGGATGAAAAGATGAAGCGGTTGACGCCGCCCTTGACGGCTGCGTTCAGCAGGCTGCGCGTCGTCATGGTGTTGTTGCGGTAATAGGCCAGGGGATCGCGCATCGAATCCGGCACCACAACCGAGCCGGCGAAATGGATGATGCTCTCGACGCCGTGCTGGGAGAGCACGCCCTCGACGAGGTTTTCGTCGCCGGCGTCGCCGATGAACAGCGGCACGCCCTCGGGCAGGAAGGCGGAGAATCCGGTGGAGAGATTGTCGATCACGACGACGCTTTCGCCGGCGTCCGCCAGCGCGTGAACCATATGACTTCCGATATAGCCGGCGCCACCGGTGACAAGCACGGTCATGGGCTTACCCTCTCTCCCAGTTGTTGCCGCCGATGCTAGCCGGGGCGCGGTGAAGAGTGGGTTTCGGCATGAGTGAACTGGCCACTATGCTTAATGTTGCGTATAGGAACCCATCTAAACGGAGCCGGACGTGCCGATCGAGAACAATTCAGCCGATGATCTGCAGCTGATCGTGCCGAATCTGCACAGGCGCTATTCCGGCGTCACGGCAACCAACCGGATGGTGGCGCCGAAGCTCGCCCTAATGTTTCGCGCGGCATGGCTCGGTTCCCATGCCCCTGACGGCATCGCGCGGTTGGGTTTCGGCGATTTGCCAAAACTCTGGCGCCGCCGCACGCCGCTGATCTGGCACGCGCGGCGCAACGACGAGATGATTGCCGGTGTGTTGTTGCGCGCGCTCGGCTGGCCGCTGAAGCTCGTGTTCACGTCGGCGGCGCAGCGGCATCATAAATCGCTGACGCGCTGGCTGATCCGGCGCATGGACGCGATCATCGCCACCAGCGCGCTGTCGGCTTCCTTCCTCAAACGCGACTCGACGGTCGTGATGCATGGCGTCGATACTATCAGTTATGCACCGCCGGCCGATCGCGCGGCGGCGTTTGCGCAGAGCGGATTGCCGGGCCGATATGCGATCGGCTGCTTCGGCCGCGTCCGCGCGCAAAAAGGCAGCGACGTTTTTGTCGAAGCGATGTGCCGGCTGCTGCCGCGCTATCCCGATTTCACCGCCGTGATCGTCGGCGCTGTCGTGCCCGAGCAGCAGGGTTTTGCCAACGGGCTGAAAAAACAGATCGAGGCCGCCGGCCTGCAGTCACGAATTATCATCACCGGAGAGATCGAGATCGAGGAAGTGCAACGCTGGTATCAGCGGCTGACGATCTACGCCTTCACCTCGCGCAACGAAGGCTTTGGACTGACGCTGATCGAGGCGATGTCATCAGGCGCGGCACTGGTGGCGTCACGGGCGGGGGCGGCCGAATTCGTGGTCGAGGACGGCGTCACCGGCGTACTGACGCCGCCCGGCGACGCTGATGCGCTGGTCGCGGCGCTGGAGCCGCTGATGCGCGATCCTGCCTCGGCGGCGGCGATGGGAATTCGGGCGCGAGCGCGCGTGCTGGAGAAGTTCAGTCTCGAAGCTGAAGCCAATGCGATCGCTGAAGTTTATCGCGGGCTTTCTATTTCGTCTCCAAACGCGTGATGTCCGATTCATCCAGATGAGCTGTTTTCTCATCAAGAAGCGGATTTGAGTGCCGGTCGGCGCTATCGCCGGCCTCGCCGTGCTTTACGGTGTGAATCACCGAATTGCGATACATGTAAACGTTGTGCGAAACGTTCGGCTCGGTGGTGCATATCTCGTTCGGTCCGAATATGCGGATCTTCAAGGCGCCTTCGACCAGTTCGGCGAGAGCCATTTTTCCCCGTTGGACGATATAGGTTTCGCGAACGTTGCGGTGATAGTGGCTCTTTTGCCAGCCGCCGCTGTCGGTCGCCTCGGTCCGGATATAGGCGGTGCCATCGTCGTGCTTGAGGCGAAATCGAAATTCGCCGTTTGGCATTTCGTTGTGTTCGATCGAGACGCCCTTCGTTCGCGCTTCTTCCGGCCCAATGTCGCGTGGTTGATCGGCCATGTCAGGAGACGTGTGTTTGCTGCAAGATATTTGCGACAAAAGCATCAAGGTCGCCGCCGGCGAACAGAAAGCCCGGCAGGCCGACGGCTTGCCCGGCCTCGATGTCGGTCGCGCGGTCGCCGATGACGAAGCTGCCGGCGTGGCGCACCGGCCAGTGCTGCATCAGATCATGGATCATGCCGGGGCTCGGCTTGCGCCAATGATGATTTTCGAGATAGCCGGCGACGGTGCCTTCCGGATGGTGCGGGCAGTACCTGATGTCGTCGATGACGGCGCCTTGCGCCGCGAGCTCGGCGCGCATCCAGTCATGCAGCGTGTTGAGTTCGGCTTCGGTGAAGTAACCGCGCGCGATACCGGCCTGGTTGGTGAAGAAGAACACGAAGTAGCCGGCATCGTTCAGCCGCCGGATCGCCTTGGCCACGTTCGGCATCCAGCGAATCCGCTCCCGTGTTCCGACATAGCCGTCGTCATGGTTGACGACGCCGTCGCGGTCGAGGAAGGCGGCGGGCTTCTGAATTGAGCGGGCGAGGTCGGCGCCGCTCATTTCGGAGAGGCCTCGCGCATCATGGCCTGCTCGATCTCGTCGCAGATGCCATGGCCGATCGCGAGATGGATCTGCTGCACCACCGGTGTGTCGTCGGTCGGCGCCACCAGCAGATGATCGCAATCCGCGCCCATGGCCGTGCCCTTGCCCCCGGTGAAGCCGACCGTGACAAGCCCGCGCTCGCGCGCCTTGCGCAACGCCGCCAGAATGTTCGGCGAGCGGCCCGACGTGGTGAGCGCGAGCAGCACGTCGCCGCGCACGCCGAGGCCTTCGACCTGGCGGGCGAAAATCTGCTCAAAGCCGTAATCATTGCCGATCGAGGTCAGCGCCGACGTGTCTGTGGTGAGCGCAATCGCGGCGTAGCCGGGCCGCTCCTGTTTGTAGCGGCCGACGATTTCGGCGGCGATGTGCTGGGCGTCGCCGGCGCTGCCGCCATTGCCAATGATCAGGAGTTTGTTGCCGGCGCGTAGCGCCGCAATGATCGCGGCTGCAATGGCGTGCGCGACGGTCAGCAGTGCCGCGTCGCTGTTGGCGCGTTCGAGTGCGACGAGCGACTCCTTCAGATGGGCGGCGATCAGATCTTTCGAATTCTGGTTCAAAATGCACCGTCAGGGTTGCAACGCGCGAGTTCTACCTTGGAAAGCCTTGGTACTGATCGCGCGGCTCACGCGCAAGCTCACGAGGGCTGATGTGCACGCGCGCGGGCTTCGCCGAGCACGCGCTGCACGATCTCGACCACGTCGGATGCCGGGATGTCCCGCATGCAGCGATGCTCGTTCATGGTGCAGACCGTGCGCTGGCAGGGCTGGCAGGCTAGCTGCGATCTGGTTTGCAGGACGGTTGCCGCCAGGCCGTTCAGCGGCGCCCAGAGGTAGGGGCTGGTCGGCCCGAAAATGCCCATGGTCGGCGTGCCGATCGCGGCCGCAATGTGCATCAGGCCGGAATCATTTGAGATGGCGACGCTGGCCGCCGCCATCGCCAGGATTCCGTTGCGCAGATCCGACCCGGTGAGGTCGCGGATTCGAGGGCCCCCGGCGGCGACGATCTCCTGCGCCAGCGCCTTTTCGCCGGGACCGCCGACCACCCAGACCTCAAACCCGCGTTCGACGAGGAGCCGGGCCGCTTCCGGGAAATAGGTCCAGCGCTTGGACGCACCGACGGAACCCGGCCCCAGCGCTACCGCAGGGCCGGTGCCCAGCCCATTGGCCTGCCGCCAACGGCTGGCATCCTCCGGCGACACGGCCAGTTGCGGCACCGGCCATTCCGGCGGCAATGGCGCACCGTCGGGCAGCGCCAGCGCGGCATTCTTGTCGATAAAGCGGGGCAGGGCCTTTTCGCCCCAGCGCATCCGGTTGATCAGCCCGAACCGGGCTTCGCCGAAGAAGCCTACCCGTTCCGGGATACCGGCCAGCGTCGGCGCAATCGCTGCCTTCCAGGTCCGGGGCAGGACCAGGGCGGTCGCATAGCCCCGTGACCGCAACTCCCTGGCCAGACCCTGCTGCCTGGCCACCGCCAGCCGGCTGCGCGGCAGGTCCCAGACAATCCCGGCGCGAACCCCCGGCATGTAATCGACCAGGGGGGCGCAAAGGGAGGTCACCAGCAGGTCGACCGGCCGGTTTGGCCAGCGCGCCTTAAGGACGCGCACCACCGTATGGCCTCGGACAAAGTCGCCGATCCACATATAGGGGATGATCAGGATCGGCCGGGTGTCGGCCGCATCCTCCATCGCAATCCCATCTACTGAATATTTATTCATATCTTCGGTGTCTGACGACTAGTCTTTTTCCGGCTCCGTCGGTAACCGCTCCACACCGGCAGGTAAAGTCGTCCCCGCGGTCTTCACCACGGCCCACAACCCAAGTTGCCTGCCGGGCAGGACTGGGGCAAAGCTGGCGCCGCACAATCAGGCAGGGGACGGCATGTTACTGGTGACCGGTGGCGCCGGTTTTATCGGATCGAACGTCGTGGCCGCGTTGAACGACGCGGGCCGCACCGACGTAGCCGTGTGCGACATCCTCGGCCATGACGGCAAATGGCGTAATCTGGCCAAGCGCCAGCTCGCCGACTTTGTCCCGCCGGCGGAACTGATGGACTGGCTGAAGGGCCGGCGGCTCGACGCCGTGATCCATCTCGGGGCCATTTCCGAGACGACCGCGGCCGACGGCGATCTCGTCATCGAAACCAATTTCCGGCTGTCGATGCGGCTGCTCGACTGGTGCACCGCGAACGCGACGCCGCTGATCTATGCGTCCTCTGCGGCCACCTATGGCGATGGCGAGCGAGGCTTTCGCGATGACCAGTCCGTGGAAAACCTGAAAAAACTTCGGCCGATGAATCTGTACGGCTGGAGCAAGCATCTGTTCGACATGGCGGTGGCGGAACGCGCCGCGCGCGGCGAGCGGTTGCCGCCGCAATGGGCCGGGCTGAAATTCTTCAACGTGTTCGGGCCCAATGAATATCACAAGGGCATGATGATGAGCGTGCTGGCGCGGCGCTTCGACGACGTCAAGGCCGGTCGCCCCGTGCAATTGTTCAAGTCGCATCGCGAAGGCATTGCAGATGGCGATCAGCGCCGCGATTTCATCTATGTCGACGACGTCGTTCGCGTGATGATATGGCTGCTGGCGACGCCTCATGTCAGCGGTCTGTTCAACGTCGGAACCGGCACTGCCCGCAGCTTTCGCGACCTGATGCTTGCGGCGTACGCCGCGCTCGGCGCCAAACCGAACATTGAGTATGTCGACATGCCCGAACAGATCCGCGGCAGCTATCAATATTTCACCCAGAGCGAAGTCGATCGGCTGCAGCACGCCGGATATAACGGCGGCTTCACGGCGCTGGAGGACGCGGTCGACGCCTACGTGAAGGGTTTCCTCGACCGCACCGACCGCTTCCGCTGACGGGCTACAGGTAAAGATATGTTCGATTTTGATGCCCTGTCGTATGCCCTTGCCAGCCGGACCGTGCTGTGCGTCGGCGATCTCATGCTGGACGAGTTCGTCTATGGCGAGGTCTCCCGGATTTCGCCGGAGGCTCCCGCTCCTGTCATCGCGGTCCAGCGCAGCGAAACCAGTGTCGGCGGCGCCGGCAACGCCACGCGCAACATCGCCTCGCTCGGCGCGCGCTGCATTTTCGTAGCTTTGGTGGGTGAAGACGAAGCGGGCGCGAAACTAAGGGCCGAGCTTTCGCGGGAAGAGCGGATCGAAGCCGTGCTGGTTTCCGATCCCGGCCGGCCGACAACGCGAAAAGTGCGTTTCGTCTCCGAGCATTTTTCGACCCACATGCTGCGCGCAGACTGGGAACTGGCGCAGCCGGCGGCGCCCGACATCGAGCAAAAGCTGATCGACGCCATCCTGCCGCAACTCGCCCGCGCCGATATCGTGCTGCTGTCCGACTACGCGAAGGGCGTGCTGACGCCGCGTGTGATCCGCAATGTCATCGACGCCGCCAAGAAACTCGGCAAGCGCGTGATCGTCGATCCCAAGAGCGCCAATCTGGCGATCTATCGCGGCGCGACGCTGCTGACGCCCAACCGCAAGGAATTCGCCGCTGCGACCCGCACCCGCGCCGACACCGAACAGGGCATTGCGGATGCCGCCCAGGATGCGATGTACTTGGCCGATTGCGAAGCCATACTGGTGAAGCAGAGCGAACGTGGCATGACGCTGGTCGTGCGCGGCGGCGGGGTAATCCATGTTCCGGCGCTTCCCGTCAAGGTGCGCGACGTCTCCGGCGCTGGCGACACGGTCGCCGCCGTATTGGCCCTGACGCTCGCCGCCAACGCCGATTGGGAGACCGCGCTGCGGATGGCGAATGCTGCCGCCGCCGTTGCGGTCGGCAAGAAGGGCACCGCCACCGTCACGCCCGCCGAACTGCGGCGAAAAATCCTGCCGCATGCGTCGCTGGCGGCTGAGGAAAAAATCGTGGCCGCAGGCGGCGACCTCGACGTTCATCTGGTGGAATGGCGCAAACAGGGCCTGCGCGTTGGTTTCACCAATGGCTGTTTCGACATCCTGCATCCTGGCCACGTCAAAGTGCTGACCGCGGCGCGCGGCGCCTGCGACCGCCTGATCGTCGGATTGAACAGCGATGCCTCGGTCAAGCGGCTGAAGGGCGAGGGGCGCCCGATGCAGGACGAACGCGCGCGCGCCGAAGTGCTGGCGGCGCTGGAGGCGGTCGACCTCGTCGCGATCTTCGAAGAGGATACGCCGATCGACCTGATCGCGCGCGTGAAGCCGAGCGTGCTGGTCAAGGGCGGCGACTATACCCGCGAGCAGGTCGTCGGCTACGAGGTCGTCGAGGCCTGCGGCGGCGAGGTGTTGCTGATCGATATCCTGCCCGGACACTCTACGACCTCGCTGGTCGACCGCGCCCGCGGGGGCGCAGCGTGAACGCCAGGACGGCCACTTCGCCGGCAGGCCAGGCGCTGCCGGTCTGGCGCGATCCCGCCCGGTGGATGAAAGCCGCCGATATTTTCGCGGTGCTGATCGCGTTCTCGCTGCCCTGGTCAACCTCGCTGGTCGGCATCTTTGCTGTGATCTGGCTGCTGGCGGTCGCGCCGACGCTCGACTTGAGGCTTTTTCTGCAGTCGCTGAAGCGGCCGATCAGCGCGTTGCCGATCGCGCTGTTTCTGCTGGCGCTGGTCGGGACGCTTTGGTCCGACGCGCCATGGGACGTGCGCAGGTATGCCCTCAGTCCCGCAACGAAGCTCCTTGTACTGCCGCTGCTGTTCTATCATTTCGAACGCTCGGCGCGCGGCATGTGGGTGTTGGTCGCCTTTCTGGTCTCCTGCACGCTGCTGATGGTGATGTCCTGGCTGGTCCTGATATATCCCGGCCTGACACTCAAACCGGAGGGGGGCGACCGCGGTATTTTCGTCAAGAACTACATCGACCAGAGCCAGGAATTCGCACTGTGCGCGGTCGTACTCGCTTATCCCGTCATCACGCTGTTGCGGGACAAGAAGTTCTGGAAGGCATTGCTGCTGATCTCGATTGCGGCAAGCCTGCTCGCCAACATGGCGTTCGTCATCGTGTCGCGCACCGCGCTCGTCACCATGCCGGTTATGCTCGCGGTATTCGCGCTGATGCACCTGAAGTGGCGGACCAACGTCATCCTGTTCCTGGCCACGATCGTGCTGGGCGGGCTGGCGTGGATCGCCTCGCCCCAGTTGCAGGCGACGACGGACAGGTTCGCGCGAGAGTACCGGTTGTACAAGGAACAGAACCAACCGACGTCGCTCGGCTTGCGGCTGGTATTCTGGGAGAAGTCGCTGCGGTTTTTTGCCGAGGCGCCGATCATTGGACACGGGACCGGATCGACGCGGAGGCTGTTCGAGGCCGCCGCCACCGGTCCCGCGGGACTTGTCCAGCGCGAGGTGATCGGAAATCCGCATAACCAGACGCTTAACGTCGCGGTCCAATGGGGTTCCGTCGGGGTCGTCCTCTTGTATGCGATGTGGCTTTCGCATCTGCTGTTGTTTCGTGGCGAAGGCCTGGTGGCCTGGATCGGCCTCATGGTCGTCCTGCAGAACTTCTTCAGCTCATTGTTCAACTCGCATCTGTTCGATTTCCACGAGGGCTGGATGTACGTGCTGGGTGTCGGAGTGGCCGGCGGCATGATACTGAGGGCCAAGGATAATTAAGGGTGGAAGCGCGATGCCGGCGTCCACAGGCTGACAGGTCAGCGATTCAGGGGATCAGCAACACCGGCCGTAAACGCTGGTTTGGGTGATCGAGATGAGCTATCAGCGGGTTTGACGTTGCGGGACAGGTTTAGTTGATCAAGAGCATGACGCGTCTTTCCCAATTAACGCTGCGGAACCTGCTGATCGCAGTGCATGATGCGCTTGCGACCGGCGCAGCGTTGTTTGCCAGCTTCTTTCTCCGGTTCGAAGGCGACATGTTCTACGATCGCCTGCCGTTGCTGCTGCGCATATTGCCTTTTTTCGTCGTATTCAGCGTTGTCGTTTGCTACTTCTCCCATCTCACCACGACGAAGTGGCGGTTCATTTCGCTGCCGGATGCGCTGAACATCCTGCGCGCGGCGACGATTCTGACGCTCGCGCTCGTGGTGCTCGACTACGTGTTCGTCGCGCCGAACGTCCTCGGCACGCCTGTCGCGCCGAACGTGCCGGGTGCGTTCTTTATCGGCAAGATCACCATCATCCTCTACTGGTTTCTCGAGGTGTTCTTCCTGAGCGGATTGCGGTTCGCCTATCGGTATTTTCGTTATACGCGCGCGCGGCTTCATGCGAAGGCCGAGAACGCCTCACCCGCGCTGCTGGTCGGCCGCGCTGCGGACGCCGAGATTCTGCTGCGTGCTATCGAGAGTGGCGCCGTCAAACGCATCTGGCCGGTCGGCGTGTTGTCGCCGTCGCCGGCTGATCGCGGGCAGTTGATCCGCAACATTCCGGTGCTGGGCGGCATCGACGACATCGAGGATGTGATTCGCGATTTCGAGGCGCGCGGCAAGCCGATCGCGCGCCTCGTGATGGCACCATCGGCGTTCGAGCCGGAAGCGAGGCCCGAGGCGGTACTGATGCGCGCCCGCCGGCTCGGCATGATCGTCAGCCGGCTGCCGTCGCTGGAAAGCGGAGAATCGCCGCGGCTGACCACGGTTGCCGTCGAGGACCTGTTGCTGCGTCCGAGCGAGGCCATCGACTACGCGCGGCTCGAAACCCTGGTGAAGGGCAAATCCGTCATCGTGACCGGCGGCGGCGGGTCGATCGGTTCGGAAATTTGCGAACGCGTAACGACGTTCGGCGCCTCGCGGCTGCTGGTGATCGAGCATTCGGAACCGGCCCTCTATGCGATCACCGAAGCGCTGGTCGAGAGCGGAACCACCGCCGAGATCGACGGCCGGATCGCCGATATCCGGGATCGCGAGCGGGTCATGCGCCTGATGATCGAGTTCAAGCCGGATATCGTGTTCCATGCCGCCGC
The DNA here is from genome assembly GCF_018130165.1 of Bradyrhizobium sp. JYMT SZCCT0180. Lineage (GTDB taxonomy): Bacteria > Pseudomonadota > Alphaproteobacteria > Rhizobiales > Xanthobacteraceae > Bradyrhizobium. The sequence goes on along the minus strand of NZ_JAFCLZ010000020.1, from coordinate 151,201 downwards.
GCTCAAGCATGTGCCGATCCTCGAACGCGACTGGAGCGAGGGGGTCAAGACCAACATCTTCGGCTCGGTCAATGTTGCCGACGCAGCGCTGGCCGCCGGCGCCAAGGCGATGGTGATGATTTCGACCGACAAGGCGATCGAGCCGGTCTCGATGCTGGGCCTGACCAAGCGCTTTGCCGAAATGTACTGCCAGGCGCTGGACCATGACCTGGCGACGCAGTCGGACGGCAAGCCGCGGATGCGGCTGATTTCCGTGCGGTTCGGCAACGTGCTGGCGTCGAACGGATCCGTCGTGCCGAAGTTCAAGGCGCAAATCGAGGCGGGCGGTCCGGTCACGGTCACCCATCCGGACATGGTCAGGTATTTCATGACCATCCGCGAGGCCTGCGATCTCGTGCTCACGGCCGCGACGCATGCGATGACGCCGGCGCGTCCCGATGTTTCGGTCTATGTGCTCAACATGGGACAACCGGTGAAGATCGTCGATCTCGCCGAACGCATGATCAGGCTGTCCGGCCTGCAGCCCGGTTACGACATCGAAATCGTCTTTAGCGGGATGCGGCCGGGAGAACGGCTGAACGAAATCCTGTTCGCCAGCGAGGAGCCGACCATCGAGATCGGTGTGGCCGGCATCATGGCCGCCAAGCCCAACGAGCCGCCGATGCAGGTGCTGCGCAAGTGGCTCGCAATACTGGAAGAAGCGATCGCGAGAGATGATCGTGCCACCATCAGTGCGGTGCTCAAGGACGCGGTTCCCGAATTCGGATCGACGGCGGCTTGAGCGCTAGCGCGGGCCGGTCTGCGCAACGCGCGCCTGCGAAAACTGAAACAACACGGCCGCAACACCTAAAGCCCCAAGCGCCAGCATCGTCAGATCGATGCTTCTTGAGGAGGCGGCGATCGTCGTCATCGCCAGGCCAGCCAAGCCGAGGTTGAGCAGGAACACGCGGGCGACGACCTGCGTGACGCTGAACCCGTTATCCGTCGCGCGCTGATAGAAGTGCGATCGATGAGCGTCCCAGAACCGTTCGCCTTTAACCAGCCGCCGAAACAAGGTGATCGTCGCATCGGACAGATAATAGAGCGGGAGCAAAATGGCCGCGGCGAGGTGTTGACGGGATGCCAGTTCAAGCAGGCACCAGCCGGTGAGCAGGCCGATCGGCAGGCTGCCGACGTCGCCGAGGAAGAGTTTGGCCACGGGCCGGTTGAACGGCGCGAATCCCAACAGGGCGCCTGCGAGCCCGAGCGCGATCGGCAGTATGTCCGCGGGAGCCTCACCCAGGAGCGCGATGGCACCGAGCGCGACAGTCATCGGAACCATCTCGGCAACCGTCATCCAGTCAAGACCATCCATGAAATTGACGAGATTGATGAACCAGAGCATCCCCAGCACGATCAATGCCCGTTCGATCGCAACGGGGATGATCTCGAAGAATCGGATTTGTGGCGGAAGGGCCGTGAACAGCACCACGACCACGGCCAGTTGAAGCGTCAGACGGGGAAGCACCGGGATCGGGCGAAGATCGTCGACCATGCCTACGGCAGCGAGGCAGAAAGCTGCAGCAAGCACGATCAGAACGGACGTTCCTGAAGCGGTCGAGCCAGACAAAACTGTCAATGCCGCACCGATGGCGGTAGCGGCAATGACGGCCAACCCCCCGCCCTGGGGCGTCGGCGTCACATGCGACGATCGCGCATTCGGCCTTGCGAGCGCGTAGCGTTGCAGCAGGGGACGCAGCGCCACAATCAGAATCGTACATATCATCGCGGCCGTGGCCGCGATTGCCAGCGATGTGGTCGGTGCGAGGGCGGTCATAAGAGCATAATTGGCGATTGTCCGATTTTTGGTATCGATGACCTAGCAGGTGAACCGGGCCACAAGCTCGACAATTCGCATCCCGGATGGGAGCACTGTGAGCAGCACAACCGCGGCCAGCTGCAAGGCGAGCCGCGGGATAACCGGAATAGGTCTGAGATCGGTAGCGATCATGAAAGTCCGTCAGCGGCAATATCCAGCCGCAAGGCATATAGGGAGGCTGCGCGTAGATCAATCGACGAAGAGCGAAGGCATCGCAGAGGTGGCTACCGCTTCAATAACGTGTCCATGAGACGGCGATAAGAGCCGAGGGCAATTTCGCTGGTATGGTGCGAAGCAATCTCTACCGCCCGATAGGCTTTCCGTGCCGTGCTGCCCGAATTCGATGCGGCCTCGGTGATCGCAGCAGCAATTGCCACGGGATCTTCGGGAGGCGCCACCCAGCCGACGTCTTCTGCGCGGATTATTTTCCGGCTCATGTCGCGGCCGATTACCACTATGGCGTCGAACCAACGGAAGATGGTCTTATTCGCGGACCGGAACCCACGGGTCAGCATCGACGACACTCCCAGAAATCCGGCCATCACCAGGGTGTCGGGATAAAGATCGTAGATGATCAGGGCGGAGCCGGCTTTCTTGTGCCCGAGCAGCTAGCGCGAACCGCATATGGCAAGGTGAATGGCGTCGTCACGCATTACGCACGCGTCGATCTGGAATCGCGGGATTTTCAAGCCGTCTCATGGCTATGATTCCAACGGTAAGTCCGAAGAAGAATAGCAAACTGTATGAATAGGCAAATGCGCCGGAAAGCGCGGTGCCCGCAAGATTGAATACGTATAGCGCGATCGCGGATCTTTCTGCGGATGAAAACAGGCTCCAGCGGCTAATGGCGGCCGCCACGGGAAACAGGGTAATGATGCAGAATAACAGCAGGCCGACAATTCCGGTTTCATAAAGTAGTTCGAGGTGCAAATTATGGGGATAGTGTTTGGACCCTTCCGCTTTGCGAAGTAACCAATCGGGCGCACCAAAGCCGTCATTCACCGGGAACATGCCAACGCCGCGGCCGAACAGAAGCCGATCAGGTTCCGCCAAGATGCGCGCTGCCGTTCTGGCCCAAATCTGTATTCGGAAGCCCGGTCTAGGATCCTGAATTTCCCGAATGGTACGAGAAATTGCATCTCCCGCATTCGGATCGACGGCCTTGTCCCCGAGCGCCTGCTGATAGAACCAGCTCGATGTAACTCCGGCTACGATCACGACAGCGATAACGCCAAACGCGACTTGCTTCCTTGAACGCACCCAAAGAGGTGCGGCGACCAGGAAAAGTAGACTGCATACCAGTGCTACCAGCGCTCCCCTGGCTGCAATGTGAAACATGAACAGGAGAACCAATGGCAACGCGCAGAATGCGAGAACGCGCGCTGTTCGATTTGAGCTAAGTCCAAGCGCTGCAAGCGCGGCCAAGCAGAGCACAGTTCCAATGTTCTGGTGAAAGGTGAGATAAACTGCCGACTCACCAACACCAAACACATCATGAATGAAGCCATCCCGCATCAGGTCGCCAAATCTGACGACATGCTGCGCGATGAACATCAAATAGACAGCGCCGGCGGCCGCGAGCGTCCATAATACCCAGACCACGGCGCGCGCAGCGGCAAAGCCGAAAATCATGAACAGTGCGTGAAAAATCAGAATTCCCAGCAGATGGGTTACGGGAACCAAAGGCAGGGAGTGGGTTAGAAAATTGATGATGATCGCGGTGTAAAACAGGCCCAGAGCGACAATGATTTCTGTTATGTTGCCTGCCGCTGCGAAAGCCCGCCGCCAGCTCATCGCGATCAGTCCGCAACCGATTGCGACAGAAGCCGAGAATATTAAAGTGGATCCGATCAGGTAGAAGGGCACGAACACCTTGGCGAAAGCTGCGACGGTGACGGCGATCGATGTCCACTTCGCGAGGTCTCGGCTCTGGGACTTACCCAGCATGGCATTCTCTCGGAATCGGCAGCTTGCCCCTGCATGCAGGTGATTGTGGCCTTATGCCGGATCGATGCTCCGTTGAACAGCTAAAATGTCGTCGTGCACATCGACCGGTCGAGAGCAGTCACGTCGGCTCCGCGAGCCGTGGCACGTTCCGCGACGACGCTCCGAGAAAACCGGCCATCACCAGGGGACGGGATAGAGATCGTAGATCGATCAGGGCTGAGCCGGTTTTTCTTGAGCCAAGTAGCTAGCGCGACCGCTTATGGTAAGGATTGGCGTCGTCACGCAGAGAGGGGGACATCTAGGACTCCACGTATTCTTCAGTGCAGCGGAGAACATTCCGATGGACAACAACACGGACGCGATCGACCGCGAAACCAACGTGGATTTTCCTGGCCTCTAGCTCTTGATCGCCTAATTCTTCTTCGTACACAGCGGGCCACCTAGCGAGTGATGGTAGTCTGGAGTTGACGCGGTTCCATCTCATTGATTTCACGACGAAATATCCCGATTATTTAGTCGCTTGAAGTTTGTTCATCGCGTGAACAAATCGCTTGACGTTCACGGCGTGAACGCGCTAAAGCGCGCTCGATTGCGGGGGGCCAAATTGCGTACGCTACCGAGCGAAAGCGGCGAAGACGAACGGATACTGTTGGGTTTGCTCAGTTCGGTGGGGGACGGGGCGAGTTCGCAGCGGCGAATCGCGTCGGATCTCGGCATCGCGCTCGGCCTCGTCAACGCCTACCTCAAGCGCTGCGTGCTCAAGGGCTATGTCAAGGTCAGCCAGGCGCCAGCTCGCCGTTATGCGTATTACCTGACTCCGCAAGGCTTTGCGGAAAAGTCTCGCCTGACGGTGGAGTATCTCACCTATTCCTTTTCGTTCTTCCGTGAGGCCAAGGCAGATTGTGCGCGGGCTTTTGCAACGGCGAAAGAGCGCAATCTCAAAAGTCTCGTGTTGTGTGGCAAATCCGACTTGGCGGAGATCGCAATTCTTTCCGCTGCCGATTCCGAGGTGTCCGTCGTAGCCATCGTTGATGCGAGCGCTGACGAGACACTGTTTGTCGGCATACCTGTTGTCGATGGGTTTGATCGCGTTTCCGTACCGTTTGATGCGGTTCTGATCACGGACCTTGTTGGCGCCCACCGCGTCTTTCACGAAGCGACCGAGCGCTATGGTGCCGATCGTGTGCTGGCTCCGCGGCTGCTCCGGCTGCACACCCCCCAACGCGTGGAGGGCAAGCAATGACGATGGCACCCAACGCGCTCTGGTACGTGGTTCAAACGCAGGTCAATGCGGAAGCAAAGGCCGCGCGCAATCTCATACGTCAAGGATTTGAAATCTATCTGCCGCGCTATCTGAAGCGGCGCAGCCATGCACGCAGGATCGACAAGGTCGCAGCTCCGCTGTTTCCGCGTTACATGTTTGTGCAAATGGACATTGCCACGCAGCGGTGGCGGTCAGTTCAATCAACATACGGTGTCTCGAACCTCGTGCAGAACGGTTCCGATCCCGCGGCGGTTGCCGCTCAGGTGATCCATGCGCTAAAAGCGCGCGAAGACGCGAGCGGTTATGTGACGCTGGACCAACGCGCGAAATTCGCGATCGGCGACAAAGTTCGCGTGCTGGCGGGTGTTTTTGCTGAGAATCTCGGGCTTTTCGACGGCATGGCCGATCGCGATCGCATCGCAATCCTGCTGGAGCTCCTGGGACGTAAGGTTCGGGTTTCGCTGGAGGCGGACCTGGTCGCTGCGGCCTGACGGTCGCTACAGAACGAGTATGCGCGATATCGCGCGTGCTGGCGTGAGATTTGCCGGTGGTCTGGTGACAGTTCGAGTCACCCGGACTGCGGTAGCTTGAGAATATCCATCTCGAATGCTTGCAGTGAGGCCGTGATGTTATCCTTTGCATTGATTGGGGCCGCCGGGTACGTGGCGCCTCGGCACATGAAGGCGATCCATGCCGTGGGCGGCGATCTCAAGGTCGCTTATGACCCGAATGATTCCGTTGGCATCCTCGACAGCCATTTTCCGGATGCGAATTTCTTCACCGAGTTTGAGCGGTTCGACCGCCATATCGACAAGCTTCGCCGTCGCGGCGACAAGATCGATCACGTGTCGATCTGCTCGCCGAACCATCTTCACGATGCGCATTGCCGTTTCGCGTTGCGCTCAGGCGCCGACGCGATCTGCGAGAAGCCATTGGTGCTCAATCCCTGGAACATCGACGGCCTGGCCGAAATCGAGCGGGACACCGGCCGCAAGATATCGACCATACTGCAGCTTCGGCTGCACCCCGCGATCCTGGCGTTGCGCGAGAGATTTGCGACCAGCAACAAGCGGCACAAGGTTGAGCTCTCGTACGTCGCTTCGCGCGGGCGCTGGTATTACGCGTCGTGGAAGGGCGAAGATGCGAAGTCCGGCGGGGTCGCCACCAATATCGGCGTGCACTTCTTCGACATGCTAAGCTTCATATTCGGCAATGTGAAACGCAACGAGGCCTATCTCCGCGAGCCGGAGCGCGCGGCCGGATATCTGGAATGCGCGCGCGCCGATGTCAGCTGGTTCCTCTCGGTCGACCGCAACGATCTGCCGGGCGAGGTGCAGGGCAAGAAAACCACCTTCCGCTCGATCACGGTCGATGGCGAGGAGATCGAATTCTCCGAAGGGTTCACCGACCTGCACACGCGAAGCTACGAAGAAATCGTCGCCGGTCGCGGATTCGGGCTCGACGAAGTGCGGTCCTCCATCGACATCGTCTCGACCTTCCGAAGCGCGCCGATCACTTCGGGCCGCGAATGGCGACATCCCGCAATGCGCAAGGCTGCCGCGAAATGAGCGAGATGCGCGAAGACCCGCGCTTTCCCGGCGCGCTGATCCATGCCTCGAGCTATGTGGACGAAGGCGCGATCATCGGCCGCGGCACCAAGGTCTGGCACTTCTGCCACGTGTTGGCCGGCACCGTGATCGGGGAGGACTGTTCGATCGGGCAGAACGTCATGATCGGCCCGCGCGTGAAGGTCGGCAATGGCTGCAAGATCCAGAACAATGTCTCGCTCTATGACGGTGTCGAGCTTGCCGACGACGTGTTCTGCGGCCCGAGCTGCGTGTTCACCAACGTCAACAATCCGCGCGCCAATGTCTCGCGCAAGGATGAATTCCGTACCACGCCGATTGGTCGTGGCGCCTCGATCGGCGCCAACGCAACCATCGTCTGCGGACACGCGCTCGGTGAATACTGTTTCATCGGCGCGGGTTCGGTGGTGACAAAGGACGTGCCGGCGTTTGCGCTGATGGTCGGCAATCCGGCGCGCAGGATGGGCTGGGTGAGCCGTGCGGGCGAGCGGCTGGGCAGCGAACTCGTGTGCCCGAGAAGCGGGGAACGCTATCATCAGGCCGCTTCGGGCTTGCTGCAGTTAGTCTGAAACACGCATAGTAGGCAGGCTGAAGATGCACAGGATCCTATCGTCGATTTCTGCCCGGCTCGCGCGTCCCGAGCCCGCCCCGACGGCGGCGGCGTCGGCGGCGGCGATGTCGTCGGCGGAGTACTGGTCGCAGTACAAGGTCGATTCACCGTCTTCGATCTTCGACTCGGTCGACGCCTCGCTTCGGCACTATGCGTGGCGTAACGCGCAGTATCCGGGCTACATCGAGCTGATGCCGGTCGACAAGGCCGATGGTCTCACGGTGCTTGATTTTGGCTGCGGCCCAGGCAACGACATTGTCGGGTTTGGGCATTTTAGCAAAACAAAGAAGCTCTTTGGTGCGGACGTGTCGCCCCTCGCGCTGGGGTTCGCCCGCCGACGCGCGGCGTTGCACAATATCGGCGCCGAATTTGTTCAATTAAATGAGGCTCGTATTGGTCTTCCGCTAGCGGATAGTTCGGTCGACCTCATTCATTCTTCCGGAGTTGTTCATCATACACCGGACCCGGTCGGCATTCTGCGGGAGCTCAAGCGGGTTTTGCGGCCCGATGGTCATATGCAGATCATGGTCTATCATCGCGACTCGATCTGGATGCATCTCTACGTCGCGTATGTGAGAATGATCGTGGAGGGCGAGGGCGCGGCTTTTGACCGGGCGACGGCATTTCGGCGTTCGACTGACGGGCCGGACTGTCCGATTTCCAATTGCTACACCGTGGCTGAATTCATCGCGCTTACCGCGCAGGCCGGTTTACGCTGCGAATTCGCCGGCGCTTCCATGTCATTGCTTGAAATGAAGTTGCTAAGCCGTCGATTCGAGGCAATCGAAAGCAAGGTATTCGACCCCGAAAGTCGCGATTTTCTCTCCAGCCTGACGTTCGACAATCGGCAATGGCCGTATCACAACAATGCTGTTGCCGGCATCAATGCATGCTTCCGCCTCTATCACGCCTGATCCGATAGATGATCGCTTTGCCGAACCTGTGGCGAAGCGACCGAGCCAATCACGACATCCCCGTACTGTGCGACAAACCGCGATAGCCATTCCATGATTTCCCAATCTGCCGACAGGGGCCTGACCGGCTTCCTGGTTGCCCCGCTTGTTCGATGCCTGCGATTTCGCGGGATTCTGGCTCGAACGACTCTGGTGGAGCTGCGTAATACATACGCTGGCTCAGTCCTTGGTTTGTCGTGGCTCGTCGTTGGCCAAGTCTTCATGCTGAGCATCTACGCGCTGACTTATACGGTCATTTTCAGGGTCAACCCGGAGACGATGACCGTTGCTGACTATGTGCTTTACGTGTTCTCCGGACTGGTTCCGTATATGACTTTCGCCGCAGCGATATCGGCCGGAGCAGGTGTACTGACCAAGGACCGGCAGTTGCTTCTCAACACGGTATTTCCATCCGAATTGCTCCCGGTGCGTGCGGCGCTCGTGGCCAGCGCGGGGCTTCCGATCGGTGTAACGATCCTCATCGTTATTGCGCTGGCGCTCGGCAAGTGGAACGCAACGCTCCTGCTGGTGCCCTTCGTGATGGTCCTTCAATTCATGTTCCAGTGCGGACTTATCTGGCTCCTGTCCCTGCTCACGCTGGTCGTTCGCGACGTGCAGTTCATGATTCAATATGTGATGATGGTGCTGTTGATAGCTACCCCGATTGGCTACACGGTGGATATGATGCCGAGAGCTCTCAAGGTTATGGCGTATGCCAATCCCTTGTTCTATTTCGTGACCTGGTATCAGGACCTCATCGTAATGAACAAGCTGCCGAGTCTCCCAATCGTCGCCGTAACGATCGTCATGAGCGTAATGGCATTTGCCATGGGGTTTTGGATTTTTGAGCGCGCCAAAACGACGTTCTTCGACTACGCGTAGTTCCTTGCAATGACAAATCTCTTGAACGATAGCTCGGCCGTCCCGACGGAGGACTCCGAAGTCGTGCTGGCGTTGCGCGGCGTGAGCAAGTCTTACCCGCTTTACGCCAGCCGCACGGATATGATTCTGGACAGGCTCGGCGCACCTCGCTTCTTGTTACGCGAAATTCCCGACTTCTACGCGCTGTCAGACGTCAATCTCACGGTGAGAAAGGGCGAGCGTATCGGTGTCGTCGGCAAGAATGGCGCGGGCAAATCTACGATGCTCAAGCTCATCACCGGCAATTTCAGGCCGACCACGGGGCAGGTGGAAGTACGTGGCACCGTGCAGGCGCTGATGCAGGCAGGACTTGGCTTCAACAACGCGGCAAGCGGCTACGACAACATTCGCTCATCGTTGAGCTTCAATGGGCTCGAGGGTTCCGAATTCGAGGCTGCGGTTGATGACGTCTCTGAATTTGTTGAGCTCGGTGAATTCCTTCATCAGCCGATATCGACCTATTCGCAGGGTATGCTGGCGAGGCTGCAGTTCGCGACCGCGACAGCAATCAAGCCCGATATCATGATTGTCGATGAGGTAATGGGCGCTGGTGACGCCTATTTCTCCGCAAAATGCGCGCGCCGCATGTACGACTTAACAAGGTTCGGATGCAGCCTGCTTCTCGTGTCTCATTCACCGCAACAAATCATCCAATATTGCGACCGGGCTGTTTGGTTGCACGACGGGCGGATTCACTATGAAGACACCGCCAGAAAGGTCGTGGCAGCGTACGAGGTCTATATGGAGCGTCTGTCGCAAGCTGCCATGACCGGAGCGCGCGTCAGCGACATTTCCGCCGATGACGATGTACTTACGCCTCTCGATGACGGGAAGAAGGTCTATCGCTGGCCCGGGCGCCCAGGATTGCAGGTTTCGGGGTTCTCTGTGACCTCGGAACAGAAGGTGGTGACTGAAGTAAGGCCCGGAGCGCAGTTGCAGGTCGAACTGTTGCTGGATGTTCAGGAGGCCGGACGCTACGGCTGCATTTATTATGTCGGATTTTGGACGAGTGAGGGGCACCGGATCTGTCGCGCGGAAAGTCCGATCGATTTTTTCGATGCTGAAGCACCGTTGCTGCGAAAAGTTCGCGTCGATCTTTCGCCTTTTCCTCTAGGCGAAGGAGAGTATCTGATGTCGTTGTCCATTTATGATCGTTTGAATTATTCGACCACAACCGCCGGGACGCTTTGTCGATTTGACACGTTAATGCGCTGCTACGAGTTGAAGGTCGTGGATGATCGACAAGTACGTGCCCAGTCGTACCCGTTGGCGAACTGGAAGTTTGCGGAAGCCGTCTAGGCCGCCGGCAACATCGACAATCGAAAAAAGTACGCTCCCTTCAGGTTTACTGCAGCTCCACAAGTGACAAACGCAATTCAATTTAACGGTGTTAAAAAGGCGTATCGTCTCTATTCGTCTTTTAACGAAGCCATAATTGACCGGATAGGCCTCTATAAGCTGCGGTTCTGGCGGCCGCTGCCTACATTCGTGGAGTTCGAGGCTCTCCGAGGCATCAGCTTCACCGTCTTGCAAGGCGAGAGGATCGGAATTATCGGCCGAAATGGTGCCGGAAAGACCACTTTGCTTAAGCTGGTAAGCCGTAATTTTGCGCCCAGCAACGGCACAGTGACTGTCACGGGCTCCGTTCAAGCGATAATGCAGGCAGGTCTCGGCTTCCACAACGAGTCTACCGGCCGCCAGAATGTTGAAGCGTCCCTGATCTACAACGGCCTTGATCGCGCGGCATCAAAAGCGGCGATGGCAGACGTGGAGGACTTTGCTGAACTGGGAGCTTTCTTCGATCGGCCGATATTGACCTACTCTCAAGGTATGGTTGCCCGGCTCCAGTTCGCGGCTGCGACGGCTGTGCGTCCGGACATCGTTATCATCGATGAAGTGCTGGGCGCAGGCGATGCGTATTTCTCGAATAAGAGCGCCGCCCGGATGCGTAAACTCGCTGCGTCGGGCGCGACACTGTTGATCGTTTCGCACGGGCTCGGGCAAATTCGCGAATTCTGCAATCGCGTCATCTGGATGGAGAGGGGCGAAATTGTCGCCGACGGCGCGCCGGACGAAGTTATCGATGCATATGAGAATGCCATCCAGAAACGGGTTAAAAATCAGGGACTGGCCGTTGAGCTGGTTAAAGATCAGGGACTGACTGTCGAGCCGGTTGAGGATCAGGGACCGCCGGTTGAAGCGGTTGGAGATCAGCCTGTTGCATCGAACGACTGGGCGGCGCAACTTGTCTCACGCGTTCAATTGAGAAAGAACATTCTCGCGCAAGAGATCATCAGCTCCCGTGATGAAAATGAGAGACCTGATGTTCTATCCAATGGGGCGACGGTCTTTCGCTTTGCGTCGGACAAGGTTGTTCGCATCACTAACCTCGAGCACAAAGATGCTGACGGCAATCGAGCGGTTGTCGCAGTTGGAACAAATTTCGAGCTGAAGATATCGCTCGGTTGCGAGCGGGCCGGCGCATACAGTCTCAAATACGTTGCGATGATTTACAGCGTTAACGGAAAGCGCGTGGCCTCCTTCGAAAGTCCGCTCGATCGTTTCACGTTCGATGACGACGCTGAACGAGAGGTAACGATGTCGATTTCGCCGCTCCCGTTGGGTTCGGGAGAGTATCTCCTCTCGATCGGAGTCTTCGATGTCAGTGTTCACAGTCAATTTACGGTCGAGAATCGTCTCGACTACGTTTCCAGGGCTTTTTGTCTGAAAGTTGCTGACACCAACGATAGCGATCCGCCAGCGCTTCTCTACGCTGGGGCCTGGCTGTTGGGTGACGCAACAACTGCGGTTTCTCCGCAAATCGACGGTAGAATTTGAGTTCCAGCATGAGGATAGGCTAACTTCATGTGCGGCCTTGTCGCACTGGTTTCTCCGAGACCAATCGAGCCTGCCATTCTCGATCGCATGCGCGATCGTATTGCCCATCGCGGACCAGATGGCTTCGGATCGTGGATTGGAACTGCCGGAACCGGCCACGTTGGTCTTGGGCATCGGCGGCTTGCCATTCTGGATTTGCGCGCGACGGCAAATCAGCCGATGTTTACGTCCGATAATTCGTGCGCGATTGTCTACAATGGTGAAATTTACAATTTTGCCGAGCTGCGCGAGGAAATGGCGCAGAATGGAGTTCAATTTCACACGACCTGCGACACGGAGGTTCTTCTGCAGGCGTACCTGACCTGGGGTACGGAGTGTGTTAGTCGGCTCAACGGGATGTTTGCCTTTGCAATCTGGGATCGGCGTTCGCGGCAGCTATTTGTCGTTCGCGATCGGTTCGGCGAAAAGCCGCTGTTCTATGCATCTCTAGACGGCGGCGGAATTGCTTTCGCTTCAGAGATGAAGGCCCTTTTTGCACATCCCGAAATCGAGGCCACGCTGGATCACGAGCAGGTCGAGCGATATGCTGGTGGCGCCTCCCTCGATCTGTCGGAAGGGACTCTGTTCCGGATGGTTCGGCGAGTTCCTGCTGCAACCGCCATGATTGTCAATGCGAGTGGCAAGATCGAACGGCAATGGCGATACTGGACTCCCAAGTTTGAAGGTACCCGTCCCTATAACCGCACGCAGGCTGTAGAGCAGTTCAGATCGCTGCTGGAAAAAAGCGTGGAACTGCGCCTGCGAAGCGATGTGCCGCTCGGCGCTTGTTTATCGGGTGGTCTTGATTCGTCGGCGCTCGTCGGATTTACCGCCAAGAACAGCGAGAACGGGCGGTATCCGGGCAAAACATACTCCATCAGGTTCGACGACGACCCGGAGATATCGGAAGGCCATTTTATAGATCTCGTCAACCAGCACAGCGGCGGAGATCCTCGACCCCTCAGTGTTGATCCGACGCGGTTGATCGAGGAATGCCAGCTGCTTCATTGGCACCATGAAGAACCAAACGTTTCGGCATCGACCTATCTGGAATGGTGTCTGATGCGGCTGGTTCGTCAGAGCGGCGACATTGTCGTGCTAAACGGACAAGGGGCTGACGAGCTTCTTGGCGGCTACCAGTATTACTTTCAAATGGCGCAATTCGATTGGCTGAAGCAGGGGCGATATGCACACGCTGCTAAAGAAACGCTGATGTGGGCATGGAAGCTAAAGCGAGAAGCCGCCAAGTATGAAAATGGGTCACGACGGATTGGCTTTTCGGTTGCGGAATTGGCGAATTGGGGGGTTAGGCAGTGGCGCGAGGGTATGGACCCGGATGAACCGGCCCGATCGGGAGTGCCGTCGTCGAAAGGTGGAAACACGTTCCGGCATCTGCTCGCGCATGGTTTACAGTACTCTGTCTTGCCCGAGCAGCTTAACTCGGCCGACCGCAATGCGATGGCATTCGGCGTAGAGGCACGCTTTCCGTTTCTCGATTACAATTTCGTCGATTGGTGCATCGGGCTTCCCGATGATGCGCTGCTGCATAACGGATGGCACAAACACATCTTGCGATCCGCGACGAAGGATTATTTGCCGGAGCAAATTCGGTGGCGAGTCGATAAGATGGGGTTTGCGGCTCCCTTTGACGTCTGGATGCGAGGTCCGCTCAAGAATTGGTGTCGTGAGCGGCTTTTTGAGGGGCCGATAACGAAACTGAAGGCATACGACCGAGCAAAGATGACCGGCATGTGGAACGACCTCCAGGATGGTCTTGCCCCGCGGCATTGGGATTTGTGGCGCTGGATAGGATTGAATGAGTGGTTACTTCTTTCTGAAGGCGGACTTTGGAAGACGTATTCCCCGAGTTTAAAGAGCGCATCAACCAATCTTTCGGCCAGAGCGGTCTAGCAAGCAGCATGATTCCAAAGAATTACAGAGCCAAACTTAGCCTTCGACCGAAGGTGCATGGGAAGGTCGTCCGACTGGCCGCCGTTATGCACGGCCTTGCGATCAGGCTGACGTCGCACGCGCGTGATGGCGTTATGGCGTTGTATTATTCCGACAAGGACGGCGATACACCCGATCCCATGCGTGATCAGCTTGCGCTTCAGCGCAAGATTGACGACGTCTTGCGGCGCTATAAAGCTGATGCGGCCAGCTTCAAGTATTTTCACGATCTTCCTTATCAGGGATTGGCCATCGCCGGCGTGCTCGGCGATAGAATGTCCGACTATCGTTTTGACGATTACGAATTGCGGCGCTGGATCAAGCCGAATGAGTCCGTCCTCGATATCGGATGCAATTGCGGTTTCATCGCTGTGCTGGCCGCCTACCGAATTGGCGCCTCTGCACACGGCATAGATATCAATCCCTACATGATCGAAGTCGGTCAGTTGGTAGCGAAGCATCTGCGAGTCGATGACTCGGTCCACCTCTCGGCTGGAAATCTCGTCGAATATCGACCCCCAGCCCCGTTCGATACCGTTCTGTCATTCGCTACTCACTGGACCGACGATCACAATTATCGCGTAAGCATTGTCGATCATATGGAGCGAATGGCTTCGCTGCTTCGCCCCGGTGGGACGCTGGTATTCGAAACCCATTGTAATGACGTCGGTAGCGCCGAGTTCTACGAAGGGATGGCCAGCGTCAAGGACAGGCTCTTTCGATTTGACGGGGTCTACAAGAAGACGGACGCCGGTACGCGCGAACTCTACATCATGCAGCGTATTTGAAGTCGTCTCGGACGGGGCCTGACGTCTGTGCTCAAATCGGTGCTACGCTGGTTCAAGCGACCGCCATCTACGGACATATTGTTCTATGCCGCCTCATGGGTTGATGAGGTATGGATTCGTTCCACCATTTGGGAAAGCCGCAGGCGAGGCTGGAATGTTGTGTTCGCCATCACCGGCCCGGCGCCCGCCACCGACATCGCGCGTTACCAGGCGATGGGAGTTACAGTCGTGTCCTCGATCGCACCGCTTGCGTTGCGGACGATCAGCGCTCCGATCGCAGTGACGGCCTCCAGCGGGATACCGGCGGACTGGTTCGATGTCGCTACAAGCTACCGTATCCACATGCCGCACTCGCTGGTCAGCCTCCATATGGCGTATCCCGTCGACGCATTCGACGGCTACGACGTGCTGTTCGCCGCCGGGCCTCATCACATTGCCGAATTCGAGGCTCTGGCGCGAAGACGGAATCTCGTCGGCCGTCAAAGCAGAGCGATCGGGTACGGCAAGGCGGACGTCTTGCCAGCTTCGGAGCTGCCCGGCCAGACCGGGAGAAAGCCGCATGTGCTGTTGGCACCTTCCTGGGGGCCGGAGAGTCTCCTGCCGCGTCTGGGGCGGGAGCTAACGCGAGAGCTGTTGAAGCAGTACCGAGTGACACTGCGCGCACACCCGATGCAGGTCGAAAACCAGGACCCGGCGTATCTCGAGATGATTGAGACGTTCAAAGGGCAGGATTTCAAAGTCGAATTGCCGACTGAATTGCCAGTCTCCATGAATGAAGCCGACGTTTTCATAACCGATTATTCCGGCACGGCGTTTGAATACGCACTGATGCGCAGGAGGCCGATACTGTTTGTGGACGTTCCACGAAAGGTAAACAACTCCACCTGGCAGGATCTGGGTCTTGCGCCTATCGAGTTGCGTGCCCGCGAAGAGGTCGGGGTTGTCGTACCGGCGCTTGCTCCGGCATGCGCGGCCGCGGCCGGCCGGTTGCTGCAGGATCTTGCGAGTTGGGAGAGCCGAATTGAAGCCGCGCTCCCGGGCATCGTCTTTCGTCGGCCGTCGGTCGCCAAAGCCGCATGCGACGCGATTGAAGGGCTCGGTCGGCGCGGCCTGCAACCTCGAGCCACGGTGTCGCCATGACGTCTGCCGTCATCCTTGCTGCGGGTTTTGGTGCCCGTCTGCGCCCGATAACGGACACGCGGCCCAAATGCATGGTCTCGCTTGCCGGCCGTTCGCTGCTCGACAGGCAACTTGAGGTCTTCAGGGATTGCGGCATTGACGATGTTTCGATCGTGCTTGGCCATGCGCCGGAAAGCGTTGACCCTGCGGTATATCCGTTGCGGCGATTCATGAATGAGGAATACCGCTCGACCAATATGGTCGCCTCGCTCATGCGAGCGAGCGCATTGTTCGATGGTACGAGGGATGTCCTCGTTAGCTATGGCGACATCGTCTATGAACGCCGCGTGCTCGAGAGCGTGCTAGCAAATCGTCACGAAATTTCGGTGGCGGTAGATCGTCGATGGCGTGACCTGTGGGAATTGCGCATGGACGATCCTCTGTCAGACGCAGAGACGATGCGCATCGCCTCGAACGGCCGCATCGAAGAACTGGGCAAGAAGCCAAAGTCATATGACGACGTCCAAGGACAATATATTGGGCTGTTTCGGGTGGCCGCCAGGGTCGCGCCGAAGGTTGTGGAGTTTCATCACCGTCTGCCCCCGGAGGGGCCCTATGACGGGCGCGATCGCTCCAACATGTTCATGACGTCCTTCATTCAAGCGCTCATCGATGCTGGTTTCGACGTTGGTGCCGCCTTTATCGACGGGGGCTGGCTGGAGATCGACCAGCTTGCCGACCTGGAGCGTTACGAGGGTCTGGCCGGCAAGGGCACGTTGAGCGGCTATTACGACGATCGACTATGATGAAGGTGTCCCAATTCGTGTCGGATCTGCCAGCGCCACGGGCAGCAGATGAATTCTTCTCCGTCGAGTGCTTCCTGGCGGAGCAGCGGGAATTGGAGGACATCGTCAAACACCGCGCAACCTTCGACCGCCTGCGCCGGAAGGTCGAATTGACGCGGCGGCTGCTTGCCTTTTACGACCGGGACTGGCGTCAGCCCGGAGACGGGATCGTCGCTGCGCCGCAATATGCCACGCTTCTGTGCGCACAGTTGTTAGCTCTTGCCGAAGCCGACCGCGAATGGACTTGTCTTAATGCAGCGTTCAAGATGCTGGACGGAATATTGCTGGCGCCAGAAATCGTATCATCGCCCTCGTTGAAGGCATGGGCGGAGCGCCTCGCGGAAGGCATGACGCTGTCGCATGCGTAGTCTTTCGCTAACTGTTGTGGCGGCGCGGCATTGCCCGACGAGCCGCACTTATCTCACTTATCTCAAGGAGGCGGGGTTCCGTCCGTCAAAAGTGTTGCTGGTCGACTTCGTTGGCTACGTTCCGCGCTATGCGAGCTTGCGGAAGAAGTTTGGCGAAAGGCTGGCGTGGCTTTGGTTGCAACGCCTCCGCTCGCCAGCGGTGACGGGTGATGACGAGTTTTGGGCTCTTTGCCGTCGTGTCCAGGCGAACGTGCCGCGGCCTATCGATTATTCCGTCGAGTTCGATCATTCGGCTTACTGCGACAAACTCCAGCGCGTCACCGCGGTAGACTACAATGATGCCGGCTTGCACCGGACCTTGCGCCGCCAATCATGCAAGATCTTTCTTTATACTGACGGAGGACGCGTACCTCCTGCGCTGTTGAATGACCCTTCGATTCGCTTTCTCCATATCCATCCGGGTGTTGTTCCCGAGGTGCGTGGTTCGGATGGGTTGTTCTGGTCGCTTCTGATACGGGGGCGTCCCGGCGCCAGTTGCTTCTTCATGAATCAAGGCATCGACACAGGTGACGTGATCATGACGCGCGATTTCGATCGACCGGCATTCGATGGAATTCGGTCCGCGGTGGAGCGGGATGCTCCCACCGCCTATCGTGCGGTTTTGCACGCGTTCGATCCTCATCTGCGGGCACAATTGTTCGTCGACGTCGTAAAGCACGTCGACGGTGATTTGCGCCGACTGACAGGGCGACGGCAGGAGCCGACAGAAGGCATGTCATATTACTGGATGCATCCGGCGATGTGGCGACGTGTTCTGACACAGCTCGACACAGCGCCCTCACAATCATGCACACAAGCATCTTGACAACGGCAAAAGCGCGCGAGGCGCGCTTGATCATTCTTGGCGCCGGACGTCCGTCCGTCGGGCGCAAGCATAGCGCGCTTCGGGTCGTCGGCAGGGATCGCAAGACGCTGGATTGGATTCTGCATGCGTTCAAGAAATTGGTGGGAGGCACCGTATTCGTTGGCGGCTATGAAATGCAGAGCGTCTTGGAGGCCTTTCCCGGCGTCGACTTCGTTCTGAATTCGGCCTGGAACGAGACCGGCGCTGCGGGGTCGTTGCTCGCCGCGCCGATCGAGGAGGACCGGGACTGCTACGTTTGTTACAGCGATATCGTCTTGCGGCCTGAGCTCGCGCGCAAGATGGCCGATGCTCCGGACTATGCGATCGTCGTTGCCATTGATAGTCAGCCGGAGCACGAGACCGGGATCCGTCGCACGGAGCGCGAGGCGATACGGATCGACGAAGGTCGTGCGATTGGTGTCGGGGTGGCCGGGCCGGGGCGGCGGGCTGAATTCATCGGCGCAGTGAAGTTCCCGGCTCACATGATGCCAGCGCTGCGAACCATGAAGGTGTCGGCCGACCCGGCGTTGAGACAGGGGCACTTATCGGCGATTGTGGGCGCGCTGATCGCCGATGGCCACAACGTCCACCTTGTCGACGGGCATGGATGCTGGTCGGATCTCGACGATGATCGTGACCTCACGCGGTTCCTGTTCGGTACCAAGGCGGAGACGCTCGAACGCCTGCGCGAACGTATCAGCCACTCGATAATCCTGGAGCAGGTTCGAATCGATGTTGGCCGCTGGAACGATGATGACCAGGCGTGTCTGCAGCAAATAAGTTCGCTCGGGACAGGGCCCTTCGCGGTCCGTTCGAGCGCCTTGGCGGAGGACAGTTTCGCGAGCAGCAATGCCGGCAGGTTCAAAAGCAAGCTCGATGTTCAGGGCAATGAGGAAGCCTTGCGTGAGGCCATCGCACAGGTGATTGGATCGTACGACGGTCACGATGCGGCCAATCAGGTGCTGGTCCAGCGGATGGTGGGCAACGTTCGCGCGAGCGGGGTCGTGCTGACGCGTACCGGTCGCATTGGCGGCCCGTACATTACGGTGGCTTGGACTGAAGGCGACCGCACCGACGATGTAACGAGCGGCCGGGCGCAAGACCAGCGGACTCTCGTATTGTACCGTGGCGCGTCGACAGTGGTTTCCGGCGTTCCGCGGTTCATTGCGGATCTGGTCGAGGCGACGCGTGAGATCGAAGATATTTCCGACAATGACACGCTAGACCTGGAGTTTGCGGTAGACCAAGCCGGCCGTGTCTTTGTCCTCCAGGTCAGGCCCCTGGTTATCGCTCATGAACGCACCAGCGAGACGGACGGGCAGGTGATGGAGGCATTGAGCTTCGTCGAAAGCCAGATGAAGGAACTGGCGACTTTGCCGCCCTCGCAGGTTGGCGACAGGACGATCTGGGGCGTGATGCCGGACTGGAACCCGGCAGAGATCATCGGAATCCGTCCCGGCCGCCTCGCATTCGATCTCTACCGACGTTTGATCACTGACGAGGTATGGGCCAGGCAGCGCGCCGAATATGGCTATCGAAATGTCGGACGTTGGCCGCTGGTCCGACGATTTGCCGGTCACGCCTATGTAGACGTACGAGCGAGCTTCAACTCCTTCGTCCCCGCGGTCATCGACGAGGGCACGACGAAGGACCTTGTCAACGCCTGTTTGGATCGCCTTGAGCGTAACCCGGAGTTACATGACAAGGTCGAATTCGAGGTCGTGCCGACGGCTTGGTCCTTTGACCTTGACGCGAAGCTCGCCCGACTGGCTGATGAGGCCGGTCATCGTCGAGAGCGATTTGCCGCGATGGCGCCGGCCCTGGCAGATATCACTGCTTCCGGCATTCGTCGCGCACATGGTGACCTCCAAGGCTCTTTGACATTCTCATCGTTGCTCGACAAGCGTCTGGATGAGGGGGCGCAGAAGAACGATTTATCATGCGCTCTCGCGCTGATCGATTTATGCAGCGAGCACGGCACGTTGCCGTTCGCGCATCTCGCGCGCGGCGCGTTTGTCGCGATGACATTGCTGCGCAGTGCGGTTCGAGAGCAGGTGCTGTCGCATGAACGTGTCGAAAATTTCCTACAGTCGATCAGCACCGTGAGCCAGGATTTCGTGTCAGATGCCGTCGCCGTGAGATCCGGGAACCTCACTTTTGCGGAGTTCGCCGGCCGCTACGGTCATTTGCGTCCTGGCACCTACGACATTGCTTCTGCGTGTTATGCCGAGATGCCAGATCGATTTTTGAAGCCGATTGTCGATGTCGCTAAAGTCAAACCGCATGTCGAACATATCTGGACGCTTGCAGAAGCGAACGCGCTTACCAGCCGGCTGCGCGCTGCGGGAATTGACGTCGAGATGGACACGTTAGACGCGTTCTTCCGCGAATCCATCCAGGGCCGCGAACTTTCGAAGTTTGTCTTTACGCGCGCTTTGTCGGAAGCACTGAATATCATTTCGAATTGGGGTGTCTCGATCGGAATGTCGCGCGAGCAACTCGCCAATCTCGAATTGTCGGATCTCGTGGCTTTCTCGCGCGGTATTGGGGCCGACGCGGAGCAACTGCGCACGCGAGCAGACGCGGGAGCTGAAGAATCCCAACTGGCTTGCTTCGTCGAGTTGCCGACGCTGATCTGTCGCGCGGGCGATCTTTACAGCTTCGAGCATCAACAAACCCAACCGAATTTCGTGACTGGCAAGAGCGTAACGGCGCCCGGGATCGCACTGCGCGACGACGATGCGGCAGGCGATCTTGCCGGCAAGATCGTCATTGTGCCACGCGCCGATCCGGGATTTGACTGGATATTCGGCCATCGTATTGTCGGCCTTGTTACAATGTACGGCGGTGCCAATTCGCATATGGCAATTCGTTCGGCCGAGTTCGGTTTGCCGGCAGCCATCGGCATCGGAGAATCGCGCTACAAGGAGCTGGTCGATGCGACACTGGTGGAACTCAACTGTCGCGAGCGGCGGTTGAGCGCGGTGGCCCGCCCATGACAAAACGCCTCGTGGTCGCTTTGACGCAACGCGTAGACGTTTCGCAAACTGGTGAGCGACGCGATGCACTGGATCAGGCGTGGGCTGCAATGATGGAACAACTCGGCCACATTCCGCTTGCGTTGTCGAACAATGTAGGGTCAGCGGACGAGTACCTTGCTGCGCTGGCCCCTGACGCAGTGATACTCACCGGCGGCAATGACGTTGCGACCTTGCCTGGCGCAGTAAATCCCGCGCCCGAACGAGACCGATTGGAAGAGGCAGCGATTGCGTACTGCCAGCATCGAAGTAAACCGCTGCTCGCTGTTTGTCGGGGTCTTCAGATGCTCAATCTTCACTTGGGAGGAACGCTCGTGCCGGCCCATGATCATGTTGCCACATCGCACCCAATTCGCGGCGAATACCTGCAGGGTGTCGGCTCGGTCAACAGCTTCCATAATTGGGCAATTCAGAGCGGCGGACTGGCTAAGGACCTCGTCGCGCTGGGGACTGCGCCCGACGGCACGGTCGAGGCTGCGCATCATGGTCGGCTGCCCTGGTTCGGCGTCATGTGGCATCCCGAGCGGCCGATTTCGGATCCCGCCTTTCACCGCAACCTCGTCGGCGCCGCGATCGAGGGCCGGCTCAAGGGGATTGCCTAGCATGAGTGCGACCGCTGTTGCTCCACCGGCTTTTGGCGATGGCAGGGCAGACTGCATGTATTTCCTGATGTATGACAGCTGGCCGTGGGAGATGCGCAGCAATCGATGGCATTATGCCTCGCGCTGGGCGCGACACTTGCCGGTTGTACTGGTGCAGCCGGTCCTGATGAAGGACGACGAGCCATCGGTTTCCCTGGCCGAGCCTCGCATTCCAAATGCACGCATTTTGCATGTCCGTGCGGCGTACCCGCCACTCTGCACGCTGACGACAGGCATCCTGCAAGCAAGGCAGCTTCACGACGATATGGCCGCCCACGGTTACTCGCGGCCGATTCTGTGGACCTATAATCCGGATTATCTGTTTGCTTCGGAAATCTTGCCGGCGTCCATGCGTGTTTTTCACGCGACCGAGAACTATTTCTATTTCGAGCGTTTGACCAAAGGCTTCATTGAGCGGCTTAAGCGCCTGTTGGCGATCTCGGATCTGGTCATCGGTGTCAGCGAAGGCGTCGTTGCGTCGCATCGTCCGTTCGCGAAGGACGTAGCGACAGCCGTAACCAATGGCTGCGACTTCGCATTCTACAATACGCGTGAGCGCGATGCGACCGTGGTACGACTTGGCGAAGGTTGGGAGAAAACCGCAGTCTATGCCGGAAACATCAACAACAGGCTCGACTTTGAATTGCTCGATGCCGCAGCCGCAGCCAACCCCACGACGAACTTTGTCTTCTTCGGCCCGATTTCCGGAATTGCTGAAACCCCCGACGCTGCGCGTTGGAAACTGCTCGTTTCTCGCAAGAATGTTAGCTATCAGGGAGCCGTTGACGTCGAACGGCTACCCGGGATCTTTGCGGCCGCCCACGTTGGGCTGATACCCTACAAGAGTGACCCAATTCTGGTAGACAACACCTTTCCCCTGAAAGCGTTCGAGATGCAGTCGGCCGGCCTTCCGGTCGTGTCGACTGATCTCAGTGCACTCAGAACCGAAACGGGGCCGGGGCTTCTCATGGCATCGGGAAGGGATGAGTTCGTTGACGGTGTCAAGCGAGTTGACCGGCGGGTTCTTGGTGACAACGACCAGCTGATCATGCGGCAGCAATGCCTGGCACATGATTATGATCGCAAGTTCGATGCCGTGTTTGAACTGGTCACGTCGCACCTGAAGCGGGACCTCGGCATCAGCGCTCCCGGACTGGAACTACGCGGACTGGCCTCCGCCATGCAGAGCCCGGAAGAGCTGGCGCGACTATACGCGCCCAGCGCGCCCAATCCGCCTCGCCAAGTGAGCATCCGTAGCCTGCTAGCCGAGCGGATGTCCCGGATCGAGGAAGCCATTGTCAATGGGGTTCGGTCGAAAGTGCCGCGACCTGTCAAAAACATCCTGAAAAAGGTTTTGAAGGTAAGTCCATGAATAGGTCTGCGATGCAAGACCGAAAGCTGAATATTCTAGTCGTTTATTGGCACAATGCGCCCACGATGCGCATCGCAACGTACGATCATTTGTACTGTTTCGAGCGGCATTTGCCCCAGCATCGCGTCTTTTACCTAAATCTGGAGCACAAAGATCTGCCGGATTACGCGAAGAATATTTCCTTCGACATTATCGTTTTTCATGACCTTTTCTTTTGCGGCAGATGGGGAGGGCCTGCGCTCTTTAACCGGCTTTGTAGCCAGATTGAATTCTTGCGTGATTCGCCGGCAATCAAGATTGCCGTTCCCCAGGACGAATTTATCTCCGCCGATTTGTTGTGCGACTTCATTAATTCCTACGATGTCAGAGCGGTTTTCTCAGTTGCTCCCGCAAGCGAATGGCCGAAGATCTATCCGCTCGTCGATAGGCAGAGAGTGCAGTTTTATACGGTCCTTACTGGATACCTTGAGCAACAAACTCTGCGGAAGATCGACGCGCTGCAAGCCGGGCGTCGTGACGCTCGGGATATCGACATCGGCTATCGGGCGGGCGGAAGAAACTGGCGGCAAGCCTCTTGGCTCGGACGACATGGCATCCTCAAGATCGAGATAGGAGATCGTGTCGAGGCGCATGCCCGAGGGACAGGTATTCGAACGGATATTTCGTCCCGGCCGGAAGACGTATTTATGGGCGACGCGTGGTACGATTTTCTGTTGCGCTGCAAGTACACAATTGGCCTTGAGGGCGGCGCCAGCATCCTGGATTGGGATGGCACCATTCGAATTCGCACGCTTGATTATGTGGAGAAACATCCAGCCTCCAGCCTGGAGGAGATTGAATCTCAGTGTTTTCCGGGGATGGATGGGACGTTTGCCCTATTTGCATTGTCGCCCCGACATCTCGAAGCGTGTGCGACGGGCACATGTCAGGTGTTGATTGAGGGAGACTATAATGGCGTATTGGAGCCATGGGTCCATTACCTGCCATTGAAGCGCGACTTCAGTAATCTCGCGGAGATTATGTCACTCGTGAAGCAGGACACTCATAGATCTGAGATCGTTGGGCGTGCCTACCGGGACATCGTGCAATCCGGAAAGTACTCCTACAGTGCGTTTGCGGAGCAGGTATTATCGGAGACCCTCCAGCTGTCTCCCGGGCTTGCTCAAAACGCAGAAATCTTCGGAATAGATGAGACGTATGAGCGTGCGCGGGAGGAGCACAAAGCCGCCAACGCGCGTCTTGGCCAGCCCGCCGGCACGAGTACGGCCCAATGGCTGCGTGGCCTGAATGTCGGCGTTAAGCAGCGCGCTCGGCGGCTGATCTCGCGCGCGGCTCCCTGGCTGAACAACGAAATTCGCGGCTAATCGATGATCGCGATCATCAACTACGGCATCGGAAACCTCGGTTCAATCCGGAACATGATTGAACACGTCGGCGGCAATGCCGTGATAACCGACAGTGCGGAGACGTTGCGAGAAGCGACAGCGCTTATTTTGCCGGGCGTCGGAGCCTTTGACGCGTGCGTCGGTGCCTTGCGCGGTTCGGGGTTGCTGAGCGTTATTGAAAGACGGGTGCATACGGATCGAATCCCGCTCTTGGGAATTTGTGTTGGCCTACAACTGTTGGCGGATCGCAGTGAAGAGGGGCGTGAGCCTGGTCTCGGTTGGATCAAAGGCGACGTGCAGAGGCTTCGGCCCGATCCTGAAGCGAAGCTCAAGGTCCCTCATCTGGGTTGGCGTTCTATCGATGTTGGGTCGGCTGGTATCTGGACGGAAGTCGGCAATAGGCCACGATTCTACTTCGCGCATTCCTACCATTTTGTGCCGTCAGACAAGGAAGTGATCGTAGGTACGCTCGACTATGGTGGACCTGTTGTTGCGGCGGTTTCTCAAGAAAACATACTCGCGGTTCAGTTTCATCCCGAGAAGAGTCACAAATTTGGCTTTCAGTTCTTCAGGCAATACTTGAAAGAATTGGGAGCTCCGTCGAACGAGGGGCGGAAAAAAGCTTGAAGGAAATCCCGCGCATCATTCCGTGCCTGCTTATTGAGCATGGTCGTCTCGTCAAAACCACCAAGTTTACCGATCCCAAGTACGTTGGCGATCCGCTCAACGCGGTCCGGATTTTTAACGAGAAAGAGGTCGACGAACTCATTTTTCTGGATATTTGCGCCTCAAGAGAGCGAAGCGAAATAGACTACGATTTGATTAGTTCGATCGCATCTGAATGCTTCATGCCTTTTGCCTATGGAGGCGGCCTGCATAACCTGGATCAGGTGCGTCGCGTTCTCCGGAACGGCGCTGAAAAAGTCATCTTGAGCACTGCGGCGCTTGAGAATCCCGGGTTGATTTCCTCTGTTGCCGACGAGTTCGGAAGTCAAAGTGTGGTGGTATCGATCAACATAAAGAGAAAGCTATTCGGAGCTTATTGCGTGTTCGACCCCCGAAACAAGAAACCCTTGAGCCTTGAGCCGTTACAGTTCGCCAAGCAATGTGTGGAGCACGGGGCTGGCGAGCTATTTTTGAACGACGTCGACCGAGATGGGACACGAGCGGGCTACGATGATGCTTTGATACGCTCCGTCTCGCAGCATGTCGACGTTCCAGTCGTCGCTTGCGGTGGGGCGTCGTCAGTCGAAGACTTAAAGCGCGCAATAGACGTGGGCGCCTCTGCCGTGGCGGCCGGCAGCTTGTTTGTGTTGCACGGAAAGCATCGTGCCGTATTGATTACCTATCCGGAACGCGAGAAGTTGGAGCGGATGTTCTGACGATATCGAAAGTTCCGTGCCTATCCAGGCTATATCCCGGTTGGTGTGCGCTCTGTAGCGGCTGCCGGTGAGTTGGATTGACCTCTATCAAGTGGACGATGATGAATAGCAACGTGCGGTATCAGATCTGTGTCCGATGCGTAATGGACACGACGGATGAGAACATAATCTTTGACGAGTCCGGAATTTGCAATCATTGCAAATTGATCATGGATCGCAGGGACAATTACTGGCTCCCCGATGAGCGCGGAGAAAAAAAGTTAAACGCTCTTATCTCTGAAATGAAACAGCGAGGGCAGGGAAAGGCGTACGACTGCGTTCTGGGCGTCAGCGGCGGGGTCGACAGCTCTTACCTCCTGATGAAGGCTCATGAGGAATGGGGCTTGAGGATCCTCGCTATTCATGTCGACGCAGGATGGAACAGCGAACTCGCCGTAAGAAACATCGAGCTGATGATCACAAAGCTCGGAATTGATCTGCACACTGTTGTGGTCGACTGGGAAGAGATGAAGGATTTGCAGGTCGCGTTCCTGCGGGCAGGCGTACCCAATCAAGACATACCGCAAGATCATGCCTTCCTGGCGGCACTGTACAAGGAGACCGCGCGCCAGCGGATTCCCTTTGTTTTGACGGGGAGCAATTACGCGACGGAGTCCATTCTACCGAGCGCTTGGGGCTATAGCGCAGGCGACCTGACCCATATTCGGGCAATTCACCGGCGGTTCGGAAAGCGACGGTTGAGCAAATTCCCCATGATGGGTTTTTGGTACTTCAACTACTACCTTCCAAAACTTCTTGGCCTGAAGATCGTGGCGCCGCTTGATCTTATGCCTTTCAGCAAACGGTCTGCAATTGAGGAACTCGAGCGGCGATTTGGCTGGCGCTATTACGGGGGCAAGCACTACGAATCGCGGTTCACAAAATTCTTCCAAGGGTACTATTTGCCGACGCGTTTCGGGTTCGACAAACGGCGCGCTCACCTGGCTAGCCTGGTGGCATCGGGAGAGATGACGAGAGACCAGGCCCTCGCCGAACTTCAGCAACCATCCTACTTTGCCGAGGATATCGCGAAGGATCGGGCGTTCGTCTTGAAGAAACTCGAACTGTCGGAAGCCGAGTTTGGCGAACTGCTGGTGGCGCCGCTCAAAGCGCATCGCGAATACCCGACTAATGAGTGGATGCATAAAGTACGTTGGGCCGTGAGCTTCAGAGAGCGACTTAGAATTCTTCGGAAGCACCTTGGCTTCTAGTGAGTATTTACCAAGCCGTCGTTCGTGTGGGCCAATGCATCCTTCGTGGCTCGTTCAGCGTTCGCGGCGGACAATCGTTCGACAGCGCTGGCCTGAGCTTTCGCGTTTGCTGAACTCCACGGCAGTTTGCCAAGGAGACTGAGAGTGGCCGAAACAATGCCTGATCGAGAACCAGGGACAGGAGGGCGGCTGGCCGCTCAATCACAAGATCATAGCGGCAAGTTTGCTACTTTGCAGGAAGAACCTCTTACAAAATCGAAGTCCCAGACCGGCGGTCGGCGGTTGTCGATACTCGTCTTGTATTCGCCCCATGCCCTCTTTACCTCGACCGTGATGGAGCACATCAGTTCGTTCGGAGCGTATTCTCAAAACGATGTGCACTACGCGACCGCTGTCGATGCCGTCGACTGCTTGTACGACATGGCGAGCTTCGATGTCGTTGTGATTCACTACTCTGTACGTCTTTCCCTGGAGCAGCACATTTCGCCGCAGGTCGCTGCTGCAGTTTCCGGCGCTCGTGCACATCGAGTGCTGTTTATCCAGGACGAGTACGAGTACACCGAGCGCGCCCGTCGGTGGATAGAGACGCTCAACATCGATACGGTGTTTACCTGCATCCCCGATGGTCAATCGGAAAAAATATACCCCTCAAGTCGTTTCAAACGCGTGAGGTTTTTGACCAATCTGACCGGATATGTACCCGAGCGGCTCGAGAGGATGGGGGGCTATAAGCCGCTTAGCGAGCGTCCGATCCATATTGGGTATCGAGGCAGGCCGTTGCCGTTTAGATTCGGCGATCTGGCCAAAGACAAGTACATGATTGGCTACCGAATGCGTCAGGAGTGCCAAACAAGGGGCATTCCGCACGACATCGAAGTCGAGGAAGACCAGCGCATTTATGGCGATGCCTGGTACGATTTTCTTTCAAACTGCAGGGCGGTTCTAGGCAGCGAAAGCGGATCGAACGTTTTCGACGATGACGGAAGCATCGGGCGTCAGGTCCAGGCCGCGCTTGCAGAAAATCCGTGGCTCACATACGAGCAGATACGAGAACGCTATCTGGCTTCGCATGAAAGCGAAATTCGGATGAATCAGATATCGCCTCGTGTATTCGAGGCGGCCGCGACGAAATCGGCGCTGATATTGTTTGAAGGAGAGTACAGTGGATTGCTTCAACCCGACGTCCACTATCTGCCTCTGAAGAAGGATTTTTCGAATCTGGAATCCGTCATCGAGCGGCTTTCAAGGCTCGATCAATTGGAAGAAATGGTTGATCGCACCTACCGCGATATTATTTCGTCTGGTCGCTGGTCCTATAAAGCTTTTGTTGCACGTTTTGACGAGCATCTGGACTGCGTCTTGCCCGTAGCAGGAAGAACACCGATCGAGATGTCTTCAAGCCCGGACTATGATGGTTGCTACTTTGGGGGGCTGACGAACTGGCCGATTTCGAGCGACGGCCTGCGTGATGCCCCGCAACGCGTGCGATCTCGGTTTGTTAAGGATCTTGCTGCGACAAAGTCATCTTGGGGTGTTCCGCTGCCGGTGTTCAGGAGTGGCTCGCTTGCGCGCAGAGTCTACCGTCGATTGCCAGGTTGGGCGCGTCCTACCGCAGATATGGCTCTACGAAGGCTGCGTGACTTTGCCAGCCGCCTGCCGCGCTCTCAAGGTTAGCGGTTTTGAATAGCCAGGTGCCTCCGGCAGTCCGTCGGCCGGCCTGATTGCGCATCCGTTTTGCTGCAATGTGACAAGTGAATTCCTGGCTCGCTCCTTCCTTTCTTTTTGCATGACATCAGGCGGACCGTAATGGTCAACACAACTCCCAAGCGAATCCTCGTGGCTTATTCAAGCTCGTCGACCTACGTGTCGACCACGATGGAGTATCTGCTGTCTTTGAAGAAGTTTACGAAGTTCGATGTCGATTACGTTCACGTGACGGGTGGCGCACAGGTGAACTTCGATCTGAACGAATACGACGTCCTCTTCCACAGCTATTGTTGTCGGCTGATCTTGGACGACTATGTGAGTGAGAGCTACAAACAGGCGCTGCTGAATTTCCGAGGCCTGAAGATAATCTCCGTGCAGGACGATTATGACCGTACGGCCCGGCTCCATCAAGAATTGAGGCGGCTCGGCTTTCATGTCTTGATTACGCCTGTGCCTGGCGATTTCTGGCATCTCGCTTATCCAGCATCTGAGCTTCCGGGGCTCAGAATTGTGAATGCTCTGACCGGCTATCTGCCGGAAGGTCTCCTGGACCGCCGTCCCTTGATTGTGCCGCTCGATGAGCGCCGGGTCTCCGTTGCTTATCGCGGCCGCAACCTCGGGCCGAAGTACGGACGGCTCGGTTTCGATAAATACGAGATCGGCCGTCGTATGGCGGAGCTTTGCAGCGCGCGCAATATTCCGCACGATATTGCAATGGATGATGCAAGCCGGATCTATGGAACGGCGTGGTTTGAATTCCTCGGGGCCAGCCGCACCATGCTGGGATGTGAAAGCGGATCGAATTTGTTCGATTTCGACGGGGAGTTCGAGAAAACGATTGAGCAATTTGAGGCAGCGCAGCGCCGCAAAGCGACATATGAGGAGTTCGAGGACGTGACACGTCCCATCGAGGCATCATTTGACATGGGCCAGATATCTCCCCGCGCTTTCGAGACGGCCATGATGATGACTCCAATGATTCTGTTCCGAGGAAATTATTCCGGCGCGATGGAAGCTGATGCCCACTATTTGCCACTCGAAAAGGATTTTTCGAACGTCGACGACGTGCTCTCAAAAGTTGGCGATACTGAATACCTGGCCGCCATGGCCGATCGCGCCTATAGGCACTTGATAAGGCCGGAGAAATACGGCTACCAGGCATTCGGCCGGATGATTGAAGAAACCATTGAGGAAGAGTTTCCGAAGCGCGTTGATCCGCGTTGGGTTGAATTTCGGGCTAGAACGCAACTCAATTCGAACGCGGCTGTCGTGCAAGGAACAGTGGTGCAAGAGATGGCGACCGATCTGCCGGTGGATGCCGTAACGCTGTTCAGGAACTCAACCCAAGGGACGACAGAGCCAGGGACGACCGAGCTTCAGCACAACATTTCGGCCCAAGGGGGGGCGGAACTTCGGCACAAGACGGCTGTTCCGAGATCGGAACGGCTTGCCAAGCACTATCCTTTCGCCTTTTGGGCCTATAAGTGGCTCCCTACGCCTCTTCGAAAGCGAGTGCGGCGCCATCTGGGCATCTAGTATGGGCCGGAAGGGTCGCCAGAGGCGACGCCTTGCTCGCCTTGTGAAGTTGCAGAAAGTGCCTGAGAGATTGTTCCATCGATACGATAGATCGGGAAATGATCGTGGTGAATTCGTGCGGAAGTTGCTGCCTGGCGGATTCAAGTCGCGGGCGATGATTTTGTCGGCGGCCCCGAATGTCTCCGTGCGCGCAAGGTGCATCGCCTCATGAGGCGAGAGATACTGCTTCTCTGCGACTACCGCGAGGACGGTGCTGCGACCGTGCGTCAACACATCGACTCTCTGATTGAGTGCTCCCGCCACCGGATCAGAATGATCTCGATCTTTGGTGATCTGCCGCCGCGGCTCGATCTAGATCATTTCGACGCGGTGATCGTTCACTACTCTCTGATCGCCTGCAACGACAGTTACGTGACCTCTCGCACGCGCAAGGCGCTCGCGAACTTTCGCGGACTAAAGGCAATCTTTATCCAGGACGAGTATCGTTTCGTTGACGCGACGATTGCGGCAATGCAGGAAATCGGGATCGACGTCCTCTTCACGTGCGTTCCCGAACAGGAGATCGAGAAAGTCTACCCGGCCGGACGGCTTCCTGCTGTGACCAAGGTAAACGTGCTCACGGGCTACGTCCCGGAGCACCTGCTTGAGCTTGACGTCGAGCCTTACGAAGAGCGCCGGATCGATGTTGGATACCGAGCCAGAAAGGTGCCGGCATGGCTTGGCGAACTCGGCCAAGAAAAGTATGAGATTGGTCGAGCATTCCGCGAGCAGGCAACGAACGATGGGCTCACACTCGACATCTCCTTCCGGGAAGAGGATCGCCTCTACGGTGAGAAATGGACGGAGTTTGTGCGCTCCTGCAAAGCAATGCTGGGCGTGGAGAGCGGGGCTTCCGTCTTTGACTTCACCGGCGATATCCAGAAGGCGGTCGACGCGTACGAGCGTCGGAATCCGGGTGCGCAATTTCAGATCCTGAAGGAGCTTTATTTTGCGGATGTAGACGGCAAGATCTCCCTCAACCAGATATCACCTCGATGCTTTGAGGCTGCAGCCTTGAGGACACTACTCGTGATGTACGAAGGTGAGTATTCCGGCCGAATGCAGGCTTGGCGGCACTACGTGCCTTTGATGAAGGACCACTCGAACCACGCTGAGGTGGTCGCTGTTCTCAAGGATCCAGCGCGTGCCCGCGAAATTATCGAGCGAGCTTATCGAGAAGTGGCTTGCAATCCCGATAACACATTTGGTGCTTTTGTTGCAAAGTTTGATGAGGTCATTTCAGCCAGCTTCCGAGCGGACCAGAGCGCAAGCCTGCCGTACTTGTGCGATCGCGATTTCGAGGTTGCCGCCGCCCCGGGGTGGGTCGCGCGCCGCCGCTGGGTCACGCGAAACATCATAGAACGCTGCTATCGCCTGCTATTCTCAACCGTGTTGGGCCGTGCTAGACCAGAGACGCGCGAACTGGTCCACGCGTGGCTGAAGACCCTGTTGCACCCATTACGGTCGGTGCTGGCCCACCTGAAATCCTGAATCCTGAACTGATCAACAATTACATGGGCAAGACGTTAGTATGTGCGGCATAGCCGGTTTCGTATCGCTGCAAGATGCTCCCTTCGCCGAGGGCGCGTCCGCGCTTGGCGCGATGTCGACGTTGATATCGCATCGTGGCCCGGACGGCGACGGCGAATGGATGTCCTCGGATAGACGCGTCGGCCTCGTGCATCGCCGTCTCGCGATCATTGATTTGACGGCTAGCGGTGCGCAGCCGATGCGGGCGCCAAATGGCACGATCATCACCTACAATGGCGAAATCTATAACTATATCGAGCTGCGCAATGAGCTCGCCGCTCACTGGACTTTCCGTTCGACCTCCGACACGGAGGTCATCCTCGCGGCTTATGATCGATGGGGGGAGGATTGTGTTTCCCGCCTGCGTGGAATGTTCGCCTTTGCGATTTGGGACGAGCGCAACCAAAAGTTGTTTGCCGCGCGTGATCGATTCGGAATCAAGCCGTTCTATTACACCGAACAGGGCAATCGAGTCTTCTTTGCTTCGGAAGCCAAGGCATTGCTGCCCTTTCTGAGCGATATCAAAACCGATTCGTCTGCGCTCGCGGAATACCTCACCTTCCAATACACGATTGGCGCCCGAACTCTGTTCGAAGGCGTTAGCGCTCTCTTGCCGGGGCACACCTTCGTCGTTTCCGCCGGTGCTATTACTATCCGGCGATACTGGGACGTTCAGTACGACGTCGATTTCAACCATAGCCCGCGCTACTTTGAGAGCCGTTTTGAAGAGCTGGTCGCGGATTCGCTCAACATCCATCTCCGCTCGGACGTGCCGATTGGAGGCTATGTGTCGGGCGGTCTCGATTCCAGTCTGGTGGCCTTGCTGGCCTCCAAGCACGACCATCGTAATCGGCTGGCCTTCCATGGTCGCTTCACGGAGTATCCGGGCTATGACGAGAGCCGCTACGCCCGCGAGGTCGCCGAGCGCGCGGACATGGCGCTCCACATCAGCGACATCACGGCAGAGGATTTCCGTCGTTCGCTGAACGACGTCATTTATCATCTCGATTTCCCGGTTGCCGGTCCGGGCTCATTCCCGCAATATATGGTCTCGGCGCTCGCCGCGAAGCACGTCAAGGTTGTATTGGGCGGGCAGGGCGGCGACGAGCTGCTCGGCGGTTACGCGCGATACCTCGTTGCTTATTTCGAACAGTGCATCAAGGCGGCGATGGACGGCACCTATCAAAAGGGCAATTACGTCGTCACCATCGAGTCCATCGTCCCCAATCTCGGCTTGCTGCGCGAGTACAAGCCGATGATCAAGGAGTTCTGGCGCGACGGGTTGTTTGACGACATCGACAAGCGTTACTTCAGGCTGGTCGATCGCTCCACCGACATGGTCGGCGAAGTTGACTGGTCATCGCTCGATAAGTCCCGCGTTTTCGAGGCATTCCGCGACATCTTCAACAACCAGGACAATGTGAAGAAGGAAGCCTACTTCGACAAGATGACGCATTTCGACTTCAAGTGCCTGTTGCCGGCGCTGCTGCAGGTCGAGGACCGGATGAGCATGGCGCATGGTCTTGAGAGCCGGGTGCCGCTGCTCGACCATCCGCTTGTCGAGTTCCTGGCGACGGTGCCGGCGGACGTCAAATTCAAGGGCGGTCAGATGAAGCAGCTGATGAAGACCGCCTATCGCGACGTGCTGCCGACGAGCATCGTCGAGCGCCGCGACAAGATGGGCTTTCCGGTTCCGCTGAAGGAATGGTTCAAAGGGCCGCTCGAGGGCTTTGTCGCCGATGTTTTCGATCAGCAGCGCGCTCGCAAGCGGGCCTACTTCAACACCGATGTCGTGCTGGCGAACTTCCAGGGTGCCTCGCAGTTCTCACGAAAGACATGGGGGCTCCTGTCGCTCGAATTGTGGCATCAGCGCTTCCATGATCGGGCGAATGAGTTTAAGGCAATGCTCAAACCCGGGCAGCAGGCTGCCCGCGCTACGTTGAGGGATACAGTTCAATGAAGGTCTTTGTTACCGGCGGAGCCGGCCAGGTCGGATCGACCGTGATTGATATGCTGCTTGCGCGCGGCGACGAGGTGCTGGCCATCGACAATTTTTCGACGGGGCGGCGCGACAACCTCACACAGCACGCGAATCTGCGACTGATCGAGGACACGATTGTCGACGGATCGGTCGTTGACAAACTGTTTGCCGAGTTCAAGCCGCAAGTGGTGATCCATACGGCGGCATCCTACAAGGACCCCGACGATTGGGGCACCGATGCGCTGGTTAACGCCGCCGGTACGGCCAATATCGCGAAGGCGAGCAAGACCCATGGCGTCTCGCGACTGGTCTACTTCCAGACCGCACTTTGTTACGGCACCAAGCCGACCCAGTCGCCGATCACGCTTGACCATCCGATCAACCCGGTGAACTCGAGCTACGCGATTTCGAAGACCGCAGGCGAGCACTACGTCCAGTTCTCGGGCGTCGATTGGGTGACCTTCCGCCTCGCCAATGTCATCGGTGAGCGCAACGTGTCGGGGCCGCTGCCGATCTTTTTCGAGCGCCTGTCTGGCGGCAAGAAATGCTTTGTCACGCCGGCGCGCCGCGACTTCTGTTATGCGCCGGATCTCGCCCGCGTTGTGGTGCGTGCGGCCGATGGCACCGGCCACGGCACCTACCACTTTTCGTCGGGCAAGGACGTCGCGATCCGCGAGCTCTATGATGCCGTCGTCGCGGCGATGAAGCTCAACGATTATCCGGAACCGGAAGTGAAGCCGCTCGGCCCGGATGATGCCGCCTCCATCCTGCTCGATCCGTCGCGGACCTTCGCCGACTTCGGCGAGGTCGAGTTCACGCCGCTGTTGAAGATCGCTGAAGCTGCGGTGGAGCGCTGGAAGCGCGAGGGCGTGCAGGGCGGCTACACCCATCTCAAGGTTGCTCGCTCCTGAACTCAGGTACACCCATGCGTATCCTCATCACAGGCGGTGCCGGTTGCCTGGGCTCGAACCTGATCGAGCATTGGCTGCCGCAAGGGCACGACATCCTCGTGCTCGACAATTTCGCAACCGGCAAGCGCGAGGTCGTGCCTGCGCTGCCACGCCTGTCGCTGGTCGAAGGCTCGGTTGCAGATCGTGTGGCGGTGGACCGGGCGTTCGATTCGTTCAAGCCGAGCCATGTCGTCCATTCGGCGGCTGCCTACAAGGACCCGATGGACTGGGGCGAAGATGCCGCGACCAACGTCGCAGGCACGATTAACGTTGCCGACGCGGCCCGCAGGCACGGCGTCTCGCGGTTGCTGAACTTCCAGACGGTGCTCTGCTATGGCCGCCCCGAAACCGTGCCGATCCCGGTCGACCATCCGCTGCGGCCGTTCACGAGTTACGGCATCTCGAAGGTTGCCGGCGAGCAGTATCTTGCAATGAGCGGGCTGCCGTTTGCCTCGCTCCGGCTTGCCAACGTCACCGGCCCGCGGCTGGCGATCGGGCCGATCCCGACATTCTACAAGCGGTTGAAGGCGGGGCAGGGCTGTTTCTGCACCGACGCGCAACGCGACTTTCTCGATATGTCCGACTTTCTCGCCGCGGTCGATCTCGTCATGAGGGCCGATGCGCCAACGGGAATCTTCAACGTGTCGAGCGGCGAGGGGCATTCGATCCGCGACGTCTATGACGCGGTTCGCAGTCACCTCAAGCTGGCGCCCGATCCGGATGTGAAGGTCGTGCCGGTTGGCGATGACGACGTGCCGGCTGTCGTTCCCGACCCGTCGCGGACCAAGGCAACTCTGGGCTGGAGTGCCAAGGTGACGTTTTCGGAGACCATGCGGCGCATGCTGTCATGGTACGATGCCCATGGCGTGACCGACATCTACAGCCATCTGGCCGCTGCGCGCTGACGGTTCGAGCAATCGAGATGCCTGAAGGAAGTCCCGTCGAGATCGAGCGCGTCAGGGCGTTCTGGGAGCAAAATCCCGTCGCGGCGTCGGCGATACCCGCCGAGCTCGGCACGGCTGCGTACTTCAGCGGCTTCGACGCGTTGCGGGAGGCCGACAATTGCGAGCCCTATGCGCTGTCGGAAGCCATTCACGGCTACTCCTCCGCGGACGGCCTGCGGGTTCTCGATATCGGGTGCGGCAACGGATACGTGCTCTATCAGTATGCGCGCCACGGCGCCTCCGTCGCCGGCGTCGACCTGACAAAGACGGCGGTCGAACTCAGTCGCAAGCGATTTGAGCTCGGCGGCTTGAAAGGTGAGTTCCTGCAAGTCGATGGCAACAAGCTTCCATTTCCGGACGGTCACTTCGATATCGTCTGCTCCATGGGTGTACTGCACCACGTGTCGGATCCACGTCCGATGGTCGAGGAGATTTTCCGGGTCCTGCGGCCGGGTGGCC
This sequence comes from Bradyrhizobium sp. JYMT SZCCT0180, assembly GCF_018130165.1. Taxonomy (GTDB): domain Bacteria; phylum Pseudomonadota; class Alphaproteobacteria; order Rhizobiales; family Xanthobacteraceae; genus Bradyrhizobium. The sequence goes on along the minus strand of NZ_JAFCLZ010000020.1, from coordinate 114,997 downwards.
GACTGATCGTGATGCTTTATTACCGCCACAGCTGGAAGAACCTGGTGTTGCTGCGATTGCGGCGCCTGTTTGACCCGCACTATCGCGGCAGGACCCAGCAGGAAGCGCTGAATATGAATGACGGGGATGCGTGCCCGCTTGCACTCGTCTACAGCCGCCGCGAGGCGGCCGCGCTGTTCTCGCGATTTTCGCAGTTCGAATTCATGCTGACGCAGTTGAGCTGGCGCCAGCTTTTCATTCTGCCTCCGCTGATCAAGTTGGCCGAACGCGTTCTGCCGCCTTCAAGTACGTGCTGGCCGTCGCGGGTCTTGGGCTGGAATTTGAATATCAAGGCGGTCAAACCGCCGACGACACAAGGAGTGCTTTGATGAGCAGTCAGACGTTCTCTGGCGCAAATGTTCTGGTTGTCGGAGGAGCCGGATTTGTCGGCTCGAACCTTGTGCGCCTGATCCGTGAGCAGAAGCCCGCACGGATCACCATTGTCGACAACCTGTTATCGGCCGACATCTCGAATGTACCGGAAGGCGATGACATCGACTTTCGCCTCGGATCGATTGCCGATGATGCGGTCCTGCAGAAACTCCCGGGCGATCTCGATTTCGTCTTTCATCTCGCCTGCTATCACGGCAATCAGTCCTCGATCGCCGATCCGCTGGCCGATCACGCCAACAACACGCTGACGACGCTGAAGCTGTTCGAGCGGTTGAAGGACATGTCCTCATTGCGCAAGGTGGTTTACGCCGCAGCGGGTTGCGCGGTTGCGGAGAAAACCTTCGATGGCGCGACGGCGACGACCGAGGACGCGCCCGTGTCCCTGTTCCACGATAGCCCGTACTCGATCTCGAAGCTGGTCGGCGAGATGTATGGCAACTACTATTTCACGCGTCACAAGCTGCCGTTCGTGAAGGCGCGGTTCCAGAATGTCTATGGACCCGGCGAAATTCTGGGCGCAGGGCGTTGGCGCGGCACCGTCCACACCGTCTGGCGCAACGTGACGCCGACTTTCATCTGGAAGGCCCTGCATGGCGAGGCGCTGCCGGTCGAAAACGGCGGCATTGCGTCGCGTGACTTCATCTTTGTTGAAGACATGGCGCGAGGGCTGATGGCCTGCGCGCTCAGGGGTGAGCCCGGCGAGATCTATAATCTGGCATCCGGGGCGGAGACGACGATCCGGGAGCTGGCCGAGCGCATCAACGCCCTGACCGGAAATCCGACGCCCATTGCCCTTGCGCCGGCGCGCGACTGGGATCGCTCCGGGCAGCGGTTCGGCGATCCGTCCAAGGCGGCAAAGCAACTCGGCTTCAAAGCCGATGTCGCCCACGAGGAGGGGCTTGCGACAACGATCGCCTGGACCAAGGCGCGCAAGGAAAAGATCCTCGGCTGCATGAAGCAGCACGAGCGTTTCATTCCACAAGTGAAGGCCTACACTTGACAATCAAAGCACTCACGATCGTCGGAGCCCGGCCCCAGTTCATAAAGGCGGCTGCGGTCAGCCGCGCCATCCGCGAGACCGACGGCCTCGAAGAGGTGATGGTGCATACCGGCCAGCACTTCGACACGGACATGTCGGATGTCTTCTTTGAGGAACTCGACATTCCCGCACCACGGCACCGCTTGAACATCAATGGCGGCGGGCATGGTGAGATGACCGGCCGCATGCTGGCGGCGATCGAGCCTGTGCTGATCGAGGAGAAGCCGGATTGGGTCGTGGTTTACGGCGACACCAACTCGACGCTCGCCGGTGCACTCGCGGCGGCCAAGCTTCATATCCCGATCGCACATGTCGAGGCGGGCCTGCGATCCTTCAATCGGCGGATGCCCGAGGAGGTCAATCGGGTGCTGACCGATCACCTCGCCGCGCTGCAACTTTGTCCGACCAGCGCCGCGGTAGAGAACCTCGCCAACGAAGGAATCCGGCAAGGCGTGCATCGGATCGGCGACGTGATGTTTGACGCGACTTTGTTCGCGACCGAGCGCGCAGAAGCCGGTTCGAAAATCCTGTCAGAGCTCGACTTGACGCCGAAGAATTACAGCGTCGCGACAGTGCATCGTGCCGAAAACACCAACGAGCCTGCCAATCTTCGCGAGGTCGTTGGTTTCCTGCAGCAACAGGCAAAGCGTTATCCGGTCGTCCTGCCGATCCATCCGCGAACGCGCCAGACCGCACTGCGCATGGGTATCGATTTCGACGGTCTCAAGGTGATTGGTCCTGTCGGCTATCTCGACATGGCAAAGCTGCTGCATGGCGCCTGCGAAGTCTTCACCGACTCCGGCGGTCTGCAGAAAGAGGCCTATTTTCACCGCGTTCCCTGCACGACGTTGCGGGACGAGACCGAGTGGATCGAGACCATCGCGCACGGCTGGAATCGCCTCTGGAAAGGCGCGGATTTTGGCGAGCGCAGTGCGATCGACGAGTATGGCGACGGACGCGCTGCGTTCCGCATTGCTGAGCTGCTTAAGAGCTAGGCGTCGTGGTCCTTCGGGATAGCCGCATGCGCGTGCTGGTCGGGTACGCGCAATACACCGACAGGCTGTCTTACTACGATGATTGGCTTGACGCATTCATCCAGGCGCCGCAGTTCGATGTCCTGGGTGTCAACGTCGCGGATCCCGCAGCAGGGGATAAACTGCAACGGCAGTTGCGCGAGGTCGACGCAGTGGTCCTGCTGCATTCGACCAATGGCGATACCACCGGCTATATCGAGCCGCACATCGAGGCGTTGGCGGGCCGCGCCGTCCCGCTGCTGACATTCGTCGGCAATGAGGTCAGCCTCCCGGGCTCGCCGATCGCTGAAAAAAGACGGCTGTTCGCCGCGCTCAAGCCGGAATTTGTTGCCACTCAACTTCTGATTGAGTCGGGGCGATTCCTGTTCGGCGATGTCGCGACCCGGGACGTGGTCGCGATCCCGCATGCGCTCAATCCATCCGTGTTCCGGTCGGGCAGGGCGGCCGGTGCGAGACGGCTTGATATCGGAGCGCGGGCGGTCCGCTACCTTCCTCACCTCGGCGACGACGATCGCAACCGGCTGATGCAGTGGTTTGCGGCAAACGGAGCGGCGCGCGGCCTGCAGGTCGACATCTCGGACCAACGGCTCAACCGCGAGGGGTGGGCCAACTATCTGAATGATTGCAGGGGAACCGTCTCGACCGAAGCCGGAACCTGGTTCCTCGAACGGGACGACGCGACCGTCAATGCGATCCGCGACTATGTGCTCTCGACGCGAAAGGGATTTGTGCTTCGCAACGATTCGGCGCTACGGAATCTGGGCCACAAGATGCCGTGGTGGCTCAAATCGATCGCGCGCCGTGTGATGCGACGAGGTCCTGTGCGGCATGAAGCTCTTGTCAATGAACAACTGGACTACACCGATATCTTCGAACGCTTCTTCGCCGACCGGGCGCGGCCGCTCCATCATGGCAAATGCATCAGCTCTCGGCATTTCGACGCCGCCGGCACCAAGACCTGCCAGATCATGTTTCGCGGCCGTTTCAATGACATCCTCAAGGCGGACGAGCACTATCTCGCGCTCGATCCGGATTTTTCAAACATCGATGCCGTGCTCGCTGTCTTCAATGATCCATCCAGGCGGCAACGCATCGCCGACGCAGCGTTCGAATTGGTGAGCACGCAACACACCTATCAGCAGCGGGTGCAGCAGGTCTATGACCTGCTTGCAGAGACGGCCTAGGCGCATCATCGGCATGTGCGGGATTTCCGGCATTCTCAGGCGCAACGGCGCCAGCCAGGGCGGCCTCGGCGATTGCATCGAGCGGATGACGGCTGCGCTCGCGCACCGCGGGCCCGATGCGGCTAGCCGGTGGATCGACGATGTAGCCGGTATCGGTTTCGGTCATCGCCGGCTCTCGGTGCTGGACCTGAGCGCCGCCGGCGCCCAGCCAATGCAGAGCGATTGCGGCCGCCTGACTGTCACGTTCAACGGGGAAATCTACAATCATCTCGATATCCGGGCCGAGTTGGAGAAGAGCGGAGCCGCGCCGAACTGGCGTGGGCATTCGGACACCGAAACGGTGCTGTACGCCATCCGCCTTTGGGGCGTCGCCGACGCGCTACGCCGCTTCAACGGCATGTTTGCCTTTGCGCTGTGGGATGCCCGCGATCAGTCGTTGACGCTTTGCCGCGACCGGTTTGGCGAAAAGCCTCTCTTCTACGGCTGGATCGGTTCCGACCTGGTGTTTGCGTCCGAATTGAAGGCCTTTGCTGCGCATCCAGGCTGGAGGCCGTCGGTCGACAAGGCAGCCTTGACGGCCTTCATGCGCTATTCCTACGTGCCGGCGCCATGGACGATCTGGCGGGGTTTTCGAAAACTCAACCCCGGTTCGCATGTCACCTTCACGCCTGCGGCTGCGTCCGGCGACCTGCCGCAGCCGGAATCGTACTGGTCGATGCGGGGGTGCGTACTCGCAGGACGACAGGAGCGCTACGCCGACGCGGGAGAGGCGGTAGCCGAGCTGGAGCGCCTGCTATCGCAAGCGGTCATGCGACAATTGCTGTCGGATGTTCCCGTCGGTGCATTTCTTTCCGGCGGAATCGATTCCTCGACGGTGGTGGCGCTGTTGCAGAAGCAATCGACTCGTCCGGTCAAGACTTTCTCGATTGGGTTCGCCGAGGCTTCATTCAATGAGGCGGCACATGCGAGCCGCATCGCCCGTCACCTCGGGACCGATCATACGGAGCTGACCGTCAGCCCTGCCGACGCGATCGGCATAGTCCCGAAACTGGCCGCCATGTATGATGAGCCCTTTGCGGATTCGTCGCAGATCCCAACGCATTTGGTGGCCGCGCTCGCCAGGAGAAGCGTGACGGTCGCACTGTCCGGCGATGGTGGCGACGAGCTGTTCGGCGGGTATAACCGCCATGTTTGGGCCACCCGAATGCATGCCGGCTTTTCCTCGCTGCCTTCGGCGGCCAGGAGAGCAGTGAAGGGTGCGATCGATCTTGTCGCACCGGAGCCGGCCAACACGATCGGAAATCTCGTCGGCAAGATCGGTCCCGAGCGCTACCGCACGCTTCGCGTGGGCGATCTCATGGCCAAGGTCGGACGCATTGCGGGAGCGGCAACCCCGGATGAAATGTATCGCTTGCTGTGTTCCGTGGAAGATCGTCCCGACAGCGTCGTTGTAGGCGGCATGGAGCGCGCAAGCTGGTTTGCCGAGGAGATGAATGAACTCTCCGAGCCAATCGACGCACTCGACCAGATGACGCTGGCGGACGCGCTCAGCTATCTGAGTGACGATGTGCTGCAGAAGGTTGACCGGGCGGCCATGGCGGTCAGCCTCGAAACCCGCGTGCCGTTTCTTGACCGGGACGTCGCGGAATTCAGTTGCCGCGTGCCGCCGTCAATGAAGGTCCGTGACGGTCAGGGCAAGTGGCTCGTCCGCCAGTTGCTCGATCGCCATGTGCCCCGAGAGCTGATCGATCGGCCAAAAACGGGCTTTTCCATCCCGCTCGATCAGTGGCTTCGTGGTCCGCTGAGGGAGTGGGCATCCGATCTGCTGGCAACCGAGAATCTCGGCCAGCGGGGCTGGTTCAATGCCAGGCGCGTCGGCGACGTCTGGGCTGACCATCTAAAAGGCCGGCGCAATCACGGGTCTTGGCTGTGGAATGTGCTAATGGCACAGTCATGGGCTGGCGCATGGTGCCGCTAACCCGCGAAGCCTTATTCGATGGCCGCAGGGATGGGATCCTTGCTGCGATCCGCCTTCTCCGGACCTGCGATCCAGATCAACCCACCGATCGCGCCCGCGACAAACGCCGTCACGCCGGTCAACAGGGACACCATCGTTCCGTCCGATTGCACCAAGCCGGCATATCCGAAAGCAACCATCATGGTTGCCTCGCGCAGGCCCCAGCCGGCAATGGAGATCGGAAGCATGGTGATCAACACTATCGGAGGAACCAGCAGGAAGACCTGCTCGAAATCGGCACTGGCAAGGATGGCGCGCGCCGCGCACCAGGCCACGACCGTCGTCGCCACGTGGACGGCAAGCGAGAGCACGACGATTTTCGGGCCGGTGCTGCGGCTGAACAGAACCCGATTTGCGATGACCGCGCATGCATGCACGTGCTTTGTCGGCCACCATGTCTTCAACCATTGCCACTGCAGGCGGCCTAGAATGAGAAACCCGAGGCCGGCCGTGATGGCAAGGGCATCAACCACGACGAGCGCTAAGCGGCCCTGATGGTTTGCGATCAGTTGGTAGCTCCAAGGCAGGCTCACCACGACTACCAAGGCAAGGGCGATCAGGCCGACCGCGCGGTCCACCAGGATGGAATAGGTAGCAAAGCGCCAGCCGGCGCCGGTACGGTGAACCAGCCACAGGCGCATCGCGTCGCCACCGATCGTCGACGGCAGCGTCTGATTGAAGAATGTACCAATCATGTTGTAGCGGAATGCCTGGACGAGGCCAAGCGGCGCGTTGCAAAAGCGGGAGATTTCCTGCCATCGCAGCGAGCCCAGCAAAATCTGGAAGATGAGCACAGCAACGGCAAGCGCCATCCAGGCGAAGAACCAGCCGGCGCCGCTTTGCAGGAAGCGCACGCGGACCTCGCCGAAATCGATGCTGCGGAGCGCGAAATAGAGCAGCAGCCCCGAAATCAGGATTCGTGCAGAAAAGGACAGAAAACCGCGCATTCTGGGCCAGGCTGGGGCTTTTGGGAGAGGCAGGGCGACGCTCAAAGTTAGACGTGTATTAGGGCCTAGGACGCGGACTAGCAATACCGTCTCCTTTGCTATTGCGATCGTTGCGCCCCAGAGGCTAAGAAGCCTCGACCGTTCAGGAGGAAGATTTCGGTGAAGCATGGGCGCAAGATCGCCGTCGTCGGGCTGGGTTATGTCGGATTACCGGTTGCGGTATCATTTGCGCGATCCGGCACCCCGGTGGTCGGCTTTGACATCGACAAGGAGCGCGTTGTCGAATTGAAGCAGGGCAATGACAGGACGCGCGAAGTGGAAGCTGATGAACTGAGTCACAGCTCACTCCTGTTCACGAGCGATCCCGCAGCACTCAAGCAATCTGACTTCTACGTCGTGACCGTACCGACGCCGATCGATGAAGCCCGCCGACCGGATCTGCGCGCGATGATTTCGGCATCGCGTTCGGTGGGTAGCGTACTGAAGAAGGGTGACATCGTCGTATACGAATCCACCGTATACCCTGGCGCCGTGGAGGAGGACTGCCTTCCCGTCCTCGAACAGGTTTCGAGCCTGAAGGCGGGTACGGATTTTGCGGTCGGCTATTCCCCGGAGCGGATCAATCCTGGCGACAAGCAGCACCGTTTCGAGACGATCATCAAGGTCGTGTCCGCGCAGGACGCCGAAACGCTGGACATCATCGCGGCTGTCTACGGGTCGGTCGTGACCGCCGGCGTTCACCGGGCGCCGTCCATCAAAGTGGCCGAAGCCGCTAAGGTGATCGAGAATACCCAACGCGATCTGAACATCGCCTTCATGAACGAACTGTCGTTGATCTTCCAGGCGCTCAACATCGACACGGCGGACGTGCTCGCGGCGGCGCGCACCAAGTGGAACTTCATGCCGTTCCAGCCCGGGCTCGTCGGCGGCCACTGCATCGGCGTCGATCCGTACTACCTGACGTTCCGCGCCGAGAAGGCTGGCTATCATCCCGAGGTCATCCTGGCCGGCCGGCGGATCAACGACGGCATGGGGCAGCGCGTGGCGCGCGAATGTGTCCGCCGCCTGTTGCTGCGGAAAACCCATGGCGGCGTGGTCACGGTGCTCGGCCTGACGTTCAAGGAGAACGTGCCCGATACGCGCAATTCGAAGGTAATCGATATCGTCCGCGAGCTTCAGTCGTTCGGCCTGACTGTCCAGCTCCACGATCCGATGGCTGACGCCGCCGATGCAAAGCACGAATATGACGTCGCACTGACCGAGTTCGATGCCCTGCAACCCGCCGATGCTATCGTGCTCGCCGTTGCGCACGACCTCTATATCGACGGGGGCTGGTCGTTGATCCAGCGGCTGCTCCGCGGCGGCAGCGGCATTGTGCTGGACGTGAAGACCAGGCTCGATCGCGCGTCGAAGCCCGCCGATATCGAGCTGTGGCGACTGTGAGATCGGGGAACTGATGCCGACAGATGCAGTACTGGTGACTGGCGCCGCCGGCTTCGTCGGATTTCACGTGGCCGAGCGACTGCTGTCCGAAGGACGCAATGTCGTCGGTTTAGACAGCATCAACGACTATTACGATCCGAAGCTGAAAGACGCGCGGCTCGATCGTCTCAAGCAACATGCCAATTTCACGTTCGTGAAGCTTGATCTCACTGATCGGGGTGGCGTCAAGGCGCTGTTCGAACAGCACCGCTTTGCGTACGTGGTGCACCTCGCCGCCCAGGCCGGCGTGCGCTACTCGATCGATCACCCGCACGCCTATGTCGACTCCAATATCGAGGGGTTCATCAACGTGCTTGAGGGCTGCCGGCATCATGGCGGCCGGCACCTGCTGTTTGCGTCCTCGTCATCGGTCTACGGCGCGAACAGCAAGCTGCCGTTTTCCGTGCACGACAACGTCGATCATCCGATCAGCCTCTATGCGGCCTCAAAGAAGGCCAACGAGCTGATGGCGCATACCTACAGCCATCTCTACCGATTGCCGACCACGGGCCTGCGCTTTTTCACGGTCTATGGCCCATGGGGCAGGCCCGACATGGCGATATTCCTTTTCGCAAAGGCGATCATTGAAGGGCAGCCGATCAAGCTTTTTAACCATGGCCAGATGCGGCGGGACTTCACCTATGTTGATGACGTCGCGCATGCCATTGTTCGCGTTCTTGGCCGCCCGCCCAAAGGCAACTCGGCTTGGAATTCCGAATCACCCGATCCAAGTTCGAGCGCGGCGCCCTGGAAAATTTACAATGTCGGTAACAATCGGCCCGAAGATCTGATGCACGTCGTATCGGTGCTCGAGAAGGCACTGGGAAAATCGGCAAAGCGAGAGCTGCTGCCGATGCAGCCGGGCGATGTTCCTGCAACCTATGCCGATATCGAGGACCTCGCTAGCGACATCGGCTTCAGGCCATCCACGACGATCGAGGAGGGCGTCGGCCGCTTCGTCAAATGGTATCGTGACTATCACGGGATCTGAGCCCGGCAGGCGCCCATGACCCGATGAATCATTTCTCTGATTATGTGCGGCGGTGCCGGAACGCGGTTGTGGCCGGCCTCGCGCGAGGTTCGGCCGAAGCAATTTCTGCCCCTTTTCGGTAAGCGCTCGACTTTCCGGGCGCTCTGACGCGCGTTTCGGACGCCGCGCTATCTACGCGCCCGATCATCATCAGCAATGCGGCCTAATCGCTTCCTGTGCTAAAACAACTCGCCGAGATCGGCGCAGAGGCCGACGTTCCGCTGGAGTCGGCGCGGCGAAATTCCGGTTCCGCCATTGTGGTGCGCGACTCCGCGCGCGTCACCGTGAACGGCGGTCTGGCCAGGTCGGAAGGGACACCTGCTCGCCGGCAGTCTGCTGTGGTGGTCTGCCGCTAACCGCTCGTCTTCCGCTTGAGCCGAGAAGTGGAGGTCGCCTCAGAACTCGCGGACGCGGTCGATCACCTCGTCCAGCTGCGCGCGGGTGATCTCGGCAAACATCGGCAGAGACAGGATCTGCCCTTGGTCGTTCGACGCATGCGGAAACTGTTCCGCGCGATAATTGAAGCGGCTATAGGCTTCGAGCAGCGGCAAGGCGGTCGGGTAGTGGATCGCGGTCTGTATGCCATGCGCGTTCAGATGCGCGGCGAGCGCGTCGCGCCGCGGATGCTTGACCGTGTAGAGATGATAGACGTGGCTGCGGTCGGGCGCGGTCTGCGGCACTGTCACGTCCTCGATCTGATTGAGGCCCTCCTCGTAGACCTTCGCGGCATCCTGCCGTCCCTTGGTCCAACCCGGAAGATGCGGCAGCTTGGCCGAAAGGATCGCCGCCTGCATGCCGTCGAGGCGGCTGTTGATGCCCTCGATCGGGTGCTGATGTTTTACGAGCCCGCCGTGTCGCGCCAGCTTGGTCATGTGTTCGGCCAGTCGCGCATCGTTGGTCACGACGGCGCCGGCATCGCCCATCGCGCCGAGATTCTTGCCGGGATAGAACGAATAGGTCGCGATCGCACCAAAAGTGCCAACCTGCTGGCCTTTGTAACGCGCCAGGTGCGCCTGCGCGCAATCCTCGATAATCCAGAGCTTGTGCTTGCGCGCGATTGCCATGATCGCGTCCATGTCGGCGGGCTGGCCGTAGAGATGCACCGGGATGATGCCGACGGTGCGCGGCGTGATCGCGGCCTCGATCGCGGCCGGATCGATCGTGAAGGTCACCCCGTCAGTGTCGCAGAACACGACGGTCGCACCTGCATGAGTGATCATCGCCGAAGTCGATACCCACGAGTGCGCCGTGGTGATGACCTCGTCGCCCGGCTGGACGTCGAGCGCCTTCATGGCGAGATAGAGCGCATCAGTCCCGTTGGCGCAGGACACGCAGTGCTTGACGTCGACAGCATCTGCAAAGGCCTTCTCGAAGGCGTCGACATAGGCGCCGCGAATGAACGAACTATCGCGGATCACGCCGGCGATGGCAGCATCGATCTCGCCCTTGATCGTCTGATACTGCATGTTGAGGTCAGCAAATGGTACCGGCATCGTCGTTCCTATCGCTTCGGCTTCAGAAGGGGGCCGGGGTTTCCCGCATGAACTCCGCTAGCTTCCGTGATGTCGTTTGTCACCCTTCACACGCGCGCCGCAGTCCACGTCGCGGATTCCGACCTTGAGCCGTTCCCGTTCGTCACGCGACGACACCGAGACGGCTGCGGCGCGGCGTGAAGCGCAGAGGTACTTCCTGCCCCGTTTCAATGGATTCGTAGAGCGCGGAAATCAGTTCCAGGCTCTTGCGGCCCTCGAGCCCATCAACCAGCGCCGCGCGCTGGTTGGTCAGGCAATCAATGACATGCTGATAATATGCCTGGTGACCGAAGCCGTAGACATTCGGCGGGTTGACCGAAAACTTCTCGATCACGTCCTTGTCGGAGGCAAGCTCGTCGACAAAGCGCCAATGCCGGATCTGGTTGACCGCGAAGCCTGCGATCTCGACCGTTCCTTTTTCGCCGAGGATCGAAAGCGAGCCCTCGAGATCGGTCGGGCGTATCGCAGTTGTGGCCTCGATGATACCGAGTGCGCCGTTCTTGAACTTTAGCGTGGCGACGGCAGTGTCCTCGGTCTCGATCTTGACGAGCGCTGTCGTCGAACGTGCGTGCACACTCACCACGTCGCCGAAAAACCATTCCAGCATGTCGATGTGATGGCTCGCCTGGTTTGTCAGCACGCCGCCGTCATAGGCCCAGGTGCCGCGCCATGCGTCCTGATCGTAATAGTGCTGGTCGCGGCACCAGCGAACGCGCACGGTGCCGAGCACGAGCTTGCCGAACCGGCCGGCCTCCAGCGCCTCGCGCGCCTTGACCACGGGAACGTTGAAGCGGTTCTGCTTGACGATGAACAGCTTGACGCCGGCCTCGTCGCAGGCGCGGATCATGTCGTCGGCGTCCTGCAGCCGCAACGCCATCGGCTTCTCCACCACGACATGCTTGCCGGCTTTCGCACAGGCGATGACGTGCTGCGGATGCATACCGCTCGGGGTCAGCACTGCGACCGCATCGATGTCCTTCCGCACCAGGAACTCGTCGATATCAGTGTGCGCCGGCACGCCGAACTTACCGGCGATAGCCTCGGCGCGCGCGGGAACGGAATCGCAGACGGCTACGAGCGAGGCGCCGTGGATCTGGCCGCCACCCAGGAGATCGGAGTGACGCTTGGCAATGCGCCCGCAGCCCAGTAAGCCGAACCTGATCATCAACGCTTCCTTTGGCCGTCGCCGTTCGGCGGGTAGAAATGGCGGGAACCGCTGGCGGTATAGACCAATGTTGCCCTCAAGCAAACCCCGCAAATACCCCTTGATCAACTGCTTTTTGACGAGGCGCTAGGAGCTCTATTCTCATTCTTGCGACCTGCGCGCGACTGCTATTTCTGCTAGCAGTTCGTTTTGGAGTCGGTCACTCCGTGATGTTCATTTGCTATCACCAGTATTGCTGGGGCCGATCGCAGCCGATCGGGCCAAAATGGCGCAGTGCCGGTGGAAATCGTTGCTAGCCGGCCGCAAGGCCGCCGGAGCCGGTCGTATGGGGGGCGGCACCTTGATTGAAGCGGATCGATGCTTTCGCGTCAGCCTCGATCGCCTGAACGAAATAAACATTGAAATCCCCGGGAAGGCCGTTAGCATTCGACTGGGTGGCCTTTTTCGTTTTAACGTCCCGTAGCTCGCGAAAAAGCGGCTGATGCACGGCGGTCCTGGCAAAAGGTCTAAACCCCATTGATGAGCGCAAGAGGGATGACGGTATCCCGACCTTTGGTGGAATGGAAGCGACGCAAGCTAATGGAAGCCTGGGCGCCTACTGCGAGCCAAGATCTGCTGGTAGGGTCGTGCCGATACGGTGGAAGGCCAATACGTTAAGGTCTTCAGTTTCGAAGCGGCCTCTTGAGCCCCTTGGGCCGCCTCCAGCCAGATTTGGCTTACAAACTTGCCTAATGCACGTGCCCGAGTCTCCGTTGTCGGACAGTCCGGTATGCTCTAACACACCGGGTAAGCACCACGCCGATCGATTTTTGCGAGTTGACATATGCCCGCCGTCGCTACCCCACCATCGAACTCGTCCACATCGCCGCACAAAGAAGCCATCCGCAAACTTCACGACGAGCTTGCGCCGGAACGCAATCGCTGGCTTCGCAAGGCGGCATTCTTCCATAGCGAGGACCTTCTCTATCTCAAGTTTCTCATTCCAACTGGCAGCCGGATTCTCGAACTCGGCTGCGGTACCGGACATCTCTTAGCTGCCCTGAAGCCTTCCCACGGCGTCGGTGTCGACATAAGTTCCGGAATGATTGAGCAGGCTCGCCAATCCTATCCTGATTTGACCTTCCTTCAGGGCGACATCGAAGACCCAACATTCATCAACTCGCTGTCGGGGCCATTCGATGTCATTTTGATAATGGATACGCTTGGCGTGCTTGGCGACTGCCAACAAACATTCGCCAACCTTCATCAGCTATGCGGCCGCGAGACACGATTGATCGTGGTGTATTTCTCGCATCTCTGGAAGCCAATCCTCAAGCTTGCGGAACTCGTTCGGTTACGTAAACCCCAACCGCCACAGAATGTGTTTTCGCCGCAGGCCGTCCATGATCTCGTGGCGTTGGCTGACTTTGAAGCAGTCAAAGCCGAGTTAAGGATGTTGTCACCGTTATGGCTGCTGGGTATTGGACGTTTTCTGAACAGATTTGTCGCGCCGGTTCCTGGACTTCGCTCTTTGTGCTTGCGGCATTACACGGTCTGCCGCTCGCTTGTTAACAAGGATGACGGAATCCATTCGGCGACGGTCGTCGTCCCGGCGCGCAATGAGCGCGGCAATATCGAGCAAGCGGTGCTCCGCATTCCGCAATTTTGCGACGATATCGAAATCATTTTCGTTGAGGGGCACTCTCGGGACGGCACGTGGGAAGAGATTCAGCGCGTCATGTCCGCCTATCCCCAACACAACATCAAGGCAATGCGCCAGCCCGGGAAAGGCAAGGCCGACGCTGTTTTCGCGGCCTTCGATGTCGCACAGGGCGATGTGTTGATGATCCTCGACGCCGATCTCACCATGCCCCCGGAACAACTCCCCAAATTCTGGGAAGCAATCCGATCGGGAAAGGGCGAGTACATTAACGGCTCACGCCTCATCTATCAGATGGAGGACGAGGCGATGCAATTCCTCAACCTTATCGCCAACAAGCTTTTCTCTATTATCTTTACGTGGCTGCTATCCCAAAGATTCACTGATACTCTGTGCGGCACCAAGGTGCTCCGCCGCAGTGACTACGAGAAGCTCAAGGCGGGTCGCGCTTACTTTGGTGATTTCGACCCCTTTGGAGACTTCGATATCATTTTCGGCGCATCGAAACTTGGCTTAAAGGTAGTGGAAATCCCAATTCGCTACGCCAACCGCACCTATGGCGAAACTCAGATTTCGCGGTTCCGGCATGGTGTTTTGCTGCTCCGGATGGTGGCTTTCGCGTTCTTTCGAATCAAAGCATTGTAGTCCCAAATGTCTGACGCTTTAGACAGCTATCGTTCGGCCTGGAACACAAAGCCGGTTCTCCGCTTGGTGTACGATGACTTTTACAACCGGATCGCGGGCATGTGCCGACCGGGAACCACGATTGAAATCGGCAGTGGCATCGGCAATTTGAAGGAAAAAATTGGAAATGTAATTTCCACCGACATTCAGTTCGCGCCTTGGCTTGATTGCGTCATGGATGCTCAAACCCTGCCGTTCGCGGCAAAGACTGCCGACAATATCGTCATGGTGGATGTCCTGCATCATGTTGAGTATCCCACCGCTTTCTTTGCCGAGGCAGACCGCGTATTGCGTCCGGGCGGACGGATCATCATGGTCGAACCCGCAATCACTTGGGGGAGCAGCGCCTTTTACCGGCTCTTGCATCACGAACCGGTAGTGATGTCTGCCGATCCGCTCATTGTCGGCGCGCCGGATCCTAAACGGGATCCTTATGCAGCCAACCAAGCCATCCCAACACTTCTTGCGACGCGGGACCGCGAGCGATTCCATCGCCAATTTCCAAGGCTACGGATCGACCGCGTTGACTGGTTTTCCCTGCTCGCATACCCGCTGACCGGCGGCTTCAAGCCTTGGAGCCTTGTATCCGAAGCGGCCGCTAGACGGCTGCTCCGAGCCGAACGGGCCATTGAGCCGCTGATCGGACGGGCGTTGGCTTTCCGAATGATGCTGGTGGTTGAAAAAAGCGATACCGCCGGTGACTAGAGGTCAGAGCCACACTTGCTTGCAATCAGATTTTTCTAGGCCTTGGCAATGACATTGATGCTGGCCCCATCGCGTGTGGAGTTCGTAATCTCGTCGATACCCAACTCGCGCCAAGCAGTATCCCGCTCATCATAAAAGCGGTATCCAAGCGGGATGAAAAAGCTAAACAGTTCGCGCAATGATTTTCCGTGCTCTTCCAGGACGTATGGCGCAATTTCCATCACGAATACCGGCCGATCACGGCTCAGCATTTTCTCGGCTCCAGCAAGCACTTCGCATTCGTATCCATCTACGTCGAGCTTGACGAGCGAAACCCGCAAGTCGCCATTCTCGGCAAGCAATCCATCCAGACTACGCGTCGGCAAGCCATCGGTTGGCATCGGTTGGCCAAGGTGCTTTTGATGGAAATCCTTACCGCCGGTTAGCGGCCAGCTTGAATAGATTTTTGCCGGAGCTGAATCGGCATTGGCCGGTCCGACAAAGCACTGGACCGCGGTCACCCGCTCGGGCAGACCCGGATTGAGCGAGAGATTGCGCTGTAGCTTACGAAACGCGAAAGTTGTCGGTTCGAACGCAAAAACCCGACCTTCGGGTCCGATCAAGCGCGCCATATGTAAAGTATGCGCGCCCACATTCGCGCCAATATCAAGTACGGTTGTCCCGGGCCTGACCAGTCGCGTGAGCGCTTTCGAAGTGGACGGCTCGTACCTTCCAAGGTAGATGGCGAAGTCGATGCCTTCGGCCAGATCCAGTTCGAAACGATTGCCGTTCCGATTCACGATGCAGCGGTCAGATTGTCCAACGACAGCGCGCGCCCCGCGCACGAAGCGGTAAGCAATTTTTGCAAGCGCGATTTTTTGCTTGGTTTTCATGAGTTACGGCGCCCGGTCGAAAGAAACATTGTACCTTGCGCTTCTAGAGCCGACTTTGATTTGCGAGGCGGCCATAAGTGCTCGGTTGGTGCGAAAGCTCGATCGTGAATATTCCATACACTGCCCCCTCATTTGCATAGCGGTTCAAAAGCAGATGCGATGTCTTTGGCGAGATAGCCATTGGCTTGAATGCAAATTTCTTCCTTCGGTGTTGTCCCATCCACCATTCCTGCAATAACGTTCTGCTTGGTCGTTGCCACCGCGACGATCACCGCCATCGCGATCACTGCCATCCGCGCGACGCACGAAACGGCGACGCTTCGAAGTTGCGCCAGCGCCACTCCGAACGCCAGCAGAATCCACGGATCAACAAAAATCGAATAGACAGATGCAAAGGCGCCGTAACGAATATTGTCAATCCCGACCAGCAAAGATGTGAATGAAAGCAACAGAAGAAGTTGCCACGTCACCTGCCAGCGACGGTAGATGGCAAGGATGACCGCGCTGCCTGCGGTTATCCAGAACAGCAATCGATACGGTGATCCGAGCGGATTGCCGCCGAACCACTCCGCCACGATATGCTTGCCGATCGCCGACACTATTGCCGTCGCGGCAGAGCCGAGCTGGTTCGGATCAGGTGTTCGGACATCCTTCTGGACCAAAAAAGCCGTCATGTGCTCGATGGGATTGGCATCGATTGGGAATAGCGCGGGATGCGGGCGGATAAACAGCAGCGACAATCCCACTCCAAATCCAAAGCAAACGAAGGCGGCCCCGATATTGGTTTGGCGAGAATCGACAGAAAACCACCGGCCATAGACCATCATACAGAGCGTGCAGTAGGCGATGATTGCTGGGATGTATGCATAACTAAGCGGCCCCAGTTTTCCGACCGCCAACAGGAACGCTATCCAGGCCGGCGCCACGAGCACAAGAAGGGCCGCTTGCAATTTATAAAGTTTGGCCGTGCTCCATTCGCGGGCTACTCCCTCGCCGGTCAGGTATGGCCTGCCGAACACGACCGCGAGCGCCGGAATCGCAAATAGCGTGAAAATGGCATGCACTTTGGTATTGTAGGACAGACTAGCCAACAGCCCCGCCAGTCCGAGCAAAAGATGGGTGTTCCAGCCTGGCAATCGGCCAGCGAGGTAGAGGGCAACAAACGTCAGCCATAGGAAAAACGTCGCCAACAATTCCGTGCGAAGAACGATGGTCTGAGCAGACAGGCCTTGGCTAAAAGCAAACATAAGCCCAACAAGCAATGCCGCAAACCAATCATGGGTAACGCGCCAAACTGTCAGGAAGAACGCCGTCGAGAAAGCCAGACCCGTAACAAGACTGAACAAGCGTCCAACGTTCACCAAATCTGCGAAGGCAGCGAGTTGATCCGGCGATGTACGCAAGGCGGATAGATTATAGATCGGTACCGCGTTTACGAGGTAAGCGAGTCGATAGACGACCGACAACAACGAGTAATAGATATAGCCATGGTGCGCTGTGTCGCCCTGTGCGAGACCATCAGCTAACAACAGCGCCTGATAGCTGAATACGATGTCGGCATCCGGGTGAGAGAACGGGGCTCCGCCCCAGCGTTGATAATATGGGACGACCAGGGTGGCGATTGTGACTGCAAGCACTCCGGCCGCAGCTTTCGCCATCTTGGCCGCGGTCGGAGCGAGCATTAACGTGGCCTCCAGCTCATTCAAAAAGGGTGCGTCGGCTGAATAACAATGATTGGCATTCAACACCACCCCTGACGCATCTCGGGTAAAAAAACCTGCGGTTCGAGCGGATTCGTTGATTGGGCGTCATTCTTCGGTGGCAAGTCTATCCGGGACAAATTCGCCTGCAAGCTAGGGCTCGCCGCAGCCTTTGGTAGCAGTCGCCAGACTTGACTATTCGGATCACAACTGTCTCTGCTAATTCATTGATGGATTAGGACAGGTATTCAAATGGGAATGCTCCGTGATGCGGCCCGCCGACTGCCGGCGCCGGTCAAGCAGCTCATCCGCTCTGCATTGCCGGTTCCGCCCGCAACACCCGCGGAGCCGGCTCAGCCGGCGAAAGAGGACAAGACCCGTACTTACGTTGCTGCCGGAGCAGCGCCGACCCACAGTATCCACAACCTTGGGCCTCTCTCCGCCTTGTGGTTGCGAGAGACCATCGCGGCCTATAGCAACGGCTCTGAGGCCCAGCAGAACGCCACCAGCGTGGCCGTCTTCAATGAGGTCTCAAAGTACCCCGGCGGCGCCGGCGATATCCTGACGCCCTACGTTAAAGCCAGGTACGGCAAGCACCCGTTGTACAGGCAAATAGCCGCCGCCCATATGCTTGGGACCGGTGACCATCGCGCGGCGTTCGATGCGCTGCAGGCCTTGGCCATCGACCGCAAGACACCGTTTGATGCAGCGATGGCGGCGTGGCCGTTGATGAGACCGGCGGGCCGTGAGCGAGAAGCGCTCGACTACCTTGACCGGCAATGCGAGATTTTCCCCGATGATCTCGTCTTGCGCGTCCATCTGGCGACCGCGCTTTATTGCACCCGACAGACCGCACGCGCGACGGATGAAATCACCCGCATCAAGGACGGGCTGGACGCGGTCCTGTCCGACGGCTACGGGCAGCACCTTGTTGAACTGCGTGCCGAACTCGACAAGGCGCTGCGCGACAAGACCATCTATCGCCGCTTCAACTTCGATGAGACTTCGTACCGCGAGGATCTGATCGACAACCACTGGGAGCCCTACTTCCATTGGATGACGACCCAGAGCGAACACGTCATGTTCGGCTGGCTCAACCGGTTCTTCGCGAACAAGCTTGCCGACCTCGGTAGCGGGATCGATGAGGTCTACAATTTTGGCGTGATGTGTGCCCAGCCGGATTCCGAGGCCGCCACGAAATTGCCGGGCACCAAATTCATCGGCGTAGACCGGCAGCGAACCACGGCCGCGCTCAACAAACTTGCTTATCCACTCCCAAACATGACGTTCTTCGGCGACGAGATCGAGAACGTCTTGGCGAGGCTGGCAATCGGCCCGACGCGCTCGTTGTTTCACGCGCGCACCACAACCCTTTGCTACCCGGAGAAGGTGCGCCAGCTCTATCGGACGTGCGCTGCAAAGGGCTTCAGGCGAATCGGGCTGTTCGAAAACATCGCGCTCAGTCACGACAGCTATCGCTTCTATGACATGGGCGGCGACATCGAGAACGCCTCGACGATCTACAAGAGCGACCAGTTCATCCACGACTATCGGGTGCTGTTGGAAGAGGCTGGCTACCGGATCACGAAGGAAGAGCGGATGTTCTCACCGCTCATCACGCCATTCAGTGAGATAGATTTGGGCTCCGTTCATGTGTATCTGGAAGCAGAGTTGAACTCGTGAGCGTATCGTTTGCGTTCAATTACGGCGCTAATTCCCTCTTTCTGGGAGGCGGCAGCCAGGCTGCCTTGGCGGTGGGGCACTTAGCCAAGGCGGCAAAGGCGCAGACGGCGTTCTGATCATCCAGTACGCGCGTTGATCTTGCAGCGCTTGAACCGCTGCTGCGGGGTTGGTGCACGCTGTTCATCGCCGATAGGACTGGTAGGCAATTTCTAAAGTCAGGACCTACTTCGTCACTAGCGCGTACAGATCGAGCCCGACCCAAGGACCTAGCATTTCCACCCTCAGGCGGCGAGGAATGCGGTCAAAATACCGATGTTCACCCATGTTTGTTCGAAAGACGTCGCATCGGGAGAATTCGGCAAGCATCTTGGTCAGCACCGCCTTTGAGACCATGGCGGTTTCCGGTGCGGACTCGCCGGCGGCGTTCGTGTCGTACTGTGAGGCTCCCTGCCTGCTCAGGTGCAGCGGCGCACTGCCAGCAAGTGCATATCGGAACGTGGTGATCGGGAACTTGATCCAACGAATATAGTTCGTCGCGTCATAGACCATGATCGTCGCGCGACCGCCGGGCTTGAGAACGCGCCGGACTTCATTGATGCCACGCTGCAGGTTACCCGTGTGATGAAGGCAACCGATCGTCACAACATGATCGAAGGTGTTGTCCGGGAAGGGAATGTCAAGCGCTGAGCCTTCGATAGCCCGCCCTGGCAAGTGCGCTATATCGAGCCGATGATTGACCCAATGAACGGGCCCGCTCGCTATGTCGAGTCCGGAATAGTCGGTACCGGATGCAGCGAGCCGTTGCGAGACGGACCCGTAACCGAGTCCGATTTCAAGCACCTTCTTGCCAGCGAGCTCGCTGAAAGGAATGAAGCGGTCGAGGTAATAGTAAAAGCCGAAAAACCAGTCGTCGTATTTCTGGAGGGTTTCGGAGTCATGGCCGCGGAGCCCAAGACGGGTTGCGGCAACCGATCCGCATAACTCGTCCCAGAATTTCCGGTTGCTGACATCGATGGTTGCCTGGCTGCCCGTCATAAGGCCCAACGTAGAGCCGCAATCAAAAGATGGTCAAGATAGAAAGATTCGCAAATCCGGGCGCCGGGCTGTTTCGGAGCTTCGCAGGAGAGTAGGGCGCCAATCTCAGGCGGGCGTAACGGAGCCACCTATTTGACCGCGGTCATGTAGATGTCGAGGCCGCCGATGCGCGGCCAGCAGGTGAGCAGGAGGTCATTGCGCGTGCGACGCTGGAACGGCCAGTCCGTGGTTATGTTCTGGCGGATCGCCTTGAAGCTTCCGAAGCGGCGGCACATGTGCCGCAGCGAGGTAACCGAAACGACATCGAGATGCGGGGCGACCTCGCCGGCCAAATTGGCGTCATAGATGCCGCGGTCCTTCGGTCGCGTGTCGAACGCGCCGCGGTGCCCGAATCGTTCACTCAACCACAGCCCAGCCGTCGCGCGCGGAGCGTCGTGCCAACGCCGGAACGAATAGGCGTTGTACACCATGACGATCAGCCGTCCGCCGGGGCGCAGCATCCGGTAACACTCGTCGATTCCTTTCGCCAGATCTCCGGTGTGATGGAGGCACCCAATCGTCACTATCATATCAAAACGATCGTCTGGAAATGGAGCGGAGAGAACAGATCCCTGTTGCGCCGTCTGGTCTCGCCCAATCTGCCGCAGCCGATCGTTTGCCATCGCGACCGGGCCGAGCGCGATGTCGAGGCCGGTGTAAGTCCCGCTCCGTTCCGCGAGGCGCTGGGCCACCGTTCCGTAGCCGAGGCCAATCTCAAGTACGTCCTTGTCGCCCACTTCATGGAACGGGATCAGCAGCGGCAGATACGGATAGTGGCCGAAGAACCAGTCGTCGAACCGCTTGAGTGAGGCTTGCGAGCTATCCGTGACGCCGAGCTGCTTCGCCATCTCCGAGCCGCACAGCTCGTCCCAAAAGCGGGCGTTTTTCTCGTCCAAGGCAGCTACCGACATACTTCTAGGATGGCATATTGGTTGCTGTCGCGTCAATTGACGGCGTGCGTCAAATGCGTTCGCGCTCACCTTCGATCTCCCGGAACTTGCAGCCAAGATCCGGCGGGTCCGGGAGCCTGGACAACGCAACGTCCACAAGCAGGCCGATCGTCCAGGCGCGATCGGCGATTCGTAACGCCGGTTTTCCAACTCGCTGGTGAGGACGGTTACACGAGGTGGAATTCAGACGGGATGAACTTGAACCCGTCGATATGCACGCCCGCCATATCTGCAGCCAGTACGTCGAAGGCCTCGTGAACCGCAGGGCCTGCATGAGGGCTGACGAGAAGATCAAATTGCCTGATCAGCGCTGCATTTCCATCTATTGCTGCGGGCGTGGCAAGATTGGAGAAGTGGAAGCTGTCAGACGCGACCGTGGCGGCGGGAGCCGAGTAGTTGACCTGAGAAGTCGTCACGTTTCCGGCCGCGTTCTTGTAGGTCACGGTTGTGGTCCACGAGAACAGATCATGCGGGTCGTAGTTATAAATGATCTGGCTGCCGTCGCGCTGGACGTAAGTCACGCTGGTTCGGCTGCCGGTGTCGTCGAAATTCCAAACGATGCTGCTGTAGCTGTGTTGTCCGAGAACGTCGTACTCGTACAGCACCGATGAGTTGTCAGCATATTGGTATATAACCGTGGTGCGGCGATTCTGCGCATCCAGTTCCCAGATATCAGCCAACGTCGATGTTTGGCTTCCCACCGAATAGTCATAGATCTTGTGGGTTCCATCATCGAAATCATAGGTGATGGAGATCGGTCGATAGGGATTGTTGTAATAGTGAACCTGGATGTCGGCATAGCGCTCTTGATTAGTTACGTCAAAGTCGATCGCACGATGCGTGCCATCGTCATTATTATAAGTTACCGACGTGGTGCGACCTTGCGTATCGACGATCGTCACGAGATCGGTCCAGGCGTAGCGATTGAGTGGATCGTATTGATGTAAATTCTTCGCTCCGCTGTCGTAGACGGTGTTGATTTCGTAGATTCTGTTCTGATCGTCCAGAATGGTTGTGATTGATGACCAGGGATTGTTGCCGGAGTCGGTCTGGACGACGGCATGGGTTGACGGCGGGATGAGCTGGGCGCCGGTATACGTGCCGTCGGAAAACTGAAAATACTCGATGCTGATGGCCGTGTCCGTGCCATCGGGCGATCCGGCCCGCGCGTCGGTCAGCGTGATGGTGCCATTCTGGTTGAACGTGGCCAGATATTGTAAGCTTGTTCCGGACAAGATGAGCGTATCGGTCCCAGCGCCGCCATCGATGACGTTGTTGGCGCCATTCTCATAGATGATGTCGTTGCCGCCGCCGCCGATGGCGTTTTCGATGATGGTGCTAAGTGCGATCGAAACATTCTTCGTCAGCGCGCCGACGTTGGAGAAGGTCCCGGGACGAAGGTCGATGAGCTGGTTGGAGGAATAGCCGGACAAGTCCAGCGTGTCGTTGCCGCCGCCATCCCAGATCGAGAACACAACCTGCTGGGTCGAAGAGGTGAGCTGGAAGGCCGCATCGGCATTACTATGGAACCCGTAGGTCGTGCCGCCGGTGGCAAAACTGGTGTTGGCGCCGTAAAGCCTCTGGATGGCAGCGATGTCGTCGAGCAGCGGAGTCGAGGCATAGACCGTTTGACCGTTGTAGACGTGGTTCGCTCCCGTGTTGAAGGCATTGAAATAGCTCATCACGCTGTACTGCCGGGTATCCTCCACATATTGCGCGCTGTTGCCATAGGTGATGGTCTGGCCGGGCCCGGCGTTGTAATCTCCGGGGTGCTCGAGCCCCAGCGCATGGCCAATCTCATGGATTATCGTAATGAGATCGTATGAGCCGGGGCGCAGGTTGGTCGTGCTTTGATAGGCCGTGTTAAGCCAGACATCGCCTTGGAAGCTGGTGGCGCTCTGATTGTTCGACGATGGGTAATAGGCGAACGCCTGCGCACCGTCGGTCGTCGAACGATAGTTGCCGAACAGGATCGTCGCGCTGTTGGTGTAACCCCCGGCGTTGACCTCCGTGAACGAGATATTCGCGACGTTCGACCACATTCGCATGGTGGATTCGACGGCGGCCATTTCCTGGGCGGTGAACAGGCTGAAGGTGCCTGCTTCGTTACTGGACGAGTTATAGGTTGGGGCGCTGGCGCGGAAGCCGAAGGTGATTGGTCCGACGGCGGTCCCCAACGATCCGCTGCCCCAGTGGAGATTGTCACGGGTGATCCGCGCCCCAGCCTGTGTCGGATCGAGATTTGCAGTCGGAGCAAAGCTACTGACGCCGCCGTCAGTTGCGGCGGCCACATGGAGGGGGTTGCCGCATTGTTCGCACATCTAGGTTGCTATCCTAGCCCAACGAGGCCGAAAACCGCAGTGCCACATTACCACACCGAACTTTTTGTTTGCGTCGATATTCGCTCGCTTGGCTCGGACCGGAAGTGGGCAAGGTCACTGGAGCAAGTGTGCGAACCGTTATTTTCTCAGGGCGCGGTATCGAAACCATTAACGCGAGCTGGTCGATTCAATCGAGTATTCGAGGTGGAACGGCGGGGCGGCGTGACTTCACCTGCGTCAATGACGTCGCGCGAACCACCGTTCGCCTACTGGGTGGTCCGCCCCAGGGGGCCCGGTCTGGAATTCCGAAGCGCCCGATTCAAGCTTGAGCGCGACGCCGTGGGAAATCATAATATCGGCAACAATCGGCCGAAGGCATCTTGCACGTGGTAACGAGCGGCGCTGGGAAATCGGCAAAGCTGGAACTGCTGCCGATGCATCCGGCCAAAGATCCCGCTCGCGACGTTGGGTTCAGGCCATTCACGACGATCGAGGAGGGCGTCGCCCGCTTCGATGTCGTGACTATCCAGAATCTGAGCCCGGTAGGCGCCCATGACTCGACGAATCAGCCTCTGATCATGTGCGGCGGTACCGGAATGCGGTTGTGGCCGGCCTCGCGCGAGGTTCGGCCGAAGCAGTTTCGGCCGCTGCACGGCAAGCGCTCGACCTGTTCAGGACACTCTGACGCGCGTTTCGGATGCCGCGCCGTTTGCGCGCCCGATCTATGCGCCTACATCTTCCGTTTACGACGCCAACACCAAATTGCCATTTTCGGTCGATGACAAAGCGGAACATCCGGTGAGTCTCTATGCAGCGACGAAAAAGGCCGATGAATTGGTGCCGAATTCCTGGAGCCATCTGTAGTGGGGTCCGGTGAAGGGAATTACGGTTTTTTTACCCCGTTTGGGCCGGGGAGCCGGCTGGATATGGCGATTCTTCCTGTTTACAAAGGCGATTATGGCAGGCACGCCGATCAAACTCTTTAACCATGGCAAGATGCAGCGCGACTTGACCTATGTCGACGAGTGACGCATGGCATATTGCGGCTGATCGATTACGTGCCCGGGAATGCCGAGGTCGGCGGCGCGCCTGTGCGAATCTACAATATCGGCAACAACCGGCCGGAAGGCCTCTTGCTCGTCGTGGCGGTTCTGGAGAAGGCGATGCGCCGCGCGGCGACAAAAGAGATGTTACCGACGCAGCCCGGAGATGTGCTGGCGACCTATGCCGATATCGACGATCTCATGCGCGACGTCGATTTTCGGCCGCAGACATCGATCGAAGACGGTATAGCCAAATTTGTCGCCTGGTATCGCGACCACTACGAAGCTTGAGGCACCGATGAACCGACGAATCATTCCCCTGATCATGTGCGGCGGCGCCGGGACCCGGCTGTGGCCGGCCTCGCGCGAGGTTCACCCCAAGCAATTCCTGCCGCTGTTCGGAACGCGCTCGACGTTCCAGGACACCTTGATACGGGTTTCCGACGCGGCGCTGTTCGAGCGTCCTGTCATCATTACCAACAACGCCTATCGCTTCATGGTGCTCGAGCAACTGGCGGAGATCGGCCTGGAGGCCGACGTGCTGCTGGAGCCGATGCGGCGCGATTCCGGGCCTGCGATCGCGGCCGGCGCCGCCTTCGCGCAGACGCGCGACAAGGATGCGATCATTCTGGCGCTGGCGGCCGATCACGTCGTGCGCGACACCGCAGCCTTCGTCGCCGCCTGCCGCGAGGGGCTTAACGCTGCGCAAGCCGGGCACATCGTGACCTTCGGCGTGCAGCCCGAGCGTCCCGCCACCGAATACGGCTACATCAGCCCCGGCGATGTCATCTCGGGACAGGTTCGCGCGGTCGCAAAATTCGTCGAGAAGCCCGACGCGGAAACGGCGGCGGGCTATGTCAAATCGGGCTACCTCTGGAACAGCGGCAATTTCATGTTCCGCGCCGCGGTGCTGCTCGACGAGTACCGCAAGGTCGATACCGCCAGCGTTCAGGCCGTCGCCGATTCCGTCGCCAACGCCGGCAGCGACCTCGGCTTCATCAAGCTCGATACCGATACGTTCGCTTCCGCCAAGTCGATCTCGATCGACTATGCGGTGATGGAGAAGACCTCGCGTACCGCCGTGGTGCCGGTCGCCTGCGGCTGGTCCGATGTCGGCTCCTGGCATGCGGTGTGGGAATTGTCCGACAAGGACGGGCAGGGCAATGCCGCGCGCGGCGCCGCCGTGTTCGAGGATTCACGCAATTGCAACGTGACGACCGACCGTGCGCTGGTCGCGCTCGAAGGCGTCGATGACCTCGTGGTGGTCGCAACGCAGGACGCGGTGCTGGTGTCCAGGCAAAAGGACGCCAACGGATTGAAGCGGCTGGTCGCGACATTGAAGAACGTGGCGCCGCAAGTGACCGAGGACCATATCAAGGTGCACCGGCCCTGGGGCTCCTATCAGTCGGTCGACAATGGCGAGCGTCACCAGGTCAAGCGCATCATCGTCAAGCCGGGCGGGCGGCTCTCGCTGCAGAAGCACCATCACCGTTCCGAGCACTGGATCGTGGTGCGGGGCGCCGCGCGCGTCACCGTCAACGAACTGGTCAAGACCGTGCACGAGAACGAATCGATCTACATCCCGATCGGCGCGGTGCACCGGCTGGAGAATCCCGGCAAGATCCAGCTGGAGCTGATCGAGGTGCAGACCGGCAGCTATTTCGGCGAGGATGACATCATCCGCATCGAGGATGACTATCAGCGCACGTAGTCTAGGCGGGAGGACGACAGCTCGCGAGATCGCATTCCCCTTGCGCGCGGAGACCGCCGCATTGGTCATCGATGCCGGCATCACAGCCCAGGCCAGTCTGCCATCAGGAACACGGCCGCCACCAGGCGGTGGTGCGGATCCAAGGCAAAACAACCCGTGCCACTACCCGTGCGCGACCATTACATGGCGCACGGCCGTGTAGTCTTCCAATGCGTAGAGCGACATGTCCTTGCCGTAACCCGACTGTTTGACCCCGCCATGCGGCATCTCGTTGGTCAGCATGAAATGTGTGTTGATCCAGGTGCAGCCATATTGCAGCCGAGCCGCCGTCGCCATTGCGCGTCCCACGTCCTTCGTCCATACCGACGAGGCCAGCCCATAGTCGCTGTCATTGGCCCAAGCGACCGCATCATCGACTTCTGTGAACCGCGTCACCGACACCACCGGCCCAAAGACTTCACGCCGCACGATCTCGTCGTTTTGCAGTGCGCCCGCGACGACGGTCGGCTGGTAGTAGAAGCCGTTGCCCCCACCGACCTTGCCGCCGGTCGTGATGGCGACATGTTTGAGTTCCGACGCACGCTCGACAAAGCTTGCGACACGATAGAGCTGACGCTGAGAGATCAAGGGGCCAATCTCGTTTTCGGTGTCGTCCGCGCGATCGTACTTGATCGTTGAAACGGCAGACGAGAGATCCGCAACCAGCTTGTCGTAAATCCCCTTGCCGGCATAGATGCGGCAGGCGGCTGTGCAATCCTGGCCGGCATTGTAGTAGCCGAAGGCGCGCAATCCGGTCACCACCGCCGCGAGATCGGCATCGTCGAAAACGATGACGGGGGCTTTGCCGCCAAGCTCCAGATGTGTGCGCTTCACCGACTTTGCCGCCGCCTGCAACACCTTCTTGCCGGTTGCGACGTCGCCCGTGATCGAGATCATGTTGACCTTGGGGTGGTTGATCAGCGCGTTGCCGACCGTCTCGCCGCGCCCGAGCACGACGTTGACCACACCTTCGGGCAAGATGTCTGCCAGGACTTTGGCTAGTTTGAGCGCTGTCAGCGGCGTCTGCTCGGAGGGCTTGAACACCACCGTATTGCCTCCGGCGATGGCTGGCGCGAGCTTCCAGGCCATCATCATCAGCGGATAATTCCACGGCGCGATGGATGCGACGATGCCGATCGGGTCGCGGCGGATCATCGACGTGAAGCCTGGGAGATATTCTCCGGCGATTGCCCCGGGCATGGTACGGACTGCGCCGGCGAAGAACCGGTAGCAGTCGACGATCGCGGGCAGTTCGTCGTTGAGCACGGCGTTGATCGGTTTGCCGCAGTTGAGCGCCTCGAGCTTGGCAAACTCGCTAGCCTCCGCCTCGATACGGTCGGCGATGCGCAAGAGATAGGCCGATCGCTGTGCAGGTGTCGTGCGCGACCAGGTCGCAAACGCTTTCTCGGCGGAAAGGATTGCGGCCTCGATCTGCTGCAGCGAGGCCTCGGGCATCTGCAGCACAATCTCTCCGGTGCGCGGATTGAAGATCGGCTCTTCGGTTTCGGCTCCCTTTTCGAGCTTCGAGCCGATCAGCATCGACATATCCATGGCCCAGTCTCCTTTCTGCATTTTTTATTTGCCCGCGCCCGAGACTTGATCGCCCTCGCGCGTCACGTAGTAGGCGGCGACGATCGGGATCAGCGTCACGAGCACCACAACCATCGCCACCACGTTCGTGACCGGCCGCTGACGCGGCCGCACGAGTTCTTCCAGCATCCAAATCGGCAGTGTCTGTTGCTGCCCAGCCGTGAAGGTGGTGACAATCACCTCGTCAAACGACAGCGCAAAGGCCAACATCCCGCCCGCGAGCAGCGCCGTACCGATATTCGGCAGAACGACATGGCGGAACGTCTGAAAGCCGTCGGCGCCGAGATCGTACGATGCCTCGATCAGCGAGCCGGACGTGCGGCGGAAGCGCGCGACCGCGTTATTGTAGACGACGACCACGCAGAACGTGGCGTGGCCGAGCACGATGGTCCACGTTGAGAACGGAATATCCATCAGCGAGAAGGCCGACCGCAACGAGATACCGGTGATGATGCCGGGCAACGCGATCGGCAGGATGATGAGGAGTGATATGACCTCGCGGCCGAAAAAGCGCGAGCCGCTCACCGCAGCAGCGCACAATGTTCCGAGCACGATCGCGATCAGGGTTGCGATCGCCGCGACTTTCACGGACACCGTCAGCGCCTCCCAAACGTCGGGCCGATTCCAGGTTACCCCGAGCCACTGTGTCGTAAAGCCGGGCGGCGGCCATTGGTAGGTTTTGTCTTCAGTGGTGAATGCGTACACAAAGATCAGGAGAATCGGCATGTGCAAGAACAGAAGGCCGCAGGCGGTCGCCACCTTCAGCCCGAACGGCGCGGATGCTTCGCGATCAGATCGCATCGAACGCCCCCATGCGCTTGGCCATCCACAGATAGAGGCCCATGACCACGATCGGCACGACAGTGAATGCGGCGGCGAGCGGGATGTTTCCGGCTGTTCCCTGATGGGCGTAGACAGCCTGTCCGATGAACAGGTGCGAGGTGCCGATGATTTTCGGAATGATATAGTCGCCAAGCGTCAGAGAGAACGTAAAGATCGATCCTGCGGCGACGCCCGGCAACGCCAGCGGGAAGATCACGTTCCAGAAACTACGCCCTGGCGAGGCTCCCAGATCGGCCGACGCCTCGATGAGGCTCACGGGAATGCGCTCAATTGACGCCTGGATTGGCAAGATCATGAAAGGCAGCCAGACATAGACGAAAACGATGAACGTGCCCGTGGACGACACCGACAACGAGTTGCCGCCGACGATCGGCAGCGCCAGCCAGGCCTCGAGCAGGCCCGTCAGGTGCAGCTTTGCAAGAGCCCAGTTGAGAATGCCTTCCTTGGCGAGGATGAGTTTCCAGGCATAGATCTTGACCAGATAGCTCGACCACAGCGGCAGCATGATTCCGAGATAGAACAATGCCTTCCACTTGCCGCGGGCGTACCGGGCCGCATAGTAGGCGATTGGAAACGCGACGACGGCGGACGCGATCGTCACCAGCGTGGCCATCACGACGGTACGAATCATGATGTCCAGGTTGGAGGGCTGCAGCAGTTCGCCGTAGGTTTTCAGCGTGAACTCACGCTTGATCATCCCCGAATATTCATCGATCGCGAAGAAGCTCTGCAGCAGAAGCGCAAACAGCGAGCCGAGGTAGACAATGCCGAGCCACAGAACCGGCGGCAGAAGCATGAGAAACAGCAGCAGCTTCGGCTTGCGCCAGAACAGATCGGACAGGGCGCCCAGCACGCCGTTGCGCGCGGCGAGAACCGCCGGCGGGCTCCGATCGCTCAGCGCAACCGAATCGCTCATGCGTCGGCCTCCATCACATGGAGTGCGTTGGCGCCAAAGGAAAGGACGACGTCCGCTCCCTGCTCTGGCACGGTCACGCCGGCCGGTACCGTCGCATGCAGCCGCAATCCTTCCGCGTCCAATCCGAGGCGCGTCGCCGCGCCGATATAGCTCACCGACACCACGCGCGCCGGGATGCCTGTGCCGTTGGTCTGGGTGCTCACGCGGATCGCCTCCGGCCTTAGGCTTCCCCAGCCGTCACGCTGGCAATGCCGTTTGACGAAGTCCGGAGGCACAACATTGGAGGAGCCGACGAAATCGGCCACGAACCGGGAAGCCGGGCGAGTGTAGATGTCCTGCGGCGTGCCCACTTGCATGATGCGGCCATCGTTGAAGACTGCGACGCGATCCGCCATCGACAGAGCTTCGCCCTGGTCATGCGTCACGAAGATGAAAGTGATCCCGAGCGATTTCTGCAGTGCCTTCAGCTCTTCCTGCATGTTCTCGCGCAGTTTCAGGTCGAGCGCGCCAAGCGGTTCGTCCAGCAGCAGCACCTTGGGTCGGTTGATGAGCGCACGCGCGAGTGCAACGCGCTGGCGTTGCCCTCCGGAAAGCTGCCCAGGCTTACGTGTGCCGTAGCCCGGCAGGCGGACGAGCGCCAGCGCGTCCTCCGCAATCCGTATCCGCTCTGTCTTGGAGACACCTTTCACCTTCAGTCCGTAGGCCACATTGTCCAGCACATTCATATGCGGGAACAGTGCGTAGTCCTGGAACACGGTGTTGACGTTGCGCCGATACGGCGGAACGCCCTCGGCGCGTTCGCCGAAGATCGAAATGGCGCCCGCGGTTGGCTGTTCGAAACCAGCGATGAGGCGAAGACAGGTGGTTTTACCCGACCCGGATGGCCCGAGCATGGCGAAGAACTCACCGGGCTGTACCTCCAGGTCGACCTGGTCGACCGCTTTAACGCTGCCGAAATGGCGCGATACCTTCTCGAATGAAACGGCGGCGATCATGCTTTGCCCGCGTTGCTTGTATGATCCGGCGCTCGGCCTATGGCGCCCGTCGGTGGCCAGCACGCGCTTGTGATCTCGTGGCCAGTCGCGGCAACCCTTGAGGGTTCGTCGCGCCTGGCCACCTTTGCCGCGGAGCACCGCGGCATCAGGCTTCAACGCCCTCCGATGACGCCGATGTAGTCCGAGACCCAGCGGTAGTAGGGCACGCACTTGTCGTCCTGCGTCGCGCATTTCGTTGTTGGCGTCGTCCAGAAGCGAACCTTCGAGAAGTTGTCGAAGCCGTTTGTCGAGCAGCCCTCTTTGGTCTGCATTCCGCGTCCGTCCGTGCACGCCGCCGGAACCGCCGGATTGGCTCCGAACCAGGCCGAGAGGTCGCTCTGCAGGTTGGATGCAAGCGAATGCTCAATCCACATGTATGAGCAGTTCGGATTACGTGAGTCGACGTGCATCATGGTCGTGTCGGCCCACCCGGTGACACCCTCGTCCGGGATCGACGATGCGATTGGTTGATTCTGGCTCTTGAGCAGGTTGACCTGGAATGGCCACGAGCCCGACGCGACAACGCCTTCGTTCTTGAAATCGTCGATTTGGATGAAGGCATCGTGCCAATACCGGCCGACCAGCTTGCGCTGTGCGCGCAAGAGTTCGAGCGAGGCCTTGTACTGCGCTTCGTTCAGCTCATAAGGGCTCTTGATGCCAAGATCGGGCTTGTGCGTCATGAGATAGAGCGCCGCGTCTGCAATGTGGATGGGGCCGTCATAGGCCTGAACGCGCCCCTTGTTCGGTTTGCCATCCGGCAGCGCCATCTCCTCGAATACCACCTTCCAGCTCTTCGGCGGGTCCTTGAAGACTTTGGTGCTGTACATCAGAACGTTCGGCCCCCACATGTAGGGAACGCCGTAGTGCACGCCGTCGACAGTATGCCAAGGCGCCTTCTTGAGGCGATCGTCGACCGTTCCCCAGCTCTTGATGAGGCTGATATTGATCGGTTGCACCCGCTTGCCGGCAACGAGCCGCAATGAGGCGTCGCCGGATGCGGTCACGAGGTCGAAGCCGCCTTCATTCATCAACGCCACCATCTCGTCGGAGGTGTTGGCGGTCTTTACATTGACCTTGCAACCGGAAGCTTGTTCGAATTTTGTAACCCAGTCGAACTTCTTGTCAGTCTCGCCGCGCTCGATATAGCCCGGCCAGGCGACGATGGTGAGTTGCCCTTCGGCCTTCCCGATTTCCTTGATTTGCGCCGCGGACGGATTTGCAAACGCCAGCGCCAACGTAACGCCACTCAGCAATGCGAGTTTCGACTTCATCAACACCTCCCAGGTCCAGGCGGCTGCATTCTCGAGGCAGCACGGTCCTCGCACGGAGCGTGTCGGCAAATGGAACCTTTCGCAAATTCATTTATCAGGGGGCCGGTTTCGCTTTTTCCGATAACGCGCCGTCATGGTCGCTGCCGTGCGCCGCGCTGGCCCTGCGCTATACCTATGAAATCGCGCGCGTTTTGCGTGAGACCTGACCCGCGCCGCCACGTCATGCCGATTTGAACGACCGGCAGGGAGCCGGAGACGTCGCGCGACTCGATGCGATCGCCTTCCAGAGACCAGGGCCGGTAGACAAGATCGGGCAGCAGTGCGAGTCCGGCGCCCGTGGCGACCAGGCTGCGCACCGCCTCGACGGATCGCGTGCGGAAAGCAACCTTGGGGCGGCTTCCGAATGCGGCGAGCAGTTTGCCCGTATTCTCCTCCACCTCATCGATTGTCAGCATGATAAGGGGCTCGGAGATAATGTCTGCAAGCGCGATGCTGTCGGCGCTTGCAAGTGGATGTCCGAGCGGCAGCCACAAACGATAGGGCGAGACTTCGACGATCTCGGCGTCGATGGCGAGGCGGTCGCGCAGGTTGGACACCACCATGACGGCAACATCCAGCTCGCCGCCGATCAGGAGGTGCTCGAGGTAGTCGCCGTTGTCTTCGATGGCGTGGACCTCGACCGACGGAAACGCACGGCGATAGCGCGCCAGAAGATCCGAGAGCACGTAGCCGGCGACGAGCGAGGTAACGCCGAGCTGCAGGCGGCCACCGCGGTTCGAAGCTTGCTCGGAGAAGCTCCTGCGTGCATCGGAGATATCAGTCAGGATGCGCGTCGCGTGGCGCAGCAGCTGATGGCCCTTGTGGGTGATGGACAGGCCGCGCGGATGACGCTCAAACAGCTTGACGTTGAGATCGGCCTCCAGCTCCTTGATCGCCTCGGTGACGGACGATTGCGAGATCGACAGCGCTTGCGCGGCATGGGAAACCGTGCCGGCCTCGGCCACCGCGACAAAGAACTGGAGCTGTCTGATCGTGAAGGCCATGACGGGATTAAGCACCAATATTGCCGCGGAAGAAAGCTCCAGCCGCGAGCGGCAGATCGACGACCACAGCATCAATGCGAGGAATGGCGCCATGCTCTGGTTAGCCAAAGCTGTCTGACCATAGGGAAGCGGGCTGACCACGAAGTCCATCGTGGCGCCTGAGAAAACCGTCAAAGAGCAAAAAAAGGCGTGATCGAGAAAGCGGGTTTATCGTCCCTAGTGCAAACTTGGTTCTGATCGAAGCAGAACCGAAGGACTACTGAACGTCCCGCACGACGCGAAAACCGTTGGCGAAATAGCGCACGTCGAGATCGTAGCGGTAACGCGCCGCCGACGTGACCGTATTGGCCTTGTTGGCGAACGATCCGCCGCGCAGCACGCGCTGACGGCATTGTCCTTGCGTCCAGGCGGAGCCGTCCTTGGGCGCATTCTTGTAATTGTCGTTCCAGCAGTCCTCGACCCATTCGTAAACGTTTCCGGATGTGTCGTAGAGCCCGAAGCCGTTTGGCCGGTAGGATCCGGTCCGCATCGTCCGGCGCAGCGAGTCGCCGCAATTGTCGCAATTGGCGTTCGACTTGCCGACTTCTTTGCCCCACCAGTAGGTGGTCGTGGTGCCGGCGCGCGCCGCATATTCCCACTCGGCCTCGCTCGGCAGGCGGTAGTTGCGGCCGGTCTTCTGCGTCAGCCATAGAACAAACGCCTTGGCGTCCTCCCAGCTCACGTCGATGACCGGCTGATCGCCGCGACCCCAGCCGCGATCGTCCGGCCGGTGCCTGCATTTGCCGTCCGAGACGCACGCATCCCACTCGGCGAAACTGGTTTCGCGCCGTTCGATCGCGAAGTTCTTGGCGATGGTGACCCGGTGCGGCGGTCCCTCGTACGGGTTGTCCTTGCCGCCCATGTCAAACTCGCCTGATGGCACCACCACCATTTCCGGGCAATCCGGACAGTCGCGGAACAGCTCGCCGGGTTCGGGCGGCGCTGCCGACTGGGCGGCGGCCGGTCCGGCAGCGAACAGAAATATCAAAAAAGCAAAAAATCTGAACATCGTACCCTCGGCCTCAATTGCGCCGGTCGTCTTGCGCACCGCCCGTGGTCCATCGTGCCCGCAACACTCCATAAAATCAAAAGTCGCAGTGTCGCTATCGTCAGTTAGTTTTATGGTAATATAATACTCCCGCTCGCCTGATCCCTTCTGCAAATCGATGAGAGCTTGTGCGCAGGGCGTGGTCGGCCCGCGGCAGGGGACGATATTCAATAGGTTAAATCCAGTGTACTATTTCACAGACGTATTACAGTTCTTGAGTTATTTGAGATTTTGGCCGCCGGCCCGTCCTGATTTTAGGAGGCGTGTGTGTTCTCGAAAGTATCGACCGGAATTGCTGTTTCGCTTTTGATGCTGGCAGGAACGATCGGAACGAGCCACGGACAGCAAAAGCCGGTTGGCGGTCCTAATCCATCGCCCCCCGGTGCGGCGGTTTACTTTGTTGGTCTTAAGGATGGTCAGACGGTACCGACCACCTTCACCGTGAATTTTGGCCTCAAGGGCATGGGCGTCGCGCCCGCCGGCTCCGACAAGGCGAACGCCGGACACCACCATTTGCTGATCGACACCGAGCTGCCGTCGCTCGATCAGCCGATACCGAGCGACTTCAATCATCTGCATTTTGGCGCGGGGCAAACCGAGGCCGAAGTGACCTTGCCGGAAGGCGAACACACGCTGCAGCTGGTGCTGGGCGACAAGGACCACATTCCCAATACGATCCCGCTGATTTCCGAGCGCATCAAGATTCGCGTGGTTGCGGCCGCTGCGATGCCCGCGGCGTCGACTGCGGCGGCGGCGCCCGCCACGACCACACCCGCCAGCACGGGCCGCAAAAAATCTCCTGATGGGGCCAAGGTATATTTCGTCTTTCCGAAGAACCGCGGCTACGTCACGCCGACGCCGGTCATCCGTTTCGGCCTGATCGGCATGGGCGTTGCACCCGCCGGCTTCGAGAAGGTCAACACCGGTCACCACCATCTGTTGATCGATACCGACGTGCCGAACCTCGATCTGCCGATTCCAGCCGACTTCAATCATCTGCATTTCGGCGCCGGCCAGACCGAAGCCAAGATCACGCTGCCGCTCGGCAAGCATACCCTGCGATTGCTGCTGGCCGACGAGCTCCACATCCCGCACGATCCGCCTTTGCTGTCGGAACCGATCACCGTCACGGTCACCGCCAGCGGCCGTCCGCCTGCAAAGAAGAAGTATCGCAAATATCGTCGCTACTACTAAAGGGGGGCAGTTCCGGAGCCTGATATGAGCACACGTCGTCCGATCTGGATTGCAGCTCTGTATAGTCTCGTGCTGCTGACCTGTTCGATCAGCGTTGCGAAGGCTGACCGGCGCGTTGCGCTGGTGGTAGGCAACTCGAACTACAGCAATGCGAGCCTGTTCCTGGCCAATCCGAAGAACGACGCCACGGACGTTGCCGCGGCACTCCGCGGGGTCGGTTTCGAAGTGTTGCAGGCGATCGACGCCAACAAGCGCGACCTCGACCTGAACATGGCCAAGTTCGCGAGGCTGGCGATCGACGCGGACGCCGCGCTGTTCTATTACGCCGGCCATGCCGTGCAGTATCAGGGCCGCAACTACCTGATGCCGACCGACGCCGAAGTCGAGGACGAGATCAGCTTCCGTTACCAGATGACGCCGCTCGACGACGTGCGCGCCGCGCTCGACCGCGGCGACGGCGTCAAGATCGTGATCCTCGATGCGTGCCGCAACAATCCGGTCGTCAACGCGCTTCGCCGCAAGAAGAAGTCCGGCGACAGCCGCGCCGTCGATGCGGTGCGCGGCGGGCTCGCCAAGATCGACAAGGCCCAAGGCATGGTGGTGGCCTATTCCACCGCGGCGGATGAAGTCGCCGCCGACGGCGATGGCCGCAACAGCCCGTTCACCAGCGCCTTCCTGAAGCGGCTCAAGGAGCCCGGCCTCGAAATCGAACAATTGTTCCGCCGCGTCGCCGCCGACGTCAACGCCCAGACCGGCGGCCGCCAGCGCCCGGAAACCTATGTGTCGCTGCTGAGCAATTACTATCTCAACCAGACCGACCGGATCGCGTTCGACAAGATCAAGGACTCGCCCGATCCCGCCGTGCTGCAGGACTTCATCGCCAAGTTCTCGACGTCGAGTTACGTGCCCGAGGCGCAAAACCGCATCCAGCGCATCGAGGCCGCCATTCGCGAACGCCAGAACCAGGAGGCCCGGCAACGCGAAGCGGCAAGGCTTGCGGAAGAACAGCGCAAGGCCGAACGCGAAGCCGCGCTGCGCAAACTGGCCGAGCAGGAAGAGGCGCTGCGCAAGCAGGAGACCCTTCGCGCGCAGGCGGCAGCCGAGAAAGTCCGCAAGGAGCGCGAGGCCGCCCAGGCGCAGGAAGAGCAGCGCTTGCGGCTCGTGGCCGAAAAAGAGCGCAAGGAGCGGGAAGCTGCAAAGGCCCAGGAAGAGCAGCGCGTGAAGCTCGCGGCCGAGCGGGAACGCAAGCTGCGTGAAGAGGCTGCGCAATTGCTGGCCGAGCAGGCCCGGACCAAGATCGCCGCCATCGACCGGAAGGAGCCGACCAGTCCGTCGCTCGCCGGCATATCGACCGACATCCGGACGCTGCCGCCGCCGACTGAGGCCGCGCCGTCGTTTGCCGACCCCTGTGATCGCGACGGGGCGATGCTGGCGCAGTTGCGCAGCAACCCGTCGCTCGAGGCGGTCACCGAATTGGAGCGGAGCCTGAGCTGCGAGAAATTGCGTGCCCAGATCCTGCGGTTGCGGGAAAGCCTGTCGGCGGTCGCCAATGTGGCGCCGGCCATCGCTGCCCAGAGCAAGCCGATCGTGGAAAAAACTGCGCCGCCGCCGGCCGTGGTTATTGCGCCGCCGCCGCCGGCTGCGCCGAAACAGGAAGCTGCCCCGAAGCCGCCGGAACCGCCGAAGGTTGCCGTTGCGACTGTCGCGCCGGCACCCGAATGCAAAAAGGACGAAGCCAGGCTTGCCAAGATCCGCGCCAACCCCTCGCACGCCGATCTGGCCGCGCTGGAGCGTGACCTCGGCTGCGAGCGGTTGCGCCCGCAAATCGTGCGCTTGCGCGAGAGCCTGCCCAAGGAATCGGCGAAGGAGGCGACGAAACCGGACGAGCCGGCGGTTGCCGCTAATCCGCCAACCCTTCAATCCGCTCAGTCCGCGCCATCAGGGGCGAAGCCGGCGCAGCCCGCGCCGATTGTCCAGGTCCGAAGCTGTGACGAGGAGAGGGCCACCTTGGCCAAGCTGCGCGCCAGCCAGTCACGCGAGGATGTGGTTCGATTCGAGCGCGAACTCGCCTGCGAGCAGTTGCGGCCTCAGGTCATCCGGCTGCGGGAAAGCCTGTCCGGCGGTTAGTCCGGACGGGCTCCCACAGCCCTCGGCCAAGCACTTAATTCCTCCATATTGCGGTGGCCTAAGCCCCCTATGAGCCCCGCCAATGCGCCTCTGTCGGTGTTCTCCGGGCTGTAACTCTTTGAATCAAAACGTGTCCGGATAGAGAGGATGGCGTTCGCCACATTTGTGGCGGCGTGCTAGAGAACCGCCGGGGCAATACTGGGGGATTGGTTTGTTGGGGTCTACAATATGAGTTCCAAAGGGTCCGGGTCGGATACGAAAGCCGGCGCCACGCCTGAATTGCGCGTTGGCGTGATCGGTGCCGGCGTGATGGGCAGCAACCATGCCCGCGTGCTGGCGGGGCTGCCTGGCGTCAGGCTGGTCGGCATCGTCGATCCGCTGCCGGAACACCGCGCGCGCGCCACCGAATTCGCAGGCTGCCGTGCTTTCGAAAGCCTCGAAGAATTGCTGGCCGAGGGCGTCGATGCGGTCACGATCGCGGCCCCGACCCATCTGCATCATGAGGTCGCGCTCGCCTGCATCGCGCGCAAGATCCATATTCTGGTCGAGAAGCCGATTGCGCCCACGGTCGAGGAGGGGCGGGACATCGTCGACGCCGCGCAGCGCGCCGGGGTCACGCTGATGGTCGGCCATGTCGAGCGCTTCAATCCGGCGGTCGCGGCGATCAAGCAGGCGATCTCGGGCGAGGACATCCTTTCCATCGGCATCACGAGGGTCGGGCCGTTTCCGCCGCGGATGTCGAATGTCGGCGTCGTCATCGATCTGGCCGTGCACGATATCGACCTGATCCGCTGGTTCACCGAATCCGACATCGTCGAGGTGCAGCCGCAGCTCTCCAGCGCGATCGCCGAGCGCGAGGACATCGCGCTGCTGCAGTTCCGCACCGCCTCGGGCGTGCTCGCCCATATCAACACCAACTGGCTGACGCCGTTCAAGGCGCGCAACGTCACGGTCGCGACCCGCGGCAAATATGTGATGGGCGACCTGCTCACGCGTCAGGTGACGGAGTGCTTCGGCTTCAAGCCCGACGGCAGCTATTCGATGCGTCATCTGCCGGTCGGCCATGACGAGCCGCTGCGCGCCGAACTGATCGCGTTCCTCGATGCCGTCCGGTCAGGCAATGTGCCGGCTGTTACCGGCGACGAGGGTGTGGCCAGCCTCGAAATCGCGATCCGCTGCCTCGAAGCGCCGGCCCGGCCCGCGGCTTCCTCCGCGCGCAAGGGTCCACGCCGCGTCGCCGGCTGATCTTGACCGGCAGCCAGTCGGACCAATCAATAAGAGGGTTACATGAACCAACATATGCCAGCCCAATCCATCGCGTTCACTGACATCGTCGCGCAGCGGCGCAGTCTTGGAAGCCGCATCGACGATGCCGTTGCGCGGGTATTGGAGCATTGCCAATTCATCAATGGGCCGGAAGTCGCCCGTCTGGAGGCAGATCTCGCGGCTTACTGTGGCGCGAAGCACGTGGTGGCGTGCGCGAGCGGAACGGATGCATTGCTCATGGTGCTGCTCGCCAGGAAAGTTGGCCCAGGCGACGCCGTGTTTTGCCCGTCTTTTACCTTCTGTGCGACGGGGGAAGTCGTTGCACTTCTCGGCGCGACCCCGGTTTTCGTCGACGTAAACGAAGAGACATTCAACATCGACATCGCTTCGTTGAAGGACGGGATTTCTGTCGCGAAGAAAATGGGACTCAAGCCAAGGGCAATCATTCCGGTCGATCTGTTCGGGCAGCCGGCCGACCATGACGCGCTTGCCGAGGTCGCCGAAGCAGAGAAATTGTTCGTCCTCGATGATGCTGCCCAGAGCTTTGGCGCATCGTACAAGGGACAACCGCTGGGGACGTTCGGTCTTGCAACCGCGACCAGCTTCTTTCCCGCCAAGCCGCTGGGCTGCTATGGCGATGGAGGCGCGATCTTTACCGATGATGCCGAACTGGCGGAGACATTGCGAAGCGTACGCGTGCACGGCCAGGGGTCCGACAAGTACGACAACGTCAGACTCGGGCTGACGGCGCGAATCGATACGATTCAGGCGGCGATCCTGATTGAAAAGCTGAAGATATTTCCCGGCGAGATCGCGGCCCGGGACGCTGTTGCCAAGCGCTACAATGCGGGGCTGGGCAATATGGTGATCGTGCCTCGCGTGCAGCAGAACTGCACCTCGGTATGGGCGCAATACACGGTTCGCCTTCCAGGCGGCGGTCGCGATGAGGTAGCCAGCGCGCTCAAAGCGCAGGGCATTCCGACAGCGATCTATTATCCGAAGTCGTTGCACCAGCAGACGGCCTATCGCAACTTCCCGGTGGCCGAAGCTGGCCTGGCGGTCAGCGAGAGGCTTTCCGGCGAAGTGCTCAGCCTGCCGATGCACGCCTATCTGGATGAAGCGACGCAGGACCGGGTCATCGCAGCGGTGCGCGGCGCGGTTTCTGCCTGAGTTGGCGCGATAGCATTCGCGTGAAGAAGGCGCGTCGATACAAATATAGTTCTCGGTTCTGATGCAATCAGAACCGAATATGCGCTAGAAGCGGCTCATGCTTGGGCGCATTTTCACCGTCGGCGGCTATACGCTTCTTTCGCGCGTGACCGGTTTTGCGCGCGACATCATGCTCGCGGCGATCCTCGGT
The DNA here is from genome assembly GCF_018130165.1 of Bradyrhizobium sp. JYMT SZCCT0180. Lineage (GTDB taxonomy): Bacteria > Pseudomonadota > Alphaproteobacteria > Rhizobiales > Xanthobacteraceae > Bradyrhizobium. Next base: position 74,983 of record NZ_JAFCLZ010000020.1, on the reverse strand, counting down.
GCCGGGCCGGTCGCGGACGCGTTCTTCGTGGCGCTGCGGCTGCCCAATCATTTTCGCGCCATCTTCGCCGAAGGCGCCTTCAACGCCGCGTTCGTGCCGGCCTATGCCCATCTTCACGGGCAGAACGCAACCTCGGCAAAATTGTTCGCCGATCGCATCTTCACGCTGTTGTTCGGCGCCCAGATCGTGCTGCTCGTGCTGGCGTGGCTGTTCATGCCGCAGGTGATCGGCCTCCTGGCGCCGGGATTCTCCGACGATCCGGCGCGCGGCGAACTGGCGATTGCGCTGACGCGGATCACCTTTCCATATTTGCTGCTGATCACGCTGGTGACGCTTTACGGCGGCATGCTCAACGTCATGCATCGCTTTGCCAGCGCGGCGGCGGCGCCGATCTTTCTCAATCTGTCGATGATGGCGACATTGGCGCTGGCCGCGTTCTTTCCGGGCGCCGGCTATGCCGCCGCGTGGGGCGTGCTGATCGCCGGCATCCTCGAATTCCTGCTGCTGGCGGGCGATGCGGCAAAGAACGGCATCCTGCCGAAATTCAGCATGCCCCGGCTCGATAACGACGTCCGCGCCTTCTTCCGCGCGCTGGGGCCGGCGACCATCGGCTCGATGGGAACGCAGGTGGCGCTGTTCGCCGACACCATCATCGCGACGTTTCTCGCCGCCGGCGCGTTGTCGGCGCTGTATTATGCCGACCGCCTCAACCAGTTGCCGATCGGCGTGATCGGGATCGCGATCGGCACGGTGCTGCTACCGGAAATGTCGCGGCGGTTGACGGCGCAAGACCATGCCGGGGCCGCCAAGGCGCAGCGGCGGGCGTTCAATTTCACGCTGTTGTTTTCGATACCGTTCGTCGCCGCGTTCCTCACGGTGCCTGACGTGATCATGCGCGCGATGTTCGCGCGCGGCGCGTTCTCGAAAGCCGATGCCGCGGCGGCGGGCGCGACACTGGCGGCTTATGCCGTCGGCCTCATTCCCTTCGTGATGATCCGCAGCGCGGTCGCCACCTTCTATGCCCGCAAGGACACCGCGACGCCGGTCAAGGCAGCGCTGACCGGCGTTGCCGTCAACGTCGCCCTGAAAGTCGCGCTGATGGGGTCGCTCGCCCAGATCGGCCTCGCGCTCGCCACCGCGATCGGCGCCTGGGTCAATCTGCTGCTGGTACTCGGTTTTGCGGTGCGAAGAGGATTTCTCGAGCTGGACCGCGAGTGGCTCAGATCGCTCGCCAAGTTCGCGATATCCGGCGTCGTGCTTGCTGCAGCCCTTTGGCTGACCGCGTATTTCGCCAACATTTATTTCGCGCAATTGAGCTCATTCCGCGACGAGCTCGCATTGCTGTTACTTATGGTCAGCGGCATCTTTGTCTATGGTGTTTCGATCCTCGTCCTGTTCGGCAGAGGCTGGATTTTCTCGCTGATCCGCGGCTAAACCCGTTTGCGCTTGCCGGCGAACCACGCCAATATGGCGCGAATACCAATCAGGCTATTGGAGATACGATGGCAGCTCCCATCAAGTTCGGCGTCGGTCATAGCGTCCGCCGCAAGGAAGACGATGCGCTCATTCGCGGCAAGGGCCGCTACACTGACGACGTCTCGCCGTCTTCCGCGATGCATGCGCTGATGCTGCGCTCGCCGCATGCGCATGCGAAGTTCACCATCAACGTCACCAAGGCCCGCGGCATGCCCGGGGTCGGCGCGGTCCTGATCGCCGACGACGTCAAGGATCTCGGCGATCTGCCCTGCCTGTTCAATTTCGAAGTCGATCCGTTTACCGGACCTCCGTACCCGATCCTCGCCAGGGATGAAGTCCGCCACGTCGGCGATTCCATCGCCTTCGTGGTCGCCGACACCATCGACCATGCCCGCGATGCGATCGAGGCGATCGAGGTCAACTGGACGCCGCTGCCGGCGGTGGTCGGCCTCGTCAACGCCGTCAAGAAAGGCGCGCCGCAGGTCTGGCCCAATCACGCCGGCAACTTGCTGTTCGACGTGCCGATCGGCGACAAGGCGGCAACCGAGGCTGTGTTTGCAAAAGCGCATGCGGTCGCCGAAGTGTCGATCGTCAATCCGCGCGTCATCACCAACTTCATGGAAACGCGCGCCGCGGTCGCCGAATACGACGCCAAGAAGGATCATCTGACGCTGACGATTGGCAGCCAGGGCAGCCATCGCCTGCGCGAGATCATCGGCGGGATGGTGCTCAAGATGCCGCTGGAAAAGATGCGCGTGATCTGCCCCGACGTCGGCGGCGGCTTCGGCACCAAGCTGTTTCCTTACCGCGAATATGCGCTGATCTCGGTCGCGGCGAAACGGCTGAAGAAGACCATCAAATGGACCGCCGACCGCTCCGATCACTTCGTGGGTGACGCGCAGGGGCGCGACAACGTTACGGTCGCGAAGATGGCGCTCGCCGAGGACGGCAAGTTCCTGGCGATGGACGTCGACCTGATGGGCGACATGGGCGCGTATCTGTCGACCTTCGGTCCCTACATTCCGCATGGCGGCGCCGGCATGCTGCCCGGCCTCTACGATATCCAGACCTTCCACTGCCGTGTCCGCACCGTGTTCACCAACACCGTGCCGGTCGATGCCTATCGCGGTGCGGGCCGCCCCGAGGCGGCTTACGTGATCGAGCGGCTGGTGGACGCCTGCGCACGCAAACTCGGCATGACGCCCGATGCGATCAGGCGCAAGAATTTCATCCCGCCGAAGGCCCTGCCATACAAGACCGTGACCGGCAAGGTTTACGACTCCGGCGATTTCACCGCGCATATGAAGCGCGCGATGGAAGTCGCCAACTGGAAGGAGTTTCCCAAGCGCGCCAAGGCCGCCAAGAAGGCCGGGCTGGTGCGCGGCATTGGCCTTGCAAGCTATGTCGAGATCTGCGGCACCATGGGCGACGAGACCGCCAATGTGGCGCTCGATCCCAATGGCGACGTCACCATCCTGATCGGCACCCAGTCGAGCGGGCAGGGCCATCAGACCGCCTATGCGCAGTTGATCGCCGAACAGTTCGGGCTGCCGCCCGAGCGCGTGCACATCGTGCAGGGCGACACCGATAGAGTTGCCACCGGCCTTGGCACCGGCGGTTCGGCCTCGATCCCGACCGGCGGCGTCAGCGTGCAGCGTGCGGCCCACGACCTCGGCGGCAAGTTGAAGGAGATCGCGGCCGAAGCACTGGAAACCAGCGCTGCCGACCTCGAGATCAGCGACGGCCGAATCCGGATCGCCGGCACCGACCGCTCGGTGAGCTTCGCCGATCTGGCGAAACGTCCTGATGTCGATCCGTCAAAGCTGAATGCGAGTGCGACCTTCAACCAGGCCGACGGCACCTATCCGAACGGCACCCATCTGGCCGAAGTCGAGATCGATCCGGCCACCGGCATCATCAAGATCGTCAACTACGTCATCGTCGACGATTTCGGGGTGACGCTCAATCCGCTGCTGCTCGCCGGCCAGGTCCATGGCGGCGCGATGCAGGGGATCGGCCAGGCCCTGATGGAGCAGGCGGTATTCGGCAGCGACGGCCAGCTCGTCACCGGGACCTTCATGGATTATGCGATGCCGCGCGCGGCCGACGGCCCGTCCTTCCACTTCGAGACCCACAACGTTCCCTGCACCACCAATCCGCTCGGCGTGAAGGGCGCGGGCGAGGCCGGTGCGATCGGCTCCTGCCCGGCGGTGGTCAATGCGATCGTCGAGGGGCTGTGGCGCGAATACGAGATCGACCACATCGACATGCCGGCGACCGCCGAGCGGGTCTGGATCGCCATCCGGGAGGCACAGCGCCGGCATAACCTCTGATATTTTGTCGCAGCTGGAATGATTCTAAGTTTATGGTGTTATGAGGCCTGGGCGCGGTCCGTGGGGACCGCGCGCTGGTTTGTGTCATAAACAAAGGGATATGGCGAATGAAACGGGTTTTGGTGGTTGCAGGAGCGCTTTTGCTCAGTGTCGGCGCCGTTATGGCACAGCAGGACGTGGTCAAGAAGGACCAGGACGTCATGAAGGCCACCGGCCGGGCCTTGGGCGGCGTGCTGTCGCCGATGTTCAAGGGCGAGAAGCCCTATGATCAGGCCGCCGTCGATGGGGCGATCAAGACGCTCGAAGATACCGCAAAGAACCTGCCGACCATGTTTCCGGCGAGCACCAAGGGCCTGAAGGCCGACGGCGACTACAGCGCCTCGCCCAAGATCTGGGAAGACAAGGCCGGCTTCGATGCCAAGATCGCAGACTTCGCCAAGGCGGTGAGCGATGCCAAGGCCAAGATCAAGGATGCCGATACACTGAAGGCGAATTTTCCCGGGATCGGCAAGGCATGCGGCGGTTGCCACGAGACCTACCGCGTCAAGAACAGCTAGGCTTTCGGTTGGATCAGACAGGAAGAGGCGGGACGCGTGACGTGTCCGGCCTCTTTCTTTATTCGCCGGCGCGCTCATCAATTCGGTGTGACGCCTGCTACATCGCCTCGGTGTGAAGCTTGCTTCATCACCGTGAGTTGTCGAAACTTCATGGAAGCTTCCGGCCCAAATTGCGTACATACTGGCCGCCATACTGCAACGACCGATGACGGATTGGTGAATGCTGAAACGACTGTTCCTTCTGGCCGTTTTGGCCGCCATCGCCGGGCTTGGCATTTTCTGGTGGCTGACCATACCGGCGGTGGTCGGTGCGAGTTCATTGCCAATCTACACACCTAACCTCGCCAACGGTCTCACAGCGTTCAATGCCGGCGGATGTTCGTCCTGCCACGCCGTGCCGAACCAGCCCGATCGGCTCAAGCTCGGCGGTGGATTGCCGATTCCGTCCCCGTTCGGCACCTTCAACGTTCCCAATATCTCGTCCGATCCCAACGACGGCATCGGCCGATGGAGCGAGGCCGATTTCGTCACCGCCATGCTCAAGGGCACGTCGCCGTCAGGCTTCCATTATTTTCCGGCGTTTCCCTACGCCTCATATGAGCACGCGAAGGTCGAGGACATCAGGGACCTCTTTGCCTATCTGAAGACGTTGGCGCCGGTGGCCGGCAAGGCGCGCGACCATGACGTGCCGTTTCCGTTCAACATCCGCCGCAATGTCGGGGTGTGGAAATTCCTGTTCACGGACGGCAAGCCGTTCACGCCGGACGCCAGCAAATCCGCGCAATGGAATCGCGGCGCCTATCTCGTCAACAGCCTCGGTCATTGTGCGGAGTGCCACAGCCCGCGCAATTTCCTCGGCGGCATCATCGACGCGCAGCGTTTTGCCGGCGGGCCAAATCCGGAAGGCGAGGGCTGGGTGCCCAACATCACGCAGAAGCGGATGTCGGACTGGAGCGCGAAGGATTTCGCCTACTTCCTCGAGAGCGGGATGACGCCGGAGGGCGACACCGCCGGCGGCTCGATGGCGCGCGTGATCCGCAACACCTCGCAATTATCGCCGGAGGACCGCACCGCGATGGCGGAATATCTGAAATCGCTGCCCCCGGTAGAGGGACCGCCGCGGCCGAAGAAGCCGGAGAAGTCCTGACGCGTTTCTCGATGCGAAGTGGCAATTGCATCCGCGAGCGAGCTGCGCTCCCTCTCCCGCTCTTGCGGGGGAGGGCTGGGGTGGGGGTCTATCCACACGACGCAATCCCCGAGTGGAGAGAGCCCCCACCCGGCGCTATGCGCCGACCTCCCCCGCAAGCGGGAGAGGTGACTGAGCCAACCGCGATACCGGTGACATTACATCACTCGAACGTATTGACCATGCCGGCCTTGGCGAGCGCGGCCTTGCGTGCGGCCATCCACTCCTCGGTGAGTTTTGCCGGATCGGAAGCCGGGCTGCCCTTCATGTAGTCGGTCCACGCCGCGATCAGGACTTCCTGCCGCTTGAGCAGTGCGTTGTTGTGCTTCTCCTGGTCGTCGCTCCAGGCGCCCACCTCTTTGAGCGCCTTGACCGCGCCCTTGTGCGTCGGCACCGCCCAGTTCTTTGCCTGCGCCTTCACCGCAAGCCCGCTGGCGCCGGGCGCGTTGTCCTTGAAGCCGTCATAGCCGTCGATCATCGCCTTGGTCAGCATGTAGACCTCGTCTTCGGACTGGCTGCCATAGACGCTGTAGATCGGATACGGATAGGTGCCGACCTCGACCGGCTTTTCCTTGGAAAATTCGCCTGCGCCGCAGGTTGCCTTGTGCTCGGTGAAATACGGGCCGACCTTGCGCATGCGCTCCCATCCTGCCTTGTCGGAGAATGGCATCGCGGGCCAGGTGATGCCGCGCGGCGATGTCTGCAGCTCCTTGGCGGGCCCTGAGATCGTCGAACCGAATACCGCATCGGTGTCGTTGTTGATGATGCCTTTCCACATCGCGTTGTTGCCCGCGAACTCGACGATCTTGACGTCTTTTGCCGTCAGATTGGCGAACGCCAGCACGGCAAGCGCATTCTGGTTGAGCGCGGGAGAACCGACCACGAAGCCGATACGCTTGCCTTTCAGGTCGGCATACGTCTTGACGCCGAGGTCGGCGGCGACCGCCAGCGAAAGGCCGTTGCAGTCGATCGAGCTCAGCGTGATCTGGATCGGCTGCGGTCCCCATTCCCGGGTGGCGAATTCGAACACGCCTTCCTGGGCGAAAAAGACCCCGACGCCCATCGCCGAGATGCTGGCGCGGTTGAGGCGCAGCGGTTGCAGGCGGGCGACGTCGTTGCCGGCGGGCAGCACGCGCGCATCCGAGCCATACTTGTCCTTGAACATCTTGCCGACGGCAACCGTGATGTTGAAGCCGGAGGTGCCCGTGTCATACGCGGTCATCGTCACGTTGGGCGGCAGTTTCACCTGTGCGACCGCCGTCGATGCCGCGACCGCGGTTCCGGTCAGCGCGATGGCCGCAAGCATCATCTTCGGATTGATCATTCATCCCTCCCGTTGCGGCTGACGTTGCAGCCTTGAGACGCTTGTCGCCGATGTTTCCTTGCCCGCGAGCGGACGTCAGCTGGAAACAGGCACTGCGGTTTGGCGCGAATGCTCGCGGATTTCCGCGCTTACTGCAAGGCAGAAGCAGGGGGTACCGATCCGCGTCAGCTTGACGCGTTGCGTTGTCCGAAACGGCGGAGGGTGGCGGCAGGTCCTGATTTGAACCAACTCGCCGTGCCAGTCATTCGCGACCAGATCGAGCCCGCGCCTTTGCACTGATTTCGCGTGGCAACGTTCTAGTCGGAAAGAAAGCGCACCGATCGGGTGGCGATCGCGACGGTCACGGCGGTGCCCACCTCGTGCAGCGCGTCGCCGGCGTGGAAAGGACAATCGACCGCGATATCTGCCGAGCCGGCCCGCACGCCATAGCGCACGCTGGCGCCGAGGAATTCGCGGTAGGTTACCGTGCCGTCGGCGATCGTCCTGTCCGGTCCTGCGCTTTGGCCCGCACCGACGATCGCGCAATCCTGCGGCCGAAACACCATGCGTGCACCCGGGGCCACTTTCCGGTCCGCAGCAATCGGTATCTTCGGGCCGCCGGCCACCTCAAAGGCGCGCGAGACGCCGTCGCCGATCACGCGGCCTTCGACAATGTTGGCCGTGCCGAGAAAATTCGCCACGAACAAATTGGCCGGCTGTTCGTAAAGGTCTTTCGGCGTGCCGACCTGCTGAATGACGCCCTGATTCATCACCGCGATCCGGTCGCAAACCGTGTTGGCCTCTTCCTGGTCGTGGGTGACGAAGATGGTGGTGAGTCCCAGCCGTTGCTGCAGTTCGCGCAGCTCGCGGCGGACCTGTACGCGCAGCTTGGCATCGAGATTGGACAGGGGTTCATCGAGCAGCAGGAGCTTCGGTTCGACCGCGATGGTGCGCGCCAGCGCCACGCGCTGTTGCTGCCCGCCGGAGAGCTGCGCCGGGCGGCGTTGATCGAGGCCGGTGAGTCCGACGAGTTCAAGTGCGGCCGCGACCCGCGGGCCGATCTCGGCGCGCGGCACGCGCTTTTCCTCGAGGCCGAACGCGACATTGCGCGCCACCGTCATATGCGGCCACAGCGCATAGGACTGGAACACCATGCCGATGTCGCGCTTCCATGGTGGCAGAGCGGAGATATCCTTCTCTCCGACCAGCACGCGGCCACTGTCGGCATGGTTGAAGCCGGCGATCAGCCGCAGCAGCGTGGTCTTGCCGCAGCCGGAGGGACCGAGAAACGCAAAGAACTCGCCGGGGCGGATGTCGAGATCGATCGACTTCAAGACGTGATTGTCGCCATAGGACAGATTGACCTGTTCGATCCGAACCCCGACGGCCGGTACGGCGAGCGCTCGATTGGCGGTTGCGGCCGTCATGGTGCTGATAATCCCGACATGAAAATCAATGTCCTGCTTGCGGCATGGCGCGCCCACGCTCGATCACGAAATGCGACAGGACCGTGCAGACCGCGACCAGCAGCACGGCGATGACCCCCAGTGCGGCGCCGGGGCCGCGGCCCGCCGCCGATTGCATCAGCACGTACAGGCCATAGGCCAGCGGCGCATCGGAGTTGGATTGCACCAGCATCAGCGTCGCCGACAGTTCGACGGCGGCGGTAGCAAAGCTTGTGACGAAGCCGGCCAGCATGCCGCCCATCATCAGCGGCGTCACGATCCGGCGCACGGTGCGCAGCTTGGTGGCGCCGAGATTTTCGGCGGCTTCTTCCAGCGATACCGATATCTGCTGCAGCGCTGCGTAGCAGGCGCGCAGCGCATAGGGCAGGCGGCGGATCGCCAGCGCCAGCACGATCACGATCCACAGCGAGGCCAGCGGCGTGCCATCCCACAGTTTCACGCCGTAAAACGCCCGCAAATAACCGATGCCGAGCACGATGCCGGGGACGGCCAGCGCGGCCGAGGCCGCCCAGTCCAGCGCGTCGCGCCCGATCAGTCTGGTGCGCAACACCAGATAGGCGATTGCCGTGCCGAGCACGACGTCGATCAGCCCGGCCAACGAGGCATAGATCAGCGTGTTCTTGATGTAGAGCGAGCTCTCGCCGAAAATTCGCGCGTAATGCGCCATTGTATAGCCGTCCGGCAGCGGCGAGAACGACCACACGGTCGAGAACGACAGCAGCAGCAGGCCGGCATGCGGCGCCAGCACCAGCAGCAGGATCAGCATCACCGTCAGATAGGCGAGCACGCTTTCATACGGCCGCAATTTGCGCCGGGCGAGCCCGCCGCCGCCGCGCTGCACGGTCGAGTAGTCGATGCCGCGGGTCGCCAGCGCCGAGAGTGCCATCGCCGCGACGGAGGCCACGATCAGCACCACCGCGATCACATAGCCCATGGGATCGGCGATCCCGATCGAGGTGACGCGCAGATAGGCCTGCGGCGCCAACATGTCCTTGACGTTCAAAAGCAGCGGCGTGGCGAGATCGTCGAACACCTTGACGAACACCAGCGAGGCGCCGGCGATATAGCCGGGCATCGCAAGCGGAAACACGATGCGGCGGAACAGGCGAAATCCGGACGAGCCGAGATTTTGCGCGGCTTCCTCCATCGAGGCGTCGATGTTGCGCAGCGCCGCCGAGAGGTTGATCAGGATGAACGGAAAATAATGGATCGACTGCACGAAGATGACGCCGTTCAGTCCCTCCATGAACGGGATCTTGAAGCCGAACCAATCATCCAGCAGCAGGTTGACGCTGCCGTTGCGGCCGAAAAACAGCTGCATCGCCACCGCGCCGACGAATGGCGGCATGATCAGCGGCAGAAATCCCAGCGTCTGGATCAGCGCCGTGCCGCGAAAGGCAAAGCGCGAGGTGATGTAGGCGAGCGGCAGCGCCAGGATCGATGCTCCAACCACGGCCATCGCCGAGACGTAGAACGAATTCCAGAATGAACGCAGGAACAAGTCAGTGCGGAAGAAATCGGCGAAATTGACCAAAGTAAACGCGCCGCCGCCCTTTTCGGTGAACGCAACATAGATCACGGTAGCGGACGGCCACACCAGAAACAGCGCGAGAAAAACCGCAATACCGAGCGCCAGCGCGATCTGCCCCGGCGTTGCGGAAAGCCTTGCGCGTGCACGCCCGGTAGGGAGGGCGAGGCTCATGGGCGGTGTCCCCACAACGTCGCCCCGGCGAACGCCGGGACCCATAGCCACTGGCGTCTGTGTTTGAAGAAGGTCGCTGACACCGAAGTTTCACAGCGAGGCCGCGGCGTATGGGTCCCGGCCTTCGCCGGGACGACGCTGAGAGGGCGCCCAAGTATCACTTCGCCAGCTTCGCCGCTTCCTCGGCTTTGGCCTGCGCTTGCGCGTAGCGTTCCTTGGCGAAAACAGCCCATTGTTGTTCCAGTTCGGCCTGCCGCGCGCCTTTCTGCTTGCCGCCGGTGAATGCGCTTGCCGTCTCCTTGGCGGAGGCTGCGGTTTCATCGACCGGCATTGCGGCGATCAACTCGCGCGCCTGCGTGATGAGCGCGCGGGCTTGCGCATTGTCCTTCCTGGCAAGCGCGGCTTCAGCCTCGTGGATCGCCTTGGTTGCGGCCTTCAGCGAATCGAGCTGGAACGAAATCAGCTGGTCGAACAGCACGTCGACGACATCGTTGCGCGCTTCGGACTTGGCGACGTCGAACTTGATCATCGCGTTCAGCCGCGGATCCTTGAAGGGGTTCGGGTAGTCCGCCGGCGCCTTGGCATAGACGTCGGGATTGACGGGGAGGCGGCGGATGCCCGGCTCGAACAGCACTTGCTGCCCGGCCGGCGAGAGCAGGAATTCCACGAAAGCTTCGGCCGCCGCCTTGTTCGGCGCGTTGGCGACGATGCCGACATTGGCCGGCACGATCGTCGTCACCGTCGGATAGATGAACTTCACGGGGAAGCCCGAGGCCTGCGCCGAGAACGCGAAGAAGTCGATCACGATGCCGTAGCCGACCTGCCCGGAATTGACCGCTTCCGGCACCCCGAACGAGCGCTCGGTGATGTTGCGGAAATTGCCGGCCATCGCCTTGATGGTGCCCCACCCCTTGGCCCAGCCTTCGCCCTGCAGCACGGCTTCGACGGTCAGGTGCGTGGTGCCGGAACGCGAGGGGGCGGCGATCGAGACATGGTCGTAATAAACCGGCTTGGCGAGATCCTGCCATTCCCTGGGATCGGGCAGCTTGTTGGCCTTCACGTAGCGCTCGTTCCACATGATGCCGTAGCCGGACGCGGCAAAGCCGAAATAGAAACCGGCGGGATCGTTGATGGGAAATTGTCCGATCTTCTCGGGAATGCCTGATGCCCTGGGCGTGTATTTCTGCAGCAGCCCCTTGCCCTTGAGCACCTCGAACGCATCGGGCGCCGAAGCCCAGAACAGATCGACCTGGTTGCCGGACCTGGTTTCCTCCAGATATTTCACGCCGGCATTGGTGTTTCGGTTCTGCACTTCCAGCGTCACGCCCGGCGTCGCCGTCTCAAACGCCTTCTTGACGGGGTCGGTGACGTCCTTGGCGAAGGAGGTGACGACCGTGACCTTGCCGGCGGGCGCCTGCGCGAACGCCGCGGTCGAGACCAGCGCTGCGCAAAGCGACAGCATCAACAGCCGATGCATCATGTTTCCCCGTTTGCTTGTTCTTGTCGTTGCCGGTGGCCGCGGAAGCGGGCGGGGGCCTAGCTGCCGCCGAACGCCTTGAAGGTGATGATGGTGTGGGTGTCCTGGATGCCGGGAATGACCTGCACCTTCTCGTTGACGAAATGGCCGATGTCGGTGGCGTTGTCGACGTAGAACTTGACCAGCAGGTCGTAATCGCCGGCGGTGGAATAGATCTCCGAGGCGATCTCGGCTTCCGCGAGCGCATTGGCGACCGCATAGGACTGGCCGAGCTTGCATTTGAACTGGACGAAGAAGGGAACCATGGTGTGTCTCCGAAAATGTTGCTCTCAATATAGCGTTTTCGAGCGAAGTGGATACCGGTTCACGCCAGGAAAACGCGTCAGAATCAGAAGGCCAAAAATGCGCCGCCGTGGCAAGCCAACTTGCTGGGAATAGCGGGCCGCGCTAGGACAGTTTATGGCTCCGAACTCTCCCATTCCACGAGGCAGGTGATGACGCCGATCGCGCTGACCATCGCCGGCTCCGATTCGTCCGGCGGCGCCGGAATCCAGGCCGACCTGAAGACGTTTGCCGCGCTCGGCGTCTATGGCGCCTCTGTGATCACGGCGCTGACGGCGCAGAACACGACCGGCGTCAGCGGCATCCATCAGGTGCCGGCGGAGTTCATCACCGCCCAGATCGATGCGGTATTTTCCGATCTCGCCGTCGGCGCGGTCAAGATCGGCATGGTGGCGCAGCCCGCCAGCATCGATGCCATCGTCGCGGGGCTGACGCGCTGGTCGCCGAAGCATGTCGTGCTGGATCCCGTGATGGTCGCGACATCAGGCGATCGCCTGCTGGCTGCGGAAGCCGTCGATGCGCTGCGCACCAGGCTCATTCCGCTCGCCTCGGTCATCACGCCCAATCTGCCGGAAGCCGCGGCCCTGCTCGATGAGCCGATTGCGACGGACGAAGCCGCGGTCGAGAATCAGGGCAAGCGGTTGCTGGCGATGGGCTGCCGCGCGGTGCTGATCAAGGGCGGTCACGGGCAGGGCGCCGAGAGCACCGACTATTTTATCGACGCCGGGAAGACCATCACGTTGGCAGCACCGCGCGTCGCCACCAAAAACACCCACGGCACCGGCTGCTCGCTGTCGTCGGCGATTGCGTCGGGCCTCGCGAAGGGCGAGGACATGGAGACCGCCGTCCGCAACGCCAAGGCCTGGATCAGCGCGGCGATATCAGCCGCGGACCGCTTCAGCGTCGGCCGCGGGCACGGCCCGGTGCATCATTTTCACAAATATTACTGAAGCTGTTTGAGTGAGTAGCCCGCATCAGCGCAGCGACATGCGGGTATCTGTGGCATCGCTGCTCTCATCCGGGCTGCATCCTCAGTCGCTGTCTTTCTTCATCTTGGCAATCAGCGGGCCGAGCAAGTTCGAAAAATCATCGCTCCACGGGGCTTGACCAGGCGCAGGCTTCTCGACGTCCCAATCCTGCAGCAATCCAAGGTCGATATCATTCCGCGCCAGCACCATGACCGTCGAGAACTTTATCATCGGGTCAAGGTTCGGCACCTCATCCTCATCATACAGCCGGGCGATCAATCCTTCGCTCGCCGCCGCGGTCGCGGCAACGACGCCGGATAGATCGAGATGATTATTGGATATGTGTGTCACGATAATGCCGTCTGGCGTGAGGCGGGACAGGTAGATCCGCAGCGCTTCCCGGGTCAATAAATGCACCGGAATGGAATCGGACGAGAAGGCATCGACGATAATGAGATCGTAACGGGCGTCGGTGGCATTGGCGAGCGTGAGGCGGGCATCGCCCAGGATGATGTTTGTCTCGGGTTTGCAATCGCGCAGGAAAGTGAAGCGGGCCGGGTCTTTGGCGATGCGGATGATATCCGCGTCAATTTCATAATAGTCGAGACGATCCTGTGGCCTCGCGAGGCAGGCGATCGAGCCTGCTCCCAGCCCGATCACGGCGATCCGGGCAGGGCCGTTTTTCTTGTTCTGCACGGCATCGACCGCTTCGGCGATCGGCGAGTCCGGATGATAGTACGTCGAAAGCACCGGCCTGCCGGTCACGGGTTTGCCGTCGTCCGTCGTGAGCCGCTGGGCGCCGTGTAATTCCATGCCGTGACGCAGCGCGCGGAAGCGGCCATCCTCGGTCACCTCGATCTTGTGAACCCCGAAAAAGCTGCGCACGGTCTCGAGATGCCGCACGTTCGGCGGATAGGCCCGCGTCACGATGAAAGCGGCGGCAAACAGCGCGGCGAGCCGGAGCGACGAGGAACTCGAGAACAGGGCGCCCGCCACCAGAAGCATGACGGCTGCCCATACCATCCAGTTCGCGACGGGCAGAACCGCAAAACCCTCGCGGAATCCCGGCAAGCTTGCCAGCAGCACAAGCGCGACAAAGCCAGCCACCAGACTGGCTTCCCTTGGCTTCGGCCACGAAACCACCGGGCGCGCCAGCGCAGCTGCGACAATCAGAATCGGGTATTCCGCGATCCAGGAGAAAATCTTCGGCGCGATCAGCCCTGAGAAGATTCCCCCGAGCACGCCGCCCAGCGACATGCAGAAATAGAACCGCGTGAGATAGGCCGGCTGCGGCCGCGTCGCCGCCACCAGGCCGTGACAGATCATCGCCGTGACGAAGAACGTCAGCAGATGCAGCCCGACATCGACGACGAGCCATGTGCGGATTTCGAGCGCCAGCGTCAGCACGATCAAGGCCAGCAGCGCCGGCTGCGCCTTCATCCAGGTCGCCTGCGCGATATGGTTTCGCTCGCTGAACACCAGGATGAAGCTGATCAGATAGAGCGACAGCGGCAGCACCCACAAAAACGGCGCCGCGGCAATATCGGTGGTGATGTGCGTCGTCACGGCAATCATCAGCGCCGACGGCACGAAGGCAAGCGCCACCCAGTAAACCATTCGTCCCAGTGCAGGCGCCGCCGCCGTTGCCTGCGCCTGCGCCTGCGAAACGGGATTGTCGTGGTCGCGATTGAAAAACACCAGGCTTCCGCACAGCGCGATCAGGGCAACCAGCAGGTAGTAGCCGTAGCGCCACACGCCATTCTGAAAGCTCAGCGTCGAGAGCGGCTCCGCCAGCAATGGGTAGGCGAACAACGCCAGCAGGCTGCCGACATTGCTCGCCGAGTAGAGAAAATAAGGATTGCTCGCTTGAGCAAGACCGGAGCGGGCAAACCATGCCTGCAGCAGCGGACCGTTGGCGGACAGCGCGAAGAACGGAAAGCCAAGCGAGACCGCAAACATACCGAGCAGGAAAAGCTCCTCGTGATCGGCGGGCGGCTGGTCCCAGCCATTCGCGACCGAGAGCGGGACGAATACGGCCCCTCCCAGCATCACGCACAGATGGATCGCGAGTGCCCATCGGCCCCGCACCAGCCGTGTCAGCAAATCGGCATAGGCGTAGCCCACCAGCAGCACGCCCTGGAAAAACACCATCGCCACCGACCACACCGATGGCGAACCGCCAAATCGCGGCAGCACCATTTTCGTAAACAAGGGCTGCACGGCAAACAGCAGCGTGGCGCTGAGAAAAATAGCGGCGGTGTAGAGCGCAATGACCAGGGTCGAACGGCTGGCCGAGGCGGTCACAAGCGCCGGTTTGACGTGATCGGCCATGTAAATGCTTGGTTATCGAGCGCCGCTTTTGCCGGGGCAATCTCGAAGGAATGGATCAAGTATGAAATAGAAACCGGGGAGATCAAAGGGTTAATCGGCAGCCAAAGCGTGCCTCCGCGCTGCCCCAACGACGGCAGAAAGGCACCGGCCAATCGACCGTTTTGTGCCTCATTGCTGGCGCACCGTCGATGCCGTGCAGAGCGGCCAGGCGCCCCGGCTTTCCTTGTCCGAATGGCCCATTGGCGGGACCATGCCCGGCACCTATAATTCGCCGCCTGTAATTCAAGTGAATCGCGACGCCGCCAACGTGCGGACCAGCCGCAAATATCCGGGAGAGAAATGCCGTGAGACAAAAAAACCTGCGCTACGCCATATTGACCGTTCTGGCGGGCCTTTCCATTGCCGCAAATTCGGCCCAGGCCCAGACATGGCCGGATAAGCCGATCACGTTCGTGGTGCCGTTCGCGGCCGGTGGCGGCACCGACGCTTTCGCGCGCCCGCTCGCAGCCCAGCTCGACACCCAGCTTGGCAAGCGCGTGCTGGTCGAAAACCGCGCCGGCGCCGGCGGCACGGTGGGCGCCTCCGCAGCGTCCAAGGCCGCCCCCGATGGCTACACCTTCTTCATGGGCGCGGCGCATCACGCTATTGCACCCTCGCTCTATCCCAACCTCGACTACGACATCGAGAAGGATTTTGTCGCGGTTGCGCTGATCGCGCGTCCGCCGCAGGTGATCGTGGTCAATCCCGACAAGGTCGCCGCCAAGACGCTTGCCGAATTCATCGCGTTCAACAAAGCGAACCCGGGCCAGTTGAACTACGGCTCCGCCGGCGCCGGCACCACGCATCATCTCGCGGGCGAGTTGTTCAAGATCCTGACCAAGACCAACCTCCAGCACGTGCCCTATCGCGGGGCGGGACCTGCGATGCAGGATCTGATCGCCGGCCACGTGCCTGTCGTGTTCGACGGCATGGGCTCGTCGGCCGCGCCGATCAGGGCCGGGCAGCTGCGCGCGCTCGCGGTCGCCGCCCCGAAGCGGGTGGCGGCTTTCCCCGACCTTCCCACCGCCAAGGAAGCCGGTCTGCCTGATTTTGAAGTGGCGACCTGGTACGGCCTGTTCGCGCCGAAGAACACGCCGCCGGCGATCGTCGAACGCATGATCAAGGAGCTGCGGCAGGCGATGCAGGTGGCTGCGATCAAGGAGGCCTGGGAGCGCAACGGCTCTGATGTCCCTGATGTCACGGGCCCTGCATTCGCGAGGATGGTGTCAGACGAAGTCGTGCGCTGGCGGAAGGTCGTGAAAGAGGCCAATGTGAAGCTGGACTAACGAGCGTTTCCCTTGCTCCTTTCCTTGGCTCCAATGCGGGCACCGTTGAACGGTGCCCGCCCGCCCGCCGTGGATGGCGCGGTGCGCGGAAGTAGCGCTTCCACGCATCCCCCAAAGTTCGCTAAGATGAGGACTGAAGGCTGCGGAGGCCTCGCTGCCCCGCGCCAATACATCTGCAATTCCAGGGAGTGATCACATGAAACGCCGTACGTTCCTCAAAGGCGGCGCCGTGGCCGGCGCGACGACGCTGGTTGCGGCACCCGCGATCGCGCAAGCCGCGCCCGAGATCAAGTGGCGTTTGACCTCGAGCTTTCCAAAGTCGCTCGAGACCATCTACGGCACGGCGCAGACCTTTGCCAAATACGTTGCTGACGCCACCGACAACAAATTCCAGATCCAGACCTTTGCGGCCGGCGAGATCGTGCCCGGCCTGCAGGCGCTCGATGCCGTGAGCACCGCGACCGTCGAGATGGCGCAGACCCCGCTCTATTTCTACATCGGCAAGGAGCCGGCGCTCACCTACGCCACCGGCGCGCCGTTCGGCATGAACCATCGCCATCAGCATTCCTGGTGGACGTTCGGCGGCGGCGCTGATCTCTGCAACGAGGCGCTGAAGCCGTTCAAGGCGCATGCGATCCTGTGCGGCAACTCCGGTACGCAAATGGGCGGCTGGTTCCGCAAGGAGATCAAGACCGTCGATGATCTCAAGGGCCTCAAATTCCGCATCGCCGGCATGGGCGGCCATGTGCTCGCAAAGCTCGGCATCGTGCCGCAGCAGATCGCCGGCGGCGACGTCTATTCGGCGCTCGAGAAAGGCTCGATCGATGCCGCCGAGTTCGTCGGTCCTTACGACGACGAGAAGCTCGGCTTCTACAAGGTAGCAAAATACTATTATTACCCCGGCTGGTGGGAAGGCGGGGCCATGCTCCACATGATCGTCAACGACGAAAAGTGGAATGCGCTCCCCAAGCAATACCAGGCAGTGCTCAGCCAGGCCGGCGCGGCGGCGGGCGCGTGGATGATCGAAAAATACGACAGCGTCAATCCGGCCGCCCTGAAGCGGCTGATCGCGGGCGGCGCCGAACTGCGCGCGTTCCCGCAACCGGTCATGGAGGCCTGCTACACCGCCACGCAGGACCATCTGAACGAAATCGCCGAGAAGAGCCCGCTCTTCAAGAAGACCAAAGAGAGCCACGACGCCTACATGAAGGAAGTGCTGTTCTATACGCAGATCGCGGAGAACTATTACGACAACTATCTGCTCAGCAAGATGCGCAGGGGCTGAGTGCGGGCGCGCGCTCGTCCTGTGAATCCGGATTATTGGTGCGCCGGTGAGCAGGTCCATTCGCCTGACAACTAAAGGGACTGGGAACGATTCTCCGTTCCGGGCGTCGATCTTCGACGTGCCGTGGAGAACTCCGATGATCGACGAAGGTATCGATGCAAAGCTAAACCAGGCCAAGGAGGCCGTTCAGGCGGCTACTCAAACGGTCAAGGAAACTACTCAATCGGTTGCCGACGCCATCGAAGCAGGCCGGCAACCGGGTGCGCCTCTTGACCGCTTGGCTCGCTGGGCTCGAGAAGCGCCCCTGCACGCCGTCACTGTCGCGTTCTTGGTCGGTGTTCTGCTTGGGCGTCGCCGTGGGTAATAGACACTGCGCCTTTCCTCGGTCGATCGCGCAAGTTGGGTGGCGACCTCGGCGACCGCCTCTCGACGATGAACCGGTGAGCTGCCCAATCCGCGCGCGGGGAAGGCTCACTCTGCTCAAGGATTGCATCGTCAGGACCAAGGTCTCTGAAAGCAGCGACGAAGGGCGAGCAATGTCCAAGCCTCGGGCTTCCCGCATCTGCCCCCGACGCGCGCCGACGACGATCGATAAAATTTTACGCAAATTGATAAGTGGCGAACAACCGCTCCGGCAAAAACCGGGCGATGTTAAACCCGGTCTTTATCGCGCACGTGCATCCTCCTGCAAAAGGAGGCGCGAAAAGCGATGCCCATTTTTCAGTATTTTTACGTCGTAGGATCGGCACTGTTCGTATTGTTGTTTGTTTCCGATGCTTGCCTGCGCGACAGCGAGAGCGATTCACGCTTCGACGGGTCGCTCTATCAAAGCGCCATCTACGCACCCCGAGCGGTGGAAACCCTCACCGAGCCGCGCTTCACGCAGGATGCGACGCCGGCCGACCGCGTCCGGGAAGTGTTTGCCCAGTTCGTGCCCAACGAAGGCAAGCGCAGCAAGCGCTACTCTTCGGCGGCGACGCGCGGGACGTAGAATCTTCCGCGCGCGTAACGCGGTGCGCGCGATCCAATCACGCGCACCGACGCAACAGCTATCGTCAGGCCACGGCCTCGATCGCATTGCCGTTGACGCGTGTCTCGTCCTTCAAATTATCGACCGTCACGTGGGTGTCGTACCAGGTCAGGCGAGGGCGCGCCCCGAAGCGTTTGGTCAATTCCGCCACGCGTTCCTCCGTGAACCAGGCTTCCGCCGATTGGCGGCTGTCCCAGAGATAGACGCCGCCGGTACCGGTTTCGCCGTTCAGGTAGTCCTTGCGGATCAAACCTTTTGTGGAGAGGCCGCGGTAGGTCGGCGCGCTCGACGTGCCGCCCGTGATTGCCTGTTCCTCGGTTCGCTTCGGCAGGTCGAACTGAACGACAACGATGCAATTGGCCATGGCGGTTTCCTCAGGTGCGGTTGAGCGGATGGGGTAGCGGCAGGTGCAGTCCGCGCGCTTGCAGTTTAACCTAGTTGCCGAGCTTGATGCCGGCGTCCTTGATCACTTTTGCCCATTCGGGCGTCTCCTTCCTGATGACGGCCGCAAACTCCGCCGGCGTATTGCCGACCATCTCAAGCCCGAGTTCGTCGAATTTCCTGCGCACCTCCGGCAGCGCCAGCGCCTTGACGGTTTCGCCGTGCAGCTTGTCGATAACGTCCTGTGGCGTGCCTGCCGGCGCGAGCAGGCCGAACCACGGCACCGCCTCGAAACCGGGAAATCCGGATTCCGCCATCGTCGGCAGGTCGGGCGCCAGCGCCGAGCGCTTGACCGAGGTGATGGCCAGCGCGCGTAATTTGCCTTCCTTCGCCAGCGGCACCACGTTCACGATATTGGCGAACGACATCGCGATGCGGTTGGCGAGCAGGTCGGGCATCAGCGCCGTGGTGCCACGATAGGGGACCGACGCGATGTCGACATGCGCCATGTATTTGAACAGTTCGGCGCCGAGATGCTGCGACGTGCCGACGCCGGCATGGCCATAGGAGAGTTTGCCGGGCTGCGCCTTGGCGAGATCAACCAGTTCGGCCACCGTCTTGACCGGCACCTCGGGCGGAACGGCGAGCACGTTCGCCGCGATGAACACCTGCGAGATCGGCGCAAAATCCTTGACCGGGTCGAACGGCAGCTTGTCATACAGGCTCGGATTGATGACGAGCGCCGAGTTGCCGCCCATCAGCAGCGTGGTGCCGTCGGCGGCTGCCTTGGCGACGCGTTCGGTGGCGATGTTGCTGCCGGCGCCTTGCAGGTTCTCGACCACGAACGGCGTGCCCCAGACCTCGGCAAACCGTTCGGCCAGAATGCGCGCCGCAAGGTCCGGTGCGGTGCCGGGCGTGAAGCCCACCAGGATCTTCACCGGCTTGCTCGGATAGCTGGACTGCGCCGATGCCGCCTGCGCCGTCAGCAGCACCAGCAGCGCGGCGGACAGGCTCGCTACGAACTTCATCGTTTCCTCTCTCGTCCTGCATGCCGGTTTGCGCGGTCATTGCCGCAGGATCTGGAGGAAGTGTGACAGCAGCAGCCGCTGCCGACAAGTCGCCCGCATGAGCGGATGCGATATGCGGCGGGGATGCGACACAAGACCCGGATATCGCGTTGCTCATCCGGGCTACATGCCACACGAACGGTCGGCTCCCTCCCCCCTTGCGGGGGAGGGCGGGGGAGAGGGGTTCACTCGGGCAGTCCCGATGACGCCACCCCTCTCCCTAACCCTCTCCCGCAAGGGGAGAGGGAACGGAGAGAGCGCGGCAAATTGGCGCGACGGGCAAATCAGTTCCGATTTTCGGAAATCATGTCAAGCCCCAGAATAAAAAATATTTCTGTTTACCGGAAGTAAAATCAAGTGCATATGTTTGGCCATCCCGTCCCACTTAGAGGGCGTCGGCCGTCGTCACGGACGTTGGACGGGTTGCGGTGGACGCTGGTTTGCGCTGAGACGATGGCGCGGACGGGCGTACGGCAAAACCGTGTGGTCCTGGCACCCGTCGCCGGCGTCAAGCTGTCGGAGAAGCGTGAGCGGAAACGATAGCGACGGAGTCAACCAAGAACTCCTCTCCGGGGAGAGCACGGCATAAGCCGTAAAGCCATTGCGCAGGGAAGGCCGGGTGTTCCCCGCTGCCCTGTATGCTCGTGTGCAGCCTACTTAGTGCTAACCGCACACGGGACCGCGGGTGCAGCGCGCACCCGGTCTTCCCTGCGCCCTCATTTTCGGGGGCAAGGAAATTTCTGGCAAAGCTCGGGCGCGATGCGCCGCGAGAATGCGGACGTGCATCTAATAGGGCGACATGCGGCCACACATTCGCTGTCGTCCCGGCCTTGAGCCGGGACCCATACGCCGCGGCCCATCAATTGGAGCGCTGGCGTTAGAGACCTTCTGCAAACAACATCCGCCGCGGCGTATGGGTCCCGGCGTTCGCCGGGACGACGAACCAAATAGGCGATCCGATTGTACGCATCCGGGCGATGACCGTAAATCCACGTGACTTGCCGTCGTTTCCCTGTCGCATCGCGCTGCTATCCGCTTTTGCAGGGGCGCGTCATCGATTCGCGTGGGGCTATCAGTCGCGTCGGTTGTCATCGCCCTGTCACAGGGATCTGTTAGGTGCACGGCATGGGTAGTGACTCCTCGAGTGAAGAGAGCCCGGAGCGGCGCTTTCGCACTTTGTTTATCTCCGACGTCCATCTCGGAGCCCGCGGCTCGCAAGCCGACCGGTTGCTGGACTTCCTCAAAAGCCACGACGCCGACACCATCTATCTCGTCGGCGATATCGTCGACGGCTGGGCGCTGAAGTCCAACTGGTACTGGCCGCAATCGCACAACGACTTCGTGCAGAAAATGCTGCGCAAGGCGCGCAAGGGCGCCAAGGTCGTCTACGTGCCGGGCAATCACGACGAGTTCCTGCGCAACTATTACGGCACCCATTTCGGCGGCATCGACGTGGTGGAAAACACCATTCATGAGGGCGCCGACGGCAAGCGCTATCTCGTGATCCACGGCGACATCTTCGATCTCGTGGTGCAGAACGCGCGCTGGCTCGCCCATCTCGGCGACAAGGCCTATGATTTCGCCATTCAGATGAATCGGCTGGTCAACTTCTTCCGGCGCATGTTCGGCGTGCCCTATTGGTCGCTGTCGCAATGGGCGAAGCTGAAGGTCAAGAACGCGGTGAATTATATCGGCGCGTTCGAAAAGACCCTGGCCGGCGAAGCGCGGCGTCATGGCGCCGATGGCGTGATCTGCGGCCATATCCACTACGCCACCATCCGTGACGAGCACGGCATCCGCTACATGAACTGCGGCGACTGGGTCGAAAGCTGCACCGCGCTGGTCGAGCACGAGGACGGCCGGTTCGAAATCATCACCTGGGCTGATCCGCAGCGCCGGCTGGCGCCGGTTCCCCGCGTCGCGGCGCGCGCCGCATGACGCATATCCTGGTCGCGACCGATGCGTGGCATCCCCAGGTTAACGGGGTGGTGCGGACGCTGACCATGATGGCGGAGGCCGCCAAAGGCTTCGGCGTCGATGTCAGCTTCCTGACGCCGCAATCGTTTCGCACCTTTGCGATGCCGAGCTATCCGGATTTGCAGCTCGCGCTGCCTTACCCGGCGAAGATCGCGGCGCTGATCGAAGCGGCCAAGCCCGACAGCATTCACATCGCGACCGAAGGTCCGATCGGCTTGCTGGTTCGACGCTATTGCCGCAAGCACGGGCTGCCGTTCACCACGAGCTTCCACACGCGCTTTCCGGAATACGTCTCGGCGCGCTCGCCGATTCCGGAAAAATGGGTCTGGCGCGCGCTGCGCTGGTTTCACCGGCCGAGCCAGGCGGTGATGGCGGCAACACCGGCGCTGGCAGCTGAATTGCGCCAGCGCGGATTTCGCAATGTGGTGCTGTGGTCGCGCGGCGTCGACACCTCGCTGTTTCATCCGCGCACCGCCGACCTCTGTCTGCCGCAGCCGGTGTTCCTCAGTGTCGGCCGCGTCGCGGTCGAAAAGAACCTCGAGGCATTCCTCGACCTCGATCTGCCCGGTACCAAGCTTGTTGTCGGCGATGGCCCGGCCCGTGCGGCGCTGGAGCGGAAGTATCCGGATGCCGTGTTCCTGGGCTCCCGGCACGGCGAGGAACTGGCGGAGATTTATGCGGCCGCCGACATCTTCGTGTTCCCCAGCAAGACCGACACCTTTGGCCTGGTGCTGCTGGAAGCGCTCGCCAGCGGCGTGCCTGTTGCCGCGTTTCCGGTCACCGGTCCCCGCGACGTGATCGGTGCGGCGCCGGTCGGCGTCCTCAGCGAGGATTTGCGTACCGCCTGCCTGGAGGCGCTGCAGATCCCGCGGCAGGCCTGCGTGGAGTTCGCCGCCGGCCACACCTGGCAGGCCTCGGCGCGGGTTTTTGTCGACCATGCGCTCAATGTCCGGGCCTTGGGGCCCGAAGGCGAGGTGGTCGAGTTTGTGGAAGACCCGCATTTCGCCGCCTGACTTCACCGGATTGCGTCTTGCCCGCCCATCCACGGACGCGATACAAAGTGGTCATGACGGATCAAGCCTCGATGGTACCGATTGGTGCCGCAGATATCGATGCGGCGGCGCGGGTGGTTGCGCCCTTTGCGGTGCGAACGCCGCTGCTGTCGTTCCCGGTTCTCAACGAACGCGTCGGAACCAAGGTCTTTCTCAAGCCGGAGATGCTGCAGCGGACCGGTTCTTTCAAGTTCCGCGGCGCCTTCAACAAGCTCGCCTCGATCCCGCAGGCCGAACGCGGCGGTGGTGTGGTCGCGTTCTCGTCCGGCAACCACGCCCAGGGCGTGGCGGCGGCGGCGCAGATCCTCAACATGCAGGCGACCATCGTGATGCCCAAGGACTCGCCGCTGACCAAGCGCGAGCGCACCAAGGGCTATGGCGCCGAAGTCGTGCTCTATGACCGCGACAAGGAAGATCGCGAGGCGATCTCCAGGGACATCGCGAGCAAGCGCGGCGCGACCCTGGTGCGTCCCTATGACGATCCCTTCGTGATCGCGGGGCAGGGCACGGCGGGCCGCGAGATCGCGGAGGATATGACCGCGCTCGGCCTGACGCCCGACATCGTGGTGGCGCCGGCCTCCGGCGGCGGGCTGATCGCGGGCGTTGCGACGGCCATCAAGGCGCGCTTTCCGCAATCGACGCTGATTGTCGCCGAACCCGAGGGCTATGACGATCACGGCCTCTCGCTGCGCGCTGGCCATCGCGAAGCCCATCATGCGGCCGATCGCACCATCTGCGACGCGCTGATGGCCGCGATCCCCGGCGTGATGACGTTCTCGATCAACAGCAAGCTGCTGGCCCAGGGCGTGGTTGCCTCCGACGCGGAGGTCGGGGCGGCGGTGGCGTATGCCTATCGGGAACTGAAGCTGGTGGTCGAACCCGGCGGCGCCGTCGGCCTCGCCGCCTTGCTGGCCGGCCGGATCGATGTACGCGGCAAGAACGTCGTCATCGTTCTCTCCGGTGGCAATGTTGACGCCGACCTGTTCGCCAAGCTGGTCGCCTGACTGGGTGCGGCAGGACGCCGCAGGTCGCGACGGCTCAGCCCGGCCCGGTAGCGAGAACCGCCAAATCCCGTGATTCCCGAGTGCTTGCGCATTAGTCCAACCGGTGGCCGGGCCGGAGTCCAACCCATTGCTGTGGTAGTGTTGCACCGCAGGTACACGCGAGTTCCCCAAACGAAGGTAAATTGTTCCCACTGAGGAACAGTTGAACGAACCTTGTGGGGCTTGGAATGAATATCCGGAAGAGCGGTCTGTGGATCACCGCGACGGCGCTCGGCGCGATGATCCCGTTTGCAACCGCCCTGGCGGCCGACATGCCGGTGAAGGCCGCGCCGATCGTGGCCGCGGCTTACGATTGGTCCGGCGTCTATCTCGGTGTGCACGCCGGCTATGGCGGCGGCATGAAGGATTGGGACGCGCGCAACGCTGATTTCGTCGCGCGCGGATTCCTCGCCGGCGGTCAGGTCGGCATCAACAAGCAGATTTCCAGCTTCGTGTTCGGCCTCGAACTCGACGGTTCATGGGCCGATATCAGCGGTTCGCAGTTTGTCAGCGTCGGCAGCGCGGCGCTTGGCATCACCAGTTCCCAAACCGCCAGATCGAAGATCGACGGTCTCGTGACCATTGCAGGGCGCGCGGGCCTTGCGGCCGATCGCTGGTTCGTTTTTGCCAAGGGTGGCATCACCGTGGCGCACGAGCGTCATTCGATGGATGCTTCCGCGACCGGATTTGGCCAGGCCGGAACGGCTACCGCCGGCGGCAACGAGATTCGCTATGCGCCGATGGTCGGCTTCGGCGCCGAGTACGCGCTGGGCGGCAACTGGTCGGTCAAGGGCGAGTACAACTACATCCATCTGGACACCACGACGACCACGTTGAGGGGCACCGCGACGCAGGCCGGGCTCACCGCTCCGTTCAGGGCCGATGCGCAGATCGAAGAAGCGATCCATGTCGTCAAGGTCGGCGTCAATTATCGCTTCGGCGGCGTTGCAAAGGACCCGTCCTACGCGCCGGTGCCCGCCGCGCCGGGCACCAACTGGTCGGGCGCCTATATCGGTGCGCAGGCGGGCTATGGTTTCGGCCGCAAGCAATGGCCGGACCTTGGACAGGCCGTCGCTCCTGTGACCAACCTGCCGCAGTATGACATGAAGGGCTGGCTGGCTGGCGGCACCGTCGGCGTTAATGCGCAAGCCGGGCGCTTCGTGTTCGGTGTCGAAGGCGAGTTGCTGGGCACGGATATCAAGGGAAGCCAGACGATTGCGCTTGCCGCTCCCGGTGTCACCCAGACCCTCAACTATGACAGCAAGATCGACTGGCTCGCGCTCGCAACCGCCCGTGCCGGCTTCGTCGTTGGCGACCGCCTGATGTTCTACGGCAAGGGCGGCCTTGCGATCGCACAGGAGAAGCACAATTTCAGCTTCGCCTCGGTTGCCGTCCCGGGTCCGGGCGGTATCGGGGCTAATGTATCCGCGAAGGCCGTGCATACCGGCGTGGTGGTGGGCGCCGGCGGTGAATACGCGCTGGGCAACAACTGGTCGATCAAGGCGGAATACGACTACATCAAGATGTTCGCACAACAGGTCACGGCCACCGGCACCGTGAATTTCAACATCCCGGGCGTGCTTGTCGGTACCGGCGGCGGAGCTTTTCAGGGCAGCAAGCTGACCCAGGATCTGCACCTCGTCAAAATCGGCGTGAACTATCATTTCAGCCCGCTGCCGACCGTGGTCACCGCGCGCTACTGATCGGCGCTCTGAACTCTTCAGCGAAAGGCCCCGGCATCGACCGGGGCCTTGTTGCATGATCGTGCGATCAGCGCCTGAATCCGCCGCCACCAAACGAGCGGCCACCGCCAAACGAACCGCCGCCGCCGAATGAGCGGCCACCACCGAACGAATGCCGCGAGTGAGCATACGAGCGCCCGCCGTACGAATGGTGCGAGTGAGAAGAGTGGCGATGGCTGGCGTAGTGGTGCCTGGAGTAATGGTGCCGATTGTCGCTCATCCGATGGGATCTGCTGTGGTCGTGGAATCGGCTCTTGCCATGCATGTGATTGGCATGCGCGTGGCCGTTCATCCTTGAGGAAGTGTGGGTGAACCTGCCCGGCCTGTGGCCGTGCATCGAGGCGGACGCATTCATTCCCTTTGCCGATGAGGCCAGGGATGGCGCACGATGGCCGTGCGAAAAGCCATGTCCATGGTAGCCCGCGTGCTTCGTCATGCGGTTGAACTGCATCAGCGGAACGTGTCTGGGCTGCGATTGCAGCCTCAATGCGGTGCGCGCATACGGACTGTCGGGGAAGCGGTCGCGGAACGACCTGTAGCCGCCAGATGTGTTCGTGAGCACCGCCTTGTGCCACGCATATGACTGCCGGTAGTTGCCAAGCAGCACGCGAACGCGATCGGACAGCGGGTCGGACGGATACAGCTGAATGAATTCTTCATAATGTTCGGGCGAACCTTCCGACAGGACGTAATCATAGGCCTGACGCACCGAACGCGAAGGCAGGTTCGACGCCATCTGGACCACCGGGCCGCGCTCGGGCGCGCGGGTTGCCGCAACAGCCGTATCGCCGAAGAAATAGAAGTCGTTGGTCAGCGACGAGCTTTCCCACGGCGTCTGCCGGCCGCCGGTGGCGTTGTTCACTTCGAGACGAACGCGCTTGAACAATTGCTCGATCGGCAGATTGGGTTGGCGCGCGATGTTCAGGAACGCCGACGTATAGGGGCTGTGATTGCCATCGCCATCATGGGCTACCATGCCCGGCGCCGTCGAATATCCGACGATCGAGCCGGCCGGCGCATCGACCATTGCAAGGCCGCGCCCGGAATCGTCGACGTCGGGAAAGGGATTGTTGCGGCAGGCGTCGAGCACGACGATCCGCATCCGGCTCGAGATGGTTTCCAGCGTTCCCATCAGGTCGACCAGACGCAGCGAATTGCTGTCGAGATCCGACAGCTTGGAAATTCGCGCATCGATCGGCAGCAGGTAGTTCTCGCCCTCGAGCTGCACGCCGTGCCCGGCATAATAGATCATGGCGACGGCATTGGGTCCGCGATTGGAAACCCGGTCGATAAAATCCTCCACCGCCTTGAGCATGTCGCTGCGCGTCAGATCGGTCGCCGTCGTGACGTCAAAGCCCGCCGTGTTGAGGAGCTGCGCTACCGATCGCGCATCGTTGCTCGGATTGGCGAGCCGCGGCGCGATCTGGTAGTTCGCGTTGCCGATCACGAGGGCGACCCGCTGCTCGGCCGGCAGCGATCGAACGCCTTCGCTGATGGCGGCGTTCACGGCCTCGGCGAAAGCGGTGCCGGTGTGCGCCAAGCTCAGCAGGCTGCCCAACAGACCGGCGCAAAGCGCCAATGATTTGAACCCTGGCATGGGTGTCCTCCATCCAATCTCAAGGCGAGATGTCCGGCGGACAGGCTAGTTTGGGGCGTGGGTGCTGTACGTGACCTTGGTCACTGTTCGATTTCGTGAGCCGTGGAGGTCGGCTTCATGAGAAGAACGCGATCTTCTCGGCCTGGCTCATGCGCCGGATCGGGGCCAGCGGATCATTGGCCGCGACAGGTCTGCGCACGATGCCGCTGGCGATGATCGATGAGCCGAGCGAGACTTCCAGCGCCGGTTCCGGCATGGCTGCGGCAACGGGCTGAGGCGGTGGTTGAACCGGCGGCGCGACCGGTGCGGACATCATCGGCTCGGGCAATGCAGCGATGATTTCGGGCGGGGCCGGAAGCGGCTCGATAATCCGAGCCTCCTCAATAATCGGTTCCGCAAGCCGGGTTTCCTCAACCATGGGCATTGCGACGTGGGCTTGCTCGATCTCCGGTTCGACGAACTCATCGTCGTCGATGGGATCGGGCGCGCCCATCTCCATCGCGATCATGTCGAGGACCGCCTCGTCATGGGCGTCGGCAGCCTCGGCGGTGAGTTCAATCCCGGCGGTTTCGACTTCCTCCAGCGCGGCGTCGGCCTGGGAGACCACAGCTTCGACGACCATAGCTTCAGCGACCATAGCTTCAGCGACCATGGTTTCAGCGACCATGTCTTCAGCGGCCGGAGCTACAGCGTCGGTCGAAAAGGAACTGGTTGCTGCCTGGGCTTCCGAGGCGGGCGCTTCCTCGATGATCGCGGCGACCGCCGGGGTTTCATCCTGCGCCACCGGCGTGAGCGCGGCAACATACGCCTCAGCAATTGGTGTCTCGGCAACCGCCGCCTCGGCAACCGGCGCGGCTGTCTCTTCATCACCGAATTCTGCGATCCGTCCGGCAAGCGAGGCGAACGCGGCCTCCAGCGCCACCTTGGCCTCGTCGGAGGAGATTTGCTCGGCGCCCTTCTCGATGACCTCCACCTGCGAATCGATCAGGTCGCAGATTCGGCTGTCATTGCCGATTTCCCGCAAGCGCCAGGCGATTTCGCGAATCACCCGCGCGCCCTTGCGCACCGGCGCCAGCTTCTCGTTCAGCGCCAGCCCATCGATCGCCCCCATCGCCGAGGTCTGCGCCGCTTCCAGCGCCCCGCGAATCGCAATCAAGGCCTCGACTAATTTGGCCTCGGCGAGGCTATTGTCCGCGACGGCGTCCGCCGCCGCTCGCTGTGCGTTGGCAGCTTCGCGCTGTGCGTTGGCAGCCTCGCGCTGGATGGCAAGGCTCTCTTCCTTCTGCGCGGCAAGGCTTTGCTCGATCCGCGCCACCGCATCGAGCACCATGCTGGTGTCGGCGTTGCGGTTGCGCTTGGCGTACTCGCCGAGAAACCAGCGGCCCCGCGAAGTCTCCATGAAGGCTTCGCTGATCGCAGCATAGTCTTCCTCGCCCGGCAGCGCGGCGCGTGCTGAGATCGGCGAAAGGGCGAATGCTTCGTCGGCCATGCTAAACTCTTCGCGCAAATCACCGCGCGTTGCGATAACGAAACAACACGATATCGGGCGAATCGCAATTGAATTGATGCCAAGCGAATCACAAATCCCCACCGCATCTCAAGTTGCATCGAAGCGATTCGCGGCGCGGCTGGCGCTGTTCTACGGCGCGACGTTCGGGACGATGGGCACCCATCTGCCGTTTTTCACGCTGTGGCTGAAGTCGGTCGGCATCGACGCCTCCTGGATCGGAATCATTTCCGCGGTTCCTGCGGTGACGCGATTTACCGTGCTGCCGTTCGTGACCGGTGCCGCCGGGCGGCGCTATTCGCTGCGCGCGGTCCTGATCGTCACCGCGACCGCCACCGCGCTCGGCTTTGCGGTGATCGGCACGCAATATCTGCCGCTCGCGGTGCTGCTCGCTTATGCCGTGACCTGCTGCCTGTGGACCCCGATGGTGCCGCTGACGGATGCCTATGCGCTCGGCGGGGTGGCGCGCTATGGCCTGAATTACGGACCGCTAAGGCTGTGGGGTTCGGCCGCCTTCGTCGTGGGCGCATTGATCTGCGGCCTGCTGGTCGATTTCATTGCGGCTAGCCAGCTGATCTGGGTCATTGCGGCGGTGGCGGCGCTCGGCGCTGTCGCGAGCCTCGGGCTGCAGCCGCTGGACCGGCCAAAACCGCAGGCGACCGCGGTGCTTGGCGCGAGCGCCTTGCTGCGAGATCCCGGTTTCCTCGCCATCATCGTCGCAGCCGCCCTTATCCAGGGCAGCCACGCCGCCTATTACGCCTTTGCTTCCATCACCTGGCAGGCGTCCGGCCTGGACGGGCTGACCATCGCCGGCCTGTGGGTGCTGGGCGTGCTCGCCGAGATCGTGGTGTTCGCGCTCTCGCCGCGTTTCACGCTGGCGCCGGCGCTGCTGGTGGTGATCGGCGCGCTCAGCGCGGTGGCGCGCTGGCTGATCACCGCGCAGGAGCCCTCGGTCGTGGTGTTGTCGTTGGTACAGCTCGCGCATGGCCTGACCTATGGACTGACGCAGGTCGGCGTCATGGGACTGCTGGTGCGTCACGTGCCCGGCCATGTGATGGCGCGCGGGCAGGGCTATCTCGCGGCCTGCGGCGGCATCGTCAGCGGCACGGCGTCCGTCGTGTCGGGATTGGTCTATGCGGGCTATGGGCAGCGGGTCTATTACGTGATGGCGGCGATGGCACTGCTGGCCGCGATCGTGATGTGGCTGGCGCGGCACCGGCTGGCAGCGTTTTCAAGCGAAGTGGACACCGGTTCGCGCTAGCAAACGCGTCAAAATAGAATCTACCGCGTCAGCCCCAGAGCGCGGCTTCCGGCGGATAGACCAGGCTGCCTTCGTAGCGCAGCCCGTCCTCGCGGTCGCGCGCCAGCAACAGCGGGCCGTCGAGATCGACGAAGCGCGCGTGTTGCGCTAGCAGCATTGCAGGGGCCATCGCGAGCGAGGTGGCAACCATGCAGCCGATCATGATTTCGAAGACGAGTGCGTGCGCGGCATCCGCCATATCAAGCGCTTCTGTCAGTCCGCCTGTCTTGTCGAGCTTGATGTTGACGGCGTCATAGCGTTCGCGAAGGCCGCTGAGCGAGGCGCGGTCATGCACGCTTTCGTCGGCGCACACCACAATGGGTCGCTTGATGCGCGCCAGCGCGGCATCATTGGCGGCCGCAAGCGGTTGCTCGACCAGCGTCACGCCGAGTTCGGCGCAGGCGTGCAAGTTCCGCTCGAGATTGTCCGAGGTCCAGGCCTCGTTGGCGTCCACGATCAACTCGGATTCGGGGGCGGCCTTGCGGACGGCCGCGATCCGCTTCTCGTCGCCGTCGCCGCCGAGCTTGATCTTGAGCAGCGGGCGGCGCGCGGCCTTGGCGGTGGCTGCCGCCATCGCCTGCGGCGTTCCCAGCGAAATCGTGAAGGCGGTGGTGCAGGCTCGCGGCGCCGGCCGGCCGAGCAGGGTCCAGGCGCGCTGGTTCCTGCTTTTGGCCTCAAGGTCCAACAGCGCGCAATCCAGCGCGTTACGGGCGGCGCCTGCTGGCATCGCGGCCTGCAGGGCGGTTCGGTCCAATCCCCTGGACAGCGGTTCCTGCATCGCCTGAAGGGCAGCCAGGGTCGTTTCCGCAGTTTCGCCATAGCGGGGATAGGGAACGCATTCGCCGCGCCCGGTATGGCCGCCATGGCTGACTTCGGCCACGACGGTAACCGCTTCCGTCTTGGCCCCCCGGCTGATGGTGAACGAGCCGGCGATCGGCCAGCGCTCGATACGGGCGACAAGCTGTCGGGCAAATTCCTGGGATCGGCCGGAAGTCATTTTAAAATCTGGCAATTTCTGAACCGCGCGCTTGCTCGCCGCAACCAACTATGGCTGGTTAGGGACAGATTCTACAAGGCAATGCGGCGTGCCGGACCATACCTTTTGCATCATTAGCGGGCGGGCCAGGGGGCGGGCATCGTGAGCGCAGACCCGACACTGGAGCGGATAGCCCAGGGTAACGGGCTTGCGCTGTGCGCTGCCGGTTCGTGGACGGCCCGCTTTGCCCCGGTGCTCGAGAAAATGGTGGCCGATGCCGAGAAGCTTCGTGGCAGCCGCCCCAACATCTTCATCGACGTCTCGCAGGTGTCGAAACTCGATACGTTCGGCGCCTGGCTGATCGAACGGCTGCGCCGCAGCCTGACCGATGGCGGAATCGAGGCCAAGATCGCCGGCCTGTCGGCGAACTATTCCAGCCTCGTCGACGAGGTGCGCCGGGTCAAAGCCGAACCTGCCGTTCAGACCCGTTCAGTGACGATCACGGGCATGCTGGAGCAGATCGGCCGCAGCGTCGCCGGCATCGGCGGCACTCTGGTCGGATTGATCGAGATGCTCGGCGCGGTGCTGGCAGCGGCCGGCCATGTCCTGATTCGTCCCCGCGGTTTCCGCCTGACCTCCACCGTGCATCATCTGGAGCAGGTGTGCTGGCGCGCGGTGCCGATCGTGGTGCTGATCACGTTCCTGATCGGTTGCATCATCGCACAGCAAGGCATTTTCCATTTCCGTCAGTTCGGGGCCGATATTTTCGTGGTCGACATGCTCGGCGTGCTGGTGCTGCGCGAGATCGGCGTGCTGCTGGTGGCGATCATGGTGGCGGGGCGTTCGGGCTCAGCCTACACCGCCGAACTCGGCTCGATGAAAATGCGCGAGGAGATCGACGCACTACGCACCATGGGTTTCGATCCGATCGAGGTCCTGATCCTGCCGCGCATGCTGGCGCTGGTAATGGCGTTGCCGATTTTGGCTTTCCTCGGCGCGATGGCCGCACTCTATGGCGGCGGCCTCGTGGCGTATCTCTATGGCGGCGTCGAACCAGAAGCCTTCCTGCTGCGGCTGCGCGACGCGATCTCGATCAATCATTTCATCGTCGGGCTCATCAAGGCGCCGGTCATGGCCGCGGTGATCGGCATCGTGGCCTGTGTCGAGGGGCTTGCGGTGCAGGGCAGCGCCGAATCGCTCGGACAACACACCACGTCGTCGGTGGTGAAGGGAATTTTCCTGGTCATCGTCATGGATGGCGTGTTCGCCATCTTCTTCGCATCGATCGGAATGTGACCATGGTGGGCGAGATTTCCGACGCCATCATCCGGGTCCGCGACATCACCGTGCAGTTCGGCAAGACGCGGATTCTCGACGGGCTCAATCTCGACGTGAAGCGCGGCGAGATCCTGGGCTTTGTCGGTCCGTCGGGTGCGGGCAAATCCGTGCTGACGCGCACCATCATCGGCCTCGTCCCCAAGGTCGCCGGCCGCATCGAAGTGTTCGGCGTCGATCTCGACAAGGCCAATACGGCGGAGCGGCGCGGTGTCGAACGGCGTTGGGGCGTGCTGTTCCAGCAAGGCGCGCTGTTTTCCTCGCTTACCGTGCGGCAAAACATCCAGTTCCCGGTGCGCGAATATCTCAACCTCTCGCAGCGCCTGCTCGACGAGGTCATGGTGGCCAAGCTCGGCATGGTGGGCCTGAAGCCCGAAGTCGCGGACAGGTTTCCGTCCGAGCTTTCCGGCGGCATGATCAAGCGCGTGGCGCTGGCGCGCGCGCTCGCGCTCGATCCGGAACTGGTGTTCCTGGACGAGCCGACCTCGGGCCTCGACCCGATCGGCGCCGGCGATTTCGACGAGCTGGTCCGCACCCTGCAGCGTACTTTGGGGCTGACCGTTTTCATGGTAACCCACGACCTCGACAGCCTTTACACGGCTTGCGACCGTATCGCCGTTTTAGGGAACGGTAAGATCATTGCAGCAGGATCAATCGCCGACATGCAGGCCTCGCAGCATCCATGGCTGCAGCAATATTTTCACGGCAAACGCGCCCGCGCTGTGATGGGCTAGAGCGTTTTCGAGCGAGGCGGGTACCGTTTCGCGTGAAGAAAACGCGTCAAAAGGATAAAATCGGGCGCCTGGTTCTGATCAGAACCGAGCCCTAGTACCGGAGTAATTCGAGTTATGGAAACGCGGGCGAACTACGTCCTGATCGGTGCCTTCACCCTGGCGGTGATCGCGGCGGCGTTCGGATTCGTACTCTGGTTCCAGAGTCTGCACACCACCAAGGCGCGCAGTCCGCTGCGGGTGATTTTCGAAGGCCCGGCGACCGGCCTGCGCAATGGCGGCAGCGTCAATTTTAACGGTATCCGGGTAGGAGAAGTTGTCCGCGTGAAGCTGGACAACCCGCGTCGCGTCGTCGCATTGGCGATGGTCGAGAACAACGCCCCGATCCGCAAGGACACCCTGGTCGGCCTCGAATTCCAGGGGCTGACCGGCGTGGCTGCGATCTCGCTCAAGGGCGGCGAGGAGGGGGCGCCTCCCGTGCCGCTGGACGAGGACGGCGTTCCGGTTTTGACCGCCGATCCGGCCGCGCTGCAGGACGTCACGGAGTCGATCCGCGCCACGTTGCAAAACGTCAACCGGATCGTCGCCGACAACCAGGAGTCGGTGAAGAACTCGCTCCGGAACCTCGAGACGTTCACGGGTGCATTGGCGCGCAACTCCGAGAAGATCGACAACGTCATGCTCAAGGTCGACGGCGTGATGCTCAAGGCCGACAATCTCATGCTCGGCCTCAACACCATCGCGGGCGGTGCCAACGGCGGCGAGTTGAACCTGATGGTGAAGTCGATCAAGGAACTGGCTGACGATCTCGACAAGCGCACGGGTGCGCTGATTTCCGATGGCCGCCGGACGCTCGCCGACATCAGCCGTGCCGTGAACAATTTCGACCGCAATCCGAGCCGGGTGATCTTCGGCGGCGGCAACAACGCCGCGCCGGCCGAGCCCGCGGCAGCACCGCCGCCGGCCAGACCGGCCGCGCCAAGGCCGCCCGCCGCGGCAGCAGCGCCGAGTGGGCAGAAGCGGCAGTAATTGTAGATCGCTATATCGCCGTGAGCGTCGTCATTGCGAGCGAAGCGAAGCAATCCATCTCGCGGCAGACCGGATAGTGGATTGCTTCGTCGCTTCGCTCCCTTGCGCAAACGCTTCGCGTTTGTCGCAGGCAATGACGAGCGGAGAGGGCCATCAGCTTATCTCCGCTCAAAACAAAACGGAGGCCGCGAGGCCTCCGTTTTTTTATCCCGTATGCTTGGGCCGAACCGTTACCCCAGCCGTCCCGCCGCATGCGCGAGCAGGGTGTAGACGAGGCCGGTCTCCGAGGTCAGATGGCCGCGCAGCGCCTGCGGACCGCGATCCTCGCGGGCAACCTCGTCGAGCAGGCGTTCGAACTCGGCGATGTAGCGATCGACCGTCTGCTTGAAGGCACGGTCGGCGCGGTATTTGCGGGCGACCTCATCGAACGCCTTCTGGCCGGCTGGCGTGTAGAGCCGCTTGGTGAAGGCCTTGCTCTCGCCGCGCTGATAGCGATCCCACATCTCGGCCGCGAGATTGCGATCCATCAGCCGGCCGATGTCGAGCGACAGCGATTCCAGCGGATTGGCAGGGGCCTGCGGCGCGCGCGGGCGGGGAGCCTCGCGTCCGCTCGGACCACCGGCGTCGGTGCGGCTGAGCAGGTCGGACAGCCATCCGTCGCGGCCGCCATCCTGGTTGCTCGCCGGGCTGACCGGCGGGGCCTCGGTGCGGCGCGTCGCCGGCATGCCGAGATCCGGCGGCGGCAGGTTCGACGCGCTGCCGGTGTCGCGCACGCGCACGTCATTGCGGGCGCCGCCAGCGGCTGCTGCCATCACGGGTTCTTCCTGGCGTTGCACGCTGGCGCGGCTCGTCGTCATGACGTCGAGGCCGCGGCCGTGATGGGCGACGATCCGGTTGAGTTCGGCCAGCGCCTCGATCTGGTCGACGATCACCTTGCGCATCTGCGCGGTGTTGTCGGCGGCTTCCTGCGGCATTTCGAGCACGCCACGGCGCAGTTCGTTGCGGGTCGCCTCGAGCTCATGATGCATCTCGGAGGCCATCTGCTTCATGGCCACCACCATGGCGCCGAACTTCTCGGTCGACTGCTTGAACATCGCGTCCGTTTCGGCGTTGCTCTGCTGGTACAGTTCGTTCATGGCGTCGATGGTCTGGTGCCGCTCGTTTTCGGCTGCGACACGAACCGCTTCGAACTGACGGCTGATCGCGGCAGAACCGGCGCCGGCGGTTTCCGCCACCACGCGGGCGATGTCGCGGGCGCGTTCCTCGGCGGCGGCAAGCGATTCATCCAGCAAGCCGGTGAAGCGCGACAGCCGCTGATCGAGGTCGGTGGTGCGCAGATCGATGGTGGTCACCAGCGATTCAAGTTGCGATTTGCGTTCGGCGACAGACGTCGTGGTGGTGCGGTTGGCCTGTTCGACCGCCGTGGCGGCATCGACCAGCGCCTTGCCGTGGGTTTCGAACTCGCTCGACAGCGAGCCGAGATCCTCCAGCGCCTTCGAGGTCTTGGCGTTGAAGGTGGTGAGCTGGTCTTCCAGGGTCTGGGTCGCAACGCCGTTGCGCGAGGTGACGTCGTTCATGGCGGACACGAAGTCGGCCACGCGGGTTACCAAGGCGCGCTCCAGCGAGTTGAGGTTGTCGTGAGCGCCGGTCAGCACTTCCTGCAGCAGGATGTTGCCCTCACGCAACCGCTCGAACAGCGCGACGGTGTCGGTGCGCAGGATCTTGCTGGTCTCCTGCATTTCGGTGACGGCCGCGATCGAAACCTGACGCGACTGGTCAATGGCCGAACGCGACGACTGTTCGAGATCCTTCAGCGACTTGGCCACCGCGCCGGTTGCCATATCGCCCGCGGTGGTGATCGTGCGGGCGACTTCCGAGCCATGGGTCGCCATCGATTGCGAGAACGCCTGGCCCCTGGTCTCGATCGACTTCAGCGAGTCGGCGGTGACGCGGTCGAGCTCGGTCGTGAGCTGGGTGGTCTTGGCGCTGAGCGCCTCGACCAGCGAACCACGGCGGCTGTCCACGATCTGCGCCAGACGATCGGTCTGCTGCTGAACGTAGGTGACGATTTCGTCGGTCTTGCCGGTCATCGTCGAGCCGAAATTGCTGCTGGCCGACAGCACCGAGCGCTCGATGTCGGCCGAGGTCGTCTTGACCTTGGAGCTGACTTCGTTCGACGCGGCGACGAGCGCACTCTGTGCGTTCTGCGCGCTGGCCTGGATCGCGTTCTGCGCGGTCTGCGCCGTGGTCTGGATGTTGTCGGTGGTGGTGGCGGTGACCGCAGCGAGCGAACGCTCGATGTCGCTGGCGATCGCCTTGATCTGGCTTGCGGCGTCGGCCGAGGTCGCGGCGAACGAGCTCTGCGCTTCGCGCGCGGTGCCGAGGATCGCGGCGGCGGTGCCGGCCCCGACCGCGCTCAGCGTGCGTTCGACATCGATGGCCAGCGACTTGACGTGGTCGGCGGCTTCCGTCGACGCGGTCGTGAGCGCGCTCTGCGCTTCACGGGCGCCTGATGTGATCGACTCGGCGGTGGCATTGCCTGCCATCGAGAGCGAACGTTGCATGTCGGCTGCCAGCGACGCGACCTTGGTCGCGACATCCGTCGATGCGGTGAGGAGGGCGTTCTGGGCTTCGCGTGCACCCGATGTGATGGACTCGGCCGTGGCAGTGCCGGCGGCAGACAGCGAACGCTCGACATCGGCCGTGAGGGACTTGACCTGGCTGGTTGTATCCGCGGAAACGGTGACGAGGGTGTTCTGGGCTTCGCGTGCACCTGACGTGATGGCCTCGGCCGTGGCGGTACCGGCGGCCGACAGCGAGCGTTCGACGTCGGCAGCGAGCGACTTGACATGGCTGGCTGCATCCGCGGACGCGTTGATGAGGGTGTTCTGGGCGTCGCGGGCACCGGCGGTAATCGATTCGGCGGTGGCGGTGCCGGCGATCGACAGCGAGCGCTGGACGTCGGCGGCGAGCGACTTGACCTGGTTCGCCGCATCCGTGGACGCGTTGACCAGCGTGCTCTGCGCCTCGCGGGCGCCGGCGGTAATCGATTCGGCGGTGGCGGTGCCGGCGATCGACAGCGAGCGCTCCACGTCGGCGGCCAGCGACTTGACCTGATTGGTGGCCTCCGTGGAGGCGGCGATCAAGGTGCTCTGGGCTTCGCGGGCGCCGGTCGTGACGGCTTCGGCAGTGGCGCTTCCGGCGGCCGACAGGGCACGTTCGACGTCGGCGGCGAGCGACTTGACCTGGCTTGCCGCGTCCGCAGACGCCGTAACCAGCGTGGTCTGGGCTTCGCGGGCGCCGGAAAGCACCGACGCAGCGGTGGCGTTGCCGGCGGCCGAGAGCGTGCGCTCGACGTCTTCGGCCAGCAATTTGATCTGGGACGCCGCTTCGCTGGAAGCCGAGACCAGCGAGGTCTGGGCCTCGCGGGCGCTGGAGAGGATCGAGTTCGCGGCCCCGGTGCCGACGGCGGTGAGGGAGCTTTCGACCTCGGCCGATGTCAGCCTCAGCTGGGCGCCGACATCGGACGAAACCGTGAGCAGCGCCTGCTGCGCGGTGCGCGCGCCGGTCTGGATGGTCTCAGAGGTGTTGACCACGAGGTTGGTGAGCGAGCGCTCGGCGTCCTCGACATGCGACCTGATGCCCGAGGACAACAGTTCGGCGCGCGCCATGAGATCGTCGCTGGCCTGGCGGCCGCTGCTTTCGATACGGCCTGCCACGGCTTCGACGCGCGAGCCGAGCAAATCTTCGAACTGGGCGACGCGCATGTCGATGTCGGTGGCGATGGCGCCGACCCGGGTTTCGACGCCCTGGTGGATGTCCAGGAACCGCGCCGCGATGGTGTCGGTCAGGTGCGCGCTGCGGCCATCGATGGTCTGGGTCACGTTGGTGAGGCGTTGGTCGACGGCTTCGACCGCCTGCGCGGTGCCGACGGCCAGCGACGTGGTCACGGTGGCGAGGCGCAGGTCGATGGCTTCGACGGCTTGCGCGGCGCCCGTTGTCAGCGACGTGGTCACGGTGGAGAGGCGCTGATCGATGGCTTCGACAGCTTGCGCGGCGCCTGTTGTCAGCGACGTGGTCACGTTGGTGAGGCGCAGGTCGATGGCTTCGACGGCTTGCGCAGCGCCCGTTGTCAGCGACGTCGTCAGGTTGGTGAGGCGCGAGTCGATCGACTGAATGGCCTGCGTGGTGCCTCCGGTCAGCGACGAGGTGAGTTCGGTGAGACGCGAGTCGATCGAGTGGATCGCCTGCGCGGCACCGTCGGTCAGCGAACTTGCCAGTGTGCCGAGGCGATCATCGATCGTCTCCGTGACGGACCTGGCGCGGGTGTCGAAGGTCTGCTCCAGCGCTTTCAGGCGGCCGTCGACGGTCTCGTCGAACGACCTGATCTTGGTGTCGAGCGAGTTGTCGAGATGGTTGACGCGCGTGCTCAGCGTGGTTTCGAACTGCAGCAGGCGCTGATCGAGCGAGGCGGTGATCTCGCCGCTGTTGGAGACCAGGCGGGTGTCGAAGGTGTCGACATAGTTCTTCAGGCTCTCGGCGATGTCCTGCGTCCGCTGGCCCATGCGGTCGACGATCTCGCCGCCGAAGGTTTTGACGGTGCGGTCGAATTCGGAGATGTGACGGGTGATCAGGGCGCCGAGCGTGCCGGAGTCGCGGGCGAATTTCTCGACCAGTTCGCTGCCCTCGTTCTTCACCAGTTCGTCGAACGCGCTCATCTGCAGCGAGAGGCTGTCATGCGCGGTCTCGGTCTGGCTGACGACCTTGGCGACCAGCGAGTTCACGGTCACGTCGAGCGCGTCGCTGGCCTTGTCGCCGGAGGTCATGATGCGGGTTGCCAGGCGGTTGCCGGCCTCGTCGATCTTGCTGACGAGATCGCCGCTGCGCAGCTCGAGTTCGAGCAAGAGCGAGTCGCTGGAATTCTTCAGGGAGTCGTGGACCTGTTCGGTGCGGTCGGAAATGCCGTCGACGATGGTCGAGGAACGCTGCTCGAACTCGCCGGTGATGCGGTCGATGCGCTCGTTCAGCATCTCGTGGACGCGATCGGCCAGATCGACGAACTCGTCATGGACGTGGCCGGTCTTGAAGTTGAGGCTGGTGGTCAGCCGTTCCGAGGCGTCGAGCACGGCGCGCGTGGTCTCGGCGCTGGCTTCCTCGAGGCGGTCGAGCAGGTCGCCGCCGCGCTCGCCGAGCGCGAGGATCATGTTGTCGCCGGCGTGGCTCAAGGCGGTGGTGATGTGGGCGCCGCGCTCTTCCAGCGCGCCGGTGATGCTTTTGGCGACTTCGTCGACGCGCGATGCGATCGCGTCCGAGATCAGCGCGATGTCGTGGCGCAGGTCGATCTGCACGCCGGAAATGGCGCTGCGAACCTGCTCGGCCTGGCCGACCAGATTGTCGCGCTGATGCGCGATGTCCTGCAGCAGCGCGCGGATGCGCACTTCGTTGTCGGAATAGGCACGCTCCAGCGCCGCGACCTCGTTGGCCACCAGCGTCTCCAGTTCGCCGGCGCGCGCGATCGCGCGTTCGACGCCGTCGCCCATGGCAGCTACTTCGCGGCGGATCGCCTGGCCGACCGTCACCATCGAGTCGGAGGCGGCACCTTCGGGCTCTGAGAAGCGGATCGCGACCTGCGCCATCGATTGCGCGATCATCCGCATTTCCTGGCCGCGCCAGGCAAGGCTCGCGAGGAAATAAAACAGCAGAACCGGCGCAAAGAACAGCGCGGCGAGGCCACCCAGCACCAGCACGCCGCCGCTCTGTCCCATTGCGGCCTGCAGCGAAGGCAGGAACGCGGCGGTCAGCAGCGCGCAGCCGACGATCCAGACGCCGGCGAACACGGTGGCGAGCGTATAGACGCCGCGGGCGGGGCGGCCCTTCTGGATTGCCTGGAGAATTTGTCCGATGGTTTCGCGGTCATCATTGGCGGCGCGACGCGGGGCGCGCGGCTCTTCGATCGGATCGAAGACCTGGCGGTCACCGCCAGAACGCGCATCAACGCGCGTATCGAACGGGGTTTCGGAATAGGCTGGGGGCGTGGACGAAATGCTTGATGGCGAAAGGTCGTT
This sequence comes from Bradyrhizobium sp. JYMT SZCCT0180, assembly GCF_018130165.1. Classification (GTDB taxonomy): domain Bacteria; phylum Pseudomonadota; class Alphaproteobacteria; order Rhizobiales; family Xanthobacteraceae; genus Bradyrhizobium. The sequence goes on along the minus strand of NZ_JAFCLZ010000020.1, from coordinate 34,400 downwards.
GTTGCCGATCGAATTGCGATTGGGATCGACAGTGGTGTCACTGATGTTCAGCGCTTCCTGAATGGCGGAAAGCGCGACTTCGGTGGGATCTTTGACCTTCTTGGGATTGTTCGCCATGTTCAGTCGAGCCCTCTTACTTTTTTACGCGTCCAGCTGGTCTTGCAAACGCCCCCGCAAGCCCAAACCAGATCTTTGCCCCCACGCGGACGCAACCGCGCCCCGTCGGCGGCTTGTCCGCTACATCCGCAAACATCCTATTGGTTGAGTGATGCGAATGAAATGGTCGCGATTAAGACATTCTTAATCATCGTTAACAGCTTTGTGGCTTAAGGCCTTACGGATACTCGAAATTCCCGTGGGAGGCTGTCCTTTGCGGCAACTCCTCGGCGAAAAGTAGGCGAAGTTGCGGCAATTCCGGTGAACGTTCCATTAACCAGTTTCGTGATTGGGTGGCCAAAACGGCCCTGGCCGGATCGGTCCGGCAGGGAGATGTGGGTCAGGGGTCAGGCCATGCCGCTTCACCTTGAACGGGTACAATGGATGCCATCGCCGCCGCTCGCTCCCGATGACGGTCCGATCGATTTCGAACACCTTAAGCGCATGACGCTTGACGACGCCGGCCTCGAACAGGAGGTGCTGGCAATGTTCGCGGCCCAGTCGGCCAAGCTGATGGCCATGCTTGCCACCGTGCCGGCAGATGCCGATGCGCTGGCCCATACGCTGAAGGGTTCGGCCCGCGCGATCGGCGCCTTCGGTGTGGCGGAAGCCGCCGCCCGGCTGGAGGCGGTTCTTGCTGATGGTGCCGATCCGTCCCGGCTCGTTGCCGAACTCGGCGAGGCTATTGCGGGCGCGCGGGCGGCGATCGAGGCGATCCTGCGCCGGTCCTGACGCGGGCCTGTGATTTGACGCCGGCCAAAACCCCGCCAAATTAGCCCCTTAGGTTTTCGTCCCGACCGCTGGCGCTGTGCGGATCGACCCGTTATAGGACTGCCGGGGACCCTCCTACCTATACCGGCAGCACGAGCGATCATGGCCAAAATCCACTTTGTCGACCATTCCGGCGAAAAACGAACCATTGAAGTCGAAAACGGCGCGACCGTGATGGAAGCCGCGATCCGCAACGCCATTCCGGGCATCGAAGCCGAATGCGGCGGGGCCTGCGCCTGCGCGACCTGCCACGTCTATGTCGAGGAAGAATGGCGCGAGAAGGTCGGCTCGCCCACGCCGATGGAAGAGGACATGCTGGATTTCGGCTTCGACGTACGGCCGAATTCGCGCCTGTCGTGCCAGATCAAGGTTTCCGACGAACTCGACGGCCTCGTGGTCTCGACGCCGGAACGGCAGGCGTAGAGCCTGCTCCGGCTCTGCCAGATGGTTCAGCGCGCTCCGGCGCGCTCCCTTTCGACCAGTCCCTCATCGACCGCATAAACCGCGCAGTCGGCGCCAGGCTTTGCGCATGCGGCAAGGGCTGCGTCCTGCGCCGCGACGGCGGACCGCTGCCCGGCGCGGTAGCCGAAGCTTCCGGTCGGGGACACCGCAAAAGCCTTGTGAGGGCTCGCGGACAAATAATCTGCAAAGGCCGAACGACCTTTCTCACCCAACCGGGGCGGCGGCGACAGCGCTGCCGGAAGCGGTGCTGCGGCCAGTTCCCGCGTTCCCAGATTCTGCGCGTGCAGGAAGCGATCGACCATCGGGGTCCAGAGCGGAATGCCCCTTGAGAAGAGCGTGTGGCCGTCGTCGCGGAACGCCGGAGCGTCAATCAATTCAGCGCGGCCGCCGGCGCCGGTGAATGCTGCGTGCATCCGGTGCGCGAGGTCGGGGCGAAAGAACTTGTCGTTCTCTGCATAGATCCACAGCATCGGAATTCGCGACGTCCGGCCCAGAGCCGCAAATGCCCGCACCAATGCCGCCTCGTCGCAGACATCGTCATCGGCACGTGAACCGCGCCCGCCGGCGAAGCTGATCGCTGCGACGAGGCCGGGCGGCGCAGTGGCGGCGAGCGCGATGCTGGCAAAGCCGCCCGCCGAGGAGCCGACCGCGATCATGCCGTTGGTGGAAACGTCGGTACGGCCCTGCATGGCCCGGATCGCGGCGGCCAAATCTTCGGTAGACGCCCGGGCCGATCGCAAATAATCACGATTGGCGCAGCGGCCGTTGCTCTCGGCATACTGGCCGCCGGAGTCGCCATAGCCTCGCCGCATCACGACCAGCGCCGCGAAACCGCGCCGCGCGAATTCGATCGCCTGCCGGTACATTCCATATGGCGACATGGTGGCTCGCGCGGTGGGATCGCGCGGTGCGCCGTGGCTGATCAGCGCCAGCGGAAAGCGTCCGCTGCCCGAGGGCCGCACCAGCATTGCCTCAAGGCCCGCCGTTTCCGCAGCCGCCATCGGAATGCGCAAATCCTCGCGAAAAAATCCATCGGCCGCGGCGGGCTGCATCGTCGCGGAGACGATCAACACCGCCAGCAGCGCGGCGCGCACTATCGTCCGTCCATTCCGCGCCGCAGCCAGCGCTGGAAGTTTCCGATGATCTCCTCGGTCAGCGGTGTCGGCTTTCGCGTCGCCTCATCGAGCAGCACCGATACCGATTGCGCCGAGGCGACGCATACTCCTTCGGAGAACACCACCTGATCGAAGGTCACGGAGGTGCGGCCGAATTTCACCACCCCGAGCCCCATCTCGATGGTGCCCGGCCAGCGCAGCTCGGCGCGAAAATGGATGTCGAGCCGGACCATGATCCAGCTGACGCCGTCCGGCATCAGCCCATAGCTGCGGTCCTTCATCAGCGTGACGCGGCCGGTTTCGAAATAGGTCGCATAAACAGCGTTGTTGACGTGCTGGTTGGGGTCGAGGTCGGCGAAACGCACATTGTCGGTCAGCCGGTAGGGGAAATCCTCCAGGCGCGGCGTTGAATCGAGGCGGGCAGGGGCGTTCACGGGGCGGTCTCCGAACGTTTCACGTTGTTACAGCCCAGTTATCCTGCTCCGGCAAGGGGTTGAGGCGAAGGCCACCTGCCATATTATGGCTTTCCTGTTCCACCGGCGTTGGCTAGACAGACGCTGCCCCAGAAGCGCCGCCCAGGCCATCGGCTTGGTCCAACCGAAAAGAAGCTGAGATGAGCGAAGCGATCAAAACCGATGTGCTGATTATTGGTGCAGGTCCTTGCGGACTATTCGCCGTGTTCGAACTGGGCCTCCTCGATATGAAGACGCATCTGGTCGACATTCTCGACAAGATCGGCGGCCAGTGCGCCGAGCTCTATCCGGAAAAGCCGATCTACGACATTCCCGGCATTCCCTTTGTCACCGGCCAGGGCCTCACCGACGCGCTGCTGGAGCAGATCAAGCCGTTCAATCCGACCTTTCACCTCAACGAGATGGTGGAGACGATCGAGAAGATCGGCGATCCGCTCTTTCGCGTCACCACCGACGCCGGCCAGGTGTTCGAATGCAAGGTGGTCGTGATCTCCGCGGGCGGCGGCTCGTTCCAGCCCAAGCGCCCGCCGGTGCCGGGCATCGAGGCCTATGAGGGCACCTCGGTGTTCTACGCGGTGCGCAAGATGGAGCAGTTCCGCGACAAGAATATCCTGATCGTCGGCGGCGGCGATTCCGCACTCGACTGGACGCTCAATCTGCACCCCATCGCCAAGCACGTGACGCTGCTGCACCGGCGCGATGATTTCCGCGCCGCTCCGCACAGCGTCGAGCAGATGCGCGCACTGGTGGCTTCCGGAAAAATGGACCTGAAGATCGGTCAGGTCACCTCGCTTGAAGGCGAGGGCGGCAAGCTCTCGGGCGCCATGATGAAAGGCAACGACAACGCGGTCTCGAAAGTCGAGTGCGATACGATACTGCCGTTCTTCGGGCTGACCATGAAGCTCGGACCGGTTGCGAACTGGGGCGTTGCGCTCGAGAACAACCTGGTGCCGGTCGAAACCGCCGCCTTCGAGACCAACGTATCCGGCATTTTTGCGATCGGCGACATCAACACCTATCCGGGCAAGCTGAAGCTGATCCTGAGCGGATTCCACGAGGGCGCACTGATGGCGCAGAAGGCGCACCGCTACGTCTACCCGGACAAGCGCCTCGTCTTCCAGTACACGACCTCGTCTTCGAGTCTGCAGAAGAAGCTCGGCGTCAACTGACAGAGGGCGCCTCTGACGAAAGTGTTTGACTAAGAGTTCGACTGACGTTCATTTTACAGCAAGCGCCCCTGAGCTGTCCCATTCGGAGAGCACCGTGAAACGTTGGTCGAACCGAGTGAGGCGGTGCGCGGTCATCTTGTTTTTGTGCCCCCTGCTGCCGGCGGGTAACGCCGTCGGTGGCGAGAGTTCGGACGCCACCATCAAGGTCGGCGTCCTGCATTCGCTCTCCGGCACCATGGCCATCAGCGAAACCACGCTGAAGGATACCGTCCTCTTCCTGATCGACGAGCAGAACAAGAAGGGCGGCGTGCTCGGCAAGAAGCTCGAGGCCGTCGTGGTCGACCCGGCGTCGAACTGGCCGCTGTTTGCGGAAAAGGCCCGCGAGCTGATCACCAAGAACAAGGTCGCCGTCGTATTCGGCTGCTGGACCTCGGTGTCGCGTAAATCCGTGCTTCCGGTGTTCAAGGAACTGAACTCGATCCTGTTCTACCCCGTGCAGTACGAGGGTGAAGAGAGCGAGCGCAACGTGTTCTACACCGGTGCGGCGCCGAACCAGCAGGCGATCCCCGCGGTCGACTATCTGATGAAGCACGAAAAGGTGAAGCGCTGGGTGCTGGCCGGCACCGACTACGTCTATCCGCGCACCACCAACAGGATCCTCGAAGCCTACTTGAAGTCGAAAGGCGTCGCGCAGGAAGACATCATGATCAATTACACGCCGTTCGGTCATTCGAACTGGCGGACGATCGTGGCCGACATCAAGAAGTTCGGCTCGGCCGGCAAGAAGACCGCTGTTGTCTCCACCATCAACGGCGACGCCAACGTTCCCTTCTACAAGGAGCTCGGCAACCAGGGCATCAAGGCGAGCGACATTCCGGTTGTCGCGTTCTCGGTCGGCGAAGAAGAACTCGCCGGCATCGACACCAGGCCGCTGCTCGGCCATCTGGCCGCCTGGAATTATTTCCAGTCGATCAAGGATCCGGCCAACGAGAAGTTCATCAAGGCCTGGCAAGCCCATACCAAGAATCCGAAGCGCGACACCAACGATCCGATGGAGGCCACCTATATCGGCTTCAACATGTGGGTGAAGGCGGTCGAGAAGGTGAAGTCGACCGACGCCGACAAGGTGATCGACGCGCTGCCCGGCATCGAAACTCCAAATCTGACCGGCGGTATCGCGAAGATGCTTCCGAACCATCACATCACCAAGCCGGTGTTCATTGGTGAAGTCAAAATCAATGGTCAGTTCGACGTGGTGTGGAGGGCCCCGGGCCTGGTGGCCGGCGATGCATGGTCGAGCGAACTCGAGGGCTCCAGGGACCTGATCGGCGACTGGGTTGGCAAGAAGTGCGGCAACTACAATACCAAGACCAACCAATGCGGAGGCAGCCTTTGAAGCCGGTTGGCGTATCGAGCCGGTTCCTGGCTCCTGCCGGAGATGATTCCAACGAAAATATGACCGAATGGCCGCGGCTCGCTCGCCGCCGTCTCGCGTTCGTCCGTCCAGGCACTGGAACCGTCCGCGAAATGGCCTTAGTCTGCGGCCATTCATTTTGTGAATTAGTCAGGTGATGACGATGCGAAGTGCGCTTTCTGTGGTTCGACTGATATTGCCGATCGTGATGGGGCTTGCGTTCGTTTGCGAACTTGCTGCGCAAACGGCGGAGCCGTCAGCCGCCGGGCTGTGGCAAAAGGTCGAGAAGGGAAAGCCGGTCGGATGGTTTCTGGTGGTCGATCGCGACGGCATCTATGAAGGGGCGTTTGCCAAGCTTTTTCCTGAGCCGGGCGATGCTCCCAATCCGGTCTGCTCAAAATGCACCGACGATCGAAAAGATCAGCCGTGGCTCGGGCTCTCCTTCATCCGCGACATGAAGCGAGACGGACTGAAATACGAGAACGGCAATGTGCTCGATCCGCGCGACGGCAAGATCTACAAAGCCAAGATGACGGTCAGTCCCGACGGACAGACTTTGACCATGCGCGGCTATCTCGGCTTCTCGCTATTGGGCAAGGATGAGATCTGGACCCGGCTGCCGGATACTTCGATAGCAACCCTCGATCCGGCCATCATTGCGAAATATCTGCCGGCGCAAGCGGCGGCGATGAAGCAGCCCGCTCCGAAAGCGCCTGCGCCAAAGAAGACGACGACGCCCGCGCTCGCGCCGCCACCAGGAGCGCCGGCCCCGGCGCGTTAGTGGTGGCCGTTCGGCCGACGGGCTTCAAATCGCCGATTTCAGGTCGGCGAAAGCCTCCTTGAGGTAAACGGCGATAGGTCGCTTTCCCTGGTCGCGGTTCCAGTTATCGATCGCGAGACGTAGTGCTCCGATCGACATCATCGCGACGATGCGGAGCGCCGGCTGCCGCTTGGGCTGCGGCCACATCTGGCAGAGCGCGTCGAATACCGCTTGTTCTTTCTCTACATATTTCGCCTGGTGTCGTATGCGAAGCGCCTCGTTCGCGCACATCAGGCGTTCGATCACCCTGGTTTGCTTGTAGTCGGCCTGAAAGCGCAACGTCAGCTCCAGCAAGGCGTTCTTCACGGCGTTGAGGGGTGACTGTTTGGTCGATTGCTCCAGCAGTGCGGCTCGCAGGGTCTCGTTGAAACCGCCATCCTGCCACGCCAGCAGAATCTCTTCCTTGGACTTGAAGTAGTAGAAGAACGTTCGCCGCGAGATCCCCGCGGCCTCCGCGATCGCATCGAGCGTGGTGGCCTCGTAGCCGTGGGTCAGAAACAGTTTCAGGCCTTGCTCGGCGATGCGATGCAGCGTCTCGCGCCGCTTCCGCTCCCGCAGGCCTTCCTCCTTGGGGGACGTATTCTCCATGGCCTCTTGTGGCACGAATATATTTCCTTGCAAAATTACACCAAGTGCAATTACAATATTACACCCAGTGCGAATTGTGTTCAAGGTGAGGCAGCATGGAAAGCAGGATTGGCGGCGGTGCTTCGTTGCGGCGTGTTCAGTCCGCTGCAGTCGGTCAGGACGGTACAACCTGGCGGTCCCGACGGTCCGGCGAAGACGCGCCAGCGACCATCACGCGGCGGGGCCTCAGCGCCATGCTGCTCGCCGTCGCAATCACAGCCGCCGTTCCGGTCAAACCCGCGGCAGCGGAGGCCGTGGCGCCCGCTTTTCGCGTCGTTGATTTCGAGTGGGTCGACCCGACGCGTTCGCGGACCATTCCCGCGCGCCTGCACTGGCCCGCGAATATCGCGCCGGGAGCGCGCGTGCCGCTCATTGTGTTCTCCCATGGGATGGGTGGCTCCCGTCGGGGATATAGCTATCTCGGCAAATATTGGGCCGCGCGCGGCGTTGCCAGCCTGCATGTTCAGCACGCGGGCAGCGACTCGTCGCTCTGGGTCGGCAATCCCCTTACCGTCGTCGACCGTTTGCAGCGAGCGGCTCACGAGAGCGAGGCGCTTGCCCGGGTCTGGGATTTGCGCTTCGCGCTGGACCGCGTGCTGCTCGGCGGCGTCGGCCCCTACGGCGCCCAGATCGACCGTCGGCGTATCGTGGCGGCTGGTCATTCCTATGGCGCGAACACGGCGCTGCTTGCCGTCGGCGCGCGCGTGATGCGCGAAGGGCAGTGGGTCGAAGCCCGCGACCCGCGTTTTGCCGCGGCGATCGTGATCTCCGCGCCGCCGTTCTACGGTGAAACCGATCTGGCTTCGGTGCTGGGCAAAATCACGGTTCCGACCCTGCACGTGACCGCCACCAATGATGTCATCCAGATTCCCGGGTACTACTCGCCCGCAGCCGATCGGCTCGCGGTTTTCGACGCAATGGCCGCACCGCGCAAGCTGCTCGCCGTATTCGAAGGCGGGTCGCACAGCATATTCACAGACCGCTCGTTCACGGGCGGTCCGGCCCTCAACCCGAAAGTGAAGGCCGCCACGGCGGACCTCACGCTGGCTTTTCTCGATATGGCCTTCGACGGCAACGGTTCTGCGCTGACGCGTTGGAATGCGACATGGCAGCCTATTTTGGCGTCCGCGCCCGGTACCGTGCTTTCGCCTGTTTCGACCGCCCGTTCCCGGCGGGTGGTGCAGGGATCAACGATCGGCTTGCCGGCCACGCCATGAAATGGATCGTCGTCGCGGCGTTAGGCTGGATGGCCGGGGGCTGCACGGCCGTACAACTGGAGCGGTCCGGTTCGCTGGCTTCCTACGACAATCTGACCCCGTCCGACGGGCTTCTGACCAAGTCGCAGGTCCGGGTCAGCAAAGCCGAAGTTCTCGCGGCGAAGACCTTGCGGATCGAGCCAACCGCACTCACGGTAGCCGCCGCGCGCGTGCCTTTCTCCGACGAGCAGCGCAGCCTGATCAAGAATGCGGTCAGCAGAGCAATGTGTCTTGCGCTGAGCGAGCGCTTCCGGATCGTGGCGCCGACGGAGACGGCGGACTTGAGCGTCCGTGCGGTGATCATCCACGTGGCGCCGACCGATGCGACGGCCGCCGGCGTCTCCAAGGTCGCGAGCGTCGTGCCGTCGATCGTTGCCCCTGGTGTACCGATTCCCGTCCCGCGGCTTCCGATCGGACTCGGGAGCCTTGCCGTGGAGGCCGAGGCCCGTGATCGTAACGGAAGCCAAAAGGCCGCCATGATCTGGGCGCGTGGCGCGAATTCCTTTACCAGCTCGCCGCGCGTGTCGAGCGACGGCGACGCCTACGATCTCGCTTCTGCGTTCGGAGACGATTTCGGGAAATTGCTGGTCACGGCCGAGAGCCCGTTCGGAAAAATTTCGTCACCGCCATCGATCGCCAGCTTGCAGGCCTCCCTCGGTGGAGCGCCGAAGGAGGCGGCTTGTGAAGCATTCGGGCGAGCGCCGGGACTGGTTGGCATGATCGGACAGAGGATTGGCGTGCCGCCGGATTGGACCGACCGAGGTACGCCCGCGAACGAGATCAACCCTGAACCTGCTCCGCGTGATGACACGAAGGCAGTTTCTGCGCTGGAACGCTAACGCGTCCCCGGCAATCCCGGGATCGGCGATACCGGCTGCGAAATCACTTCAGGCACGGCGGCATCCAGTTGCAGCACGGCGGCCGCGGCCGGCAGTGCCGCGTCCGCCATCGCGGCGTGGCCTTCGGCGGTGGGATGCACGGCGCCGCCATACACCGCCGACAGAACCCCCCAGGTCGCGTCGTGGATGTCGGCAGGCTGCTGCGACGACGGCAAGCCCAGCGGATAGGTCATTGCCGCGAAGTAGCTGTCATTGGCGTCGCGGATCCAGCGCGCGCGCGGCAGATAGGCGCGATATTCGCCGGCGCTGCGGCCGCACAGCATTGGCTGGCTGGCGGCGGTGACGATATCAGGATCGAAGCTCTCGCCGCGCGCCGAGAAACATTGGCGATCGAATTCGGGATCGCTCTCCGCACGCGCGCAGAAACCGTGGTTTGCAAACGTCGCCTGATGCGCATCGACAAAGGTCATGCGGTCGGCGCGCGGGTTGCGGCACAGGATGCCGGATTGGCACAGCGCGAGCGCCTTCAGCTGCGGCAGGAATTCGCCCTCGACAAAGTTCGAGACGGCGGCGAGCCGCTGCGGCTCGGCGTTGAACGAGGGGTGGATGTCGAAGCCCGCCCGTCCGCCGGGGCAGGGCGCGCCGTTATTGGCCAGCGTCGGGTTGGCGTAGGAGGTGTAGACGACGCGCGACATGTCGCCGACCAGCGGCTTCAGCGCCTCGCGCAGCTTGGCGAACCCTTGCGGGAGGTCGCGCATCAACGCGCCGCGTGCCTCCTCGACCGATGCCAGCACGCCGCTGCGCCGGAACAGGGCGCGCTCCGTCGCCGTGTCCACGATCACGTCGGCGACGAGCCCCGAAAAATAAATGTCGTTGGCGCCGACAGACAGCAGCACCAGATCGAGCTTGCGGTCGGGCTGGCGGCTTTTGGCCGCCGTAACGGCTTCGCGCAATTCAGTGAGCTGCGCGTTGACCGTGCCGCGGCAGCTGCCCGATTTCGACGGCGGGCAGTCACGGGCGCGCTGCGAGCCGAACAGGCCGTCGGCGATGGTGGCGCCGGTGCAGGCCAGCGGCAGATACGTCACCGCGATATGCGGATGTTGGACGGCGAGCGCCAATGCGGTCCGCGTCTGGTAGCTGTAGAGCGAGCGGTGGCAGGCTGCATTGAGCCAGAGCGCGCTCTGCCGCTGCCACACGGCCATCGTATCCGGCGCTTCACAGGCTCGTCCGCCCTTATAGCCCGCGCGGCTTGGACGGTAATATTGTGAGGCGGCTGACCCCAGATAGGAGCGGAAGCAGAAGCCTTCATCTGACAGCGCGATAGGTCGGTCCGGATTTCCCTCGCCGGAGGCGATGCTGTCGCCGAGGCCGGCGATGAAGATGTCGCGCACCGAGATCTCGGTGGCGACGCGCTGGCCGCCGTCCGAGCCGGCGGAGACGTCGACGCTGGCAACGGTGGTGCGGCCATAGCGGACCCTGAAATTGACCGGCTCGGCGCAGTCGAAAGTGGATCCTTGCGGCCCGTCGCCGTCGTCGAACGACCAGGCGCAGGTGGCGCCGACCGGCACCTGTCCCGTCAGGCGGACGGTGATGGGATGATCGACCGGCGTCAGGTAGCTTTCCTTGACGTTGTCGCGGGTGCAGGGCTCGCTGACGCGGCCGGCCAGATCGATGCAAAGCCGGTTCACGGTGTTGCGCGCCCAGCCACGGCCGTCGCTTTGCAATCCCAGCGCCTGTTCCGCCGCCAGAATGCTGCGGCCGCGGCCGCTCTCTGCGTGCAGCTGAAAATCCCGTTCCTCGCGGAACAGGCGGAAACGGTTGCGGACCTCCCAGGAAATCTGCATGGCGCCTTGGGCGATTTGCGCTTCCGCAGGGGGAGGCGACAGCGTCGCCAGCGCGCCGGCGAGCAGCGCGCCTGATACTATCGATCGAGGTAAAATTCCGGCCATGGCGCGTTTGACGTTAGCGGTAAGGCAGAAATAAGAGAATGAGGCAGCGCTAGCTCAAAAGACCATATGACGCAGATAACGTCGCTGTTACCGGCATGTGGCATCGGGCGGGCGCCGTCAGTTGAACCATTTCTAGGACCGGGCGGATCTTGACCGGTTGCCGCCGCTTCCCGGCTGCGTTCCAGACCTTGCCCGGCACGAGCTTCGTCATCGACGGCGCCGCCGCGTCGCGCGATGCAGCGCTCGCCCCGGCGCGGTGAGGGCAGGGGCATCTTTCCGCAGCTCACGAAGGCCGCCGTGACGCGTCATTGGCGCGGATTTTGTGACACCTTCTCATTCAGCGCAGGGCACGCCCGGCAATTGTGTCACCCCTGCCACAGGTCCCCGTGATTGTGCAGCCGCGCCCGGCGCTTGGGAGTTCCGGCCATTGCGGCCACTGGGCATCTCTCTAACAGTGATCTGCCCGGAACGGTGTCCGGTGGCGGGATCGTACGATTCGGCCGGAATCGGGACTGGGAATGGGAATGAGCATACTGGCGCCAGGTGGCGCGCGAACCCGGCGGCTGGCATCGCTGCTGGGGGGGACGGCGCTGGTCAGCGTGGCGGCGCTGTCGATGTCGGTCACCGACGCGAGCGCGGCGTGCACGACGCTCTTCACGGGCGTCGTGGATTGCCTCGCCAACACAACCACCACCAACAACACGAACACCAATGGCGCCACGAACCCGTCCAGCGACCGGGTTCAGGAATTCAACAACTTCACCAACATCACCTCCACCATCGCCGCGACAGTCGACGGCTATGGCCTCCAGCTCTCGCTCACCAACGCCGGGTCCAACTCCATCGGCGTCATCAACAGCGGCACCGTCACGACCAATCAGAACGTCAATGCTCTGGAGCTTAATGGCAATGGCGCGCTGATCGGCTATATCGGCACCGGGACGGTCTCAACCACCACCGCCGGCGGCGGCAATGCCATGGCGTTTACGAACATCGGCGCCGGCGGCGTCACGGTCATTAACAACGGCGTCTTCAGCTCGGTCAGCAATTACGGCCTTTCGATCGACACGACGGGGGGCAGCACCGGCACCATCACCGCTACTGGAACCGGCACCATCTCCGGCGGCTTCGGCGGCATCTACGCAGCGGCAGACGGTGTCGCCACCGTCGATATCACCAGCGCCGGAGCTATCTCCGGCGGCAACGTTTCCAACGGCATCGGCATCTTGGCCGGCTCGGGCGGAGGAAATGTGCTCGTTGCCACCGGGAGCACCGTCTCCGGCTTCGACGCCATCATCGCAAACACCAGCGGCACCGGCACGATGACGGTCACCACCGGCGGTGCCATCACCGGCACCTCCGGTGTCGGTATCAGCACCGTCGCGGTTGACGGCGCCACCACGATCGATGCCGGACACGACGTGACCGCCGGCAGCGTAGCTATCCGGACATTCGGGAACGGCAGCGGATTGATCGACATCAATCACACCGCCGGGACCATTGCCGCCGGAACGATCGGCATCAACGCAGTTCAAAGCGGCAACGGCGCCATCGACATCAGCCAGACCGGCGGCGCGCTCAACGGCACGACCTGGGCCGTAAACGCATCGACGACGGGTAGCGGCAATGTGACCGTTTCGCTCACCGGCGGTACGGTCGGCAATGTCAGCGGCAATGTCATCAATACGTCGGCCACGACAGGCACGACCACGATCACCAGCGACGTCAACCTCACCTCGACTGGCCGCGGCATCAGCGCGGCATCGACGACGGGCACCATCAACATCAATGGATCCGGCGCCATCAGCGGCCTAATCCACGGCGTCGAAGCAACGGCAAGCGGCGCCGGCAACATCAATGTCACGAGCTCCGGAGCGATCGTCGGTGGCGCTGCCAGGGGAATCCACGCGCAATCGACCGGCGGCAACGTGCTCGTCGCGACCGGGAGCACCGTCTCCGGCGCCGACTACGGGATAGTGGCTTTCAGCAACGGCAGTGGCAGTGGCACGGTGACGGTCACCACCGGCGGCGCGGTCACCGGCACGAGTATTGTGGGTATCCTCACCAGTGCGGTGAACGGCACCAACTCAGTCAATGTCGGCCACGACGTGACGGGCGGGTTCAACGCTATCTTTTCGACCGGCAACGGCAGCGGACTGATCGACATCAATCACACCGCCGGGACCATTGCCTCCGGAACGACCGGTATATTCGCTCAACAAACCGGCACCGGCACCATCGACATCAGCCAGACCGGCGGCGCGCTCAATGGCACGGGCTACGCCGTAGCCGCTGAGATGCAGGGCGGCGGCAACGTGATCGTCTCGCTCACCGGCGGTACGGTCGGCAATGCCAGCGGCGATGTGATCGGTACTATCGCCACCACGGGCACCACTACGATCACCAGCAACGTCGGCCTTACCTCGACCGGCGGACACGGCATCAGCGCGACGTCGACGACGGGCACGATCAACATCGACGGAACGGGCGCCATCAGCGGCCAGAGCAACGGTGTCTCTGCATCGGCCACTGGCGCCGGCACCGTCAATGTCACCAATGGTGGCGCTATTGTCGGCGTGACCAGCATGGGCGTCGGCGCCGGTTCGTGGGGCGGCAACGTGCTCGTCGCCACGGGGAGCACCGTCTCCGGCGGCATCATCGGGATACGGGCCGTCACCATCAGCAGCGGCACCGTGACGGTCACCACCGGCGGCGCGGTCACTGGCACGAGCTTCGTGGGCATCTCCACCAGCGCGCAGAACGGCACCACGTCGGTCAATGTCGGCCACAACGTGACGGGCGGCAGCAACGGTATCCGGTCGTATAGCGTCGGCAACGGACTGATCGACATCAACCATACCGCCGGGACCATCGCCGCCGGATTGACGGGCATCGAGGCAGTTCATGATGGCAGCGGCACCATCGACATCAGCCAGACTGGCGGCGCGCTCAATGGCGCGACGAATGCCGTCTCCGCGGCGACGACGGGCAGCGGCAATTTGATCGTCTCGCTCACCGGCGGCACGGTCGGCAATGCCAGCGGCCACGCGATCCAAACGTCTGCGACGACCGGTTCGACCACGATCACTTCAGGCGTCGCGTTGACGTCGACGGCCCAGGACGGGATCAACGCCACCGCGACCTCGGGCAATATCGCGATCACCAACAGTTCGACCGTCACCGGCGCGACCAACGCGGTCTCCGGCAGCACCAGCGGTGCCTTCAACATCACCAACACCGGCACGCTCAACGGCAATGTGAACGTGACCGGCTCGAACGCGGCCTCGACATTCGCCAACAGCGGCTTCTGGAATGCCGGCACCGGCTCGTCGCAGTTCAGCGGCAGCCTCAACAACACCGGCACGGTCAATGTGCAGAACGGCGCGGCCGGGCAGGTGATCACGGTTGCCGGCAATTACTCCGGCAACGGCGCCTATCGCGTCGACCTCGATGCAGCCGGCAATGCCGATCGCATGAACATCGGCGGCACGGCCAACCTGACCGGCGGCTCGGTGAACGCGCGGTTCCTGCCCGGCGCCTATGTCAGCCGCAACTACACCATCCTGTCCGCGACCGGCGGGCTCGGCGGCACGACCTTCACCGGCGGATTGACGACCACGGCTCTGCCGGCAGGATTTACTGCGTCTCTGAGCTACACGCCGACCGACGCGCTGCTCGATCTGGCCGCGGTCCTCGGCATCAGCGGCAATTTCAGCCAGAACCAGCAGAATGTCGCCAGCACGCTCAACAACTACTTCAACAATGGCGGCGCGTTGCCGCCGGGATTTGTCACGGTGTACGGGCTTACGGGATCGTCGCTCGGCAATGCACTGACGCAATTGTCCGGCGAGGCGGCCACCGGTGCGCAGCAGGGCGCGTTCCAGCTCGGCAACGGCTATCTGTCGCTGCTGACCGATCCGTTCTCGACCAATCGCGTTAGGGCCGATGGCGCCATCGGGTTCGCGCAAGAGCCTTCCTCAGGCGGGCCGTCCTCGGCGCTGCCATCATCGGTGCGCTCGGCCTTTGCCGCCTACTCCAAGGCGCCGCCTGCGGCCTACGCGCCGCGCTGGGACGTCTGGGGCGCGGCGTTCGGCGGCGCCAACCAGACGCGCGGCGAGGCGGTGGTCGGCAGCAATGATATCTACACGCGCGCCGGCGGCGTCGCAGCCGGTGCGGACTATCGCATCTCGCCCAATGCGCTGATCGGCGCCTCGCTGGCCGGCGGTAACATCAACTGGTCGCTGACCGGCAACGGCATCAACGGCGGCGGCACCAGCGATACCTTCCTCGCCGGGCTCTATGGCAAGTACAATTCCGGACCGGCCTACCTGTCGGGCGCGCTGACTTACGCCAGCTACTGGACCTCGACCAACCGGACCGTGACGGTGGCGGGCCTCGACCAGCTCAAGGCCGACTACAGCGCCCGGGGCTTTGGCGGTCGCATCGAGGCCGGCTATCGCCTGCCTGTGGCTTACGGCAACATCGTCTGGACGCCCTATGGCGCCGTGCAGGGGCAGAGCTTCAGCACGCCCGGCTACGGCGAGACCGCGGTCACGGGCTCCAACCAGTTCGCGCTCAACTTCGCCAGTCGCATTGCGACCGCCTGGCGCGGCGAGCTTGGCGTGCGCCTCGACAAGACGATGCCGATCGACAATGGCAGCCAGCTCAACCTGTTCGGCCGGTTCGCCTATGCGCATGATGCGATCAGCAATCCCGCGGCGGCGGCCAACTTCACCGCGCTGGGTCTCGGCGCCGCCCCGTTCACCGTTTACGGCGCGAGGCCCTCGCGTGATCTCGCACTGACGTCAGCCGGTGCGGAGTGGCGGCTTGCCAACGGGGTCTCCTTCCTCGCCAAGTTTGACGGCGAGTTCGGCGATCGCTCGCAGACCTACACGGCCACGGGACGCCTCCGCTATACTTGGTGATGATCGTCAGCCCGTTTCCGGCTTCGGAGTGCTTTGGCCGCAGCCGTACAGCCGAATGTTCGGGAATCCCGGATAGCTGTTACCGTTTCGCTCGCTTGAGCGGCTGCCTGACCGGGACCTCCGCCGTGCGGGGCTGTTCCGTCATCTGGCGGCTGGCCTCCTCGTTCCGGCGGCGCTCGTACCAGGGTTTTAAGACGCTGAGCCAGAGCTCGCGCGTTCCCATGATCCAGATCGAGATGCCGAAGGGAATCAGGAAATACAGGATCCGGAACACCACCAGCGTCGCCAGCAATTGCTCCTTGCCGAACTGCGGCAGCGCCACCAGCATCGCGGCGTCGAACACGCCGATGCTGCCCGGTGCGTGGCTGGCGAAGCCAAGCAGTGTTGCGAGGATGAAGACCACCGCCAGCGAAACGAAATCGATATGGGGCTGCGTCGGCATCAACAGGTACATCGCCAGCGCGCAGAACCCGAGATCGACCACGCCGATCATGACCTGCAGCAGCGTCAGCCGCGCCGAGGGCAGCACCACCTTCCAGCCGTTCTGGCCGAGTTCGCGGCGGTTCTCGCCCATCACCAGCCAGAGGAAATAGGCCGCGATGCCGGCGAGGCAGCCGAGCGCGATCAGCCGGTTCACCGATGGCGGCAGCAGATCCATGGCCGTCGCCGCTTCGGGATGCCAGGCCATGCCGATGCCGAGCACGAACAGATTGCCGAGCCAGAAGGTCAGGCCCGAGAGGAAGCAGATCTTGGCGACATCGATCGCGGTCAGGCCGTAGTCGGAATAGATCCGGAAACGGATCGCGCCGCCGGTAAAGACGGTGGCGCCGATGTTGTGGCCGATGGTGTAGCTGGTGAAACTCGACAGCGCGGCGATGCGATAGGGCACGTGCGTCTTGCCGATGGTTCGCAGCGCAAAGAAATCATAGAAGGTCAGCGTGAAGAACGCGCCTACCACGCACAGCGCGGCCAGCGCGATCCGATGCGGCGCGATCTCCGTCAGTGCGGTCAGAATGATCGCAGTGTCGACCCCCTTCAGGGTGTTAACCAGATGGGTGACCGCAAGGATGATGATGAGGAGACTCGCAACGATCCCTAGCCGTTTCCAGCCGATCTTCTCCTTGAAGCCACGCCCAAGCGTGGTCAGCAGCCGATGCATTCATCCTCCCGGCGGGATGGCAAAAGAAAACCTGTCAAAAGCGGCGACAGGGACGGTCAGACGCACCGTGCGCGAAGACACATAAGCCAAAATCGAACCGTTGTGCAGCCCTTGACAAGCCTAGCTTCTGCGTTCGTTCGGCAGCCCTGTCATACGTCCTACATATGCGGCCGCGTTAACGATTGTGAGTCGCGGCCAGGCGTGTTCCCAACGCCCTTTTGTAAGCGCCGTTCCGCAGTTTGCCGGGGCCGCCCTGCGTAGATCGGCTAAAGGTGGGGCCGCCATTTTGCATTCCCAAGCCGAGGGACGGTTATTCGGAGGCATCACGACCATGAACGGCTTGTTCATCCCGAATTGCAGACATCTAATATTACGCTGAGAGACAACTCGTGAAAGCGCCGTCGCCGAAGAGCCCCGGGAACGCGGCCGAAAAGCAGCTTAAACGAGGCTTTTTGTGTCATGTCGACAAAACAGACGCATGCCCGGAAAGGTGCTTCCGCTGCGGGGACCGATGGGCAAGGCGGTCAATTGCCCGTCGATCGACGGCATCGTCCAGAAGCCTGACGAAGTCGTGGGCGAGGTCGTGGCCGTGCTGGATGCAACGCTGAGCCATGTCGCCTACGCCGCTGCGCTTGACGAGATCTCGCTATGGCCGTCCGTGTGTGGTAGCTGCCGCGCGACCACGCGCTGGCGGAGCCCACGGTTGGTCTGCGGGCCGCGAGCAGATTTGTCCGCTCCATTGAGGCAAAACGCCGCGCATGAAAATCGCGCGCGTGCTTGCGTCCGTGGCTGCGATCCTGGCCGCGTGCGGGTGCTCAGCTCTTGGGAATCACTTCGCCGGTTCGTCGTTTTGGGGCCGCGCTCGGTCGATACCGGAAATCACCGGGGTAATGGCGGGAACCCGCAACCGGCACGCGAGAACGCCAAGCATTCATTCACCATCGAACCAGACGAAACCGCGTCGGTTACCCCAAATGCACCATTAGCGTCGTCATTACAGACCTGTAGCAGGGGTCTGTGATGTATCAAGTTCTCAATTGCCTGGTCACCGAGCATGATTTGCGGCTGGTCGTTCTCGCCGGCATCATTTGCTGGCTGGCCAGCGCGGTAGCGATCAGCCTGTTTCATCGCGCCAGGGCGTCGCAGGGACGAACCCGCGCGATCTGGGTCGGCCTTGATGCTGCGGTCGGCGGCTGCGGAATCTGGGCCACCCATTTCGTGGCGATGCTGGCCTACGATCCCGGGGCGGGGGCCGGATACAATATTCCGGTCACCCTGCTGTCGCTGATCTTTGCGGTCTCGATCGCCGCGGTCGGCCTCAGCGTTGCCCTGCTCAACGACCGCCGGTCGACGCTCGCGATGGGCGGTGCGATTGTCGGCGCTGGCGTCGCAGCGATGCACTACACCGGCATGATGGCGCTCGAGCTTCCGGCGCGCATCGTCTGGTCGCCCGGCATCGTGCTGGCATCCGTTATGCTCGGGAGCATGTTCGCAGGCCTGGCGCTCGTTGTCGCCGCGCACCGGGATGACCGCAAATACACCTTGGCCGCCACGGGCCTGCTGACGGTCGCGATCGTTTCCCACCACTTTACGGCGATGGGGGCCGTTACGCTTGTTGCGGATCCCACCCTCGTCACCGACGAATTGACGATCTCGCCGGGCGCGCTTTCCTTTCTGACCGCGGTGGCCGCGTTCGCCATTCTCGGCATATCGTTCGTGGCGGCGTTGCTCGATCGCCGCTCAAGCAGCGAACTGCACCAGCAGAAGGTCCTGCTCGACTCGGCCATCACAAACATGTCGCAGGGACTTTGCATGTTCGATGCGGACGGCCGCATCATGCTGTTCAACCAGCGCTACAGCGAGATGATGGATCGGACCAACATGCCGCTGCAGGGCCGTTTGCTGGTCGACGTTCTGCGGGATCAGAAATCGATCGGAAAATGGGACGGCGATCCCGAAGAATTCTTCAACATTGTGGTGACCGCGGCGAAAGCCGGCGAGAGCCTGAACCGGGTCGTCAGCCGCAACGGACGTTCAATCCGCGTCGTCGATCAGCCCAAAGAGGGCGGTGGTTGGGTTGCAACCTTCGAGGACATCACCGAATGGCAGGCGGCCCAGGAGCAGATCACGCATATGGCGCGCCATGACGCGCTCACCAATCTGCCGAACCGGACGCTGTTCCGCGAGCAGCTCGAGAAGGCGCTGCGCCTCGCCAAGCGCAGCGATCAGCTCGCGGTGTTCTGCCTCGATCTCGATCATTTCAAGGAAATCAACGACTCGCTCGGCCATCCGGTCGGCGATGCCCTGCTGAAGGAAGTTGCCCGCCGGCTCGGCGAATGCGTCACCGAGCACGACACGGTGGCGAGACTTGGCGGCGACGAATTCGCGGTCGTGCAGTTCTGCAGCGACTGCGATCCGTCGGCGGTGGCCTTGCTCGCCAGCCACATCGTCGAGAAGATCGGGGAGCCCTACGATATCGGGGGCCACCAGCTCGTCGTCGGCGTCAGCATCGGCATCTCGCTGGCGCCCGAGGACGGCAAGAACCCCGACGAACTGCTGAAGAAGGCCGATCTCGCGCTCTATCGCGCCAAGGCGGACGGCCGCGGCACCTATCGCTTCTTCGAGAGCGGAATGGATGCCCGCGCCCAGGCGCGGCGCATTCTGGAACTGGATCTGCGCGCGGCGCTGCAACGCGACGAGTTCGAGGTCTATTATCAACCGATCCGCGACGTCGCCACCGACAGCGTCGTCGCGTTCGAGGCCCTTGTACGCTGGAATCATTCGTTGCGCGGCATGATCGCGCCGGCGAATTTCATTCCGCTGGCGGAGGAAACCGGCCTGATCATTCCGCTCGGCGATTGGGTGCTTCGGCAGGCCTGCGTTGACGCCGCAGGCTGGTCCGAGGATATCACCGTCGCCGTCAATCTTTCGCCGGTGCAGTTCAAGAATCCGAACCTGATCGTGTCCGTCAAGTCGGCGTTGCAGGCCGCCGGTCTTCCGGCGCATCGCCTCGAACTGGAGATCACGGAGTCGGTGCTGTTGCAGAACAGCGAGGCGACACTGGCGGTTCTGCACGAGCTTCGCGGCTTTGGCGTCAGGATCTCGCTCGACGACTTCGGAACGGGCTATTCGTCGCTGAGCTATCTGCGCAGTTTCCCGTTCGACAAGATCAAGATCGACCGTTCGTTCGTCACTGAACTGGCCACGCGCGACGATTCCATGGCCATCGTCCGCGCCGTGACCGGATTGGGCAAGAGTCTCGGGATCGTCACCACGGCGGAGGGTGTCGAGACGGAGGCCCAGTTCGATCTGCTGCGCCGCGAAGGATGCACGCAGGCCCAGGGCTATCTGTTCAGCAAGCCGCGTCCCGCCGCCGAGGTGGCCGCGATGCTGTCGAAGCCGCGCGCGCGCATCGTTGCCTAGTTCGCGAGTTTGAAGTTATGCCTTACGCAGCGCGAAGTGCGCGCCGCAGAACGCCATCACGGCGCCGAGGCATAACGCCGCAAGACCCGAGAGCACGCCCGAAATCGTCGGGATCGGGCTCGGCGCGGAGGCTGCCTGGCCGGCGCCGGCCAGGATCAGCACGCCGACCGCGATCAGGAACTGGCGCATCCGCTGCGGGATCTGCCCTGACACCGCGCTGTGCATCAGATTGGCGGTGAAATAGCCGCTGCAAAAACCGACGCTCGCAATCAGCCACCACGCAATGGCCGCGCCCGCGGGCATGAATTCACGGGTGTCGGATCGCCACAGGCCGCCGAGATCGAGGCCGTAGCGCGCGCCCAGCATGTGAACGGCAAGCGCCAGCAGCACCCCGGATATCATCGCGCCGGCCAGAATCAGGCGTCGCGGAAAATAGGTCGTCTCGGCCATGGCCTGCTTGTAAGGTAAAGCCGGCTGGCCGCGCAAGCTGCGCGCTCGGCCGCTACCGGGATTTTTCAATTGCCAACCTCGTTACCCAACAGGACGGAGACATCGGGCGAGAGCGCGCCCGAGACCCGCTACGTCTACAAGGCGTCGCTGATCGGATCGGCGCATGAATTCAAGCTGACCGATGCCGGCTTGTCCTGGCATATTTCGGGCAAGTCCGGTGTCTGGGGTTACGCCGACATCACGGCGATCCGCCTGAGTTACAAGCCGTCGTCGATGCAGTCCCGCCGTTTCCGCGCCGACCTCCAGGGCAGGGATGGTGGACGCATCACTATTCTCTCGACCACCTGGCAAACCGTCTCGCTGATGGTGCCGCAGGATCGCGACTATCGTGCCTTCATCACCGAGTTGCATCGGCGCATGGCGAACGCGGGCAGCAAAGCTTCGTTGATCGCCGGTATCGGACGGATCACCTACGCCGCGGCCCTTGCGATGGTGACGTTGCTCGGCATCGCGATGGCCGGACTTCTGGTGCGCGCGTTCGCGACCGGTGAATGGTACGGCGCGTTGTTTCTGGTTGGCTTCGTCGCGCTGTTCAGCTGGCAGATCGGCGGCTTCATCAAGCGCAACCGGCCGCGCAGTTACGACTTCGATCATTTGCCGCAGGCGTTGCTGCCATAGCTTCCGCAATCAAGCGCAATCAAATGTGACTTCGCGAAGCACGCCGCATGCGGCATCGTGCTAATGCGTTTCCCGCGGGTTGGATGAGCTTTGCTGCGAGAATGAAGTGACGGATCGAAGCGCGCGATGGCCCACCGAGGCCGAGATTGCCGCCATCAATGCGCAGCATTTGATCAGCACGCCGCTGAAGCCGGCCGATCTGCTGTTCGTGTTCGGAACCCGCGTCGATGTCAGGGAGCGCGTCGATGAAGCTTTCAGGCTTTGGCGCGACGGGTATTTTCGCTGCTCGATCGTCAGTGGCGGGATAACACCGGGATCGGAACGCTCGGAATGCGAAATCATTGCCGATGCGATGATCGCGCGCGGCATTCCCGCTGAAAAAATTCTACGAGAGGATCGCGCGAAAAACACCGGCGAGAACGTGATCTTCTCGCTCCCCGTGATCGACGCCGCGCTGGGGCTTGCGCATGTTCGCAGTGTGATTTGCCTCGGCAATACCTGGACCGCGCGCCGCTATCCGATGACGCTGCACCGGCACTGGCCGGAAGTGGAGAAAATGCTGGTCACGGTCGACAGTTTTGCGACACCGCGGTCGCTCTGGCACACCGATCCCGAATTCAGGCGGCGCATGCTCTTCGAATGGGACAAGATCGAGCCGTACAAGGCGAAAGGCTTCATCGCCGAGTGGCCGGTGAGGTGAGGGAGCTGGACCGACCTATTCGGTCGATTCGAAATCTTCTTCGCTCGCGCGCAGCATTCCCGCCAGCGTCCGCAGCGCCGCATCGAGCTGGTCGACGGGCGGCGCGGCCAGCGCCAGCCTGATTGCGTTCGGTGCATGTCCGGGGCTCACGGCAAAGGTCGACGAGGGCGTCAACGCGATGTCCCGGCGGGCTGCGGCGGCGACGAAGGTCTGCGACCGCCAATGGTGCGGCAGCGTCAGCCACAGATGGTAGGATTTCGGGTTGGCCTGCAGCTCGAAGCCGGCCAGCCGTTCGGCGGCAATGTGCTGACGCCGCTGCGCGTCGATGCGCTTGAGCCTGACGAGTTCGGACGCGGTGCCGTCGGCCATCATGCGTTGCGCGGCCGCGAAGGCGTATCCCGAGGCCGTCCATCCGCCGGAACGAACGGAAGCCATGATGCTCTCGCGCAAACGTGGCGGCGGCACGATGAAGCCGAGCGCCAGACCCGGCGCGACCTTCTTGGAAAGACTGTCGAGCACGACGCAGCGATCGGGCGCCAGCGCCGCCAGCGGAGCCTCGTTGTCGAGGAATCCATAGACCGCATCTTCGATGATGGTGAGATCGAGCTTCTCGACGACGCGCAGCAACTCGGTGCGGCGCGAGGCCGGCATGGTCATGCCCAATGGATTCTGAACCGTCGGCTGGATGTACAGCGCCGACAGATGCGCTTCACGATGGGCCTTTTGCACGGCGTCGGGACGCACGCCGTGCTCGTCCATCGTCAGCGGCACCAGTGTCACGCCGATCCGGGCGGCGATGCCCTTGATGAAGGGATAGGTCAGGGCCTCGACGCCGCAACGGCCGCCGGCCGGTACGATCGCGGCCAATGCGGCGGCGATGCATTGCCGGCCGTTGGCGGTGAAGACGATCTGCTCGGCGCGCGCCGACCAGCCGTTTTGGGAGAGGAAATCCGCCGCTATATTTCTTGCTGCTTGCGTGCCGGCGCTGGTGCCTTGCCGCAACGCGATTTCGAGGGCTTCCGGCCGCTCCAGTCCCTCAAGGCTTTTCGCAATCAGGGCCGCTTGCGTCGGCAGCAGCGGGTAATTGACTTCCAGATCGATGCGGGCGCCGCGTGGTTCGGTCAGCGTGGTGATTGCACGGGGCGCCTGTCCGGAAATGAACGTGCCGCGCCCGACTTCGCCGACCACGAGGCCGCGGCGTAACAATTCCGTGTAGACGCGGCTCGCGGTGGAGACCGCGATCTTGCGCTCATAGGCGAAACTGCGCTGTGGCGGCAGGCGATCGCCCGGTTTGAGCCCGCCATTGGCGATCTCGGAGGCAACGGAATCGGCAAGCCTGAGATATTCGAACTTTGACATAATTGCACCGAGAGCAATGTTTTACTTGCACCGAGGAATGTACCGGATCATTTTGAACCTATCAAGCCTGAGATTGCACTGAGGAGAGTGCAAACAATCAGACCTTAAGGCGCTGCCGCTGATTCCCAGCGATTGCGTCGGCGGCATCGCCTTGCCGCGTGAAAGCCAACTGGAGAAGACCAATGACCACGATGTCCCAAGCCGCAGCCCAGCCTGCAATTTCCCTCAGCTCGGGTGGATCTTTCCGCCGGCTCGGGATTTGGGCGCATGCAATCGTCGCGTATCTGGATCGCCGGGCGGCGGTCAAAGCGCTACGGCAGCTGGACGATCGTGAGCTCCGCGATATCGGAATAACCCGCAGCCACATCGAGCAGGCGGTTTGGGGGCAGGTCGATCCGGAACTCGGGCGGCTTCGGTAAGGGCCCGCGCGCCTCGACCTGCACGATAAAAACACATGCGACCCGGTCGATCGAGCGAGTCGCAGTGTGACCGGGAATCGCGCTCCGTCAGTGCCGGACCACCAGCACCGAGCATTTGGCGTAGCGCACCACATGGCCGGCATTGGAGCCGAGAAAATAGGTCCGCATCGCCGGCCGATGTGACGTCATCACGATCAGATCAGCCTTGATTGCCGCGGCCTCTTCCAGGATCTCGTGATAGATTCCGCCTTGCCGCACCACGGCGGAAATGCGCGACGCCTCGATGCCGGATTCCTGCGCCACGATCGCGAGCGCTTCTTCCGAGGTCTGGCGCTGCTGGGCGTCGAAATCGGCCGGCACATATTCCGCCAGCATCACCGGCGTCATCGGCATCACGTTGAGCAGTCGCACCGTGCCGCTCCAGGTCTGCGACAGCGTCGCCGCGGTCGCGATCGCAGGCTTCGCCAGATCGGTGTCGGCGAGGTCGAGCGGCACCAGAATGGATTTGAACATCCGCGCCTCCTGTCAGCCACGAGCCTAGCATGACGGCGACCGGATGTCCGCCCGGCCTCCTTTCTTTGCATGGGGTTGTTTTCGCGATTTTATGTTTGGGCTAGTCGTCCGAAGTCTGCTTCAGCAATTTCGGGCTGGTGAAGCGCACGAGGTTGCCGCCGCGAAACGCCACCTCGTTCCAGTCCTTGATTGCGAAGTCGAGGATCGCAAGGCCGCTGGTCGGTAGATTGTGCTCGAGTGCTTTCTTCGCGGCCGCGTCGCCGCCGCCGGAAAGCGCCAGCGCCAGTTCATGCATGCCGGGATTGTGGCCGATCACCATCAGCCGCTTCGGATCGCTGGCTTCGGCCATGCGAATGGCCCGCAGGAGATGCGTTGGGTCCGCGCCGTAGAGTTCGGCCAGGAACTCGACCTGCGGCGGGGCGAAATCCTTGGCCGCATCCTGCATCGCCTGCCGGACGATCTCCCAGGTCTGCAGCGTCCGCACCGCGGTTGAGACCAGAACCATGTCGGGAACGGGCAGGTGCCGGCCGATCCAGCCACCGACGGCGGCGGCGTCCAGCCGGCCGCGGTCGTCGAGACGGCGGTCCTGGTCGTGCCCCGAGGGCGCGTCGTGTTCGGTCTTGGCGTGACGCAGCAGCATCAAACGGCGCATGGGCAGCAATCTCGATTCGTTTCGGCCTGAATTAATCTACAGGCTCATGCTCAGGACAAGGTGACAAGCGCCGCAGCGGTCCGTAAGAAAACGCCATGGCAGAGACTTTCACAAGTGCGACCAACGGTCCGGACGACGACGCGCCGTTTCGCTCGCGCCTGTCGTTCGACCTCGATGTCGATATCTGCGTGGTCGGAGCGGGCCTTGCCGGCCTGACCGTGGCACTGGAGGCCGCGCGTCTTGGCGCCAGCGTTGCCGTGCTCGAGGGCCGGCACGTCGGCTGGAACGCGTCCGGCAACCAGCTCGGCACCGTCATGCCGGGCTACAGCCTTCCGATCGGCGAGTTGATCGAGCGTGTCGGTCTTGAGGATGCCCGCGAACTCTGGGCGCTGTCGAAGCAGGGCGCTGATTACATTCGCGCCGTAGCGACCGAAGAGGCGATGCCGGGCATTGCACTGACCGACGGGGCGCTGGAAGTCTCCAATGTCGATGCCGGCGAAACGCTGATCAGCCGGCTGCAGACGCTGAGCGAGGATTTCGAGACCGAAGTCGAGGGCTGGCAGGTCGATCGGGTGCGCGATCAGCTCAAGACCGGGCACTATTTCCACGGCATCTATTACCCCAAGGCGTTTCAGGTCGACGGCCGCAAATATGTCCATGGCCTGGCGGCGCTCGCAAGGCGGGCAGGGGCGCGCATCTTCGAGGACACGCCCGTGGTCAGCATCGATCCTTCGGGCATTCGCAAGCGCATCGTCACGCCGTCGGCGCGGCTTCGCGCATCGCACATCGTGCTGGCCGGCAACATCCATCTCGGGGCGCCGTTGCGGCGGCTGTCGGAAACGCTTCTGCCGGTTTGGCGCTATGCCGCCGTGACCGAACCGCTCGGCGCGCGGCTCACTGACGTCATCAGCTTTCAGGGATCTGTCAGCGACAGCGACGGCATCGATCATTTCCGGATCGTGGAGGGCGACCGCCTGATGTGGGCCAGTCCGGAAACGACCTGGAACGCGCGGCCGCGGCGCTTCGGCGCGGCCATCCAGCAGCGAATCTCCACCATTTTTCCAAAGCTCGGCAAGGTCGGAATATCCGATGTCTTCGGCGGCGCCGTCGGTGTGACCGTCCACGGCATGCCGCAGATCGGCCAGTTGCGGAAAGGATTGTGGGTCGCCTCCGGCTTCGGCCGCCAGGGGATGAACACCGCGGCGATGGCGGGGCAATTGGTGGCGCGCAGCATTCTGTGGGGTGACGAGCGCTGGCGGCTGTTTTCGCCGTTCGAGCTGGTCTGGGCAGGCGGCACGACCGGGCGGGTCGCCGGTCACCTGATCGGCATGTGGGGGCGGGGAAGTTCAGCCGCCGCGGGCGCGCTGGCCCGTTACCGGGAAGGGATGCGCGCCAAGGAGCGGATTCGCGAGGCGCGGGTGGCCGAGGCCAGCCGGCAGGCCGGAACCAGGCCGCCGCTCCGTCGCCGTCCGCCGCCGGGTCCGTCGCGACCGGTCCGCCCGCAGCCGCCGTCGGAAGCCCCGGAGGGGGTAACGGCACCGGTCGTGGCCTCGCAGGAAAGTGAGCGAATTCGGGACGGATCCGTGTAACTTCCGCACGTGCGCGCCGTATTTGATGGCGAACCACCTTGTTCCGCCTCGCACGGAGACATCAGATGATCGACCGCCGTATCCTGCTCGCATCTGTGGCCGGCCTGTTCGGCCTTGTGGCCTTCCGCTGGTTGCGTACGCCGGCGCAGGCCGCCGGGAAGTTCGAGATCGAAAAGACCGACGCCGAATGGCGCGCGCAGCTGACGCCGCAGCAATACGAAATCCTGCGCAAGCACGGCACCGAGCGTCCGGGCTCGAGCCCGCTTCTGAAAGAGCACCGCAAGGGCATCTTTGCCTGTGCCGGTTGCGACCTGCCGCTGTTCGCCTCGGAGACGAAATTCGAGAGCGGCACCGGCTGGCCGAGTTTCTACCAGCCGCTCGACAACGCGCTCGGCAAGACCGAGGACCGCACCTACGGCATGCTGCGCACCGAGGTGCATTGCAGGCGTTGCGGCGGCCATCTCGGTCACGTCTTCAACGATGGACCGAAACCGACGGGGTTGCGCTATTGCATCGACGGATTTGGAATGGTGTTCCACCCGGCGTCGTCGTCGCCTTCGTGACGCTTGCGCCCGGCAAATGTTGCCCGCCCGGCAATTGTGCCCCGGTCTTCGGATCGGGGTTTTTTGCTTAAGCCATTGGCATATATGGATTTCTGTATTTGGCACGACGCTTGCGACATCTTCTCCCGACGCGGCCTGCAATGACGTGAGACCGGCGAGCCGCCCGGATCGAATTTGGAGAACATGTCATGGGTATCTTCGGCGCTCTTACGACAGCCGTCGGCGGCCTCCGCTCGCAGTCGTACGCACTGGAAAACGTCTCGGGCAATATCGCGAACTCGCAGACCACGGCGTTCAAGCGCGTCGACACCAGTTTCCTCGATCTGATTCCGCAGACCGCATCGACCCAGCAACTGGCGGGCGGCGTCACCACGCAATCGCGCAGCACCAACTCGGTGCAGGGTGACGTCCAGACGGCCTCGGTCGCGACCTTCATGGCCATCAACGGCGCCGGTTTCTTCGCCGTGCAAAAGCCCGGCACCTTCACCGACGGCACGCCGGTGTTCGACGGCGTCGACCGTTACACCAGGCGCGGCGACTTCCAGATCGACAAGAGCGGCTATCTCGTCAACGGCGCCGGCTATTATCTCCAGGGTGTTCCGATCGACCCGACCACTGGCAACCCGTCGGGCAGCTCGCCGCAGGTTCTCAAATTCCAGAACGACTTCCTGCCGGCGCAGGAAACCACCAAGATCGATTATCGCGCCAACCTTGCCTCGTATCCGTTCACGACGCGACACGATACGTCGGTGCAGGGATCGGAACTGATCGCGCCAGGATCGTTCAGCGCAGGACACAATCCGCTGGTGGTAGGGACGCCTCCGGCGCCGTATACCGACTCCTATACCAACGGCACCGTGCAGAGCAACAAAGCGACGCCATCGGTTTTCAATACTGGCGCGACACAGCTTTCGGGCGCGGCGGGCACCAACTCGATCTCCGCTAACTTTGCCGCGGGCGACACCATCACGATCAACGGCACCGTGGTCACCTTCGTGGCGGCGGGTGCCGTCGGCAATCAGCTCAACGTTACCGACGACATCGATGACTTGCTCGCCAAGATCGACTCGATCACGGGAACCGCGGTCCCGTCCACCATCACGGCCGGCTCGATCAGGTTACACACCGGAACGACGTCCGACCTCACGGTCACCAGTTCGAACTCCACGGCATTCGCAGCCCTCGGCTTCACCGGCGGCACCGCGACCGCGACGCGCGGCGGCGGCGGTACGATCGGTACCGGACAGGTGGTCGGCAACGACAACTCGACCTTCCTCGATCAGAGCATCGCCGGCGGTGCGGTGACTACCTACGACGTGTCAGGCGCGCCGGTGAACCTGCAGTTCCGCTGGGCCAAGACCGACAGTTCCTCGCTCGGTGCGGGCCACACCGATACCTGGAACATGTTCTATCAGGTCAACGCCAACGCGACCGGCACGCAGGTCGCCTGGCAGAACGTCAACACCAATTTCACTTTCTCCGCCTCCGGCCAGATGTCGCCCGCGATACCATCGATCACGCTGACCAACGCCGTCGTCAACGGTATTTCGCTCGGCAGCCCCGTCATCAACTTCGGCACCGGCGGTGTGACCCAGTTCGCCGATGCCAACGGCAACGTCCAGGTCAACCAGATCCAGCAGGACGGTTTCCCGGCCGGCCAGTTGCAGTCGGTCGGTGTCAGCACCAACGGCCGCATCGTCGGCAACTATTCCAACGGTCGTAACCTCGATCTCGCCGAAATCTCGATCGCGACCTTCAACGGCACCAACTTCCTCAAACGCGTCAACGGCGGCGCTTTCGAGGTGACCGACGAATCCGGCGGCGCATTGTTCGGCAAGGCCGGAACCATCGTCGGTTCGTCGCTCGAAGGATCCAACACCGACATCGCCGACGAGTTCACCAAGCTGATCGTGACCCAGCAGGCCTATTCGGCCAACACCAAGGTCATCACCACTTCCAACACGATGGTGCAGGATCTGCTGAACGTGCTGCGATAACTACGCGGTCGTCCTCGATACGATTTGAGATGGGCATTTAGTCATGGGTTTGAGTCAAGCTCTCTCTACCGCGATGTCCGGCCTGCGCGCGACGCAAGCCTCGCTCGCGCTGGTCTCGTCGAACGTCGCCAACGCGGAGACGCCGGGTTACGTCAAGAAGACGCTCAACCAGGTCGCGGGGACGACCGGAGAGTTCGGATCGAGCGTCCTCATCAACGGCGTCAACCGGCAGCTCGATCAGTATCTGCAGACCCAGTTGCGTACCGAGAACTCCGGCGCGTCTTACTCCACTGTCCGCTCGACCTATCTCGCCAATTTGCAGAACGTCTATGGCAATCCGGACGAAAGCGGCACCATCGAGAACGCGTTCAACACCCTGTTGACGGCGATGCAGAACCTTTCGACCAGCCCGGACTCGCAGTCGGCGCGTATCGGCGCTGTCGCCGCGGCGCAGGCGATGGCGCAGCAGCTTAACTCGACGACGCAAGGCATTCAGAACCTCCGTGCCAACGCCGAGAGCGGGATCAACGACTCCGTGATCAGCGCGAACAACGCCATGGCCCGGATCGCGGCGATCAACGTCCAGCTGCAGAACAACGGCCAGACCGACGCTTCGACGGCCTCGCTGCTCGATCAGCGCGATCAGTATATCGATCAGCTGTCGCAGCTGATCGATATCAGGACGGTCACCAACAATCTCAATCAGGTGACGATATTCACCAATTCCGGCGTGCAGCTGGTCGGCACCGAGGCGTCGCAGCTGAGCTTCAATGCGCAGGGCACGATGACGCCCAACACGCTGTACAGTAACGATCCAACGAAAAACAACGTCGGCACCATCACCATCAACTTTCCGCATGGCGGCAGTTACGACATGGTGTCGACCAATTCGATCCGATCCGGCAAGATCGCCGCCTATCTCGAACTGCGCGACAAGACGCTGGTGCAGGCACAGGCGCAGATCGATCAGTTTGCGGCGTCGATGTCGAGCGCGCTGTCGGACAAGACCACGGCCGGCACCGCCGCTCCCGGATCGGTTGCGCCGCAGGCCGGTTTCGATCTCGACCTGGCCGGGCTGCAGTCCGGCAACGTCGTTCGCGTCACCTACAAGAACAACATCACCGGCGTCACGCACAATCTTTCGATCATGCGCGTCGATGATCCGGGCGTGTTGCCGCTGACCAACGCCGCAACGCTCGATCCCAACGATGAGGTTCTTGGCGTCGATTTCTCCGCCGGCATGGGCTCGGTCATTTCCCAGCTCAACGCCGCGCTTGGAGCGACCGCCGACCTTCAGTTCTCAAATCCATCGGGCTCGGTGTTGCGGGTGCTGGACGACGGCGCGCCGAACCGCTCCGACGTCACCGCTGCGTCGGTCACCACGACCATGACATCGCTCACCAGCGGTAACGTGCAGCTGCCGTTGTTCACCGACAATGGCGCGCCTTACGGCGGCGCGATCACCGCCAACGGCTCGCAACAGATCGGATTGGCCGCCCGCATCAGCGTCAACACCGCGTTGCTCGGCGATCCCTCGCGCACCATCGTCTATTCCACCAATCCGCTGACCGCCGCCGGCGATACCGCGCGTTCAGACTTCATTCTTACGCAATTGTCGTCGGGGTCCTATCGCTACTCGCCGACGACCGGCATCGGCACCACGGGGGCACCGTTCACCGGCACGCTTACCAACTTCGCCAGGCAGTTCATCAGCCAGCAGGGCGAGGCGGCGAATGCCGCCAAGCAACTGGCGGACGGCCAGAACGTCGTGCTGAACACCCTGCAGAACAAGGTGAGCGCGACGTCCGGCGTCAATATCGACGACGAAATGGCGCATCTGCTGGCGCTGCAGAATGCTTACTCGGCCAATGCGCGCGTGATGTCTTCCATCAAGCAGATGTACGACACGCTGATCCAGTCCATGTGAGGATTTCATGTCTATCGATGGCGTTAGTGGTAGGACATCCTATATCGGGACCTCGATCATCGGGCTCCGCAATCAGCTCAATGAGCTGACGCAGCAGCTTGCGAGCGGCAAGGTCTCGACGACCTATGCCGGGCAGGGCGCCGATCGAGGGTTTGCGCTCAGCCTGCGCGCGCAGGTCAGCAGCATCAACGCGTTCGCCAACACCGCGACCAACGTCAATACGAGAATCGGCGTTCTCAACCTGGCGCTGCAGGGCATGACCAACATCGGCACGTCGGTCAAAAGTGCGGCGAGCTCGTCCACCATCGTGCTCAACGATAACGGCCAGACTTCCGGGCAGATCACGGCGCAGGCGGCGTTCTCCAACGCCGTCTCGCTGCTCAACAGCCAGTCGGGCGACCGCTATCTGTTTTCGGGGCGCACCACTGACAAGGCTGCGACGGTGTCGGCCGACGTGATGCTCGCCGGCTCGGGAACGCAGGCCGGGTTGACGCAATTGATCAACGAACGCCGGCAGGCGGATCAGGGCGTCGGCAATATGGCCCATCTCACCGTCTCGTCGCCGCCGGCGACCACGACCGTCACCAGCCTTGGCGAGGACGGCTCGTCGTTCGGGTTGAAGCTCGGCGCCATCACCTCGTCGCTGACCGGCGCGACCGTGACGCAGCCGGCCGGCGCGCCGCCGTCTGCAACGATCGATCTCGGCGCCGTCAATCCGAATAGCGGCGACAAGATTTCGTTCAACTTCAATCTGCCAGACGGTACCAGCGAGACGATCTCGCTGACCGCGACCACGACGAGCCCGGCGCCGGCAGGTTCGTTCCTGATAGGCCTCGACACCGTCGCGACCACCGCGAACCTGCAGGCTGCGCTGACGTCGTCGATCCAGACGCTCGGCGATACCGCGCTGGTTGCGGCATCGGCGATCGCCGCGTCGGATAATTTTTTCAACCCATCGGCAACGATCACGGGAAGCGCCGTCAACAACCAGGCGGCGGTCCCGGCGCCGATCACGGGCGCCACGCTGTTGTCCGGTGCCGCGGGAACGGATTCGGTGGCTCCGAGCTTCGCGGCAGGCGACACCATCACCGTCAACGGCACGCCGATCACGTTCGTTGCCTCCGGCGCGACCGGCAACCAGGTCAACATCACCGACAGCGTTCAGGCGCTGCTGGCGAAGATCGATTCGATTTCCGGTGCCACGACGCCGTCGACCGTCAGCGGCGGAGTAATTGCGTTGCATGGCGCCGACAACGAGAATCTCTCGATCAGCAGCTCGAACACGACGGCATTCGCGGCGCTTGGCTTCAATGCTCCGGCAACGGCTGCGCCTGCGCCGTTGCGCGTCAACGGCCCGCCGTTCGCCACCGCTACGAACCTGATCGGCGGCACTCCGGCCAACACGGTGTCGTGGTACACCGGTGAAGTCGGCGCCGATTCCGCGCGCGGCACCGCGATCGCGCGCGTCGACCAGGCCGTCACGGTGCAATACGGCGCACGCGCCAACGAGGAGGCGCTGCGCTATCAGCTGCAGAATATCGCGGTGTATGCCGCGGTCACGACCAACGCCAACAACCCGAATTCGAAAGCGCAGATCAATGCGCTGCAACAGCGCATCTCGGCAAACCTGGCGCCGCAGAACGGGCAGCAGTCGATCCAGGACATGCAGGCGGAAATCGCCGGCGCGCAGACCGCGATCAAGGGCGCGACCGATCGTCAAACCCAGCTCAAGGGAATGGCGCAGACGATGCTCGACTCGATCGAGGGGATCAATGCGGACGAGGTGGCGACCAAGATTCTGGCGCTGCAAACCAACCTGCAGGCGTCGTATCAAACCACCTCGATGCTCTACCAGACCACGTTGACCAAGTTCCTGCCGATCTGATCGAAAGGCTTGCAACTCAAGCAAAAAGGCCTCCTTGCGGAGGCCTTTTTCGTCTGGCGCAATTGCGATGCTCAGGCGGACTGGCGGCCGGGATCGTTCTGGAGCTTTCGTGCGCTTTCGAGAATCTGCTCCTCATGGGCGATCAGCTTTTTCGATTCCTTCAGCGCGTGATAGAGGTCACCGTTCAGGATGTAGTTGTTGATCCCCTCGATGAAGGGCCATGCACTCGGCATCGTGGTCAGGATGTCGCGCACCAGGCTGAAATAGGTCGGGTGATGAGCCATCGGGTCAGGCGACAGGTACATCAGCTGCACCGCGAGATAGATCAGCTTGGCCGGGGTGTCGGAGGTCTCGGGGGTCAGGATATCCTTTTCGCGCAGGATCGGAATCCTGTCGCCGTCGATCAGGAGCCTCGCGCGCTGGTCGGTATTGGTGACCACGCAGGCGCCGATGATGATTCGCTCGTGCGGCTTGAGCTCGACTTTCAGGGCCATGCCTGTTCTCCATTGACGCTTGTTGCGCGAGTTCTGGGTGCCCGCCGGCAGATTCGGCATCCTTTCTGATGATGGTTAACCAATCGTAAATCGGCCGGTGGTCCCTGCGTTACCGGGCGTTGCGGAGCACGCCCCGTAAGAACCCGGGATCGAAGCCCGCGGCGGCCATTAATTCGAAATTCACCCTCTATTATGCGGCGCTTATCGATCGGATTCATTTTTTCTTAGAGACTTGGTTTCAGAGTGAGCCGTCGCCCGATCGAGAGGTCGGGATAGTGGCTCGTCTTAATTTCACACCAGAAAGGTATGAAACATGTCCGGTATTGTTCTTTCGGCCTCGGTTCGCCAGAACCTTCTCTCGCTGCAGTCGACTGCTGATCTGCTCGCAACCACGCAGTCTCGCCTCTCGACCGGTAAGAAGGTCAACACGGCGCTCGACAATCCCACCAACTATTTCACCGCCGCCTCGCTCGATAGCCGCGCCGGCGACATCAACAACCTCCTCGACAGCATCGGCAACGGCGTGCAGGTCCTGCAGGCCGCCAACACCGGCATCACCTCGCTGCAGAAGCTCGTCGACTCCGCCAAGTCCGTCGCCAATCAGGCGCTGCAGACC
>NZ_JAFCLZ010000002.1 GCF_018130165.1 Bradyrhizobium sp. JYMT SZCCT0180 | reverse complement strand
CGCAACCCGCCCAACGTCCGTGACGACGGCCGACGCCCTTCTGAGTAGGACGGGATGGCGATAGATGCGCACTGATTTGGGCCGGTCGACAACAGAAATATTTTTGATTTACGGAAATTTTCTACTTGACACAATTTCTGAAACTCCGAATTGATTTGCCCGTCGGGTTGTTTTGTCGCACCTTACCTGCCGTAGCGATTGTGATGAACTTTCGAATGTTCAGCCTAGGCCGGACCATCCGGCATGCGACATCCGATCACAATTTGTGAAGCTCGGTCTCGCCCGAAAGGCGATCGCCCGCGATTCCCGTGGCGAGCGGGCCGTCGGCCCATTTGGCCGCCTCCATCCTCAGCGGATCAAGTTTATCGCAGAACACGCATTTCAGTTCGACCCTGCCGCTCAAGCCGGAGGTGCGGACCATTCTTTTTCCGCAACGCAAACACCGCGTCACCCGATCCATCGTCTGACTCCTGTTGCACCCGGTAATTCCGATGGGGAACTTTCGTTCCAATCGGAGGTTCCCTTTCTGGAGCGTTAGGAGAGTTGTCATGCAAACGGCGATTGATCGTGTGATGAAGACCTACGGAATGATGGTCAATCTCACTTCGGAGCAGGAACGGCAGGCCAGGGACGAAGTCGCCAGATTTCTCGAAGGCAAGCGCTTCGATGAACGCACGCTGGCCGTTGAGGGCCTCAAATATCTGAAGGGCCGTCCCTCAAGGCGGCGCGAGCCGATCTAGTTCAGGACGGCGTCGAGTAACTCGTCCGGCAGATAGGGTTTCATCAGAAAGCGCGTATCCTGCGGAATGTAAGGTGGGCCACGTCCGGACACCATTACCACATTCAAAAGGGGAAACTTGCGTTTGGCGTACTGCGCCAGCGCGACACCGGACATTTCGCCCGCGAGATTCACGTCCGTCACCAGGGCCCGCAGTTCAGTACCGGTCGCAACCAGCACGAGTTCGGCAGCCTCCGCGCTGGCGCACTCGACAACTTCGAGGCCTTGCTCTTTCAGCAGGTCGGCCAAAACCGCCCGCTGCAACGGGTCGTCTTCCACAACAAGAGCAATAAAATTCATCATGGCGGCCTCTAGGATTATCCAATCCCGGAAAGCCGTTATTGTTCAACCCGCCCTCGCCTGGCCACCCGATCGGCCGCGATAGCGCTGGCTTAAGGGTTTCCCGATGTATCGCGGTTTTGTTCGACCGCCCTGATCGCCACGTTGGTAAGCCGCATGCGACTGCGCACACCGGCGCGCCAGGCGTCCGCGATAGCGTTTGCGGCCACGGCCTGCGTCTCCCGGAATTCGACGGCCTGGTCGGTGCGAATGAGATAGTCCATCGCGATGTTGAGCGCGTCATCCATCACATTGTCGAATTCGCCAAACCGCCAAGGGTACATGGGACGCCCCTGAACCGGAGATACTCTCATCCTTGAAGGTCACCACGCGTCGTGCCGGACGCCAGGCGGTCGATCTTCTCCAGCCTCTCGGCGTCGGCGTCGTACTGTCTGGACAATTCTTTCAGTTTCACCGAGGCCTCGAGGTCGCTGATCGTCAGCGCGAGGCGGCTTGCTCGTCGAGCTTGGTCTCTGAGATCTTCGCTTTGCTTGCTCATCTGAGCTTACCCCGCGAGTCCGCTAACCGACATAAGTGTCATTCGTTCCGGGGCGGCCGCGCATCTCTGTTGGGGGAGCGAAAACCGGTTAGAAGGAAGCGGCCCCAGTGGGAGGGGGCTCATGGCTGGGGCCGCCATTCCGCATCGGACGCAAATCAGCGGTAATCGCCCGATGGACCAAACCAAGTTCCCAGGGAAATGTTGGTTCCACATCACGGCGGCTTGTTCTGGTTCTGGGAACACCACCCGGCCCCATCCGGTTTTATTCGTGGGGCAGCAAGATTGGTGTGCTGCCATGTGGACCTCGCTACTGGCGCTCTGCGCCGCCGCCATTGTCCTTCCGGCAATCGTGGTCGTTGGCCTGTTCCGGCTTGCAGCCTTGAAGCGGCCCGACGACCTGAAAGCCCCGTCCCAAGCGGACGAATGGGCCTCCTCGCACGAACTGCAGACACCCAAATAGGTCAGCCGCCCTGCTGGATTCGATCGACCTTCGGGTTCCATTTGCCGCGCGGTTTCCCGCGCGCTGTTGCACCGATGCGACAATTGATTAATCGATCTCATGTTACCTCTCGGACGGCTCGGGCCGCACGCGACGTGCGATTCTTGGTTTGTGACTCATGGGGAGCACCATGGAATGAACCGTTGCTTGCGCTCACTGTCCTGTCTTCTCGCCGCAACAGCGCTCGCCCTGTTCGCGCCCGAGGCGACGGCGCGGACCAATCCCAAACAGCAACCCGCCAAAAAAACGCACGATGCGAAGAAGCCGCACGATGCAAAGAAAATGCTCGATGCGAAAAAGGATGCTGGTCCACAACGCAACGCTGCAGTCGAAAAGCGCCGCCACGCAAAACTTGCGAAGAACGCAAAACATGCCGACGCGAAGAAGAAGTCAAAGCGTGCAAAGGACGCCCCTGCTCCCAGGGAAACCAAAGAGGCCGCTCCAGCACTGACCGGCGATCTTGCGCTGGTGAAGGAAGCGATCAGTCTCGCGCGCAGGGCGAAGACCGACGATGCGACCGCGACGCGCAACAGGATCGCCGATCCGGCCGCCCAGAAGCTCGTCGAATGGTTCATCCTGCGCCACTCCGAGACCACGGCGAATTTCAACCGCTATGAGGCCTTCATCGCCGCCAATCCGGAATGGCCGAGCGCGGCGCAGCTACGCCGGCGGGCCGAAGCGCGGCTGTGGCAGGAGCGCGCCGATGGCGCCAAGGTTCGCGGCTTCACCGGTGAGGCGCCGATCAGCGCCAGGGGCAAGCTGGCGCTCGCGCGCGTCAGGCTCAGTGAAGGCGATCGCGACGGCGCGGGCCGGCTGGTGCGCGACGCGTGGCGGTCGGACGAATTGTCGGAGCGCGTCGAACCCGACGTGCTGGAGCTGTTCGGCGACCTGCTCACCCGCGACGATCACCGCGCGCGCATGGACAAGCGCATCGGCGCCAAGGATCTCGCAGGCGCGAAGCGTGCAGCAAAACTCCTCGGCGACGACGACCTGGCGATCGTAAAGGCCTGTGCCGCGGTCAGGGGCAAATCGAACAAGGCCATGGATGCGCTCAACGACGTCCCGGTCGAGGCGCGCGCCGATCTTGGCTACACGCTGTGCCGGATCCAGTGGATGCTCGCCGAGAAGCGCATCGACGACGCGGCCCGCCTGATGCTGGCGGCGCGGCCTGAGACGATGGCGCTGCAGGACACCGATCAATGGTGGCGCGAGCGGCGCTCGCTCGCCCGCAAGCTGCTCGACGAAGGCAAATTCCTGACCGCCTACCAGGTCATCCAGCCCGCGGCGCTGGCGGCCAACGAATACTACCGGTCCGACTACCACTTCATGTGCGGCTGGATCGCCCTGCGCTATCTCGACGAGCCCGTTAGCGCGCGCGAGCATTTCGCCCGGATCGACGAGGGCCAGGCCAATCCCACCGTGCTGTCGCGGGCGCATTACTGGCGCGGGCGGGTCGCCGAAGCCCTAGGCGACAAGGACATGGTGCGCACGAGCTATGAAACAGCCGCACGCTATCCGACCGCCTATTACGGTCAGCTCGCGCACGCAAAACTCGGCCGCGACAAGATCGAATTGCGCCCGCCCTCACCGGTTCTCGCGTCGGCCGACGCTTCGAGCATCGACGAACGCGTTCGCGCCGCCGACATGCTGTACGAAATCGGCGAGCGCGACGTCGTGCTCTATTTCGTTACCGATCTCGGCGAGCAAAGCTCCAATGTGGCGCTGCTCGAAGCGCTCGGCGAACTCACCGGCCGCCGGAACGACGCCCGCGCGATGCTGCAGATCGGAAAACCCTCGCTCGGCCGCGGGCTGGCGCTCGACCATTACGCGTTCCCGACCATCGGCATTCCGCCGCACAAGCAGATCGCGCCCGAGATCGAGCACGGCATGATCTATTCGGTGGCGCGCACCGAGAGCGCGTTCGACCAGCGCGACAAGTCTCACGCCAATGCGGTCGGGCTGATGCAGATCACCCCGGAGGCCGGGCGCGACACCGCCAAGCGCTTCGGCGTCAAATATGATTGGGACCGGATGGTTTCCGATCCCGTCTACAACACCCAAATGGGCGCCGGCGAACTCAGCGCGCTGCTCAGCGAATACAAGGGCTCGCACATCATGACCTTCGCCGGCTACAACGCCGGCCGCGGCCGGGTCCGGGACTGGATCAAGGCGTATGGCGATCCGCGCGATCCCAAGGTCGATCCGGTCGACTGGGTCGAGCGCATTCCGTTCTCCGAGACGCGAAACTATGTCCAGCGCGTGATCGAGAATCTGGCGGTCTACCGCGTCCGCTTCGACAGCGGCACGGCGATGGCGACGAAAACCGGCGATCGCGTCGCGACGCAGGAGAGCAATGCGGCGCCGCTTCCGGCGCGCGCAGCGGCAACACCGGCGCAGTGAAATTGCAGCGCACGCATTGCGGCTGGATGGCGGTGGTGCACGCTTCGCTTTGCTCAGGCCTGGAGGGCCGACATCACCATCTGAACTAGCTGGCCGCCTTCGGGTGTGGTCCAGTTGCCGGCCAGCTCGGCGATCAGCTGCCCGGTCGTGGTGAGGGTGACGCCGCCACGCTCCATCCGGCGCAGTGCAATGTCGTCGCCCATCATGGTCGGCGAACCGCCGGCATCGGCGACGACCTGAACCTCGAAGCCATCCCGCACCAGGCTCAGCGCCGGATAGACCGTGCATACGTCGTTGGTGACGCCGGCGATGATCAACTTCCTGCGCCCGGTCGCCCTGACAGCCGCAGCGAAATTCTCGTCGTCCATGGCGTTGACGATGCCGACGCGCTTGATGCGGGCTGAGAATGCCGCCGGCAGGATTGATTCCAGTTCGCTCAGCAGCGGCCCCTGCGCATGTTCCTCCATGCTGGAAGTCAGCACGACCGGCAGCTTGAGGATGCGTGCCGCCTGCGCCAACATCAGGGCATTGCGTTTCACCTCTTCGAACGGAATGGATTTTACCCAGCTCATGGTGCCGACCTGATGGTCGATCAGCAGCAAAGCTGCGTTGTCGGCGTTGAATCTCTCATAAGTCATCGTGGTTCTTCCTCAGTTTTGGCCAGTGGCGCGCACTGCAAACAGATGCCGGCAAACGTCGCGGCGCGCCTCATGCGATCGCGGCCGCGCGCAAGGCCGGATAGTCGGTGTAGCCCTGTTCGCCCGGGGTGAAGAACGTCGTCCGGTCCGGTGCATTGAGCGTGGCACCCTGGCGAAAGCGCTCGGGCAAATCCGGGTTGGCGAGGAAGGCGCTGCCGAACACGACGGCATCCGCAGGCCCGCTCTTCAGCAAGGCGTCGGCAGAGTTTTGGTCCAAACCACCGCCGGCCAGGTAAGCGCCGGCGAAACGCGGCCGCAACAGCCCGTGGTAATCGACCTTGGCACCGAACAACGCGACGTGCAGGTAGGCGGGACTGAACGCATTCAGTTGTTCGACGAGATAGGCATAGGTTTCCTGCGGTGCGGCGTCCGAGATGTCGTTGTAGTTCATTTCCGGCGAGATCTTGATGCCGACGCGATCGCCGCCAGCCTCCGCCGTCATCGCCGTCAGCACTTCCAGAATGAAGCGCGCGCGATTGGCCAGCGAGCCACCGTATTCGTCCTGGCGTTGGTTGCTGCCCGACGACAGGAACTGTTCGGGCAGATAGCCGGAAGCCGCATGCAACTCGACCCCGTCGAAACCGGCATCGAGGGCCCGGCGCGTCGCAGAACCGTAGCT
The DNA here is from genome assembly GCF_018130165.1 of Bradyrhizobium sp. JYMT SZCCT0180. Lineage (GTDB taxonomy): Bacteria > Pseudomonadota > Alphaproteobacteria > Rhizobiales > Xanthobacteraceae > Bradyrhizobium. The sequence continues at coordinate 475,853 of NZ_JAFCLZ010000002.1, read as the reverse complement.
GGCGACGACGCCCGCGATCTCGGCCAGATCAAGCGCACGGGGCGTGACAAAATCCTGCTGCCCCTTGGCGGTCCAGGTCTGGCCGGCCGGCTTAACCGCCGACGGCGCGACGGGAAGCGCGTCCTCCGGTAGCAGCGACGGATGCGAGATCCGTCCGCAATGCATGAGCTGCATGAAGATGCGGCCGCCGCGGGCGTGCACCGCATCCGCCACGTGCCGCCAGGCGGCAAGCTGCGCGTCGGTCTCGATACCAGGCGTCCGCACATAGCCCTTGCCCATCGCGGTCGGATAGACGCCCTCCGTGATGATGAGCCCGGCGCTGGCGCGCTGGCCGTAATAGGTGGCGACGAGGTCGCCCGGCAGGCCGGCATCGTCGGATCGGGAACGGGTCATCGGCGCCATGACGAGGCGGTTTGGCAGCTCGAAGCGGCCGATGCGGACAGGCGTGAAGAAGCGGCTCATGGCGTGGATTTCCTCGGGGTTACGACAGCACCGAAGATGGGATGTCCACATTTCAGGATAAATGGCGTAATATTGAAATGATTGATCCAATGGTGGAGCAATAGATGGAACTGCTGAACGACATGGCGCTGTTCGTCGAGGTCGTAAAAGCCCGCAGCTTCCGCCGGGCTGCGGCGACGATCGGGATGCCGAACTCGACGCTGTCACGTCGGATCAGCGGCCTGGAGAAAGCGATCGGGCTGCGCCTTCTGCATCGCACGACGCGCCGGGTCGAATTGACGGAAGCCGGCCTGCTGTATTTCGAGCGCTGCAAGCGCATCGTCGACGAGGCGCGGCTCGCACACGAACAACTCGGCGAGATGCTGGCGCAGCCGAGCGGCGTGTTGCGCGTCTCGCTGCCGGTAGATTTTGCCACGGCTTACCTGGCGCCGCACATCGCCGAGTTCTCCCGGCGTTATCCCGGCATCAGCTTCGAATTCGACCTCACGCCACGGCGAGTCGATCTGGTGACCGAGCCGTTCGATGTGGCAATCCGTATGGGAGAGCTGCCGGACTCAACCCTGATCGCGCGCCAGTTGGCCCGTGTTCCACGCTACCTCTACGCCTCGCCGCGTTACCTCCAACTCGCGGGCGAGCCGAACGAGCCGACCGATCTGGCGCGACATGAGTGTCTACGAATGCCGAGAAACACCATCTGGACGCTGGAAGACGAAACCAAGGAAATCGAGATCGCCGTCGGCGGCCGGTTCCTGGTCAACAGCATCGGCATGATCCGGCGCCTGGCGACGCTCGATCTCGGCATCGCTATGCTGGCCGAAGAAATCGTCGTGGAGGACATCGCCGAGGGACGGCTGCGCCGCGTACTGCCGCCGTGGCAGGCCACGCCAATCCTCGTCCACGCCATCACCGAGACACGTCTGCTGCCGGCGAAAACGCAACGGTTTATCGAGTTCTTGCAGGAGCGCCTGCGGCAGGATTGAGCCGGCTCAATCGACCTTGACGTTGGCGGCCTTGATCATCGGCCACCATTTTGCGATTTCCGCCTTCTGCCACTCACCAAGCGCTTCGGGTGTCAGCTTGTCCTTCGGCGTCATTTGCAGGCCGAGGTTTTCGAGCTGCTTGCGCACCGCCGGATCGTTCAGCGCCTCCACGGCGGCGGCATTCAGTTTGGTGACGATTTCCTTGGGCGTGCCCTTCGGTACCCACAGGCCCGACCACAGTGTCATGTGAAATCCGCGCAGGCCCGCCTCTTCGGCGGTCGGGATGTCGGCTGCGGATTCCGAGCGCTTGGTATCGGTGACGGCATAGCCGCGGATCGTTCCGGCACGCACCTGGTTGATCGAATTGGAGAGCTGATCGACGATCATGTCGATCTGTCCGGCGACGAGGTCGTTCATCGCAGGCCCGGTGCCGCGATACGGCACATACTGCAGCTTGATGCCGGTGACGTTCTCGAAATAGAGCCCGGCGATGTGACTGCCCGATCCGGCGCCAGCGGTACCGGTCGCGGCCGGCTCGGGCCTCGCCTTCAGCCACGCCAGCAACTCGCCCAGCGATTTCGCCGGAACCGCATTCTTGCTGACGACGATCATGGTGTTGCTCGGCAACAGCACCACCGGCTCGAGATCGGTGACGAGGTCGTAGCCGAGCTTGTTGTAGATCGCGCCGTTGGCCACGTGGGTGCCGAGATGGCCGAAGCTGATGGTGTAGCCGTCAGGGGGTGACCGCACCGCGCGGCCAACGCCGATCGAACCGGCGGCGCCGGTGACATTCTCGATCTGGACGACCTCGCCGAGCGTCGTCTTCATGCGCTCGGCCAGGATTCGCGCCATCACGTCCGACGGACCGCCGGCGGAGAACGGCACGATGATGGTGATGGGACGCGAGGGGAAATTCTGCGCGACCGCGGCGCCGCCGAACGCTAGTACCGCAAGCACCGTCAGAAGTAATCTTCGCATCGCGCTCTCCCCTCAAAAACGTTTTCGCCGTCATTGCGAGGAGCGAAGCGACGAAGCAATCCATGCTTCTGGTGCCGCTCTATGGATTGCTTCGCTTCGCTCGCAATGACGGCCTAAAATTGCGCGTAGTCGATCGGCTGATGACGATCGAGCGTGCGCGTGACCGGCGGCAACGGATACTTAAGCCCTGTCGCGCAATTGAACAGCATCACGCGATCATTTTTCGTGACGCGGCCGTCGGCAAGGCTTTGCTGGTAGGCAGCATAGGTCGCAGCACCCTCCGGACACAACAAAAAGCCTTCCTCGCGCGCAACTTCATTGAGTGCAGCAGAAATCTTCTCGTCATCGACCGCAATGGCGAAACCCTTGCTCTCGCGGACCGCGCGCAGGATCAGAAAATCTCCGACCGCCTGCGGCACGCGAATACCCGATGCAATCGTGTGGGCGTCCTCCCAGCGCGGCGCGTGCTCGGTGCCGTTCTCGAAGGCGCGCACCATCGGCGCACAGCCCGAGGCCTGCACCGCCACCATCCGCGGACGTTTTGAACCGATGAAGCCGATGGCCTCGAGTTCGGCAAACGCCTTCCACATCCCGATCAGGCCTGTGCCGCCGCCGGTCGGATAGAAGATCACGTCGGGCACTTCCCAGCCGAGCTGCTCGGCGAGCTCCAGCCCCATCGTCTTCTTGCCTTCGATCCGGTACGGCTCCTTCAGGGTCGAAGTGTCGAACCAGCCCGCCTTGGCCTTGCCTTCGCCGACGATCTTGCCGCAATCATCGATCAGGCCGTTGACGCGGTAAACCGTGGCGCCCTGCAGCTCGATTTCGCTGACGTTCACTTCCGGCGTATCGGCCGGGCAGAAGATCGTGGTCTTGATGCCGCAGGAGGTGGCGTAGGCGGCGAGCGCCGCGCCGGCATTGCCGTTGGTCGGCATCGCCATGTGCTTGATGCCGAGCGCCTTGCCCATCGACACCGCCATCACGAGGCCGCGGGCCTTGAACGAACCAGTGGGGAGACGGCCCTCGTCCTTGACGATGATCTCGCCGCCGCCGAGCTTCTTGCCGAGCTTCGGCAGCCGGATCAGCGGCGTCGTGACCTCGCCGAGGCTGACGATGTCGCTGACCTTGCGCACCGGCAGCATCTCGCGGTAGCGCCACATGTCCGCCGGCCGCTGCGCCAGCGCGTCTTTTGTCAAAGCCTTCTTCACGCCGGCGAGATCGTAACGCACCAAGAGCGGCTTGTTCGCCTTCGACAGATTGTGGATCTGGTCGGCGGGATAATGATCGCCTTCCATCGCGCATTCGAGATGGGTCACGAACGTCGGACGTTCGATGGTCAGGTTGTCGTTGTCTTTCACGGGCGTTGTTCTTTCTTGTTTTTCGGCTGAATTCTTCTCATGCTTCAGTGGAATTGGCGATTGAGCCACGGCACACGCTGTCGTGCCTCGGTCTCGGCCGTATCTGCTGAGTCATAAATTCCGCAATCGGGGCCTGGCCGTCCCCACCCTTCTTCTGCCTCGTCTGTATTTGACGAATCTCCGATTGGACCGTCGGGGTGTGGCGCATTCGAAGTTCGCAAAGCGGCCAAGGCTGCGGAACGCCATTGCATCCGGAAGGTATACCGGCCGTCCGATCGCTGCGAAATCAGCACGCGCTCATTACCGATAGGGCTCTCGAGCGTTTTGATGCGCATAGCATCCTACATGTTCAGCACGCGGCCATAGGCATCGAGCACCGCTTCCTTCATCATTTCGGACAGCGTCGGATGCGGGAAGATCGTGTGCATCAGTTCTTCTTCCGTCGTCTCCAAATTCATCGCCACGACGTAGCCCTGGATCAGTTCGGTGACTTCGGCGCCGATCATGTGGGCGCCGAGCAACTGGCCGGTTTTCTTGTCGAAGATCACCTTGACCAGGCCCTGATCCTCGCCGAGCGCGATCGCCTTGCCGTTGCCGACGAACGGGAAACGCCCGACGCGGATTTCGCGGCCGCCCTCTTTCGCCTTCGCTTCGGTGAGGCCGACGGAGGCGACCTGCGGGTGGCAATAGGTGCAGCCGGGAATGAGGTTCTTGTCCATCGCGTGCGGATGCAGGCCCTTGATCGCCTCGATGCAGACCACGCCCTCATGCTCGGCCTTGTGCGCCAGCATCGGGGGGCCTGCGACATCGCCGATGGCGTAGATGCCGGGCACGTTGGTCTTGCCATAGCCGTCGATCACCACGCAGCCGCGATCGGTTTTGACGCCGAGCTTTTCCAGCCCGAGGTTTTCGATATTGCCGACGACGCCGACGGCTGAAATCACCCGGTCGACTTCGATGCTCTGCGTCTTGCCCTTGCCGTCGTCGATGGTGGCAATGACGCTGTCGCTCTTCTTGTCGAGTTTTGTGACTTTGGTATTGGTGAGGAGCTTGATGCCCTGCTTCTCGAACGCCTTGTGGGCGAACTTCGATATTTCGGCGTCTTCCACCGGCAGGATCTGCGGCAGCACTTCGACGACCGTTACGTCGGAGCCCATGGTGCGGAAGAACGAAGCGAATTCCATGCCGATCGCGCCGGAGCCGACGACAAGAAGCGACTTCGGCATCTTGTCCGGCACCATCGCCTCGAAATAGGTCCACACCAGTTTCTTGTCAGGCTCCAGCCCCGGCAGCACGCGCGGCCGCGCGCCGGTCGCAAGGATGATGTGCTTGGCCTGATAGGCGCCCTCGCCCAAGGTACCTTTCGGCGCCTCGACCGCGGATTTCTTCACCGTGACCTTGCCCGGCGTGTCGATCGAGGCATCGCCCCAGATGATCGAAACCTTGTTCTTCTTCATCAGGAAGCCGACGCCGTCATTGAGGCGCTTTGAAACCCCGCGCGAGCGCTGCACCACGGCCTTCGGGTCGTAGGAGATGTTGTCCGCCGACAGCCCGTAATCCTTGGCGTGCTGCATGTAGTGGTAGATTTCCGCCGAGCGTAACAGCGCCTTGGTCGGGATGCAGCCCCAGTTCAGGCAGATGCCGCCGAGGTATGATTTCTCGACGATCGCGGTCTTGAACCCGAGCTGGGCGGCGCGGATCGCCGTGACATAGCCGCCGGGGCCGGAGCCGATGATGATGACGTCAAAGGAAGTGTCGGCCATGCGCTCATTCTCATCATTCAACCGGACTATTCGCTTCCGTCATTGCGAGGTGCACTTGCGGCGAAGCAATCCATGTTTCCGGCGGTGAAATGGATTGCTTCGCTGCGCTCGCAATGACGATGGTCACACCATCATCATCACAGGGTTTTCGATCAGCCGCCTGAAGGCGCCGATCAACTCGGCGCCGAGCGCGCCGTCGATGGCGCGGTGGTCGCAGGACAGTGTCGCGCTCATCACGTGCGCGGCCTCGATCTTGCCGTTGCGCACCACCGCCCGCTCCTCGCTGGCACCGACCGCGAGGATCGTCGACTGCGGCGGATTGATCACGGCCGTGAAATGACTGATGCCGAACATGCCGAGGTTGGAAACGGATGACGTACCGCCCTGATATTCCTGGGGCTTGAGTTTTCGCGTCCGCGCGCGGGCCGCGAGATCCTTCATCTCGTTCGAGATGGTCGACAGCGACTTGCTCTCCGCATTGCGGATGATCGGCGTAATAAGGCCGCCGGGCATCGCCACGGCGACGCCGATGTCGGAATGCTTGTGCTTGACCATTCCGGCTTCGGTCCAGCTGACATTGCAATCCGGCACCTGCTGGAGCGCGACGGCGAGCGCCTTGATGACGAAGTCGTTGACCGAGAGCTTGTAGAGCGGCTTCTTCTCCTTGTCCTTGGGAGCCGCCGCATTGATCTGCTCGCGCGCGTCGAGCAGCCGTCCGATATCGCAGTCGATGGTGAGGTAGAAGGTCGGAACGCTCTGCGTGGCCGCGGTCAGGCGCTGGGCAATGGTACGGCGCATGCCGTCATGCGGTACGATTTCGTAGGAGCCTTCTTCGAACAGCGCGAGAATCTGCTTATCCGACATCGCGGGCGCGATGCTCGGAGCGGCGCCAGGCGCAGCCGCCGGCGCCTTGAGGCCCTTGCCGGATTTGGCTCCTTCGACGTCGCGCGCGACGATGCGGCCATGCGGGCCCGAACCGTTGATACGGCCGAGTTCGATGCCGGCTTCCTTGGCGAGGCGCCGGGCAAGCGGTGACGAGAACACGCGGGCGTGGCCATTGGCTTGAGGCGTTGCGGCTTGCGGGGCGGAAGCCGCCGCCTGCGTCGGCCCGGTTGCTGCGGGCTTTGGCGCGGATGCGGCCGCGGCTGGTGCTGCAGCGGGTGCAGGAGCCGCTTTTGCAGCCGGCGCAGGCGCGGCTCCGGCCGCCTTCACGTCCTCGCCATCGCCGGCCAGCACCGCGATGATGTCGTTGACGGGAACGTCCTGCGTGCCTTCAGGCACCAGGATTTTCGCGATCGTGCCCTCGTCGACGGCCTCGACTTCCATCGTCGCCTTGTCGGTCTCGATCTCGGCGATCACGTCGCCGGACTTGACCTTGTCGCCCTCTTTCTTGAGCCACTTGGCAAGGTTGCCCTTTTCCATCGTCGGCGACAGCGCGGGCATCAAAATGTTGATCGGCATTGTCAGTGACCCTGTTGCGACCGCAGCGTGGTATTACCCACGTCAGTCGGCCGATTTATTTCGGCTTCGAACATTTCGACGATACGCGCCAGCGCCTCGTCCTCGGTGTGGCCGCTTTCGCGCGCATAGGCCCTCGCCGCATGGCGCGCGATATCGACCAGCAGCAGGCCCCACATATCCGGCTCCTCGAACGCCCGCTGGAACGCGATCGAGAGCCCGCCATCGACCACGAAGGCGCGCAGCACCTCGATCGCGTCGTCGCGACCGATGACATCGGGCGGTAAGGGTTGCTCCTTGGGACCGGCCATCGGAGTCTACCGGTATGAAACGGCTTTGGCGGCGGCGACCACCTCGGCGACATTGGGCAATGCGAGCTTTTCCAAATTCGCCGCATAGGGCATCGGCACGTCCTTGCCCGACACCCGCGCCACCGGCGCATCCAGATAGTCGAAGGCGTGCTCCATGATGCGGGCGGCGATCTCGGCGCCGACGCCGCTCTGCTGCCAGCCCTCCTCCACCGTGACCGCGCGGCCGGTCTTCTTGACCGAGGCGATGATGGTATCGGTGTCCATCGGGCGCAGCGTGCGCAGGTCGATCACCTCGGCCTCGATGCCTTCTTTTGCCAGCTCATCGGCCGCCTTGAGCGCGTAGCTCATGCCGTTCGACCAGGAGATCAGCGTGACGTGGCTACCGGAGCGGACGATCCGCGCCTTGCCGATCGGGATCACGTAGTCGTCAAGTTTCGGGACTTCGCCGGTGTGGCCGTACAGCATCTCGTTTTCGAGGAAGATCACCGGGTTGGGATCGCGGATCGCAGCTTTCAGCAAGCCCTTGTAGTCAGCGGCCGAGAACGGCGCGACCACTTTCAATCCCGGAATCTGCGAGTACCAGGCCGAATAATCCTGGCTGTGCTGGGCCGCGACGCGGGACGCGGCGCCGTTGGGGCCGCGGAACACGATCGAGCAGCCCATCTGGCCGCCGGACATGTAGAGCGTCTTGGCCGCCGAATTGATGATCTGGTCGATCGCCTGCATCGCGAAATTGAACGTCATGAATTCGACGATCGGCTTCAGGCCTGACATCGCAGCGCCGACGCCGACGCCGGCAAAACCATGCTCGGTGATCGGCGTATCTATCACGCGCTTGGCGCCGAATTCCTGGAGCAAGCCCTGCGTTACCTTGTAGGCGCCCTGATACTCGGCGACCTCTTCGCCCATGATGAACACGTCGGGGTCGCGCCGCATCTCTTCGGCCATGGCGTCGCGCAGCGCTTCGCGGATGGTCTGGGAGATCATCTCGGTGCCCTCAGGCACTTCCGGATCGGGCTCGGCCACGGCAGCGGGTGCCGCGGTCGCCTTCGGCGCCGAGATCATCGGCTTGCCTTCGCCGACCGGCGAGCGGGACTCCTCGACTTCCTTGGCGACACTGGGCGCGGGAGCCGGTGCTGCGGCCTTGCCGAGATCGGCGGCGCTCTCGCCGTCGGCCAAAATGGTCGCGATCGGCGTGTTGACCGCGACGTCGTTGGTGCCTTCCGGGATCAATATCTTGCCGAGCGTGCCCTCATCGGTCGCCTCGACTTCCATCGTCGCCTTGTCGGTTTCGATCTCGGCGATGACATCGCCCGACTTGATCGTCTCGCCTTCCTTCTTCAGCCATTTGGCAAGGTTGCCCTTCTCCATGGTTGGCGAAAGCGCAGGCATCAATACTTGAATGGGCATATCAGCTCCCGGGATCACTCTTTAGTTTTGTTCTGCGCTACGTCGTTGGACGCGTTTCAACGATAGACATCGGTCCAGAGCTCCGACGCATCGGGCTCGGGATCGCGCTGGGCGAAATCCGCCGACTCGTTGACGATCTCGCGCACCTCGGCGTCGATGGCTTTCAATTCCTGCTCGGTGACCTTGGCCGCCAGCAGGCGATTGCGCACCTGCTCGATCGGATCCTGGTCGTGGCGGACCTTTTCGACCTCCTCGCGGGTCCGGTACTTCGCCGGATCCGACATCGAGTGGCCGCGGTAGCGATAGGTCTGCATTTCCAGGATGAACGGCCCCTTGCCGGCGCGGCAATGGGCCACCGCCTTGTCGCCGGCGGCCTTCACCGCACGCACGTCCATGCCATCGACCTGCTCGCCGGGGATGTTGAAGGAAATGCCGCGCTTGGAGAAATCGGTCTGGGCGGACGAGCGCGTCACCGACGTGCCCATGGCGTAGCGGTTGTTCTCGATGATGTAGATCACCGGCAGCTTCCAGAGCTCCGCCATGTTGAAGCTCTCATAGACCTGCCCCTGGTTGGAGGCGCCGTCGCCGAAATAAGCGAGGCTGACGAAATCATTGCCGCGGTAGCGGTTGGCGAAGGCCAAACCCGTTCCGAGCGAAACCTGGGCGCCGACGATGCCGTGGCCGCCGTAGAAATTCTGCTCCTTGCTGAACATGTGCATGGAGCCGCCCTTGCCCTTGGAATAGCCGCCCTGGCGTCCGGTCAGTTCGGCCATCACGCCCTTGGCTTCCATGCCGCAGGCCAGCATATGCCCGTGGTCGCGGTATCCAGTTATGACCTGATCGCCCTTTTTCAGGGCCATCTGCATGCCGACCACGATGGCTTCCTGGCCGATATAGAGATGGCAGAAGCCGCCGATCGCGCCCATGCCGTAGAGCTGGCCGGCCTTTTCCTCGAAACGGCGGATCAGCAGCATATCCCGAAGGGCTGCCAGTTCCTGCGCCTTGGTGAATTCCGGTGGGGCGCCGAAGCCCTTCTGTTGACCTTTCTCTTTCCCATTTTCCTGCCCTGCTTCCTTGGTGACGGTTTTTTTGGGTACGGCCATGGCAATTCCGGATGAGAGAGAAGATCAGCCTCTCTAACCCAACTCAAACCGCCGTGAAAGGATTGCGTGCGCTGGAGAAAATATTGCTATGCCGCAGTGCAACGCGGCGCGACATTTTTGAAACTGATTTTGCAGTTTTTTGAAATTTGCGAAATCTCTCCGTCATCCCCGCGTAATGGCTCCCGCCATTATCGCTGGAGGTGCGAGCGTAGCGAGCCTCGAAGGATGACTGTGCCCGCGGCCCGTCCTTCGAGGCGCGCAAACGCGCGCACCTACGGGTGAACGCAATTGCGTTCATCCCGGGGACGACGGCGGTGTTCGGGGTAACAGATTGAAACTCAGTTCGGCTTGAGGACCTTGATCAGGTCGCGGGGGTTGGCGTAGTCGAGCTGGAAGCGTGCGCGCTCGTCCAGCATGTCGGGGTCAACCCGGTCTGAGCGGAGCAGCGAAACGCGCTGCTCGCCCTGGGCCCGTTCCCGCTTCAGCCGCGCCAGTTCGGACGTCAGCGCGATGATCTCCTGATCGAGCTCCTGCCGCGCGTTCAGCCCGTATTTGCCGGTATAGGCGTTGACGCCGAAATAGCCGACCATCAGCGCCGCCATCGTGTAGAGGGCGAGCCCGGTCAGTATCGATTTCAGTCGGGTGCGGGAGACCATGACGCCAAGATGCGACGGTCAGGTTAATGGAATCCTAAGATGACGGACTCGGGGCACAAATCATGCCCCCGTCATTGCCTGCGACAAACGCGCAGCGTTTGCGCAAGGGAGCGACTGCGACGAAACAATCCATTCTTCCTTTTTAGGGCTATGGATTGCTTCGCTTCGCTCGCAATGACGGTGAAACCGCTTAGCGGTTCTGCTTCTCGATAAAGGCCGCGAACGCATCGATGTACTGCTGCAGCGTCTTCTGCAGCGTTTCCTTGGTGAGCGCGCCCTTGTCGTCGAAGGCGTCGCCGACGCCGTTCAGGTAGATCTCGGGCTGGCCGAGAATCGGACCGGTGATCCCCGGCAGGATGTTCTGCAGGTGCTTGGCCGCGCTGACGCCGCCGAGCGCGCCCGGCGAGTTGCTGACGATGCCGACCGGCTTGCCGAGGAACGAGCTCTTGCCATAGGGGCGCGAGCCGACGTCGATGGCGTTCTTCAGGACGCCCGGGATCGAACGGTTATATTCCGGCGTCACGAACAGCACGCCGTTCGACTTCTGCAGTTTTTCGCGGAACGCGAGCCAATCGGCCGGCGGGGCGGCTTCCAGATCCTGGTTGAAGAAGGAAATTCCCTCCAGCGTCGTGACGTCGAGCTTCAGCGAGGCCGGCGCGAGCTTGGCCAGGGCATTGGCGATCTTGAGCGAAAAGCTCTCCTTGCGGAGCGAGCCGACGATGGTGACGATGGTGTGAGCCATTGGAATTCCCTTTTGAAGCTGAAGCGCCGACGCTCACTTACGCCAGATCGGTGGAACCATGCAAGTGCATGAAATGTGCAGTTTTGGAAACGCAGCGTTCGCGTAACTGAGGCTAAGCAAAACAGGCCGCCCGTGCGGACGGCCTGTTTGTGCTGGCGGGACCTTTATCAGCCCTTGCTCGGATTGATCAGGAATTTCTCGCCGGTGGCGCGCTTGTTGTAGACGTCGATATTGGCGAGATCGAGCGTCTCCTGCAGCGACACCACCTTGGTGTAGTGGCTGGCAAACGTGGTCTTGAGTTCGGAAGCAACGCGCTGGCGCAATTTGCCGATGTCGGCCGGGCCGATCTTTTGCAGGAACGGCGTGAGCAGCCAGCCGCCGACAGCCCAGGTCAAGCCGAACGCGCGGGTCAACTCGGTCGGACCGGTGTTGAGGCTGCCGTAGATATAGACCTGCTTAAACACATTCGAGCCGTAGCGGCTGTATTCCTTGGCGGTCTTGTTGGCCGCGACCTCCATGCTTGTGAGGATTTGGCTCGCAAGCTTGCCGCCGCCGATGGCATCGAACGCGATCGTGGCGCCGGTTTCCACCAACGCGTTGGTGAGATTGTCCATGAAGCCGTCGGCGGTGGAATCGACGACATATTTGGCGCCGATCTTGTGCAGGATATCGGCCTGCTCCTTGCTGCGCACGATGTTGACGAGGCCGATGCCGTCCTTGATGCAGATCTTGTTGAGCATCTGGCCGAGGTTCGAGGCGGCTGCCGTATGCACCAGCGCCTTGTGATTTTCACGCCGCATGGTTTCGGTCATGCCGAGCGCGGTCAGCGGATTGACAAACCAGGACGCGCCGTCGGCAGCGGTGGTGCCGGCGGGCAGCTCCATCACGTCCCTCACCTTCATGGTGCGATACTGCGAATACATCGCGCCGCCGATGATCGAGACCGTCTTGCCCATCAGCGCCTTGGCGGCATCCGACGATCCGGTCCGGATCACGGTGCCGGCGCCCTCATTGCCGACCGGCAGCGACTGATCGAGCCGCGCCCCCATCATCCGCATCACGGCTTCCGGCATTTTTGCGGTGACCACCGGCTGGTCCTTGGTGCCGGAGACCTTGGCCGTCGACATGTCGGCGGGGCCGATCAGAAGCCCGAGGTCGGACGGATTGATCGGCGAGGCCTCGACGCGGACCACGACTTCGTCGTCGGCCGGTTCTGGAGTCGGGACGCTGGCCAGCGATAGCTCGAGTTCACCGCTCTTCTTCAGTAGCGAACGCAGTTGCAGCCCGGTCTTGCCGTCACTCATGCTTACTTCCTCCCTGCCGGCGGTTCGGCGTTGCCGATCCGCGCTTTACTCGTCCAGAACCATTGGCGATATGGTCGCTGATAGCAATGATGTCCAGCCGCACCTAACGGGCTCAGCCAGGCCCGGCACCCGGCGATCCGCTCCAGAGGCACGCTCACCGGCCTCCAGCGGTGCGTTGCACGCCGGCAACGGTTCCCAAATTGTTCAAAAATCTGTAATATCCGCCCTTGCGCGTCCACATTTGGCGGCGAAACATCTACGGCGTCGGATACTTGGCTGTGCAACCTGGCTCGATTTGGGGCCTTCGGAGGCAGGGATCTTGAACCCGCGGCGATCAGCAGCGCTGGCGATTGCGTTTTATCCAGCCACCATCATCGCGGGCTGGGCTTTCGTCAGCCTGACCTGCACGGCCTCGCCTCGCCTTGAGAACTCCGCTGTCGCGCACGCCGTGGACCGCCTTGCGCCGTCGCTGACCGCCAGCATTGACGCAACTGTCGCGCCGCAAACCCATGCGCCGCAAGCAATCCATGCGCCGCAAGCAACCAACACGCCGCAAGCAACCAACACGCCGCAAGCCATTGCAACGAGCCAGGCCATTGCACTGAACTATGTCGCGCCCGATACGCCCGAAGTGGCAGCCGCGGCCGACCTCGTGGCGAATTTCGTAACCGATGTGAAGCCCGCCGCCGATATGGAGCCGGCCGCCGAGACGAAGCCCGTCGCCGAAGCAACCGCGGCTGCGCCGGAACCAAAAAAATTCGTCGTCGCATCGCTCGGTGATCCCGCGCACATCCTGCCAGCGGAAACGCCGTCCGTGCAGACGGCAACGGCAGGCCCTACCGATCCGTTGCCTCAAGCCGCGCTGCCGCAAGACACCCTGCCTCAAGACGCTCTGCCTCAAGACATTCGGCCTCAGGAAACCCGGGCTGCTCCAAGCCGCCTCGATATCGTCGGCGAGTGCCTGGTGGCAGAGCGCTGCATCGATCAATATCTGTTCGCGCTTTATGAGCGGACGCCCAAGGAAGACACCATCAAGGAGACCGAGAAGCGGAAGGTGGAGATCAAGCGGAAAGGCAAAATGGTGACGGTCACCAGAAGCTTTACCAAGCTGGTCGAAAACGATTTCACCTGGAAGGATCCGAACGCGGCGGAACGCGTGGGCATGTCGATGAGCGACTACGTGATCGGCGGCATGGACAAGAGCTTCAAACTCAAACTGTTTTATATGCTGCAGGCGGCGGAGAACGCAGGGCTGCAGCCGGGCATCACCAGCGCCTTCCGCGACGACTACCGCCAATCAATCGCAAGCGGCCTGAAGGCGGCGGCCAACCGGTCGTTTCACGGCGGCAGTCTGCGCGGCGGCTATGGCCGCGGGCTTGCCGCCGACATCGTGAGCGTCAACGGCGCCAACCGCGCGCAGCGATGGGCTTCGACCGAAGCGTTCTGGAAATGGGTCGATGCGAACGGAAAGCAGTACGGGATCGGCCGGCCCTATCTCCGCTTCGATCCACCGCATGTCGGCCCGATCGACGGCCCTGAATATGTTTCTCGCCGCGGCGGGACGAGGACGGCCAGTGCCGAGGTGAAAAAGCGGCAGAAACAGGTTGCGCAGGCCAGGCCCAGCGCGGCGAAGCCGCAGGCTGGGGCAAAGCCTCGGGCTGGGGCAAAGCCGCAGCTTGCCGCGAGAAAGCCGGCCAGCAAACGCGCCGGCCGGCTTGCAGCCGCGCGTTAACCTTAAACCAGCGCCTTCAGCGCCGCCCGCCCCGCATACTTCGCCTGCGCGCCGAGCTGCTGCTCGATGCGCAGCAATTGATTGTACTTGGCGGTGCGGTCGGAGCGCGCCAATGATCCGGTTTTGATCTGGCCGCAATTGGTGGCGACCGCGAGGTCGGCGATGGTGGAATCCTCGGTCTCGCCGGAGCGATGCGACATGACCGAGGTGTAGCCGTATTTGTGAGCCAGTTCGACGGCGGACAGCGTTTCGGTCAGCGTGCCGATCTGGTTGACCTTGATCAGGATCGAGTTGGCGCGGCCGTTCTTGATGCCATCGGCGAGCCTTGTGACGTTGGTGACGAACAGATCGTCGCCGACCAGCTGGCACTTCTTGCCGACGAGGTCGGTCAATTCCTTCCAGCCGTCCATGTCGTCTTCCGACATGCCGTCCTCGATCGTGACGATTGGGTAGCGCGCGACGAGATCGGCGAGATATTTCGCCTGTTCGGAGCGCGAACGGGTCTTGTTCTCGCCGCCATAGACGTAATTGCCGTCCTTGAAGAACTCGGTCGCGGCGCAATCGAGGCCAAGCATGACGTCGCTGCCCGCGCTGTAGCCGGCCTTGCCGATCGCGCTGACGACGAATTCGAGCGCGGCATCCGCCGACGGCAGGTTGGGCGCGAAACCGCCCTCGTCGCCGACATTGGTGTTGTGGCCGGCCTTCTTCAGTTCGCCCTTCAGGGTGTGGAAGATTTCAGCGCCACAGCGCAGCGCCTCGGCGAAACTCGCCGCCCCCACCGGCAGGATCATGAATTCCTGGAAGTCGATCGGGTTGTCAGCGTGCGCGCCGCCATTGATGATGTTCATCATCGGCACCGGCAAAGTGCGCGCCGAGGTGCCGCCGACATAGCGATAGAGCGGCATGTCGAAGGATTCCGCGGCCGCCTTGGCGCAGGCCAGGGAAACGCCGAGGATGGCGTTGGCACCTAACCGGCTCTTGTTGGGCGTGCCGTCGAGATCGATCATGATCTGATCGATCTGAACCTGCTCCTCGACCGGACGGTCGGCGAGCGCCTCGAAGATTTCGCCGTTGATGGCCTCGACCGCCTTCAGCACGCCCTTGCCAAGATAACGCTTCTTGTCGCCGTCCCGCAGTTCCACCGCCTCATGGGCGCCAGTGGAGGCGCCAGAGGGCACCGCGGCGCGGCCGATCGAGCCGTCTTCCAGCACCACATCGACTTCAACGGTGGGATTGCCACGGCTGTCGAGGATTTCGCGGCCGATGATGTCGATGATGGCGGTCATGTCTTGCACTTTCCTGGATGGTTCCGGGGCTGGATTTGGGCGCGTCTTACACGGCGCGCAAGCAAATGTGAACGGCTAGTCTGGTGGCTTCGACTGACGGGCCAATGTGGTAAGACTATGCTGATCCAGGGTTGATCTTCGCGTCCAAACCTTCTCGTTCAAGAACCGGGGTAACGCAATGAATCGCCGCCAGTTTCTCAAAACTTCCGCTGCCGGAATTTTAGCCACGCCTGCGCTTGCGCGCTTTGCGGATGCCCAGGAGAGCCCGTTCCGGGTCAAATATTATCCGGTCGCCGCAGGCATGGGCTCGCGCGACGTCACGCCGGCGCCCGATGGCACGATGTGGTTCTGCGGCCAGCGCAACGGCACGCTGGGGCGGCTCGATCCGCGCGACGGCTCGTACAAGCTGATCGACCTCGGCAAGGGCGCCGCTCCCCATGGCGTCATCATCGGCCCCGATGGCGCGCCCTGGGTCACCGAAGGCGGGCAGAATGCGATCGCCCGCGTCGACCCCAGCGATCACAAGGTGACGCTGTTTCGCCTGCCCGAGAACGAGGCCTATGCCAACCTCAACACCGCCGTGTTCGACAAGAACGGCATCTACTGGTTCACCGGCCAGTCCGGCATCTATGGCCGGCTCGACCCGAAATCGGGCGACATGACGGTCTTCAAGTCGCCGCGCGGCCGCGGCACCTATGGCATGACCATCACACCGAAGGGTGACATCTGGTACGCCTCGCTCGCCGGCAACCACATCGCGAAAATCGATCCCGCAACCGGCAATGCCACCGTGGTGGACCCGCCGACGCCCAACCAGGGCGCGCGCCGGGTGTGGTCGGATTCGAAGGGCCGGATCTGGGTCAGCGAATGGAACAGCGGCAACGTGTCGATGCACGATCCTTCTGATGGCTCCTGGAAGGCCTGGAAGCTGCCCGGCGACAACCCGCGCACTTACGCGGTCTATGTCGACGACAAGGACAAGGTCTGGGTCACCGATTTCGGCGCCAACGCGATCGTGCGCTTCGATCCCGTGACCGAGAAATTCAACGCGTTCCCGAGCGATAAGGCCGGCGCGAATGTGCGGCAGCTCGACGGCAAGTCCGGCGAGACCTGGGGCGGCGAGTCCGGCACCAACCGCCTAGTCGTGATCCAGACGGTCGCGCCTGCGTGAAATGGTTCGCGTTCCTGTCGCTGCTGCCGATGCTGGCTGCTGCTTCCGCCTCGGCGGACGAAAACGGCGCGCGGCTGTTCGCGCCTTGCCGGGCCTGCCACAGCCTTGATCCCACCGAGCGCGACCTGCCCGGCCCCAATCTTGCCGGCGTGGCCGGACGTGTCGTCGCCGGCGATCCGGCGTTCGACTATTCGCCGGTGCTGCGCAAGGCGCGCGATGATGGTTTGCGCTGGGATACGCCGCGCCTGGAAAGTTTCCTGGCCGATCCAGCCGAGATGTTTCCGGGGCTGTGGATGTCGATGCGCGGCATCGAGGATGCCGCCGAGCGCAAGGCGCTGGCGCGCTTTCTCTCGGATCCCGCCTCGCGCTGACGGTTGACGGCTACGCCTGATGCGTCCATGTCAGCGGTCGCAACAGGACGATCATCATGGCGAAAAAATCATTGCAGCTCGGCCGCGCCGTGGAATGGCCCGACAGCCCAGAAAAAGCAACGCTGGACCGGGTGCCCAATCCGCAAAAGGACACCAATTATCTGGTGCGGTTCACGGCGCCCGAATTCACTTCGCTCTGCCCGATCACCGGACAGCCGGATTTCGCCCATCTGATGATCGATTACGTGCCGGGCCAATGGCTGTTGGAATCCAAATCGCTGAAACTCTATGTCGCGAGTTTTCGCAATCATGGCGCGTTCCATGAGGATTGCACGGTTTCCATCGGCAAGCGGATCGCGGCCGAGATCAAGCCCAAATGGTTGCGCATCGGCGGCTACTGGTATCCGCGCGGCGGCATCCCGATCGACGTGTTCTGGCAGACCGGCAAACTGCCCAAGGGGGTATGGGTCCCCGACCAGGGGGTCGCGCCCTATCGCGGCCGGGGTTGAACCTTACGGCCGGTGATCCCGACAACCGCCCATGCAAAAGCCCTTCGCCGCCATCATCCGACTTGCCGCCGCTTCATGCGTCCTCGGGACCATTGCAAGCGCCAACGCCGCGCCTGCCTCACCGGAGGATCGCTACATCGCGGCCCGCGACGCCGCGATCGCGAAAATCACGAAAATGTACGCGGACAAGAAGGACGACGAGGCCTTCAAGCTGACGGAATCGCTGCGCGCTGATCTCTTGGCGAAGCTCGCGCCGATCGTCGCCGAATCCGCTCGCAAGGGATTTGGAGCGGCCAAGCTCAACCTCGATGCCTTGTCCAAGGGCGACATGGGCTTTGGCCTGCTCGACGGCGTGCGCTTCGACTCCGAGTTGGGCGACAACGGCGAGAAGGCCGGCCAGAATGGCCGCGACGGACATTATGTCGAGCCGAAGTCTCATATCATCGTGACGACGCAGCCGCTGTTCGAGCGCTGGCTGCGCGCACACAAGGACTGGTGGGGCAAGAAACTCAAGAACGTGCCGCAACAGATCGGCGCCGCCCTCAAGGACGAAAGCTTCTACACCCAGGCGATCTCGACGGATGCGGCGGTCGTGAACTTCAACGAATTGCCGATCGTCAAACCCGGCTCCACCACCTTTGCCTTTGCGATGCTGGCCGGGCGCACCCAGGACGCCGTGCCTGAGGCGGCGGACGAAGTGTTCGTTTCAGCGCGGGCCAACGGCAAGGTCTATGTCGCCTATGGATCGATCAGGCCCAAGGTGGAGGTCCCGGCCTGCGTTGCGATCAAGGCGGAGTACGACAAGAAGGCCGACAAGGCTGCTGACGATCTGCAGTCCAAGCGGATCGACAGCAAGGCCTACGACAAGCTCGGCGATCTCAGGCAAAAGGGCGAAGACGCCTACAAGAAATGCTTTACCGAGCGCGCGCCGCAGCAGCCGTCATTTGCCGAAGCGACCAGGCAGGCGCAGGCCTTGCTGGCGCAGGCGATGGGAAATTAGCGCGAGGCGACGCTGCCAGGGCGCGAACCAATTGCTTCTGAGCCGTCGCACGTGCACTCCAGCATGCATTGCGCACGCAAGTCAGCCAGCGAGCCATGCACCCTGTGCAACAAGAGACGTTGCCTCGACACCTATCTCACTCACATCCAGATGATGTAGCCTGCCTGCAGGAAGCGCCGCGCATTTCAGACGCTGGCCCTGTTGAGGAAGCGACATCATGAAATATCTATTCCGCGCTCTTGCAGCGTTCGCGCTTCTGCTGAACTGCGCAGGCAGCGCTGGGGCCCAAGGCTGGCCTAACCGGTCGATCCGCATGGTCGTCCCCTACACGCCGGGCGGCTACACCGATTTGATGGCCCGCCTCGTCGGGCAAAAAATCTCCGATGCGCTCGGCCAGCCCATCGTCTTCGAGAACAAGCCCGGCGCCAACGCCATCATCGGCACCGACGTCGTCGCCAAGGCCGCACCCGACGGCTACACCTTCGGCACCGTGATCGCGGCGCATGCGGCCAACGCCACGCTCAATCCAAAGCTGCCCTACGACACGCTGAAGGACTTCAGCTACGTCTCGCTGATGAGCGTCGCACCGCTGATCATGATCGCGCACCCTTCCGTGCCGGCGAACAATTTGAAAGAGCTGATCGCGCTCGCGAAGGCCAAGCCGGGCGAGCTCAATTTTGCGTCGAGCGGCATCGGCGCTGCGGCACATCTCACCATGGAGATGTTCATGAGCCGCACCGGCATCAAAATGCAGCACATTCCCTACAAGGGCACGGCCGGCGCGCTGCAGGACACCGTCGGCGGGCAGATCAACGTGATGTTCGACATCGTTGGTCCGCTGATGCCGCAGGTGCGCTCCGGGAACGCCAAGGCGATCGTCGTCACCGCGAAAGAGCGCATTCCGGCGGCGCCCGACGTGCCGACGATGGCGGAACAGGGCGTACCGGATTTCGTGTCCGGCACCTGGGCCGGAATCATCGCACCGGCCGGCACGCCAAAGGAGATCGTCGACCGCGTCTCCGCCGAGGCCAGGAAGGCGCTGGCCGACCCCGCATTGCAGGCAAAACTGGTCGAACAGGGCATCGTGCCGATGGGCACCAGCCCTGAGGAATTCCGTGGCTTCGTCACTGAAGAGATCGCGCGCTGGCGCAAGGTGATCACCGACGCGGGAATCAAGATGGAATAGCGAGGGCTCGATCCGAAGCTAGCCCGGCCGCGCGTCCGCCGGCCGGGTCTGCTTCAACAGCCGCGCGCAGGCAATTCCGAGCGCGACCATGATGGCCGCGGCGGTGAGCAAGGTCGGCACCTTGCCGGCATGCTGGATGCCGAAGCCGTAGGCGATGGGGCCGAGCGTCTGGCCCATGAAAAAGAAGAACGAGTGCAGCGACAGCGCCGTCGCGCGCGCTTCGACCGACAGCTCGCTGGCAAACACCTGCAGGCAGCCGTGGATCATGTAGAAGCCCCAACCCATGAACAGCAGGCTCAAGGCCTGGGCCGTTGCGCCCGGACCGAACGCCGCGACGGTGAGTTGTGACGCCACCAACGTCGCGCCCGCGATCATCATGCCGTTGACCCCAAGCCGCGGCAGGAATCGCGAAATCGTCATCGTGTAGATCAGCCCGCCGACCGCGAAGCCCGCGATCACGATGCCGGCGACCGACAGGCGGGTTTCCCCCAAATCAAACAGAAACGATGCAATGAAGGGGAACAGTCCCAGCACGCAGCAGCCTTCGATAAACACCGCCGCATAACAGAACGCGTTGGGATTGGAAAAGATGGTGCGGTAACCGTGCCTGAGTGCCGACAGGTTCGTTTTGGGGGGGCGCGTCAGCGCAGCGCCGCGAAACCCGGCAGCCACCGCAACCGAAGCCACAATGACCAGAATGCCGAGCACGGCAAGCACGCCGCGCCAGCCCAGGAAATCACCGATCAGGCCTGAAACGGATGCGCCCAAGAGGTTGCCGGTCATGGAGCCCATCAGCGTGCGGCCGATCGCAAGCTGCCTTTTCTCGGGGCCGACCAGATCGCTGGTCAGACTGAGCGCCACCGGAAACACGCCGCCGGAGCCGATACCGGCGAGGATTCGCGAGGCGAACAGCAGCCAGAACGACGTCGCCAACGCGCCGAGGATGTTCGCAATGCCAAGCAGTACCAGGCAGACGACCATCAAACGCGCCTTGCCGAACATGTCGGCTGCCGCGCCGAGGACCGGCTGGATGACTGCAAATGTGAAGGCGAACACGGCGGCAAAACCGGCGGCGGTAGCGATGCTGACGCCAAAATCTTCGGCAACATGCGGCAGGACGGGATCGAGCGCGCGCGCCGACAGGCTGGCCGCAAAGGTCGCAAGCGTGATGATGTTGAGGGCTGGCGGCAGGCGGTTGGTTGCTGCGGTCACTGCATGGCCCGCGCCATCAGCGCGCCGTGCTGTTGGCAGTTAGGCTTTTGGCGAGCGCATCGAACCCCATCAGGGTCTTCACCAGGGCTTCGAACTCGCGCAGCGGCACCATGTTGGGTCCGTCGCACGGTGCATTATCAGGATCGGGGTGGGTTTCGATGAACACGCCGGCCACCCCGGCCGCGACCGCCGCGCGGGCCAGCACCGGCACGAATTCGCGCTCGCCGCCCGACGAGGCGCCCTGCCCGCCCGGCTGCTGCACCGAATGGGTAGCGTCGAAAATCACGGGCGCGCCGGTGGTGCGCGCCATGATCGGCAGCGCGCGCATATCCGAGACCAGCGTATTGTAACCAAAGGAAGCGCCGCGCTCGGTGACCAGCACGTTCGGATTGCCGCCGGCAGTGATCTTGCTGACGACGTTCGCCATGTCCCCCGGCGCCAGGAATTGCCCCTTCTTGACGTTGACAACCTTGCCGGTCGCGGCCGCCGCCAGCAGCAGATCAGTCTGCCGGCACAGGTAAGCTGGGATCTGCAGCACGTCCACCGCCTGCGCCACCTCCGCGCATTGCGCGGACTCGTGCACGTCGGTGAGCACGGGCAGTCCGATCGAAGCGCGTATCTCGGCGAAGATCGGCAAAGCTTGCGCAAGGCCAATGCCTCTCGCAGCGGAGACGCTGGTGCGGTTGGCCTTGTCGAACGACGTCTTGTAGACGAGCCCGATTCCGAGGCGCCCTGCGATCTCTTTCAGCGCGCTCGCCACTTCAAGGGCATGGCTGCGGCTTTCGAGCTGGCATGGCCCGGCGATGATCGAAATCGGCAAAGCATTGCCGAATTTGACCGGGCCTACCGTCACAATGTGCGCAGCAGAAATGTTCGCGTTCAAGGGCATTTCCTTCTTGCCTGACGCGGACCATGCCGGTCCGCGCCATCAGGATCAACCCTGTTTAACCCCGGAATATCAGGGTTGCACGCAAGGTTACTTCACCGACGAGAACGCCGTCGGCACCAGCAACTGGCTGACGATGTTGTCGATGATCTGGCCGTCCTCTTCGCTCTTGGCGCGGCCGGCGATCCAATCGGGATCGGACTGAAATGCCGTCCATTTCTTTTCACGGTCGGCGAGCGAGTCCCAGGCGACGAAATAGGTCAGTTCCTGGTTGGAGGTGCCGATCAGCGTGGTGTAGAAACCGGCCTGCTTGATCCCGTGCTTGTCCCACAATTTCAGCGTCAGCGTATCGAAGCGCTTCATCAGCGCCGGCAGACGGCCCGGCAAACAGCGATAGACACGCATTTCCATAATCATCGGCTTCACTCCCCTGATTGTTGTTCTTGCAGGTAACGGAAGCGGTTTGTCGCAACAATTGGCGCGTTCGTCAAAGGCTGGCGGCCACTACACCAGCCGCGACTGCACCACCGCGGCCTGAATGAACGACGCGAACAAGGGATGCGGCTCGAACGGGCGCGATTTCAGCTCGGGGTGGAATTGCACGCCGATGAACCAGGGATGGTCCTCATATTCGACGATCTCCGGCAGGACGCCGTCGGGCGACAGGCCGGAGAAGCGGAGGCCGTGCTGTTCGAGGCGGTCCTTGTAGGCGGTGTTGACCTCGTAGCGGTGACGGTGGCGCTCCGAAATCTCGGTGGCCCCGCCATAGACTTCGGATACCCGGCTGCCGCGGGTAAGCGCAGCGGGATAGGCGCCGAGCCGCATGGTGCCGCCGAGATCGCCCGCCTTCGACCGCTTCTCAAGCTCGTTGCCGCGCAGCCATTCCGTCATCAGGCCGACCAGCGGCTCCCTGGTCGGACCGAATTCGGTGGAATTGGCGTCCTCGATGCCGACGAGATTACGCGCGGCTTCGATCACGGCCATCTGCATGCCGAAGCAGATGCCGAAATACGGGACGTCGCGGACGCGGGCGAACTGCGCCGCGCGGATCTTTCCTTCCGCGCCGCGCTGGCCGAAGCCGCCGGGCACCAGGATGCCGTTGACGTGTTCGAGGAACGGCGCCGGATCCTCGTGCTCGAACACTTCGCTCTCGATCCAGTCGAGATTGACCTTCACCTTGTTGGCGATGCCGCCATGCGACAGCGCCTCGATCAGCGATTTATACGCATCCTTCATGCCGGTGTATTTGCCGACGATCGCGATGGTGACCGCGCCTTCGGGGTTGCGCACCCGCTCGTTGATGTCGTTCCAGCTTTGCATCGCGGGCGGAATCTTCGGCGTGATGCCGAACGCAGCCAGCACTTCGTCGTCGAGGCCGGCCTCGTGGTAGGCTTGCGGCACCGCGTAGATATTGTCGACGTCCCTCGCCTCGATCACGGCGCTTTCGCGCACGTTGCAGAACAGGCCGAGCTTGCGCCGCTCTTCCTTCGGAATCTCGCGGTCGGTGCGGCACAGCAGGATGTCCGGCTGGATGCCGATCGAACGCAGTTCCTTGACCGAATGCTGGGTCGGTTTTGTCTTTAGCTCGCCGGCACTGGGAATAAACGGCAGCAGCGTCAGATGAATGTAGACCGCGTGCTCGCGCGGCAATTCGTTCTTGAGCTGACGGATGGCTTCAAAGAACGGCAGGCCCTCGATGTCGCCGACGGTGCCGCCGATCTCCACCAGCACGAAATCATATTCGTCGTTGCCGGAGAGGACGAACTCCTTGATCGCGTTGGTGACGTGCGGCACCACCTGGATGGTCGCACCGAGATAATCGCCTCGGCGTTCCTTGGTGATGATGTCCTGATAGATGCGCCCAGTGGTGATGTTGTCGGCCTTGGTGGCCGGACGCCCCGTAAAGCGCTCGTAATGGCCGAGATCGAGATCGGTCTCGGCGCCGTCGTCGGTCACGAACACTTCGCCGTGCTGATACGGCGACATCGTTCCGGGATCGAGGTTGAGATAGGGGTCGAGTTTGCGGAGACGGACCTTGTACCCGCGGGCCTGCAACAGCGCGCCGAGTGCCGCCGAAGCCAGACCTTTGCCGAGCGAAGAAACCACGCCGCCGGTGATGAATATGTACCGCGCCATGGGACTCAACCTTTAAGGCCACTGCTCCGATTCGCCAAAACGAATCGCTCGCCAGAGCGAACATTTTGCCGAGCTGTGGGTGACGTGAAAATTAAAGCGATTTCAGAGCATTGATGGGAAGTTCTGATGCAGGACGGTAGTCGCCGTCCTGCATAGCCACCCTGCTTTATTGCGAACGCGGTGCTTGCGGGCCCGACGGCGCCGGCGGGCTCTGCTGTTCGTCGACCTTCTTCAGCGTATCGAGAACGCCGCCGCTGGTCGGCGGCGCGATCGGGGTCCCTCCGGGCTGGGACGGCGTCGCCGGGCCCGTGAGAATCGAGGCGGGCTTGCGATCGAGGCCTGCGGACCAGGCCAAATACAGGCTGGTGACAAAGAAGCCTGCCGCCAAAATCGCGGTCATCCGCGTCAACAGATTGGAGGTTCCACGGCTCGACATGAAGCCGGCGCCGCCGCCCATGCCAAGGCCGCCGCCTTCGGATTTCTGCAGCAATACCGCGCCGATCAGCACGGCGACGATCATGAGGTGAACGACAATAACGACGGCCTGCATTTCTAACCTTCCGTCACAAGCGATGAGCGCCGGGCTTCGGCTGCACTATTGAGCTTGCGGGTTTTCCTGAAGTTGCGCGGTGTTACACGATCGGACGGGGCATTGTCACCCCCAACCGCTGCCCCGGAGATAATTGCCGCAGGCTTTCCAACAAGCTGCGAAGCAACACGAAGTTGCGACATTTCCAGCTTGCGAACGGCGGCCCGCTTCCCTTATAGTAGACGTATGGATACTATTATGGACGATTTGAGCAGGCGGCTGGCGCAGCGCCTGCGTCTCGAGCGCGACAGCCGCGGCTGGTCGCTGGCCGATCTCGCCGAACGATCGGGGGTCTCAAAGGCCACTATCAGCAAGATCGAGCGTGCCGAAGTCAGCCCAACCGCGGTGGTGCTGGTCCGCCTCGCAAGCGCCTTTGACCTCACGCTTGCCGGCCTGATGTTGCGCGCCGAGGGCCAGGGCGAGCGCCTTTCGCGTGCCAGCGAACAGCCGGTCTGGCGCGATCCCGAGACCGGCTACCTGCGCACGCAGGTATTCAATCGCCCCGATCATCCGCTCGAAGTCATCAGGGTCGAATTGCCGGCACGACAGCGCGTGACGCTGCCGGCTTCGTCTTATGCCCATATCCGTCAGGTGGTTTGGGTACAGGCCGGCGCACTCGTCATCATCGAGGCCGGCGAACGGTATCTCCTCGGCACCGGCGATTGCCTCGGATTCGGTCCCCCCGCGGAGACGACCTTCGCCAACGAGAGCGCCGCACCCTGCACCTATGTCGTGGCGCTGGCCCGGAGCTAGCAACGATGTCGGAGGTCACCCTCAAAAGCACCGCGATCGAACAGGCGCTCCCCGACAGCGAAATCGCGGCCGGCCACAATGGCGGCCCACCCCTCGACGAAGCGCACCGGCCGGAATGGGGTGATGGAGGAATCGGAAATTATTTCTACTGGAAGGCTGCGCACCGCAGGGCGTGGCACAATCCCTCACCCGGCATCGTCGCCTTTCGCATTCAAAAGGCCGAACGGCTCGGGCTCACTTATGAAGAGTACACGTTGGAAATTCTCGAACGCGGCCGACATCTCCAGATCGAGGATGTCGAGCGGATTGCAGAAATCAAGCAGGCCCGTGCGGCCAGGAAACGAGGCTGAACGAGATGCCTGATATCGAAATCAAACCCTTGAGCCCTTCGCCCGATATCCGCGCGAGCCTCAGCGAGATACTGATCGAGGCGGTGGCCCATGGCGGTTCGGTCAGCTTCATGCATCCGCTGCATCAGGAAGTCGCAAATGCCTTCTGGGAGAAGTCGCTGGCTGCGGCGGCGCGCGGAGAACGGATCATTCTGGGCGCCTTTGACGGCGACCAACTGGTCGGAACGGTAACGCTGGTGCTGGACCTTGCGCTCAACCAGCCGCACCGGGCGGAAATCGTCAAGATGATCACGCGGGTCAGCCACCGCGGCCGCGGCGTCGCGAAGGCGCTGCTGTACGCTGCCGAACGCGTGGCGATCGATCACGGACGCTGGCTGCTGGTGCTCGACACCGCCGACGACGAAGGCGCGTCCGGATTATACGAGCGCGTCGGCTTCAAGTTGGCCGGGATCATTCCGGACTACGCCTACAAACCCCTCGGCGGCATGACCGGCACGATGTTCTACTGGAAGCGCCTGCAGAACAACGCCCCCACGCCAGCCTAGCATCCCGCTGCGATCGCCAAAAAGTCCACCGCCTTCAGGCTGGCGCCGCCGACCAGCGCGCCGTTGACGTTGGCGACCGCCATCAGCTCGGCCGCATTGGATGGCTTGACCGAACCGCCATAGAGAATCCGGACCTTGCCGCCCTCGGCCTTAAATCGGTCGGTGAGAACACCCCGGATAAACGCATGAACTTGCTCGACATCTCTTGCCGTCGGGGTCACCCCGGTGCCGATCGCCCAGACCGGCTCATAGGCCACTACCAGGTTGGCTGACGTCGATCCGTCCGGCAGCGAGCCTTTGAGCTGGCCACCGCAGACCTCCAGCGTCTGCCCGGCGTCGCGCTGGCCCTGGGTTTCGCCGATGCAGACGATGGCCGTCAGTCCGGCCCGCCAAGCGGCTTCAGCCTTCTGCCGGACCAGGGCGTCGGTTTCGCCATGGTCGGCGCGGCGCTCGGAATGACCGACAATGATGGCGCTGGCGCCGGCATCGGCCAGCATTTCAGCCGAAAGGTCGCCGGTATGGGCACCCGAGGCCTTCGGGTGGCAATCCTGGGCACCGACGGCGAGCTTTGAGCCCTTCGCCTTGTCCGCCAGGGTGGCGATCAAGGAGGCCGGCGGGCAGACCAGCAGGTCAGCCTTGGCGGCCACGGCTGCGGCACCTTCGCGCATCGCTTCAAATTCGGCCAGGGAGGACTTGAGGCCGTTCATTTTCCAGTTGCCGGCGATCAGGGGCCGAATGGCGTCGGGCATGTCGATTTTCTCTCGTATATGGGGTCCTCATCCGCTAGCAGAGGCGCGCGACCAGTTCCAGATGCCGCTTCAAAGTGGCCTCTGAGCCGTTAACCGCTTCAATTGGCCCGCGCTGGCGGAGTTGCGACGGGGCGACTGCCACTTTATGATGCGATATCAACTCGGGTAGACGCCCTGTTGCGGTATTCCAATCGGAAACCGCCTTGGGTATCACCCGGTTCCCCTCCTACAAAACAAGTTGGACCCATGCTTCGAGGAATACGCAAAGCCTCATCAAACTGGCTCGGCAAGGCCGTCATGAGCGTCGTGATGGGCGTGCTGATTCTCAGCTTTGCTGTCTGGGGTATCGCCGACATCTTCAAGGGCTTTGGGCAGTCGACGCTGGCCAAGATCGGCAAGACCGAAATCTCGACCGAGCAATTCCGCCAGATCTACACTGACAAGCTCCAGGCATTCGGTCGTCAGTTCGGCCGTCCGCTGACCCAGGAGCAGGCCCGTTTATTTGGGCTTGATCGTCAGGTGCTGCAGCAGACCATCGCGGAAGCCGCCCTCGACGAGGAGGCGCGGCGCATGGGCCTTGCACAGTCGGATGCCGAGGCCATGCGGATCATCTACAACGATCCCGCGTTCAAGGGAATCGGCGGCAATTTCGATCCGGCGCGCTTCCAGGCCACGATCCGCCAGTACGGGTACACCGAGCAGCGCTACCTCGCCGAGCGGCGACGCCTGGGCTTGCGGCGCCAGATCGCGGACACCGTCACCGCCGGGCTCGAGCCGCCGAAGCTCATGATCGATGCCTTGACCCGGTACCAGAACGAGCAGCGCTCGGTCGACTACATCAAACTCGACGCCGCGCAGGCGGGCACCATCGACACGCCCTCGCCCGAGACGCTCGCCGCCTATTTCGAAGACCACAAGACCCAGTTCCGCGCACCCGAATTTCGCAAACTGTCGTTCATCGTGGTCAGCCCCGAGGAACTCGGCAAATGGTCCGAAGTCTCCGACGAGGATGCGAAGAAAGTATTCGAGCAGAGCCGTAACCGGATCGGTACGCCCGAGAAGCGCGAAGTGCAGCAGATGGTGTTTCAAAACGCCGAGGAAGCCCTCACCGCGCGCAGCCGCATCACATCCGGAATGTCATTCGACGACGTCGCCAAGGAACACAACGCCAATCTCGTTGACCTCGGCATGACGGCAAAATCCGCCATCATCGATCCGGCCATCGCCGACGCGGCGTTCGCGCTGCCCTCCGGCGAGGTGAGCCAGCCGATAAAAGGCCAGTTCGTCGTGGCGCTGGTCAAGGTCGGCAAGATCGAACCGGCTACGACGCCTTCCTATGAAAGCGTCGCGGCGCAGATAAAAAAGGAAATTGCGACCGAGCGGGCGCGCAGCAAGGTCGCCGAACTCCACAACAAGATGGAAGACGAGCGTGGCGGCGGCGCCAGCGTGGTCGAAGCCGCCCAGAAGCTCGGACTGACGGCAGTCACCATCGAGGCCGTCGACCGCTCCGGCCGCGGCCCTGACGGCCGGCCGGTCGGCAATATTCCGCGCGGTCTCGAAGTGGTCTCGCAAGCCTTCGCAAGCAATGTCGGCGTCGACAACGATCCGATCCAGTTTGCCGGCGGTTATGTCTGGTACGACGTTCTCGGCATTACGCCGTCGCGTGAACGCACTCTCGACGAGGTCCGCGCCCAGGTCGAAGCCAAATGGCGCGAAGACCAGATCTCGAGCAAGCTGCGGGCGAAGGCGACCGAGATGGTCGGCAAGCTCGAGCGTGGCGCCACCTTGGCCGAAGAAGCCGCGTCGATCGGCTCGAAGGTCGAAACCGCAACCGGCTTCCGGCGCGACGCCGCTCCATCCGGCGTGCCCTCGAGCCTCATCACCGCGGCGTTTCGCACCGCCAAGGATGGCGTCGGACAAACCGCCGGCGCGGGTGGCAGCGAGTGGATCGTGTACCGCGTCACCGATGTCAGCATGCCCTCGGTCAACGTCGCTGCCGACGAGATCAAGAAAATGAAGGAGACGCTGCTGCGGGGCCTCACCGACGAACAGGTCGCGCAGTACGTCACGAAGATCGAGTCAGAGATCGGCACGACAATCAATCAGGCGGCCTTCGCACAGGTGACGGGCGCGAACAGCAACTGAGCATGATCCGGGACGTGGGCACCGGTTTTCCCTCGACAAACGCGTAGCGTTTGCTCGAAGGTCATGTTCAAGGGATAAAGACGTCCCAATCCTGAAAGCAACGCGATGGACGACCTCAAATCTATCATCGGAAAAGTCGCCACCGGTGCGACGCTGTCGCGTGAGGAGGCCGCCTCCGCCTTCGACAGCATGATGTCCGGCGAGGCCACGCCCTCGCAGATGGGCGGACTATTGATGGCGCTGCGGGTACGCGGCGAGACGGTCGACGAGATCACCGGCGCGGTGTCGGCGATGCGCGGCAAGATGCTGCGGGTCAAGGCGCCGGCGGAGGCCGTCGACGTGGTCGGCACCGGCGGCGACGGTTCCGGGTCGGTGAACGTGTCGACCTGCGCCTCCTTCATCGTCGCGGGCGCCGGCGTGCCTGTCGCCAAGCACGGCAACCGCGCGCTGTCTTCGCGCTCGGGGGCGGCCGACGTATTGGCCTCGCTCGGGGTCAGGATCGATCTTTCGCCCGACCAGGTCGGCCGTTGCGTGCGCGAAGCCGGCATCGGATTCATGTTCGCGCCCGCGCACCATCCGGCCATGAAGAACGTCGGCCCGACCCGGGTCGAACTCGCCACACGCACGATCTTCAACCTGCTCGGACCGCTGTCCAACCCGGCCGGCGTCAAGCGGCAAATGGTCGGCGTATTCTCGAGGCACTGGGTGCTGCCGCTGGCGCAGGTGCTGAAGAACCTCGGCTCCGAGTCGGTCTGGGTGGTGCACGGCTCCGACGGTCTCGACGAAATCACCCTCACCGGCCCGAGTTTTGTTGCAAGCCTCGAGAACGGCAATGTCCGCACCTTCGAGGTGACGCCGGAAGAGGCCGGCCTCGCCCGCGTCGGTGGCGAAGCGTTGAAGGGCGGCGATGCCGACGCCAACGCGGTGGCGCTGCAAGGCGTGCTGAGCGGCAAGCCGAGCGCGTATCGCGACGTCGCTCTCCTGAACGCCGCGGCGGCGCTGATCGTCGCCGGCCGCGCCAGGGATCTGAAGGAAGGCGTCGCGCTGGGCACCAAGTCGCTCGACGGCGGTGCCGCCGCTGCAAAACTCAAGCATTTGATCGCGGTGTCCAACGGCTGACCGCGGGAGCGCCTGACATGTCCGACATCCTGAGCAAGATCGAGACTTACAAGCGCGAGGAGATCGCCGCCGCCAAGCGGACGCATCCGCTGGCAAACCTTGAAGCACTGGCCAAAACCGCGCCGCCGCCGCGCGGCTTTTTGCGCGCGATCCGTGAAAAGCTCGGTCGCGGTAACTATGCGCTGATCGCGGAGGTGAAAAAGGCGTCGCCCTCCAAGGGGCTGATCCGCGCCGATTTCGATCCGCCGGCATTGGCAAAAGCCTATGAAGCCGGCGGTGCGGCGTGCCTGTCGATCCTGACCGATACGCCGTCGTTCCAGGGCCACCTCGATTTCATGGTCGCGGCACGCGCAGCGACCAATCTGCCGGTGCTGCGCAAGGATTTCCTGTTCGACACCTATCAGGTGGTCGAGGCCCGCGCCCATGGCGCCGATTGCATCCTGATCATCATGGCCGCACTCGATGACGGCACGGCCAGAGATCTGGAAGATGCCGCCATCGCCCACGGCATGGACGTGCTGATCGAGATCCATGACCGCGCCGAGCTCGATCGCGCGCTAAAGCTTCGCTCGCCGATGATCGGCGTCAATAACCGCAATTTGCGCACCTTCGAGACCACGCTGGTGACCAGCGAGGCGCTCGCGCCGCTGATCCCCGGGGATCGCCTGATGGTCGGTGAAAGCGGCATCTTTACGCCGGCAGATCTTGCGCGCCTCGCGCGCGTCGGCATGGCGACCTTCCTGGTCGGCGAAAGCCTGATGCGCCAGGCCGACGTCACTGCGGCCACGCGGACGTTGCTGGCCCGTACCGACGTGCCGCGCGCCACGGGGACGCGCTAGGCGATGGCGCGGAAGGCTTCCAAAGACGGCGCCCTCACCCACATCGATGCATCGGGCGAAGCGCGGATGGTCGACGTGTCGGCCAAACCCGCCACCGAACGGGTAGCCGTGGCCGAAGGCCGCGTGATCATGAGCAAGGCGACGCTCGAACTGATCGTCTCCGGTAACGCCAAAAAGGGCGACGTGCTGGGCACCGCCCGCATTGCCGGCATCATGGCCGCCAAGCGCACGTCGGATTTGATCCCGCTCTGCCATCCGCTGGCGCTGTCGAAGGTCACGCTCGACATCACGCCCGACAAGAAATTGCCCGGCTGCGTCGTCCGCGCCACCGTGAAGGTCACCGGGCCGACCGGCGTCGAAATGGAAGCGCTGACGGCGGTGTCGGTCGCGTGCCTGACGATCTACGACATGATCAAGGCCGTCGAGCGCGGTGTGCGGATCGAAGGCATTCACCTGGCCGAGAAAAAGGGCGGCAAGTCCGGACATTACCGCGCCGGGGACTGATCGGCGAGAAGACACCGTTCAGTCCGCCGGTCGTGACCTAATCACGGGTCACAATGATTTATCCGGCGTTGCGTTGCCGCTCGCGATAGCTGCGTGTCTTCATCCGGTTCCCGCACAGCGATGACATGCACCAGCGCCGCGTCGATGGTTTCGAGCGGTCGAAGAACACCCGGCGGCATTCGTCAGACGCGCACATTTTAAGCCGATCCAGCGTTCCATTTCTGGAGCCGTCATAGAGTTCTGCGACAATCGGCGACAGTCCTGCGAGCGCATCTTCACGCGCCGCCCGCAGCACCATGCCGTCATCCCCTGCGGCCACGACCAACGGAAAATACCTCAGCGTTTTGCCCAGCGCACGAGCTGCATCCTTGTTTGCGTGCCGCTCGAGCGGATCGCACTGCAGATAGTCGCGCACCAACGTCCGCAGTTCGATCACGGTTGCAAACATCGCCGGCGTGAGCTTCGCACTGGTGGGCGCCAGCCCGCGCTGCGACATCCAGCTCGCGAGCTCCCGCGCGCTGGTCAGTTCATCGCCTTGCGGATGCGGCACGCCGTGATGCGTGAAGTGCCTGACGTCGAGCGTATTGGCGAAATCATAGAGATTGGCCAGATCGTCCGGAACGCCGAACTTTTTTGATTCCCGCGACATAAACACCAGTAAAGCAGATTTACCGGTTGACAGCAATAGACACCAGTATAACTAATATACGAGTGTCGGACGCTGATCCGATTCCGACCGTGTCGATGACGGAGGCAGAGAATGGATACCACCGCGGATTTGCATTACCTCGAGCTCACGCAGATTGCGGCGCGCATCAGGACGCGCCGGATTTCGTCGGTGGAAGTCACGCGCGCGCACCTCGACCGCATCGCCGCCTTGGATGGCGAACTCGCCAGCTACGTCCAGGTGATGGCCGATGCCGCGATGGCCCAGGCCGAAACGGCGCACGCCGAGATTGCTGCAGGACGCTATCGTGGGCCGCTGCATGGCGTCCCGATTGCGCTCAAGGACCTGTTCTGGACCAAGGGTGTTCCGACGGCCGCGGGTACCGCCGTCCATCGCGATTTCCGTCCCGATCAGGACGCGAGCGTGGTGCGCCGCCTGAAGGAAGCCGGCGCGGTGGTGCTGGGCAAGCTGCAACTTACCGAAGGCGCCTATTCCGACCACCACCCGTCAGTGACACCGCCAAAAAATCCCTGGAGTGCTGATTATTGGCCGGGCATTTCGTCGAGCGGCTCGGCGGTCGCAACGGCGGCAGGGCTTTGTTACGGCTCGCTCGCCTCCGATACCGGTGGCTCGATCCGATGGCCGTGCGCCGCCAATGGCCTGACCGGGTTGAAGCCAACCTGGGGACGCGTCAGCCGCCACGGCGTGTTCGAACTCGCAGCGACCCTGGACCATATCGGGACCATCACCCGGAGCGCAGCGGATGCCGGCGCGATGCTCGGCGTCATCGCCGGACCCGACCGCGCCGATCCAACGGCCGTCCCCGATCCCGTGCCCGACTATCTCGCCGCGGCCGAGCAGGATGTGCGCGGCCTGCGGATTGGGTTCGACGCGAGATGGAGCATCGACGGCGTGGACCATGCAACCCAGCGGGTGCTCGGGGAAGCGATGGAGGTCATGCGTGTGCAGGGTGCTGATATCGTCGACCTGCAGTTTCCCGACGTGAAGCAAGCCGTCGCCGATTGGGTTCCGAACTGCGCGGTGGAAGCCGCGGTCGCGCACGAAGCAACCTATCCGGCGCGCAAGCACGAATACGGTCCCGTTCTCGCCTCCGTCGTCGAGACAGGTCGCGCGCTATCTGGGCTGGACTACCAGAAAATACTGCTGCGGCGACTGGAATTGCGCGGCCGGGTCACATCGCTGTTCGAGACCGTCGATGTGCTGCTAATTCCGGTACACCCATTTCCGCCCCTGACCCTCGCCATGATCAAGACGCTCGGCGAGCAGCCTGACCTGATTGCCAGGCTGCAGGAATACACCTGCCCCTTCAACATGACCGGCCATCCCACTATCACGTTGCCCGGCGGCTTCTCGGCAAACGGATTGCCGATCGCATTTCAGCTTGTGGCGGCGCATCTGGACGAAGCCACGCTGATACGCGCCGGCGCAGCCTTCCAGAGGATCACATCCTGGCACCGTCGCCATCCCGCTCCGAGCCCGTGGAGGCAATCGTGAGTATCCAATCCGCGCTGCCCAACTCCCGCATCTTCTACGGCTGGTTCGTCGTGGCCGCCGCATTCGCCGTAACCTTTGTCGGTTTCGGCTGCGCCTATACGTTCAGCGCGTTCCTGGAGCCGCTGCAGCGCGATTTCGGCGCCTCGCGCGGCTCGGTCTCGCTGGTGTTTTCGCTCGCGGGCTTTCTCTATTTTGCCCTCGGCATCGTCAGCGGCCCCCTCGCCGACTGCTACGGCTCCCGCCGCCTCGCGCTGGCAGGCATGCTGCTGATCGGCCTCGGGCTCGCCGCGGCGGCTGCCGCACGCAATTTGCTCGAGGTCTATGCCGCTTACGGGCTCGGTGTCGGACTTGGCATCGGCTGCGCCTATGTGCCCGCGGTCGGCGCGGTGCAGCGGTGGTTCGTGCGGCGGCGCGGCTTTGCCTCCGGTCTTGCCGTGAGCGGCATCGGCGTTGGCACACTGGTGATGCCGCCGCTGGCGACGCTCCTGATCGAGACGCTGGGATGGCGCGGCGCTTACCTGGCGCTCGGCGCCATCGCCGCTGTCGTTGGCGGCGGGATGGCGCTGCTGCTGGAGAACGATCCTCGCGCGCGCGGTCTCAACCCCGACGGCGATCCGGTCCTGCCGGGTGCGATCCCGGCGCAGGCGCAGGGCGCCACGGTCAGCGAGGCGATCCGCTCACCGCACTTCGTTGCGCTTTATGCCGCCTGCCTGATCTGCTCGTTCGGCCTGTTCGTGCCGTTCGTGCACCTCGTTCCCTATGCCGGGGATCACGGCGTTGCGGCCTCCTCCGCGGTGCTGCTGCTCGGTGTCATCGGCATCGGTTCTACCGCCGGCCGCTTCTTCCTCGGCGGGCTCGCCGACCGGATCGGCCGCCCGACCGCTCTGCTGCTGCTCTTCATCGGCATGGCAGGCGCGCTGGCGATCTGGCTGGTCTCGACGAATTTCTGGCAGCTCGCCGGCTTCGCCTTCGTCTACGGCATGATCTACGGCGCCTGGGTCGCCGTGCTTCCGGCCGTGGTGATGGATTATTTCGGCGGACGCAACGTCAGCGGCATTATCGGCATCCTCTACACCAGCGTCGCGTTCGGCACCCTGATTGGTCCCAGCACCGCCGGCTACGCATTCGATCTCACGGGTGATTATACGCTGCCGATCCTGGCCGGCGTCGCCGCCAACATCATCGCCGCCGCGATCATTGCAATCATGTTCCGCCCAGTCCACGCACCCCGGAACTAGGCCCTGCCGAGGTTGTCACCGGCAGCCCTCACTACCCGGCTAACGTTTCGTTAACCAGACTTGCTAACGTCAATTCCATCTCGGCGCGGTAGCACAGTGCCGGGCCGGAAGTACGCAACACTGCTTCCGGGATTAATTCCTGGCAGCGATCTCGTTCAATGGGTTCAGTCAACACCGCCTCATTCACGATCAAGCCGATCTTTCGCGGCGGTCCGATCCGATGGCTGATCCTGGGCGGCGTGCTGCTGATCGCCGCGATCGCGATCGGCGCGACCATCATGGCCGGCAATTTCCGCGAACGCGCGCTGCGCAACAGCGAGCGCGAGCTGGAAAACACCGTGCTGCTGCTGGCCCGCCATTTCGACCAGCAACTCGAGGATTTGGAGGTGGTCCAGAAGGACCTGATCAGCTTCATCCGATCCAGCTTGATCACGACGACGGAACATTTCCGGCGCCGGATGTCGAGCGAGGAAATCCATCTGATGCTGAAGTCCAAGATCGAGGCGGTGTCCTATGTCGGCGGCGTCAACGTCTTCGACGTCGAGGGCAGACTGATCAATTCGTCGGCGGCCTGGCCCGCCCCGCCCGTCAACGTCGCGGACCGGGCCTATTTCAAGACCTTCAAGTCCGGGCCGGAATCGCCGACCGTGGTGATCGAGCCGGTCTACAGCCGTGTCACCGGCGTCTGGACCACAGTGATCGCGCGCAAGGTCACGGGGCCGAACGGCGAATTCCTCGGCGCCATCGGCCGCGGCATCGAACCCGCCAATTTCGAGAAATTCTTCGCTTCGGTGGCGCTCGGATCGGATGCCGCGATCGCCATGCACCACCGCGACGGCACGCTGCTCGCCCGTTATCCGCATGTCGCCGAGATGATCGGCAAGAACTTCAAGTCCGGCCCGGCCAGCCAGCGGCTTGTGTTCGAGCGCGCCAATACCACCTCCCGTCTGACCAGCCCGCTCGACGGCGAGCACCGGGTGATCTCCTCGCGCGCGCTGAGCAAATTTCCGATCGTGATCGTCGCAGCGACGACCACCGCGGCGGCGCTGGCCGACTGGCGCGCGCAAATCTCCATCCTGATCGCGGTGGCCGGATTGTCCGTGGCGGCGATCGCCATCCTGCTGTTCCTGGTGGTGCGCAAGCTCTTGCAGCAGCATCGCGCGTCGCAGCAGCGGCTGACGCTGGAAAAACTGCGGCTCGACACCGCCGTCAACAACATGACGCAAGGCCTGCTGCTGTTCGATTCTTCGCAGCGCCTCGTCATTTGCAACCAGCGCTACCTCGACATGTACGGCCTGTCGGCCGAGATCGTGAAGCCGGGCTGCAGTTTCCGCGACGTGATCGCGCATCGAAAACAGACCGGATCGTTTACCGGCGACGTCGACCGCTATGTCGTGCGGGTGCTGCGCGACGTCGGGCAGCGCAACGCGATGATCATCACGACGCCCGACGGACGTTCGGTCCAGGTCGTCAACGAACCGCTGGCGGACGGCGGATGGGTGGCGACCCATGAAGACGTTACCGAACAACGCCAGGCCGAGGAGCGCATCACCCACCTCGCCCATTACGACGCGCTGACCGACCTGCCGAACCGCACGCTGTTCCACGAACAACTCAAGCAGGAATTGCCTCACGTCGCGGCCGACCGGCAGCTTGCCGTGCTCTATATCGACATCGACGAGTTCAAGAGCATCAACGACTCGCTCGGACACATGGTCGGCGACGAGTTGCTCAAGGCCGTCGCGGTCAGCCTCCGTGCTTGCGTGCGCGAGACCGATTTCGTGGCGAGGCTCGGCGGCGACGAATTCGCCATCGTGCAGACCGGGGTGACGGGCGCTAACGAGGTCACCGAACTCGTCCACCGCATCTACGATGCGATCCGCGCTCCCTACGAATGCCTCGGCCATCACGTGACCACCGACGCCTCCATCGGTATCGCGCTGGCGCCGCAGGACGGTTCTGACGTCGACCAGATCCTGAAGAACGCGGATCTGGCGATGTACGCCGCCAAGGCCGCCGGCCGCCGCACCCATCGCTTCTTCCGGCCGGAAATGGACGCCCAGGTGCGCGCCCGCCGCGTGCTGGAAATGGACCTGCGACAGGCCATCGTCGACGGCGGCTTCGAGGTTTATTACCAGCCGTGTCTGGACCTGCGGGACGGCAGGATCACCGGCTGTGAAGCGCTGGTGCGCTGGCGCCATCCGCAGCGCGGCATCATCTCGCCGGCCGACTTCGTGCCGATCGCCGAAGAGACCGGCCTGATCAATCAGCTCGGCGAGTGGGTGCTGACCACGGCGTGCGCCGAGGCCGCGACCTGGCCGGACGATGTCCGTCTTGCGGTCAACGTCTCGCCGGTACAGTTCAAGAGCGGCACGCTGGCGCTGAAGGTGATGGCGGCCCTTGGGGCGTCGGGCCTGGCCGCGGGCCGGCTGGAACTTGAGATCACCGAAGCGGTGCTGATCCGCGACGACGAAGCGGCGCTTGCCATCCTGCACCAGCTTCGCGCCATCGGCGTCAGGATAGCGCTCGACGATTTCGGGACCGGCTATTCCTCGCTGAGCTATCTGAAGCGCTTCCCGTTCGACAAGATCAAGATCGACCGCTGCTTCGTCACCGATATCGCCGAGCCGGAAGGGTCCGCCAGCATCGTCGAGGCTGTCGTGAACATCGCCGCCGCGCGCCACATGACGACGACGGCGGAAGGCGTCGAGACCGAGCAGCAGCGTGAATTGCTGCGCGCGCTCGGCTGTTCGGAGATGCAGGGCTATCTGTTCAGCCCGCCACGACCCGGCGCCGACATCAAGCCCCTGCTGCTCGCGCACCGGCCGATGCCTGCCGCCGCGAGCCCAGTGAGTTCCCGCAGGCGCAAGCCCGCCGCCTAGACGGGTCTTCTCGTTGAGAACGCGCTAGTTCGGCACCGCCCGCTTCGACGACGCGACCGCCGGCGCATTGGCGTTGACGGTGACGCCGCGCAGCAGATTGTAGGCGGCACCGAGCGCCTTGTCGTCCTTTTCTGACGGCGGCACGTAGGATTGCGAACCGGTCTGCTCGGCGCCGTCGCCTGCCAAATGGCCGCGCATCGACGCTTCGCCCTTCAGTTCGGCACGGTTCTTCAATTCGTCCGGCACGTCCTGCAGCACCTCGATGTCAGGCGTGACGCCCTGGGCCTGGATCGATTTTCCGGACGGCGTGAAATAGCGCGCGGTCGTCAATGCCAGCGCGCCGTTGGACTTGCCGAGCGGAATAATCGTCTGCACCGAGCCCTTGCCGAACGAACGCGTGCCGATGATGGTGGCCCGCTTGTGGTCGCGCAAGGCGCCGGCCACGATCTCCGAAGCCGATGCCGATCCGCCGTTGATCAGCACGACGAGCGGCTTGCCTTTGGTCAGATCGCCGCCGCGCGCGACGAAACGCTGGGTTTCCTCCGGCGTGCGGCCACGGGTCGAAACCACCTCGCCCCGCCCCATGAAAGCGCTCGACACCGACACCGCCTGATCGAGCAAGCCACCCGGATTGTTGCGCAGATCGACGACGTAGCCGACGAGCTTGTCGGACGGGATCGACTTTGTAATCTCACCGAGCGCCTTGCGCAGGCCGTCGGTGGTCTGCTCGTTGAAGCTGGTAATCCTGATGTAGCCGATATCGCCGCCTTCGGTGCGGAAGCGCACCGGCCGCACCCGGATGATTTCGCGAACGATCGCGACCTCGACCGGCGTGTCTGCGCCCTTGCGAACGATCTTCAGGCGGATCTTGCTGTTGGCCGGCCCCTTCATCTTGCTGACGGCCTGGTCGAGCGTCATGCCCTGAATGGAATCATCGTCGATCTGCGTGATCAGATCGCCCGACATGATGCCGGCCTTGGCGGCGGGCGTGTCGTCGATCGGCGCCACCACCTTGACGAGGCCGTCATCCATCGTCACCTCGATGCCTAGCCCGCCAAATTCGCCATGCGTGGTCTCCTGCATGTCGCTCCAGCCCTTGGCATTCATGTAGCGCGAATGCGGATCGAGCGAAGAGATCATGCCGTTGATGGCGCCCTCCATCAGCTTGGAATCGTCGGGCTTCTCGACATAGCTGGCGCGAATGCGCTCGAACACGTCACCGAACAGATTGAGCTGCGAATAGGTTCCGTCGGTGCGGGCCGCAGCCTTGGCGGCAGCAACCAGATGCGCCCCCTGCGGTCCGGCGACCAGAAAGGTCAAACAGGCGCCGGTGACCGTGCCGAGGAGAAAGGTGAGATTCCTGCGCATTTGCGATCCTTCTCGCTATCATCAGCCAAATTCAGGTGAATCGGCGTCCCGGGCTCCGGCACGGCCAACCAACAACGGCTTTTTGGTCGGATCAAGGCGGTTTCGGCCCGGGCCATTACGGGTTTGTTAGGTATAAGGTTTTGGCCGAAATCGGCCGGGTTTGTGGGGGCAGTATTGCAGCCTCCTCCAATGTCATCCCCGCGCAGGCGGGGATCCAGTACGCCGCGGCCTATCGGTTCAATCATCGGCGTCTCTGGGATACTGGATCACCCGCCCCCCGTGCGCAATTGCGCACTCGGGCGGGTGACGACAACTGAGTATGGGTTAGCATTCTCGCGACGCATTGCGCCCGAGCTTTGCCAGAAACTTCCCGCCCTCTCATTGAGAGGGCGCAGGGAAGACCGGGTGCGCGCTGCACCCGCGGTCTCGTGTGCGGTTTGCACTAAGTGGGCTGCACACGAGCATACAGGGCAGCGGAGAACACCCGGCCTTCCCTGCGCAATGGCTTTACGGCTTATGCCGTGATCTCCCCGGAGACGAGTTCTTGGTTGACTCCGTCACCACCGGTTCAGCTTGCGCCTAGCCGACGGCTTGACGCCAGCAACGGGCGCCAGGACCACACGGTTTTGCCGTACGCTTATCCACGCCGTCGTCGAGGCGTAAACCAGCGTCCACCGCATCCCGTCCAACGTCCGTGACGACGGCCGACGCCCTTCTGAGTAGGACGGGATGGCCGAATGTATGCACCTGATTTTCATTCTGGTAAACAGAAATATTTTTTATTTTGGGCTTGACACAAATTCCGTAAATCGGAAGTGATTTGCCCGTCGGGTTACTTTGTCGCACGCGGCCGGCGAAGCAGCGGGGCAAGAGAGTCCGGGCCTCAGCGCAAACGACCTAAGTGCCATGGTATGGCCGGTGTTGGATGGAAGCCGGAAGTAGTCGACGCAGGTCAAACCGACGCGATTGACCCGAAGCGGACGTGAAAGCTCTCCCGATCCGTCATCGCAAGATTTGCGGGTGCAATAACCCGATTTCACCGTGCGCGTCATGTCCGGTTGTACGACTGGTAGGCGGAGAGGGTTGCGAGCGCCAATATGGGAAAGATGAACACAAGGTCGACGCGAATGTTGCAGTCTGCATCGCACAGGGCGCCGGTCGCCACCTGACGCTCCCAGACGGCGTACAGCAGCCATAGGACGCCCGAAACGATCACGGCCAGACGCGGTCGCTGGCATCCCGCCACCAAGTGGATCACGGCCATCATTCCGGCGGCGAGCACAAATACGTTCATCGTGCTTCTCCCAACCACCCCTTCCGCAGACGTTTGGGCTCAAACTCCGTAGCCACCGGCCTCCGCTCTGGCGCATCGGCCTCCCGGTAAGTCCGCTGGTTGGCCCACTATAAACCATTCGGCCACTGATCCAATTGTGCGCTTGATCGATCGCCTGCAACCTGCTGAAACTCCTTTGGCTTGGGGGAGAAACAAATGGGGCGCAGGAAACTCGCATTGCTCGCTGCGTTGGCGCTGTCGGCTGGTGCATCACACGGTGCAGTGGCCCAACAGCGCGAACTTATGGAGATGTTCGGTAACTTCGTTCGTTCGGGTGTGGCCGCGGCAACGCAGCAAGCCTGGCAGCAACTCCCGCCCAATGAGCTGTCGTGTACCGACCAAGTCCTCCGCGAACGGGGCTTCTCGGTCAATCAAGCTATACAGGAAGGCGTGAACCCGTCCGACCCACGGGTTTCCGACGCTCGCACCGCCTGTCGTACGCCAGTGGGCCAGTCTTCAAACGCCCCCAATAGGGGCTCTGGATCGCCATCCGGTGCCAACGCATCGGTTTACTCTGTCGACGGGCTAACACTTGGCGCTCGCGTGGCGTTTGGCAGTGCCTCGTATACCGAATACTCATGCGGCCCCAGCAGCCAGTTTGTTGGCTTCACTTGGTGCCAACGGAAGAAAAACGAGCGAGGCGCTCGTGGTGCATTCACCTCGAGCTATTCGATACTCCATGCTTCGGATGGCACCGTCGCTTATGTTAACCGCTTTTTGGAGCCCGCTTGGTTTTCCGGAACCGAAGCTAATGATGATGTAGGTCGGCTGACAAAAAGGTTCGGCGCAGCGAGGACAATAGATATCCCAGCCAACTCGGCAGGCCTGACCGGTCTCATTGCCCTATGGGGCGACGTAAAGCTTCTGCCGTTGAACCCTCAAAGCGTTGCCCAACTGGGCGCTGGAAAGGATGTCCGCTCGGGAATACTTGTGGACCATCTTGGCAACTTCCGCCGCTCTGCCGAGCTGAACCTGCCAATCTATCGAGTAGCGGGCGGCCCAGGATATGTATGGGCAGCGAACTGGGATCGAAGCGGAACGGGCACTCTTCGTTTTTTTGCCGCTGACCTGCCGGCTCCAGCCAACCAAGTGGCTGAGAGTCCGCCAAGGAACGAGCCTCGCCCGGTGGATACACCGGCACAGGCGCGGTTCTCGAGCATGCTGAACACCCCATCCGTATGCGAGCAACTTCAGGCTGCCGAAACACAGCTCGGATCGAGCAGCCAAACACAAACATGCCCTCTCGTCGCTGAATGCCGCCAGCAGCTAAACGAAAGAGCTACTACCGTCGATACCTACCTCAAGCAAAGCCCGGAAGTCTCTCGTTGGCTTCGAGAGCAGAGAGTTTCGTCGGGGGTTCGAGAATCGTATCGGGATCTAGGAGGAGCGCTTGTCCGGGCTCAGATCCCGATGTCAGGCAATTGCGGCTACGACAGGATGTATATCCAACGATATTGGATCACATTGCGGGGTGACGCCAACGGCGGGGTCCAACGTCCGCTCGAGCTGTGGAAGTCTGCCGGAAGAGCGCTCCAATCCGACATCCAGAACACGCTTGCTCAGGACGAAAAGACCTACAACGAACTCCTGGAGAACACCGACCGGTATCAAGGGCGGGATGAGCTGGCCACGGACTTCGGCACTTACAAGCAATCCGTTCGCAACGAAGACTATGAGACCGCTCTGAGCATGCGCGCTGCCCTTCTCAACAAGTTCGAGGTCGGAAATCAACGGAGGCAGCTACTAGATAATCAAACCTCAAAAATCAGGTCCGTGACACAGTTAGTCTCCGATTGGTTGAACCAACTATCGGGACCGCTCGTTGTCGTCGCGGATCAAGCAACGATCGATGCAGTGCGCCAATTGAAGGGCGACCTGGATTCGTTGGCGGAGCGACGCGACCGAACGAAAGCAGACGTCTCCGTGGATTTGAACCAGGTTACAGCTCGACTGGATCAGATTCGTCCCAATGTCGCCAAGATCACTAAAGCATCGCAATGGGCGAAGGACCTTTCGGAGGCCCGCAATTCGGTCCTCAATGACATTCCGGTGCTCAAGCGGAGAATTGCCGACCTACCAAACTCGCGCCTACTGCCTAGCGAAACTCAAAAGGCAACTGAGCTCGACAAGGTCGCCAGCGACCTAAATACCTATCGCCCAGACGACGTGGAAAAGCAGGTCGAGTTCCAAGGCGCGATAACAAAGGTGAATACTGCCCTTTCCGAGTTGCGAACCGCCGTTTCCCAGCAAGAAGGTGTCGACAGTCTGACCAACGACATCGAACGTCTGAACTCCCGCGTGTCCGCGCGTGGCCGAGATCTGCTGGACAACAAGACTGGTCAAGCAATGGCCGATCTTGCCTCACAGCAGCAGTCTCTGAAGCTCATGAAGTTCCCCTTGAACGAAGACCAGTTACGCACCTATTCGAAGACGAAGGATACTTTCGATCGGGTCTCATCCGATGTCGATACAGTGATGGCAAACGGTGAGAAGCGGCGTGAAGTGCAGCGTCTCGGCGACCAATACTCGCGGGAGAGCGGCACGCGATGGTCTTTGGACCAGAAGATCGATCCTATGACCGATAAACCTGACTACAAGGTTTCATCGGTTCAGAAGAACGATGAAGGGGCAGTTGCCGAGATCGAGGCC
The DNA here is from genome assembly GCF_018130165.1 of Bradyrhizobium sp. JYMT SZCCT0180. GTDB lineage: Bacteria > Pseudomonadota > Alphaproteobacteria > Rhizobiales > Xanthobacteraceae > Bradyrhizobium. The sequence continues at coordinate 432,597 of NZ_JAFCLZ010000002.1, read as the reverse complement.
AAGTGCGCGGAACGCGGCATAATCAGCTTCACTGCCCTCGTCGTGGACCAGGATGGGAAGCCAACGATATCGTTCCCGAACTACAATCCCTCTGAACAAGTCTTGATTGGCAAGCGGCGCCTCAATGGCGATGATCCCAAAGCTGCGGTGCTTGTCAGCGATCAATTTAATAATCGGTTTTCAATTCTGTTTCTTCTCGGGCAACCCGCACAAGCCCAGCCTGACAAGGGCCGACAAGGCAATCCGGTCGAGCAGATTCAGCTGCTTTCAAAGGCCCTCCAGGTCGGGATTGTCGGAGCCCAAAAGGCTGACGAGACCTGGCGTGTTCTCGTTCAGATCGAGACCAGCCGAGGTTCTCTGATCCTGAAGATCCCAACCTTCGAGCGAAGCATCAGGAAGCTGGTCGAGACCTGCTCATAGCTGCACTCCCAGTACCCGTGAGACCACCCAGCAGAAAGGCCGCACGATCGCCTTTCGGCCGGCGCGACCCAGGGGTGCAGACGGCGGATTAATCGCTCCTGCTGGTGAAGCAGCGCTGGTATCAACACCTGCTACATACGCGTAAAGCGTTGAGGGTGCGTTCTCAGTTGCTCGCGCGGGACCAGCCGAACGTAACCGTGGTTGATGTGCTCGTATGGCCCCCACATACGTTAATTACTGAACCAACACCTAATCGGCTCACTTCCAACAATCAGCTCGGACAGAGCGGATGGAAAGGAATGCTGAAATGCAAGCTCTCTTTGGCACTTCCGCTCAACCAGGTACGCAACGGATATCGCCAGGATGATCGATGCCACGGCGGCGAAGTACGGCCAACGTTTGTCACTCATTGAGCACTCCGTAGGCTCAAGGGTTGCCAGTGTGCTTATTATGTTCGATTTTGCCCTGCCCTGGGATGCGCGGATGTGAACATGTTCACATTTGAGGCGGATGACGAGCGCCACCAAAGTCAGCATTGGTGCAGTTACTTGCGCAACTTCCGCTGGCAGTTGGCTCGGTTCGAGGAGGACCGGCGTCTACTTGCACGTCGCCGCCGAGCGTGGGCTGCGGATGGCAGAGACTCGATCAGTCTAAGCGCGCGTCTGCGGGCAACCAAATTTGCCCGTCCACCGTAGGTAGATGTCGGATCCTTCAGCGGATCGGATGCCTCGCCGTCGATGCCTCGGCTCGAGTGACGTGACGTACTTGATCTCCCCGCACGTCGCGCGGGGCGGGCAATCAACCGCGAAGCTAATGTCTGGCAGCGGATCATCTGAAATCTTCGCGCCCTCCAAGTATCGAGTTAGTCGGCCGCACCACCATCGCGGACTTGATCACCCTGAACACTATGGCGGGAGGGTTGCTGAAATGGCGCTCGGGAGACGCAGCAGGTGAACGAGTTGCGTGGCCGTCTCCGGTGTGAGATTGCGGCGAAGGTGGTTCAGATCGCGATACAGATAATCACCATTCAATGACGTGGAGCATCCATCGTCATCGCACATTAGATCGTGAGGCAGCAACACCGAGACATTGGGCCATCGATTGGTGAGATCTCGAAGGGAGGACCGTATCTCTTCCTGATACGCGCCGAAAGTTGATCGTGGCGTTTTCAGTATTGGTGGAGGACAAGGGCGCCGCAAGATCATTGGGCTTTTGGACAAGCACAAGTAATTGTAGGGCAGCACTTGTGGTACGTCGCCGATCACCAGAAACTTGAGTCCTGGCCGGTCAAGCGACCGAAAGAATTCATCAAAGGCATCGGCCATCAATTCGATACCACGCTGGCCACCACGCTCGTTTGGACTGTCGCGGTAAAGATCAGTAGGATAGCCCACCCATGCAGCTGCGAGGATGATAACGTTGATATCTGGATTAGATCGAACGTAGCTCAAAATGGGGGCGATAAGCTTGGCGCAATGTTGCCCGTAACCTGGATCGGGAGGAAAAAAACGCCTCAACGATGTGCTGCCTAAGAGCGGCATACAACCCTGGTTCTGGGAAGTTGCGAATGAAATTCCAATCTCTTGCGCCGCCACATCGATCAATGGAGCGAAATGCTGTGCGTGGCTGTCGCCGATCAGCAGTCCAGCTATTTTAGTGTCGCCAGTTCCGAGAACACATGATGATGGATGCGAGATGGGAATCTCACGCTTGTGCCTACAGTCCCAGTTCCACATCACCTCCAAGCTTGCGTATTGCTCCGCGCCGGGTGCCCGTTCGGGAAAACCGCTCTTAATGACAATCACGAAGGCCAGCAAGCCTACGGCCGCTGTGGCGGTCAGTCCGCATCCGATGCTAACTTGAGCGTCCCGGCGCGATCGTCTGAAGGGCTCCTCGACAAAAGTCCATGACGCCCACGACACCACAAGGATGATTACCGCGAGGCACGCCTGTTCGATGACCGACATCGGGGCGTCCATTTGGTAGTGCCGATACAAGGTGATGATCGGCCAATGCCAAAGGTAGAGTGAGTAAGAGATTTTCCCCACGAATGTAAACGGCGCGAAGGAAAGGAGCCTTTGAACTAGCCCGACCGAACGCCACGGCGCTACTAGCAGCGCAGCTCCTGCCACGGGCAGCGCGGCATGATAGCTCGGGAACGGCGAGGATCGGGTGAGTGAGAGCGCGCTCCAAAGGATCAGCGCGAGGCCAGCCAATCCCGCGATGTGGGCGACGACGCGCGAAGCCGTATAGCGGGCGCGCGGGATGACCGCCAGCAGCGCGCCAACATCGAGTTCCCAGGCGCGGGTGTGAGGCAGGTAGAAGGCTGCCTTTGGATTTGTCTGCGTCTGATGGATGCACAGAACGAAGCCGGCGGCGCAAACAATGGCTACAAAAAGGCCGATGTTGCGACGGCTGCGACCGAACAGGTGAACAAGAAAGACAAGTGTTGCGGGCCAAACGAGGTAGAACTGTTCCTCGATCGCCAGTGACCAAGTATGCAGGAGCGGCATCATCTCGGACGCCACATCAAAATAGCCGGTGTGCTTTAGAAAGTAGAAGTTTGACGCCGAGACGGAGGCGTACAACACACTACGTGCCGTCACTTCATAGTCACCGGGCATCAAAAGAAACGCTCCGGATACCAGCACAATGGTCAACATCACCAGAAGCGCCGGGAAGATGCGCCTTATGCGTCGAGCGTAGAAGGCAGAGAAGGAAAAGCTTCCACTATCGATGTCTTGGATGATGATCTTGGTAATTAGAAATCCGGAAATGACAAAAAATACATCAACGCCGACGAAGCCGCCGCTGATCGGCCCCCCCAGGTGGAAGATGACAATCAGCAGAACCGCGATTGCGCGTAAGCCGTCGATATCGGGTCGGTATGGCTGGCTCATAGACCCACCAACTAGCACCACAACCCAGCCTAGAACAAGCATGCCCGCGAAGCTTGAGCGGCTCCGCGTTCTGTAAGGCGGGATACCCCGAGTTAGTGAAATTCCCATTCTTCTTGACGTAGAGGGCGCGCTTTCGCGCGTGAGAACCTAATGGCTGCAAGTCTCATTTCCAAAGACGCCGGCAACCTGATCATCGAGGAGGAGGTCTCAAGCCGGCAGCTCGTTCTTCAAAATGTCAACCACGACGGGCCCTGTCGTGATCCGGCAGCATTCACCGCCGCCGTCTTCGAGTTTCTGTCGGGGCTTGAGTAAGGCGCTCTGTGTCTCTGGTGCCACCTGCGAGCAGGTCAAGAAGGTTCTGCCGTTGTCGTTCGCGAATCTCGATCCCCAACAGGTCAAGAACATCGAGGAGCCGATCAGGGCTTACATCGTTGGCAGCCTCGGCGACCCTCCGGGTGCTGCCGCCCTCGCGAACGCTTCCAATTCCCTACCGCTGCCCGATAAGCCGTCCATCGCGGTGCTGCCATTCCACGCGGCTATCCCGCTGCGACGGATGGAACGCAGGCAGGCTCGCGTTGACAACCAAGACCGCGGACGGATGGATGGCTGCGAACGACGGCAAACACCTCAGGCGCAAGATCGAAACCCTTGATCGGCTGCTTCCCGATCGATGCCAGCGGGATGCGATCCCTGACCTGTTCGGTGACAACAGGGTCGACCAATATCTCCGCGTCGTCAGCCAGACTGCAAAGCCGGGATGCCAGATTGACGACGTTTCCGATCGCCGTGTAGTCGAGCCGCCCTTGATAGCCGAGGGTACCCACGGTCGCGGGTCCCATCGCAATGCCCACGCCGAAGCCCACGGTGCAGCCACCGGCGGACCAGTTGTTGGCAAGGGATTGCACGGCGGCCTGCATGTCGATCGCAAGCCTGATGCCGCAATGCGCCGGGTCCTCGCACCTGACCGGCGCGTTGACGAGAACCATCACGCCGTCACCGGCGAAACGGATCAGGGTGGCGGCATGGCGGGCCGTGACGGCGCCAATGGCCTCGTAATATTCTCTCAGCACGGCCAGAATGACCTCGGGCTCGGCGCGGGCGGAAAACGCGGTGAAGCCGCGCAGATCGCCGAAAATCGCAACCACGTCACGCCGCTGTCCATCCAGCAGCCGCGGATCGGAGTGTTCCACCAGTTCGGCGACCTGCGGGGCAAGGAATTGCTTCAGGCGATTGATGCGCTCGGATTTCTGTTGCGATGCTCCCAGCTCTTCCGCCATCTGGTTGAATCGGACTGCCAATTGCTCCAGTTCGTCGCGGCTTTCGATCGCGATGCGATGTTCGAGCTGTCCCATCCCGATCCGTTCAGCGCCCTCCTCCAGCTTGCGTATCGGCACCCACATGCGGGATGCACGCCAATAGGCGAGCACAAGCGCAAAAACCGTTCCGACGGCGATGAACATCAGGGAACGCCACAGCGCCGCGCGCATGGATTCAAACGCCTCTACGATCGGCTGCTGGGCAATCACGGTCCACCCCACATTCGCGGCAGGTACCGAGAGCGCGACGAAATCTCTTCCGTCATCGCCTGTGGTGACGACCGCCGATCCATTGGCAGCCGACACAACCGATTTGAGCCGGCTGAATTCGCCCGACCCCGCGCCACTGCGCAGCACCAGGCTGATGTCCGGGTGAGCAATCAGGCGTCCTGCGTCATCGACGACAAGGGCGTGGCCGGTGCTGCCGATCTTGATCGCCGCGATGACATCCCAGATCAGTTTCAAATTGATGTCGGCAACGACAACTCCGGCGGCCGCGCGGTTTCCCGCGACGGCGATCCGCATGTAGGGCTCTGAATCGCGCTGATATCGCACAGGACCGTACCAGACCCGGTTCGCGCGCGCCCCCACCACCGCGGGATCATCAGACATGTCCGTACCCCGACCGGACCGATTCAGACTCATCCTGGATACGAACACGCGTTCGGTGCCGGTCGGGTCAACCAGCGACACCGAAACGATCGCCGGCACCTGCTGCAGCAGCCGCAGCCCGTCGACCCTGCGCCGGTCGTCCTCGCCCTGGGTCCACGGAAACTGCACGAGCCAGCCGAGCTGATCGCGTATGCCATCGGTAAAGGTCTGGATCCGGTCGGCCGCAGCGCGGGCCTCGATCTGAAGCACTTCATTGAGATGAAGACGATGGTCGCGAAAGGCGAACCAGGCCTCGATCACGGAGCCAAGTGTGAGCGGCACCACCACTGCGACAAACAGTGTGACGAAGTACTTGACGAACAGGGAGCGCCGCGGCCGGGTCACGCTGGCGGCGCCCGGCAACTGGAGCTGCACGTCACGATGGGATGTGCCGGCCTCATTCGATCACCTTGTTGGCGCGAAACAGGATGGAGGATTTGTCGAGGTCGATGCCGAGCAGTTCAGCCGTCCTGAGATTGACGACCAGCTCGAATTTGGTGGGTTGCACAACAGGAAGCGTGGCGGGGTTTTCCCCGCGCAGGATCCGGTCGGCGTAGGCCGCAAGCGCGAAATAGGTCGCGCGCTGGTTCGCGCCATAGCTGATGAGCCCGCCAGCATCGCAATACTCGCTCCATCCGAACATCGAAGGCAGCCGATACTTGATGGCGAGCTGGGCGATCTTGGCGCGGTGCACCAGCGTGAGAACATCCGGAAAAACAAGCAACCCATCCGGGTGCGCGTCTCCAACCAGTCCAAGCGCGTGGTCCAGCTCGTTCGCGCCGGCAAAGGGAACATAAAGCAGCGTGATGCCGAGCTGCCGGGCGGCGTCCTGGGTCGCGCGCCACTCCGATTGTTCGCCCGGATGAAGACTGTTCGACAGGACCGCCAGGGTGCGCAGGGTCGGAAAGATTTCCTTCAGCAGCTCCACCCGCTTTCCCGCCACATCAAGCGACAGGAAGGTCGAGCCGGTGAAATTGCCGCCCGGTTCTCCGAGGCTCTTGACGAGGCCGAGCTCCACCGGGTCGCCGCTCAGCGCAAACAGGACCGGAACATCCGTTACCTCCGTCAGCGCGCGGGTCGCAGGGCCGCTCGACACGGCAAGGTCGACGTTGCCGCGCCGGACGTTCGATACCACCTCGCGCAGCGCCTGCGGATTGCCGGGCGCGTAGTGTAATTCCAGGGCCACGTTCTTGCCCTCGACATAGCCCCGCGCGCGCAATCCTTCGCGGAATCCGTCGAGGAACGGGTCGGGCTGGGACCCGGTGGAAACCCAGAAAATGCGATAGACCCTTGTCGGATCATGAGCCAGTGCGGCGACCGGCCAAGCCATCGCGGCACCGACAAGCGTTATGAAATCTCTTCGTTTCATGCTGGCCACCATGGCCCAAACCGGCCTTCCAAGCTTCGAGCCGGCATTCAGATGAGCTGCAGATAATCTTGATTTTTTCCTTTTTGGGCGGCTCGGGGTGCCCGAATGCGTCCTCGGCCCGAGGTTCCAACTGGCTCGTCCCTACTCCACGCCATAGCGCGTGAAGTGATCGCCGACGCTGGCCTGGATTGTCCTGGCCGCCGAGATATCGCCATCGCTGCCCGCCTTGTCGCCCTTCCTGAGCTTGGCAAGCCCGCGCCCATAGAGCGCGCTCGCCAGCTTCGGCTCGGTTCGCAGCGCAGAATCATAATCCTCGATCGCCGCGTCGAACTGGCCCATCTTCAGACGGACCAGCCCCCGCGAGTCGTACGTTTCGGCATTGTTGGGTCCCGCCCGAAGCGCCCTGTTGCAGTCCGCCAGCGCGGTTTCCAACGGCCCGACGACAGCGCGTGTCCAGCACCGCCCGCTCCATCCGGCTGCCAGATCGGGCTGAAGGCGAACCGCCTCGTCATAGTCCCGCGCCGCGCGATCGTACTCGTGCTTCTTCAGGTAGATTCCCGCACGGTTGACGAAGGCTCTGCCGTAGTTGGGATTGAGCTTGATCGCCTGATCGAGAGATTGGATGGCGAGGTCGTATTCGCCCTTTTTCAGGTACGTTACACCCCGGTTGTTGAACGGGCGGGCATCGCCTGGGTTGAGCTTGATCGATTCATCGAAATTGGGGATGGCGCGGTCGTAGTCGCCCTTTGAGGCATAGGCATTGCCACGATTGTTGTGGGCGACAGCCAGGGAGGCCGTCGTGAGTTGGCCCGATCCGATAAGCGCCGTGCAAGCATTGATCCGGTGCTCGAGCGAGGCGCGATGCGTACCGTTGCACAGCTCGAGATTCCCGAGATAGGTGTTGTTCTTCGGGTTCTGCGCCGCCGCCGGTGATCCGAACAGCAGCAAGGCGAGGATCGGCGCCAGGCCGAGGACAATGCGTCCGCTTGCGCTGGATTCCATGTCAGGCTTCCGGGTCCTGGAATAAGAGGATGAGCGGCCGACCGCCTAGCACCCCCGACAGATTTTCAGATTTGACCCGGGAGGCGTTGTTTCGGATGGCGCCGCCGCCGGTCTCCCGGGCTTTCGCATGACTTTGCTCTTGCCTTCTTCAATGAGGGTGGAAAACTTGAATGTCCCGTCGTCCGACATTTCGACGTGCGGCGTGGTGCCGCGAATCCCCATTGTCGCGACCGGAGTATCGACCTTCATATCGCCGGTCTTCGCGACCTGGCCGGCAACAAACGTGAAGGTTCCCTTGGTCAGACTGAGCAAGGTCTTGTTGGACTTCCCGTTTGGGTCATACACGAACTCGCTCAGGGCCATGCGCGCGTTGCTCGACAGATTGAACGCGGTGCCATCCGTAAAGGTGATGCCGACCCGGCCGTCGGCGCCGGTCGCGACCACATCGCCCTCATAGACGATATCACCAACCTTCGCCTGAGCGGCCAGAGCGTCGGCGCGAACCTGAATGACGGTCGCACCGGCGCGTTCGATGGTAACCGAACCTGTCGCGACGACGACTTTTCCAATCGGTTTGGATGCGACCTCCTGAACCGCGGGCGTCGCAGAACCGCGTTGCGCCTGAGCCGGGCCCGGGAAAGATCCGCCGATCGCCAGTGCGAAGCCCGTCAGCAAAACGGCAAGTGTGTGGTTGCACATGATCGGCCCTTCCCGAGCAAATCTCGTTCGCGTGGCCAACCGGTTCCTTGGAACCGCCGGCCAGGGCAACAATGGATGCGATTGAATATTATGCCGGACCGGGCCGCTCCGCACCACCTCCCCCAAAAGGAGTACCCCTTTTGCGCCGCGGGCCTTGTGCTGACTTTCCTAATCTCTCCAAAATGTTTGCGCTACTTTGGCACAGAAGATTTCGACGGTCGGTCTTTGGCTGACCGCGCCAAATGTTTTCACCTGATTGCGCAACTGGTAGCGGCAGACCGGGGCGGAACTCATGCTCGCAGGGTCCCACGCCAAAACCGGGGACGATCGTGACGCGGCAGCGGAGCGGCTTCCCCGCGTCATCGGCAATGCTCAGACGGATGCCCATGGCCGCCTCCCCGGCCAGGGGGCAAAGAGCGATTGCGCGCATGACGACAGGCCGTTTCCTGGCATTTCGGGCCGCACTCACGCCCGTTTCGGCATCCTGTGGCTCACAGCGCTGACCTTCTCCATGATGAAGGAAGCCGGAGCCGCGGACCCGAATGTCCTTTTCCTGGACGACGGCAACATAACCTACAAGGATCTTGAGCACGGAACCTTCGAGCTTGTGACCAAGGAGGCTATCCCGCGGCACTTCTTCGTTGAGGATCCTGGCGAAACAATCGTCCTGCGCCTCGAAGGATCCTCGCTCAATGTCAGCAAGGTCACAAATTCATCCTCGCGAATGGCGGAGTTGCAGGCAGCGCAGCAGGAAGCGCTCGCCACCCTTGCGAAAGGCATGGAGTCATCCGGGTCGAGCACACCTCCTTTGGTCGATCGGCTGCCGGTGCAACCGATCAACTTTATCGAGACTGACGTCCCCTCCCCCACGGGGGGGTCTTTCCAGCCGCTGCCGGTGCCCAACTTCCCTTCCACCCAAGTTATTATCGCAATGCCGCCTGTCCCGCCGACACTGAATGCCGTGGCAGGTCCGACCGAAATCGACACCTCGGCGTTTGACACCTTCACTGCGACGAGCGGCACTTTCATTGCCAGCAGTAGCAACGGCGCCACGCTGACTTACGGCATCAGCGGCGGGACCGCCGGCAGCACGGTACTGGCTGGGGAGACATTTGATGTCTCGCAGACGGGCCCCTACGGCACGCTTTACGTCAACAGCACGACCGGCGATTACACTTTCGTTCCGGACAGTCACGCGATCAATGCGCTGACCCAGCCCACGACCACGAGCTTCACCGTCACGGTGTCCGAGGGCGCGCTCGCAGCCAGCCAGACCTTCACGATCAACATCAATGGCGCCAACGACGCCGCCATCATTTCCGGTGCCGCGACCGGTTCGACGGTCGAGGCCAGTGGCGTCGCCAACCGCGCGCTGGGCACGCCGACCGTGACCGGCACGCTCACCAACACCGACGTCGACAATCCACACGATACCTTCACGGCAATCGAGACGCCCACGGCGAGCGCGGGCGGCTACGGCAGCTTCGCCATAACGGCGAATGGCGTGTGGACCTACATGCTCGACGAGACCAACAGCGCGGTGCAGGCGCTCAATGTCGGGGGCACACTGACCGACACCTTCACCGTGACCACCATCGACGGCACCGCCAAATTGATCACGGTCACCATCCAGGGCGCCAACGACGCGGCCGTCATTTCCGGCGCCACGGCCGGCGCGGTCATCGAGGCGGGCAGCGCCGGGCGCGGCACGCCGAGCGCGACCGGCGCGCTGAAGGCCGCCGATGTCGACAACACGCCGAACAGCTTCACGCCGGTCGACTCGCCGACCGAGAGCACGGGCGGCCATGGCACCTACACGTTGACCGCGGACGGCGTGTGGACCTACGCAGTCGACGATTGCGACCATGCGGTGCAAGCGCTCAACGTCGGGAAGACGCTGATCGACACTTTCACCGTGACCACGATCGACGGCACAGCGCAGGTGGTGACGGTCGAGATCCAGGGAGCGAACGACGCGGCCATCATCTCCGGCACCACCACCGGGTCGGTGACCGAGGCTGGGCACCATGAACACGGGAAATCGACCGCGTGCGGCACACTCACCAACACCGACATCGACAATACGCCCAATACCTTTACGGCCGTCGGCGAGCCGACCGTGAGCGCGGGCGGCTATGGCAGCTTCACCATGACGACGGATGGCAAGTGGACCTACACGGTCGACGACACCAACGGCGCGGTGCAGGCCCTCAATAGCTGCGACACGCTCTGCGACAGCTTCACGGTCACAACCATCGACGGTACCGCCCAGGTGGTGAAGGTCACCATCCAGGGCGCCAACGACCCGGCCGTCATTTCCGGCGCCACAGCCGGAAGCGTTGTCGAGGCCGCTTGTGATGACCACGGCACGCCGGTCGCGTGCGGCACACTCACCAGCACCGACGTCGACAATACGCCCAATGCCTTCACGCCGGTTTGCTGGCCGGAGGCGAGCGCGAGCGGCTACGGCAGCTTCACCATGACGGCGGCGGGGGTGTGGACCTACACGCTCGACAATTCGAACTGCACCGTGCAGGCGCTCAACAGCTGCGACACCCTTTGCGACAGCTTCACGGTCACAACCATCGACGGTACCTGCCAGGTGGTGAAGGTCACCATCCAGGGCACCAACGACCCGGCCGTCATCTACGGCACCACCGCCGGATGCGTGGTCGAGGCTGGTTGTGACGATCAAGGCAAGCCGGTCGCGTGCGGCACGCTCGAGAGCACCGACGTCGACAATGCGCCCAATGCCTTCACGCCGGTTTGCTTGCCGGAAGTGAGCACGGGCGGCTATGGCAGCTTCACCATGACGGCGGCCGGCGCGTGGACCTACACGCTCGACAACGCCAACTGCACCGTGGACGCGCTCAATAGCTGCGACACCCTTTGCGACAGCTTCACGGTCACCACCATCGACGGCACCGCCCAGGTGGTGAAGATCACCATCCAGGGCGCCAACGACGGATACGAATTCAAGGCGTCGGCCGCCGGCGACTCATTCCAGTTCAACGACGAGATTTCCGCCTTTGGCGGCTCAAGCGTCATCGATCCCCTTGATGTGGATTTTGCCCAAGCGGCAATCAGCCCGAGCGAAGATGTCGCAGGAACCAGCAGTTTCGCTCTCGACCCGTTGGCGAGCGCCGTCGCTTTTCATGCGCCGCACGACCTGATGCTGTGACGGCTTTCGAAACCGTGGCGCTCGAGAGCGCGAAACAAACAGTCAGCAAACACTTATCCCGTATATCGCTGCGCTGATGCAGGCTGCTCGCTGCGCGCGCCTTCCGAAGAAACCAACGTCACCGAAAGGCGCTGCAGGACTTTTACTTGGTGACCTTGTCGACCACCGCATCGATGCCCATGCGGATCGCGGTGCCGGTGGCGAAGGCAACCACGACGACCGGGATCCAGATGAATCCGCCCGAGACGGAGTCGAGTTCGGCAGCATTCAGTTCGCGCGCTTCAGGGTTCAGCTTGGTCATATCAGTCGCTCCCGTTATCGGTGGAAGGACTGTCCCCGCCACTCGTAAGAGATTGATAATCCGCGGCGCGCCAGGCCGCTGTGTCGGACGTCACACTCAAGTCGGTGCGTGGAACGGGTGTCGGGCGCGGCCCGATCGAACCGGAATCCGTGATGCGCTCGCACCATCTTGATCCCGCGCAGGCCTTGGCCACCAGCGAGGGGCGCAACCTGTTTTGGCGCAAGCGCCACAGAATCGTGAAGCCGCCACGGATTGCGGCGGTGCGGCCCGCGCATTACCTGACGTAGTACGCCTTGCTGGAGCAAGTATGATGCGCGCTGTTTTGGCCTTGGGCCTTTTGATCGCCCTCTGTGCTTCTGCCAACGCCGCAAAGGTGCAGCACGCCAAACCGCATGCGGGCCAGTCTCGCCCGGCCCAACCTGTTGCTGCCACCAGGGGCTATGCTGTTCCCGGTTGGACCGACGCACAGACGCGGTACTGGATGGACAGCTTTCACGGCGGAACGGATTGACGCCGAGCGGCACGACTACCCGCGCATCACCGCGTTGGCCTTTTCGGCGGCGGCGGTCATGGCAATCTTCGCCGATTTCGCTCCCGAGACCACTTCATTCACGCCGATCATGAAGGCATCCATGACGGGCCTCGATTGCGGATGGAAAAGTATCGCCTTGGCGCGGTCGACGTCGGCATTTTGCAAGTTGGTCAGCGCCGCTGCGGCGGCCTGCGGGCCGAACGCCTTCTTGAATTCCTCGCTCGACCAGGCCGACAGGCGTGTCGTGGCGAGTCCCGCCGCCGCGGTCTGCAGCGAGGTCGCCTTGCTTGTCGCCCACAGCAGAAACAGGAAAGCGGACCGCTTGTTGCGCGACTTGGAATTGATGCACGCCTGCCAGTGCGACATGAAGGGGATGGATGCCTGCCCGGGGGCATGCGGAAAGGCCGCAAACTCGGCCTGCTTCGTCACGCGGCTCTTGGCGGGATTGGAGATGTCGGTCGCGAAGTTGCTGCTGTCGATGGCCATTGCCGTCCTTCCTTGCAGGAAGTCGTCCAGCACGTGGTACCATTCATAGCTACCGACGCCGACCGGCCCGGCCTGGCTGAGCAGCTGCCCAAACATCTCGACGGCGGCGATGGCCTCGGGGCTCGCGAAAGCGGCCTTGTTGTCCTTGACCATGTGTCCTCCATAAGAGAACACGAAGCTCATGGCCGGCACCGACGAATTGCCGCCGGCCTGCGCGCGCATCGCAATCCCGGACATCGCGCTGGTCTTGACCGCCTTGGCGGTGGCAAGCAGCGCTTCGAACGTCTGGGGAATCGGCAGGTTCCTGGCCGTTCGCGCATCGCTGTTGACGAACAAGGTCACCGCCTCGGAGGTGATCGGGACGGCGTAGCGTTCGCGGTCCGACCACAGCGGAAACGCGCGCGCCGTCTTGAGAAGGTCGCTCTCGTCGTACCAGCCGAGATCGGTCAGCGACTTGTCGGCATAATAGGCGTTCAGCGGCGCGAGCCATCCTGCCGAGATGCCCTGGCCATAGGTCGTCCACATGAAGACGTCGGGGGTGCTGCTGCCACGGTTGAGCTGGATCGGCAGCGCGCCGAGATAGGCGGTTTCCAACCGGAAGTCGGTAGTGACGATGATACCGGTAAGCTTGGTGAAGTCCCACAAAAGCGGAGTGATCGCGTTCGACCAGGGATGGATTGCGCCTGCGAGCGCGATCGTCTGCCCCGCAAACTGCTTCCAATCTATCGAAGCCTTGGCATAGCTCGCGGCGGCATCCTCTGCAAAACCCCACCGCGGCAGCATGGCGAGGCCCGGCAATGTCGCGCCCACCGCGCCCAATCCCTTGACGAAGCTCCGCCGGCTGGCCGAGCCTGGACTGCTCGGTAATGTTTCACCTGGAGCCAAGTGGTTTGGAGCCATGTGGTTGCTCCTGCCGCGGATCGGCCTTCACAACAAGCAGACGGGGCCTTACCCGTGACGTTCTGGCCCCTTGCGTGTAATCTGCAAAATGGAACTTGCAGGTTCCCGTCTGATCCTGCGGACCGCGGCTATGTTTTCATTATACTAGCAATGTTCTGCGTCGGCATCAGAAAATAATCGCTCACGCGAGCATCGAAGACCGGGCCAATGTCAGTCACTCTGCGCCAGTCCTCTCGGTGGTTTGCTCGTCCGCTGGCGCTGGTGGTCGCGGTTCTTCTAACTGTGGTTGTCGCGACCGGGTTTCTCGGCTTCAGATATTGGCAGGAGCGACAAGCCGCAGATCTCTTGTTCGAGCGCGGTCGCCAGGTGCTCGAGACGCTGGATCGGCTGCGGACGGTGATCGCCGACGTGGAGGCCCAAAGGCGCGGGTATCTGCTGACTCTGGACCCCTCATATCTCAAGGCCTACGGCGTCTCCGACGAAAGCGTGCGCCGCGACGCCCAGGCGCTCCAGGCTCTGGTAGCGAGCGATCCATTGCAGAACCATCGTGCGGGACATCTGGCGCTGACCGTTGCAGCAAAGCTGCGCGAGATCGATGACATCGTCAATTCTGCCCGAACCAGCTCCGGGCCGGCGGCGCTGGCGATGATCCGCAGCCTGGACGAGATCCGGTCGCAAATCGACCAGATGGTGGACCACGAGCGCTTCCTGCGCGTGGATCAGGAGCGGCGCGCCGAGGCACTCGAACGCCGCAAAGCCTGGCTGATCGCTACGGCTGTCGTCGTTGTCGCGGTCCTGGCAGGGGCAGCGCTGGCGCTCGCACGGTTCGAAGCGAGGCGCCGGCGAAAAGCAACCGAGGAGAACGTCCAGCTTCAGAGCGATATCGAAGCGCGTGACAGGAAGATCCGGCGCCTGGTCGACGCCAACATCATCGGGATCATCATCTGGGAGGTCGATGGGCGCATTCTTGAGGCCAATGACGAGTTTCTCCGCATTGTGGGATACGACCGGGAGGATCTAATCTCGGGTCGCCTGCACCGGACAACGCTGACGCCGCCGGAATGGCTTGAGCGCGACGCGCGTACCGTTGCGGAGCTCAGGCAGGTCGGGACTGCGCAACCCTTCGAGAAAGAGTACGTGCGCAAAGACGGAAGCCGCGTTCCGGTGCTGATCGGCGCGACGATGATCGAAGGAGCTACAAATCAAGGTGTTGGCTTCGCCCTAGATTTAACCGAGCGCAAGCGGGCGGTCGAGGCCCTGCGGCAAAGCGAGGAGCGCTTTCGCACCCTCGTGCAATTCTCCTTCGACGTGTACTGGGAGACCGACGCGCAGCATCGCTTTACTCACCAGGAGTTCGCCGAGAACCTTGCCGACGCGCCGGCGTGGGGCGCCGAGATCGGGAAGACGCGCTGGGAGGTGCCTTACCTGGAGCCCGACGCGGAGGCCTGGCGCAAGCACCGGCAGACGCTCGATGCCCACCTGCCGTTCCGTGATTTTGAACTCGCGCGCCCTGCCCCCGACGGCAGCAAGCGTTACGTATCCGTCTCGGGGCTGCCGATGTTTGACGAGTCTGGGCGCTTCGTCGGCTACCGCGGCGTCGGGCGGCACATCACCGAACGCAAGCGGGCCGAAGAGGCCTTGCGCTCCGCGCAGGCGGAACTCACCCACGCCAATCGCGTCGCCACCATGGGGCAGCTGACGGCCTCGGTCGCCCATGAAGTCAGCCAGCCGATCGCCGCGACCGTGCTCAACGCCCAGGCCGCGTTGCGCTGGCTAGCCACTCAGCCACCGAACCTCGGCGAGGTTCGGCAGATCCTCGGCCAGATCACGGATGACGGCAAGCGTGCCGGCGACGTCATCGGCTGGATCCGGGCCCTCATCAAGAAAGCTCCCCCGCGGAAGGAGCGCCTGGAGATCAACCAGGCGATCCTCGAGGTCATAGCCCTGACCCGCGGCGAAGCGGTGCAGAACGGCGTCTGGGTACGGACGCAACTCGCGGAGGGCTTGCCGCTCATTCAAGCGGACCGGGTCCAGCTGCAACAGGTGATCCTCAACTTGATCATCAACGCCATCGAAGCGATGAACGGCGCCAGCGAGGGGACGCGGGAGTTGCTGATCAGCACCGCCGCAGACGCCTCGAACGGCGTGCTCGTGAGCTTGCGGGATACCGGTCCCGGACTGGATCCGGCGAGCCTCGAGCACCTCTTCGACGCGTTCTACACCACCAAGTCCAGTGGCCTCGGCATGGGACTAAGCATCTGCCGTTCGATCATCGAAGCGCAGGGAGGACGGATCTGGGCCGACGCCAACAAACCTTGCGGCGCCGCCTTTCATTTCACCCTGCCCTTGCAACGAGAAGAGATCGCTCCTGCCGAACACGCCGGCCCAATGCCGGTGGCATGAGATGTTGGTTCGGGAGCAAACCGTTTTGCGGATGCGCGTATCGCTATGCTCGCGCGCCAATCGCTGCTTATCGGCATCAATAGCGTCCACTAGTCAGGAGCGTGCCCACCGCGCCCGACGACCCATTCGCACCAAATCCTGCTCCGTAGAGAGATCGCCGAAATGTATCCATGCCCGAACGGTCACCAAGCCATGGCAATTCATCTCTGATCTTGTGAGACATCGGAACGCCGGAAAGGCCGATCTGATTTAGCGGCCAATATCCGGCATCGACGATTTCAATCGTCGCTCGCACCAGCTTTAATCCGTGTCCCGCCGGGGCAACCAATTCCACATTCTTCGGGTCATTCACGTTTCGCAGCCGCACCATGGATGGCACCAGCTCCAACGGGACCTCGCGCCGGCCCTTCAACGCGCCTATGCGGCTGAATTCTTCCGGCCCGACACCGTCGGTCGTAACATCGAAAACAACCGGAATGACGTATTCCGGAGCGGACCTCGGATGCCCTCCCGACGCAAGCAGCGCGAACAAGGCGTCGCGCTCGCCCAGATCGACCCAAACGGCCTCGCCACGGACCTCCGCAACCATATTCGCGGAAGCCCCCAGGAACTGCGGATTCTTGCGATAGGAGACTTCGCTGACGCTTGAGCCGGTTTTTCGTTCGCCGTTCAATTCCACTTCGAGCGTCAAGCGATATCGTACGGTGACGCTCGGAAACGCCGTCATCCAGAGCACGACAACGCCGGCAATCAGCAAGATCGTAATGACCAGCCCTTTCATTCGGGCGTCCTCCGATTCATTCTGCGCGGCTCACTTCGCCGATTCCGCACCAAGCCGCCATTATCAATCCCTCTTAAAAGCAAGTTCGGGTTCACCCAGGTAAAGATCAGCGGCCCTCAAAGCAGCTTCGGCTGGCCGACCGGGACCGCTCCACCACACCAGCTTTCTTTCGATGCCCTGGGTCACCGGCTCTCCGCCAACCCCAAGCAGCGTTAGCGGCCACGTACCTGCCGGCACAATTTCAATTGTCGCGCTTTGCAATGTGACACCGGCACCGAACACTTTGGTAAAACCATCGGGCTGAACTACACGTGCGGTTTTTGGATCATTCATATCCTCGAACGTCACCAAGGTCGGAATGAGCTTGCCGCGAAGCTCGGCCTTGGTACCCGGAGGCAGCTTTGGCAGCTCCGAGGACGCACCGCGGAACCCGGGCGAAGCTTGCCTCTGCTTCCAGAGCGGTTCAAACGCTTCACCGGGAAGGAAGTGGAGATTGGGATTTTCGCCACGTGCTCCAAGAGTGAGCAGCGCGACGAGATTTTGCGGCTTGCCGTCTCTCGTCGGGCCGAGGTCTACAAAGACAGCCTGGCCTGTGAGATGCGAGTCGCCGGTGCTCTGGCCCAGCGTCGTCCAGGCCGGATAACGCCGGGTTCGGACCTCCATCACGCTCGATCCACTCTTGAGGCCTTCCGGCGTCTCGACACTCAACGTGATTTTGAACCGATACGATGTCGTCGGATAAGACAACGAATAGACCGCGTACATCATTACAATCGCCGCCGCGAAAATTGCCGGCCATTTCCATGCTGCGCGGCTCCGGCGTCCGGTCGACATCAACGAACGTGCCGACTTCACGAGTTTTCCCCCACAAACATATTGTAAATCAGCTGAAATTGCCCTGGCGTTGAGATGACCAACTTTCCTTTCTGAGCGAGCAGCAGCGCCGGGTACCAGGGCAACTTCGTCGCAATATCCACCACGATTGGATCTCTTGTGATTTCGACAAAGGCTTCGGTGAAGCGGGCCGTCGGATCGATAGTATTCCGGACGTTCTCGATCGTTATCTTCTTTGCTGAGTTCGGATCGGCCGGATTCGCAAACCATATCAATCGTGGGAAGTTGGATGGGGCGAGACCGCGACGGCCGGTCAGACGCGGCAGCGCCGGCAACTCCGCGTCGGTGCTTTGGTTGCCAAATGCATTGGCGCAGAACCAAACGGCATCGATCGCGCCGTCAGGTATGGGGAGGATATTTTCGCCGGTACGAAGTGTCGCGACGACAACACCCCGAGACCCCAGGTCGATGACCGCGGCCTGTCCGCCGAGGTACGCGGCGCAACGGCCCAAGCCTGCAATCTTGGGACCGCACTCCCACACCACCTCTATCACGCTCGATCCGGTGTAGACTTTTTCGTCAAGCGAGAGAGAAACCTGGAGGCGGTAGCGATAGGAATAGGTCGGAAAGTTCAGCTTAAAGATCACCACCCCGGTCGCGATGAACGCCAGCAGTATCGCAAGCCACTTCATGCGCAGCCTGCGTCGCCGATGTCGAGCCGCTTCACTCCAACCCCATAAGACCTGCGAGTTACCGTCTGCTGCTCCATCGCCCATACATGGCGCAGCTTCATTGACAAATCGCTTCGCCCCACGGTTGCATATATGCCTGCCCCGTTAACCCCACTTCTTAAGCGCCCGTCCACCATTGCCGGACGGACCCGGCGCTTAACCATTTCGATTAACATCCCCTCAATCCACTCCCGACAATTCTAACGACCGTACTGGGGAGAGATTGCCGTGGACGGGTTTTCGCTGAACCTCTTTGCCATCGAATTCATCGGGCTGATGATGGTAGCGCTCTGCCTCGTCGTGCTCGCGCTGCCCTCGGGGCGCCGGCCGTCGAAACACGCCCGCTACGAGTAATTCTTTCCGGCCGGGCTTCTTTGGCCGGAACCACCGTTTGCAGGGCTCGCCCCAAGCGTGTCCTGCCGCAAAGCGCACGCAGAAAGCGGTGCTTTGCCTCCTATTCCGGGCCAAGAGCCTTTGTCTGACGCGTTTTCTTGACGCGAACCGGCGCCCACTTCGCTGGAAAACGCTCCGAAATTTGCCCAAAGACCCTTGACATACCAGCGCTTTCGGCAGAACGCCTGTCCAAAGCGTCATGGACTGTTCATGGATCTGATTACCACCACTTCCGACCTCGCGGCTGCCTGCGATCGCCTCTCCAAGCACCCGGTCATCACCGTCGACACGGAGTTCCTCCGCGAGACGACCTATTATCCCCTGCTCTGCGTCGTCCAAATGGCGAGCGCGGACGAAGCCGTCGTGATCGACACGCTGGCCGAGGGCATCGACCTCAAGCCGTTCTTCGAATTGATGGGCAATGAGGCGGTCCTGAAGGTGTTCCATGCCGCGCGGCAGGATATCGAGATCGTCTGGCACCAGTCCGGCACCATTCCGCACCCGATCTTCGACACGCAGGTGGCGGCGATGGTGCTCGGCTATGGCGACAGCATCGCCTATGACGCGCTGGTCGAGCGCATCACCGGCCACCGGCCGGACAAGACGCATCGTTTCACCGACTGGTCGCGCCGGCCCCTGACCGCGGACCAGATGCATTACGCGGTCTCCGACGTCACCCATCTGCGCGACGTATTCGCGGCGCTGGACGCCGATTTGAAGAAGCGCGGCCGCAGCGAATGGGTCAGCGAGGAGATGGAAGTCCTGACCTCGCCGAAGACCTATGATTTCCATCCCGAGCGCGCCTGGGAGCGGCTGAAGACGCGGGTGCGCAAGCCCAAGGAATTGGCCGTGCTGATGGAAGTCGCAGCCTGGCGCGAACAGGAGGCCCAGAGCCGCGACGTGCCGCGCAGCCGCGTGATGAAGGACGACGCGGTCGGCGACATCGCCACCCATGCGCCGACCACGCTGGAGCGTCTGGCCAATTTGCGCTCGCTGCCGAAGGGTTTCGACCGCTCCAAATGGGGCAGCGACATCGTCGCCGCCGTACAGCGCGGCATCGCGCGCGATCCTGCGACCTTGCCGAAGCTCGAAAAGCCGCGCGGCAATTCGAATGGCGCTGCGATCGTCGAGCTCCTGAAGGTGCTGCTGCGGATGACCTCGGAGCGTCATGCGGTGGCCAGCAAGGTGATCGCGACCGTCGACGACCTCGAGCAGATCGCGGCCGACGACAAGGCCGATGTCGCCGCGCTGCACGGCTGGCGCCGCGAATTGTTCGGCGAAGCGGCGCTGTCGCTGAAGCACGGCAGGCTGGCGCTCGCGATCGAAAAAGGCCGCGTGGTCAGGGTCGATCGCGATAAGGCGGTTTAAGCGCGCGGCAGCGGGGGCCTCATGGTTCGAGACGCGCTTCGCGCTCCTCACCATGAGGGTTTGATACCTTGTCCGGGGCTCTAAATCTTATCCGAAAATCCAAGCCCTCATCCTGAGGAGGCGCGAAGCACCGTCTCGAAGGATGAAAGCCCCACTACCACTTGAACTCGACGCCGAACGTGCCCTGGTGCGACTGCATCGCGGCGCGGAATTTGGCGTCGTAGTTGATGTAGAGGCGCGCGGTGTTGGTCAGGCTGAGCGAGGCCGAGGCGCCGGCATCCGCGCCGTACTGGCTTTCGCCGATGCCCTGGAAGGTCACGCTCTGGGCGCCGAGGCTGACGGTCGTATCGGAGAAATTCTGCACGACGTTGTTGACGAACTTGCCGTAGGCCGACAGGTCCAGAATCTTCTGGTCGAAGATCCAGTAGTGCCCGACCTCGGCGCCAACCAGCACGCGGAAGCGCTGCACACTCGCCCCCGTTGCCGTCACCGGATCGAGGCCGCCGAACTCCTGGAACGCTCCGGTCTGGGCGCGGACATATTCGACCGCGCCCTTGGGCACGATGCGGTACTGGTCCTTGGACCAGTAATAGCTGATCTCGCTCAGCACGCCGTCGAGCCTGGCGTTGTAGCCGGCGGTCGCGAAACCCAAACCGGTATCGCGGCGCGAATTGATGTTGCCAAAACCGTGCACGATCACGCTGGCCCAGGTCCACGGCCCGGCATCCACGGAGGCGTTGAAGCCGAACTGGGTCAGGTCGATTCCGGCTGACTGGAGCGCCAGCGGCACATCGATGTCGGTGCGGCTCTGGTCGACGGAGAAGCCGACATTGACGCCGGTTGCGATGCGCGCGCCGATGCCGGCGACGCCGCCCCAGGTCTTGCGCTTGTCGCCGACGAAAAACCCGAGCGGACCGTTGTTGGCCGAAATGCCATAGCCCTCGAACCAGGTCCGGTAGCGCGGCGTTTCCGCAGCCTCGGAGGCGCCGCCGCCGCCGGGATTGGTCCGCATCATGCGGCTGAAGCTGCTGGTGGTGCCGAACCGTTCCAGGAAACTGCTGCCGAGATTGGTGATGGTCGCGGTCGACGACACCGCTGAGTTGATCATCTGAGGCGTCGGGGACGGTGTGGGCGTTGGCGTCGGCGAGGCCGTCGGTGTTGGCGTGGGGGTCGGTGTCGGTGTCAGCTGCGCCTGCGCGGAAGACACGCCGAACGCCAGCACGAACGCGATCGCCGCCAGTCGCGCCAAAGCGCGACCGCCCCCGATCCTCTCCGCTCGCGATGCGCAGCGCATCAATATCAGTCCCGAAAAAAGCGCCCGCTCGAAAAATGCGCGACAAGCCGGTCGGCAAGCCCGGATTTGCGCCCAGTTCGTGCGGAGCGTCAATCGCTTACGGGCCTCACCGGGGACTGAATACAAGCCGCTGTTGTTCGGCGGCCACAGTCCTTGGACTGGGGGGCACTGGCCTTGTCCCAGACGGGCGAAATGGAACTAGGCGTCCCCGCCCCCGCTGCCACGATATTGCGCCGGCGAGGCGCCGAAGCGGCGGCGAAAACAACGGTGAAAATACGACACCTCGTTGAAGCCGCAGGCGAACGCGACCTCGTCGATCTTGAGGCGATCGTTGCGGCGATCGGCCAGCATCATGCGTGCCTTTTGCAGGCGCAGCTCCAGGACGCGCGCGGCGAAGGAGTAGTCGGTCTCAAAAAGCAGGTCGTTGACATAGCGGCGCGAGACGCCGAGGGCGCGTGCCACCTGTTCCGATGAAAAGTCCGGATCAGAAAATCCCTTCCTGATCGCGAGGAGAATGTCTTGCAACCGTGCAGCGCGCAGCCCGCGGGTGCGGGCAACTTCAGTCACGTCGCGGCGTGCGCCGAGCGCGAGCGCAAAGAGATCCAGAAAGGTCGTCTCGATGTGCGCATCCAATGGATTGCCGCCATCGTCGTTCGGCTCCTGGATGATGTCGAGATATCGCGCCAGATGCCGGAGCGTCGGATTGTTCAGGTCGAATTGACTGAGAATGAGATCGTCCGGGTCGGCAACCAGTTCAATGAGATTTTGGCGTGCCACTGCGACGGTCGTAGATTTCAACCCGGCCTTGCTTTGACATATGCCTGCGTTGTCTGCGGTATAAAATGTTGCCCCGCCCGGCGCCATGACGCATTCACGGTTCGTCAGCTCGCATCGTATCGATACCGGTTCGCGGGCATGATTGAACGTGAAGGCAAAGAGTTCAGTGGTGTCGTTGGCAATGTGCCGCGGCGTTCGCGCTAACGCATTTATCGCACCGCTGCTGAACCGACTGGCCCTCACGTTGCCGTACTGGGAGAATTGATAGCGCGCCGAAAACACCGGGCCGTTGAGCCTTGAATAGTCGAACGCGCAATAGAGGTCGCTATGAAGCTCTCTCCAGAGCTTGAAGCGACCGTTGTCGTCGAGTTCGGTGGACAAATCATCGGTCGAGAAAACGACTCTGTTCATAATGTTCTTGGGTCCCGCGCGGCTGGCTTCATCATAGGTCAGCGGCCAGAAGATAAAGTTCAACACACAAACATCGCGTGAACATCGATACCGGGCGATCGCTGCGCATCGTGGCGCTCCCCTGAGGTGCCGTTGGCGCCATGCAATTCATGTTTTCCCGTCGCCGCCGCCGCTTTCCTGTGACGCATCCGCAACATCCGATGAAATTGCCCGGCCGGTGCCATCCTGTTCATAACCAATGCCGCCGGGGATACGACGGTTTGCGCTCAGTCGAATAAGCCCTGCGGGAGACCGGAAATTTCAGGGGGATTTATGATCAAGTTTGCAAAGCCTGCGATCCTCGCATTGATCGGCGCCATGGCATTGCCGATCTCGAGCGCGCTGGCCGTCGAGGACGGCGTCACCTACGGCGGCGCCGAGATCAACAACGGAGGCGCCGTCGGTGTTGGCGCGATCGCAGCCAGCGGTTCGGGCGGAGCAGCCGCGAGTGCGAACGGATCCGGCGCGATCGCGGTCGGCGTCGGAGCGTCGGTGGGTGGTGGCGTCAGCGGTGTTGCGATCGGGAGCAGTTCGTCCGCGCTTGGATCCGGCGCCATCGCGATCGGCGCCAATGCGACCAGCACGAGCGGCATCTCGATTGGTGTCAGTGCAAATACAAATCTTGGCAGTAACAGCGTTGCCGTCGGTAACGGCGCCAGCGGGACCGCCATCAGCGCCTCGGCACTTGGCGACAGCGCAGCCGCAAACTTCAATAACGCCACAGCGCTCGGCGCCAACACGGTTGCCGGCGCCCTCAGCGCGACGGCGGTCGGCGGCGGCGCCAATGCCGGGGGTCAACACAGCTCGTCGTTTGGGTACAACAGCGCCGCGTCCGGAACCAACAGCGTGGCCGCCGGCGCCAGCAGTGCCGCATCGGGGGTCAACAGCGCGGCATTTGGCACCAGCGCCAACGCCA
Source organism: Bradyrhizobium sp. JYMT SZCCT0180 (assembly GCF_018130165.1). GTDB lineage: Bacteria > Pseudomonadota > Alphaproteobacteria > Rhizobiales > Xanthobacteraceae > Bradyrhizobium. The sequence continues at coordinate 408,893 of NZ_JAFCLZ010000002.1, read as the reverse complement.
CGGCGACCGGCGCCGTTGCGGTCGGCGTCAATGCCTCCGCCACCGCCACCAACTCCGTCGCCATCGGCGCCAATTCGACCGCCACCGCCGCCAATACGGTCTCCGTCGGCTCCGCCGGCAATGAGCGGCGCGTCACCAACGTCGCCGCCGGCGTCAGCGCGACGGACGCTGCGAATGTCAGCCAGCTCAACAGCGCGACGGCCAATTTCCAGTCGCAGGCCGCGGGGTTGCAGACCCAAACCAACGGGCTGCAGAGTCAGGCCAACGGATTGCAGACCCAGGTCACCGGCCTGCAAAGTCAGGTCACCGGGCTGCAAACCCAGCTCAATGGCGTGCAAAGCCAGGTCGATGCCAACCGCACCGAAGCGCGCCGCGGCATCGCTGCCAGCGCGGCCCTCGCCCCCGTCGTGATGCCTTCCGCCGCAGGCAAGCTTACGGTATCGGCGACCGGCGGCGCCTATCGGGGCGCCTATGGCGCGGGCTTCGGGCTTGCGTATCGCCTCAACACCCCGGCACCGACCGTGCTGTTCGGCAGCTATTCGAACGGCGGCGGCACCGAACATATCGGCCGTGTCGGCATGGCCGCTGAATTCTGAGCCGCGACACTCAGCGATGCGGCGAAGTCGACGAATACAGGGCCGGCGGCGCGCCCTGTCCACATGGTGCGTGTGTGCGGCAAGCCTTGCGCTGTCGCCGCCGCTTGCGCACGCCCAGCCGGTGGACTGGAGTAAGATGCCGACCATGCAGATCGAGCGGCAGTTCGGAGGGCCGTTGAAAGATACCGTCATCCAGCGATTGCGCGATCCGGTCGACGGCACGGTCTGCATGGTCTACCTGCCGATCAATGCGCCGCACTCACCGCAGCAGACCAGCGGCTATGTGCAATATGGCTCGACCACGATCGGCTCGATCAGCTGTTTTGCAGGCCCCGCCCCCGCACCAGCCGTAGCGGCCGCGCGGCCCAAGCCAGCGCAGCCCGCCAGCGCGCCCCAGCCGCAACCTCCGGCGCCGACCTCGCTTGACCAGCGCTGGCCACCGCCTGCCGCACAGCCTGCGCGTTAGCCGACCGCCGCATCACACCGCGGGCCAAATCAGGGTTCCGTCCGGCGCGGCCTGTCCCGAGACCTTGCAGATATCGCCTTCGAGGCGGACCTTGCCGCTGGCGAGCAGCCGCAGCGCCTCGGGATAGATGCGGTGCTCGATGCCGAGGATGCGCTGCGACAGGGTCTCGGCGGTGTCGCCATCGGCCACCGCGACCGCGCCCTGCATCACAATCGGCCCCGCGTCGGTTTCCGGGATCACGAAATGCACGGTGGCGCCTGAAATCTTCACGCCGGTCGTGAGCGCCTGGCCGTGCGGATCGAGGCCCGGAAAGGACGGCAGCAGCGAGGGGTGGATGTTGAGCATTTTGCCGTACCAGCGTTTGACGAATTCGGCGGTGAACAGCCGCATGAACCCGCCTAGGCAAATCAGCTCGACATTCTTTTCATCAAGCGCCCGCTGCAGCACCGCCTCGAAGCCGGCGCGGTCCTTGCCGAACGGCTTGCTCTCGATGACGGTCGTGGGAATACCGCTCGCAGCAGCCTTTTCCAGGCCGCCGGCGTCGGCGCGGTTGGAAATCACGGTGACGATTTCGGCCGGGAAATCCGCAAGCTTGGCCGCGTCGATCAGCGCGGCCATGTTCGATCCGCGCCCGGAGATCAGAATGGCGACGCGGCGCTTCACGGCGTCACCGCGACAGATCCAGATGACCGTTATAGACCACGCGGTGCTCGCCCCGATCGTCACTTTGCGCCGCGATCACTTCGCCGAGCAGGGCGACGGTCTCGCCGCCCTCGGTGAGGATCTCGGTGACCCTGTCGACCGCATCCGGCTTGACGATCGCGACCATGCCGATGCCGCAGTTGAAGGTGCGCAACAATTCGAGTTCGGCGATGCCGCCCTGCTCGGCCAGCCATTTGAAGACCGGCAATACCGGCAGCCGCGCCAGATCGATGCCGACGCCTAGATGCTTGGGCAGCACGCGCGGAATGTTGTCGGTGAAGCCGCCGCCGGTGATGTGGGCGAGGCCCTTGATGGCCCCGGTTTCGCGGATCGCGCGCAGGCAAGATTTCACATAGAGCCGCGTCGGCGCCAGCAGCGCGCCGCCGAGCGTCATGACGGGCGAGAACGGCGCCGGGGCGTCGAAGCCAAGGCCGGAATTCTCGACGATTTTACGGACCAGAGAGAAGCCGTTGGAATGCACGCCCGAGGACGCCAAGCCGATCACCGCGTCGCCGATCGCAATATCCGGACTCGGCAGCAGCGCGCCGCGTTCGGCCGCCCCCACAGCAAACCCTGCGAGGTCGTAATCGCCGTCCTTGTAGAGGCCGGGCATTTCCGCGGTCTCGCCGCCGATCAGGGCGCAGCCGGACTCCCGGCAGCCCTCGGCGACACCCGCCACGATGGCCGCCGCAGCTTCCGGATCGAGCTTGCCGCAGGCGAAATAGTCGAGGAAGAACAGCGGTTCGGCGCCCTGCACCACGAGGTCGTTGACCGACATCGCCACCAGGTCGATGCCGATTCCGCCATGCAGGCCGGTCTCGATCGCGATCTTGACCTTGGTGCCAACGCCGTCGGTCGCGGCCACCAGCACCGGGTCCGTGAAGCCTGCCGCCTTGAGGTCGAACAGCCCGCCAAAGCCGCCGATTTCGGCGTCGGCGCCGGCGCGGGCGGTGGCACGCACCATCGGCTTGATGAGATCGACGAGGCGATTGCCCGCATCGATATCGACGCCCGAATCGGCGTAAGTGAGCCCGTTTTTGCGGTCGATCATGCTCAATTCCCGTCAGAAGACGGCTGGTTACGAGGATTTCGGCGATCCTGCAATGGCTCGCAAGGACCGGATGCATATACTATGTAGATAACAACCGGCCTGCCCCGCAAAGGGCCGGATCTGTTACGTAATCAGGGCCGGTGGCCAGGTAGCCGGGAAGCGACCGAGTTGAATATTCCGAATATCATTACGCTGGGTCGCATCATCCTGGTGCCCATTATCGTCTGGGCGATCGCCTCGAGGCAGATGGAGATCGCGTTCGCGATCTTCGTGATTGCCGGTGTCAGCGACGCGGTCGACGGTTTCCTCGCCAAGCGCTTCAATATGACCAGCGAGCTCGGCGCCCTGCTCGATCCCCTCGCCGACAAGGCGCTTTTGGTCTCGATCTACGTCTCGCTCGGAATCTGGGGCGCGGTGCCGCTGTGGATCGTGATCCTGGTGGTGTCGCGCGACATCATGATCGTCACCGCCGTGATTGTGTCATGGTTGTTCGACAAGCCTATCCCGATGAAACCCTTGATGGTCTCGAAGCTCAACACGGTGGCGCAGGTGGCGTTCGCCGCCCTGGTGCTGGCGTCGCTCGGCTTCAACTTCAAGCCGACGCCATACGACCTGATCCTGATGGGTTTTGTTACGGTCTTTACTTTGGTTTCCGTCTCCCTCTATCTCGTGGAGTGGGTGCGGCACATGAGTACGATCGAGGCCAAATAGGCCTGCCCCTGAAGCGTTTTGTTTTACGCGTTTTCTTCACGCGAACCGGTACCACTTCGCTTGAAAACGCTATGGTTCCGGAGACTTGCGTGGCAGTTCGCGTTCAACCCCGTCAGCTTGCCTTTGCGCTGCCGCACGCCGAAAGCCTGACCCGCGACAATTTTCTGGAAGGGCCGGCCAATGAGGCGGGCCTGGCGCTGATCGAAAGCTGGCCCGACTGGCCCAACCGCATCATGCTGCTGGTGGGCCCGGAAGGCTCCGGCAAGAGCCACCTCGCCGCGATCTGGGCCGAGCAAGCCGGCGCCCGCTCGACATCCGCACACGCTCTGACGCCCACCGCCGTACCGGGCGCGCTCGCCACGGGGGCGCTGGTGGTCGAGGACCTGAAACCGGGGGATTTCGACGAGCGCGCGATGTTCCACCTGATGAATCTGGGGCGGGAAGACGAAGCCTCCATTCTGATGACGGCGCGGATTGCGCCATCGGCCTTCGAGGTCGAGCTGCGCGATCTGCGGTCGCGGCTGCGCGCGGTGCCGACGGTGCCGCTATTGCCGCCCGACGATTTGCTGTTCCGCGGCCTGATCATCAAATTTTGCGCCGACCGTCAGATGAGCATCGACGAGACGGTCGTGAGCTATCTCGCCAGCCGGATCGAGCGGTCCTATGCGGCCGCGCGCCAGGCCATCGACTTGCTGGATAGCGAGGCGCTGCGGCTCGGCCGGCCGGTGACCCGGGCACTGGCAGCCGAACTGCTCCGCAACGCCTGACGGGCGCTTGCTGCCGCTGCGCGCCATGTCACGCCCCCGCCGCCTTGACGGCGGCGGCCGGCGGAACATCAATGTCATCGAAACGTCATCCAACTATCACATGGTGCGCACGGCATCCGCCTAGATTGGCGCTGCGCTCCAACTGAGATGGATCGAAACTTCATGGACTCGGCACAAGTTGTTGAAATAAAAGAAAAAGACGTAGTTGCCGAAGCCCCGTTGGCGATCGCCACCAGCCCGGAGCGGTTCATCAATCGCGAGCTGTCCTGGCTGCATTTCAATCGCCGGGTGCTCGAGGAAGCCGTCAATCCCGGCCATCCCACGCTGGAGCGGGTCCGGTTCCTGTCGATTTCTGCCAATAACCTTGATGAGTTCTTCATGGTCCGTGTCGCCGGTATCAAGGCACAGGTCCGCGAAGGTATTGCCGAACGCAGCCCGGATGGCCTGACCCCCTCCGAGCAGCTTGTCCGCATCAACCAGACGGTTTCGGAACTCGCCTCCGACCAGCAGGCGATCTGGAGCGATCTGCGCACCATTCTGTCCCAGACCGGCATCATTTTGGTCGACAGCCACGACGTCACCAAGGCCGAGCGGACCTGGATCGAGGATCACTTCCTCCACAACATCTTCCCGCTGCTGACGCCGCTCGCGATCGATCCGGCGCACCCCTTCCCGTTCATCCCGAGCCTTGGTTTCACGATCGCGCTGCATTTGTCGCGGGTGTCCGACGGCAAGCCGATGAACGCGCTGATCCGCATGCCCGGCAAGATCGACCGTTTCATCCGCATGCCCGCGGGCAAGGACGGCGCGGTGCGCCTGATCACGCTGGAACAGGCCACCGGCCTGTTCATCGGCCGCCTGTTCCCCGGCTACACCGTCAAGGGCCAGGGCGCCTTCCGCATCATCCGCGACTCCGAACTGGAAATCGAGGAAGAGGCCGAAGATCTGGTCCGCCTGTTCGAGACCGCGCTGAAGCGGCGGCGGCGCGGATCGGTGATCCGGCTCGAGATCGAAGCCAAAATGCCGGAAGAGCTTCGCGCCTTCGTGCAGCAGGCGCTGTCCACCGCCGATGACGAGATTTTCCTGGTCGACGGCGTGCTGGCGATGAACGAACTGTCGCAACTGACGCGGCTCGACCGGCCCGACCTCGAATTCGTGCCCTATGTGCCGCGCCATCCCGAGCGGGTGCGCGACCATGGTGGCGATATCTTCGCCGCGATCCGGCAAAAGGATCTGGTGGTTCATCACCCCTATGAATCCTTCGACGTCGTCGTGCAATTCCTGCAACAGGCCGCCCGCGACCCCGACGTTGTCGCGATCAAGCAGACGCTCTACCGCACCTCGAACAACTCGCCGATCGTGCGGGCCCTGGCCGAAGCCGCCGAAGCCGGCAAGTCGGTGACCGCCTTGATCGAACTGAAGGCCCGGTTCGACGAGGAAGCCAATATCCGCTGGGCGCGCGACCTCGAACGCGCCGGCGTGCAGGTGGTGTACGGGTTCATCGAACTGAAGACCCACGCCAAATTGTCGATGGTGGTGCGCCGCGAGGGCGGCAACCTCACCACCTATGTCCACACCGGCACCGGCAATTATCACCCGGTCACCGCGCGCATCTATACCGACCTGTCCTACTTCACCTCGGACCCGATCATCGGGCGCGATGCGGCGCGGGTGTTCAACTACATCACCGGCTACGCCGAGCCCAGCGACATCGAGCGCATGGCGGTGTCGCCGCTGACGCTGCGCAACCGCATCATCGAACACATCAAGGGCGAATCCAATTACGCCCGCCACGGCAAGCCCGGCGCGATCTGGATGAAGATGAACTCGCTGGTCGACCCTGATATCATCGATGCGCTGTACGAGGCCTCGCAGGCCGGCGTCGCTATCGAGCTCGTGGTGCGCGGCATCTGCTGCCTGCGGCCCGGACTACCCGGACTTTCCGAGAACATCCGCGTCAAATCCATCATCGGCCGGTTCCTCGAACACGGCCGAATCTACTGCTTCGGCATGGGTCAAGGCCTGCCGAGCACAAAAGCTGCTGTGTATATCTCGTCCGCCGACATGATGCCGCGGAACCTGGACCGCCGCGTCGAGGTGCTCTGCCCGCTGCAAAATCCTACGGTGCATCAGCAGGTTCTCGAACAGATCATGGTCGCGAACCTGAAGGATACCGAGCAAAGCTGGCAATTGTTGCCGGACGGGTCTTCAACGCGTATGAAGGCCGCGAAAGGCGAAGAGCCGTTCAATCTGCACAACTACTTCATGACGAATCCGAGTCTGTCAGGCCGTGGAAAGTCTCTCAAGGAATCTTCGCCGCGCCGCCTCACGCGCCGTAATGAGCGTCAGCATTCGTCCTAGCGAGTTGCGTCATATGGGGGATTGGCGGTGAAGCGGCCGCGCAAGCGCTCGACCAGCGTCGCCGTCATCGATATCGGTTCGAACTCGGTTCGTCTCGTCGTCTATGAAACGATGGCGCGCAGCCTCGTCACGATCTTCAACGAGAAGGCGCTGTGCGGGCTCGGCCGCGAGGTTCAGACCACCGGGCTGCTGGCGACCGACGCCGTCGCCAAGGCGTTGACCGCGCTGCGGCGGTTTCGCGCGTTGTGCAGGATCCAGAAGGTCGGCCGCGTCTATGCGATCGCCACGGCGGCCTGCCGCGACGCCTCCAACGGCCCCGATTTCATCGCCAAGGCCGAGCGCATCTGCGGCGCCACCATTCAGATCCTGTCGGGACCGCGCGAGGCCAAATTGTCGGCGCTCGGCGTCGTCTCCGGCGTGCACGATCCCGACGGCATCGTCGGCGATCTCGGCGGCGGTTCGCTCGAACTGATCGACGTGCACCGCAACCGCGTCCGCAGCGGCGTCACGCTGCCGCTCGGAAGCCTGGCGCTGCAGGACCTGTCGGACAAATCGCTCAAACGTGCCGAGCGGATCGTCTCCGACGAACTGTCCGACGTCGCCCAGCTCAAGGCCGGCCACGGCCGTACCTTCTATGCGGTCGGCGGCACCTGGCGCGCGCTGGCGCGCATCCACATCATCCAGAGCGACTACCCGCTGCGGGTGATGCACGGTTATTCGATCCCGGCGGCGGAAGCGCTCGACTTCGCGCAGAGGCTGAGGCGGCTGGCTGCGGCCAACATGCTGGCTAATATCGAGATGATCTCCGACGCGCGGCGGCCGCTGCTGACCTACGCGGCGCTGGTGCTCGAACACATCATTCGCGTTGCCAGGCCCAAGACCATCGTGTTCTCGACCTTCGGCGTGCGCGAGGGGCTGTTGTACGAAAAGCTGCCGCCATCCGAACGCGCCCTCGATGGATTCATCTGCGCCGCGCAGACGCTGAACCAGCTGTTGTCGCGCTCCGCCCGCCATGCCGAAGAACTGGTCTCGTGGACCGATCGTCTGGTCAGGGTCGTCAAGCTGCGCGAAACGCCTGAGGAACGCCGGCTGCGCCACGCCGCATGCCTGCTGTCCGACATCGGCTGGCGGGTGCATCCGGACCATCGCGGCGAAGAGACGCTGAGCCTGATCACCAACGGCAATTTCGGCTCGATCAGTCACCAGGGCCGCGCCTTTGTCGCGCTGTCGGTGTTTTATCGCTACGCCGGTCTCAGCGAGGAAAACGAACCGCCGGCGCGGATCCGCGAGCTGGTGCCACCGGCGATGGACGAGCGCGCCAGAATGCTGGGCGCGGCGTTCCGCGTTGCGCATCTGATCTCGGCGGCGCGAACCGGTGTGCTGCCCGCGACGCATTTCCGCAGCCAGGGCCGCAAGCTGATGCTGGTGTTCGAGCACCGGATGGTCGATCTGGTCGCCGACCGCGTCGGCAGCCGCTTCAAGCAACTGGCCCGGCTGGTCGGACGCTCTGGATCGATCGTGCGGCGCTAGCGCGTGAAGCCAGGCGTCAGGCTTCCGCCTGATACGCGCTTGCATAGCGATCGATCAGGAACGATTTCATCAGATCAACTTTCGTTCTGTGGTGAGCCGGCAGCGCCAGTAATGCGATGCAGCTCAATCGGGAAGTCTGCTGAATTTTCGAAGGTTCTTGTCGACGAAGGACTCAGGCAGGAAGCGGCGCATGAAACGAATCTGTCCTGCAGCTTTTCCGGCCGTGTAGCGTCTCTTCGGCGATGCCGCATTGGCGGCCCTCACGACGGCTGCGGCAACAACCTCGGGTGCATCGCCTTTCGCGACGATCTCGCGCATCAGCTTCGCCGCGTCGGCGCGAATCGTATCGTAGACCGCAAGCGGCCGGTCCGGTCGCGTGATGTTCTCTTCGAAGGACGTGCGGGTCACGCCGGGTTCGACCAGCACGATGCGGATGCCCTGCGTTCGCACTTCGTGATCGAGAGATTCCGAATAGCCTTCGATGGCGTGCTTGGTCGATGCGTAGAGAGCGTTATAGGGAGCGGGGATCAGCCCGAGTATGGAACTGAGATTGACGATCCGGCCTCTGCGTTGCCGTCTCATCACCGGCAGGACCGCATTTGTCATTCGTATGATGCCGAACACGTTGACGTCGAACACGGCTTTCGCCTGTGACATCGTGGATTCCTCAGCGCCGCCCAGCAATCCGATCCCGGCATTGTTGACGAGAAGATCGATCCGACCTGCTCGGCTTAGAACCTCGTCGACGACGCCCTGCACGGATGCATCGTTGCTCACGTCGCAGATCAGCATCGTGATCCCATCCGCGGTGTCGGGCATCGGCTTCCGGCTGGTGCCGAAGACACGGTAGCCATCGCGGCGCAGCGCTTGTGCCGTCACCAGCCCGATGCCCGAGGAAGCCCCCGTAACCAGGGCAATACCGCATTCTGTCTCGCTCATCGGCCTCTGCTTTCATTTTGCCGTGGAACCTCGATGGACAATCAGTTACTATCAAATCGATATCAAGTCACTACTAAAAAGATATGGACATGAAGAATCTTTCGAACCAGCCATGCCTGATCGCCCGGAGCCTGGCGCTTGTGGGGGACGCATGGAGCATGCTGATCATGCGCGACGCCCATGCGGGGCTGAGCCGCTTCGATGATTTCCGCAAGAGCCTCGGCATCGCGCCGACGATGCTGACGGGGCGGCTTGCAGCCCTGACTGATGAGGGGCTGCTCGAGAAACGCCGCTATTCCGACCGTCCGCCGCGCGACGAATATGTGCTTACGGAAGCCGGCCGCGACTTTTTGCCGGTGCTGTTTGCGATCGGCGCGTGGGGACGCAAGCACCGCAGCGGGGGCAAGGTGACCCGGTTCTTCGACGCAGAGACCGGAACGGAGATTGATCCCGTCACCATCGACCGCCAGACCGGCGCTCCGGTCGGAACACGGCCCATCCGCATCGCTGCGCCCGAATGAGTGGCCCCAGGGGAGATGAAGCAGCGCGACGGATCACCGAGAACTTCGAGCTCACATCAAAAAAAACGCCCGGGAGATTCCCGGGCGTTTCCGTGTCGCGATGCGAGCAGTTCGCTACGCATTTCGCTGTCTGAACACCTACGCCGCCTTGGCGGCGTGCTCGGCGGCGTGTTTCTGCTGCGCGCTCTTGCGCCACATCGAACCGATCACCAGCACGATCGCGATGCCGATCAGGCCGCACACCACTTCGGCACCATGACCGCCATTGGCGAAGTGCAAGCCGATCGGGCTGAAAACGCGGTCGAGCGAAACGCCGATCGGCCCATCGGAAAGCGCACGCAAATAGGGAACGACGGCAGGATCGGTGGCCATCACCTCGCCGGCGACCCAGCCGAGCAGGCCTGCACCGGCCCATACCAGAGCCGGCATGCGCGTCAGCAACGCCATGATCAGCGCCGCACCGGCAACGATCAGGGGAACGCTGATCGCAAGGCCGATCACCAGCAACGGAATGCTGCCATTGGCGGCCGCCGCGACCGCGATCACGTTGTCGAGGCTCATCACGATGTCGGCGATCGCCACGATCCGCACGGCCGCCCACAGATGCGCCGCCGCGTGAACGTCGCCCTCACCTTCATCTTCGGGCACCAGCAGCTTGGCCGCGATGTAGAGCAGCGCCAGGCCACCGACCAGCTTGAGGAACGGCAGCGCCATCAGCGACACGACGATGCCGGTGAAGATGATGCGCAGCCCAACGGCGACGCCGGCGCCGAGGATCATGCCCCAGAACCGCTGGCGCGGCGGCAGCCCGCGGCATGCCATCGCGATGACGAGCGCATTGTCGCCCGACAGCAGGATGTTGATCCACATGATCTTGCCGAGCGCGACCCAGAAGGCGGGCTGCTGCATCTCGGCCTGAAACTGCGTGAAGAAAGTCGAGATCGTCGCCGGATCGAAAATTTGCAGCACCCAGTTCACAGCATGCTCCCCCCGGCGCTCGGCCGTCCTGGGCGGCGCTTGCGCGCCGCTCGTTTTGAATTAACCGACGATTTCGTTACCGGAAAAGAACTGCGCGATTTCGATCGCGGCCGTTTCCGTCGCGTCCGAACCATGCACCGAGTTTTCGCCGATCGACTTGGCGTGAACCTTGCGGATCGTGCCCTCGGCCGCCTTCGACGGATCGGTGGCGCCCATCACGTCGCGATATTTCAGCACCGCACCCTCGCCCTGCAACACCTGCACCACGACCGGGCCCGACGTCATGAAGTCGACCAGTTCGCCAAAGAACGGACGCGCCTTGTGGACCGCGTAAAAGGTTTCGGCCTGCTCGCGCGTCATGCGAATGCGCTTCTGGGCCACGATCCGAAGCCCCGCCTTCTCGATCAACGCGTTGACGGCGCCGGTCAGATTGCGCTCGGTCGCGTCGGGTTTGATGATCGAGAAAGTGCGTTCCATCGCCATAGTTACGTCCTTGCAAACACTGATTGGGAGTTGGGGGCTTATATCGGCGCAGTCCTGCGACGGCAAGCGACCCAATGCCGCGTTTTTGACGTGTTTTCGTTGGTCAGCCCCTTACCGCGGGCCGGACTTACGGCCGAAAACGCTTCGAGCCCTTGATTGCAACCATTTCACGTCGGCGCGAAGGCGTTCAGCACGTTAGGCTTTCAGGCAATCGGACGCCTTGTGGGCCGACCAGAAGCGAGCTCACGGATGGCGCGCCCTCCGCGCCGAAACCTCACTCAAACGATCATGCTTCGCGATCGGATGATCGCATTTCGCAATCGATCGCGTTGCATTGCCGCGGCTTCGTTGAGTGGCCGCGTCCTCTTCGGCAGCCCCCATTGCCCCGTCCATACAGGGAACCAGTGGGACGCAGCTCCCCAGCCTCCCCTCAGATGCATGCATCGGAGTTCTGCAACCGGAAACAAATCGCAGCCTCGTGACTTGATCCTGCAGCAACTTACTCAGACTTACTCAAAAGCAATGCTGGAACTCGCCATGGATAGCCGAATCAATCCCGTTTTCGAGCAGATCGATCACCGGACTTCGCGATCGATCTGCGATGCCGTCGGCGAACGGTTGCAGCAGTATATGCGTCCGGAAACCGAACTCTCGCCCCGCTTGCAGCAATTGATCAATGAGCTCCGCCGGCGTGAAAACGAGCGGCATTAACCTGTATCGGGAGCCTCAGGAACGCCTAAGCCTTGGGAGCGCCTGTTCGTCACATAAATCGGTTGCGTTTGGCAGCCGGTCCGGTGACAAGGCCGCATGCTTTCAATCACAGATATCTCGATCCGGATTGCCGGACGGCTTTTGATCGAGGACAGCTCGGTACAGATCGTGCCCGGCGCGCGCGTCGGCTTCGTCGGCCGCAACGGCGTCGGCAAATCGACGCTGTTTCATGCGATTCGCGGTGATCTGCCGACCGAATCCGGCAGCATCTCGATACCTCCGCGCTGGCGCATCGGCAGCCTTGCGCAGGAAGCCCCCGACGGGCCGGAAAGCCTCATCAATGTCGTGCTAAAGGCCGACCTCGAGCGCGACGCGTTGCTGCAGGAAGCCGAGACTGCCGACGATCCGCACCGGATCGCCGAGATCCAGACCCGGCTGGTCGATATCGATGCACATTCGGCGCCCGCTCGGGCTGCTGCGATCCTCTCGGGCCTCGGCTTCTCGACCGCGGACCAGGCCCGCCCCTGTTCGGAATTCTCCGGCGGCTGGCGCATGCGCGTCGCACTCGCCGCGACGCTGTTCGCGGCGCCCGATTTGCTGCTGCTCGACGAGCCCACCAACTATCTTGACCTCGAAGGCACGCTCTGGCTGGAAGAGCATCTGGCGAATTATCCGCGCACCGTGATCGTGATCAGCCATGACCGCGATCTCCTGGACACGTCGGTCGACCAGATCCTGCACCTCGATCGCGGCAAGCTGACGCTCTACAAGGGCACCTATTCATCGTTCGAGGAGCAGCGCGCCACGCGCGAGATGCTCGACGCCAAGCACGCCAAGCGGCAGATGGACGAGCGCAAGCGGCTGCAGGCGTTCGTCGACCGTTTCAAGGCGAAAGCGTCCAAGGCGCGCCAGGCCCAGTCGCGCGTAAAAATGCTGGAGCGGATGAAGCCGGTCACGGCGCTGGTGACGCAGGACGTGCGCGAGATTTCATTCCCGACGCCTGAAAAGATGCTGTCGCCGCCGATCATCGCGGTCGATGACGTCTCGGTCGGCTACGATCCCAAAAAGCCCGTGCTCAACCGCGTCACGCTGCGCATCGACACCGAGGACCGCATCGCGCTCCTGGGATCGAACGGCAACGGCAAATCGACACTTGTAAAACTGCTCGCGAACAAGCTGCCGCCATTCTCCGGGCGGATCACGCGCGCGGAGAAACTGTCGGTCGGCTATTTCGCGCAGCACCAGGTCGACGAACTCAACCTGGATGGCTCGCCCTACGACCATGTCCGCAAGCTGATGCCCGAGACGCCCGAAAGCAAGGTGCGCGCGCGGGTCGGCGCCATCGGATTTTCCGGCAAGGCCGGCGACACCCTGGTGAAGAGCCTGTCGGGCGGCGAGAAGGCGCGGCTGCTGCTCGGCCTCGCGACGTTCTACGGCCCCAACATGATCATCCTGGACGAGCCGACCAACCATCTGGACATCGACAGCCGCGCCGCCCTCGCCGAAGCGATCAATGAATTTCCCGGCGCCGTCATCATGGTCTCACATGACCGCTATCTGATCGAAGCCTGCGCCGATCAATTGTGGGTGGTCGCCAACCAGACCGTGACGACCTATGACGGCGATCTCGACGAGTACCGGCGGATGGTGCTGTCGATCCGCGACGTCAGACCCGCCTCGCGCGACCGTGGCAATGAGCGCGCGAAAGAAAACTCAAAACCCGAGCGCGGCAAAACTGAAAAGCGCACGCCGCTGCGGCAGAAAATCGCCGAGGCCGAGGCCGAGATCGCGCGCATCAACGGCATCATCGCCAAGATCGACACCGCCCTCGCGCTGCCGGATCTGTTCACGCGCGATCCGAAGCAGGCCGCCCAGCTCAGCAAGGCCCGGGCGGGTGCAGCAACCGCACTACAGCGCGCTGAGGAAGACTGGCTGGAAGCAAGTTCGCAATATGACGAGGCGACGGGTTAAGCCTTCCTAGCGAATGACGCCGATACGCGTGAAGAATCGTAGGGTGGGCAAAGGCGCGCTGCGCCGTGCCCACCATTGCGGTCACCGCAAGAATTTGGTGGGCACGCTGCGCTTTGCCCACCCTACGACTCTGCCAAAATGGAAAGCGCCTTACGTCGCCGCCGGCTTTCGCTTCGGCTTGGCGCCCCTCGGCTGTTGCACCGGCTCGGGCCCGCGCTCGATCGACGACAGGCGTCCAGCGGTGAAGGTGTAGATGCCGGCGCGCTGGCCGCGCGAATAGGTGACGATCGCAACGCGATCGCCGCGGGGATTATTCGAGAAGTTGACGCTGTCGGGCGCGCCGATGCCGCGGACCACGTCGCATTCGGTATGGCCAAGCGCGACGCTACCCGTCGTCGAGGGCGGCGGACTACCCGCCTGCGCATTGGCGTCGGCAGCACCTGGTGGCGGCGCCATTCCCGCGCAGCCGCCGTCGGCGGAGACGAGATCTTCCGCCATGACCGGCTTGTCCGGGGTCAGCGGCGGCGTCTCGATCGAAATGTTTTTGACGAAGACGCGGCCGGGACGCGAGAACCAGTCGGCATCCTTCGAAAGCAGGTCGGGCGCGCCGCTGCAGCCCGCGATCACGGGACCGAGCAGAAGCAACCCCAGCAATGGCTTTCGATTGAACGTTCCGTCTCGCACGCTAGACCCAGGCTCCCCCGCCCTTGATATGTAACTACTTGTCCCAACATCACTTTGCGGCACGACCATGGCTACCCACAAGCCCGCCGGAAGAAACTTCAAATTATCATTAATTGTCTTATATCGCTATTGTCGGCGCTGCCAGCGGCCCCGCTCGTCGGCCTGCCAATAAGTCACCTCGAAGCCGCGGGCCTTGCAATCGGTCCAGACGCCACGCGCCGCGGTCAGCGCGTCGGAATCGTCGCCGTTGAAAACCAGCACCAGGCGCTCGTAGCTGTCGGAATCCGCGGGCAGCGCGGCATTGTCGATCAGGAACCTGACATTGGCGCGGTTCGGATTGCCCTCCTCAGTCGAAAGGATGATGGGCTGATCCGGCGCGTCGGCGGCGCGCCAGGTGGCGTGCGGCAGGAACGAATCGTCACTGTAGGTCCACAGATGCGCATCGAGCGCATCGGTGCGTTCCTGCGATGTCGATTGCACGACCACGCGCCAGCCGCGCTCCAGCGACTTTTCCAGGAGCGGCGGCAGGACGCTTTCGAGCGACATGTTCTGCAAATGGTAGAACAGGACTTCCGTCATGCAGTTCTCAGCTCTTCCGCTGCTATTTTTTGGCTTCGTAGTATTCCGAGACCAGCCGGTCGAGCAGACGAACGCCGTAGCCGGAACCCCAGCTGTGATTGATCTCGGTTTTCGGCGCGCCCATCGCGGTTCCCGCGATGTCGAGATGCGCCCACGGCGTATCGTCGACGAAACGCTGCAGGAACTGGGCGGCGGTGATCGAGCCGCCGTACCGTGCACCGGCATTCTTCATGTCGGCAAATTGCGAATCCATCAGTTTGTCGTATTCCGGACCTAGCGGCAGACGCCAGACTTTCTCGCCAGTCTCAAGGCCGGCCTTGCTCAGCCGTTCCGACAACTCGTCATTGTTGGAGAACAGGCCGGCATGCTCGGTGCCGAGCGCGACCATGATCGCGCCGGTCAGCGTGGCCAGATCGACCATGAATTTCGGCTTGAACTTCTTGTTGACGTGCCAGAGCATGTCGGCCAGCACGAGCCGGCCTTCGGCGTCGGTGTTGATGATCTCGATGGTCTGCCCCGACATCGAGGTCACGATGTCGCCGGGACGCTGGGCATTGCCGTCAGGCATGTTCTCGACGAGGCCGATGGCGCCGACGACGTTGATCTTGGCCTTGCGCGCCGCCAGCGCATGCATCAGGCCGACGACGCAGGCAGCTCCCCCCATGTCGCCTTTCATGTCTTCCATGCTGGCGGCGCCTTTGATGGAAATGCCGCCGGTGTCGAAACAGACGCCCTTGCCGATGAAGGCAACCGGCTGCTCGCCCTTTTTGCCGCCGTTCCAGCGCATGATCACGGTGCGGCTGGGCTGGGTCGATCCCTGGCCGACGCCGAGCAGCGCACCCATGCCGAGCTTGGTCATCGCCTTGACGTCGAGCACCTCGACATTGACGCCGACCTTCTTGAGCTGACTGGCGCGGCGTGCGAACTCGATCGGGAAAAGCACGTTCGGCGGCTCGTTGACGAGCTCGCGCGCGATGATCACGCCGTCGACGACGTGCGATTCCGGCGCGAAGGCTTTGCGAGCGGCGGCAACGTCAGCCACCGCAATCGAAACGTCTGATCGCAAGGCACCGTTTTCGTCCTTTTTCTTGGTCTTGTAGCGGTCGAATTTATAGGCGCGCAGCCGGACGCCCGCCGCGATGGCGGCGGCCTGATCAGGCTGCATCGCGCCATCGGGCAGTTCGGCGATGATGGTGACGGCGTCGCTGGCGGCATTGAGCTTGCCGGCGGTGACGCCGCCGAATTTGAGAAAATCCTTCTCCTTCAGCGCCGACGGTTTGCCGAGACCGACGACGATCAGCCGCGGCGCCTTGATTCCCTCCGGCGCCAGAATATCCAGCGCCGCGCCGCTTTTGCCCTTGAACTGGTTGGCCGCCGCCGCCCGCTTGACGGTGTCGGCCGCTGACCCCAGCGCCTTGCGGGTCGCCGCGCCGAACTTCAGCGCATCGTCGCAAAACACCACCAGAATGCCGCGAACCGCCGCGGAAAACGGGACAAAGCCGACCTTGACGGCGTCGGACATAGGCAATTCCTCCAGAATTCAGGGCTGATTGCGGGACCGGAAACGGTCCCAAGGATACACGGAGCGGTATTCAGAATGGTCTCTTGGTGGCGGTCCCGATCAGCCGGGACCTTGATTTGCCACACTATGGCCTGTCAGCCGCGGCGCTGCCAAGCGCCTGCGTGGCCCCAAGGCCACAGGCGCCGAATAATTAACCATATCCTAAGGGTGCCACGGCCCGGCCATTTTGTTGACGGATCAAAGGGATGGTAGTGAGAGTGGAGACGGCTGAAAGGCTGGCGGCGCGACCTCGGGGATCCCGGTTTCGGGATTGGTCGCAAGCCGCTCTTTTGGCACGCTAGGTGGGATCGTGCGGTAAACGATGGGGTCTATCGACAAGTATATCTTCCGCACGACGCTTGCGTCGTTTGCGCTGGTCTTGGTCAGCCTGACGGGCGTGATCTGGATTACGCAGGCGTTGCGCGGAATCGACCTGATGACCAGCCAGGGTCAGACCATCATCACCTTCCTCGGCATCACCAGCCTGGTGATTCCCGCGCTGGTTCTGATCATCGCGCCGATCGCGCTGATGATCGCGGTCTCGCACACGCTGAACAAGCTCGCCACCGATTCCGAGATCATCGTGATGAACGCCGCCGGCTTCTCGCCGTTCCGGCTGTTCCGTCCCTTCTTCTACGCCACCTGCGTGGTGGCGCTGATGGTCGCCTTCATCGGCGCCTATCTCGCTCCCGACGGCATGCGCCGGATCAAGCAATGGGACGCCGAGATCACCGCGGACGTGCTGACCAACATCCTGCAGCCCGGTCGCTTCGCCCAGCTCGACCAGAATCTGACGATTCGCATCCGCGAACGGCTGCCGGGCGGCGTGCTCGCCGGCATCTTCGTCGACGATCGCCGCGATCCGAAAGAACGCGTCACCATCATCGCCGATCACGGCACGGTGCTGAAGAACGAGAATGGCTCGTACCTGGTGCTGGAAGACGGCAACCTCGAGCGATTCGAGGCGGGAAAACGCGACCCCGCGCTGGTGGCGTTCGGGCGCTACGCATTCGACATGTCGAAATTCTCCAATCAGCGCGACGCGGTGCTGGGGATTCGCGAACGCTACATCTGGGAACTGGTTTCGCCCGATGAAAACGATCCGGTGTTCAAGAAATTGGGCGGACAATTTTACGCCGAATTGCACGACCGCTTGATGGCGCCGGTGTATCCGTTCGCGTTTGCGGTCCTGACATTCGCATTTCTGGGCACGCCGCGCACCACGCGGCAGAGCCGCAACTTTTCGATCGGCGGTTCGATTATCGCGGTGTTCGGCCTGCGCATGGCCGGATTCGCCTGCTCCGTCATGGCGGTGAAAAATCCGACCGCCGCGCTGGTCCAGTATTTGATGCTGTTCGCATCGATCGGCATCGGCTTGTGGATGATTGTCGGCGGCGTGGTGGTGGAACCGCCGGCCGCACTGATCGAGGCGATCAACAAATCGAATGCGCGCCTGGCGCGGCTCTTTGGACGTCCGGCCACAGCATGAGCATGTTGACCAACACGCTTGGACGATACTTCGCCGGCCGCTTCCTGGTCGCGGCGGTGGGCGTGTTTGCAAGCATCTTCGTGCTGCTGGTGCTGGTCGACTACATCGAAATGGTGCGCAAGACCTCGGGGCTGGCGTCGGCATCGGCGATCACGGTCGCGCAGACGTCGCTGTACCGCGTGCCGCAGCTGCTCGAAAAGCTGATGCCGTTCTGCGTCCTGATCGGCGCGATGACCTGCTACCTTGCGCTGTCGCGGCGGCTCGAACTCGTGGTGGCGCGCGCCGCCGGCGTCTCCGCCTGGCAATTCATTGCGCCCGCGCTCGCCAGCGCGATCATCCTCGGCACCGCGGCGACCGTCGCCTACAATCCAATGTCGGCGAACCTGCGCGAACTCTCCAAGCGGATGGAAGCGGAGCTGTTCGGCTCGGCACCCGGCGGCGGCATCCAGGACGCTGCCGGATTCTGGCTCAACCAGATCAACAGCGAGGGCCAGACCATCATCAACGCCGCCCGCAGCGAGCGGCAGGGTGTGCGGCTGACCGGTCTCACGGTGTTCCGGTTTGATACAAACCTGCAGTTCAAGGAACGAATCGAGGCCCGAGAGGCGGCGCTGGAAGAAGGCCGCTGGGCGTTCAAATCAGTGCGCCGATACTCCCTCGACAAGCCGCCGATCGAACAGGAAAACCTGTACATCACGACCACCCTGACGCCGGCCCAGATTCGCAACAGTTTCTCGACCCCGGAAACTGTGTCTTTTTGGCAACTCCCCGGCTATATCCGATCTTCGGAGAGCTCGGGATTTGCGACCGCCGGCTACCGTTTGCAGTATCACAAGCTCATCGCACAGCCGTTTTTGCTGGCTGCAATGGTGATGTTGGCGGCGTCGGTCAGTCTTCGCTTCTTCCGGATGGGCGGCGTGCAAAAGATGGTTTTGAGTGGCGTGGGTGCGGGCTTTCTGCTCTACGTTCTGTCGAAAGTAACTGAGGATTTGAGCAAGGCTGAGTTGATGCATCCCATCGCTGCGGCGTGGTTGCCCGTCTGCGTGGGCGGCCTCACCGGTTTTTTGGCCTTGCTGTACCAGGAGGACGGGTAGTGGCCGTTGTCGCCGCCCGCCAGTTGAGGTCGCCTGCGTTCAGGCGGCGCAGCCCGCTGCGCCGCTATCGGAGCCGCTTGGCCACCGTTGGCGTCCCAATGATCGCCCTGCTCGCCGGCTTAGCGCTCGCAGGCGCGATGGTGCTTGCCTGGACGGCCCCCGCCTCGGCGCAAGGCTTCACCTACAATCCGCGGCCGCCCAAAGCGCCGCCCCGGCCCGCCAACAACAACGGGCAAATGCTCGTGCAGGCCGTCGAGGTCGATTACGACTACAACAACCAGCGTGTGTCCGCGGTCGGCAACGTGCAGATGTTCTACAACGGCACCAGCGTCGAGGCCGACAAGGTCATCTACGACCAGAAGACCAAGCGCCTGCATGCCGAGGGCAACATCCGCCTGACGGACGCCGAAGGCAAAGTCACCTACGCCAACATCATGGATCTGAGCGACGACTACCGTGACGGTTTCGTCGATTCGCTGCGCGTCGACACCGAGGATGCGACGCGGATGGCGGCAACCCGTGCCGACCGGAGCAGCGGCAATTACACCGTGTTCGAAAACGGCGTGTATACCGCCTGCGCGCCCTGCAAGGACGATCCGAAGAAGCCGCCTTTGTGGCAGGTCAAGGGTGCGCGCATCATCCACGACCAGACCGAGAAGATGCTGTATTTCGAGAACGCCCAGCTCGAATTCTTCGGTGTGCCGATGGCGTACCTGCCGTATTTTTCGACGCCCGATCCCACCGTGAAGCGCAAGACCGGCTTCCTGATGCCGTTCCTCAGCTCGTACACGCCTTATGGCTACGGCGTGGAAACGCCGTTCTATTGGGCGATTGCGCCGGACTACGACGCGACCTTCAATCCGCGTATCACGACCCGGCAAGGCGTGCTGTTTCAGGGCGAGTTCCGCCAGCGCCTGATCAACGGCTCGTACGCGATCCGCGCCTATGGCATCAACCAGCTCGATCGCAGCGCCTTCACTGGCCAGCCCGGCGACCGCGACCTCCGCGGCGGCGTCGAAACCAAGGGCCAGTTCGCCATCAACGACAAATGGACCTGGGGTTGGGACGGCGTGCTGTTGTCCGACTACTTCTTCATGTCCGACTACCGGCTGGCCCAGTACAGGGATACGTTGGGATCGTTCCTGAGCCTGCCGACCGAAGCGATCTCGCAGCTCTATCTGACCGGCGTCGGCAATCGCAGCTTCTTCGACGCGCGCACGATCTACTACCTCAGCTTCTCCGGCAGCCAGGAGAAGGTTCCGGTCATCCATCCGGTGGTCGACTATTCCAACGTGATCAACAGCCCGATCTTCGGCGGTGAGGTCAGCTACAAGACCAACTTCACCAGCCTGTCGCGCTCGACCGCGGCGTTCGACCCGATCACGACGCTGGCCAACACCAACGCGCTCTGCACCACCGCGTCCGCCGATCCGCTCGCGCGGCTACCTTCGCAGTGCCTGCTGCGCGGCATCCCCGGCACCTACACAAGGTTCACCGCGGAAGCGCAGTGGCGGCGGTCGTACACCGACCCCTATGGCCAAATCTGGACGCCGTTCGCGATCGCCCGCGTCGACGCCGTCGATGCCTCGATTTCGAATCAGCCGGGCGTCTCGAATTTCCTGCCTGTCGGCGATACCACCGCGCTGCGCGTGATGCCGACCGTCGGCCTCGAATATCGCTATCCCTTCATCAACGTTCAGCCTTGGGGCACCACCACGATCGAGCCGATCGCGCAGGTCATCATCCGCCCCAACGAGACCTATGCCGGCAGGCTGCCCAACGAAGACGCGCAGAGCATGGTGTTCGACGCCAGCAATTTGTTCGCGGTGGACAAGTTCTCGGGCTACGACCGCATCGAGGGCGGCGGCCGCGCCAATGTCGGCGTGCAGGCGACCACGCAATTCGACCGCGGTGGCAGCATCAACGTGCTGTTCGGACAATCCTATCAGCTGTTCGGCATGAACTCGTTCGCGGTCGCCGACCTGACCAATACCGGTGTCGATTCCGGCCTGCAGAACACGCGCTCCGACTATGTCGCCCGCGTCAATTATTCGCCCAACCGGACCTATACGTTCAGCGTGCGTGGGCGCATGGACGAAGCGACGCTCAACCTCAACCGTTTCGAGGCCGAGGGCCGCGCGTCATTCGACCGCTGGTCGGTCAGCCTGCTGTACGGCAATTACGCGGAGCAGCCAGCCCTTGGATACCTGACCCGGCGCGAGGGGCTGCTCGGCAGCGCGTCGGTCAAGCTGGCGACGAACTGGGTGGTCTCGGGTTCCGCGCGGTGGGATCTTGAAGCCAACAAGCTCAATCAGTACATCATCGGCGCAGGCTATGTGGACGACTGCTTCGTGCTCGCTGCCAATTATGTGACGTCCTATACCTATTCCGCCGGCACCACGCCGCCGGTCCTCAGCCACGGCTTCATGCTTCAGATCGGCCTGCGGACCATCGCGAATTCGTCCACGTCGGCCACCGGCGCCGGCGGCCTTCAGTAGCGTGGGCGAAGCCTTGAACGTGGGAAGCCTTGAACGCAGGAAGCCATGCAGTTCCCGGCGTATTGCGGATCGAATTGGTTGATGCGCCTGACATGAGCATGAAGACCATCAAGCCTCGACATCATCGCCTCCGGTTCCGGATCGCAGGCTGCTCGGTTGCACTGGCCATGCTCGCCAGCAGCGGCACTCACCTGCACGCGCAATCGATCGCCTGTATGGTCACGGGCGAGCCCATCACCAATCTCGATATCGAGCAGCGCACCAAGCTGAACTTCCTGACAACCCGCAAGCAGATGCCCCGCCAGGAAGTGATCGACCAGCTGATCGACGAAAAGGTGAAGATCCGGGAAGCCAAAAAGTTCGGCGTCGACCCCACGGCCAGCGATGTCGATCAGTCCTACGCCCAGATGGGTTCGCGAATGCGGCTCTCGAACGAGCAGCTGACAAAATCACTTGAAAGCCAGGGCATCCGGCCGGAGACCCTGAAGGCCCGCCTCAAGGCCGAGATGGTTTGGACCAGCCTGGTGCGCGGCCGGTACAAGGAGAGCCTCCAGGTCAGCGAGCGCGACATTAACGAGCAAGCCAAAGAGGCTGGCGATTCGGGCAAGGTCGAAGCCTTCCAATACAAGATGCAGCCGATCGTGCTGCTGGTTCCGCGCGGATCTCAGCCGGCGGCCGTCGAGGCGCGGAAAAGAGAAGCCGAAGCTTTGCGTGAACGCGTCACGAGTTGCGAGTCGGCCAACGCCTACTTCAAGTCGATGCAGAATGCCACGATCCGCGATAGCGTCACGCGCACGTCGTCCGACCTTCCCGCTCCTTTGCGCGAGATGCTCGACAAGACGCCGATCGGTCATTTGACCGCACCGGAAATCACCAGGCAGGGCGTCGAAATGGTGGTTTTGTGCGAGCGGAAACCGACTACCGTCGATTCGCCGAAGAAGCGGGAAATCCGCGAAAAGATAACGATCGAGAAATACGAGGCGAAGCAGAAAGCCTACCTGGCCGAGATCCGCAAAGCCGCAATGATCGAATGTCGTTGATGCATGGCAAAGCCCCTCGCGCTGACATCCGGCGAGCCTGCGGGCATCGGTCCCGACATCGCCATCGCAGCGTGGCTCCGGCGTAACGAACTGGGCCTCCCGCCGTTCTATCTGCTCGGCGATCGCACCTGCTTCGCCGAGCGGGCGAAGATCCTCGGATTGAAGATCGAACTCGCGGACACCAGTCCGGAGGATGCGGCCACAGCCTTTGCGCGGGCATTGCCTGTCGTGGCGACGGGCGAAGCGGCAACCGCGCCGCCGGGCCAGCCGGACACGACCAGCGCAAGCGCCGCGCTGGCTTCCATCCGTCAGGCGGTTGACCATGTGCGGGCCGGACGGGCCAGCGCTGTGGTCACCAACCCGATCGCCAAGAGCGTGCTGTACCGCGCCGGCTTCCGGCATCCCGGCCATACCGAATTTCTCGCCGAGCTCGCCGCCAATGGCGGGGCGGCACCGCAGCCGGTAATGATGCTGTGGTCGCCGGCGCTCGCGGTGGTGCCGGTGACGATCCATCTATCGGTGCGCAACGCGCTCGCGCAGCTCTCGACCGATCTGATCGTGACGACGGCCCGCATCGCGGTGGCCGACCTGAAGGCCCGCTTTGGCCTCGCCAGCCCTCGCCTGGCCGTATCAGGCCTCAATCCGCATGCCGGCGAAGACGGCTCGCTCGGCATGGAAGACATCGAGGTGGTGGCGCCGGCTATCGACATCCTGCGGCGCGACGGCATCGAGGTCCGGGGGCCGTTGCCCGCCGACACCATGTTTCACGAAGCCGCACGAAAAACCTACGACTGCGCGATCTGCATGTATCACGATCAGGCGCTGATCCCGATCAAGACCATCGCGTTCGAGGACGCCGTCAACGTCACGCTGGGATTGCCGTTCATCCGCACCTCGCCCGATCACGGCACCGCGTTCGACATCGCCGGCACCGGCCGCGCCAACCCGTCGAGCCTCGTCGCGGCGTTGCGGCTCGCCGCGCGCATGGCGGCCAGAGCGTTTTCCAGCGAAGTGGATACCGGTTCGCGTCAAGAAAACGCGTCAAATCAAAAAGGCTCCACCCCTGAATGAGCGCGATCGACGATCTGCCGCCGCTGCGCGACGTCATCCGCGAACACTCCCTGTCGGCCCGCAAATCGCTCGGCCAGAATTTTCTGCTCGACCTCAACCTCACGGCACGGATCGCGCGCGCCGCAGGTCCACTCGAGGGCGCCACCGTCATCGAGGTCGGCCCCGGCCCCGGCGGGCTGACGCGCGCGTTGCTGGCGCTGGGCGCGCGGCGCGTCATCGCGGTCGAGCGCGACGAACGCGCGCTGGCGCCGCTCGACTATATCGCCAAACGCTATCCGGGTCGGCTGGAGATCGTGCATGCCGACGCGCAGCATTTCGATCCCCGCCCCCTGCTCGGCGGCGAGCCTGCCAAGATCGTCGCCAACCTGCCCTACAACATCGCCACGCAATTATTGGTGGACTGGCTCTCGATCGAACCATGGCCGCCCTGGTACGACATGATGGTGCTGATGTTTCAGCGCGAGGTCGCCGAGCGGATCGTCGCGAAAGAAGATGACGAGGCCTATGGACGGCTCGCCGTGCTCGCCAACTGGCGCGCCGAGACCAAGATCCTGTTCGACATATCGCCGGCCGCCTTCGTGCCGCAGCCCAAGGTTACGTCGTCGGTGGTACGGCTGGTGCCGCGCAGCGCGCCGGAGCCGTGCGACCGCCGCGCGCTCGAGCAGGTGGCAGCTGCAGCCTTCGGCCAGCGCCGGAAAATGCTGCGCCAGAGCCTCAAATCGCTCTCGGTCGATCCGGCCCGGCTGGCCGCCGCCGCCGGCGTCGATGCGACCCGGCGCGCCGAGACGATCCCGGTATCCGGCTTTGTTGCCATGGCCCGTGAATTGACCAATATACGAACCACAAAATCAAACGTTCCCTGAGGAGAAAATGCCATGGCGCTGATGCGACGCCAATCGCTGGTCAAATTCGATGCGCCCCTGTGCGAAACCATCGTCGACACGCCCAAGCCTCAAGGCAACGAAGTCCTGGTCCGCATCGAACGTTGCGGACTGTGCCACTCCGACCTGCACATCCAGGACGGCTACGCCGATCTCGGCGGCGGCAAGAAGCTCGATACCACGCGCGGCATGACGCTGCCGTTCACGCTCGGCCATGAGATCGCGGGCGTGGTCGAGGAAGTTGGCCCCGATGCGCCGAAGGACCTGATCGGAAAGAAGCAGGCGGTATTCCCCTGGATCGGTTGCGGCCAGTGCCGCGACTGCGCGAACGGCGACGAGAATCTCTGCGTCAAGCAGCGCTTCCTCGGCGTCTCCATCGACGGCGGCTTTGCCAGCCACGTGCTGGTGCCCGACGCGAAATATTTGCTGGATTACGATCCGCTGCCGGTCAACCAGGCCGCGACGCTGATGTGCTCCGGCGTCACCGCCTATGGCGCGCTCAAGCGCCTGCTCGATCGTCCGCGGCAGCGTAATCTGCTGCTGATCGGGCTCGGCGGCGTCGGCATGATGGGACTGTCATTCGCGCAGGCGATGTTCACGCAGAAGATCGCGGCGGCGGACCTAAGCCCAGCCGCGCGCGAGAGCGCCCTGCAGAACGGCGCCGCGGTTGCTTACGACCCGTCGGAGCCCGACGTGGTCAAGCGCATGATCAAGGAGACCGAGGGCGGCTTCGACGAGATCGTCGACTTTGCCGGCAACGAAAAATCGATGGCCTTTGCGGTCTCGGTCGTGGCACGCGGCGGCAAGATCGTGGTCTCCGGCCTGATGGGCGGCAATTTCAGCCTGCCGATGGTGCAATGGGTCTACAAGCGCATGACGATCGAAGGCTTCATGGTGGGCACGCTGGCCGAGGCCAGGGAATTGATGGCGCTGGCGCGCGCCGGCAAGATCAAGCCGACGCCGATGAAGGAAGAACCGATGGCCGACGTCCAGAAATGGATCGACGAGTTGCGGGCCGGCAAGGTCGTCGGGCGCATCGTTCTGAAGAACTGAGGCGATGCAGGCGCGCAGCGTTGCCATGAATTGCGGCAACAGCGACGCTGTCGCGTCTTCCGAGGCATTACCGGTAAGTTAGATGCACCGTCACCGTAGTTCCACGGAATCGCTGGCGGTGTTGCTCCTGATCTTTCTTCCTCTATTCAACCGGCCAAAGCGAATCTTGTCCGGTCGTTGAATAACAGGCTTGAGGTCAAGCAAGGTATCCTGGGCCGCTTGCGCTTGCCATCGTTTGAAGGGGCTGCGCGTTTTTCGAATCGAGATCGATCTTCATAGGCAGCATGCTGCAACCGAGCGACCCTCGGGTCCCTCGTCGATGTGCACGCGATGATGCGGTCGCGATACCGAAACGCAACAGGCGACTGCAATCAGATGTCACGCTCAGAGTTGTAATGAAGGAACCAACCAGACTCAGGTTAGATTCCATGCAGTTGGAATTTGGCAGGGGGCTCTAATGCCATACTTCAATTTTGATCTTGTCGTCGGCGCTGAGTTTAAAAACCAGGGCGGCATGATCCTCGAGAACACAGATTACGCAATCGATAAAGCTGATAGCCTCGCGAACGAGCTTTGCATCGTTCGTCCCGAGCTGCGTTCGACAGGATGTGCCGTGCGCGTTACTGACGGAGACAGCAACGAGCTCTACCGCACTCCGCTCGAGACTATCGGCCGCGGGTAAAATCGTCCGGTCGTGGCGATGAGCGCACGATCTTGCGAATTGCTGCGATGCGTCCATTGAGTGCACTGTCACCTCACGATGGCCGAGGCCAAGGAATTGATGGCGCTGGCGCGCGCCGGCAAGATCAAGCCGACGCCGATGAAAGAAGAACCGATGGCCGACGTCCAGAAATGGATCGGCGAACTGCGCGCCGGCAAGGTGGTCGGGCGCATCGTTCTGAAGAACTGAAGCGAGTCTGCTCAACATAATACGGTGCGGGACGACCGAAAGAGAAGTCGTCACGCTCCGGCGAGTTGAATCAACTTGCGACCGATCGGTTTGGGCTGCTCGCTGCGCAGGACCAGCGACGTCGTCACGGCGCCGTGCCTGGCCACAGCGTCCACGATCGTTTCCAGTTGCTGCGGGGACGGCACGAAAACCTTGAGGATGAAACAATCCTCTCCGGTCAGTCGCAACACCTCCAGGACGTGAGGCATTTCGGAGAACTGCTTCAGGCAGGACTGAATATGTTCGTGGGTCGTGCGCACGCGGATCACGGCCATCATTCGGAGGCCCAGCGCGGCAGGATTAATTCGAGCGCCATAGCCGGTAATGACGCCGCGCTCCTCCAGTCGCTTGACCCGTTCGGACGTCGCGGGCTGAGACAGTCCGATCCTCCGGCCAAGCTCTGACATCGCGATACGTCCATCCTCCTGCATGGCTTCGATGATCGCGATGTCTGTGGGATCCAAGGCTACGACGGTGTTTTCTCGAGATGACATGGGTGAACCTTAAATCCATCGGTGCGCGCGCTTCTTTTCCGATCATTTCCCATTCCCGATCACAACGGAAGACGTCAACTTTGTCCCGTCACAGGGATAACGGAGCGGACATGGCTGAGATCATTATGGTGCCGGGGATCGGAGGATCGGGTGAGCTGCACTGGCAAACCCGCTGGGAAGACGCAAACCCGCGATGGCAGCGCCTCCGGCCGACGGACTGGAATCAGCCTGTGCTCGATGACTGGATCGCGGCGCTAGATCGCGCGGTTGGTGCAGCCCGGCAGGCGCCCCTCCTCGTCGCTCACAGCCTGGGGTGCCTTTTGGTGGCACACTGGCAACAAGTTTCGACGGCGCCGGTGGCTGGCGCATTCCTCGTGGCGGTTCCGAACCCGGAAGGCCAGGCCTTCCCCGTCGAGGCCGCCAGTTTTGCCAATCCGCCGCGGACGGAATTCAGGTTTCCCTCACTCATCGTCGCGAGCGTGGACGATCCCTATGGCACGGTCGAATATGCCCGAGAGAGAGCGAACCTGTGGGGATGCGGTATCGTCGAGGTTGGAGAACTCGGACACATCAACGAGACCAGCAAGCTTGAGGACTGGCCGCAGGGAAAGGCATTGTTCGCGGCTTTCGCCGCCGGAACAGCGAGCTGACGGCAAGGCAGTCCCGGCTAACGCCAGCACCTCGCCTTCAGATCGGATCGAGATTTCCCGCCCGCCTCACCGCGCGCAGACGAAGCTAGCTGCGCTTTTCGAATCGCCCGCCTTGTATTGCGGCCAGGCGGGCCACCGGCAAAGCGGCAATGAGCGGTCGACCGTGACGGGGAGCGCGGGCTGCTGTTCGACGACGACGAGATCGCCAGGAGCGCGGCCTTTTTCGACCCAGTCGACGAGGACCGACAGCATGTCGACACTCGACGGTGCGCCGCTGCCGACGTGGTCGACACCGGGCGCGGCATAGAGGCGGGCGAATTCGGCGGTCGCCGCCTCACCCATCCGCTTCTGCACCTGTTCGAAATAACCGATCCCCGCGTAGGGGCTCTGCGCGTAGTCGGCCATGTATTCAAGCATGATGAGCTTGCCGCCACGGGCCTTGAACGCGCTGAGGTCAGGATTGGTCGAATCCATCAGCGCGGAAACCTCGCGCACCCGATCGGCAAAATCCTCCACCCGGTATTTGCGGACATCGAAATTCGGATCGCGCGCGAAGATATGCGCGATGCCGCCCGCACCGTAGACCCAGGCGATGCCGTTGGCGGGCACCGGCGGCAGCGCCGGAGGCGCGGAGCCCAGCCACCACGCGCTCCATCCGCCGGTCGGGCCAAAGGATTTCGTGCCCTCGCCGGAAACGCCCCAGCCCGGATATTCGGTGATGCCGTTGGCGAGCGCGAACGGGAATTTATAGGGGGAAAGCAGCGTACGAATGGCGATGAGCTGCGCCTCGCTGAGGCACGTGTCGCCGCCAGCCCCGCTGGCGCAGAGCAGTTTCGCCGGGTCGAAACGCGCCTTGCAGCCGACCGCATCTTCCACCAGCGCGTCGGCGACGCCGTCCTGCGCATCGCAGGCCGCGAGCACCGCGTCGTGCACGAACTTGACCTGCGCCGGGCGAATCCACCCCTCGCCCATGGTCGCGAGGCCCGCGCGGGTGCCGGCGTGCTGCAGGCCGACCCAGTTGATCACGGGAACGCGGGCGAAGATGCCGTCGAAGTCGGCAGGATAGCGCTGCGCCATGGTCAGGCCCTCGCGCCCGCCTTCCGAACTGCCGACGAAATACATCCGCTCGGGTTTCGCGCCGTAAGCGCGCTCCATCAGCATGGCGGCAGCGTCGCGCACTTTCTTGTAGGAGGCATGGGCAAAATTGACGAAGGCCTCATCGTTCGCGGCAAACAGCTGCGGCGGTTCGCCCGGCTTGGTCTCGTGACCGGAGTCAGTGCCGTAGGTCGCAAAGCCCCGCGCCAGCGGAGAGGCGCTGTCGAAGGGGGCGGCCGGCGGCAGGCTGAGCCCGGTGATCAACACGCCGTTGAACCCGCCGCCGCCATACTGCACCGAGCGGCCGTTCCATTGCAGCGGCAGATTGAGCTGAAAGCGGATCGGCGGCGCCTTCGGATCGGTCGGATCGATATGACCCAGCACGCGGCAGAATTGCGGGGTCGCGGGGCTGATGCGGGCGGCGGGGGTTGGTCCGCCCGGCGCGACGGTCAGCGGCTTCGGCTCGGTCAACGCGGCCGTGTCGACCTTGATCGCGCCGCTGCCTGCACCCGACAATGTGGCGCATGCCGCGACCGGGTCGGCGCCGAGAGGCCGCTCGGCTGCAACGGCCAGCGCGGGCAGTGCGATGAGGCCGGATAGAAATACCGTCGTCGTCATTGCGCGCGATACGGCGAACTTCGTGATCATGCGATCCCCCCGCGGACCTCTCTCTTGGTCCTGTCAGGCGAAAACTGCCACAAAGCTCGACCGGCGTCACGCCTCGGCCTTGCAGCGACGTTACCCACCGCGCAACGACGCTGTCGAAACATTAGGCCGCACCGATCGGACGTCCGGCCCGCTTTTCGCGGGCGGCGCAGGCTGTTATCTTGCCGCCATATTGCGGGGAATTATTGGAAATGCGCGGGGCTTTCAGCGGCAAGGTCTGGGCGTTTTCAGCGTTGGCGCTTCTGCTGTCGCTGCTGTCGCTGCTGTCAGCCGCGCCCGCCGCCGCCGAGAAACGTATCGCGCTGGTGGTGGGCAACTCCGCCTATCAAAACGTTCCCCGGCTCGACAATCCCCGCAACGACGCGGCGCTGATGGCCAGCACGCTCGCCGGTCTCGGTTTTACCCTGGTCGGCGGCCGCGCCCAGCTCGATCTCGACAAATCGGCCATGGACACCGCCGTGCAGAATTTCGGTCGCCAGGTCCAGGGCGCCGATGTCGCACTGTTCTACTACGCCGGCCACGGCGTTCAGGTCGCGGGTTCGAACTATCTGGTCCCGGTCGGCGCCAATCCGACGCGCGAGGCCGATGTCGATTTCCAGATGGTGGACGTCAACCTCGTGCTGCGCCAGATGCAGGGCTCGGGCACGCGGCTCAACATGGTGATCCTCGATGCCTGCCGTAACAATCCGTTCGGCGCGCGCGGCCTGCGCGCCTCCGACGGCGGCCTCGCCCAGATGCGCGCACCGGAAGGCACGCTGATCTCCTACGCGACGCAGCCCGGCAACGTCGCGCAGGACGGCACCGGCGGCAACAGCCCCTACACCAAGGCGCTGGCGGCGACCATCAAGCAATCGGGCCTCGATATTTTCCAGACCTTCAACCAGGTCGGCCTCGCGGTGAAACGCGAGACCGGCGGCGCGCAGCAGCCCTGGGTATCGTCTTCGCCGATCGACGGCACGTTCTACTTTGTCGCGCCGAGCTCGCCCGCCTCGCCGCAGGTCGCGGTCGCACCGCAACCGGCGCCGCAGCTCTCCACCACGCTGCGCCCCGATCCCGACCGGATCCCGATCAAGGACGTCGCGCTGCTCAGGGAATTGAGCGACCGGCTCTACGAGCACAATTTCGATCCGGAGCCGCTCGACAGCAAGAACGGCATGCGGCTGGCGATCAGCCAGTTCCAGGCCAAGAGCAGCATGACGCCGACCGGCGAGGCCACCGAGGGCGTGCTGACGCGGCTACGCAAGATGGACGATCTCAAGCCCTGGGGCTCGATCGTCTATGGGCCCGACAGCAACAAATGGGGCATCTCCTGGAATCACACTTCACGGCGCGCGGCGGTCGACGATGCGCTCAAGAATTGCGGATCGAGCAAATGTCCGCTCGAGCTGAGCTTCTATGGATCGCGCTGCGGCGCGTTCGCAATCTCGGGGAATTCTTACTCGCTGGTTCAGCGCGACACGGTCCAGCGCGCCAAGGAGGCCGCGCTTGACGAGTGCAGCAAGGCTGGCAAGTCTTGCCGCGTCATCGGTGCGGTCTGTGCCGACGGATCCGGCCGCTAGATTTTACATTCGAGACATTGAAAGCACCGATTTATGCAAAACGCTGTTCAACGTTCGATCAAGGTTGGTCTGCTCTGCCTTTTGATGTCGGTTGGGTTCGGAACGACCGGCTTCGCGCAATCCGGCAGCACCGGCGGCAGCATCGGCAATGACGAGAAATCGCTGTCGGGATCGCGCACGACGCCGCGCGCGGTCGAGACCGAGAAGCCCGCACGGCGCAGCAAACCCAGAGCCGAGCCCGACGAACCGCGTCGCGTTTCGCGGAAGAGCGGCGGTGGTGGCGGCGGCGGCGGCAGTTTCGACGGCACATGGGTTGCCCAATCCCAGGGCTGCGGCAACAGCACCGAGCGGTTCGTAATCAGCGGCGGCAGGATCTCGGGTGAATTGAGTTCCGGTCAGGTCAATTCAAGTGGCTCTACGACGTCAGGCGGATCCGTCTCGGGTTTGAGTTGGAGCAGCTCCGGCCGTTTCACGGGCCGCAGCGGCGCCGGAACGTTCAGGCGATCGGACGGCTGTTCCGGAACGTGGACAGCGTCGAAACAGTAAGCATCCCGTTTGATTTCCGCTCGTCTTAGCCGGCATTACATTCGAGAAATTGAGGGCACCTGTTTATGCAAAACGCCGCTGTTCAACGCTCGCTCAGGATTGCTCTGTTCAGTCTGTTGATGTCAGCCGCATTCGGAGTAAGCGCCAGCCTGGCGCAATCCGGCAGCGCCGGCGGCAGTATCGGCAATGACGAGAAATCACTGTCCGGATCTCGCGCCACGCCGCGCGCGATTGAGACGGAGAAGCCCGCACGGCGCAGCAAGTCCGAAGCCGAGAGCCCACGCCGCGCCTCGCGCAGTGGCGGTGGTGGCGGCGGCAATTTCGACGGCGCTTGGATGGTCACATCCGTCGGCTGCGGCGGTACCACGACCGGCGCGGTGGTCGTGACCAGCGGCAGGATCATCGCCCAGGGCGTCAGTGGCAGCGTCAGCGGCAACGGTTCCGCCCGCACGGTCGGCAATTTCAACGGCGTCACGGTCACCAGTTCCGGCCGTCTCTCCGGCCGCAGCGGTTCCGGAACGTTCCGGCAATCGACCGGTTGCGCTGGAACGTGGACGGCCAGCAAACAATAGCTTTCGTGCCTGTTTTCTAGAGCGTTTTCCAGCGAAGTGGCTACCGGTTCGCGTCAAGAAAACGCGTCAAATCAAGAAGCTAGAGGCCCGTTCGATTCAATCGGAACGGAAAAGACTCTAGCCTCCCGTCCGCTTCGCATATTGGGCTGGCGAGCCCCAATTATGCCCTACCCGCTCCGAAATTGCGGCCCATTACGACCCAAGTCTTTAACGAAAACTTGAGACGTAAGTGTCGCGTATCACCATCGGGGATGGCCATGTCAAAGCGTTCAGCGAAATTCATCTCGGCGTTCTTCGCCAGTATTCTGGCGGGAACCAGTTTCGCTGCCGTTGCGCAGGATGCCGCCAAAGATACCAGCAAGGAGAACAGCGCGAAAACGGCGGACAGCTGCCTGACGCGTCCAAAAGGGGCTTTGCCGGCAGGCGGTCATTGGTATTACCGGGTCGATCACGCCACCAAACGCAATTGCTGGTACATCGGCGAAGCGAAGAACAAGACCGCGCGCGCCGCGCCGAAGGAATCTTCATCCGCGCCTGCAGCATCGGATTCCGCATCGGCGGAGGCGGCCAATGCCGTTTCGCCGCAGCAGAGCTTCAATGCGCGCAAATCGATCGCCAACGCGCGCGCCGAACTGACCGCGCCGCAGGCGCGCGTCGAGGATTTGATCGAGCCGCGGAGCACGGGCACCGTGCCCGTTGCCAAAATCGCAAATAACCAAATTGCGGCCGCACCAGACTCGCAACCGCCATCGTCCATCGCATCGCGCTGGCCGGAATCTTCGGGCGTCAGCCCCTCGAGCGGTCCGCGCCTTGCTGCGGCCGAGCCATCGCAGATCCCGCAGACTCAAAACCCGCAGACCCAAAGCCTCCAGACCCAGAACCTTCAAACCCCAAGCCTTCAAACCCAGAGCCTACAAGCCAATCCCACAGCGGCCCCGCCGCCCGCCATCCCCCCGGTTGCGCTCGCTGCCGCGGACGCATCGCAGGAAAGACGGTCGGCATCGATGCAGATGCTGCTGCTGGTAATGGCTGGTGCACTCGCGCTGGCAGGAATTACGGCAAGTCTGGTTTACCGGTTCGGCCGCGCGCAGGCGATCCCGCTGGAAGCGCGCGGTGATCGCCGAGCGATCTGGGATTCGATCCCGACCGAACGGAACTCGCCATCGATGTTCCCGGACGAGACGCCGGTCTGGCGCAGCAATACTCCGCGCGACGTTCCCCGCGATCCGCGCGCGCCCGACGATCCGGAGCGGCGGGTAACGGAGATGCTGGCGCGATTGGCGCGCAGTGCGCATACGTAAGGCCGGGCGTCGCGTAGTCCGGGCATAGACTCGGCCTGCGACCGCCGTCGGAATTACTTTTCGAGCTGGCGCTGCAGGCCGCGAACGAATTCCGTCAGTCCGGTGCGGCGCTCGCGCTTGAGCCGCTCGGCCTTGAGGATCGACTGCACCTCGGCGAAGGCATGGTCGACGTCCTGGTTGATGACGATGTAGTCGTATTCCGCCCAATGGCTCAGTTCGTGGGTGGCGCGGTCCATCCTTCCGCGAATGACCTCGTCTGAATCCTGGGCGCGGGTGTGCAGGCGCTTTTCGAGGTCGGCAGCCGACGGCGGCAGGATGAACACGCTGACCACGTCGGCGCGGGCTTTCTCGCGCAATTGTTGCGTGCCCTGCCAGTCGATATCGAACAGTACGTCCTGCCCGGCCGACAGCGCGGCCTCGACCGGCGCACGCGGCGTTCCATAGCGATTGTCGAACACGGTGGCCCATTCGAGCAATTCGCCCTTCTTGGCCATTGCTTCGAATTTCGGTTTGTCGACGAAGAAATAGTCGCGCCCGTCGACCTCTCCCGGCCGCATCGGCCGCGTGGTCGCCGACACCGACATCTTCAGGCCAGGCATCTTGTCGATCAGCATCCGCGACAGCGTGGTCTTGCCCGCGCCTGACGGTGAGGACAGCACGAACATCAGTCCGCGCCGCTCAACCCCGTCGAATCCACCAGCCGTCATCGCTCACTCCAGATTCTGGACCTGCTCGCGGAACTGCTCCACCACGTTTTTCATCTCGAGCCCGGTATTGGTCAACTCCAGATCGTTCGATTTCGAGCAGCAGGTGTTGACCTCGCGGTTGAACTCCTGGGCGAGAAAATCCAGCCGGCGCCCCACCGGGCCGCCCTTGCCGATCATCTCGCGGGCCTGGGCGATGTGGGAGGCGATGCGGTCGAGCTCCTCGCGGATGTCGGCTTTGGCCGCGATCATGATCGCTTCCTGATTGAGCCGGTCAGGATCGAAACGATCTGATGTTTCCAGCAGCGCTGCGACCTGTTCGGCCAGCCGCGCCCTGATCGCCTCGGGCTTGCGGCCGGGCGCAGCCTCGGCCCTGTTCGCGAGCTTCTCGATCTCATCCATGCGCTGGTTGAGGATCTGCCCGAGCGTGACGCCCTCACGGCGGCGCATCTCGACCAGATTGGCCAGCGCCTGCTCGAAGGCGACGGCCGCGGCGTCTTTGGCCGCCTTGTCTTCGGCCTCATCGCTTTCGGGCTCGACCACCTCGATGACGCCCTTGATGCCGAGCAGACCATCGATGCTGGGCGCAACCGCATCGATCTTGCCGGCGAGCACACCCGCGACCTTTACGATCGAGTTGAGCACGTCCTCATTGATGCGGATGGTCGAGACCGCGTTGGCCCGCTTGACGTTGAGATTGGCGTAGACCGTGCCCCGCGACAGCACCTCGCCGGCCCGCTTCTTGGCGAAAGCCTCGAGTTCGTCCCATCCAGGCGGCAGCCGCAGCCGCAGGTCAAAGCCCTTGGCGTTGACCGACTTCAGTTCCCACTCGAACGTGTACGGACCGCTGGCGCCGTTGCTCCGGGCAAAGCCGGTCATGCTCGATAGCGCCATCGCGTAAAACTTTCCGAAAACAGGGAGATGCCAGACTCGGGGTGCGGCGCGAGCTTAAAACGAATTCACGCCTGATGGAATTGACTTAGCGCTGAACCACCGGCGCCGTGGTGGTCGATTGCGCCGCGCCCTGGCGGGCGCCGGGGGCTGCCGCAGGCGCCGCCGGACGTGCGGGCTGCCGCTTCGTCCCCGTCGGTTTCGGCGTGGTCGCCGTCGGGTTGGTGTCGGCCGCCGGCGTACCAGCCGCTGCAGGCGGTGCGGCCTCTTCGGCCGGTTCGACGGTGTCGTTCTGGATCTGCTTTTCCAGCACCCGCAGCTTGGCGACGTTTTTCTGATGCTGGTCGTAGGTTTCGGTGAAGGTATGTCCGCCGCTGCCATCGGCGACGAAGAACAGGTCGCGGGTCCGCGCCGGGTTGGCGACCGCCTCGAGCGAGGCGCGGCCGGGATTGGCGATCGGGCCCGGCGGCAAGCCCTCGATCACATAGGTGTTGTAGGGCGACGGCTGGGTGATCTCGGAGCGCTTGATCGGCCGGCCCAGCGTACCCTTGCCGCCCACCAGCCCGTAGATGATGGTCGGATCGGACTGCAGCTTCATCTTCTGTCGCAGCCGGTTGGTGAAGACAGCGGCGACCCGGCTGCGCTCGTCGGCCCGGCCGGTTTCCTTCTCGACGATCGAGGCAAGCGTAATCAACGCCTCCGGCGATTTGACCGGAATGTCCGGATTGCGGCGTTCCCAGACTTCCGCGAGCATCCGCTTCTGGGTCTGCTGCATGCGCTGGACTACCTGTTCGCGGCTGGTGCCGCGCGGGAATTTATAGGTTTCCGGCAGCAGCGTGCCCTCGCGCGGCATTTCCTTCAGCGAGCCCGAGAACAGGTCGTTGTCGGTGAGGCGCGCCACGATCTGTTCGGAGGTCAAGCCTTCGGGAATGGTGACGCTGTGCTGCACCACCTTGCCCTCGACGATGGTCGCGATGACATCGCGCAGGCTGGCGCGCTTCTGGAACGAGTATTCGCCGGGCTTGAGGTCGGAACTCGCCTTCAGCGCAAACACGCTGCCGATGAACAGCCACGGATTGACGTTGATCACGCCCTCGCGCTGCAACGCGTCGGCAATGTCTCTTTTGCCGGCACGTGCCGGAATATTGACGATCTTGTCTTCCTGCAGTGGACCTGGCGTCTCCAAAAGCTGGCGCCCGTAATAATACGCGGTCCCCGCGCCGATCATCAAAATGATCAGAATGGTGATGATGGCGTTACCGATCACGACAAACAGATTGCGGGCGCGCTCGGACCGCTTCGGCGGCGGCGGTACCTGCTCGGGCTCCAGCGCAGCGCGCGGGCTCCGGGGGGAAATGGGCGGCCTTTCACTCATCGATGCAACCTGAATCCTGCCGGTTCAATCGTGGCCTGACAAACCCCTGCCCGGCCAATAGCATACGCCCACGTCTAGGAGTCATCGCCGAATACGGCAAAACGGTGGAGTCGCTCTAAACACTTGCTAACTAACTATGCGCCGAACGATGACGGAGGCGTTGGTACCTCCGAAACCGAAAGAATTCGACAACGCGACGTTGATCTCGCGTTGGCGCGCCGCTTGAGGCACGAGATCGATCGCCGTCTCCACCGACGGATTTTCCAGATTGATGGTGGGCGGGGCGATGTTGTCGCGAATCGCAAGGATGCTGAAAATCGCCTCGATCGCGCCGGCCGCACCGAGCAGATGCCCGGTCGACGATTTGGTCGACGACATCGACACCTTGGAAGTTGCATTGCCGAGCAACCGCTCCACCGCGCCGAGCTCGATCTCGTCGCCGATCTGCGTCGAGGTGCCGTGCGCGTTGATGTAGTCGATATCGGACGCGCTGATCCCAGCGCGTTTCAACGCCGCACTCATGCTGCGGAAGGCACCATCGCCGTCCGGCGCCGGTGAGGTGATGTGATAGGCGTCACCCGACAGGCCGTAGCCGATCACCTCGGCGTAGATTTTCGCGCCGCGCTTTTTGGCGTGTTCATATTCCTCGAGCACCACGATGCCGGCGCCCTCGCCCATCACGAAGCCGTCGCGATCCTTGTCGTAGGGACGCGAAGCCCGTTCCGGCGTGTCGTTGAAGGCGGTCGAGAGCGCACGCGCCGCGCAGAAGCCCGCCATCGCCAGCCGGCAGATCGGCGATTCGGTTCCGCCCGCCACCATCACCTCGGCGTCGCCGAGCGTGATCAGGCGGCTGGCATCGCCGATCGCGTGTGCGCCGGTCGAACATGCGGTGACGACGGAATGGTTGGGTCCCTTGAGGCCGTGCTCGATCGAGACGTAGCCGGAAGCGAGATTGATCAGCCGCCCTGGAATGAAGAACGGCGAGACCTTGCGGGGCCCGCGCTCCTTGAGCAGCAGCGCGGTATCGGCGATGCCGGACAGGCCGCCGATTCCGGACCCGATCAGGGTGCCGGTCGCGCATTTGTCCTCTTCGGTCTCGGGATGCCAATCGGCGTCGTCGAGCGCCTGACGCGCGGCGGCCATCGCAAAGATGATGAAATCATCGACCTTGCGCTGGTCCTTTGGCTCCATCCACTGGTCCGGATTGAAGGTGCCGCCGCTGCCGTCGCCGCGTGGAATCACGCAGGCGATCTGGCTGGAGAGATCGGCAACTTCGAAGGTCTCGATTCGCCTGGCGCCGCTCCGGCCGGCGAGGATACGCGTCCACGTTGCGTCAACGCCGCAGCCGAGTGGCGTAACCATGCCCAGCCCCGTGACGACAACCCGCCTCATATCAAAAACTCCGGCCCGAAACTGGCGGTCCATAACAAGAAACCGGGGGACCGTTCGACAACGGCCCGTCCGGCTCTATGCGCACCGCGCGGGGGCGTCAGCTTTTCGCGTTCTTTTCGAGAAATTTCGTCGCGTCGCCGACGGTCAGAATCGTTTCCGCGGCGTCATCGGGAATCTCGCAACCGAACTCTTCTTCAAATGCCATCACAAGCTCGACGGTGTCGAGGCTGTCAGCGCCAAGGTCATCGATGAAACTTGCCGCATCGACCACCTTCTCGGGTTCAACACCGAGGTGCTCGACCACAATCTTCTTAACCCGCTCGCCAATCTCACTCATCGTTCAACCTCGTGCTTGTTCCATTGGACCCGACCCCAAGATACCGCAAGACGATACGAGCCATCGTGGTCGTTAAACTTCCTTCGCAATCGCGCATAGTCTTGATTCGGCACGGTGGTAGCCGACAAAGGCCCGGCGAACGGCAGGCGTCGCCACGCCAATATACAGGGTTTCAAAATCCTGCAATGGCCTTGTTTGCCCATCCGTCGGTGGTTCGGTTATCATACTTCCCTACCGTTGACTACAAGCCCTCGGCCGGCCGCCCGAAACGGCCCTTCGCCGCATCGATCGGGCCGTAACCGGCTCAAATCATGGCCATTCCGCCGTTGACGTGGATGGTTTGCCCGGTGACGTAAGCCGCCTCGTTCGAACTGAGATAAACCGCCGCCGCGGCGATGTCCTCGGGCGTTCCCAGCCGTGCTGCAGGAACCTTCGACAGGATGGTCTCGCGCTGCTTGTCGTTGAGCGCATCCGTCATCGGCGTCTTGATGAATCCGGGGGCGATGCAATTGGCGGTCACGTTGCGCTTGGCGTATTCGCCGCCCAGCGTCTTGATCAGGCCGATGATTCCCGCCTTCGACGCGGTGTAATTGGCCTGTCCGGGATTGCCGGTCACACCGACGATCGAGGTGATGGCAATGATGCGGCCGAAGCGCTTGCGCATCATCAATTTGGTCGCGGCGCGCGCCAGGCGGAAGGTCGCCGTCAGGTTGACGTTGATGACGTCGTCCCAATCCTCGTCGCGCAATTGCACGAACAGGTTGTCGCGGGTGATACCGGCATTGGCGATCAGGATATCGACCTGCCCCATCGCCGCTTCCGCCGCGGGCACCAGGGCCTCGACTTCCGCGCTGTCGGAAAGATTGCACGGCAGCACGTGAACGCGCTCGCCGAGCTTGGTGGCGAAGGCATCCAGCACTTCGCGGCGCGTGCCCGAGATCGCCACCGTCGCGCCCTGCGCATGCAGTGCCTGCGCGATGGCGTTGCCAATGCCGCCGGTCGCGCCGGTCACCAGCGCCGTCCTGCCCGTCAAATCGAACATCGAAATCTCCTTGTTCGGCAAGCTTACTTCGAAGCCGCCAATGCGTCCTTGGCGGCGGCAATGTCCCCGGGCCCACCGACTGAAACGCCGACCGCACCATCGGCGATGCGCTTGACCAGCCCGCTCAGCACCTTGCCGGCGCCGATCTCGAAAAAGCGCGTCACGCCCTGGGACGCCATATAGGCGACCGACTCGCGCCAGCGCACGGTACCCGTGACCTGCTCGATCAGGCGGCGACGAATTTCGTCCGGATCGGTGATCGGCGCGGCCAGCACGTTCGACACGAGCGGCGAAGCCGGCGCCTTGATCGTCACATCGGCCAGCGCCTTCGCCATGGCGTCGGCCGCGGGCTGCATCAGCTTGCAATGGAACGGCGCGGACACCGGCAGCGGCATCGCGCGCTTGGCGCCCTTGGTCTTTGCAATTTCGAGCGCGCGCTCGACCGCGGCCTTGTCGCCGGAGACCACCACCTGCCCGCCGCCATTGTCATTGGCGGCCTGACAGACCTGATCCTGCGCAGCTTCAGCCGCGACAGCCACCGCCGCCTCGTAGTCCAGACCAAGCAGCGCGGCCATGGCGCCGACGCCGACCGGCACGGCCTTTTGCATCGCAAGGCCGCGGGTGCGGAGCAGGCGCGCGGTATCGCTGATACTGAGGCTGCCGGCCGCAGCCAGCGCCGAATATTCGCCGAGCGAGTGACCGGCCACGAAGGCGGCGTCCCGCCCGACTGAGAATCCAGCCTCGGTCTCCAGCACGCGCAAGGTCGCGATCGAGACCGCCATCAGGGCCGGCTGGGCATTTTCGGTGAGCTGGAGGGTTTCGGCAGGCCCGTCCCAGATGATCGCGGTCAGCTTTTCGCCGAGCGCCGCATCGACCTCGTCGAATACCGCCCGCGCGGCCGGAAAGGCGTCCGCCAAGGCCTTGCCCATACCCACGGCCTGCGACCCCTGGCCTGGAAAGGTGAATGCTGCGGTCATTTTGGCTCAAAACTCCATCAAGTGCAGCCGTAAGACACCGGGTTTCGCCGCCCTGTCAAGCCGGACGGAGCGTGCATCGCACAAGCAATCGCGGTGCAAAATTGGCCGCGCCGCCTGGAACCTCGCCGCGGCGCTCGCCGGGATCATCGCAGATATCGATCAACCCAGCTATTTCGGCACCGAAGCCACTCCTGCTGTCTTGAGCGTCCTGCAACAAGCGTGTAACGGCGCGAGCGCACACGGATGCGGCGCCAGCCCCGCAATCGCCGAGCCCGGTCAAGTCTTACCCAGGTGATCTCTTGAGTCCTGAACCTTCTGCGAAACCCGTGGCGTCCAGCTCGTTCGCGGCCATGAAGTCGCAGCCCTATCGGGCCCAGTTCATCGCCTACGTGCTGGCCATGATGGCCGACAATGTCGAGCACGTGATCAGCTATTGGGTGGTGTTCCAGAAATTCCATTCACCCGCGCTGGCGGGCTTTGCGGTGCTGTCGCACTGGCTGCCCTTTTTGCTGTTTTCCGTCGCCGTCGGCGGGCTCGCCGACCGGTTCGATCCGCGTCCGTCGCATCATTCAGTGCGGGATGCTGCTGTTCATCGTGGCGTCGGCGGGTTGGGGAATTTTCTTCATTACCGACACGCTTCAGATGTGGCACGCGATGCTGCTCCTGGTCATCCACGGCTGCGCCGGCGTGCTGTGGCAGACGCCGAACCAGCTGCTGCTTTACGATATCGTCGGCCCCGCCGATCTGCCGAGCGCGGTACGGCTGAACGCGATGGCGCGCTATCTGGGCATCCTGGTAGGTCCCGCCGCGGGCGGCGTGATCATGCTGGCGCTGGGACCCTCCCACGGCATCATTCTCAACACGGTGTTCTATCTCCCGATGCTGCTCTGGCTGTTCTGGGCGCCCATCAGCGCCCAGGGCGCAGTGGCAAAGCGCCTCGCCGTCCGCGGCCTTGCCGACATCGTGCAGACCATCCGCGTCATCGGCACCTACCCTGTCCTGATCTCGATGACGCTGCTCGCCGGACTGACCTCCTTCATGATCGGCAACGCCTACCACGCCCAGATGCCGGGCTTTGCCGTCGATCTCGGCCACGGCGACCCCGGCGTGGCCTACAGCGTGCTGCTGGCCGCCGACGCCGCCGGCGCACTGCTCGCGGGCATCGCGCTCGAAGCGTGGGGGCGGCTCAGAGCGACACCTCAGACGGCCATCGTCCTTGCCATTCTATGGGCGCTGTCGCTGCTCGCATTCGCATCGGTCGGGATCTACTCGCTTGCGATCGCGCTGCTGTTCGCCGCAGGATTCTTCGAGCTGTCGTTCAACACGATGGCGCAGACCATGGTCCAGTTGAACGCTCCCGCCAACATTCGCGGCCGCGTCGTCGGCCTGTTCAACATGGCCGGACTCGGCATGCGCGCCTTCAGCGGCATCACCGTGGGTCTGTTCGGCGCGGCGATCGGCATTCACTGGTCGCTTGCCCTGTCGGCCGCGGTGCTGTTGGCGTTTCTGTTCGTGCTGCTTCGCCGCGCCCATGCGCAAGCCGGCCGAACACGCGCCAGCGGCGGCTAGAAGCCGCCGGCCTTCTGATCGCCGCCGACCTCGGCCCCGGCACGTGCGCGGCGCGCGCTGCTCACGAGCTGGCCCGGGCGATCCTGCTGGTTGGGCTTTGCGGTCGCAAGGCGCAGCACGGCGGCATAGTTCGGCTGCACTTCCATGCGGTCGGCATGCCGGCTTTGGCTCAGAATGCGGTGGACGCGCGGCAGGTTGTAGCAGGGCACGTAGAACAGCAGATGATGCTCGAGATGATAGTTCACGTAATAGGGCGCGACGAACAGCCGCTCGAGGAAACCGGCATGCGTGGTGCGGGTGTTGCGCAAGGGATCGCTGCTGTCGGGCACCACGGCGTGCTCGGCGATATTGCGGATGCGGGTGATCACCATCTGCCAGGTGAAGAGCGGCAGCAGCCATAGCAGTGGATAGGCCCACCACACGCCGGCAGCGGCAAGGCCTGCGAACATCACCGCATTGACCGCGAACTGCGGACCGAGCTTTTCCCAGAAATGGGCAGCGCGCTTCGACAGCGGCCATTCCGCCGGACCGAGCGCGTTGAGCAATTGCGCCTTGCGCTGCTGATAACCGGTCTGCCCGGTGATATCGCGGAGGAATTTGCGGCGATAGCTCATCTTCGTAATCGGAAACGGCGCCGACAGAATGAGATCGGGATCGTCCTCCTGCTGGGTGCGCGCATGATGCTGCAGGTGATAGCGGCGATAGGCGCGGGTCTCGGCAAACACCGGATAGGCGCAGAACCACTGGCTCAGGGTCAGGTTGGTTTTCTCGTCGGCCGACAGGCAGCCATGCGCGCCGTCATGCATCAGGATCGCAAGCCCGAGCTGGCGCGAGCCGATGATGCCGACGGCCAGCACGAACGTCAGCGGATTGGGCCACCAGGCCACCAGCGCGATCGAGCCAACGATCAATGCCCAAGCATGCACGATCAGGGCAACGCCTTTCCAGGTCGAACGCCGGCGCACGGCGATCAATTCATCCTCGCTCAGGAAATCACGGGCACGCATGCGAAGCGCGGTCATGACGACGTCTCCCCTTCGGGTGAATCGGAAGCTGACGTGGGATTGCCGACGAGGCGCAGGCGCGCGCTGTCAACGGAAGAGGTCGTCGCCTGCTCACCGAGCGAGCGCAGCAACTCGCCGCACATCTGCTCGGCCGCGCGGCCCATGGCATAGCCCTCCACGATCACGCCGATCGCAACGGCCCAGAACCTGCGCGAACTTTCTTCCGGCGCGCGCAGCGAGCGCCAGCCGTGCCGCTCGACCTGGCTGGCATAGGCGCGTGCGCCCTCGCTGTGCAGCCGCTCGATGGTGCGCTCGACCAGCGGCGCGAGATCCTGGCGGCGGCGCGTCAGCGTCAGCGCCTCGGCGAAGAAGGCCACCGAGTCCGTCGCCGTCACCGTCTCGGCCAGCGCGTGGGTGTAGTCGCGCGGCGAATGCGCCTGCAGCGCCGCCTGCTCGGTCGCGCGCGCCAGATAGAGCATGTCGCGGCAGGCGGCTTCCACGAACAGCGCTTCCTTGGTCCGGAAATAATAGGTGATCTGGCTCGGAAACGCGTCGGCAGCGGCGGCGATATCCGAGATCGAGGCGCCGGAAAGGCCACGCTCTTTGAACAGGCGGCTGGCGCCATCCAGCAGGCGGGAACGCATCTGGCGTCCGGCCGAACGCGTGGCGCGGACGGCGTGCTTGGGGTCGCCAGGTGCCTGAGCGGTTTCGACGGACTCGGAAACCATTTTGGGAGCCATTTTGCCCTCTCGTCCCTTATTTGTATGATATACAAACAAATATGTCAATGAAGCCCTTGGGGACGGCGGTCGGCCAGGGCATCAACCGGCCAAATCCCCGCATCAACGCTTGCCAGCGGGCTCAAAATCTCTATAAACCGCGCATCCGTGGATCCCGGCCGGGAGCTGAACGGACGGTCTCAGCAATCTCACCTTTCGGCGATGTTGATGTGGCAGGGCCAGTTGGCCCGTCGTCCCGTGCTTCCGCCTTCTGAGCATTATCGAGTCCTTTCCGAAGGTCTCGAAGGGCTTGCCGCCGGGAACCGCGCCAACACAGGAAAGGACACCCATGCCTCTTTATGAGCATGTTTTTCTCGCGCGTCAGGATGCGAGCACCCAGCAGGTCGAAGAGCTGACCACCCAGATGACGGGCATCGTCGAAGGGCTCGGCGGCAAGATCACCAAGACCGAGAACTGGGGCGTGCGCTCCCTCACCTATCGCATGAACAAGAATCGCAAGGCACATTTCGTGCTGATGAACATCGATGCGCCCTCCGCTGCGGTCACCGAGATCGAGCGCCAGGAGCGGATCTCTGAAGACGTCATCCGCTATCTCACCGTCCGCGTCGAAGAGCACGAGGAAGGTCCCTCTGCCATGATGCGCAAGGCCGATCGCGATCGCGAGCGCGACGATCGTGGTGGTGGTGGTTTCCGTGGTGACCGCGAAGGCGGCTTCCGTGGCGACCGTGAAGGCGGTGGCTTCCGTGGCGACCGTGGCCCGCGCCGTCCGCGCGATGAAGACGCAGCGGTTGAGGAGTAAGAATCATGGCTGAAGCTGGTGCACGCCGTCCGTTTTTCCGCCGCCGCAAGACCTGCCCGTTCACGGGTCCGAATGCGCCGAAGATCGACTACAAGGATTCCAAGCTGCTGATGCGTTACGTTTCCGAGCGCGGCAAGATCGTGCCGAGCCGCATCACCGCCGTCTCCGCCAAGAAGCAGCGTGAACTCGCCCGCGCCATCAAGCGCTCGCGGTTCCTCGGCTTGCTGCCCTACGTTATTCGCTAAGACGATTTCGATCGGCGGCATCCGTGCCGCCGATCGCGACTTTTCATAAGGCTTCCGGGTCGTCCGGTCGCC
Organism: Bradyrhizobium sp. JYMT SZCCT0180; assembly: GCF_018130165.1. Lineage (GTDB taxonomy): Bacteria > Pseudomonadota > Alphaproteobacteria > Rhizobiales > Xanthobacteraceae > Bradyrhizobium. Next base: position 364,177 of record NZ_JAFCLZ010000002.1, on the reverse strand, counting down.
GATGGTTGGGGTCCAAAGACCTCTAACCGCTCGAAGGGAGCGGGACAGCTGATGATCGTGATCATACTCATAGCGCTTGCGGCCGGCTCTGCGTCGGCGCTGATGTTCGCCTCGATCATCTCGGGCGCGCTGATCTCATTGCTATTGTTCTATCTGGCCCCGCTGCCGCTGATGGTGGCCGCCCTTGGGTGGGGCCCGCTTGCGGCGACGATCGGCGGCATCGCCGCGGCTTCTGGCCTTGGGCTGATGTTCGGCCTGCCCTACTGCATCGCCTTTGTCGTCACCGTCGCCCTGCCCGCCTGGTGGCTCGGCCATCTCGCGCTGCTCGGACGGCCGCTGCCCGCCGAGGAAGCAGACAATGGCGCCCCGCCTGCCGCGCCTGCGATGGAATGGTATCCGGCCGGCCGCATCCTGCTGTGGGTTGCAGGCTTTGCGATGCTGACCACGATCACCGCCATGCTGACGCTCGGCAGCGACGCCGAGGCGATTACGGCGGCACTGAAACGCGGCCTGATGCGAATCCTGACGCCCCGCAATGCCGCGCCATCAGGCGACACCGAGCGGTGGGTTAGCGCGCTCGCAATCATCGCGCCGCCGGCCGCCGCGATCGTCGCCATGATGACGCTAACGCTCAATCTCTGGCTCGCCGGCAAGATCACCGCGACCTCCGGCCGCCTGCACCGGCCGTGGCCGGACCTGAAGAGCGCAGAGCTGCCGCCGATGACGCTGGTCGCGCTGTCGGTCGCACTGGCGTTCTGTTTCGTCGGCGGGCTCGTCGCGTTGTTCGCGCAGATCACGGCCACCGCCTTGTTGATGGCCTACGCCATCATCGGCTTTGCCGTGCTGCACACGCTGACACTGGCGCTGAACGGCCGCGCGTTCTGGCTGTCCTGCGCCTACGCCGTCGTCGTGGTGTTCGGCTGGCCGGTATTGGCGATGGTCGTGCTTGGCCTCGCCGACGCGGTATTCGGATTTCGCCAACGCTTCATGCGCGGCAGACCGCCGCCGGTGCCTGCAGCCTAACCATTCCACCGATCCACTCAAACCGGACCATCACCACTTCAAAAGGAGAACGAATATGGAAGTCATTTTGCTGGAACGCGTCGCCAAGCTCGGTCAGATGGGCGAAGTCGTCAAAGTCAGGGACGGATTTGCCCGTAACTTTCTGCTCAAGCGCGGCAAGGCGCTGCGCGCCACGTCGGACAATCGCTCCAAGTTCGACGGCATGAAGGCCGAACTCGAGGCCAACAACCTCAAGGCCAAGGGCGAAGCCACCAAGGTCGCGGAGAAGATCAACGACCGCAACGTGGTCGTGCTGCGCCAGGCCTCCGAAACCGGCCAATTGTTCGGTTCGGTCAGCGTGCGCGACATCATCGCCTCCTTCGAGGCCGACGGCGTCACCATCAGCCGCAGCCAGGTCATGCTGGACGCGCCGATCAAGACCATCGGCAAGCACTCGATTGCCATCGCCGTGCACCCCGAAGTCGAAGTCAGCGTCAGCGTCACGGTTGCACGCAGCGCGGATGAAGCCGAGCGCATCAACCGCGGCGAGGACATCTCGAGCCGTCAGGAAGATCAGGACGCCGCCGCCGAGGCGCTGGCCGCCGCCGGCGAGTTCTTCGATCCGGAAGCTCACCACGACGACGACGCGCCGGCCCCGGCTGCGACCGAGAAGTAACGCAGGCCGATCTTTATGTGTTGAAGACCAAGCTCGGCCGATCAGGCCGGGCTTGGGATCGGTGCCGCCGCTTTCTCGTCGAGCATCGCGATCGAGGCGAGCGCCGTTGCGGTGTGCTTTTCGACGCCATCGGTGACGCAATATACGTCAGCCGCGACCACCGCGACCTGACGTCCCGGCTTGATCACCCGCGCGCGGCAGATCAGCCGCTCGCCCACCGCTGGCGACAACAGATTCAATTTATATTCCGCCGTGAGCGCCGGCTGGCCGCGTGACGTCGCAGCCGCGATGGTGGTCGCATTGTCGACCAGGAACGCCGTGACGCCGCCGTGGAACAGGCCGTGCTGCTGCAACAGCTCCGGCCGGCGGTCGACTGCAAGCGTGCACCCGCCGCGCGTCAGTTCGGACAGTTCGGCGCCGATATGATTCATAAAACCCTGGCGGCCGACATTGTCGCGGATGCGTGTGGCGATCGGCGCGAACTCCGGATCGGTATTGGCGATCATGGGGTCTCTCCTGTTCTGTGGCCGGCATCAATGGCGACCACCGCACGGGTGGCGCAGGCGATCAGGGTGTCGGCGTGGTCCCTGGGATCGTCACGGTGGCGGCCCGACAACCAGGCGCGACAGAAAATCTGCGCAGGCCCGATGATCTGGCTGAAGAACAAGATCGCCGTCATCGGCAGCAATTCGCCGCGCGCGATCAGCGGCGCGCGCCAGCGCTCGACGGCCTCGGCGAGACGCGAATTCTGCGCGCGCTGCGCACCACGGATTTCTTCGGTCCATTCGCCGCGCGAAATCTCGAACAGATAGCGCGCCTCGCGCCGGTTGTTCACGACCCAGTCAAGATGCGCATGGATCAAGCGTGCCACGCCTTGCCGGGCGCCGCAGGGTTCGTCGATCCCAGCCAGTACTGCGGCATGGTAGCGGCCGAGGATTTCCAGGAACAGCGTGCCGGCCAGTTCCTTCTTCGATCCGAAGAAGTGGAAAAAGCTGCCGTTGGACGCGCGCGCGCGGGTTCGAATGGCAGCCACGGTTGCGCCCTCAAAGCCGTCGCGGTCGAACACCGCCAATCCCGCCGCCAGCAGATCCTCTCGTGCCGTGGTCACCACGCCAAACCTCGCCGGTTAGATCACTACTCTAGAGTATTACTCTAGCGGTGATTGAGCAAGTCCGCTCGCGAGCTTTCGTTCGCGAACGTTATAGGCGTGCGTTGTTGGAACGCGGCGTTACTGGGAAATGGGCGGTGCGGGCGGCCCCGCAGGCGCAACCGCCGGTGGAGGCGGCGCAGTTGCCGTCACCTCGGGCGGAGTGGCCGGCGCAGGTGCTGCGACGGGCGCCGACGGACTCGGGATGGCGGCCGGCTCTCTCGGGCTCGCGGCTGATTCTGATGTACCGCTGGGGGGCAGTGCGGCGGCCGCCGGCGCGGGCGTGACCGGCGGGACCGGATCAGGCCGCAGCGGCGTTGGTTCGCTGCCGCCGGTTTCCCTGGGCGCATCGACCTTGGCGGTCTCGGACTTGGCTGATTCAGGCTTCCCTGCTTCAGATTTGCCCGTTTCAGATTTGCCTGTTTCAGACTTGCCTGTTTCAGACTTGCTCGAGTCAGAGGTTCCGTCGCCGGCCGGCTTGGGGGCTTCAGGCTTTTCGCCGGGATCCACCTTGGCGGTTTCGCGCTTGGCTTCTTCCTTGGCCGCCTCGTCCGGTTTCGGCGGCTCTTCGGCAGGCTTGCCGCGCTTGCCGAGCTTCTGCTTGGCGCCCGTTTTGCTGTCGGTCGCGGTCTGCGGCGTCTGGCCATCGGCGGGCCTTGCGGCATCGGGCGGCTGGCCCGGCCGTCGCTTGCCGTCGCGTCCGGGGCCTTGCGGCGTGAGCCCGTCGGCGTCGGGCCGGGATGCCTCTTGCGTGGCGGCGGGATGTTGCCGGCGGCCGGGCTGATCCGGCCGGGCAGCCTCTTGCTTGGCGCCCTTTGCCGCATCGGTCTTCGGCTGATCCTTGCTCTGAAATCGTGCGTCGGCCGCGCCGTTCGAGATCAGGAACGAGGCCAGCACCCCGGCCATCTCGCTGCTGGTGGTGTAGTGCTGGCGCAGAAAGCCGGGCAGCGACGACGGCGACACGCTCTTCAAAAGGCCGCGAGGGCTCTTGTGGCAGGCGTTGCAGGTACCCGAGAAGATCTGGGAAGGGGTCTTGCCGGCCTCCAGGTTTTCAGCCCGGGCCGTGAGACAGCCAACCAGAAGCATCACCGTCGCCAGACTGAGCGCTCGGCTCAACATTCCCTGCTTCTCCAATTGGAATCGCTTCCAGCGTCGCGCAACACGGCCGACGGCGGTCACCTTTTAGCCGATTATCCTGCGAATGGAAGCTCACTTGTGACGCAACTGCGTGATCTCCACATTTGGGAATATCCGCTTTGACTACAACGCCCTAGCCCGTCGGGCTGATCACGATTATGATCTGGTTGACGCACATTGGAACCTTCGTTCCCGCCGTGCGTCGGTTGTAACGGGCCGGTCGTTCCATTGGTGCTTTGATGGATCGTTTGTTGCGTTATTTCCTGGGGCAGTTCATCCGACGCGGCACGATGACATTCACGGCCGCGAGCGGGACCACATTCACCTGCGGCGACGGCACCGGGCGGCCGGTATCGGCCCGGTTCCTGAGCCGGCGCACCGAACGGCGGATCCTCCTCAATCCCGAACTGGCGCTGGGCGAAGCCTACATGGACGGCACGTTCGTGGTCGAAAACGGTTCGATCGCAGACGCGCTGGCGATCCTGCTCGATCAGCCAGCCATGGTGCCGCAATGGGCTCGGCTGCAATGGTGGATGCGCTATCTCGCCCGACACATCAGTCAGTTCAACTGGCGCGGCCGGTCACGAAACAATGTCGCGCATCATTATGACCTCGACGGGCGGCTCTATTCGCTCTTCCTCGACGCCGACAAGCAATATAGCTGCGCCTATTTCGAGACGCCGGACGCCACGCTCGATGATGCCCAGTTGGCCAAGAAGCGCCACCTCGCCGCCAAGCTCCGAATCGGGCGCGGCGACCGCGTGCTCGACATCGGCTCGGGCTGGGGCGGGCTTGGGCTCTATCTGGCCGAGATGACCGGCGCCGATGTTACCGGCATTACGCTCTCGACCGAACAATTGCAGGTCGCGAACGCCCGCGCCGAAGAGAAAAAGCTGGGCCATCGGGCGAAATTCCTGCTCAGCGACTACCGCGACATTCCAGGTCCGTTCGACCGGATCGTGTCGGTCGGGATGTTCGAGCATGTCGGCGTCGGGTTTTATGAAACCTTCTTCAAGCGATGCGCCGAGCTGCTCAGCGACGACGGGATCATGGTGCTGCACTCGATCGGCCGCTCCACCGGCCCCGACGTGACCAGCCCCTGGACCACGAAGTATATTTTCCCGGGCGGCTACATCCCCGCGATGTCCGAAGTGACGCCGGCGATCGAGAGCTCCGGGCTTCTGGTCTGCGACACCGAGATTCTGCGGCTGCATTATGCGGAGACGCTGAAAGCCTGGCGCGAGCGTTTCATGGCGCGGCGCGAAGAGGCCGTGCGCCTTTACGATGAACGCTTTGCCCGAATGTGGGAATTCTATCTGGCCGCTTCGGAGATGTCGTTCCGCAAGCAGAACCTGATGAATTTCCAGATCCAGCTCACCAAGCGCCAGGGCGTGGTACCGATGACACGCGACTACATCACGCGCGAAGAGGCGCGGCTGCGCGGGATCGAATCCGGAAAGCAACCGCGGCTGCAAATCGCGGGCGAGTAGGCCAATTTTGAGCTGAATGTCTTAGTTTCGGAAGCTGTAGTCCGAGCCGTAGGCTACTCCGGCAGTTGCCGGGCGAGCGAGTTGCGCGCGCAGAGCGTCCAATACGTCGATATCGCAGGGCACGGCACGCGATTCCGGGCGCGAGACGAGTTCCATGGTGTCGATCAGCATCGACAACCAAGCGCGCTGGTCGCCTCCTGATCCCCATGTACCGAGCTGCTGACCCATCGTCTTGTCCTTGATCCCTGCTCTTAACCAACCCGAAAGCCTAAAATCCGTTCCCAAGTTCCTCGACCAGGATGCCGGCCAGAAACCCCCTCGGATGTGATCTGGTTCACAGAGTTTGCCGGCTGATTGCCGTAAAACTACTGAATGGCCCAGAAAACCTACTCAACCTCGCTCGTCCCTCGCGCCGATCTCATCGTCGATTACGCCTTGATCGCGACCGGCATCGGCTCGGCCTTGATCGCGTTGATCTTTCTCATCCTGGCTTGATCAATCGCTAACATCGCGGCCCGGATGACCTCCGCAGCCTGGTTAGGTCTGTCCAACTGGCGAGAAGGTTCAGGCGGCCCTAACAGCTTTCCAAACATTTTCGTGAATGCGGCGGTACCGAGCGGCCGTCGCACGGCTTTGGCCAAAATCCGTCAAGTGCAACGCCGCCACGGCCGACGGGGATTCACATCTCGCTTGTGTGAATCGGGCATAAGGCATGTAGGTACTTCCGCTCGGCACAAGGGGAGCGCTTTATCGCCACCCCAAATCCGGCATCCCAAATACCGACCCAAATCCGAAGAACAATTCCGAGCATGGCGCTGACTGATTCGAACGTTCTGAAACTTGCCCCCGACGCGGGAACTCCGGCCTATCGGAGTGCGCCGCACAATATCGAAGCCGAACAGAGTCTGCTGGGCGCGATCCTGGTGAACAACGACGCGTTCTACCGGGTTTCGGACTTCCTCGAGCCAAAACACTTCTTCGAACCGATCCATCAGGCGATCTACGAGACCGCCAGCAGCCTGATCCGGATGGGCAAGGTTGCGACGCCCGTCACGTTGAAAACCTTCCTGCCTGCCGAGACCGACATTGGCGGCATGACGGTTGGGCAATACCTCGCCCGTGTCGCGGCCGAGGCCACCACGATCATCAACGCGCAGGACTACGGCCGAACGATCTATGACATGTCTCTGCGCCGCGATCTGATCCGGATCGGCGAGGACATGGTCAACGTCGCGTTCGACGCGCCGGTGGATTTTGCCCCGCGCGCGCAGATCGAGGACGCCGAACGCCAGCTTTACGAGCTGGCGGAGTCCGGCCGCTACGACGGCGGCTTCCAGCGTTTCGCGCAGGCGATGAAGACCGCGCTCGATATGGCGGCCAACGCCTATCAGCGCGACGGAAAATTGTCCGGCATTTCAACCGGCCTCCGCGATCTCGACTCCAAGATGGGCGGCCTGCAGCGGTCGGACTTGATCATCGTCGCCGGACGTCCCGGCATGGGCAAGACCGCGCTTGCCACCAATATCGCCTATAACATCGCCGAGGCGTACCAGCCGGAAGTCCAGGCCGACGGCACCATGAAGGCGGTCAATGGCGGCGTTGTCGGCTTCTTCTCCTGCGAAATGTCCGCGGAGCAGCTCGCCACGCGTATTCTGGCCGAGCAAACCGGCATTGCGTCCAGCATGATCCGCCGCGGCGGGATCAAACAGGACGAATTCGACAGGATCCGCGACTACACCATCAAGCTCGAGCACTTGCCGCTGTTCGTCGACGAAACCGGCGGCCTTTCGATCTCGCAATTGACGGCCCGCGCGCGGCGGCTGAAGCGGCAGAAGGGCCTCGACATCATCGTGGTCGACTACATCCAGCTGCTGCAGGGCTCCGGCAAGAAAGGCAATGACAACCGCGTCCAGGAAGTCACCGAGATCACCACCAGCCTGAAGGCGCTAGCCAAGGAGCTCAATATCCCCGTGATCGCGCTGTCGCAGCTGTCGCGCCAGGTCGAAAGCCGCGACGACAAGCACCCGCAATTGGCGGACTTGCGCGAATCCGGCTCGATCGAACAGGACGCCGACGTCGTGATCTTCGTGTACCGCGAAGAATACTATCTGCAGAACAAGGAACCCAAAATCGGTACGCCCGAGCACGAGAAATGGAAGCTCGACATGGAGCTCGCTCACGGCAAGGCCGAGGTGATCATTGCCAAGCAGCGCCACGGACCGACGGGTACGGTCCAACTGCAATTCGAAGGGCAGTTCACGCGGTTCAGCGATTTCGCCGAAGGGGATCTACCCTACCGCGGGCCCTAAGCGCGGTTTCCAGCGAAGCATCGGACTTGATCCGGGATGCTGCCAGGTTCGCGCGAAGAAAACACGTCAAAACAAGAATCCAGAGCGCGATCGGTTCTGATCAATCAGGACCGACCAGCGCCCCAGTCCTGCCTTCTGCGCGGTTGAACCATGGCGTTCGCCCGCGTAAAATGCGGCATGAACATCGCATCCGACCCCAAATCCATCCCCACCAGCACCCTGCTCTCGCCCGAGGCGAACCAGGCCGCCGCGCTGGCGAGCGCCACCGGCGTGCTGACCGTCGATCTCGACGCCATCGTCGCCAACTGGCGTAAGCTCGAAAAGACCGCCGTGCCGGCCGAATGCGCCGGCGTGGTGAAAGCGGACGCCTATGGCTGTGGCGCCGAACAGGTCGGGCGCGCACTGGCCAACGCCGGCTGCAAGACGTTTTTCGTCGCAACCCTGGATGAAGCGCGCGTGCTCCGCGCGGCTCTTCCTACCGCAACGATCTATACGCTCGACGGCTTCTTTCAGAACACCGGCGACGCCTACGCCAAGCTCGATTGCAAGCCCGTGATCGGCGATCTCAACGAACTCGCCGAATGGGACGTGTTCTGCCGCCGTTCCGGCTGGTCCGGGGGGGCGGCCATTCACATCGACACCGGCATGAACCGGCTCGGCCTGACCGTGACCGAGGCGCAAGGCATCATCCCGCGCATCAATGCCGGCGATCACGGCATCACGCTTGTGATGAGCCACCTCGCCTCCGCCGAACTCCTCAACAACCCGCTCAACGCCAAGCAGCTCACGACCTTCCGCGAAATCGCGAGCCTTTTTGCCGGTGTGCCGGCGTCGCTGGCGAATTCTTCCGGCGTTTTCTTAGGTCCCCAGTTCCAGTTCGAACTGGTGCGGCCAGGCGCCGCCGTCTACGGCATCAACCCGACACCGGAAGCCGACAATCCGATGCAACCGGTCGTCGAATTGAAGGCCCGCATCGTGCAGATCCGCAATCTGGAAAAGGGCGAGACCGTCGGTTATGGCGGCACCTGGACCGCGCGGCGGCCGACGCGGGTCGCGATCGTCTCCGCAGGCTATGCCGACGGATATTTCCGCGCCGCCAGTTCGAATGACGGCAGCCGCGGCGCCGAGGTGGTGGTGGCCGGCAAGCGCTGCCCGATCGCGGGTCGCGTCTCGATGGACCTGATGGCGGTCGATGTCACCGATCTGGAAAAGAACGCGGTGCGGCGTGGCCACATGGTGACGCTGCTCGGCGAAGGCATCACGGTCGATGAACTAGCCCACCATTTCGGTACCATCGGCTATGAAGTGCTGACCAGCCTCGGCAAGCGTTACGCGCGAGTTTACAAGGGCGGCGACGCAAAGGCCGAGCCGCTGGCGGTAACCGCGCCGCCCGTGCCGCCGGCAATCGAACCAGTGCCGGCGACCGCTGAACCCGCCGCCGCGCCAGCTCAGGCCCCGCCCCCGCTGCCGACCTGACAATTCCTGTCAGGCATGAAGATCGCGACCTTCAACATCAACAACGTCAATCGCCGCCTGCCCAATCTGCTGCGCTGGCTGCGTTCGGCAAAACCCGATGTCGTGGCGTTGCAGGAGTTGAAATCGACCGACTCCGATTTTCCGGCTGCTGCAATCGAGAAGGCCGGCTATGGCGCGGTGTGGCGCGGCCAGAAGACCTGGAACGGCGTCGCGATCCTGGCGCGCAACGCCGAGCCCGTGCTGACGCGGACCGCCCTGCCCGGCGGCCCCGGGGATAACGAGGCGCGCTACATCGAAGCCGCCGTCAATGGCATCATCGTCACCAGTCTCTACCTGCCGAACGGCAATCCGCAGCCCGGGCCAAAATTCGACTACAAGCTCGACTGGTTCAAACGGTTGCGCTCGCATGCCGCGAAATTCATCAAGCAGGACATCCCCGTGGTGCTGGCCGGCGACTACAACGTCGCGCCGACCGAACTGGATATCTATCCGACCAGATCCTGGGACAGGGACGCGCTGATCCAGCCGAAAAGCCGCGCGGCGTTCAAGACGCTGACGGCGCAAGGCTGGACCGACGCAATCCGTACCCTGCACCCGTCAAGCCAGATGTTCACGTTCTGGGACTACAAGCGCAACCGCTGGCCACGCGACGCCGGGCTGCGGCTCGATCATCTCCTGCTGAGCCCCGTGCTCGCGCCGCGCTTGATGAAAGCCGGAGTCGACCGCAAGATCCGCGGCGAGGAAGGCGCCAGCGATCACGCGCCGGCGTGGATCGTGTTGAAGTAGTAGGGTCCAGAAACAAAACTGCGAAAACAACCCCATGCAAAGAAAGGAACCTGCTGGGTTAGCTGCCGAATTTCCGGCGCAGCCAGCGGTCGCCAGCATTGGCCGCGAAAACCTTTTGACACGTCGGGCAAATCACCGGCACATATCCATCATCCCCCCATTCTGCAAAACGCCCTTTGGCCTGTCCGTCCAGCTCTGTGCGGCGCGATTGATGGCGGACGCATTGGGGGTAGCCCATCGCTCGCAATGTCCGCTATTCCCTGAACAGCGGACCTTTCGCGACGCTGCGGTCATGTCAGCTTTGTGCCATGAGCTGACGACCATACGCAACGGCAGCTATCCGTACACATCAGCCCGCTTGATCGATCTGGGTACGCTTGAGTTGCGACTACCTGAGCTGCTATCGTCGCTAATGTGGCTACTTCCAGAGTCGGGTCTCAATGGGAGGTGATCATGTCAGATCGTGATGCCAGCGAGCACACTGGTCCGAACGCAAGCCGCCCGGTAGTGGGCAAACTCGATAAAAACGACTTGCCGGAAGCTGCGCGGATTGTGCGTCTCGCCTTTGGGACTTTCATTGGGGCTCCGGACCCGGAGACGTTTTGGGCCGATCGGGATTACGTTTATGGCCGTCAGCGCGCGGCTCACGTAGCCTCATTCGGCGCGACACTGGATGGAAAATTTGTCGGCTCCAATTTTGCCACCAACTGGGGAAGCGTCGGCTTCTTAGGCCCATTGACCGTGCGTCCTGATGTCCAGGGGCAAGGTATCGCCGGAGCACTGCTTGCGAAGACCATGGAGCAATTCGAAACCTGGGGCACGCGGCATGTTGGGTTATTCACATTCTCGGATAGCGCAAAGCATATCGCTCTCTACCAAAAATACGGCTTTTACGCGCGTTTCCTCACAGCAATCATGTCGGCAAAAGCGGTGCGGCAAACGGCAGCCGGATGGTTGCGCTTCAGCGAGTTGAGCCAAGTGCAGCGAGAGGAGGCCCTCCAGTCGTGTCGGGACGTAGCTGAAACGATTTACCCGGGTCTCGACCTGTCCGGTGAGATAAGCGCGACGCATTCGCAGGGTTTAGGTGACATAGCTTTGGTTGAAGGTGCCCGTGGCATCGCGGCGTTCGCGGTGTGTCACTACGGGCCACGCAGCGAAGCCGGCGCGGACACCTGCTTCGTTAAATTCGGTGCGGTTCGCGACGGAGGATCGGCCGAACGCGACTATCTCCGGCTGCTCGATGCGTGTGAGGCTATGGCGGTCGCTGCCGGCATGTCGAACTTGTTGGCTGGTGCGAACATGGCGCGCCATGAAGCCTATCAGCATCTCGTCGCCCGCGAATTTCGCAGCGAGATTCTGGGCGTGACCATGCACAGACAGAACGATCCGGGCTATTGCCGCCCGGGCGCCTACATCATCGACGATTGGCGATAACATCCAATAGACTTGACTTCCGGAATGGGTCATTCGCGTCGGTTTGATCGGATCACGGCGACTTCCGGTCTACCCCGATGAACGGACATTCTCGGGATAGGCAGGCATGTCTCAAAGATGCCAAACGCGGACATTCCACCGCGCTATGCTTAGGCTCGCCTTACGGGCGGCCAGCCACGTCCAGTTGATAGTTCACATCCAGCGCAACACGCTTTTTGTGTGGAGCGTCAGGATGCCAACCGACGACTGCGAACATCACGAAGAAGCCCACAATATACGCCACCACGACAGACCAGCCGTGCCGCAGCCACAAGCCGACCGACTTGGCCTCCGGATACATATTGGCGATCGCGACGCCCGCCGACGAACCGAACCAGATCATCGAACCGCCAAAGCCCACGCTATATGCAAGGAAACCCCAGTCGTAGCCACCCTGCTTCAGCGCAAGCGCCGTCAACGGGATGTTGTCGAACACGGAAGACAGGAAGCCGAGCCCCAACGCGGTTTGCCACGAGGCGACAGGCAATTCCTCTACCGGCATGAAGGACGCATTGGTGACAAGGGCCAAAAGGAAGACCGTGCCCTTGAACGTTTCCGGCATGATAGCCCAATCCGGCCGACGCAGCGGCGCGGCTGCGAGAATGACGATCCACACCGCAAGCCCTATCACGGGGACGGCATCGAGCATCGCCGGAAATTTCAGATTGGCGATGACGTTGGCCGAAACAGCGATGATCAGGATTGCAGCGACAATTCCCACGTAGGTCCAATCGATGTGCAGGCCACGCTGCGCATCCTTCTCTATGGGGGAATGGCGATGTTGTGCGAGCGAAGCCGGTATTCCGTAGATCAGGAAGCCAGCGATGGCTGCAACGTATGCCTCCACGACGCGCAGCGGGCTAATGCCGTCGATCCACATCATGGTGGTGGTGGTATCACCAACGACGCTGCCTGCGCCTCCGGCATTGGCGGCCGCGACGATGGCGGCAAGGTAACCGATATGCACTTTGCCCTTGAATACGTGCCGCGCCATAGTGCCACCGATCAAAGCAGCGGCGATGTTGTCGAGGAAACCCGACATCACGAATACGATCGCCAGCAGGATCAGGCCGCCGCTCCAGCCGTTTGGCAGCAACGCCGGCATCGCGTCGGGGATTCGGCTGTTCTCGAAATGCCGCGACAGGATAGCGAACCCCATCAGCAGTAGAAACAGATTGGCAAGAACAACCCATTCGTGATGCAGCTGGAACATGAAGCCGGTCAGACCCTCGCCATGCCGGAAGCCGGTAAACAGCAGCTTGTAAAGCGTAACGGCCACGAGCCCGGTCAACGCCACCTCAAGTGTCCAGCGGTGGAACACCGCGACGCCTAGCAGCGTCAGGCCGAAAAGAATGAAATCAACGGGGATGCTGAACAGGTAGACGGGCTGGGCAGAGTACGCGCCCATTGCGGATGCTGCCGCGACCGGATTTGCGAACAGGATGCCTAGGAGGAGCACCACAGCGGCGAGAAGCAGCAGCGGTGGCACATTGACGGCCCTCCCGGCGAGGTATTGGGCACGGAGGATTTCTTCGTCTGATCTTCGACAGGTCATGGGGCGCACGCTCTCCGCGTGGCGGCCCGACCATCGCTTGACCTGTCACTGCCACCTGCAGCGAGCACCCGACTGCCGTTCTACACGCCACCCAAAAGAAAGCAATGTGTGCCCGAGGCCTTATGTCCGCTTTGGGTCAATCGCGTCGGTTTGACGGTCGGCCAGCCACTTCCGGTCTACCGCCGTCAACGGACGTCGCCAGATCGGCCGGGCTCTTCCGCTTCGTGCCAGAAGCCGACACTGCGCTCTGCCTCACTTGCTCCACTTTGCCCTCGAAAGGGAATATTGCAGACGACAGAACCGCTGGCGGATGCGCCTACCACTGCGGCCTAGTGAACTTGTGCTCTCAGCGCGTTCCATAGAGCAAACAGCTCGGCGGCCTCGGGCCGGCCACCGCTGAGCGCGGTCTGCACGAGAACAAGCTTCAGGTCTGGATCGACAAAGACAAATTGTCCGCGAAGGCCTTGCAGCGAAAAACGTCTGGTGTCTGCGGAATACCAGATTTGATAACCGTACTTCGCCAGCGGAAAATCCGTCGGAAGCGCATTGGCGGCCGATGCCGCCAGCCAGTCCTCGGGGACGACGGTCTTGCCCTGCCAATTGCCGCGATTGGCCAGCATCAGGCCGAGACGCGCCCAGTCGCGCAGCACCGCATTGACATAGGCAAACGTGATTTCCTGCCCGGTCGCATCGATGATCCACGTCGCATCGGCTTCCGCTCCCAGCGGCTGCCAGAGCTTTTCGGCGGCATAGTCGGATACTGTTCGCTTCGTGGCGGCCGCGAGCACAAGGCCGAGCACCAGCGATTCAGCCGACGAGTAGGAGAAACGCGCCCCCGGCAGGGAACGGCGGGTGTTGAACTGCATCACCGCAGCGAGGCTGCCGGCAGAGTCCTGCTCAACGGTCATGCGGGCCAGTTTGTTGATGTCGCTGGACCGGATGTCGTAGTCTTCCGAGAAGGCGACGCCTGAGGCCATCAGCAGCAGCGCCTTGATCGGCGTACGGCCGTATTCGGTGTCCTTCAAACCAGGGACATAGGTTTCCGCCAGATCATCGACGGACCGGATGGCCCCCTCCTTCACGGCGATGCCGATCAGCAGCGCAACCACGGTCTTCGCCATGGAAAAGGATGCCAGGCGGTCCGTATCGGTGCGTCCGTACTGGTAACGCTCGACCAGGATCGTATTGTCTTTCGCGATCAAGAGGCCAGTGACCGGTTGACGATTGAGGTAGTCGTCGAGCGTCAGGTCGAGCCCGGCAAAGCCATAGCGAATAGCAGGCTCGCCCGCTACGCGTGCCAGCGGGGCCGGCTGCTTCGGGGCAGCGATGGTGCGCGCAGGAAACAGCGTGTCGTAGCGGCTCAGCGCACCGACGCGGCAGCGCGTTTCGTGAACATAGGCAATTCCCGTGCAGCTCGGGTACCCCTCCTTGCGGCCGAACTCGTCCGCATTCGGCCCGTCGGCACGAAAGCGGGGACCGGCCCCTTGTGAGGCCGGTGCTGCCTGGGCGAAGGCTCGATGCGAATTCAGTGTGAGCGCATCCAGCATGAAAGGGAATGCCGCTGCGCAGGCGACGCAAAGCAGCCGTGTGAAGCCGCGTCCGGTCATTGAGAAAGCACCCAAGCTATTGCAACTGTCGCTTGATCCTAGTTGACCCTGATACACTAGCCAATGTCCGCTTCGGGTCATTTTCAGAACTTGGCACTCGCGATGGCGATGACCGATCCAACATCGTGAATGGAAATCGTTCGATCAGCCGCGCTGGTTGGATAGGAGGACTAGTCTACCCGCCCAATCTCTTGTGCAGCATGACGCCGAGAATATTGGAGTAATCGTCGGTCCACAGCGCGCTCGACCGGTCCGGCTGCAGCGGCGTCCAGCTTGCGGCAACGCTGCCGATGGCGGCCGCATCGCGCGCCAGGACGACGAGGCGTGCATTGGCTTTCATCGTGGTCAGCAGATCGCCGGCGCTGGTGTCTTCCCGCAGGTAGGCGACAAGCCCAAGCGATTGCGCGACGTTACCCACAACAGGCGCGAGATCGAAGTAGCGGTTGGAGATATGCACCACGATCACACCATGCGGCGTGAGCTTTGAAAGATAACCCGCAACCGCTTCGCGCGTCAGCAGATGCACCGGAATCGCATCCGACGAGAACGCATCGAGCACGATCAGATCATAGCGGTCGGTTGATGCCTCCAGCGTCAGGCGCGCGTCGCCGGCGACAATAGGCGCATCGGGGGCGCATTTCGACAGGAACTCGAAGCGGCGCGGATCGCGCGCGATCCGGATCACCTCGGGATCGATCTCGAAGAAGGTCCAGCGCTCCCTGCCCTTGCGATGACAAGCCAGGGTGCCGGTACCGAGGCCCACGACGGCCACATGGTCGAGGCTGCCCCGCACAGCACGGGCGGCGCCGATGGCTTCCGCGTACGGACCGCCCGGATAGTAATAGGTCTGTGGCAAGAGCGGGCCGGTGACCGGCGTGCCATCATCGTTGCGCAACCGCTGCGCGCCATGAATGGTGGTGCCGTGATAGAGCAAGCGGGCACTGCCGCCGTTGATCTCCGCGACCTTGTGGACGCCAAAGAAACTGCGCGCGGTTTCGATCGGCGCAATGCCGGGCCGCCACAGGGCGGTCACCGCAAAACTCAGGATCACGAGCCCGACGAAGCGCATCGGCCGTTGCCGCTGAAAAAGCATCGCCGCTGCCAGCAGCGCCAGCAGGACCTGGAAAGCCAGTTCCAATGTTGCCGGCGGCTGATAGCGCGTGACGTACCAGACCAGCGCCAGCGCTGCGCTGATTGCAAGCCATGGCAACGCGCCGGTCAGCGCCTTGCGGAAGCCTCCGGTAAAAATGCCGGGCGTGCACAACAGCGCGAGCGCGATCAGGATCGGATATTCGTAGTTGCCATTGAAGATCTGCGGCGCGACGAGCCCCGCAAAGGCGCCACCGATCACCCCGCCAAGGGACGTGCAGAGATAGAACTCCGTCAACCGTCGCGGGCTCGGCCGCCGCGCGTAAAGTTCGCCGTGGCACATCAGCGTCAGCAGCGCGAAGACGACGAGGTTGAGGGCTATGGTCGTCAGCCAGAACACCTTCTCACCGCCGATCAGGCTGACCGCGAGCGGCGCCACCGCGAACGGAACGAAGCGCACCACATTGGCGTGGGCGATCCATGGCCGCTCGCGGAACACGGCGACGAAAGTCAGCAGGTAGATCGCAAGCGGCACCACCCACAGGAATGGTGCGGCGGCAATATCGGTCGTCAGGTAGGCAGTGACCGCGATGACGAGCCCCGATGGCACGGCGGCGAGAGCGATCCACCGCATCCGTTCGCCGGTACTTCCGCGGATATCGTTGGAAACCTCGACCTTTGCGGCGACAGGCTTCGCGCGCGACGTCAACACCGCGACCAGGCTCAGGAGCATGGCGAGCAGCGCAAAGCCGATCGACCACGCCGCAGCTTGCGTCTTTAAAGTGAGAAACGGTTCGATGACGACGGGATAGGCGAACAGTGCCGCGAACGAACCGAGGTTGGACGCGGCGTAGAGAACGTAGGGATTGCCGGCCCGGCTGTGCCCGCTGCCTGCGAACCAGCTTTGCAGCAGCGGCGCGCTGGCCGACAGCGTGAAGAATGGCAGGCCGATCGAGACCGCGAACAGGCCGAACAGCCAGAGCGCCGTCCCATCCGATGGCGGAACACCCCATCCAGGCGCGATCGCGATCGGCAGCATCGTCGCGGTGGCGCCGAGCAGCGCAAGGTGGAACATTGCAGCCCAACGCGGCGCAAGCACGCGGTTCAGCAGATGCGCGTAGGCATAGCCGCTGAGCAGCACGGTCTGGAAAAACACCATCGCCACCGACCACACCGCGGGCGCGCCGCCGAGTTTCGGCAACACCATCTTGGCGAACATCGGCTGGATCGAGAACAAGAGCAGCGCCGAGACGAACAGCGTCGCGACATACAGCAGCGGCGTCAGCCGGACCGCCATCGCCTGCCGATCGCAGTCGGGCGAAATCCGATCGGAAGCATTGAAAAGCGACATAGTCCCCCTGGCACACCGGCAATTTGTGGTTGCACCGTAGCCAATCAGTCCTGAGCAAAGTCTTAACCCGGCTGCCGGGAACCGCTGACATGCACCATGGTAAAGGCCGCCTTGCCAGTCGCCGCGGCGGAACCCAACGAGCGGCGCGGTTCCCGCTCCCAACTAAAATATCGAAAACAACCCCATGCAAAGAAAGCAGCGGTCGCTGGCATGGAGGCTCCGAGCGAGCCTGCAAAAACCTTTTGACACGTCGGGCAAATCACCGGCACGTATCCATCATCCCCCATCCTGCAAGATGCTTTTGGCCTATCCAGCCAGCGCTGTTCTGCGCGATTGCGGGCAAAAAATCCTTTCGACAATTGAAGTTGCACGGGCTCGCGCGGCGGACGACCGCCCGGGCATTGCCAAACCGCGCGCGTCCAATGCGCGTGCTCGAGGAGACATCGACATGGACACACCTCCAGAACTCAACGAGCCCACGGCAATGCCCGCATCCTGTCAACCCAAGCCTGCCGCAGCCCCACGGCTAATAATCTCGACAAGCGGAGTGTCCATCGACCATCCCGATCCCGCATTTGCCGAACGGCTGATGGCAGACGCGTTGGGGGTCGCCGATCGCGACGCGATGCATGGCATCCTGCAACAACTGCTGAAAGCCAGCGTGAACGGGCGGCAGCCCGACCCGGCCAAGCTCGCCTTCATGATTTCAATGATGGAAAGTATCAAGCCGAGGGATTCCATCGAAGCGATGCTGGTAGCGCAGATGGTGTCCGTCCATGTGCTGGCGATGCGAAGTGCCTATCACCTCGCAAACGCGGAAGACATCGCCCAACAAGACAGTGCCGGGCGCGCATTGGGCAGGCTCGTCCGTACGTTTCCGGCCCAGATCGAGGCGCTCAACCGCTATCGCAACAAGGGCGAGCCTGCCGTCACTGTTCAGAACGTGCGTGTCGGGGATGGTGGCAAGGCGATCGTCGGCAACGTCACGCAGCATGCGAGCGTGATCGTTTCGGGCAAGAGCCAGCGTCCGTGAAGGACCCGACGCCCCACCGTCGAACACGGGGGCGCGATTGCCTCAACGCCAAACGGCGACCACAGGCATGAGCAATCGCTCCCCCAACACCCGCCCGATGCTGGCGAGCCCGCGTTGCGGGGCAAAAATCCGTTCCGGTGGATCATGCCGCTCGCCGGCGGTGCGCGGCAAAAGGCGCTGCCGCATGCATGGCGGTGCGCCGGAATCCGGTGCGCCAAGAGGAAACCAGAACGCGCGCAAACACGGCCTCTTCACAAAGGCCGCGACTGCCGAGCGCAAGCAGATTGAGGTCCTGTTGGCTGATGCACGCAAGCTGCTGCAACAGATGAAATGATTTGGCGTCGCCAGCCCCTGAAATAGCGCCTTGTACGGAACATCGTCATGCCCGGCCTTGTGCCGGGCATCCACGTCTTGCCTTCCCTTAAATAAGAAAGACGTGGATGGCCGGGACAAGCCCGGCCATGACGAAATCGAGAATCATTTTCAGACAGTTAGGAAGTGTCCGAAAAATGCGGGCTGCTTTTCGATCAGGCCCTAAGGTCTGCGGCCTGAGCGGCGCCCTGGCCGGATATCAGCCCTTCTTTGTATGACCCCAGATCTGATCCCAGTCCTCGCCCGCGGCGTCGACGACGCGGCCGTCGGCCTCGAAGAACTTGTTCGGGACCTGGAAGATCGCGAGCATCAGCCCGCCCTCGGGGCACCAGGCGACGTGACGGCTGCCCTGCTCGCGCCAGATGTATTCGCCGGCCTTGCATACGATGCCCTTTGCCGGCCCCTCCTTGTCGACCAGGCTGCCTTCGAGCACGTAGGTCTGCTCGATGTTGACATGCTCGTGGTCGGGCAGCACCGCGCCGGGTTGAAACCGCATCAGCGCGGTCATCAGGCCGGTCTTGCGATCGAACAGCAGCGTCTTGGCTTCGCAACCGGGGAAACGGGTCTTCTGCCATTCCATGTCGGCCGGGCGAACGAGATGCGAATGCGCGTCTGATGTCTCTGGGTGTTTCGGCGTCACGGCGTCCATGGCGATCCTCCGTCTTTTTTGGATTTGAGGCGATCCTAGAGCCTTTTCCGTTCCGATGAAATCGGGAACGGGGCTCTAGATTCTCGATTTGACGCGTTTTCTTGACGCGAACCGGTTGCCCACTTCGCTGGAAAACGCTCTGCCAGCTTTGCTTGCGACCGCCAGCCGGGAGAAGCCGCATCCAGTCTTGCTGGCGTCCGCCCCCAATTGTAGGATCAACACGCTAGCCACTCCCGCGACGCATGGTGAACGATGGCGGCGCTGCAACATTCGCGTTTCTGCAAGGGCTGCTGGGAGCAGATGCGCATGCCCGTGCCGATCCGCGGGGTAATCTCGGCGCCGTTCCGGGCATTTGGCGTTCGCCCGAGCCGAATGAACCCCAACACCTGCACCATCTGCGAGCTGATGTTCACGAAGGTGATGCGAGCCCGCAAGATCACCATCGACGCGACCGTGATGTTTGCCGATCTGCGCGGCTATACCAGCCTGTCCCAGTCGAAATCACCGGAGGCCGTGTCGGGTCTGCTCGATGCCTTCTACGATGAATGCGCCGACGCGATCTGGCGGCATGAGGGGCTCCTCAACAAGACGATCGGCGACGCCGTCATGGCCGTCTTCAATTTTCCGTTGCGGCGCGACGACCATGTCCGCAATGCCCTGCTCGCGGCGCGCGATATCCAGAACAACTGGCGCGAACGGCGCGACGGTCTTGCAGCCGCGCTTGGCCTCAACGCCGGCGACCTCGGGATCGGCATCGGCATTCACGCCGGCGAACTCAGTTTTGGCGAATTCGGCCGGTCACACCGCGACCTCACCGCCATCGGCACCGTCGTCAACACCGCCTCCCGTGCGCAGTCGGTCGCCGAAGCCGACCAGATTCTCGTGACGCAGGAGGTCTATCAGCGCGCCCGGCCGGATTTGCAGGCGAGTCATTCGAAGACGTTTCAGCTCAAGGGATTCGATGCCCCGATCGAGCTTTACGCGGCATAGCCCCGCCTCGCTTCCAGAGGTCGTCGTCGCTCACCAGAGGTTCTTGCCGTCGATGACCGTCACCGGCACGGCGTCGAGGTCGACCTCATCGAACAGCCGCGCGTTGACGGCGACCTTGGGGTTCTCGAAGTCCGGCTTGCCGGTCGACCAGTCAGGCGATTCCCCATAGGTCCCGCAGCCGCAATTGGCGCAGAAATGATGTTTGATGGTTCGGCTGCCCCACTGGTACGTGGCGACATTCTCCGGCGGCGAGGTCAGGCGAAATTGCGCGGGTGTGTAATAGGCCCACAGCGCGCCGCGCTTCGAACATAGCGAACAGGTGCAGCGGGTCACGTCGGCCGGCATCTCGTCCACCTCGAATTGCGTCTGGCCGCAATGGCAGCTTCCCTTGATTGGCACGATCTGTTCCCTTCCGAATGATCTGGCGAGAAGTTCATAACCGCTACCTGCTGCCAGCATGGTGTCAGCAGCAAGCACGCCGATGCCTTCCGGCAAGGCGCCGCCAAACGTGATCGGGGTGCGTTGCCGCTGGGTTGCGAAAGTTGCTAGCGTTCCGGTCCCGCCCGAGTCGCGGAGCAGGTCTTCGGCGCGAGTGTTCGAAGCAAGTCCTGGGAGCAAGTCTTGGGTTTCCTCTTCGTCCTCACCGTCGGGCTTCTCGCCGGCACCATCAGCGGCATCGTCGGCACCGGCTCCTCGATCATGCTGATGCCGGTGCTGATCTATCAATACGGGCCGAAGGAAGCCGTGCCGATCATGGCGGTGGCGGCCGTGATGGCGAACCTGTCGCGTATCCTGGCATGGTGGCGTGAGGTCGATTGGCGCGCCTGCCTCGCTTATTCGGTCACCGGCATTCCGGCTGCGGCACTCGGCGCCCGGACGCTGCTGGCTTTGCCGTCGCACGCCGTCGATATTGCGATCGGGCTGTTTCTGATCGCGATGGTGCCGGTGCGGCATTGGCTTGACCGACACCAGCTTAAAGCGCGGCTCTGGCATCTGGCGGTCGGTGGCGCCGTGATCGGCTATCTCACCGGCATCGTGGTGTCGACCGGCCCGCTCAGCGTGCCGCTGTTTCTGTTTTACGGGCTGAACAAGGGCGCGTTCCTCGCCACCGAAGCTGCAAGTTCGCTCGGACTCTACTTGAGCAAATCAGTCACCTTCGAACGCTTCGGCGCGCTGACATCAGATGTGGCGCTGAAAGGCCTGGTTGCCGGCTCCTCGCTGATGTTCGGCGCCTTCATTGCCAAGCGCTTCGTGCTGCACCTGCAGCCCCAGATGTTTCGCCTGCTGATGGACGGCATCATGCTGGTGGCCGGGCTTTCCATGTTCTGGAATGCGTTGTGGAATAGCCCGCCCGGGCCGTGAACCCTCAAATCACCGAGCGGACGGTTTGTGGGGTCCGCCATGCGCTAATCGCGGAGCAAATTCCGCGTCGTAGCGAAATGACGCTAAGTGCCAAAAAGCAGACATCGCAACGGCTTCAAGTGAGCGGTCAGCGTTCTCCTGGCCGAGTCATCGGCAGATGTTTCTGCAACCTTCGGTAGCGCAATTCGGAATGTATGGTACCGTGCACATATCGGGACGATGTCCGTCCCGGATTTGGAAGGACACGTCATGAGATTGTCGTCAGGCTTTGTCGCGCCCTCAGCTGTCGCTATCCTGTCAACTGTATTGTTGTTCGGCCCGAGCAGTACGGCAATGTCGCAAACCGCAGGCCCCGCCACCCCGCTTCCTAGCATCACGGTCGAAGCGCCGAAGCAGGTGGCAAGGCCAAGGCCGACGCAGCTGCCGAGGCAGGCAGCAGGTGCATCTCGCCGGGCATCGCCAACCGCTCATACGCTAACCGCTCGCACGCCATCGGCTGCGCCAGATTCAGTATTGGGGAAGATTGCCAAGCTTGAGAGAGCCAGCAGCAGTTGCAACGGTGGTTGCGAAACAAGCTTCAAAACCGGCAACGCCCCCTGGGTTGGATGCAGCTATTCGGCGGGGATATTTGGAACTTACTCGCCAACGTGCACGGACACACTCACCTACAAAACCTACGCGGAGTGCAAGGACACCAGACAGTTTTTGGGCATGGTAGAACGAGAAGCCCGCTGGCTTTGCAGCGGCCTGCTCGCCGGGGGGAAGCTGGCCGGGGAGAAGCGTCAGGTCGCCGAACTCAAACGAGCAGGACGTCGCTAGTCCATACCGCACGCCGGCTGCGCCCGAGACGTAGGATGGCATGTTTCAATCAACGGACTTGGAGCCATGCGGCTCCGGGTCATGCGCGACCGGGGCCAAGCACTGGCTAGCCCAGCCACATCAGCTGTTCCGCCGAAAGCGGAAGTACGCGACCTGATACGACAAGCCCGCAGTCAACTGACGGGCATTCGTCAAACTCGCATCAATTCGAATCTTGCTCCGCGATATTGCGTCCACGCCCTCGCATTCCGGTTGCCGCCGACGCCGACGAGGCTGGTCGATCCCAGGCCCAATGACGCTCTTGCCGCCTGGCGCGCCTGTGATCGGCCCTCGCCTGCCAAATCCTCCTTTCCGATCTGAACCAACCCCGCGCTCCGGGAGACGAAGTGACGTGCATCACATCCAATTCCGGATGAGGCCTTAGACGTTGCGTGGTTTGAACACTCATGTTCAGCCACAGGAGATTTGGAAATGTACAGGGGCATTATCGGCGCCGTTGCTGCCGTCATCGTCGTCGGCTTGATCGCAGCCGGAAGCTGGTACACCGTCGATCAGACCGAGCGCGGCGTGCTGCTGCGCTATGGCGCGGTCATCGGCACCGCACAGCCGGGCCTCGGCTTCAAGATCCCGCTGATCGACAGCGTCGAGAAGGTCAGCGTCAAGACCACGACCTTCTCCTGGGACAAGATGAATTCCTATTCCTACGACCAGCAGCCCGCCGATCTCAAGATCAGCGTCACGTTGCGGGCATCGCCGGAAAAAGTAACGGATCTCTACGCCAAATTCGGCCGGCTGCAGGCGGCGGTCAATCAGGTGGTCAGCCCTGCCGTCAACCAGCAGGTCAAGATCGTATTCGGCCGCTATACCGCGGTGAAAGCCATTCAGGAGCGCGGCGCCCTCAACAACGCGATCCGAGACGCCATTACCGCTTCGCTCAAGGATGATCCGATGATCATCGTCGAGAGCGTGCAACTCGAGAACATCGAGTTCAGCTCGACCTATCTGCATTCGATCGAACAGCGCATGCTGGCCGAGGTCGAGGTGCAGAAGCTGCAGCAGAACGCCGAGCGCGAGAAGGTTCAGGCGCAGATCACCGTCACGCAAGCCAACGCCAAGGCCAACGCCGTCCGCGCCGAAGCCCAAGCCTCCGCCGACGCGCTGCGGCTGAACGGCGAAGCCCGCGCCACCAACATCAAGCTGACCGGTGAAGCCGAAGCCGCCGCGATCGAAGCCCGCGCCAAGGCGCTCGGCACCAACCCGAACCTCGTCACCCTGGTGCAGGCCGAGCGCTGGAACGGCGTGCTGCCGACCACGATGGTGCCCGGCTCCGCGGTGCCGTTCGTCTCGGTCAAATAGTCTTCGAAAACATCCGGAAGCGGTGATGCCTGGGATCGCGATCTCAGGCATCATCGTCTTGGGGAACAGGTCCCATGCGAATTGTCATCACCATGGCGGGCATCGCGCTCGCTTTCGCCCTCGCCGCGCCGGCCTCGCACGCCGCGGAGAGTTTTGACGGGCTCTGGGCCAGGACGGCGAAGGACTGCCGCAACAAGGAAGGCCCCGACAGCAAGACGCTCATCGACATGAGCAAACCGATCGGCAGCAAGCCCGCGCCGATGGTCGACCAATATGAAAATCACTGCCGAATCGACCGCAAGACCGTGGTCGGAGACGGCATCAATCTCTCGGTCACCTGCTTTGAATTCTGGGATTATTTCAACAAGGGCGTCGAGCCGCGGAAAGCCACCGTCAAGCTCGCCCCCGGCCCGAACGGCACCATCAAGATCGACGGCAAGCCGTATCTGCGCTGCAAGGCCGGGAGCGGTGCCGCCAAGCGCTAGGCGCAGCCCACTGCCCGAGCCTCCGGTGATACACACCGCAACAGAAAGTGTTCGACTGCTTCCGGTCACCTCAGTCCATTTCATGCGGGACCGCATGCTAACCTGCGAACCTCGATCCCTTCCTGGAATTGATAATCGTGGGCGCATTGATTTTCGACTTCGACGGCGTCATCGCTGACAGCGAGGCGATCGCCAATACCGTTCTGGCGGAAACGGTGACTGGCCTCGGTCATTCAACAACGCTCGACCAGGCGCTTGCCCGCTATTCCGGCCGGAGGTGGGATGAAGCCGTGGCCGAGATCGAAGCGGCAATCGGAAAACCGCTACCTGCGGATTTCTCCGACCAGCTCAAGCTTGCCACCTTCGAGCGGTTCCGGACAGATTTGAAGGAAGTGAGCGGCGCGTCGGATTTCATCCGGCGTTTTTCCCACCTGCCCCGGTGCATCGCCTCGTCCAGTTCGATGGATCGGCTGCAGCTGTGCCTTTCGGTATTGGCGCTGGAAGCGGAATTCGGCAGTCATGTTTTCAGTGCCGATATGGTCGCGCGAGGAAAGCCGCATCCGGACATCTTTCTGCTTGCTGCCGACAAATTGGGCGTGGGTCCGGAGCAATGTCTTGTGATCGAGGACAGCGCCAGCGGGATCAAGGCGGCGGTTGCGGCTGGCATGGCCGTCGTCGGGCTGTGCGCGGCCAGTCATATTCGCGAAGGCCATGATCTCAGGCTGCGCGATGCCGGCGCCGTCCACCTGGCGCATTCATGGTCGGACGTCGAGCACGTCGCCCTTGAGTTTTTCAAAAGTTAGGATGCCTGCGGAGCATCGCGAACCGTTGAAAAACGCGGCCGGATGACATCATGCTGACGCCAAGAATGCACGGTACCGTGGCATAGTGCACGATCCGATCAATTCGGCCTTGAGGGCGATGTCTTGAGCGCAATAGCTGACGTAGTTGATATTACCGATCCCGGGAACGAGCCGGCCAAACGGGGCGATGCCCAGCAAGACACCCTGAGATTCGCGGAAGCCGCGCTTACCGACAGCAAGCGCGAGGGTTTGCTGCTCGCTGTTCGCGCCCGCTGGGTTGCGCTGGCGGTGACGGCCGCCACCCTGCCGATCATCAATCCGGAGTGGGAGGTCCTCTATTACGTTGCGATGCTCGGCCTGTTTGCCCTGATCGGCTGGGCCCAGCTCAAGGTCGGCAAGGCCGAGCGGTCCGTGCCGGAGCTTGTTCTGATATTTTGCGATCTGATGCTGATGACCTTCCTGACCGTCGTGCCCAATCCCTGGAGCACGTCCGACTGGCCGCTTGCCATGCAGTACAGGTTCGACAGCTTCATCTACTTCTTTGTTTTCCTGGGCACCGCGACGCTGGCCTATTCCTGGCGCACCGTTGTGGCGATGGGGTTCTGGACTTCGGCGCTGTGGGCGATCGGCGTCGGCTGGGTTTACCTGCAGCCGCAAACCCACGCAGCATTGTCGGAACGGGTGCGGGCCGCCGTCGGCGCCGACGTCAGGCTGTTCGATATCATCGACCCCTCCTCGATCGGCTTTGGTGCCCGGTTCCAGCAGATCACGGTCTTCCTGATCGTCGCCATGACGCTGGCGCTGGCGGCGCGCCGCTCGAACGCCCTCTTGATCAGCCACGCCGGCATCGAGCGCGAACGCACCAATTTGGCGCGCTATTTCTCTCCCAACGTCGTCGAACAGCTGTCCAAGAACGACGATCCGCTCAAACAGGTGCGAACGCAGAATGTCGCGGTGCTGTTCACCGACATCGTTGATTTCACTGCCTATGCGGACGGCCGCAGCCCGATGGAAGTGATCGGGACGCTGCGGCAGTTCCACGAGCGGATGGAACGGGAAGTTTTCCGGCACGCCGGCACGCTGGACAAATATCTCGGCGACGGATTGATGGCGACGTTCGGCACGCCCTTCACCAGCGATTCCGACGCCGGCAACGCGCTGCGCTGCGCGCAGGCCATGATCGGCTCGATCGCTGAACTCAACCGCGAGCGAAATACCCGCAACGAGCCGCCGATTAAGCTCAGCGTCGGATTGCACTACGGCCAGGTCGTGCTCGGCGATATCGGACTGAACCGGCTCGAATTCGCCGTCATCGGCACGGCAGTGAACGCCGCAAGCCGCCTTGAGGCACTGACGCGTGAATACGGCTGCGCCCTGGTTGCCAGCGACGAACTGGTGCAGCGAGCGCGGGCAGAAACCGGCAGCTCGAGCGACGACTTTTTGCATCTTGTCAAAAAGCCAGCGCGGACCATTCGCGGCCTTGAGCAACCGGTGGGGATATGGACGCGGGACTACGATGCGTCCTGACAGGCGAAGCCACGGTTGACCACGCACCATGTCAGGGCGCATAGGCCATCGCAGAATTGAACTCACCTATGGCTGACCCAATGCCCCAATCCAAACCTCACGATTCCTTCTACGTCGAACCGCGCAGCGGCGAGCGCTTTTCCCTGGATGTGCCGCGCTGGTGCGCCGACGGGCAAAGGCCGCTGCTGATCAACCCGCAGCCCGGCATCGGCCGCGAAGACATCGATCGCGGCACGCGGTCGCTGTGGCGGTACCGGGCTTCGCTGCCGGTCGAAATTGCAAAACCGATTTCGCTCGGTGAAGGCTGCACCCCACTGGTGCAGAAAGAATGGGACGATTTTCGGCCGTTCTTCAAGCTGGAATGGTTCAACCCGACCTGCAGCTTCAAGGACCGGGGCACCACCGTGATGCTGTCCTATGTGCGGCAGCTCGGCATCGATGCGGTGCTGGAAGACTCCTCCGGCAACGGCGGCGCCTCGGTTGCGGCCTATGGCGCGGCCGGCGGCATGCGGGTGAAGATCCTCGCCCCCGCCTATACGTCGCCCCCCAAGGTCGCGCAGGTTCGCGCCTATGGCGCCGAGGTGCAGCTGGTCGAAGGTCCGCGCGAAGAATCCCAGCGCGAAGCGATCCGCCAGTCCAGCGAGATCTTTTACTCCAGCCACAACTGGCAGCCGTTCTTCCTGCAGGGGACCAAATCGGTCGCCTATGAGATCTGGGAAGATTTCAACTTCACGGCGCCCGACAACATCATCATCCCGGTCGGCGCGGGCAGCAACCTGCTCGGCTGCCACATCGGCTTCTCCGAATTGCTCGCGGCCGGCCAGATCAGCAAACTTCCCAGACTGTTTGCCGCGCAGCCGCTCAACTGCTCACCGCTCGACGCGAGCTTCCAGGCCGGCGTCGACACGCCGGTCGATCGCGCCGTCAACAAGACGATCGCCGAAGGCACCGCGATCGCGCATCCGCTGCGGCTCAAGGAAATGATCCACGCCTTGAAAGACAGTGGTGGCGAATCGGTCGCGGTTTCCGAGGACGAGATCGTCGCCGCCCTGAGGCGGCTGGCGCGGCTGGGCCTGTTCGTCGAGCCCACATCGGCCAGCGTCGCGGCGGCGCTCGCAAAGCTTACGGCGCGAGGCGTCATCAAGGAGCGCGAAACCACGGTGGTGTTGATTTCGGGGACCGGCATCAAGACGGCGTCCACGATTGCCGAACTGTTTTGATTCCGGGCCCTCCCAGCCTTTGACTTGGCACTGGAACCGCTATAGAACAAAATAAGAACAAGCGCCTCACCGGGACTTCATGGCCAAATCCACCCTCTCCTTTGTCTGCCAGAACTGCGGCGCTGCGTTTAATCGCTGGCAGGGCAAGTGCGAGGCCTGCGGCGAGTGGAACACGCTGTCCGAGGAGGACACGACGGGCGCGACCTCGATGCCGGTCTCGATCCGCTCCAAACGCCGGGGAAGAACTTTTGCGCTGGAATCGCTGACCGGCAAAAGCCAGGACGCGCCCCGCCTCTCCTCCGGCATGGTCGAGCTCGATCGCGTCACCGGCGGCGGCTTCGTCCGCGGCTCGGTGCTGCTGGTCGGAGGCGATCCCGGCATCGGCAAATCGACGCTGCTGACGCAGGCCACCAGCATGATGGCGCGTGCGGGACACCGCGCGGTCTACATTTCAGGCGAAGAAGCCGTCGCCCAGGTGCGGCTGCGCGCCGAGCGGCTCGGCCTTGCCGACGCGCCGGTGCAGCTCGCGGCCGAGACTTCCGTCGAAGACATCGTCTCGACGCTGTCCGAGGGCGCGGTGCCGCGCCTGATCGTGATCGATTCGATCCAGACCATGTGGACCGATACGGTGGAATCAGCCCCCGGCACGGTCACCCAGGTCCGCGCCTCCGCGCAGGCGCTGATCAGGTTTGCCAAGAAATCCGGCGCCACCATCATCCTGGTCGGGCACGTCACCAAGGACGGCCAGATCGCCGGCCCCCGCGTGGTCGAGCACATGGTCGACGCGGTGCTGTCGTTCGAGGGCGAAGGCTCGCAGCAGTTCCGCATTCTGCGCGCGGCGAAGAACCGCTTCGGCCCGACCGATGAAATCGGCGTGTTCGAGATGACGGGCCTCGGCCTGCGCGAGGTCTCGAACCCCTCCGAATTGTTCCTGTCGGAGCGCGACCTCGGCAGCCCCGGCACCGCTGTGTTCGCCGGCATCGAGGGCACCCGCCCGGTGCTGGTGGAATTGCAGGCGCTGGTGGCGCCGACCACCCTCGGCACCCCCCGCCGCGCCGTGGTGGGCTGGGACCCAAGCCGGCTGTCGATGGTGCTGGCGGTGCTGGAGGCCCATTGCGGGGTCAAACTGTCGGGCTACGACGTCTATCTGAACGTGGCCGGCGGCCTGCGGATCCAGGAGCCCGCGGCCGATGTGGCGGCGGCCGCCGCACTGGTTTCGTCGCTGGTCAACGCGCCGCTGCCGACGGATGCGGTCTATTTCGGCGAGATCTCGCTGTCCGGCGCGGTCCGGCCGGTGGCACAGACGTCGGCCCGGCTGAAGGAAGCGGCAAAACTCGGCTTCGGGCGCGCAATACTGCCCGAATCGGCGCGTGGTGAGGCCGGCGGCGACGCGGGCCTGGTGCTGAACAGCGTCGGCGGATTGACCAGCCTGGTCGCTGAAATTGCCGCGCGAGGCACGCCCAGAGCCAATCGAGAGGGTAACCGGGAGGCCAATCGCGAAGGCCCAGCGGAGAAAAATGCCACACCGACGCGATTCCGTCGCGAGAACGGCTAAAGCGGCGTGACGTTACGCCCCCTCGCCGCTATACAACGCGCGCGAAAGGCGCGTGGGATGGCGTGATATCCGGCCTTGCGGGACACGCCATATGACCGTCACCTAGAACGGCACCGACACGCCGATTCGCAAGACTTTGAGCATTTACGAGCGGACCTGACCAGCCGATGCCGATAACGATACTCGATCTCGTCCTGCTTGGTGTGATGCTGATTTCGGGGCTGCTCGCCATGGTGCGCGGCTTCATGCGCGAGATTCTGTCGATCGCGGCCTGGGGCGCGGCGGCTCTGGTCACGCTGTATGCTTTCTCCAAGCTGCTGCCGACCGCCAAAACTTATTTCAATAACGACACGGTGGCGGCCGTGGTGGTGGTAGCCGGCACCTTCATCGCGACCCTGGTCGTGGTGTCGATCATTACGGTGCGGATTTCGGACATGATCCTGGATTCGCGGATCGGCGCGCTGGATCGCACCCTCGGCTTCCTGTTCGGTCTGGCCCGCGGCCTGCTGATCGTGGTCGTCGCCTTCCTGTTCTTCAGCTGGCTGGTTCCGGACAAGCAGCGGCCCGACTGGATCACCGGGGCGAAGTCCCGGATGGTGCTGCAGGGAACCGGCGATTGGTTAATGGCGCTCTTGCCTGACGACCCTGAGAACACCATCTTAAAGAGATTCAAGAAGAATAAACCCGACGACGATTCAACTGACGCCGAGCCGGCAGCCCCGGCGTCCGGCGATGGCTACAGCAAACCTGCCCGCGACGGCCTTAAAAAGCTGATCGAGAAACCTGCGAGCAAGTAACTCTTGGCCAAAAGAGAGGCGATGGACGCGATGCAAAACCCTTCCGATCTCGCCGAGCAACTTGACCGAAACTCCGGTCCGATCGATTTGCAGGACGATCTTGAAGGCGACACGCTACGCGAGGAATGCGGCGTGTTCGGCATCTTCGGCCACCCCGAGGCCGCCGCCATCACCGCACTCGGACTGCACGCCCTCCAGCATCGCGGCCAGGAAGCCGCCGGCATCGTCTCCTTCGACGGCAGCCGCTTCCACAGTGAACGCCGACTTGGCCTCGTCGGCGACACCTTCTCCCGCCGTGAAGTGATCGAGCGCCTGCCCGGCAATGCCGCCGTCGGCCATGTCCGTTATGCCACGACAGGCGCCACCATCCTGCGCAACGTGCAGCCGCTGTTTGCCGAGCTCAATGCCGGCGGTTTCGCGGTCGGCCATAACGGCAACCTCACCAACGGTCTGACACTGCGCCGCGAACTCGTGCTCCACGGCGCCATGATGCAGTCGACCACCGACACCGAAGTGATCCTGCATCTGGTCGCGCAATCGAAGCGCACCCGTTTCGTCGACCGTTTCATCGAGGCGTTGCGCACGATCGAGGGCGCCTATTCGCTGACGGCCTTGACCAACAAGAAACTGATCGGCGCGCGCGATCCGCTCGGCATCCGTCCCCTGGTACTCGGCGACCTCGACGGTCACCCGATCCTGACCTCGGAGACCTGCGCACTCGACATGATCGGCGCCAAATATGTCCGCGACATCGAACCCGGCGAAATCGTCGTGTTCGACGACAAGGGCGCGCACAGCCACAAGCCATTTCCGCCAAAACCGCCGCGGCCCTGCATCTTCGAATACATCTATTTCTCGCGGCCGGATTCCATCGTCGGCGGCCGTTCGGTCTATGAGGTTCGAAAGGCCTTCGGCGCACAGCTCGCGCGCGAAAGCCAAGTCGAGGTCGACGTCGTGGTGCCGGTGCCGGATTCCGGCGTGCCCGCCGCGATCGGTTACGCCCAGCATTCCGGCGTGCCGTTCGAACTCGGCATCATCCGCAACCACTATGTCGGACGTACCTTCATTCAGCCGACCCAGAGCGTGCGCGAGCTCGGCGTGCGCATGAAGCATTCGGCCAACCGCGCCGCGATCGAAGGCAAGCGTATCATCCTGATCGACGACTCGCTGGTTCGCGGCACCACCTCCAAGAAGATC
Organism: Bradyrhizobium sp. JYMT SZCCT0180; assembly: GCF_018130165.1. Lineage (GTDB taxonomy): Bacteria > Pseudomonadota > Alphaproteobacteria > Rhizobiales > Xanthobacteraceae > Bradyrhizobium. The sequence goes on along the minus strand of NZ_JAFCLZ010000002.1, from coordinate 332,914 downwards.
GTGCGCATGATGCGCGACGCCGGCGCCCGCGAAGTGCATTTCCGCCTCGCCTCGCCGCCGATCCTCTACCCCGACTATTACGGCATCGACCTGCCGGACCGCGGCGGACTGCTTGCCGCCACGCATACCCTTGAGGAGATGCGCGAGATCATCGGCGCCGATTCACTGGCGTTCCTGTCGATCGACGGCATGTACCGCGCGATGGGCGAACCCGGCCGCGATCCCGCCAATCCGAAATTCTCGGACCATTGCTTCACGGGCGCCTACCCGACCCACCTCACCGACCAGAGCGAAACCGAGCCGTCGCCGCGGCAATTGTCGTTGCTGGCGGAGGCGAGTTAGCTGTCGTCCCTGCGAACGCAGGGACCCATAACCACAGGCCTTCGTTTTTCGGACGCCTATAGACACAACCACCTTTCGCCTCATAACCGTCACGGCGTATGGGTCCCTGCGTTCGCAGGGACGACGATAATAGAGCCTCTTCGATGATCTCCTCCCTCGCCTCCCGTATCGCTCTCGTCACCGGCGCCTCACGCGGTATCGGCTATGCCACCGCGCGCGCACTCGCAAAGGCCGGCGCGCATGTCGTGGCGGTGGCGCGCACGCAAGGCGGGCTGGAAGAGCTCGACGACGAGATCCGCAAGGACGGCGGCAGCGCCACGCTGGTGCCGCTGAATCTGACCGACTCCGACGGCATCGCGCGGCTCGGCGCGGCGCTGCACGAGCGCCACGGCAAGATCGACATTCTCGTCGGCAATGCCGGCGTCGCCGGCCCCTCCTCGCCGCTAGGTCATATCGAGCTGAAGCCGTGGAACGACGTGATGGCGGTCAACGTCACCGCCAACTTCCAGTTGATCCGCTGCATGGAGCCGCTGCTGAGGCAGTCCGACGCCGGCCGCGCCGTGTTCGTCACATCAGGCGCCGCCAACAAGGCCAGCGCCTATGTTGGCCCCTATGCCGCCTCGAAAGCCGCCCTCGAAGCGCTGACGCGCGCCTGGGCACAGGAGACCGCGAGCACGAACCTTCGCGTCAACCTCTTCAGCCCCGGCCCGGTCCGCACCAAGATGCGTGCTATCGTATTCCCCGGCGAAGACCCGGCGACGCTGGATACGCCGGAACAGGTCGCGGAATTCATCGTGCCGATGTGCGCGCCCGACTGGACCGAAACCGGCAAACTCTACGATTACAAGACGCGCACGCTGATGGACTTTCGTGCGCCGGCCTGAGTTCTCTCCACGTCATTGCGAGGAGCGAAGCGACGAAGCAATCCATTCTTCCTTTGCGTGGCGCCATGGATTGCTTCGCTGAGCCTGTCATCGGGCGCGCATTCGCGCGACCCGGTGGCTCGCAATGACGACGTCATGCCGTTGACACCTCCCCCTCCCCACGATTGACTGCCCGCGCAAGCGGGAGCAACCCGCCAGGAAGATCAAGGGAGGAAGCATCATGCCGATGCATCATCGCGCGCGCTCGATACCTGCCGTCCAACGTCTCAGCAAAACGATTCTTGCAGGCCTGACCGTCGCGACACTGATTGGCATCACAGCGATGCCGCTTCCCGCGCTCGCCGGCGATGTTCCGACCTTCGCGGTCGATGCATCCTGGCCGAAGCCGCTGCCGAACAACTGGATCCTCGGCCAGGTCGGCGGCATCGCCGTCGATTCCAAGGACCACATCTGGGTCATCCATCGTCCGCGCTCGCTGACCGACGATGAAAAGGGTGCTGCGCTGACCCCGCCACGATCGAAATGCTGCGTCTCGGCGCCGCCGGTGCTGGAGTTCGACGCCGAGGGCAATCTGCTGCGCTCCTGGGGCGGAGCGGGCGAAGGCTATGAATGGGTCGGACGCGAACATGGCATCGAAGTCGACGAGAAGGGTTTTGTCTGGGTCGGCGGCAATGCCGACAATGACAACGCGGTTGTCAAATTCACCCTCGACGGCAAGTTCGTGATGCAGATCGGCAAGATCGCGCCGAGCAAGGGCTCCAACGACACTACCCAACTCGGCAAACCCGCCGAGACCGCGGTCGACAAGGATGCCAACGAGATCTACATCGCCGACGGTTACGGCAACCGCCGCGTCATCGTGTTCGACGCCACGTCAGGTGCCTACAAGCGGCACTGGGGCGCCTATGGCAAGCCGCCGAACGACGACAAGCAGCCGCCCTACGATCCCAAGGCGCCGCCTGCCCAGCAATTCGCCAATCCCGTGCATTGCGTAAAGCTCACCAATGACGGGATGGTTTATGTCTGCGACCGCATCAACAACCGCATCCAGGTGTTCAAGAAGGATGGAACTTTCGTGAAGGAGTGGTTCTTCGAGAAGAACACGCTCGGCAATGGCGCGGTGTGGGACATCGCCGTCTGGCCCGATCCGAAACAGACCTGGCTGTTGAGCGCTGATGGCGAAAACAACGAAATCCGGGTGCTGAAGCGCGACGACGGTACCGTGGTCGGGAGTTTTGGACGCAGCGGCCGCAATGCCGGGCAGTTCCACTGGATTCACGCCATGGCCGTGGATTCCAAGGGCAACGTCTATACCGCCGAAGTCGATACCGGAAAGCGCATCCAGAAATTCAAGCTGACATCGGACGCGCTACGATAGGTGGATTGCCCAAGGCATCCGGAACCACTACCACCATCTCAGTCATATGCCGGGCGTGGACCTCCCAAAGAAGGCCACCCGGCGACCATAGATGGAGGAAATACATGACTGCACTAAGCGCGCGGCGCCTCGCCGCGTTGATCACCGTTGCCGGCGTCAGCTTTACTGCGCCCGCCTACGCCCAGGACAAGACCGTCAAGATCGGCGTGTTGAACGACATGTCGAGCCTTTACGCCGATATCGGCGGCCCCAATTCGGTGGTCGCGGTCAAGATGGCGATCGAGGACTCGGGGCTGCTCAAGAAAGGCTGGAAGATCGACGTCGTCAGCGGCGATCATCAGAACAAGCCCGACGTCGGCGTTAACATCGCGCGGCAGTGGATCGACAACGACAAGGTCGATGCGATCGCCGATACGCCGAACTCCGGCGTGGCTCTCGCCGTCAGCAACCTCGTCAAGGAGAAGAACGCGGTGCTGCTCAATTCGGGCGCAGCTTCCGCCGATCTCACCGGCAAGGCCTGCACGCCGAACACGATTTCCTATACCTACGACACCTACATGCTGGCCAACGGCACCGGCAAGGCGCTGACCAAAGCCGGCGGCGACACCTGGTTCTTCCTGACCGCCGACTATGCTTTTGGCCACGCGCTGGAGCGCGACACCTCCGCCGTCGTTACCGCCAATGGCGGCAAGGTGCTCGGCGGCGTCAAGCATCCGATCAACTCGTCGGACTTCTCGTCCTTCCTGCTGCAGGCACAAGCGTCCAAGTCGAAGGTCGTAGGACTTGCGAACGCCGGTGGCGACACCACGAACGCCATCAAGCAGGCAGCCGAATTCGGCATCGTCGCCGGCGGCCAGAAGATCGCCGCTCTGCTGCTGTTCATCAACGACGTGCATTCGCTGGGACTGAAAACGGCGCAAGGCCTGACGTTCACGGAATCCTTTTACTGGGACATGAATGACCAGACCCGCGCCTTCTCAAAGCGGTTCGCCGCATTGGCGAGCAAGAACTCCATGCCGTCGATGACCCAGGCCGGGAGTTACGCCATGGTGCTGCATTATCTCAAGGCGATGGAAGCGCTTGGCGGCAATCCGCGTGACGGCGCCAAGGTCGTCGCCAAGATGAAGGAACTGCCGACCGACGATCCCTTGTTCGGCAAGGGCCCGCTGCGCGCCGACGGCCGCCGTCTCATTCCGGCCTATCTGTTCGAAGTGAAGACACCGGCAGAGTCGAAGGGTCCGTGGGACTATTACAAGCAGATCGCCACGATCGCCCCGGAAGATGCCGCCAAGCCGCTCGAGGCCAGCGATTGTCCGTTGGTGAAGAAATAGTCGGGTAACAACTCGATCGTCGTCCCGGCGAACGCCGGGACCCATACGCCGCGGCGGCTGTGATTATAGCAGGTGTCGGCCACCTTGCTTTAGCCGATAGCACAACGCGGTATGGGTCCCCCGATGCGCAATTGCGCATCTGAGCTCAAGGCCGGGACGACGTCGGTAGTTGCGCGCTGCTTTTGCCAGCCAACGTCCGCCATGCGACCAACAGCGCCAGCGCCAAAAGCGCAGCGGCCAGGAGGAACGGCGCGCCCGGCATTTTCACCGGCGCAGAATCGCCGATGAAATAGGCAAAGATCAGCGTAAACAGAAACGGTCCCACCATCTGTGCGACGCTGTTGACGCTGTTGGTGGCGCCCTGCAACTGGCCCTGCTGATCGGGCGCGACCAGTTGCGTGGTCAGCGACTGGACCGCGGCTCCGGCGATGCCCCACAACGCCATCACGGGAATGCCGACCCAGAACAGCGGGCCGGTCGGCGCCGCGCCATAGATCAGGAAACCGAGCGCACCGCAGCCGAGCCCGAGCAACAGCGCGCGGCGTTCGCCGAGGCGCGCGACGATCGGTCCGACGCCCGCGCCCTGCACCACCATGGCGCAGATGCCAACGAGGGCCAGCGTCAGCCCGACCGTCTTGGTGTCCCACCCATAGCGATAGGTCGCATAGAGCACGAAGGTCGAGGGCAGCACGACATGCGCGACCTGGCCGAAGAAATTCGCCAGCGACAGACCTGCGAGAATCCGGTTGGAACGCAGCAGATGCAGCGCGCCGAGCGGGTTGGCGCTTTTCCATTGGAACGGTGCGCGCCGTTCCGGCGGCAACGACTCCGGCAGGATCAGCCAGCCGTAAAGCGTGTTGGCAAAACTCAGGCCCGCCGCGACCCAGAACGGCAGCCGCGGATCCATGTCACCGAGCAGGCCGCCGACGGCGGGGCCGAGAATAAATCCGGCGCCGAACGCCGCGCCGATCTTGCCGAACACGGCAGCGCGTCGTTCCGGCGGCGTCACGTCGGCGATGTAGGCAAAAGCCGTGGAGATACTCGCCGAAGTGATCCCCGAGATCACGCGGCCGATGAACAGCCACAGCAGCGACGGCGCCAGCGCCATCAGCACGTAGTCCAGCGCCAGGCCGAAATTGGACAGCAGCACCACCGGCCGGCGGCCGAACCGGTCGGACAAGGCGCCGAGGATCGGCGAGAAGATGAACTGCATAACCGCCCAGGCGGTGCCGAACAGTCCAAAGATCCGCGCGGCGGTCGCGGTATCGTTGTCGACGAAGCTTTCGACCAGCTTGGGCAAGATCGGCAGGATCAGGCCGAGTGCGAACATGTCGAGCAGGATGGTAACGAAAATGAAGATGGCGGCGCCGCTGCGCACCGGCGGCATCCCGGCCGCGCGCTCCGAGGCCGCCTCGTTCACGACGGCCGTTTGCGCTTGTGGGCGAACGGATTGGCCTTCTCGCGCAGCATAATCCGGATCGGCGTGCCCGGCAGATCGAAGGCCTCACGCATGCTGTTGGTGAGATAGCGCAAATAAGAGGTCGGCACCGCGTCCGCCCGCGAGCAGAACAGAATGAAACTCGGCGGCCGCGCCTTGGCTTGTGTGATGTAATTCAACTTCAGCCGGCGGCCCGACACCGAGGGCGGCGGATTGGCGTCGACCGCCTGTTCGAACCAGCGATTGAGGGCTGCGGTCGGCACGCGCTTGTTCCAGACCGCATAGGCTTGCTGGATCGCGGTCATCAGCCGATCGATGCCTTCGCCCATCAGGCCCGACACGGCAACCACCGGCGCGCCCTTGATCTGCGGCAGCAAATGATCGGCGTCGGTGCGCAGCCCCGAAACGAGACTGCCTTTCTTCTCCATCAAATCCCATTTGTTGACGGCCAGCACGACCGCGCGCCCCTCGCGCTCGATCAGGTCGGCGATGCGCAGATCCTGTTCCTCGAACCGGTTCTGTGCGTCCATCATCATGACAACGACTTCGGCAAAGCGCACCGCGCGCAGCGCGTCCGCCACCGAGAGCTTCTCCAGCTTCTCATCGATCCGCGCCCGCCGCCGCAAGCCGGCGGTATCAAACACGCGGAAGTCACGCCCAGCCCAAGTCACCTCGACCGAAATGGAATCCCGGGTGGTGCCGGCCTCGGCGCTGGTCAGCAGCCGATCCTCGCCGAGCAGATGATTGATCAGCGTCGATTTGCCGGCGTTGGGACGGCCGACGATCGCGACGCGGATCGGACGCTTGGCGAGATCCTCGTCGGATACGATGATGTCGTCATCGTCGAACTCCTCCGCCTCCTCGGTGGGATCGGGCATCAGCACCCGCAGCGAATCGTAGAGATCGCTGAGGCCTTCGCCATGTTCGGCGGAAATCTGCACGGGATCGCCGAGCCCGAGCGCGTAGGATTCCATCGCGCCGACTTCGCCGTGCCTGCCCTCGCTCTTGTTGGCGACCAGCACCACGGGCTTGTTGGCGCGGCGGGCGAAATCGGCAAAGGCACGGTCGTTCGGCGTAAGCCCGGCCCGCGCGTCGATCACGAACATCAGCGCGTCGGCAAGCGCAATCGCGGTTTCGGTCTGTTCCTGCATCCGCGCCGTGAGCGAGCCCCTGGCGCCTTCATCGAGCCCGGCGGTATCGATCACGGTGAATTCGAGGTCGCCAAGGCGCCCGTTACCCTCGCGGCGGTCGCGGGTGACGCCAGGTTCGTCGTCGACCAGGGCGAGCTTCTGCCCGACCAGCCGGTTGAACAGCGTCGACTTTCCGACATTGGGTCGGCCGATGATGGCAATCGTAAAGGGCATAAATAAATCCAAACGCCCCTTTTGAAGGACGGGTCAATCGAACGAAACGATAGAGCACGGTTCTGTCGCAACCGCGCCCTGATTTTGTTTTGACGCGTTTGCTACCGCAGATAAGTCTACGCAATCTGCGTAAACTTATTGCTGAGCGAACCGGCGCCGACTTCGCGCGAAAACGCTCTGCAATTAACGCGTGAAGCTGCCGCTGGGCATCGGCGCCGGGAACGGCGCGGCGGATTGTTGGGTGGACTGCGCGGGCGCCGCCGATTGGGCAGCCGGCTGATCGGGCGGCGGAGCGGTGGTGCGCTTGCGCACAATCTTCTTCGGCTTCGGCGCCGGCGGCGCTGCGTTGGTGCCGCCCTCTTCCACCGGTGCGGCATCGGGGTCTGCGGCGGCGGGCTCGGTCGCGGGCGCCGCTGCAACGGGTGCCTGCTTGCCTCTGGATTTCGCGGATCCCCTGGACTGCGGTTCCTGCGGCGGCTGTGCGACCGCTGCCTGGGCATTCGGGTCTTCGATCTGCTGCTGGCGCGTGCCTTTGTAGAGATCCTTCGGCACGCCCTGCTCGAGACCGGGCACACCGTCGGGGAAGACCGGCTTGCGTTCACCGGGTAGCTTCTTTTTGGTGTCGAGGAAGTCGAGCATGTCGCTCGGATCGAAATTGCCCATGCTGCTACAGCCCGCCAGCGCGCTGGAAAACGCGATGAGGATGGTGGCTGCGATCAGACGGTGCGGGCGGCGCATGCTCGGGTTCTCGTTTGTCTCGTTGGCCGGCTCAGCTCTTTGCGACAGGCGGAAGCAACGCCTGCAGCGCTTCGGCGCGAGAGCGCAGGCTCGGTGGCGTGCCGCCGTCATTGGCAATCACGTCCAGCCATTGCCGTGTCGCTGTCGCATCGTTGGCGCGCCAGGCCGACAGGGCCAGCAGTTCGCGCGCAGTATGGCGAAAGGTTGCAGTCGGTCCGGCTGCCGCCTCCAGGCGAGACTTCATGTCGGGATAGGAGATGCTCTCCAACAGCAGCTGGGCGGCGCGAATCCGGGCCAGATCCTGTTCCGCCACGCCGACGCTGCGGTCGGCGGCAATCTCGTCGAACATCTTGGCAGCAGCCTGCTGGTCGCGGCTTGCGACCTCCGCGGCCGTACGCAGGCGCGCCAGCACGCGGTATCCCGCCGGCGCCTTCGCCGCCAGCTCGGCAAACGCCGCCTCGGCCTCTGCGTGCTTGTTGGCTTCCGATAGCTCCGCCGCCTTGTCGAAGGCCGCACCGGCCTCAACCGCCTTCTTGGCTTCCAGATATTGGTAGCCACGCCAGCCACCCACGGAGGCGATGATCAGCAGCGCTCCTGCAATGATATAGAGAGAATATCGGTCCCACAGCTTCTTGAGCTGATCGCGACGGACCTCTTCGTCGACTTCATTAAATAATTCAGACACTTAAGGCTATCCCATCCCCGATGAGCCGCTGGACGCGCGGCGGCGCCCTGCGCCCGATCCCCGCATGGCGGCGGCGATACCCTAACGATATGGCGGTGGCAAGGCAAAGCGAGGCGGATCAAAGCGTTAACGCTGGAGGGCAGCCAGAAGCGAGTTGTCCCACGCCGCGAGCGTCCGGGAATATTGACTTCGCGGTTCAAAGCTTGGCGTAATCCGTTCGATTTTCGTCGGTTATTCGTCTGATTTTGCAGGTGCTTCATGGTTTGCCGCGCCCTGGTCGTCACGCTTGCCATCGGGGCCGCCGCCCTGCCCGCCGCGACCCAAGCCTACGACATCAAGGCGAAGACGCCGGAGACGGCATTTTCCGGCAAGCAGCGCCCCGACATTTTGGGCATCTCGGCGGATTCCACCGCTGATTCCGCGCGTGCCACGCTAGAATCGTTCTTCAAGGGACGCCCCAACACCACGACCGACGTCCAGCAGCAAAAATTCGGCAGCACCGCGATCAGCTTCACCTCGGCACTGACTTTCAGCCTTGCCCCCGGGGCCAGCCAGAACGGTGAGGTGCTGTCGAGCAGCTTCTCGTCGCCGGCGAGCGGAAATCGCATTTATTTCCTCGCCCGCAACCTCACCTTTGCGAAGGACCAGCAGCCGGCGAAGGCCGACATGGTCAGGGAGGTGATGGGCAAATACGGCGCGCCCACCATCGTCGGCGATCAGCACCTCTATTACATCTATCGCGCCGGCTCGATCGTATCGGTCGGCACGAAATACAAGGAAGCAGCCGCGGTCGAGGCCATCGGCAAGCCGCTCGATCCCAAGGCCGCGCTCAAGCTCAACGGCGAAACCATCCGCGGCAGCTGCGTGGCTGTCGTCAAGCGTGCGCAGGCAAAGGAGAAAGCGCTGGCCGCGATGCTCAGCGAAGCCAAGGGCGCCAATTGCGACGGCGTGCTGAGCGTGCAGCTTATACCGGGCACGGCGCCCGACCGGGTCGGAATCGCGCAGTTCTCGCTTTTGGACGTCAAACGCGTGATCAGCGCGGCGACGATCGACAATGATGCGCTTGCCGCAGAACAAAGCGAACGCAATGCGATGCCAAAAGGCAGCGCGCCGAAGCTCTAGATTTCTGTTTGGCGCGTTACGCGAACCGGCCCCCCCGGATCAAGTGCGACGGCTGCGTCGCACGAAAACGCTCTAAATCGCCTCGCGCAGTTCGCGCAACTGGCGTTTGAGTACCTTGCCGTTGGCGTTGCGCGGCAGCGGATCGGCGGTCAGGTCGATGGTTTCCGGCACCTTGTAATCCGAAAGCCGCTCGGCACACCACGCACGCAAGGTCTCAACGCTTGCCCCGCCTTTGACCACGACCACGGCGTGGACGCGCTCGCCGAGCACCGGGCACGGTTTGGCGATGATCGCGCTTTCGAGCACGTCGGGGTGGCCTGACAGGACAGACTCGACCTCGGCGGAATAGATCTTCAGGCCGCCGCGGTTGATCATGTCCTTCTGGCGATCGAACACGCGCACGAAGTTTGCCTCATCGATCGAGCCGAGATCGCCGGAATGCCAGAAGCCGGCGGTAAAACTTTCAGCCGTTGCCTTTGGATTGTTCCAGTAGCCCTTGATGACCGAGCCGCCGTGGATCCAGATTTCACCGATCTCGCCGCGCGGCAGTTCGTGGCCGTCGGGATCGACGACGATGATCTGCGCGCCGGGACAAGGCAATCCGACGCTGTCGATGTACCGCGCGGTCAATTCGCCGGGCATCATGGTCGACGGCGACGTCGTCTCGGTGGCGCCGTAGCAATTTGCCAGCTTCAGGCCCGGAATCCTGGCGGCCAGCCGTTCGATCGTCGCAATCGGCATCGGCGCTCCGCCAAAGCCGCCGATCCGCCAGCTCGACAGATCGTAGCTGTCGAAATCCGGTTGCAGCAGGCAGAGATTGTACATCGCCGGCACCATCACGGTGTAGGTGACGCGTTCTCGTGCCGCCAGCTTCAGATATTCCGCGGCCTTGAACTCCGGCATCACGATCAGCGCGCCCGCGCAGCGAGCCATGGTCGTTATATTGGCGACCACGCCGGTGACGTGCCCGAGCGGCACCGCGGCGATCGAGCGGTCCGACGCGGTCAACTGCAGGCACGACACGAACACCATCGACGAATGGATGATGTTGCAATGCGCCAGCATTGCGCCCTTTGGCTTGCCCGTGGTGCCCGACGTGTAGAGGATCATCGCGGTGTCTTCTTCGCCGACCTCGGCGGGCGTCACTGATGCCGCGTGATCCAGCAGACCGGAGAACTGCGAGGCGCTGCCGTCAGCGACGGCAACGCGATGCAGGAGGTCAGGCACATCGCGCGCATCCGGCAGGCGCTCGGCCAGTGTCGCTTCGTGGACCAGCAGCTTTGCGCCTGAATCGGTCAGCACATAGGCGATCTCCGGCTTTTGCTGGCGGGTCGAGAGCAGCACCGTCACCAGGCCGGCATGAGCGGCGGCGAACATCGTCAGCACGAACTCAACGCGATTGCCGAGCAGCACGGCGATTCGATCGCCGCGCTCCAATCCGAGCCGCTGAAACCCGGTCGCAATCCGTGCCGATTGGGAGGCGACGTCGCGCCAACTCATCCGGCGATCACCGCAGATCAATGCCTCGCCATCCGGATTTCGCTCTGCAGCCTCGGCAATCATCGCCCAGACGGAGCCCGGCCGCTCACTAAACGCCGGCACCACGCGATCGCCGAAGCGCGTCTCGAGCCGCATCGCCGGAATAGGATGTTGCGACCAGTCCATTTTGGCCTCGTCAGTTCTTTGCCTTCATGTCGTAGACGTGTTCGGGGCCGGGAAACGCGCGGGAACGGACGTCCGCAGCGTAGCCTTCAATGGCGGCCTCGATCGCGGGCCCGAGATTACCATAGCGGCGCACGAATTTCGGCGTCCGTGGCGACAGGCCGAGCATGTCCTCCAGCACCAGCACCTGGCCGTCGCAGGCGGCACTGGCGCCGATGCCGATGGTGGGAATGGCGATGCTTTCGGTGATCTTGCGGGCCAGCGGTTCGGCGACCGCCTCGATCACGACCGAGAAGGCACCCGCCTCGGCAATGGCCTTGGCGTCGTTCTCGATCGGCTCCCAGCTGCCCTCCTCGCGGCCCTGCGCGCGAAACGAGCCGAGCGTGTTGATCGATTGCGGCGTCAGGCCGATATGGCCCATCACGGGAATACCGCGCTCGCTGAGAAATGCCACCGTCTCCGCCATCCGCACGCCGCCTTCGAGCTTGACGGCGCCGCAATGGGTCTCCTTCAATATCCGTACCGCGGCATGGAACGCCTGCTCTTTCGAGGCCTCATACGAGCCGAAGGGCATGTCGACCACGACCAGCGCGTGTTGCGAGCCGCGCATCACCGCACGCCCCTGCAGGATCATCATATCGAGCGTCACCGGCACCGTGGTCTCGAACCCGTGCATGACGTTGCCGAGGGAATCGCCGACCAGAATAACGTCGCAATAGCGGTCGACCAATGCCGCCGTATGCGCGTGATAGGACGTCAGCATCACGATCGGATCGCCGTTCTTGCGCGCGCGAATGTCCGGCGCGGTCTTGCGCCTGATGGCCGACTGGACTGACATGCTAGACTCCGACCACGGGGACGCCGATCACGACCGGATGGAAGGCAAATGCCAGCGCCAGATAGGCGATGACCCCGACCGCGATTGCGATCAGGTCGTTGCCGGGACCGCCGACCGGTATCGGCGGCCCGCCGGCGTCGGTGCGGCGTTTCAGCGAGATGCGGTCGAACACCGCCCACGCCAGGAACGAGCCGAACAGAATGATCGAGCCGAGATCGCCATTGGCGAGCAGATGCGCGGCCGCCCACAGCTTGACGCCGGTCAGCATCGGATGCTTCAGCGTCGTGTAGATCCGGCCGCGGATGTAGGACGCGACCACCAGAATGATCGCGGGCAGCATCAGGGCCACGGTGATGTGCTTGAACGCCGTCGGCGGGTTCCAGACGTTGATCCAGCCCGTAGCGCGATAACTGCCAAAGCCCCAAATGATCAGAGCCAGACCCGCGACCGAGGCCAGCGTATAGCCGATCTTGTACCCGCCCTCGCCCATCGAGCCGATGAACCGTGCGCGCAATTCGCGCTGCGTGGTCAGCGTGTGGACGCCGAGAAACAGGACCAGCCCCAGGATCATCACCAGCAGTCCCATGATGTCCCCTCTCCCCGCGCCCCTTCGTTACCCTCGCCTATCATTGATGGGGCTTGGAGCGCAATGCGCTCCGCCGCCATCCGCCTCACGGCTTCTCCGCCTGCTTCTTCAGATCGCGGTTGTCGACATAGCGGATCGCGATCGGCCGCCCCGCCAGCGCGCCACCGAGCCCATCGGTGAATTTCAGCGGTTTGCAGGCCTCGAGCGAGGCATTGATCGCCTTCAGATAGGTGGAGCGCGTATCCGCCGGGACACCGGCGGTGGAGAAGGTCAGCTGGGGCGCGGCAATGATCTCGCCGGAGCGCTTGAAGCTGAAGCGCACCGACATCTGCATGCCCTCGCGCGCGCTATCGGCCGGCGGGGGGGTCCAGCAGGATCGCAGCGCCGCAAACAGGTCGCCGATGCTGTCGAGGTCGTGGTCCGGCTTCTGGTATTTCGCCGCCTGGTCCTTTGGCGGTACGCTTTCGATCGTCAGTTGCAGGTTCTGGCCGTAGGGATAATCGATCTCGGGAATGCAGGGGCCATCGTTGAACACGCTGCAGAATGACGGCGTGCAAGGCTGGCCGTCGAGCACGCTGCAGGGCGCGTGCGAAAACGGCGTGGCGTCGATCTGACGCCGCGACTGGGCGTCGGCGGCGCCGATACCGGCAACCGCAACGATCAGGCAGATGATGACGCGCCGGAGCATGCGGCGATCCTTCAATGGCGATCCAATCAAGTTGGTCCGCGCCTTGGTCGGGTTCAAGCGGGCCGGCGTTCACATCCCCGCGTTCATTTCCCTGATATCATCGCCGAAAGTTCCGCGATCAGCGCCTTTTCGCTGGGCTGGTCGAGAATACCGGTCGCATAGAGCGAGATGCCGCCATAGAGCGTGATGTAGACCTTCATCACGGCCCGGCGCCGCGCGGCAGGCGCAAGGATATCCTGACAGAAGATCCGCATCGCCTGGGTGATGACACCGTGGACGGCGCTCTGCAGCGGCGGATTGTGCTTCATCGCCGCGTGCGGGCGGCTGGTCATCAGCGCATAGAGCGCGCGGTTGGCGAGCGCGAAGCGAACATATTTCGCGGTGTAATCCTCCGGCGTGGTCGCTTTGACCAGGATCGCGGCTAGCCGGTTATAAGCGCCGGTGGCGACCGCATCGAGCAGCGCTTCGCGGTCCCTGAAATGATTGTACAGCGAGCGATGCGCGACGCCGACGGCATCAGCCACCTCGCGCAAACTCAATTGCTCGTGGCCGGCCTTGGCCACCAGACGGGTGGCGGCCTTCAGCGCGGCTGATTTCAGATTGCCGTGGCGATAGGTCGTCCGGCGCGGCGATGCGGTCATGCCCCTTCATACAAAGGCACCGGCCGCAGCGCCACCGTCGCAGGCGCGATTTCCCAAGCCTAGGCCGAAGCGCGGCTCCGGACGCGATCCTCGCCATATTGCGGGGTGATGTCCTCGTCGATCATGCCGCGGATCATCTTGATCACAGCGCCGCGTGCCCGCGCCTTGGTGGCGGCATGCGCCGCCATGTCGAGCGTGCTCAGCTTCCCGGCGACCTCCTCCGCGCTGCGCTCGAGGGCGTCAGCCGCCACCACGCGATCGAAGAAGCCGGCGGTGACGGCTTCCGCCGGACCGAACATTTCGGCCGTCATCACCACCCGGCTGAAATAGGCCGGCGTCAGCCGCTGCCGGGCGATCTCGATGGCAAACCGCGGCACCGTGAGCCCGATCGCAACTTCGTTCATCCCGATCAGGTAATTGCCCTCGGCGGCGAGACGGTGGTCGCTGGACATGATCAGGAACGCCCCCATCGGATAGGCGTTGCCCTGGCAGGCCGCGACCACCGGCGTCGGAAACGACAGGATGCGCAGCGCCAGTTCGGCGCCCGCTTTCAGCATCAGGTACTGATCCTCGGCGCTGCCTTTGGCGAAGACATTGAGGTCGAAACCGCCGGAAAAGTGCCTCCCGCGTGCCTTCAGGATCACGACGGTTTTGTCTTTTTCCGCCTGGTCGAATGCCGCATGCAGCGCGTTCAGCATCGCCAGCGACATCACATTGGCCTTGCCATCGTCCATCACGATGGTGCCGACGAAGCCGGTGCGGGAATAGGTCGCAAGATCAGGCACGTTAGCCTCCCTGTTCTATAAGCATCCATTGGATACTTTAGGAATGTCCGCGGGCGTGCAAGACCAGTCAGGGAGCAAGAAACGCATACAGGCATCCACTGGATGCATGGGTAATGGGCGTGCTGTGCTGCAACGACACGCCGCTGCTGTCGTCGCCCGCCCGAGTGCGCAATTGCGCACGGGGGGCGGGTGACCCGGTATTCCAGAGGCGAATATTGATTAGCCGAAAGGCCGCGGCGTACCGGCTCCCCGCTTTCGCGGAGGACGACAGGAGAACGGAGGCCAATTCCAGCCTCCCCGCGCTCCTACCCCTTCTTCTTCACATCCTTGATGTGGGAAAACACGATGCCCTCGGCGCGTTCCTTGGTGTAGCCCAGATAGAACTCGTTCTTGGCGAGGAACACCGGGTCACCGTCGACGTCGTCGGCAACACCCGATCCGTTGGCCGAGACGAACGCGTCGAGCTTCTTGCGGTCGTCGGACGAGATCCAGCGGGCCAGCTGGAATTCCGAGACTTCGAACTCGACCGGCAGCGAATATTCCGCGTCAAGCCGCGCTTTGAGCACGTCGAGCTGGAGCGGACCGACCACGCCGACCAGCGCCGGTGCGCCATCGCGCGGGCGGAACACCTGCACGACGCCCTCCTCCGACATCTGCTGCAGCGCTTCCTTCAGCTTCTTGGCCTTCATTGCGTCGGTCAGGCGCACGCGGCGGACGATTTCCGGCGCAAAGCTCGGCACGCCGACGAAGGTGAGGTCTTCGCCTTCGGTGAGCGTGTCGCCGATCCGCAGCGTACCGTGGTTGGGTATGCCGACGACGTCGCCGGCGAAGGCTTCATCCGCCACCGAGCGGTCCTGGGCAAAGAAGAATTGCGGCGAGGACAGCGACATGTTCTTGCCGGTGCGCACCAGCTTGGCCTTCATGCCGCGGCTGAGCTTGCCGGAGCACAGCCGCGCGAACGCGATGCGGTCGCGGTGGTTCGGATCCATGTTGGCCTGGATCTTGAACACGAAGGCGCTCATGCGCGGCTCGGCTGCCTCGACCTTACGCAGGTTGCTTTCCTGCGCGCGCGGCGCCGGTGCAAAGCGGCCGAGGCCTTCCAGCAAATCGCCGACGCCGAAATTGCGCAGCGCGCTGCCGAAATAGACCGGCGTCAGATGGCCCTCGCGGAACGCATCGAGCTCGAACGGCTTGCAGGCCTCCGAGACCAGCGCGAGTTCATCCTTGACCTCGGCGACGTCGAGATTGGCGCTCCGGCCGGCGAGATCGGCGATGTCGATCTGCTGCGCGGCACCGGTCTTGGCGCCGCCGCCTTCGAGCAGGCGCACGCCGCCGGTGGCGATGTCGTAGGTGCCGAGGAAGTCACGGCCGCGGCCGACCGGCCAGGTCATCGGTGTGGTGTCGAGCGCCAGCGTCTTCTCGATTTCATCGAGCAATTCGAAGGTGTCGCGGCTTTCGCGGTCCATCTTGTTGATGAAGGTGATGATCGGGATGTCGCGCAGGCGACACACCTCGAACAGCTTTCGGGTCCGCGCCTCGATGCCCTTGGCGGCGTCGATCACCATGACCGCGGAGTCGACCGCCGTCAGCGTGCGGTAGGTGTCTTCCGAAAAGTCTTCATGGCCCGGCGTATCCAGCAGGTTGAAGACGAGGCCATCGAACTCGAAGGTCATCACCGAGGTCACGACCGAGATGCCGCGCTCGCGCTCGATCTTCATCCAGTCCGACCGGGTGTTGCGGCGTTCGCCCTTGGCCTTGACCTGACCGGCAAGGTTGATGGCGCCGCCGAACAGCAGCAGCTTTTCGGTCAGCGTGGTCTTGCCGGCGTCGGGGTGGGAAATGATGGCAAAGGTCCGCCGCCGCGCCACTTCATCTGCAAGCGGCGACCGGGACGGCGATTCGGCTGAAACGGCAATGTCGGACATGAATCGAGCGTTTGGCAGGGAAAACGGGCGCAATCAAGGGCGATTTGGCAATTGCCGACGGTAGATACAACCCCCATATCCAGCCGGGAAGGACGACCTTCCCATCACCATCATCCGCGGGGACGACCCTGCTCTATCTGGAGGGTTTGTCATGGCTTGGGCTGTGTTGTTCACCGCGGGTCTTCTCGAAATCGGTTGGGCCATCGGTCTCAAATACACCGAAGGCTTTACGCGGCTGGTGCCATCGGTCCTGACGCTGGCGGCCATGGCCGGGAGCATCCTCCTGCTTGGACTGGCGTTGAAAACGCTGCCGATCGGAACCGCCTATGCCGTCTGGACCGGAATCGGCGCCGTAGGCACGGCTATCCTCGGCATCGCCCTGTTCGGTGAACCTGCCACCGCGGCCCGCCTGGCCAGTATCGGCTTGATCGTAGCCGGCATCGTCGGGCTGAAGCTGGTCACCTAACGCAGCAGCACCACCGCCCAATAGGTCGCTGCCGCCACGATTCCCGAGGCCGGGATGGTGATGACCCAGGCGTAGACGATCGAACTGGCCACGTTCCAGCGCACGGCCGAGACCCGGCGCGCCGCACCGACGCCAACGATGGCGCCGGTGATGGTGTGGGTGGTGGAAACGGGAACCCCGAGCCAGGTCGCCATGAACAGGGTCGCGGCCCCGCCGGTTTCCGCGCAAAAGCCCTGCATCGGCGTCAATTTGGTGATCCGCAGGCCCATGGTGCGGACGATCCGCCAGCCGCCCATCAGCGTGCCGAGCCCCATCGCCGCCTGGCACGAGATCACCACCCAGAACGGGATCGAAAATTCGGTGCCGAGATGGCCCTGCGAATAGAGCAGCACCGCGATGATGCCCATGGTCTTCTGCGCATCATTGCCGCCATGGCCGAGCGAATACAGCGAGGCCGAGACGAATTGCAGGATGCGGAAGGCGCGGTCGACCGCAAACGGCGTCGAGCGCACCGAGAGCCAGGACACGATCGCCACCAGCACCAGCGCCAGCAGGAAGCCGACCAGCGGCGACAGCACAATTGCCAGCAGCGTCTTGGAGAGTCCGCTCCAGACCGCCGCGGACAGGCCTGCCTTGGCGATCCCGGCACCGAGCAAGCCGCCGATCAGCGCGTGCGAACTGGACGAGGGAATGCCAAGCCCCCAGGTGATCAGGTTCCAGACGATGGCGCCGACCAGCGCGGCAAAGATCACCGTCGCGTCGACGATGCTGGGCTCGATGATGCCGGTGCCAATGGTGTTGGCGACGTGAAGACCGAACACCAGAAAGGCGATGAAGTTGAAGAAGGCGGCCCAAAACACCGCATATTGCGGCCGCAACACGCGCGTCGACACGATCGTGGCGATCGAATTGGCGGCGTCGTGCAACCCGTTGAGGAAGTCGAACAGCAGCGCGACCGCAATCAATGCGATCAGGATTGGGAGACCAAGCGAAGCATCCACTTGTTGGCCCTGCCCTATACTTGTTCGATTACGATGCTGTTGATCTCATTGGCGACGTCGTCGAAGCGGTCTGAAACCTTTTCAAGATGCTTGTAGATCTCGGCGCCCACGATGAAATCCATGGTGTTGGCGTCGCGATGCTTGAGAAACAGCTCCTTCAGGCCGATATCGTGGAGGTCGTCGATGCGACCCTCCAGCTTGCCGATCTCCTCGGTGATCGCGGTCAGCATCGCGACGTTGTCGCCGATCGACTGCATCAGCGGCAATGCGCGCCCGACCAGATTGGCGCACTCGACAATCAGCGTTCCGATTTCGCGCATCGGCGGCTCGAAGGCGCGGACCTCGAACAGAATGACGGCCTTGGCGGTCTGCTGCATCTGGTCGATGGCATCGTCCATCGAGGTGATCAGGTTTTTGATATCGCCGCGGTCGAACGGGGTGATGAAGGTGCGCCGGACCGCGGTCAGCACCTCGCGCGTTACATTGTCGGCATCGTTTTCGAACTGATTGACGCGCTGGCAGAACACCGGCGTCTCGTCGCCGCCGCGCAGCATGTCCTGCAGGGCCAGCGCCCCCTGCACGACGGTCTGGGAATGGCGGGCAAAGAGGTCGAAAAACCGCTCTTCCTTGGGCAGGAAATAGCGAAACCAGCGCAACATCGGTCTTATCCATCGTTCTGGAACGGCTGCCCGAGGCAGCCTGTCACAAAACTGTCATAGACCATTCACAGGCAAAGCGCGCGACGACGGACCCCGGAATAGTGGTCATCCACCGCTTTGTAGGCCGTAAAAATGCGCCCGAACGGGCAGTTTACAGCGAACGGCGGAAGAAATGCGCGATCTCGCCGATCACGCCGCGGCGGAAAGTCAGCACGCAGGCGACGAAGATGACGCCCTGGATCACCGTCACCCACTGGCCGAAACCGGCCAGATATTGCTGCATGGCGATGATCACGAAGGCGCCGACCACGGGACCGAATACGGTTCCGAGACCGCCGACCAGCGTCATCAGCACGATTTCGCCCGACATCGTCCAGTGCACGTCGGTGAGCGAGGCGTTCTGCGCCACAAACACTTTCAGCGAGCCCGCAAAACCGGCGATCGTTCCGGAAAGGATGAAGGCCACCAATTTGTAGTGATCGGTCTTGTAGCCCAGCGAGATCGCACGCGGCTCGTTTTCGCGGATCGCCTTCAAGACCTCGCCGAACGGCGAGTTGATGGTGCGATAGATCAAGAGGAAGCCGCCGAGGAATCCGACGAGGATGACGTAATAGAGCACCGTCGGCTTGGCGAGATTGAAGATCCCGAACAGATAGCCCTGCGGGATGCCCTGGATGCCGTCCTCACCATGGGTGAACGGCGTCTGCAGGTAGATGAAATACAGCAGCTGCGACAGCGCCAGCGTGATCATCGAGAAGTAGATGCCCTGGCGGCGAATGGCGACGACGCCGGTAATGACGCCAAGCCCGGCGGCACCCAGGGTGCCGACCAGAATTCCAAGCTCCGGCGACAGCCCCCAGACCTTCAGCGCATGCGCGGTGAAGTAACCGGCCGTGCCCAGAAACATCGCGTGGCCGAACGACAATAGCCCGCCATAGCCGATCAGGAGATTGAACGCGCAGGCCAGCAGCGCAAAGCACAGCGCCTGCATCACGAAGAACGGATAGATCCCGGTCAGCGGCACGATCGCCAGCAGCGCCGCCATCAGGACGAATACGATCATCTCGTCGCGCACGGCACGCGGTGACACCGGCAGTGTATCGTCAGTCAATGCGCTCATATCAGGCCGCCCGTCCGGTCAGACCCGTTGGCTTCACCAGCAACACCAGCACCATCAGGACGAAAACCACGGTGTTTGAAGCTTCGGGATAGAAATATTTGGTCAGTCCTTCGATCACGCCGAGCGAAAAGCCGGTGATGATCGATCCCATGATGGAGCCCATGCCGCCGATCACCACCACCGCGAACACGACGATGATCAGGTCGGCGCCCATCAGCGGCCGGACCTGATTGATCGGGGCGGACAATACGCCGGCCAGCGCCGCAAGACCGACGCCAAGCCCGTATGTCAGCGTGATCATCCTGGGCACGTTGATGCCGAACGCGCGCACCAGTGTCGGGTTCTCAGTCGCGGCGCGCAGATTGGCGCCAAGCCGAGTCTTTTCGATCAGGTACCAGGTGGCGAGGCAAACGATGAGCGAGAACACGACTACCCAGCCGCGGTAAATCGGCAGGAACATGAAGCCGAGATTCATGCCGCCCTTCAGTTCATCGGGGATCGCATAGGGAAGGCCCGAGGAGCCGAAATAATTCTGGAACACGCCCTGCACGATCAGCGCGATGCCGAACGTCAGCAGCAGCCCGTAGAGATGATCGAGGCCCGAAAGCCACTGCAGCATGGTCCGTTCCAGGATCATGCCGAAGATGCCGACCACGATCGGCGCGATGATCAGCGCCGGCCAGTATCCGATGCCCGCCAGGTTGAGCAGGAAATAGGCGCAGAACGCCCCCATCATATAGAGCGCGCCATGGGCGAAATTGATGATGTTGAGCATGCCGAAGATCACGGCCAGCCCGAGACTGAGCAGCGCGTAGAACGAGCCGTTGATCAGTCCCACCAACAACTGTGCGTAGAGAGCTTGCATCGGTTTCGCACTCGATTTCGTGTGACGCGGATTCGCGTGAAGGGAAGCCCGCCGGCACGGTGCCGGCGGGCAATCGTCTTACTTCTTTACCAGCGGACAGGCGCTTTCCGAAAGCGGCCGGAAAGCCTGGTCGCCCGGGGTGGTCCCGATCAACTTGTAATAGTCCCACGGCCCCTTGGATTCGGCCGGCTTCTTGACCTCGAACAGGTATGCCGGATGAAGCTTGCGGCCGTCGGCGCGGATCGTGCCTTTGCCGAACAGCGGGTCGTCGGTCGGCGCCGCCTTCATTTTCTCGACGACCTTGATGCCGTCATGCGGATTGCCGCCCATCGCATCGAGCGTCTTGAAGTAGTGGACCAGACCGGAATAGACGCCGGCCTGCACCATGGACGGCATCGCCTTGTTCTTCATGCGCTCGGAGAAGCGCTTGGAAAACGCGCGGGTGTCGTCGTTGAGATCCCAGTAGAAGGTTTCGGTGAAGTTCAGGCCCTGGGCAACCTTCAGACCGAGCGAATGAACGTCGGTAATGAAGAGCAGAAGACCGGCCAGCTTCTGGCCGCCGGCGACGATGCCGAATTCCGACGCCTGCTTGATGGTGTTGGTGGTGTCGCCGCCGGCATTGGCCATGCCGACGATCTTGGCCTTGGAAGCCTGCGCCTGCAGCAGGAACGAGGAGAAGTCCGACGAGTTCAGGGGATGCCTGACGTTGCCGATAACCTTGCCTCCCGATTTAGTCACGACCGCGGCGGTATCGCGCTCCAGCGCGTGGCCGAACGCGTAGTCCGCGGTCAGGAAGTACCAGGTGTCGCCACCCGATTTCACCAGCGCCTGGCCCGTGCTGTTCGCCAGCATGTAAGTGTCGTAAACCCAGTGGATCGTGTTCGGCGAGCACTGAGCGTTGGTGAGGTCCGACGTCGCCGCGCCGGTATTGATCATGACGGCGTTCTTTTCCTTCACCAGATTGTTGACCGCCAGCGCCACGCCGGAGTTCAGCACGTCCATGAAGATGTCGACCTTCTCGACGTCGATCCATTGGCGCGCGATGGTCGTGGCGATGTCGGGCTTGTTCTGATGATCGGCCGAAATCAGGTCGATCTTCCAGCCCTTGGCAGCGAGCCCGGAATCCTCGATCGCCATCTGGGCGGCGAGCGTGGAGCCGGCGCCGCCGAGGTCGGAATAGAGACCGGAATTGTCGGTGAGGACGCCGACCTTGACGGTTTTATCCTGCGCCAGCGCGCCGCTCGCGGCGAGGGTCAGCGCGGTGCCGAAAAGAAGTGCCGAAATTTTCTGTTTCATATTTTCTCCCTGAATTTTGCTTGCCGAACTATACCGATCAGACGCCAAGATAAGTGTGGAGCTTGTCCATATTGGCCTGCAGTTCCGAATTCGCGAACCCGTCGATGACCTTGCCGTGCTCGACGATGTAGTAGCGATCCGCGACCGTCGCGGCGAAGCGGAAATTCTGCTCGACCAGCAGGATGGTGAAGCCTTCTGACTTCAGCCGCGCGATGGTGTGACCGATCTGCTGGATGATAACCGGTGCCAGACCTTCGGTCGGCTCGTCCAGCATCAGGAACCGCGCACCGGTACGCAGGATTCGGGCGATCGCGAGCATCTGCTGCTCGCCGCCTGAAAGTTTGGTGCCCTGGCTGTTGAGGCGCTCCTTCAGGTTCGGAAACAGCTCGAAGATCTGATCGAGCGACAGGCCGCCCGGGCGCACGATCGGCGGTAGCAGCAGGTTTTCGCGCACGTCGAGGCTTGCGAAAATGCCGCGCTCTTCCGGGCAGAAGGCGACGCCCATCCGCGCGATCTTGTCGGACGCGGCGCGCGTAATGTCCTGATCGTTGAAGCGGATCGAACCGGTGCGCTTGCCGATGATTCCCATCACGGACTTCAGCGTGGTGGTCTTGCCGGCACCGTTGCGGCCGAGCAGCGTTACCACCTCGCCGGCATTCACATTGAAGTTGATGCCGTGAAGGATGTGGGATTCGCCGTACCAGGCCTCCAGGTTCTGAACCGAGAGAACTTGTGCGCCGGTCGTCTTTGCAGGGGCTTCCGCCATCTTTACCTCAGCCATGACCGGCCCCCAGATAGGCTTCCTTGACGCGCTCGTCCTTGGACAGATCGGCATAATTGCCTTCCGCCAGCACCTGACCGCGCGTCAATACCGTGATGATATCGGAAAGGTTCGCCACCACGGAGAGATTATGTTCGACCATCAGGATCGTGTGTTTCGCCGAAATGCTCTTGATCAGCGCCGCGATCTTGTCGATGTCCTCGTGGCCCATGCCGGCCATCGGTTCGTCGAGCAGCATCATCTCCGGATCGAGCGCCAGCGTCGTCGCGATTTCGAGCGCGCGCTTGCGCCCATAGGGCATCTCGACCGCCGGTGTCGTGGCGAATTCGCTCAAGCCCACATCATTCAACAGCTCATGGGCACGATTGTTGAAGCGATCGAGCACGCTCTTGGAGCGCCAGAAATCGAATGAAGAGCCATGCTGGCGCTGCAACGCGACCCGAACATTCTCCAGCGCCGTGAGGTGCGGAAACACCGCCGAGATCTGGAACGAACGCACCAGCCCGAGGCGGGCCACGTCGGCCGGCGCCATCGCAGTGATGTCCTGCCCCTTGTACAGAATCTGGCCCGCCGAGGGCTTCAGAAACTTGGTCAGGAGATTGAAGCATGTCGTCTTGCCGGCGCCGTTCGGCCCGATCAACGCATGGATACTGCCGCGACGCACCTTGAGAGCAACGTCGCGAACGGCGAAGAAACCCGCGAATTCCTTGGTCAATCCGTGGGTTTCGAGAATGATCTCATCGGCCAAACAAACTTCCCCCATCAGCCCGCTGCGAAGTCCCCTCGCGCGCGGCCAATTTTTCCCTTGTCGGGCAGGCTCTCCCGGACGCCTTGGAAACCGTCCCGGACCTGCCGCCTCCGGGCGGAATATGCCGTCAACGGCACGGATTAGGCAAGGCGGAAAGCTTGGCCAGGCCAAAGCATTAGTGCCGGTTCCAAATCCGCCCTTAGTCGAATTGCATGGCCCGCGCGAATGGCAGGGGGCCGGAGCGTTTTTCCGCCGAACCCGTGCACCGGAAAGCCGCCGTTAACGGTGTTTTGCTGCAATCGGGCCGTTTCATAGAATATTACCGCCCGCGGCGGATCATCTCGCGATTTAGTCAGGCAGGGATCGCGGCCGTGGATTTCGCAAGCGCCGACCCATCAATCGTCAAATCGATCAAGCAGCGCGATTTGCTGAACACCTGGCTGCGGCTTTTTGCCCGCGATCAGGCCGTGCCGCGCATGGACGAATTTCAACCGGAGCGGATCGAGGATGAACTTCCCGACCTTGTTTTTCTGGATGTCGATACCGGCGCTCAGCCGCCGCGCCTGGTGATCCAGAGCGACGGCACGCGGATGTCGAGCGCGTATGGCAATACCGGCAAGGGCCGCTATCTGGACGAGTATCTTGGCGCAAGGCTCGCACCGATCGTGATGCCGGTCTATTACGAATGCATCGCTCGCCGCCTCCCCGCCTACACCATCGCCAATATCGATGACATCTACGGGCGAATCGTTGCCTATGAGCGGCTGCTGCTGCCGTTCTCCGACGACGGCAACGTCACCCGCATCATCGCATCGCTAAAGACCATCAGCGAGGATGGCGGTTTCGAGATCAGGAATCTGATGCGCGGAAGCGACAAGCTGCCGGTGCCGAAGCTTCGCACCATCATCGATCGCGACCTTTTCCATCGCGCGCCCGGCCGCATTCCGTCCGGCGACGTGCTCGAATTCGGCTAGGTCAATGGAATTTGCAAGTGCCGATCCTTCGGTCGTAAGGTCGATCAAGCAGCGCGAGCTCCTGAACGCATGGCTGCGCGCCGCAACCAGGCACCGGCCGCTTCCCCTTATCGATGATTTCCATCCGAACCGCGTCAGCGACGAACTGCCCGACATGATGGGATTTGACGTCGAAGGTGAAGGCGAAGGCGCGCGATTCCTGATTACCCAGGCAGGCGCCACACTAAGCACCACTTATGGCAGCGACCACCTCAGCCCGGCCGAGCGGATCAATCGCTATCTCGACGACGCGCTCGGGCCGGAACGGTATGCCCGCGTGATCGCCCTGTATAGCGTTTGCCTGAAGCACAGGCGGCCGGTCTATTCGATTTCAACGGTGCAGGATGCCGACAACAAGGACGTATCCTATGAGCGGCTCCTGATTCCGTTCGGCCGGGGCGATGCCGTCGAACAGATCGTGGGCTCCTACAAGAGCATCAGCATCGAGGGCGGCTTCAAGATCAACAATCTGATGGGACTGAGGCCCAAGGCCGTTCCTGTGATCCTGGTCCGGGCAATCATCGATCGCGACTTTGTCCCTCATCAGGCGAGCCGGCAACCGTCCGACGAAGTGGTCGAACTCGACTAACGTTTTCGAACGAAGCATGCCCTCGGACTTGATCCGGGGGTGGGCACCGGTTCGCGTAAAGAAAACGCGTCAAACCAGGAATCTAGGCCTTGCGCTTGCCCTTCGACGCCACTTCCTTGGCGTAAATATCCGGCTTGAACCCGACCAGCAATTTGCCGCCGAGATCGAGCACGGGACGCTTGATCATCGACGGCTGCGCCAACATCAGCGCGAGCGCCTTGCGCTCGTTCAGCCCTTCCTTGTCGCTATCCGGCAGCTTGCGGAAGGTCGTGCCGGCGCGGTTGAGCAGGGTTTCCCAGCCGAGCTCGTCGGACCATTGCTTGAGCATGTCCTTGGCGATGCCCGCGGTCTTGTAGTCGTGAAAATCGTAAGCGATGCCCTGGCTGTCGAGCCAGGCACGCGCCTTCTTCATGGTGTCGCAATTCTTGATGCCGTAGATGGTGATGGGCATTTCAACACATTCCAGATTTGGCGCCATTCGCTGCTGGCGAGGCGTCCGCAGGTTTCTATACAATGCAGATCAGCGAATCCATCATAGACTGACGTGTCACCCGCAGGTGAGGCCCCGCATGGAATTCACCCTTTTGTTTCTGGCAGCAAGCATCGTGATGCTGGTTGCCTGGCGCGGTTCACGCGCCCTTGCGCTCAGCCTGTATGCGGCCGCCATGATCGCCTGCGTCGCGACTTATCTGCACCATGCGACCGATACGTTGAAACTGTCGTTCTGAGCCGCCCATGACCCAGACCCGCGCCATCACCCTGAATGCGCTCAGCCTCTACGCCGTCGCACTGGTGCTGGCGGCGGCATTCGCGGCGCAGCTTCTTCTGCATGAATTACCCTGCCCGCTGTGCCTGCTGCAGCGCATCCTGTTTGCGATGCTCGCGATCGGCCCAATCCTCAACATCCGCTTCGGCCCACGCCCCAGCCACTATGCGCTGTCGCTATTGGCAGCGGTTGCCGGCGCGGTCGCCTCGACACGGCAGGTGCTGCTACACATCATGCCCGGCGACGCCGGCTACGGGTCGGCATTGCTCGGCTATCACTATTACACCTGGGCCCTGATCGGCTTCATCGCAGCCGTCGTCCTCCTCGCGGCGGTGCTGCTGTTCGACCGGCAGTTCGAAGATGATGGCGCTGCATTGCCGCCGACCGGCGGCCTGTTCGCGCAGGCCGCCGTCTGGCTCGTGATCGGGCTGACGGCGGCGAACGTGGTGATGACGCTTTTGGAATGCGGCTTTGGGGCATGCGCCGATAACCCGGTTGTATATGAATTGCTCAAACGGGGAGTGTAGCGGTTTGCCGACCTTGAAGCAGAAGCGCCGCCATCAGGATCAGTTCTTGGCGTAAGACTCCAGGTACTCGGCTGACGGTGGAATCGGCGTGATCACATCGATCAATACGCCGTTGGGATCTTCAGTGATGAAGTGCCGTTGACCGAAGGGCTCATCGCGGAGCGGAAGCAGGATAGGCAGCCCGGCTGCACGAAACCTGCCATAGACCTCATCGACGTCTTGAACTTCAAAATTGATCAGAACACCGCGCGCAGAGCCGCGCGCTTTCGCGGGGATCGTGTCGTGATCGCCTGCCAGGATCGCGAGGGCAACGTTCTCTTGCACTTTCGATTGCAGATGGACGTACCAGTCCGCCTCGAACGCCGGCTCGAAATCAAAGTGGGTTCGATAAAATGCCGAGGTCGCGGCGACATTGTCGACCATCAGTACCGGATAATAGCTCGTGATTTGCATCCTTGTTCTCCGCGGCTAAAAAACATACAGTGTGTACGTAAACATAAACATACAGGCTGCATGCATGCAAGTGGTAAAAGGACGCAGGAGCAACATCGACCGCAGCGCCACCACTCGTGGGAGAGTGCTTGAAGCGGCCAAAACACTTTTTATCGCAAAGGGATATGCGGCCACCGGAACGCCCGAAATTGCCACGCAAGCGGGAGTGACCCGGGGTGCGCTCTACCATCATTTCGAGGACAAAAGGGCACTCTATCTCGCCCTGGTCGAGGTTGAGTCCGCCGCTGTTGCCGCCGAGATCGACGACGCTGCTTCGCCTGCAGACGCTCCGATGCACATGCTCCATACTGGCGCTTCAGCGTACTTGCGCGCGATGCAGAAGGAAGGACGAACACGTCTGATCCTAATCGAGGCCCCCGCCGTTCTGGGTTTCGAAACCGTGGATGCCATCGATGCCAAACATGGCCGCCGAACTTTGTTGAATGGTCTGGAAGCGGCGATGCGCCCCTCGCCTGAAATCTCGCTCATCGCCGTGGCCAATATCCTATCTGCGGCCTTCGACCGGGCGGCTATCGCCATCGCTGCAGGCGGTAACTTTTCCGAATACGACATGGCGCTGAAGCAACTGATGGATGGCCTTGTCGCCGAGAGATTGACTTCGACCGGCCATCAGCCTGTGTGAAAGGCATTTCACACGAAGGCTGTTGAGCGATGTTAACCGCCCGCTTTTGGAAAGCGCGTTGCGAAACGTCCAGTTGCTTACGGCCGTTTCGGAATGTTCAGGCCGCGCTCCACGGCAGGCCGCGCGAGGCCGCGCTCCAGCCATGCCGGCACGTGCTTGAGAGAATCGAACGCGACGAGTTCGCGCGCACCGTAGAAACCGATCAGGTTGCGCACCCAGCCGAGCATCGAAACATCGGCGATGGTATACTCATCGTCCATCACCCACTGCCGGCCGCCCAGATGGGTCTCAAGCACGTCGAGCAGGCGCTTTGACTCCGCGACATAACGCTCGAGCGGCCGCTTGTCGGTAAACTCCTTGCCGGCGAATTTGTGGAAGAAGCCGACCTGGCCGAACATCGGCCCGATCCCGCCCATCTGGAAATGCACCCACTGAATGGTCTGCCAGCGGCGCGCGGCGTCCGCCGGCAGCAGCTTGCCGGTCTTCTCCGCGAGGTATTGCAGGATCGCGCCGGACTCGAACAGGCCGAGCGGCTTGCCGCCGGGACCATCGGGATCGAGGATCGCAGGGATCTTGCCATTCGGATTCAGTGACAGGAATTCCGGCGTCTTCTGGTCGTCCTTGCCGAAGTCGACCAGATGCACTTCGTAAGGCAACCCGATCTCTTCGAGCATGATCGAGACCTTGACGCCGTTCGGTGTCGGGAGCGAATAGAGCTGAAGGCGGTCGGGATGTTTGGCGGGCCAACGTTTTGTAATTGGGAAGGCGGAAAGATCGGACATTGAAACTCGTTCTTTTCGTGGTTGTTGTTGCGCCGGTAATGTACGAACCTTGCCGCGCATAACAAGGGTCGGCGCCGCCAATGACGGATCATCCAACACCAGAGAAGCTCGGGCTGACCGATGCGGAACTCGCGGTTCATCCGACCGTGTTCGCGGCCGATGCACTGAAGGATCAGGTCGTGCTGGTCTCGGGCGGCGCCGGTGGCATCGGGCGGGCGATCGCCTGGCTGTTTGCGCGGCTTGGCGCGCATGTCGCCGTGGCCGGGCGCGATCAGGGCAAGCTCGATGCGCTGGTCGCCGAAATGACCGGACGCGGCCTGAAAGCATCGGCCCACACCGCCGACATCCGCGAGCCCGACGCCGTCCACGCCCTGTTCGATGCGGTATGGGACGCCCATGGCCGCCTCGATATTCTCATCAACAGCGCCGGCGGACAGTTTCCGCAAGCCGCGATCGATTTTTCCGTGAAGGGCTGGAACACAGTCATCAACACCAATCTGAACGGCACCTGGTACATGATGCAGGCCGCCGCGCAGCGCTGGCGCGACCGCAAGCATCCCGGCAGCATTGTCAACATCGTGGTGGTGACGACGCATGGGCTCTACGGCATCGCGCATTCGGTCGCGGCGCGGTCCGGCGTGATCGGGCTGTCGCGCGCCGTTGCGGTCGAATGGGCGCCGCTGAACATCCGCGTCAATTGCATGGCGCCCGGCGCGATCGAGACCGAGGGTTGGAACGTCTACACGCCGGAAGCCCGCGCCGCCTATTCGCGCTCGAACCCGATGATGCGCGCGGGCTCGCCATGGGACATCGCGGAAGCCAGCGTCTACCTCGCCGCCCCATCCGGCAAATTCGTCACCGGCGAAACGCTGACGGTCGACGGCGGCGGTCAGCTCTGGGGCGAGACCTGGACCACGGGCAAGCCGGACTATTTCAGCGGCGACAGGTGATGTGCTAGTCGATCCCGCATGCCCCGCTATCGCCTTGCCATTTTCGATTTCGACGGCACGCTCGCCGACTCGCTTCCCTGGTTTCGAACCGTTTTTCAGGACCTGATCGCGAAGTTCGACCTAGCGCCCGTCAGCGCCGAGGAACTGGAGGGATTGCGCGGACGGTCGGGCCGCGAAATCATCGCCCGCCTCAACATGCCGATGTGGAAGCTTCCGGCCATCTCGCGCGACATGCGGCGCCGAAAGCTTGCGGCCGCAAACCAGATATCGCTGTTCGACGGCGTCCCGCAACTGCTGGCCGACCTGCAGAGCCTCGGCATCCACACCGCGATCGTCAGCTCCGACAGCGAAAGATCGGTACGCCGGGTCCTCGGTCCTTCCGCGGCGCTGATTGAACGTTTCGACTGCGGCGCCTCGCTCTTCGGCAAGCATCACAAATTCAAACGCGTTGCGCGGCAGCTCGGAACGATTCCTTCCGAAGTCCTCTGCATTGGCGACGAACTCCGCGATATCGAAGCCGCCAGGGCCGCCGGGATGGATTCCGGCGCGGTCGCCTGGGGCTACGCCCTGCCCGCCGCGCTGCAGGCAGCCGGGCCGACGCATTTCTTCCATACGTTCGACGAGATCAAACAAAAGCTCACGATCGCCTGATTTAACGGTCACGCCTTCTTCTGCAGCACCGTCACATGCAGGCGACGGCGGATTTCCATGCCTTGCCGCCGATAAAGCGCGATCGCCGAGGTGTTGCTGCTGAACACATGCAGGAACGGAATCTCGCCTCGATCAACGATTCCGCGGGCAACCGCGCCGAGCAGCGCTTGCGCGTAGCCGCGGCCGCGGTGATCCGGATGCACGCAGACGGCGGTCATCTCGGTGTAATTGCCGGGCTTCATGCGCTCGCCGGTCATCGCGACGAGCTGGCCGTCGATCCTGATGCCGAGAAACGTTCCGAGTTCGTGGGTTCGCGTACTGAACGGCCCGGGTTTGGTCAGCTCGACCAGCGCGATCATCTCGGGCACGTCGGCCACGCCGAGCGTGACGATCTCCACGCCGGGCAGCGAACTTTGCGCTGGTGTGCCGACCATCTGCTCTCCGGTTTCGGCGAGCAGCGTCTTGAATTGATCCGGCGCGGTCACAGCGTCCGGCGTAAACAGCACAGCGATCTCGGATCCGGACATCAGCGCGCCGAGGGCGGCAAAACTTTCGCGCGACATGTCCACCATGTCGGCGAATGGCGCGATCGCAAGCGGGAAGCGCCGCGCCACGGTGCCGCCCTCGGCCAGTGCCTGCTGCCGGGTCGTCAATGCGCTCCAGATGGGCTGATCGAGCGGTTGGGTCATGGTTCTGCCGGCGCAAGTCCGCTCAAAGCACGCAGCCGTAATGCGCCGACGACACCAGACGGATATACTTGTCGTGCACCGAGCCGCGCCGCACCCGCCCCGCGTCAGGCGCGCGCCAGTCGGCCATGCGCCGGGCGATCTCCTCGGGCGACACGTCGAGGGTGACGGTGCGAGCGCCGGGATCGATCACGATGACATCGCCGTCGCGGACCGCCGCGATCGGACCGCCACGCGCCGCTTCCGGCGAAACATGGCCGATCAGGATGCCGTGCGAGACGCCGGAGAAGCGCCCATCGGTGATGAGCGCAACATCCTCACCGAGGCCCTGCCCCTGCAACTGGATCGTCAGCATTACCATTTCGGGCATGCCAGGCCCGCCGACCGGACCGACATTGCGCACCACGATCACATTGCCGGCCACGATCTCGCCGGCGCGGATCGCAGCCATCGTGGCGGCCTCGGATTCGAACACCCGCGCCGTGCCGCGGAATTGCCCGTTGTCGAGCGTCTTGCCGGAGAGCTTGAGCAGGCAGCTTTCCGGCGCGAGATTGCCCTTCAGCACGCTGATGTGGTTGTTCGGCGGCGCGACGGGACGTGCCACCGGCGAAACGACCTTCTGTGGGCCGATCTGCTCCAGCGTCGGCACATCAGCGAGGTTTTCCGCCAGCGTCTTGCCGGTCACCGTCATCACGTCGCCGTGCAGCAGGCCGTTGCGCAGCAGCTCCTTCATCACGACAGGCACGCCGCCGATCGCATGCAGGCTTCCCATCGCAAAGGGTCCATGCGGCTGCAGGTCGGCCAGCAGCGGCACCCGTTCGCCGACCGCCTGGATGCGCTCGATGCCGACCGGCACCTGCGCCTCGCGCGCGACCGCGAGCAGATGCAGATACATGTTGGTCGAACCGCCCATCGCGTAGACGGTGGTGATCGCGTTCTCGAATGCGCGCTCGGTCATGATGTCGCGCGGCCGGATTCCGGCCTCGATCAGCCGGTACAGCGCATCGACCGAGGCGCGGGCCTGCGCGCGGACGTCGGCATGGATATCGCTGCCGGCGTGGTAGTCGGCGGGATGCGAGGCGCCGCGCGGCAGCATCATGCCGATCGCTTCCGCAATCGTGCTCATCGTGTTGGCGGTGAACATCGCGCCGCAGGTGCCGCTGCCGGGCATCACGTTGCGCTCAATCTCGGTCAGCTCTTCCGACGAGATGCGGCCGGAATCGTTGGCCGCGCGCGCCTCGGCGTAATCCATGATGGTCAGATTGTTGCCCTTGGCGGCCCACGCCCCGAACGACACCCGGCCCGGCGAACTGGTGCCGGGATAGAGCACGAGCCCGAAGGCATTGGTCCGCGCCAGCGGCATCAAGGCGGCAGCGCCTGTCTTGTCGCAGCCGGAGATCACGATCATGGCGTCGCCATGGTGCGCGTAGTGGCCGATCTCGAAGCAATCGGCGACGACGTCACGGGACGCCAGGCTGTAGCCTGCCGTCGGCGTGCCCTGCGTCAGCGCGTCCGACACCGCCGGCGCCCCAACGATCAGCCCCTGCCCGCCTCGCTCGGCGAGAAGTTCGACCAGCAAATCGGTAATGGTACGCACGC
The DNA here is from genome assembly GCF_018130165.1 of Bradyrhizobium sp. JYMT SZCCT0180. Classification (GTDB taxonomy): domain Bacteria; phylum Pseudomonadota; class Alphaproteobacteria; order Rhizobiales; family Xanthobacteraceae; genus Bradyrhizobium. The sequence goes on along the minus strand of NZ_JAFCLZ010000002.1, from coordinate 300,873 downwards.
GATTGTTGCACCGATGCGCATTGGTATAGGCGCTCGCAATCGTCACGACAGCGCTGGTCTTCGCGGCGCGGTCCGGTTCGAAACCGGCGGCACGCAGTTCGACGCGGGCTTTCTTCCAGTAGGTGCTGCTGTCTTCAACCATTATTGCTTATTTGCCTCTTGCATGCTGATCGAACGCGCTGAGCACCGCGAGCGTCAACGCCGTGATGCCGGTTTGAATAGTCGGCTTCGGTACCGGTGCGAACAGCGGTGAATGATTGCCGGGCAGCGGCGTCCCGGCCTTGTTTGCCGCCATCCACCGTTCCGGCTCGTAGACGCCGATATTGAACATCATCGACGGCACCCCGGCTCCGGCGAATTCGGAAAAATCCTCGCTGGTCGTGTTCGCGGGCGTCAGCCTCAGCTTTTCGCCGAACGCCGCCTTCAGCACCTTCTCGGCGGTCGCGACCACGGCGGGATCGTTGATCACGGCCTTGGTACCCTCCGCGATCCTGATCTCCGGTGGCGGCGCATCCGACATCTCGGCGGCGGCCTTCGCCACCCGTTCGATACCCGCGACCAGTTTGTTGCGCACCGCAGGCTTGAAGGTGCGGATAGTCCCCAGCAGCGTCGCCTCGTCCGGGATGATATTGCCGACCGTGCCGCTATGGATCGATCCAATGGTGACGACTGCGAATTCGGTCGGATCCTTTTCGCGGCTGATCACGCTCTGCACATCGACGATAAATCGCGCGGCCATCATCACGGGATCGATGGTCAGTTGCGGCATCGCTCCGTGACCGCCGCGGCCACGGAACTTGATATAGAGGCCGTCAACCGTGGATGAGCCGACGCCGACGCGATAGTTGACATTGCCGTAGGGAACGCCGCCGGCATGCAGGGCAAAGGCGAAATCGGGCTTCGGAAATCGCGTGAACAGGCCGTCATCCAGCATGGCCTTCGCGCCTTGCACGATTTCCTCGGCCGGCTGCGCGATGAACATCAAGGTGCCCTTCCACTGGTCCTTCATACCTACCAGTGTCTTGGCCGTGCCGACCCAGTTCGCCATGTGAATGTCATGGCCGCAGCTATGCGCGATGAACGTCTCGCGGCCGTTCCAGGTGGTCTTTTCACGGCTCGCATACTCGAGGCCGGTCTTCTCCTCCATCGGCAGCGCATCGAGCTCGGTGCGCACCAGAATGGTGGGGCCGTCACCATTCTTGTAGATCGCAACCAGCCCGGTCCGGCCGACCTTCTCGGTCACCTCAAAACCAAGCGCGCGCATCTCGGCGGCGAGTTTTGCCGCGGTCTTTACCTCCTGAAAGGCGAGTTCAGGATGGGCATGGAGATCCTTGTAGAGCGCATCGAGTTTTGGATAGTCCGCCTCGAACGATTTCTCGATCGCGGCCTTGAGCGCGGGAACGTCCAGTTCGGCATGCGCGGGCCAGAGCGTGAATGCACAGAGCGCCGATGACAAAAGCAAGGATTTGACCAAGTGCTTCATGGCGGCGGCGCTCCCTTGTTTCCCCGGTGTTGCTCTTATCGGCAGCTTGGACGACGGCTTGTCGGGTGTCTACCCGGTTTTGCCGTCGTCAAAGCTCACGATCACGGCAGCGTTCGCGATCAGGATCGGATCGTTGCCCAGATCGGACGGGATCTCGAGCCCGCCCGCGATCGCCTTCACGGTCTTGGTGCCATATGGCAATTCCTTGGCGACTTCAGCGGTATCCACCGCCTCGGGGTTCGGCACGGCGATGGTGACATCGACGTACATATCGTTGGCGGTTTTGCCCAGCATCCGGAAGAAGCCGAGGCTGGAGTGGCGGATCGCGTCCGAGACCGCACGCTTCGCGGCCTTGGTGGCGTCGCGGCCATGAACATCAACGCCCATGCCCATTTCGGTAATACAGCGCACGCGTGCCATCAGGTTTTTGCTTTCATTGAAGTGCGAGGAAATCAGTTCTGGCGCAGAGTTTCGCGCCATGGCGGTCCGAAGGCAAGCGGCCGACTAATCACTGGCGATCCCTGAGCTTACGAACAGCCGTCGTCAGACGATCGATTTCGTCCTCGGTATTGTAATAATGCGGCGAGGCCCGCACGATCGAAGGTAATGCACGCCGCTGCGCGTCGAGCAGCGTGCTCGCAGGGTCCGACGTGCTGACATTGATTCCCGCCCCGGCCAGATGCGTTTTAACCGCATCGGCCTCAAAGCCAGGGACGGAGAATGTGACGATCGCCGCCGGGTGCGGCCCGAGGTCATGGATTGTGACATCAGGAATCTGGTCAAGCCCGGTGCGCAGCAGGCCAGCCAACGTTCGGCAACGCGCGGCAATCGGCTCGATTCCGATCGCCCGCGCGTAGTCCACCGCGACACCAAGCCCTAATCTTGTGGCGTAGTTGTTCTCCCAGGTCTCGAAGCGACGGGCGTCGGCCCGAAGCTGGTAGCGATCGGGCGCCACCCACGGCGCTCCAAAATGGTCGATCATCGGCGGCTCGAGCTTGCCCAGCAGTTCGCGACGCACATACAGGAATCCGGTCCCGCGCGGACCGCGCAAGAACTTGCGTCCCGTCGCTGAAAGCATGTCGCAGCCAAGCGCGGCGACGTTGACTGGCATCTGTCCGACCGCCTGACACGCGTCGAGCAGATAGGGAATCCCGTGCGCCCGTGCGATGCGGCCGACGTCAGCCGCAGGATTCACCAGGCCGCCATTGGTGGGCACCCAGGTGACCGCGATCAGACGCACGCGATCGTCAAGCATCCGCTCCAGCGCTTCTGCATCCAGCACGCCATCTGCGTCATCAGGGATGATCTCGATCACCGCCCCAGTGCGCCTGGCGACCTGCAGAAACGCAACGTAGTTCGCCGCGTATTCGGCCCGTGCGGTCAGGATGCGGTCGCCGGCGCGCAGCGGCAGGGCGTAAAAGGCCATTTGCCACGCCACAGTGGCATTTTCGGTCAGCGCAATCTCATCCCTGGCGGCGCCGATCAGACCGGCAACACTATCGTAAACGCCGTCAAGGCGTACCGCGGCCTCGGCGGCCGTCTCGTAGCCCCCGATTTCGGCCTCTCGCCTGAGGTAGTCTGTCATCGCCTGCAGCACCGGCAAGGGCATCAGCCCGGCGCCTGCATTGTTGAGGTGGACACGGCCGACGACACCGGGCGTCTCAGCGCGAAGGTGTTCAAGATCAATGGACATGAGCAATCCGGTTTCAGACGAACTGAGGGAGCCTACCAGACCAGCCCTGCCCTCGGAGGGGTGGATTTGGCATAGCGAAAAAGAGACAGACCGTGTCGGAATCCCGTCCCCTCGTTCGTCCACCCGATGAGCCCACGCCGACGACGGCCCAATACTCCTCGCTGATCTGCCTGTCGACCTCGCCACCCTCTCCCTCCAAAGCACCGAGCCTGCCTATTCACCCCAACCGACAAGGACATCCGTCATGACTTCCATCACGCCGTTCCTCTGGTTCGACAACAACGTCCCTGCGGCCGTCGCCTTCTACAAATCGGTGTTTCCCAATGCCAAGGTCGAAATCGTCAATGACTTCATGGCGAGTTTCGAGCTTGAGGGACAGAAGTTCAACGCCCTCAATGGCGGACCCAAGTACAAATTCACCGAGGCGGTGTCCTTCTTCATCAGCGTCGAGACCCAGGAAGAGGTGGACTATTTCTGGGGCAGACTGACCGCCGACGGCGGCGAAGAATCGCAATGCGGATGGCTGAAGGACAAATTCGGCCTGTCCTGGCAGGTTGTGCCCACGGCCCTTGGTCGTTACCTCGGCGATCCCGATCGCACGAAGGCCGATCGCGCCATGCAGGCCATGATGAAGATGCGAAAGATCGTCATTGCCGATCTCGACAAGGCATTTGCCGGCTGATCCCTGACACGGCAGGGCGATCAAGGTAACAACGAGCCCGGGCGCGCTAATACGCGCCCGGGTTTGCTTATCTGACTATGCTGAGGCCGGCACCGGCGCCGCTTGCGCGTTGGCGTTCGCCTTGGGGAACGGTTTGAATGTCATCGCGACCAGGAACGCGCCCAGTCCCATCGCCCAGGAGCCGACATAAAGCCATGTATAGCTGCCAAGGGTATCGTAGATCAGACCGCCGGCGACCGGCCCCGTGGCCATACCGAGGCTGCCGGCCATCGCGGTGCCGCCGATCACGGTGCCCATCATCTTCAACGGGAAATTCTCGCGCGCGATTGCAGCATATAGTGGCATCGTGCCGGCATAGATGAAGCCGAACACCGCCGCCACAGCGTAGAAGCCAGCAAGGTCGCGGACGAACACATAGGCCAGCGCGCCGAAGGCCTGCACCAGCAATCCCGCCACCAGAACGCGCTTGGCGCCTAATTTGTCACCGAGGATGCCGAACGCGATGCGGCCGCCGAGCCCGGTGAGCCCTTCGAGGCTGTAGATCGACACCGCCGCGATCAGCGGGATACCGCAACTGACGGCATAGCTGACCGTGTGGATGATCGGACCCGAATGGGTGGCGCAGCAGAAGAAATTCGTCAGCAGCAGGATTGCGAACTGGGGCGACCGCACCGCCTCGCCGACCGACATCTCGGTCTGCTGCTCGCCGTTTACCAGGGTACTGGCACTGGCCGCCGCGAGCGCCGGCGGGCGCCGCACCAAGAGCGATACCGGAATCATGATGACAGCAACAATCGCAGCCACGATCTGCAGTGTCGTTCGCCAGTCATGGAACGAGACCAGCCAGGCCACCAGCGGCGCCATGGTCATGGGTGCGATTCCCATGCCGGCCGACACCAAGGACACCGCGAGGCTGCGATTTGTATCGAACCAGCCGGTAACGCAGGCCATCATCGGCGCAAAGATCGCGGCAATCGCGCCGCCGACGAGAACGCCGAAGACGAACTGGAACGCGAGCAGCGACGTCGCCAGGCTGGCGAGCAATAGGCTTGCCGCCAACACCAATGATCCCGTCAGCACCACCGGCAGCGGTCCGAAGCGGTCGGACAGCGAGCCCCAGAGCATGCTGCAGCACGCCATCGCCAGGAAACCGACCGTCATCGCGCTCGATACGCCGGCGACCGACCAGCCGGTATCACGCGTGATTGATTGCAGCAGCACCGGCAGCGAAAACATCGCGCCGATCGCGACGCAGCCGAGCGTGCCGCCGGCCGCGACGATCACCCAACGATAGCGAGAATGGTCCATTACAAATCTCCGTTTTGGCGCTTCTTTGTTCAAGACGTACGAGAAGCGCCAAAGGCGACATGATCAGGATAATTTTTTGAGCCCTCGGTTCAGGAACTGGCAGCAGGTGGCATCTTGTCGAATTTCGGCAAGGCTGGGTCGAGATCATCCCAGGCGTGGCCGCGCATCCCGTAGGTGACGGCCTGCGGCTTGAAACGGCCGGGATCGTCGAGGCTCGCCGCGTGCACGGTAATGAAATCGGGCATCGCCGCGAAGGTCAGGTAGACCGGTGACCCGCAGGCCGGGCAGAAGCTGTGCGTCTTCACATTGCCGCTGTCGGCAACGACGTCGCAACGCGCCGCCTCGCCTTCGAGTTTTACGTTCTTCCTGCCCATGAAGGTCAGATAGGACCCGTGCCCGGTGCCGCTCCTGCGCTGGCAGTCAAGGCATTGACAGTGGTTCATGAAGACGGGTTCGCCGGAAATTTCATAACGGATCGCGGCGCAGGCGCAGCCGCCGAAAAAAGCTTTGCTCATGTTGTTCCTTATCGTGGGGGTGATGCGAGGCAATCTGGATTTCGAACGCAGGATCAGCACCGGCGAACACCATTTCGCCGGCGGGAAATCAGTGTCAGCCACGGCGCCAGATGAAAGGCGCTCATCAGCAAATACATCGGGACCATGCCGCCCAGCGGTGACGCGCCCGAACACAGCACATCCAGCGATCCGAAAGAGGTCAGCAGCGCCATAGCCGCGAAGGTCGGCGCGGCCGCGAGGTACAGAAAATCGGCGGCGCCGATCGCGGCCGCGTTGCCGTTGTCACAAGGAATCGCACCAGTACCGCGTGCGACGGCATGCGTCTCACTCATGGTCGTTCTCCCGTGTTGCCGTTACCTGCCCGCACCGCTCGCGCAGAGCCGCGAGCGGTGGCTTACGCCAGTGGCACTAGCCGCTTTGTTTCCGCATGGCGGCCTCGCCGGCATCCGACACCTCGACCCATTTCCTGTCGGGTGCGGCGTCCGGCACGTAGCTGTCGTGCCAGTTCCACCATTTGTAGGTCGGTGTCTGCGGAGTGCCTTCCGGAGAATCCTCCCACACTTCCTGGCGGCCGAGCGGCGTGATGTCGAGGTAGTTCCAGGTGCTGCCCATCTGCTCGTCGCCGCGGTTGTTGATGAAGTAGGTCCGGAAAATCTTGTTGCCGTCGCGGATGAACACGTTGGTGCCGTGCCATTCGTCGACGCCGAAGTCTTTGTCGAAACTGTCGGTGATGGTGTACCAGGGCATCTCCCATTCCATCCGCTTCTTGAGCCGCGCGATGTCCGCCTGGGGCGCGCGCGAGACAAATGCAAGCGTGGTATCGCGGGCGTTCAGATGAGCGAGGTGGGCGACCTGGTCGGCCCCCATGGAGCAGCCGCGGCAGGCTTGTTCGGGCCAGCCGTGCACTCCGGGCTCGAAGAAGGCGCGGTAGACGATCAACTGACGTCGGCCGTCGAACAAGTCGACCAGGCTCGCTTTGCCGTCCGGTCCTTCGAACGCATAGGTCTTGTCCACAGCCACCCACGGCATCCGCCGGCGCTCGGCGGCCAGCGCGTCACGAGCGCGGGTATTGGCCTTTTCCTTCACCAGCATCTGCTGACGTGCGGCTTCCCACTCCTGTGCCGAAACGACATGAGTCTTCATTGCTAGAGTCATAGCTAGCCTCCTGTTGGTTGCGATGCTTGTTGCGTTACGCGTCGTGCTGCGGCGTCAGGCCGGCAGCCGCCGGTCGTATTCGTCGCGCAGCCTGCTCCAGCCTTCCCAGAACGGCGCCGGCTCCTTGCCGGATGCGCGGGCGACCAGGACATCGAGGTGCATGTGCCAACCGGCGCCGACCTTGAGCAGGGTCGCGCGATCGGGCAGGCGGCGATGGATCACCGTCAGCAGCACGCCCTGCCCCTTTGGCTCCAGTTCAAACGTCACGTCGCCGCTGTTGTTCCAGGCAATGGAAAGCTTGCGCATCGGATCGAGTTCGGTGATCCGGCTCTGCATGCGGTGCTCTTCGGGAAAATCCGCTGGCCGCGGGCTCGGCGGATCGTTGAGCTGGCCGTTGCGCCAGACCAATTCGACTGGTGCGCCGACCTTCATCTCCATCGCGCCTGCCGCCAGCCATTTGCGGCGCAGGTCGCTGTCGGTGAGATAGGCCCAGATGCGCTCGATCGGACCGGGCAACAGCCGCTGGATCTTCAGCGTGGTGGGTTCGATCAGCGTGCCGTAGGCGTCGGGTGTCTTCGCATCCATCGTTCTGCTCCTTCACGTCTTGCTTTTCTTTGCGGCTGCTTCGTCTTCGGCGCGCAACAGGGATTCCAGCGTGTCGAGTTTTTCATTCCAGAAGCGCTCATAACGCCGCAGCCACTCATTGGCTTCGGCAAGCCGCGCCGCTTGCAGGCGGCAGAGATGCGTCCGGCCCTGAATCGTGCGCGTCACCAGCCCCGCGTTCTCAAGAACCCGCACGTGTTTCGAGGCGCCCGCGAAACTCATGCTGAACGGGGTCGCCAGTTCCCCGATCGTGAGTTCGCGTTCCGCGAGCTGGCCGAGCATGGCTCGCCGCGTGGGGTCCGCGAGGGCATGAAAGACGGCGTCGAGATGGGCTTGTTGCTCAACCATGTGGTTTAACATAGTCGCACAGTCCGGATTGTCAACCGATCGGTTTAACTTCTTTGTGATCGGGCTCTGTCCGGTTCCCGCGCTAGCCGTCCGGCACGGTGTAGACGTCGCACGGAGCCACGATGCCGCGCAAAGCATGCGTTCCGAGCGGGATCAGTTTTGCGGTGGTCTCGGCGGCGACCGCACCGGAAATCAGAACCGTCCGGCCGAGCGGCCGGCAAAGCCCTTCGAGCCGGCTGACCAGATTGACGGCGGGACCGATCGCGGTGAAATCCAGCCGGTCCGCCGCGCCGACATTGCCCCAAAGGATTTCGCCGAGATGCAGCGCGGCGCCGAACGAAAGCGATGGCAAGCCCTGCTCTCGCCTGATCTCATCAAGATGCGCCATGCCGGCTTGCGCGGATGTGACCGCACGAAGCGCCGCGTTGCAGGCATCGCCGGCATTGTCCCCGGTGACCGGAAAGATCGCGAGCATGCCATCGCCGATAAACTTCAGCACTTCACCGCCAAAGGCGTGGACCGCGCCGGCCATGCAATCGAACCAGGCATCCAGCGCGGTGATGACGGAAGGCGGCGGCTCGCTCTCGGACAACGCGGTGAAGCTGCGCAAATCAGCAAAGAGCAGCGCGGCGCGGATGGTCTCACCGACATCGCGCCGCAATGGTCCTGCCAAAACGCGCGCCGCGCTGCGCCGGCCAAGATAAGCCTCCAGCGCTGCGGTCAGCGTCGCGCGCGCTGAAAGTGCGGCGAGTGGTGCGGCGGCAAATCGGGCGACCTCACGCAGCCGGGCGATCTCTGTTGCCGTGAACTGATGCGGCCCGATCCATGAGAGCACAGGTCCTTCCGGTCCCGGTCCCACGACGTCTTCATGCACCATTCCGTCCGCGAGCCCGGCCAGCCAACGCCAGCCGGCATCGCCAGCGGAGTCCTTCTGTGCTGCATCCGCCGGCGCAAAACCCACCGCCTCGATCACCTCGCCATTCTTGGTCCGCCACAACCAGGTGCGGCGCGCAATGATCGGATGCGGAACCGCGAGCGTCAGGGCGCCGCCGGCGAGCGGCAGATTATCAGCGATCAAATGCGCACCGAGTTCGGCAAGGAACCGGTCCGCCCCCGGTGAAGCGCTCGCCGCATCCACCAGCCATGTCAGCGTCGAATTGAGTTGCATGGGCCGATCATGTGGCAGCGGCGCGTCATTGTCATCAACCGCCCTTGGTAAATCCGCGCGCGGGCATATGTTCGCATCGGTTGCACCTTCTTCATGCCAGCGAGCAACGAGGTTTTCGATGACTGAAGCGTTCGTCGTCCAGCGCGAGACCCACATTGCGGCACCACGCGCCAGCGTGTTCGCCTTCCTCACCGATCCCGACAAGATCGTGCAGTGGATGGGCACCGAGGCGACGACACAGATGCATCCGGGCGGGCTCTATCTCCTGAAAGGCGTCGGCAGCGCCACGGCGCGCGGCGCGTTTCGCGAAGTCGTGCCGGTGCACCGCCTCGCCTACAGTTTTGGCTGGGAATCCAACGACGAGGTGCCGCCGGGATCAAGCCTGATCGAAATCGATCTGATCGAAAAGGATGGCGGCACGCTGCTGCGCATGACCCATAGCGGCCTTCCCAACGAGGCGACCCGCGCCAGCCATGACAAGGGCTGGGCGCATTATCTCGGCCGGCTGACCTCAGCCGCCGCCGGTCAAAATCCTGGTCCCGATCGGGGCCCGAATGCCACGCGGGGCGCGGCGTGATCCATCCTGCACGTAAATCCATTGTTCACCGCCATTCGGAATGGCGTTCTTGCGCCAGCATGCCGGTGATCCAATCAACAAAGGCGATGATTTCCGGATTGGCGCGATCCTCGCGGCGATAGAGCAGCCGGTGAGCGACGGCAGGAATGCCGAGCGGCCCGAAAGGCATCGTCAAGGTGCCTCGGCGCAGATGGTCACCCGCCTGCAAGGTCGATTCGAGAGCGAGGCCCAGCCCGTCCGCCGCGACCGCGAGCGCAAGATGCGCCCGGTCGAACTGCAGGCCGCGCGGATTGAGCGGCACCAGCCGCGCGTGCCTGGCCGACCACTGGTCCCAAGGCACCACGCAGCGCAGCGAGTGGATCAGCGGCACGCGAGCGATATCGGCAGGCGCCGTCAATCGGTGCTCGGCGACGAAGCTTGCGCTCGCGAGCGGCACGATCAACTCCTCGACGAGCGGCACCGCCTCGCAGGATTCCGGCACGGGACGCGCATACTGGATATCGACCAGGATGCCGTCCTGGCCGAGCCGCGCCGGCTCGTGACTGGCGTAGAGCGCAATGTCGATCGCCGGGTGCTCGCGCAGGAACTGGCCGAGCCGTGGCACCAGCCAAAGCGTCGCGAAGCTTGGCGAGGCGTGGATCGGAAGCCGGCGCACGCCGGCGCCGGAGGCGACGCGGCTGGTTGCGGTCACGAGTCGGGCGAAGCTCTCGCCTATCGATGCGCTGTAGGTCAGCGCCTCCTCTGTGGGGATGACGGTTCGCTTGACGCGCAGGAACAGCGGGCGCCCGAGCGTACCTTCCAGCGCGCGCATCTGATGGCTGATCGCAGAAGGCGTCAGGTTCAACAGCTTGGCCGCACCGACAAAGCTGCCGGTTTCCATCACGGCGCGGAAGGTCAGCAGCCACTGCAGGGGCGGCAACTCGCCAATCATTGACGAATACAGCTCATCGATTCAGGCATCCTTATTCGCTTTTGCTGCCCCATTTCCTCATGCTAGCACGCTGAAATGAGGAATGCAGCTCATCAAATGAAGCTGCTGACGATCGGGAAGAGACGCCACCCGCCATATTGGGGGCTGACATCGGCAGGCGGCGCAAGCCCGCCTGGTGATCGCTGTACGCCGCCAAGTAGGCGGCACGGCATGGCTGTTTCCGTCGATTTCTCACTGGATGAGGCTGGCCCGATCATCGATCGGCCGAAGGCGGAAGGCGCACCAATATGAACTTGCATCGCATGCTCCTGGAACGGACGGCGGCCGGACGGCCGGTCACGGTCGCCATCATCGGCGCCGGAAAATTCGGAACGATGTTCCTCTCGCAGGCCCGCAACACCGACGGCATGCATATCGTCGGCGTCGCCGACCTCAACACCGCGCGCGCCCGCTCGCAGTTGCAGCTCGCCTGCTGGCCGCAGGAGCAATATGCCGCCGCCTCGATCGAGGACGCGCTCAAGAATGGCGCGACGCATATCACCGACGATGGCGACAAGCTGGTCACCCATCCCGGAGTCGAGGTCGTCATCGAAGCGACGGGCGATCCCGGCGCCGGCATCCGCTTCGCGCTGAAAGCGATCGAGCACGGCAAGCACATCATCATGGTCAATGTCGAAGCCGACGCCGTTGCCGGCCCGATCCTGGCCCGCAGGGCGAGCGCGGCCGGCGTGGTCTATTCGCTCGCCTGGGGCGACCAGCCGGCGCTGATCGCCGACCATGTCGATTGGGCGCGCGCGGCGGGCTTCAAGGTGGTCTCGGCCGGCAAGGGCACGCGCTACCACCCGACCTACCACCAGTCGACCCCCGACACGGTCTGGGACATCCTCGACAAGTACATGAAGATCAAGGATCGCAACTCGATCAATCCGAAGATGTTCAACAGCTTCGTCGACGGCACCAAGTCGGGCATCGAGATGACCGCTGTCTGCAACGCGACCGGCCTTCATGCGCAGGCCAACGGCCTCTCCTTCCCGCCGGCGACACGTTTCGAGCATGCCGAGATATGCAAGCCGAAATCGGACGGCGGTGTGCTGGAGCGCAGCGGCGTTACCGAGGTCACGTCCTCCGTCTATCGCGACGGCACCGATGTCCCCAACAGCCTGGTCATGGGAACCTACGTCGTGTTCGAGAGCGACAGCGCCTATAGCGAGGAGTGCTTCCGCGAGTACAGCATGCTGCCGGACAAGACCGGCAAATATTCCTGCCTGTACCGGCCGATCCACATGATCGGACTGGAGCTCGGCATCTCGGTCGCCTCCGCCGCCCTGCGCAAGGAGCCGACGGGCGCGCCGATCATGTTCAACTCTGATGTCGTCGCTACCGCCAAGCGCGCGCTCAAGGCCGGCGAGATGCTTGACGGCGAAGGCGGTTTCTGCGTCTGGGGCAAGCAGACGCCCGCCTCGGCCTCGCTCGATGAAGGCTATCTGCCGCTCGGGCTCGCCCACAACGTCAAGCTCAAGACCGACATCGCCGAAGGCCAGCGCCTGAAATGGAGCGACGTCGCCTACGACCCCGCCAATATCGCCGTAAAGGTCCGGCGCGAGATGGAAGCCGCCTTCGCGCGCCCCAACACCCGCGTCGCCTGACCGACTTCATGACGGGGCGCCGTGGCGCCCCGCCATCGCCCAGAGCCCGAACAACGGGCCGAACCACAACCGAGGAGGGCTAACCATGACGACCAAGGGACGAAGCTATCTATCCCGCCGCGCCATGCTCGGCGGGCTTGCGACCGGAGCGGCGCTGATCGCCATGCCGGGCGTGCTGAGGGCTCAGAAGCTCAGCTGGATCGGCGCCAGCGCAGCCTCGCAGCAGGATTTCATCGGCATCAGCCTCGATTTCTTCAACAAGCGCGTCACCGAACTGAGCAAGGGACAGATCGAAATCACCGGCCACCATGGCGGCGCGCTCGGCGGCGAACGCGAGCATGTCGAGGCCGTCCTCCAGGGCGCGATCCAGATCGCGACGCCTGGCCAGGGCGTGGTTGCCGGCTGGTACCGCCCGGCAGAGGTCTGGACCCATCCTTATTTATTCAAGGACGTCGCTCACAAGGATCGCGTCTGGGACACGATGCGCGCCGAATATCAGGATGACATCGCCAAGGCCTCCAAGCTGCGGCCGCTCGGCGCCATCCCGCGCATGCCGCGCATGCTCTCCTGCAACCGGGTGGTGAAAGTACCAGCCGACATGAAGGGGCTCAAAATCCGCGTGCCGGAAACCGCGCTCTGGCGGCGGACCTTCGAGCTGTTCGGCGCCTCGCCTACCCCGCTTCCCTTCCCCGAAGTTTTCCAGGCCCTGAAGTCGAGCGTGATCGACGGCCAGGAGAACCCGATGGGCCTGACCTACAATTCGGGCATCTTCGACGCCAACACCCATCTGTCGCTGACCGAGCACATGATGCAGGACAACTGCGTCCTCATGAGCGAACCGGCCTACCAGAAACTGAGCCCTGAGCTGCGCCAGGCGGTCGACCAGGCCGCGCGCGACATGGAAGCCGAGATGCGGCCCAAGGTGATCGCCGACGACGTCCGCGTCCTGGAACTGATCAAGGCCAAGAAGATCGTGATCTCCGAGGTCGACAAGGCGGCCTTCACCGCGACGGTGAAAAGCCTGACGACCGAGTTTCCGGCGGGCAAGAAATGGGCCGACCGCATCGGCCAGATCGCCTGACGCGTTCAGCTTGCTGCGGGACGCGCTCGCTTCGGTCCACGACCGAGGCGGCGCGTGAGCGCTTCCGGACGGGCAATTGTTGTTTGACAGCGGAGCATCCCGCATGACGGCGATCATCGGCAGGCTATCGGACGTCATCACCGAGATCGCCAAGTTCGTACTCGGGCTCTGCGTCGCGGCGATCGTGCTGATTACGCTTGCCGCCGTGTGGTGGCGCTATGTCATCAACGCACCGATTGCCTGGATCGAGCAGGTCTCCAACATCCTGTTCATCTGGATCACCTTCATCGGCGCGGCGGTGCTCTACCGGCAAAAGCTGCATATCGGCGTCGACATGTTCATCGGCATGCTCAAGGGACGCGCCCAGCAGGTGATGTTCTGGGTGATCGAACTCGCCAACCTGACCTTCATCATCGTGCTGTTCATCTACAGCCTGAAGCTCTCGATCGACGTCCTGCCCAACACCTATGGCGCGCTCGATATCACCCCGGCCTTCTTCTATTTCTCGGCGCCGGTCTCCTGCGCGATGATGATGCTCTACTTCATCGAGAAGATCGTCGATCCCTCCAAGCGTCAGCCTGACGGCTTCGCAGGGGATTTCTGAGATGAGCACCGTTCTGATCGGCGGCTTCTTCCTGCTGCTCGCATTGTCGGTGCCGATTGCCTTCGCGATGGGGCTCGCCACCATCGGCGCGATCCTGGCCCATGGCTCGCTGCCGATGTCGATCCTGGCGCAGCGCACGTTGGTCGGCGCCGATTCCTACGCGCTGCTCGCGATCCCCTTCTTCATCCTGGCCGGAAACCTGATGAATGGCGGCGGCATCACCCACCAGATCATCAATCTAGCCAACGCCATGGTCGGCCGGTTCCGCGGCGGCCTGGCGCTGACCTCGGTGACGGCGGCGATGATCTTCTCCGGCCTGTCGGGCTCGGCCGCGGCCGACGCGTCGGCGCTCGGCAAGGTGCTGATCCCGGCGATGAAGAAACAGGGCTATGGCGGCGGCTTCGCTGCGGCGCTGATGGCGTCGGCCTGCGTCAACGGGCCGATCATCCCGCCCTCGATCCCGCTCGTCATCTACGGACTGTCCGCAGGAAAGGGCGTCTCGATCATCGCGCTGTTCCTCGGCGGCATCGTGCCGGGCATCCTGCTTGCGCTGTCGCTGATGGTCGCGGCCTACTGGATTTCGGTGAAGCGCAACTACCCGGTCTCGGAAGCGGTGCCGATCCGGCAGATTCCCCGGCTGTTCCTGCCGGCAAGCTGGGCGCTGATGATGCCGGTGATCATCCTGATCGGCGTCACCGGCGGCATCGTCACGGTCACCGAGAGCGCCACCATCGCCGTCGTCTACGCCGCCTTCATCGGCTTCTTCGTCTACCGGGAGCTCAGCCTCAGGACGATCTGGCCGATCCTGATCCAGACCGCCCTCGACACCGCGTTGGTGATGTTCATCATTGCCCTGTCATCGGGCTTCGGCTGGCTGCTCGCGGTCTCCGGCACGCCGCGCGCGCTCGCGGTCTGGATCGGCTCCCTCTCCTCGGATCCGACGATCATCCTGATGATGATCAACGTCTTCCTCCTCATCATCGGCATCTTCATGGAGCCGCTGCCGGCGATGTTCATCCTGATCCCGGTGCTGGTCCCGGTGGTCCAGGCCGTCGGCATCGACCTCGTCCATTTCGGGCTGGTGATGGTGTTCAACCTCTGCCTCGGGCTGATCACGCCACCGGTCGGCATCCTGCTCTACATCTGCGCCAACTTCGCCGGCGTGAAGCTGGAGGAAGAGAGCCGTGAACTCGGCCCCTTCCTGGGCGCCGGGCTCGCGGTGCTGATCATCATCTCGCTGTTTCCCGCGACGGTATTGTGGCTGCCGAAACTGCTTGTAGGTTACGGCCAGTAGACCGCGGCGAGCCTTTGGAGGTGCTCGATAGAGCGCCTCCGCGTTAGCGATCCGCCAGCTTGCATCCCGACTGCGGCGCGATCTGGCCCAGCGCGCGGACCGTGACGAGTTCGCTCCCCTGCGTCCTGGCGATGAACATGTTCATCGTCGCGTAGTGGTTCCGGTCGATCGTCACCGGCCCGGTCGGCGATGCGAAGACCAGCCCCGCCATCGCGTCGATGATGGCTTCCTTGTCGACCTTGCCGGCCTTCTCGATCGCGCCCCTGAGCGCGATCAGCGTATTGTAATGCGTCATGACATAGTTCGACACCAGCACGTCGGCGCCGCCCTCGGCGCTGACCTTGGCAACGAACGCCTTCATGGCGGGATCGTCACTGGTCGCGACCGACGGCACCGCCGTGTGCATGTTCTGGCCTTTGCCGCGGAAAATGCCGAGATCGATCTCGGACAAGCCGAGGAATGCGACCGTCGTTTCCTTGAACAATCCCTTCTCGTCGGCCTGCCGGATGAAATCGATGCCGTCGCCTTTCAATGCGAACAGCAGCACCTTCGGCTTGGCCGCCGCCACCTGCGCGATCAGCGGGGTGAAATCCGTCTCCGTGCCAAGCGTATATTGCGTGCCGACGATTTTGCCGCCGAGCTTCTCAATCAGCGGCTTTGCAAGATCGAACATCTGGTGTGGCCAGACCCGGTCGGCACCCAGCAGGAAATAGGTATTGCCGAAAGTCTGGTTCATGTAGGGCAGCAATTGGCCCATGTCCTGATTGGGTACGGTCGAGAACGAGAAGACATAGCGGCTGCATTTGCCGCCCTCGTAATTGGTGGCGTAGAGCAGCGGAGTTTTCGAGCTCTCGGCGATTGGCACGATCGCATTCAGGTTGGCCGAGGTGATGGGGCCGACCACCGCCACAACGCCATCGGCGATCAACTTGCGCATCGCGGCCTCGGCGGAGGGCGGCCTTGTCTTGTCGTCGGCGTAAATCACTTCAACCGGTCTGCCGAGAATGCCGCCCGCCGCGTTGATTTCCTTGGCCGCGAGATCAAGCCCGAGCTTGGCCTGCTGGCCGTAAAGCTCGACGCCGCCGGAAAACGGCAGCACCGCGCCGACGCGGATCGGCTCGGCGGCATCGGCGCTGCTGAGGCCTACGCCACATACCAGCAGCGCGAGCGCCATACGCTTGATCGACTGCAACGCCATGCGCGCTCCCTCCGCGACCGAGAATCGGTTGCGGCGAGCCTACAGGGGATTCGTTAGGCCTGCAGCCGCACGAACTCAGGCAGCGGCGATCGACCGGCGTGTGAATTCACTTGCCTTCAGCCGGCCGACCAGATCAGACAGTTCCTCGACCTCTGATGCTGTCAGATCGGTCAGCGGCGAGCGAACCGGACCGGAATCACGGCCGATCACTTTCATCCCGGCCTTGATCATCGAGACCGCATACCCGCGCTTGCGGTTGCGGATCGCGAGCAGCGGCATGATGAAATCGCGCAAGCCCGCCTGGACGGTTTCACGGTCGCGCCGCCGCACCGCCGCGTAGAATTTGGTCGAGAACTCAGGCACGAAGTTGAACACGGCGGAGGAATAGGTCGTGACGCCCATTTCCAGATAAGGCAGTGCGAAGGTCTCCGCGGTGGGCAATCCGCCGACATAGGTCAGCCGGTCGCCCATGCGCAGATAGATCCGCGTCATCTGTTCGATGTCGCCGACGCCGTCCTTGAACCCGACGAGATTCGGGCAGCGCTCGCAAAGTTTTGCGATCGTGTCCTCGTTGAGGATGGCGTTGTCGCGATTGTAGACGATGACGCCGAGGCTGGTCGCCTTGCACACCGCCTCGACATGAGCAGCCAGTCCGGCCTGCTCGGAGAACACCAGATAGGGCGGCAGCAGCAGGATGCCGTCGGCGCCGGCACGCTCTACGGCGCCAGCGAGTTCGGTCGCCAGCGCCGTGCCGTAGCCGACGCCGGCGAGCACCGGGACGCGGCCGGCGGTCTCTTGTACCGCGGTTGTAACGACGTCGACGACTTCCGCCGGCGTGAGCGAGAAGAATTCGCCGGTGCCGCCGGCCGCGAACAGACCGGCCACCTCATAACTGCACAGCCAGTCGAGATTGGAGCGATAGCGCGCCGCGTCGAATTTGTTGGCGGCGTCGAACGGCGTGACGGGAAACGACAGCAGCCCGTTGCCGATCGTCAGTGCCATTTCCTTCGGGGTCATTCTGCTCATCGCTGCGGTCCTCGCTGTGAAGAGCTCAGGAGTAGACCGGGACTGATGCCGCCGCAGACCAATTGCTGGATCGAATGATCCATTGATTGGATGGCTCAGGCGCTGCTGGCCAGGAAATAGGAATTCGTCATGCCCGGCCTTGTGCCGGGCATCGACGTCTTCGTTTCATTCAGCAAGAAAGACGTGGATGGCCGGGCATAGGCGAGCGGAAGCGACGCCGTCCTTCAGACGGCTATGCCCGGCCATGACGACAACCACTCGGTTCAGGCTCCCGCCAGGTCGCGGGCAATCGCCGCGATCACCGGCAACAGCGGATTGTCATTGTCGTCCCGCCAGACGAAGTAGAGTTCGGCTGCCCGTTGCTGATCGTCCGCCAGCGGCCGCAGGGCGACGCCCCTGAACTGCAGTTTCTCAGCCGCTTCCGGCACCAGCGCCACGCCGACGCCGGCTTGCACGATGGCCAGGATCGAATGGATCTGCGCGAGGTGCTGGACATAGACCGGGGCCAATGCGGCGCGCGAGAACAGCTCCACCAGCAGGTCGTGGAAGTAACGGGCCTCATACGGCGCATATGTGATGAACGGTTCGGCCGCGAGATCCCTGAGATCGACCGTCGTCGCCCCGGCGAGCTTGTGCCCGGCCGGCACGGCCGCGATCATCCGCTCTGCCTTGACCCGGAAAAACTGCAGGCCGGTGCGCGGGATCGGCGGCCGCAACAGGCCGATATCGATTTCGCCGGCACCGAGACGCTTGAGCTGGTCGCCGCTGACCATTTCCTTGAGGATCAGCTCGACGTCAGGCAATTGCTGGCGGCAGGCCGCGACCAGCTCGGGGACATAACTATAGGAAGACGCGGCGGTGAAGCCGATATTGACCGAGCCGGCCTTGCCTTCCGCGACGCGCCTCGCCAGCAGGGCCGCGCTTTCCGTGAGCTTCAGGATCAGCCGCGCCTCAGTCAGGAAGCTTTGTCCGGCCGGTGTCAGCCGGACCAGGCGATTGCCGCGCTGAAGCAGTTTTACACCCAGGATCCGTTCGAGAATCTGGATCTGCCGGCTCAGCGGTGGTTGCGTCATGTTCAGCCGGGCAGCGGCGCGGCCGAAATGCAGTTCCTCCGCCACGGCCACGAAGCAGCGCACCTGACTCAGTTCGAACATCCCGCTCCCTTTATTCTCCGCCGCATACCGGCTCCGCCTCGCCTAGCCTAGCGCATGTCCGCGATTTGATCCAAAATTGGTATCGGACCATCCTCATTCTGGTTCGCTATTGGATCGGTCATCGCCTATCGTGCCATCAGCGCGGCCTAAGACCGCGATGCGCGACGCCGCAGAGCGCCTGCGCGAATTCGACCGGAGGAGAAACCAATGCTTCCACGTTTCGGGCGCCGCGCCGCCCTCGCCGCCGCCGCAGCCATCCTGTTCAGCCAACTGCCGGGCACAGCTTCCGCCCAAAATTTCGACCGGCCGGTGCGCATCATCGTGCCGTTCGCGCCCGGCGGAACCTCCGACATCCTGGCGCGGCTGATCAGCCCGAAACTGTCGGCGGCGATCGGCCAGAGCGTGGTGATCGAGAACAAGCCCGGCGCATCAGGCAATCTCGGCGCCGACACCGTCGCCAAGGCGACGCCTGACGGCACGACGTTGCTGCTGACGGATCTCGGTTCGCTCACGACGGCGCCCAGCCTGTTTTCGAACCTGACCTATAGTCTCGAAAAGGATCTTGCGCCCGTCACGATGGTGATGTTCGGCCCCTATGTGCTGGCCGTGCATGAATCGATCCCGGTCAAGACGGCGGCGGAACTGATCGCCTATGCCAAGGCCAATCCCGGCAAACTCGCCGTTGCCAATTCCGGCGTCGGCGGCGCCAATCACATCACCGCCGTGGTGATGCAGAAGGAACTCGGCATCCAGTTCAAGCACGTACCCTACAAGGGCGGTGCTGCGGCCACCCGCGCCGTGGTCGCGGGCGAGAGCGGCGCCCTCATCAATGGCGCGTCGGCCACCCTTCCCTTCGTGAACAACAAGCAGTTGATCGGTCTGGCGGTCACCGGCGAGAACCGCGTCCCGTCCGCGCCTGACGTGCCGACCTTCAAGGAAGCCAAGCTGCCCGGCGGCGAGTTCGGCACCTGGCAAGGCATCGTCGTGGCCAGCGGTACACCGCCGGCAGTGATTGCACGGCTCAACGCCGAGATCGGCAAGATTCTGGAGACACCCGAGATCAAGGCCAAGATCGCCGAACAGGGCGGCGAAGTCCGCGCCGGCAGCACGGATGCGATGGCGACCTGGCTGAAGGATTCAACGAAGCGCTGGGGCGACATCATTCGCGAAGCCGGCATCAAGGGCGAATGACGCGATCGAGACTGGCGATGCGAGGCTTGCGATGAACGCCCGCCGAACGGACTGGCAGGACCTGCTCTTCGGGCTGTTCCTGATCGCTGTCGCTGCAATCGCGCTGGCGGCAACGCGCACTCTGTCGGGCGGCAATGCCGCCGACATGGGGCCCGGCTACATGCCGCGCGCCATCGCCATCATGCTGCTGGGCTTCGGGCTCTGGTTCAGCGTCCGCGGGCTCCGCCGCCCCTTTGTCGGGATCGCGCCGGTCCGGCTGCAGCCCCTGCTCGCGATCACGGCATCCGTAGCCGTGTTCGCACTGACAGCCACGCGCTTCGGCCTTGCGCTGTCGTCCTTTGCCGCAATCCTGATCGCCAGCCTGGCGACGCGGGAAGCGCGGCCGATCGAAACCCTGCTGTTCGCGCTGGGGCTTTCGGCGGCCGCGGTGCTGCTCTTCGTCAAGGCGCTGGCCTTGCCGGTGCCGATCTGGCCGGGAGCATGGTTCTGACATGGAGCTCTTCGACAATCTGCTGATGGGGCTCTCGACCGCCCTGCAGCTGAACAATCTGCTGTTCTGCCTGATCGGCGTCGTCATCGGCACCGCGATCGGCGTGCTGCCCGGCATCGGGCCGATCCCGGCGGTCGCGCTGCTGCTGCCGTTCACCTTCGGCCTGTCGCCACCGTCAGCCATGATCATGCTGGCCGGCATCTTCTACGGCGCGCAATATGGCGGCTCGACCACCGCCATCCTCGTCAACGTGCCCGGCGAGACGTCTTCGGTCGTCACCTGCCTCGACGGCCACGAGATGGCCAAACAGGGCAAGGCCGGGACCGCGCTTGCCATCGCCGCGATCTCGTCGTTCTTTGCCGGCACCGTCGCAACTGTCGTCATCGCCGTGCTCAGCCTGCCGCTGGCGGCGCTGGCGCTGAAATTCACCGCGGTCGAATATTTCAGCCTGCTCGTGCTCGGATTGATCGCGGCCGTCGTGCTCGCGCACGGCTCCGTTGCCAAGTCGCTCGCAATGGTGCTGCTCGGCATCCTGCTCGGCCTCGTCGGCATCGACGTCAATTCTGGCGCGCCGCGGATGACCTTTGGTGTTCCTGAAATCTCCGACGGGCTCGACTTCGTGCCGGTCGCGATGGGGTTGTTCGGTCTCGGCGAGATCATCGCCAACCTCGAGCGCCCGGCGACGATGCGCGTCGTCAGCCAGTCGATCCGCAGCCTGATCCCGAGCCGGGCCGATCTTCGCGCCGCCTTCCCGGCGATGGTCCGTGGCACAATGTTGGGCTCGGTCCTCGGCGTATTGCCGGGCGGCGGCGCGGCGCTGCCGCCGTTTTCTTCGTATGCGCTGGAGAAAAAACTCGCCCGCGATCCTTCCCGCTTCGGCAAGGGCGCGATCGAAGGCGTCGCGGGGCCCGAGGCGGCCAACAATGCCGGTGCGCAGACCAGCTTCATCCCGCTATTGACGCTCGGCATCCCCGCCAACGCCCTGATGGCGCTGATGATCGGCGCGCTGATGATGCAGGGCATCCAGCCCGGGCCGCAGATCATGCGCGAACAACCGCAACTGGTCTGGGGCGTCATCGCCAGCATGTGGGTCGGCAATCTGATGCTGCTGGTGATCAACCTGCCCCTGATCGGCGTGTGGGTCTCGATGCTGAAGATTCCCTACCGGCTGCTGTTCCCGGCAATCGTGCTGTTCTGCTGCATCGGCACCTTCGGCATCGCCAACAATCTGTTCAACGTCTGGCTGATGCTCGGCTGCGCTGTCATCGGTTACTTCTTCATCAAGGTCGGCGTCGAGCCCGCGCCACTGCTGCTTGGGCTCGTGCTCGGCCCGCAGCTTGAGGAAAATTTCCGGCGCGCGATGCTGCTGGCGGACGGCGATTTCTCGGTCTTCGTGCGCCGTCCGATCAGCGCCACGCTGCTCGCCCTGGTCGCGATATTGTTCTTGCTAATGGTATTCCCGAAAATCCGGCGCAGCAGGCAGGAGGCGCTGGCGGAATGACCGCAGCGCCACTCATTTCTCGCCTCATTTCTTGCGTTGCGGATAGATCGTCTCGCCGCGCTTGAGCATCGCGACGAACGTTTCGACCTTCTTCTTCCGTCCGGCCTCGGTTTTCATGTTGTGAGTCCGAAACGCCAGCGCGAAGCGGTTCTGCGCGCTGAGTTTCGCCAGCATGGCCTTTGCCCTGGGCTCGGCATCGATCGCGGCCTGCAGATCATCGGGGATCTTCATGTCCTTGCTGTTATAGGCGCGCGCCCAGCGCCCGTCGGACTTTGCCGCGTCGACTTCCTTCAACCCGTGATCGGTCATCCGGCCTTCGTCGATCAGCCGCGCGACGTTGTCGACGTTGATCTTGCTCCAGATGCTTTTCTTGGTGCGCGGCGTATAGCGCTGCATGTAGCTCTTGTCGTCAAAACCCTTGCGCTGGCCATCGATCCAGCCCCAGCACAGTACGACGTCGATGGCCTGCTTCGGCGTAATCGATTTGAATCCTGAATCCACCTTGTGGATCTTGATCCAGATCTCGGTTTCCTTGTCGTGGTGTTTGCCGAGCCATTTGTAGAAACTCTCGGCATCCTTGAATTCGCGGATCTTGTCGGCATTGATTTTGACGGGTGCCACCAGCGGACCTTTGATCGGAGAATCATTCGTCGTTGAACGCTTCTATCATCGCGCACATCCACCGGGCCTCAGGAACGGTGCAGCGCGCAGCCGGCCTTACTTTCCCTCGGCGATGTCGTCCAATTTGCCCCAGCCAGCACTGGCGCCAGCCGCCGCCAACTTACACATCTGCCGGCATTTCCGGCATGCCGCGCCGCTTCTCGTTTGAATTGTCTGGGGAATCGGCCCTGGCGACCGTCTTTCACCGTAGCCGGCGCCCGCCTGCCGGACACGAACACGTGAATAATATATCGCATACGATTAAATCGGACACATTGACTTCCGGTGCTGTCGGGCCTTTATAGCGCGTACGCAAATAGATCGCATCCGATCTAATTCACAAAGGGAGAAGGACCATGACAAATGCAAGCAAGACCGCGAGCCCCGCCATGAAGCTCGAGGTCGTCGTTATCCCGGTTTCCGACGTCGATCGCGCCAAGGCGTTCTACGGCAGCCTCGGCTGGCGGCTCGATGCCGACTTCGCCGACGGCAAGGACTATCGCGTTATCCAGTTCACCCCGCCCGGCTCAGACGCTTCTGTGATCTTTGGCAAGAACGTCACCTCGGCGACCCCCGGCTCCGCAAAGGGACTCTATCTGGTCGTCTCCGACATCGAAGCCGCGCGCAGGGAATTGCAGGGTCGCGGCGTCGACGTGAGCGAAGTGTTCCACGCCGCCGACGGCGTGTTCTCCGGCAAACATGAACCCTTCCTGCTCGGGCGTGATCGCGCCAGCGGCCCGGATCCGGAGCGTCGCACTTACCAGTCGTATGCTTCCTTTAGCGATCCTGATGGCAATGGCTGGCTGTTCCAGGAAGTCACCGCCCGCGCCCCCGGACGTGTCGAAGGCAACACGAATTTCTCGTCGTCGGCCGAAATCGCCAGCGCGCTTCGCCGCGCGGCGGCAGCCCATGGCGAGCACGAGAAGCGGAACGGCGGCCAGCACGATGTGAACTGGCCGGACTGGTACGCCGAGTACATCGCCAAGGAACAGGCCGGCGAGCCGCTGCCGCTGTGAACAGCTTTTATCCCACGCGGACCGGCCGGGTCTCGGCCCGGTCCACGCGGGCTCGTGAAATTCCTCAACCCAAGGAGAACCGATATGAGCAACCATCTGTTGAAGACGATGCGAGTTGTAGCGAGCGCGGCGTTGATCGCGGCAAGCGTTTTGGCGCTGCCCGCGGCGCAGGCACAGCCGTCCGGCATCACGCGAACCGACCTGCAGCGGCATGATCTCAGCATCCCCGGACGCGAGGTCGTCCAGGTGCGGGTCGATTTCGCGCCGGGCGCGGCGTTCGGCAGGCATAGCCATCCCGGCGAAGAGATCGTCAATGTGCTGGAGGGCACGCTCGAATACGAGATCGAGGGCAAGCCACCGGTCACACTCAAGGCGGGCGATGTTCTGTTCATTCCGGCCGGTACTGTTCACGCGGCCAAGAATGTCGGCAGCGTCACCGGCAGCGAGCTCGCCACCTACATCGTCGAAAAAGGCAAGCCGCTTCTGACATTGAAGAAGTGACGGCGACCGCTTCCCACGAGGAATACTGCGATGATCGAGATAGCCCTCGCCCTGGCGGCAGGACTGCTGACGGCGGCAGCGCCGTGCATCCTGCCGCTGCTTCCGATCCTGCTCGGCACGTCGATCGGCCAGCACGGCCGGTTGCGGCCGCTGTTCATCGTGAGCGGTTTCGTCATCGCCTTCTCCGGCTTCGCCTTGCTGTTCAGCGCGTTCCCAACGGTGCTCGGGCTGTCGCATGACAGCTTGCGCAAGGTTTCCATCGTGCTGCTCGGCGGCTTCGGCGTGCTGATGCTCTGGCCACAACCTTACGAATGGCTGGTAGCGCGGTTGAGTGGCCTGCTCTCCCACGCGGATGACGCCCTGCGGGCTGCCGGACCGGGCAATTTCGGCGGCCTCGTTCTTGGCCTCTCGCTCGGCGTATTGTGGACGCCCTGCGCCGGGCCGGTGCTCGGCTCCATACTCACGCTGATCGCGACGTCGGAAGACCTCGCACGCGCCGGCGTGCTGCTTGTCACCTACGCAATCGGCGCGGCCCTCCCGATATTGCTGATCGCTTATGGCGGACAATACGCCACCACCCAGATGCGCAGGCTCGTGCCCTACACGCCTGCCCTGCAACGCAGCTTCGGCGCGGCCGTACTGCTCGTCGCGTTCGCTTTCTACACGCAATACGACACCATCATCACGGTGTGGCTCTCGGACTTCTACCCGAACCACCAAACAGGACTATGACCATGCGCAAGCTTCTCACCGTCATTGTGCTTCTGATTGTCGGTTTCCTCGTCGCCATGCAGTTCAGCCCGTCGCTGACCCGCGGCGAGCAAGCCACATCGAGCGAGCGCCGCACCGCGCCGGAATTTGCCGGGATTTCGACCTGGCTGAATTCTCCGCCGCTGACGCTGGAAAGCCTGCGCGGCAAGGTCGTGCTGGTGCAGTTCTGGACCTATTCCTGCATCAATTGCGTGCGCACCCTGCCCTATGTGACGAAGTGGTACGACACCTACAAAGACAAGGGTTTCGTTGTGGTCGGCGTGCACACGCCCGAATTCGCCTTCGAGCGGGAAACGGCGAACGTCGAGACCGCCATCAAGCGCTTCGGCATCAAATACCCTGTTGCGCAGGACAATCAGTACCGCACCTGGCGCGCCTTCGGTAATCAGTATTGGCCGGCCGGATATCTGATCGACAAGTCCGGCACCATCGTCGCGACACAGTTCGGCGAAGGCGGCTACCAGCAGATGGAGAACACGATCGCCCGCCTCGTCGGCGAAGCCACGCCGTCCGCGCAGGCCAGCGATCCCGATCTCGCCGGCATCGAAACATCAGAACTCTATCTCGGGTCGGAGAAGAACGACGGCGCCATCGTGGCCTCGCAGGATTCCGCAGCGGGAGAGCGATCCTACGCGCTGCCGGACAGCGTGCCGCAAGGCCGCTTCGCGCTCGGTGGCGCCTGGAAGCTGGTTGGCGACAGCGTCACCGCCTCGGCAGACGGTAGCGAGATCGTGCTCCGCTTCAACGCGCCCAAGGTCAATCTGGTCGCGGGCAGCGCGTTGCCGCAAGCGGTCTCCATCACCGTGGACGGCACGTCGCAACCGCCGGTCACCATCGATGGAAGCCGGCTCTATCCCCTCTACAGCGGAACCAGCGGCGAGCATGTGTTGCGCCTGAAGGTGCCCAAGGCCGGCCTGAGCGCTTACAGCTTTACGTTCGGTTGATCGGCAAGCCTTGATTAACAAGGCCTCCTAGACAAGGTTCGGCCGCGCGCCGCTGGCGCAGGCCTGTTCGACGCAACGGCTGGCGCGGAGGATTTTCTCCTCGCTGAACATCGGCCCCACGATCTGCAGGCCGATCGGCAAGCCATCGACAAATCCGCAGGGCACCGAGGCCGCGGGCTGGCGGGTGAGATTGAACGGCCATGTCAATGGCGTCCAATCGAACCATTGGGGAAAGCGCGCCGGATCCGGCGTATCGATGCCGGCGGCGAAGGCGGTGATGGGAATGGTCGGCGTCAGCAAGAGATCGTAGTGCTGGTGGAAGTGATGCATCTGCTGGCTGAGCGTGCGCATGTCGGCATAGGCCGCCTGCAATTCGCTCGCCGAGATATCCTGGGCTGATATCACCAGCCTCAGCAGGCCTGGATCGAGCGCCGCTAATTGCGCGCCGTCGAAATCCCGCACGACAGCGGCATGCGATGCGCCCCAGATCACTTCCAGCGCGGGCTGCGCCGCGGACAGATCCAGATCGACGCTCTTCACATCGGCCCCTGCCTTCACCAGCGCTTCGATCGCCGGCTGCATGCCATCAGCGACATCCGGCTCGGTGACCGGGAAGCCGAGATCCGGCGACCATGCGATTTTCATTCCCGCCACCCCCTCGTCGAGGCCATCGAGATAGTCGATGCCGCGATAGGGAACGGCGAAGGAATCCCGCGCGTCAGGCCGCGTCAGCACGTTCAGCAACAGCGCACTGTCGGCGACATCGCGCGACAGTCCGCCATACACGGCGAGCGTTCCCATCGGCCCCAGCAAATTCGGCACCACGCCGTAGCTCGCCTTCAATCCAAACACGCCGCTGAACGCCGCGGGGATGCGGATCGAGCCGCCGCCGTCGCCGCCGGTGGCCAGCGGCACGACGCCCGCCGCGACCAGGGCGGCCGAACCGCCGCTGGAGCCGCCGGGCGTGCGGGAAGTATCCCAGGGGTTGCGGGTGATGCCGGTCAGCGGCCCGTGCGTAATCCCCTTCCAGCCGAATTCGGGAGTCGTGGTCTTACAGAAGAACACCGCGCCGGCCTCACGCAAGCGCGCGACACCCGGCGTATCCTCCGTGCTCGGCGCCGTTGCGGTCGAGTGCGAGCCGATGCGCATCGGCCAACCCTTGACATGTCCGGTGTCCTTGATCGCGACCGGCACGCCATCGAGTGGTCCCATGGGATCACCGCGACGCCAGCGTTCCGCCGACTCTGCAGCTAGTCGCCTCCCCTGCGGCTCATCCAGCAGGCACGTGGCATTGAGAGTCGGATTGACCGCGTGCAGTCGCGCCAGCGTCGCTTCCAATACATCGACCGGCGACAGGTCGCCCTTGGCGAAGCGCCGGGTCATCTCGCGGGCGGAAAGCCAGTTCAAATCGTTGGACATCGCGCGGCCTACTCGGCCGCTTCACGCGCGGGGACGCTCGGCTCGATATCGCATTGCAGGATATCGGTGAAGCGGTTGAACGCGCCACACAGCGAGATGCGCCAGGTCAATTCGATGATCTGGGCCTCGGAGAAATGTTCACGAAGGCGGGTGAAGATTTCGTCGCGCGTCTTGCTCCAGTTATTATTGACAGCAACGGAATATTCGACCACGAGCTTGTCGACGTCGTCGAGTTCCGGATGATCCTTGTAGTCGAGCAGCCGTTCGGCGCCCTCCTCCGATACGCCCTGGATCGCCAGTTTCGGCGCGTGGTGCGAGACGCAATAGTCGCACTTGTTCAACAAGGACACCGCGACCAGCGCGATCTCCAGATGCCGCTTCGACAAGGTGCCGCTCTCGGCGAGATCGACCAGCAGCGACCATGTATGCTCAAAGATCGGCGGCCGGTGCGCCATCACGCCCGCCTGGTTCTCGAACGCGCCATAGGTCGTCATCTTGTCCCACAGCGGCTGCAGCTCGGCCGGGAGATCGTTCTTGGTCTTGATCGACACGCGTGACATGGCTTTATCCTTGAATCGAGTTCGCGAATTGCGGTGATGGTGCCACAGGCCAGGAGGTTTGGCGCGACCCGCTCTGGAATAGCAGGTCTGCCTGTGGTGAGGCTGTCATTCCGGGGCGATGCGCAGCATCAAACCAAAGATGTACAATGGCACATCGGGGAATGACGGAGACAGAGAGCATGACCATCCGCCCCATCGTCCGCTATCCCGATCCGCGGCTCGCGCTCCCCACGCAAGCGGTTTGAGAAGCTGTCGTGGGGTTGATACCGGCCCTCTGAGTACGATCAAGGTCAACCGAACAATTTTGCAATCCATAAACCAATCCGCGAATTCTACTTTCACGTGCCGCATTTCCACATGGGCCAATGAGGTTGCTTTAACGGCCTCACGATAGGTTGCCGACAAGAGAGGCGGCGAAGTTCATGTGAGGTCGGTATGGAATCAGGCCGAGTATTTTGGGAATTGGGCACCTGGTCGCGTTTTGGCGGGGCCCCCATTATTGACGTTGCATGGTGAAGGCGCATTTCGGCGTTGCTCGCCAAAGGACGGAGTTTCCCAGTCGTGACCCAGCGCGCGTTCAATACATCACTCATCCTGTTGGCAGCGGCTGTCGCGCTGTCGGGGACATCGTTTCCGGGCGGGATGCTCGGCTTCCTGCTCGCGATCGGGTTCGTCATCTTCATCGGCGTGCCGGCGGCTTCCATCGCAAAAGCGTTCAACCTGAGCGAACTTCCACTGACATTCAATCAGTTCGCCGCGATTCTGGCCGGCGGCTACGCGCTGTTCGTCGTCATTTCGGCAGTGCAGGCATGGCGACTGCTGCAGCAGCGTGACCTGCACAAGGCACGATCGGCAGGGTTTGGAGTGGCGGTCTTACTGGCATTGCCGTTGGTCGGCTGGCTTTCGTTGCGAGCGATGACGCATGCCTAGCCATTATGCGCTGGTAACGTGAGGGTACAACAGCTTTTCACTGCCGAGCCGCCGGATCATTTCGTTGCGAGAATGCCAATAGAGATCAAGATCGGTGCTGTCTAGATATGGGCCAGACGGCGAGAAAACACCGTTGGCCTGCCACGATCCAGCGTCGAGTTTCATGACCAACTCGCAAGCCCCTTGAACCGCCCATGTCAGATAGCGCTCGCCAGCCGGCGTCCGGCGGGCTCGGTCATCAAGGCTGACATCCACGCCGGCTACTCGACCTCGATTGCGAAACGCGGCATTGTTGGGGAACCACTCCGTGTAAAACATCAAGCCCAATAACAGGTCGTCTCCCGTAGGCTCTCCAGGATGACGGATCAAAGCAGCTTCGTTAAACGGCGACCAATCCGAAGCGAAACAGTGCGACACTTCCCAATCCCGCATCAGCCCAAGGCGGGCAAGCATGTCACAGGGGGCATTGAGATTGTTTTCGCAGGCATGAAAGTACACCAGTTTCCCCTCGATCTCTGCGTCGCACAGCCCCCATAATATGCGAGCGATCTGCGTGGCCAGGCCGGCATATGTCCTGTCAGAGTAGTTCGTCATCGTCATCATGAGCCGATCCGCAGCAATTCAATTGTCCGGCCGCCATCAATGGCATTCAAGGAGTATCTGCGCGCTTGAGAAGTTCAGCGCTTTCAACTCGTCCGGTTTCAAGAAAAAATAATAGGCGCCGGAATCGCCCCAGCTCCAGTGCATGGCGTCATCGCTCGCGATCTGGAACAGCAAGAGCTCGTTCGTGGGACCGATTTGGGCGTCCGACTGGACACCATTGCGATAACCGCCCATGCGATGAGGCCGGTTGTGATGGAGGCTTCGCCAATGCGGCTCGAATTCCGCAAGCACGGCCCGCGGGATCAAGGATTGACGCGCAACATCCACATAATAGTCGGCCACCAGTTCGCGGACGCCGGTGCGCTGACCGAGATCGGCAGAGAGTTCTTTCTCCCAGAAGCTGACATGAAGCCGTTCGCCATCCCTGTCCACCCAGTGGTAATTCCAGAAACGGAAGGTGTCCTGCCGGAGGCGTGTCTTGAGCGTTTGCCAGGCCTCAATCGGCATCGGGCTGTCGAGATCATGGCCAAGAACGGCGGATCTTTCGCCGGCAACACGGTCCACGACTGCTGCGCGCCAATGCCGAAGGTCGCGGTTAGACCGGCGCAGATAGGCGATGATCGAGTCCGGCGTCGAGTGGCGCGCCAGGAAAGCGGCCAGCGCTTCGCGCCGCGTCCTCCGCACCTCGGCCACCGCAATCGTTTGGACGCGGCGCAGGCGCAGCGTCTCGTCTTCCGGCTCAGGACCTTCGAGCAAGGGCCGCGACGATGCGGTCCACTTGGCGTCATCCGCATCGACCGCGGCGAGGATGGAGCCGATGTAGCCCGGCTGGTTGAGCCGCTCGACAAGCTCGTTGGGAAGCCGCAACTCATCCATCGGTGTGGAGCACGCGCGTTCGATGCTGTCGAGCACGTAAAGCGCGCCGCGCCAGGTGAAGGGCTCGGGGTCGGACGGCCGTTCCCGGTCAGGGGCGACGGGCTGCCCCGCATAGAGAATCTCCGCGAAACTGTCCGGCGCGACTACCGTTCAGTTGCCTTCTTTGGTCAGTGTGTTGGCAACGACAACCAGGTCGACCGGCCAACGCCGCCAGAGTGTCGGCACCTCAGCCAGCGAGCGGCAATAGCCATAGCCCGGATCGGTGTAGACGCCGTCATAGACGGGGCCGAGATCGAACGGCGGCTTCCGCTCGGGTCCCAGCGTATCGACGTGGAGGATACGAAAGGCGTCGGGTTCTTCGGGCGCGCCTTGATTGGGATCGACGAACAGCAGCAGCCAGCCCTCACGCGGTCCGAGCCCGCCCCAGAGTTCGGCGGGCAGGTCGGCACAGGCGATCTGCGCGAGGAAATGCAGCGGCCGCTCGCCCTTCTCCGGATGCTCGGCGGAAACTGACCGCGGCCATTCGACGTGATCCGGCATCATCAGCAGGCCGCCCAGCCATGATCGCGGTGCTTCGAACCGCGGCGGGACCTGCCGCCGCAGGATGACGGAGACGCTTTCGCTGACGCCGGCAGGTGGACTGACCGGGACATCGCGCATCGGCTTGGCAGGATCGTCGCTACGGGCGCCAGACGGAATCGACCTCGCCTTCTCCGCTTCCTTGGCTCGCCGGAAACGGCGAAAGTCCCAGACAATAAACGCCGCGGCGCAAACGATCAGCAATTGCCACCAGGACATGCTCCCCCCTTCAATATCCGGTTGTCGTGAGCAAGACACGGTCGAAGCGACGCGTGCGAAGGTCGTCGGGCAGAATCCAGAACTGGTACACGCCTTCCCCGAAATGATGTCCGAGCCCTTCGTCGGAGGACAGTTCCAGAAGCAGCAAATGCGTGCCGGCGGTTTCCTCCTCATTGCCCTGCACGTAACCTGGCGGCGCCAGCATGCGGTCGGGGGTGGCGGCGAAGATGCCGGACTCGGCTCGCGTGGCAAGGGCGTGGGTGGCTTCGATGCGCGCAATCGCCTCCTTGGGAATGCGACTCGCCGCCTCGGCGGACTCGGCGAGCGCCGCCTCGATGGAAAGCCTCGCGGCTTGCTGGATCACGACCGCCGAGAAATCTCGCCAACCCTCCAGCCATGACCAGAAGCTGTCGCGCGTCTGCTCCGACGTCGCCGCGAAAGGCGCGTGCTGGGCAGCTTGCACCAGCCATTGCCGTGCCTCCAGGCCGATCCGCTCCGACATCGCCTGAATGTCCTCGGCGGTCATCGCGCGCAGGCGATAGCTGGTCCCGGCATAGCGAAGCTCACGGTTCACGTAGCCGAGAACCAATCCTGCGCCGATCTCGATCGCGCACCAGTCCTGCGGATAGGTCGCGTAAGGCCTGCTTATGCCGGCCTGCTTGGGTGCGGCATCATCAGGGGGAGCTGCAACGCCTCTTCGCGCTTCCTGCGCTTCGAGCAGCACGGCATCCATGGCCCGCAATTCGGGCCACCAAAACACGGGATTTTCGTTTTCCTCATCGATCTCGCTGCGCCAGGCCTCGATAAGGGCCGGAGGAATCGCAATGGCCAGCGGATCGAACGGCCATTTCAGCAACAGTTTTGGCAAGCGCGTATCAGGGTCGTCCAGCGCTTCGGTCCAGCGCCAGGCATGGCGCGCCTCTGATCCGTAGACGGCGGCAAGATTAGCCGGTGCGGGCGCCTGCGCCATCGCATCCATCGCGTTCTCCGTATAGAGCACGCGAAAACCGTTCGAATGACCCCAGCGCAAGTCGAGAAAGAAATACAGCACGCCCTGCGAAGGAAATGCCTCATGCCGCGCCGATGCCGGCACGGCGGCGCAATCGATCTGCATCACGAAGTGAAGCGGCTCGGTCGCGCCTTTATGCGTCCAGGTCGGCCATGTGAAGGAACGAGGCGCGGTCGGAAGACCGCCGAAATAGCTGAGATGCCGGGGATCATGGCTGGGCGGCATCTGCTGCAGGAAGACAATCGCGGTCCGCGCAGGCTCGATGCGAACCGAAGCGGCGCGAAGATCCTGCCTGACAACGCCGGCCGTGGGGGCGATCGATGGCGAAGCCGCACGGGCGGAAATAGCGGGGGTGCTGGCGGGCTTATCTTGTTTGTCACTTCCGTTACCGGGCAGCAAAGCGACCAGCGTCGCCGCGACGATTCCAAGCGTGATGGCGATGAAAATGGCCGCGCCCCATGGTATCCACGCGCCCGTTGCGATGCCTCGGAAGATCACCAGCGCCATCACGGCCGCGATCGTGATGGCGGCAACGTTCAGGGGCTTCAGGCTGGCCATGGTCCACTCCGACTCTAGCTTGCCGGTTGTATAGGACGAAAATGTCTCGTTCCGGTTAAAGCGATAAGCAACACGGGAGACCCACGCATGCGCTACAACAGATCATGACCATCCGCCCTATCGTCCGCTATCCCGATCCCCGGCTCGCACTCCCTGCGCAGCGAGTGACCGCGTTCGACGGCACGCTGCGCGAGCTGGCGACAGACCTGCTCGAGACCATGCACGCCGCACCCGGCATCGGCATCACCGCGCCGCACATCGGCGTCTCGCTTCGCGTCGTGGTGCTCGATCTCGACCCGGTCGATGGCGCGCGGACCTATGTCAATCCGGAGATCATCTGGGCCTCGCCCGAGATGATCATGCATCAGGAAGGCAGCGTCTCGATGCCCGGCGTCAACGACGACATCGAGCGCCATGCCCGGTTGCGGATCAGCTATCATGACGTCGACGGCCATGCCCGAACCGAGGAATCGCAAGGCCTGCGCGCGGTCTGCCACCAGCACGAGATCGATCAGCTCAACGGGATTTTCTGGATCAGGCGGCTGTCCCGGCTGAAGCGCGAGCGGCTGATCAAGCGGTTCGAGAAGCTGTCGCGGGGTTGAGGTGAAGGCGGGCAACTCGCCTTGGAGATCGGAGACCGCTACGGCCCTACCATCCCTTCAGGCCGAATTCCTCCAGCCCGCGCGCGCTCCTCCAGTTGGCCAATGCCCGGTGAAGCGCAGGCACGTAATCTCGCCAAAGGGCATTCAGTTTGCGCATTTCGGAAAGGTAGCGGCTCGCCACCTCAGTCTCGTCGGCCATCGCATCCTTCAAGAACAAATCCCGGGCGATACCGAAGAGTTCAGCGGCGTCAGACAGGCCAATCATGCGCAGGTTGCGCTGGGCCTGATCCCAGACATCCGGTTCCTCCTGGTGGGCAAAATAATAATCGAAACCACCTTGCCAGGTCACCAGTGCATCGAGCTCGTGCAGCACATTCATGTTTGCGTCAAATCGAAATCCACCCCCTTCGAGATAGCGAAACTTCGGTACCCGGAGCGTGTCGTTCCTCTTGTATGGATGGGTCGGCGGCACGTCGCTGCGATTTGCTTCGACCAGGCGTATCGCTGTATCCACGCCAGTTTCGGCATTGATCAGGTGCATCCCGGCCAAGGATTTCGAGAAAACCGTTACGCCGTGTTCGGAGAACACGAGATCCAGGCCGTTGTATCGCAGGCACACATCAAACTTGTAATCGAGGAATTGAGCGATGATCGGTGTCATCAAGACCGGGTCTACGGTTGAAATCCCGCCGGTCCATTCAGAAAACTCCGACGCGTTTTCCAGCGCCCGTGTTGCTATCAACGTGCCGCAAGTTATCGGGCAAAGGCAGACAACTCCCTCGTCGCGTGTTTGAGGCTGGAGGTCGCTGTACCTCCTGCCGTGAATTGCCAACAAATAGGAAACCGCGCGCAAGACGCCGCTCATGTTACGGTTCTCAAGCCACCAAGCGCAGTAACCAAGGCCATCCGCAAGTTCCGCCCGGTAGCCACATTGACGCGCCGCGCCCGCGATCCAACCACGGACCTCCATCGTCGGCAGCTCGAGTGCATCATCATCCATTGAAATGATCCCGTACCGGGGAGAGCGGAAATATTCCGGGATTGTCGGTCCCGCCTTCCTTGCCGAACATGCGGATAACACCCGGTTGCACACCGGAATAATTATCTCCAAAGGTTTAATGGTCCGTCTGAGAACTGTTTCAGCGCTGGTGGCAGCGCATCAACGTTTGCGAAACCATGATCAAGCGGTGGCCGCCTTCGCTCTTCGGGCCATGGCGGAAAGGCCGGCCAATCCATGCTGCGAATTTGGCGCCCCGCCACTCGGTCAGGCAGGCTGCGGAATGCGCGCGATGACCTTGATCTCGAAATCAAAGCCGGCCAGCCAGTTCACGCCGACCGCGGTCCAGTTCGGGTATGGCGCCTCGCCGATCGCCTTCAGCCTGATAGGGCCGATCGTCTCCCACTGCCTGGCCGGGTCGGTGTGGAAGGTGGTGACGTCGACGACGTCGTCGAAGGTGCAACCGGCGGCCTTCAGCACGGCGGCGAGATTATCGAAGGCAAGCTGGACCTGCTTTGCAAAGTCAGGCTCGGGCGAGCCGTCATCGCGGCTGCCGACCTGGCCGGAGACGAACAGCAGATCGCCGGAGCGGATCGCCGCCGAATAGCGGTTGATTTCGTACAGCGCCTGCCGGCCGGCAGGGAAAATTGCGTCGCGTTTTGACATTGTTTCACTCCATTTGAACGAGGCAAGCCCGACCGTAACGCTTGCGGCCGGCAGGAGCATTGATATACGCCCCGTATGCCGCTATATCTGTTCATACGCGCCGTATGTCAATGGCATACGCGGCGTATCTTTTTTGGAGTTTGGCTTTGGTCGCAAAGCGGCGGGCGCAGATGGTGGAGAAGACCCGGGCCAAGCTCATCAGGGCCGCCCGCAAGGCGTTTGCGGCCGAGGGTTATGCGGCGGCGTCGATGGACGAACTCACCGCCAAGGCCGGCCTGACGCGCGGCGCGCTCTACCACAATTTCGGCGACAAGAAGGGCCTGCTGCAGGCGGTGATCGACCAGATCGACGCCGAAATGGTGGCGCGGATGCGCATCGTCCAGGACCGGGCCAAGACCGCATGGCTCGGCTTTCTCGACGCCAACATCGCCTTTATCGAGATGGCGCTGGAGCCGGAGATCCAGCGCATCATGCTGCTGGACGGGCCGGCCGTGCTCGGCGATCCCTCGCGATGGCCGAACCAGAACGAGTGCCTGCGCACCACGACGCAAACCATCCAGGCGCTGATCGATGCGAAAACGGTCCGGCCGGTCGATGCGGAAGCGGCCGCCCGGCTGCTCAATGGCGCCGCGCTCAGCGCTGCGCTGTGGATTGCGGCGGCCGACGATCCCCGCGCCGTCCTTGCCAAGGCGGTCGCGGCGTTCCGGCATCTTGCGGTCGGGTTGCTGCAGATCGAGGAATGACGTAGCGACAGTCACGGCAACTTCAGCCCCGCGTCAGCAATTTCTCATAACGCCAGATTTCGAGATCGAACGGGCCGTCAACGGTATCGAGGCGGTTGACCATCGTCCGGGCGAGATGCCATCCGCTCTTCTCGTAAAATTTTGCGGCGCGCGAATTGCCGATCGCGCAGGCGAGCCAGGCCGTCTCGACGCCGCGCTGCGACATCTGCACCTCCGCGTCCGCGATCAGCGTGGCCGCGACACCCGTGCCGCGCGCTGCCGATGTGACGTAGAACTGATTGAGCTCATCGCCCTTCAGCATCGCAAAGCCCAATGGCGCGCCCAGCGGGCCAATCACCCGCACATCGGCAAGCGCGACGGACATCCGTTCGGCAAAATCTTCAAACGTGCGCGCACGCGCCAGCGCCGGCGGCAGGATCGCGGCGTGGGCATCCTGCCAGCCGTCATGCCACAGGCGCGTCAGCACGCTGGTTTCGGAGGGGTCGGCTGGTCTTGGGATCATCGGGTGAACAACATCGTCTGCCATAGCGAATGGAAACCTCGTCGGTACGACCCAAATCCAATCCTCCGCGAAAGCGGAGGATCCAGTACGCCGCGGCTTCTCGGTTCGACCCAAGCGACCTCGTGTGACGTCCGTCACAGCGACGGCAAGCGTCCTGCGGCATTGATCTGCCCATCGACGGCGGAATGGTCCGCCCGACCTGACAAGGAGTGGACGACAATGCAGAACATGGAACAGAAGACCTCGGAAATCCGCGAGTTGACCGATGCAGAACTCGAGGCGATCAGCGGCGGCAACATCTTCGGCGACATTGGACGCTGGATCGTTCGCCGCCTCCAGGGGCCCGGCGACCTTCGCCGCGCGACCGACCGCCCGAACTGAACTCATCTTCCAGACTGCCCCCCGCGGCGCAAGCGGCGTTCGCGGGGGTCTCGCGTCCGATCTGTCGCACTGAGCGCCCCGCCCCGCCTTCTCACCCTCCCGCCATCAAATCCTTCGCCAGCGCCATGTAGGCCGGCAGCGTGACGGGGTCGTTGGCGGCGTTGCCGGCGGCGGGGTGCGAGGCATAGCGCGCGATCACCATCTCGGCTTTCGGATCGATATAGATGCCCTGGCCGTGAACGCCGCGCGCCATGTAGGCGCCGTGGGCGTTGTGTGTCACCCACCACTGGTTCCGGTACGATGCGCCGGGCAACGTCGTGTAGCCGGCCGGCTTGAATTTCTCGGGATCGCCGCCGCGCGCGATGTCTTCCACCACCGTTGACGGCACGATCTGGCGGCCGTTGAAGCGGCCGTGATTGCGGATCGTCTCGCCGAAGCGGGCGAGATCGCGCAGCGTCGTCGAAAGGCCGCCGCCGCCGCTTTCGGTGCCGATGCGGTCAACGTGATAATGCGCGTCCTCTTCCGCGCCCATAGGCGCCCAGATCCGCTCGGAGAGCAGGTCAGCCAGCGTCATCCCACTCGCGCGCCTGATGATCCAGGCGAGCACGTCGGAATTGACGGTCTTGTAGGCAAAAGCCTTGCCGTGCTCGCCCTGCTTGCGCTGCGTGCACAGGAAATCGAAAATATTGGTGGCGCCCTCATAGCCCGGCTCGATCGGCGCCATGCCGTTGGCGCGCCGCAAACCGAACACGCCGGAATTCTTGTCGGTATAGACTTCGGTGTATTCGAGGCCGGTGGTCATATCCATCGCCTCGCGCACCCGCGCGTCGCCGAACGCGCTGGCCTTCAGCTCGGGCACATAATCGGTGACCGGCGCCTGCGGATCGATCTTGCCCTCCGCAATCAGAATGCCGGCGAGCGTGCCGGTGAACGATTTTGTGACCGACATCGCGATATGCGGCTTGTGCGGCTTCAGCGCGCCGAAATAACGCTCGTAGATCAGCTTGCCCCGGTGCATCACGGCGATGCCGTCGGCATAGGTTTCGTCAAGCATGCGCTCAAAGGTCATCGGCCGGCCATCCATCGTGACCGACTTGGACGCGCCGATATCGTGGTCCGCACGCGGCAGCACCGACGCGGGCCCTGCCCCGCGCCAGACGTTTACGGTCGGCACCAGTTGGCGGATATTGCTCCACGCCCAGCGCAGTTCGGGGAAGCTGCGGAACGAACCGTTGTGGAAGGTGATGGTTTTGTCGGGCGGCGGCGGAAAGCCTTGCATCCAGCCGAGGGATTGGGGGTCGGTTTCGGCGGCGGTTGGAGTTGGTTGGGCGGCTGCGACGGACATGAAGGCTGGCTCCGGAGGGGCGATCGAGGATTCGTAGCATGGGCCCGCACGGGAGGCAGCCTGCGTTTGAGGCTGAGGGTTATGCGTTCGCATGCTCGCGGCACCCCTCTCCGTCGTTCCCCCGATGCGCAATTGCGCATCGGGGAATGACGGAGGCTACTCGTTGATCTCGGGCTCGACGAGCTTCGCCAGGTTTCGCAGCGACTCCTGCCAACCGAGATAACAAGCCTCGGCTGGAATGACGTCAGGCACGCCGGCCTGCTCGATATTCACCTCGGTGCCGACCAGCACCTTCTTCAGCGTCACGGTCACCTGCATCTCGCCGGGCAGGCCCGGATCGTCGAATGTGTTGGTGTAGCGCAGGCGTTCGCCAGGCACGAGTTCGACATATTTGCCGCCGAACGAGTGGCCTTTTTCCGTCGTGAAGTTCCGGAAGGACATCCTGAACGTACCGCCGACCTTCGGCTCCTGATGGTGCACGGTGCAGGCAAAGCCGTTTGGCGGAAGCCATTTGGCAAGCGCATCCGCTTCAAGGAACGCGCGATAGACTTTTTGCGGGCTGGTTGTCAGGACACGGTGCAAACGGATGGTGCTGGGCATGCTGATGGACCTCTTGGATTGCCGGTTGGTGCCCCGAGGACGAACGAGACTTGATCGAGCCGACATGGGGTCTGGGATTTTCTTGAAAAGGAACTCACGCCTGTTCGGCCTACGGTAGCACGGGTCCTCATTCTCGCGGCACGACATGCCCGAGCTATTGCTTTGGTTTCGCCCTCTGATGACAGAGGGCGCAGGGAAGGCCGGGTGCGCGCTGCACCCGCGGTCTCGTGTGCGATTGTGCATAAGAATGCTGCACACGAGCATACAGGGCAGCGGGGAACACCCAGCCTTCCCTGCGCAATGGCTTTACGGCTTATGACGCGCTCTCCCCGGTGAGACGGCCTCTATTGCCACCGTCGCCTCTGGTCAGCGTTAGCCTCCCAAAAGCTTGACGCCGTTACGGGCGCCAGGACCACACGCTTTTGCCGTACGCCTCTGCCGCGCCCGTCAAGCGCAACATCGGCGTCCATCGCAACCCGCCCAACGTTCGTGACGATGGCCGACGCCCCTCATGGCAGGACGGGATGGGCAAATATGTGCCGGTGATTTGGGGTGAGTGGAAAGGAGAATATTTTTGATTTACGGAAATTTTGGACTTGACATGATTTCCGTAAAACAGAACTGATTTGCCCGTCGGGTTGTTTTGTCGCAGGGCGCAAGGCAACTTCGTTGTTGCGTGCGAAGCGGCGGGTTAGCGAAGCGTAGCCCCGACATCACGAGTTCATCGGGTGCTCAAATCATCGCCTTTCGCGCCACGACGAACGGCCGCGCGTCCTTGCCGCGCGAGGCGTGGCGCGCAAGTTCGATGATTTCAAATCCCGCCGACGCGATCTCGCGCTCCAGATCCTCCGCGGACAGGAACGTCACATGGGGCGCCTTGCCGATGAGCTGCGCCAAGGGCACCGCGATCCGCAGCAGCGGATTCATTTCCTTCAGGCATGGCGTCTTCGAAAGGAACAGCCCGCCAGGCCGCAGCAGCCGATGGATGCCTCGCAAGACCGCGGCGCGGTCGGCCACCAGATGCAGGACATTGAAGCCGAACGCGACGTCAAAACTTCCGTCGGGCCACTGCGCCGCCTCGGGCCGCGCCACCTCGAACGTGATATTGCCGCAGCCTTCGGCGTGAGCCTTCTCACGCGCGATCGCGATCATTTCGCCGGACAGGTCGGTCGCCATGATGCGCCCGACCGATGGCGCAAGTCTAAGCGCCGTCGTTCCCGTCCCGCATCCGAACTCGAAAGCCGCCTCATTGCCGTTGAGATAATGTCGCGTTCGCTCCAGCGTGCGCTCATAGCCCGGCATATCGGCGATCGGATCGGCGGCATATTTGCGCGCGATGCGGTCCCAGAACTGCGCATCATTTGCGGTACGAAACATGGTGTCCCCTATGCGGAGGCTTCTAGCATATACGGAGGAATTGGGAACTTCGGATGACAGTCCGTAAGATGGCAGCCCGTAGGATGATTAGCGTAAGCGTAATCCGCCGCTCGGTCTGTTACAAAGGCGGCGGATTACGCCTTCCGCCTTCGCTCTGCGAGCTACGGCGGACAGGTCGGCTAATCCGGTTCCTGAATACTGGTTACGAGGACTGGTACATGATCGACTGGACGACCTTGATAGCTTACGTCTCAATCGTTCTTGGATTCGTTTTCATACCTGGTCCTGCCACACTCCTGACCGTCGCCCGGGCAACAAGCTCGGGCACCCGGGTCGGCATCGCGACCGGAGCTGGAATCGCGGCGGGCGATGTTATTCATACCTTCACGGCGATCGTCGGCATTTCCGCAATCATCGCCGCGTCGGCCACACTTTTTAGTATCGTCAAATATCTCGGCGCCGCCTATTTGGTCTTTCTCGGAATACAGGCGATCATCGCAAAATCACCGTCGGATCCAGCTGCCGCCCGATCAGTTCTGATCACGCCCCAGACGGCGTTTCGGCAGGCCATCGTGGCCGAAGTGCTAAACCCAAAGACAGCGCTTTTCTTCCTGGCCTTCCTGCCTCAATTCGTCGACTCCGGGAATGGCTTGGTGGCGCTGCAACTGGCGATCTTCGGAACGATCTTTGTCCTGTTGGGCTTGCTGAGCACCGTGATATTTGCGGTTTCGGCCGGACGCCTAGGCAACTTTCTCCGCCGCAATCCGACTGTGCTGAAGTGGCAAGGCAAGATCGTAGGCGGAATTTATTGCGCCTTGGGCATCCGCCTGGCTCTGCAAGAGCGCTAGCATTATTGCCGGCAACGCCCGCCGCTAACGCTCCACTAGTTCGTCGCGGTAAAACGATGCGATGGACTATGCCTTCGGCGAATTCACCGCACGAGCTAACAGGGCAAAAAGTGTCTCGGTTCCCGCTCTTCGATGCTGAAGGCGGCGCGCTAGGTCTCCCAGCGTTCCCAGTAGAACAAACCAGAAGTAAGTTGCGCACTTTCGCTAAATTCCTCGGTATACCGTTGTGGCACACGCATAATCTCGTTCAACAGACCTGCTACGTTGTCCGCAAGTAAGTCGGTTTCAATCTCATCGCCTTCAAGAAAATAGCCCCACCGCAGCGCGCCTCGCGGATTGGAGAGCCCGAGCAGCATCGCCAACGCCCGGTCGAAAGCACCTCCAGCGCCGTTGGGTGGCTTATCTGCAAAGAAATTCCACGTAACGCACATTGGTGCAGCAGCAGACAGTGCAACTTGTACCTCTTGATGCATGCGCCTCAGGAAGTGGGCAATGAATAAAACCATAGGAGCTTGGTTCCCAGAAAGCTCCACGGTGTGCTTCTCACCTGTTCGAGCATTCACAAGTGGCCCTATCGACACCCGTGTGCGGTCATCCAGCAAATGCCGCCGGTAGCACTGAGAGCCACCGAGCTCTTTGATGAAATGCTCCTCGCTTGCGGCAATCGACGGTTCCGTCGCCGAAATTGCAAACACCATGACCCGATGACGGTCTAGGCTAGACATCAAACTGGCGCAGAACCGCCTTTTGTAATGCGAGTTCGCTCGGGTCCACTTAGTGAGCTTGCACGTTAGCGGGTTGGCAATTTGACCAAGCTCACGCGCCAGCGCGCTATGCTCAACCGCGGCTGACAGTATCAGTGCCGAGGTATGCCATTTCTCGCCAATCAGTTGTTCTGTCGGCGAGTGGTCTAAAGACGCTATGAACAACCCATCATATTGATGGCCCGCGAAGTACTCGCTGAGCCCGCGATGAAGCGCGGCAGGTTCGATCTCTGGCATTTCAACCTGTACTGACACCGCGAGCGGTATACCCCCTCACTCCCACTCGATCGTCCCCGGCGGCTTGCTCGTCACGTCATACACCACCCGGTTCACCCCCTTCACCTCGTTGATAATCCGCGTCGCGGTCTCGCCGAGGAATTTCATCTCGAAGGGATAGAAGTCGGCGGTCATGCCGTCGGTGGAGGTGACGGCGCGGAGGCCGACGACGTATTCGTAGGTGCGGCCGTCGCCCATCACGCCGACGGTTTTCACCGGCAGCAGCACGGCGAAGGCCTGCCAGATCGCATCGTAGAGGCCGTGTTTCCTGATCTGGTCGATATAGACCGCGTCGGCGTTGCGGAGGATGTCGAGCTTTTCTTTTGTGATGTCGCCGGGGCAGCGGATCGCAAGGCCCGGCCCGGGGAACGGATGGCGGCCGACGAAGATTTCGGGGAGGCCCAGTTCGCGCCCGAGCACGCGGACCTCGTCCTTGAACAATTCGCGCAAGGGTTCGACCAGCTTCATGTTCATGCGCGCTGGAAGGCCGCCGACATTGTGGTGGCTCTTGATGGTGACGGAAGGTCCGCCGGTGAAGGAGACGCTCTCGATCACGTCGGGGTAGAGCGTGCCCTGCGCCAGGAAGTCCGCGCCGCCGATCTTTTTCGCCTCGGCATCGAACACGTCGATGAACAGGCGGCCGATGGTCTTGCGTTTTACTTCGGGGTCGGTGACGCCTTCGAGCTCGCCAAGGAACTGTTTTGACGCGTCCACGTGCACCAGGGGAATGTTGTAGTGGTGCCGGAACAGGTCGACGACGGTTTTTGCTTCATCGAGCCGCAGCATGCCGTGATCGACGAACACGCAGGTGAGCTGGTCGCCGACCGCCTCGTGGATCAGCACCGCGGCGACCGCCGAGTCGACGCCGCCGGAGAGACCGCAGATCACCTTGCCCTTGCCGACCTGGGCGCGGATCTTCTCGATCGCCTCTTCGCGGAAGGCGCGCATGGTCCAGTCGCCGGTGAGGCCGGAAACTTTCCTGACGAAATTGCGGATCAGTTTGGCGCCATCCGGCGTGTGCACCACTTCGGGGTGGAACATCAGGCCGTAATATTTGCGCTTCTCGTCCTGAATGACCGCGAACGGCGCGTTGGCGCTGACGCCCGCGACCGAAAAGCCCGGCGGCATTTTGGTGATGCGGTCGCCATGGCTCATCCAGACCTGGTGCTTTTCGCCCATGCCCCAGGTGGATTCGAACAGCTGGCTTGATGCCTTGACCTCGACATCGGCGCGGCCGAATTCGCGGTGGTGGCCGCCCTCGACCTCGCCGCCGAGCTGGGCGGCCATGGTCATCTGGCCGTAGCAGATGCCGAGCACGGGAACGCCGGAATCGAAGATCAGCTGCGGCGCGCGGGGCGAGCCGGCCTCATGCACCGATTCCGGACCGCCGGAGAGGATCACCGCTTTCGGCTTCATCTCCTTGAAGGCTTGCTCCGCCTTCTGGAACGGCACGATCTCGGAATAGACGCCCTCCTCGCGGACGCGGCGGGCGATCAGTTGCGTCACCTGACTGCCGAAATCGACGATCAGAATCTTGTCGTGCGCCGAGGCCACTGAGGGCGTCGACTCTGCTGCGGGCTGTGCTGCTGTCATGGACAGGAATTACGCGACGGGGGGCGTACTCGCAACCGCACAGATGGGGGACTCACATTCTTATGTGGCGGTGGACGGGAGGTATTTGGGTAGGTATTGTTGACCTGGTTTGGGCTGCGGGCTCGGTGCACCTCTCCCGCTTGCGGGGGAGGTCGACGCGCAAAGCGCGGCGGGTGGGGGCTCTCTCCAATCGAAGAGTCCGACTCGCGGAGGCACCCCCACCCCAGCCCTCCCCCGCAAGCGGGAGAGGGAGTGCACCAGCGCCGTGGACACATCCGAATTCGAGACACGAGAAACCCCATGAAAATCCCCACCCTGCCCTTTACCGTCACCGACTGGAGCAAGGTCGAGCCGACGACGCACAAGGGTGAGACCGGTCAGGCGATTTGGCGGACGCTCGACATTGGCGACTTGCGGGTGCGGATGGTCGAGTACACGCCGGGCTATCTGGCCGATCACTGGTGCGATCGTGGCCACGTGCTTTATGTGCTGGAGGGCGAACTCGATAGCGAGCTGCGGGATGGGCGGACGTTCAAGCTGACGGCGGGGATGAGTTATCAGGTGTCGGATTTCGGCGATGCCGCGCATCGGTCGTCGACGACGACGGGGGTCAAGCTGTTTATTGTGGATTGAGGTATCGTAGGGTGGGCAAAGCGCTTGCG
This sequence comes from Bradyrhizobium sp. JYMT SZCCT0180, assembly GCF_018130165.1. Taxonomy (GTDB): domain Bacteria; phylum Pseudomonadota; class Alphaproteobacteria; order Rhizobiales; family Xanthobacteraceae; genus Bradyrhizobium. Next base: position 257,224 of record NZ_JAFCLZ010000002.1, on the reverse strand, counting down.
TGCCCACCCTCGCGCGCACAGGACTTGATGGTGGGCACGGCGCAAGTGCGCCTTTGCCCACCCTACGCAGTCACGACCGCTTCAGCACCGACACAAAAAACCCATCCGTCCCGGTCCGGCGCGGAGTCATCAGCCAGCCCTCCGGCGACTGCAGCGCGGCGTTGGCAAAATCTTCCGCCTTGTCCCACAGCACGCTCGCCGTCTGTTCCGGCGGCACCACCGAAAACTCCGGATGGCGCGCGACAAAACTGCGGACCTGCGCGCCGTTTTCCGGCGGCAGTACGGAGCACGTGATGTAGGCGATCCGGCCGCCCGGCTTGACCAGAGCGGCCGCGCGATCAAGTACTTCGGCCTGGTCTTTCAGGCGAACCTCGAGCGCGCCGGGGCGCATCCGCCATTTGGCGTCGGGGTTGCGGCGCCAGGTGCCGGTGCCGGTACAGGGCGCGTCGATCACGACGAGATCGGCCGAGCTGTGGATGTCGGCGAGCGGGTCGGCGTCGCCCTTCGGCGTGCGGACGTCGGCGTTATGGATGCCGGCGCGCGACAGCCGCTCGTGGATCGGCGCGAGCTGGCGCTTGTCGTGGTCGGTGGCGATCAGGCGGCCCTTGCCCTGCATCATTGCCGCTAACGCAAGCGTCTTGCCGCCGGCGCCGGCGCAGAGGTCGATCACCTGCTCGCCGGGTTTTGCCGCCGACAGCAACGCCGCCAGCTGCGAGCCTTCATCCTGCACTTCAACGGCGCCCTTGATAAAATCCTCCTCGGCATGGATGCCGGGGTTGCGGGCGTCGGCGCCGAGTTCGATGCGCAGGCCGATTGCGGACCACGGCGTCGGCTGCGCGCCGAGATGAGAAAGCCGCGGCAACATCTTCTCGCGGTTGGCTTTTAGGGTGTTAATGCGAAGGTCGAGCGGCGCCCGGCTGGCCATAGCCGTGGCTTCCGCGACGCGGTCGTCGCCGAACACATCTGCCAGATACGCATCCAGCCATTCCGGGTAATCGCCGGCGATGTGCGGCGGCGCATCGCGGAGGGAGCGCGAGGTCAGGGCGGTGCGTTCCGCCGCACTGAGCGGTTCGGGCGCAAAGCGCTCGCCGTGGCATAGATTGGAGATCGTCTCGGTGTCCATGCCGCGCTCAAGCCGAAGCATGCCGAGCACGCGCGCCCGCGGCGTGTCGGATTCCATCAGCCAGGCGCTCGAGGCGCGGCGGCGCAACACGTCCCAGACGAGGCCCGCGATCGCCGCGCGGTCCCCCGAACCGGCAAAGCGATGCGCGGTGCCCCACTCCTTCAGCGCCTTGGCGGCGGGAACACGCTGGGCGTCGATGGTGTCTATGAGTTCGATGGCTGCGGACAGCCGGGCGGCGGGGGTCATTCAGGTCTTTCGTTTGAGATAGGCGCGGTGTCAGATGAGCAACAGCATCTTCAGCGCGAAGTAGATCCACATCGCCAGCAGCACAAGGACGCCGGCGAACCAGGCCAGCGAGCGGGTCCGGACGTCGTTCGACGTGACAAAGATCCCGGCATGGGCAAAGCGCGTCACGACGAACACCCAGGACATCAGCAGGATGAAGAAATCGGCCTTGCGCAGCGGCAGCGCCAGCGCGATCAGGACGTAGAACAGGACCGGGATTTCGAACTGGTTGCTGTAGCAATTGCCGATCTTGGTGGCCTTTTCCGGCCAGTTCGGCTGCCGCAGCGCGATGTCCTTCAGGCTGGTTTCCCTCGCCTTCAGCGCCCCGGTCCGCGCCGTGGCCATCCACAGCAGCAGCGCAAAGGTGAGCCCGACCTGAGCGAAGACAGGCAGCAGAACCAGTTGAATCGACATCAGCACGCCCATGGGAATCTCCCCGCAGGGCGTTCGCCGCCCGTACCAACCAATAGCGGGGGTGCCGCCCTGTGACAAATCGGCAGCCGCGTCCGGTTGAACCGCAATCGGCACCGCCGTGACCTACTGCTGGAGCGGTCAGGTCATTCCGGTCGGAACGGCTCCGCCGCTTCGAGATGGCGCCATGAACATCACCTCACCGCTTCTAACCGGCGCGGCCCGCGTGGCCGAAGCGCCCGGCGATTCCGTGACCTCGCTGCTCAGAATGGTTGGCGCCGGAACCGGATGGTTCGACGACAGCGTCAATGGCGGGCTTGGCATCGTGATGTCGACGCTGGCCGGTGTCGCCGCTGCGCTGGCGGTGGCCATCGTGCTGTCGGTCTATTTCCGCAGCGGCACCCGCAGCCCGCGCGACCTTTTCAAGCATGGCCTCGCCGCCGTTGTCGTGATCGCCCTCACAGCCTTCGTGGTCTACGACGTCAGGCATGCCGCGCTGGCCTATCTCGGCATCAATCCGGCAAAACCCGCGGTGGAGTTCGAAATCCGGCTGCCGAAGGCGGCGCTGACCGCAATTGCCGATACCCAGGTGGAACTGCTCACCGACCGGAACCAGAAGCTGGCCAAGGTGCAGGATGCGCTGGCCTCGACATCGGACGGCCGCAACGTGCTCAAGGGAACCGTCACGCTCGACTACCGCACCACCGAACGCATGGTGGTGCTCAATCTGCCCGGGCGTGCGCAAACCCAGTTCAAGCTGCGGCTGCCGGCCAGCCCGACGCATTCCGACAAGTTCGGGCCGTGGCATCTGGCCGACGGCATCACGCTTGCGAAGGGCGACACCGTCACGCCAGAGACGCACAACGCCTTTGCGATCCGCTACCGCGTGCTGTGAGCGTCGGCGGCTTTCCTTTCAAACGGCTTTTCAAACAAGCATTCAAACGACCTTGCGCGCACCTGTTTTCGTGCGAACGACCGCGTGCAAAATTTCATCATTCCGTCGCCGACAAATCTATAATCAGGGACGAAAGGATTTTCGCATGAGCCCATTCCGCCTGACCCAGATTTCCGACACCCACCTCGCCCGCCGCCTCGTAAAGCTCACTGACAATTTTCATCGTGTGGCCGCGCATATCGACGCGACGCGGCCTGATCTTGTGATCAACAGCGGCGATCTCGCATTCAGTGCCCCGACCAGCCCGGACGATCTCGCCTTCGCCAAAAGCCTGCACGCCGAGCTGCCGGTCGCCTGCCGCTACCTGCCCGGCAATCACGACATCGGCGACAACCCGACCGCGGTCGGACCGGTGCCGTCGCATGCCGCGAGCGAACAGCACCTGCAAAACTTTCGCGCTGTGATCGGCGAAGACCGTTGGCGGTTCGACGAAGCCGGCTGGTGTTTTGTCGGGTTGAACTCGCTGATCATGAACACCGGACTTGCCAGCGAGGCCGAGCAGTTCGACTGGCTCGCGTCAGAACTGTCACGCACCGGCGGCAAGCCGGTCGCACTGTTCCTGCACAAGCCGCTCTATCTCGACGCGCCAGACGATCCCGAACTTGAGGCTTCCGCGATCCGCTACGTGCCGCAGCCGGCGCGCAGGCGACTGATCGAGATGTTCGGCGCGGTCGACCTGCGTTTAGTGGCCTCCGGCCATGTCCACCAGCGCCGCGACTTCACCTATGGCCGCGTCCGCCATGTCTGGGCGCCCTCTGTGGGCTTCATCATTCCCGGTCGCATGCAGCCGTTGATCTCGATCAAGGAAACCGGGCTGGTGGAATACCGCTTCACCCCGGACAGTTTTGAAGTCCGCCACATCAGAGCGCCCGGCCAGGTCGATGTCGACCTGGACGAGTTGCTCAAGAAAGCGCCGGCCGACTAGCCCGTGAACCCGTGAATTCAGAAGAGGCGACGGCCGTCCGCTTTGGTCGTCGTGCCGTTTCGCTCGGCCGGCTGGCCCTTGGCGCGCGGGCTAGGTTCCTCGTCCGCTGTCGTACCCGCCCTGAATACGCCTTTGCCTCCTTCTTGGGCCAAAACTGGCTAAAAACTGATAATGACAACGTTGTCATTCTGTCATACGGTGAATTCGGCACCTTGGATCGCCACAGATGGAGCGACACATCCCCCTCGGCATCTCCCATTCCTGCATCCCGCTCGATCGATGGCGCGTGATCTTCGGTCCCACAGCGGACAGGGCCCTGAGGCGGGTCCTGCACACCCGTTTCGGCTGAGGGAACGGCGATGAACTTCCTGCCGCTCTGGCGCTATCGCGACCAATTGATCGATGGGACGCTCGTCACGCTCGAGCTGACCGTCATAGCCGCCTGCTTCGGCCTCTTGATCGGCACCGCCGGCGCCGTCGCACTCAAGGGGCGCGCGAAGCCCACGCGCTGGCTGGTGCGCGGCTACATCGAGCTGTTCCGCAATACGCCATCGTTGATCCAGCTCTTCATCGTGTTCTTCGTGCTGCCGAGCTTCGGCTTGAAGCTGCCGGCGTTCGAGGCGGCGGCGGTGGCGCTGTCGCTCTACTTCGGCGCCTATTCGGTCGAGATCATCCGCTCGGGCCTCGACTCCGTCCCGAAAAGCCAGATCGAGGCCGGCCAATGCCTCGGTCTCAGCGGCTGGCAGGTGTTTGTCCATATCCTGCTGCCGCCGGCGCTGCGCAACGCCTATCCGGCGGTGACCAGCCAATTCGTGCTGCTCCTGCTCGGGACTTCGCTCGCCTCGCAGGTCGCCGCCGACGAGCTGTTCCACGTCGCAGGCTTCGTCGAGAGCCGCACCTATCGCAGCTTCGAAGTCTACGCGGTCATCTGCGCGGTCTATTTCGCGATGGCGATGTCGTTCAAGATCCTGTTCGCGGTGGTGGGCGCCCTCGCCTTCCGCTCGCCCCGGCGGCGTTGAGGCAGGCCGCCGCATGCGATCCTTCTCCTTCATCGATTTCGTCTCGCTGCTCTCGGCGCTGCGCTGGACGGTGGTGCTCGTCGTCCTCGCGCTCGCCTTCGGCGCGCCGCTCGGACTTGGGCTGGCGACGGGCCGGATCAGCCGCATCGCCCCGCTGCGCTGGATCTCGGCCGCGGCGATCCAGGTGATCCAGGGCGTGCCGCTGCTCGGCCTGCTCTTCTTCTTTTACTTCGGCATGCCGGTGTTCCTCGGCATCCAGGTGCCGGCGCTCGTCGCGGTTACGGTGGCCTACACGCTCTACACCGCGGCCTTCCTGGGCGATATCTGGCGCGGCGGGCTCGAGGCCGTGAAACAGGCGCAATGGGAAGCCGGCGCCTGCCTCGGCCTGTCGCGCTGGCAGCAATTTTGCCACATCGTCGGGCCGCAGGCGCTGCGCCTGTCGCTGCCGCCGACGGTCGGCTTCCTCGTCCAGCTCGTGAAGGGCACCTCGCTCGCTTCGATCATCGGATTCGTCGAGCTGGCGCGCGCCGGCCAGGTGGTGAGCGCCGCGACCTTCCAGCCGCTCCTCACCTACGCCGTGGTCGCGGCGATCTACTTCGCAACCTGCCTGCCGCTCACGCTGTGGTCCCGTTCCCTGGAGGCTCGCCTCGATGGCTCTCGTTGAAATCCGCGACGTCCACAAGAAGTTCGGCCGGACCGACGTGCTCAACGGCGTTTCGCTCGACGTCGAAGAGGGCGAGATCGTCACGATCATCGGCCGCTCCGGCTCGGGCAAATCGACGCTGCTCCGTTGCATCAACGCGCTCGAGACGGTCGATGCCGGCGAGATTCACGTCGAGGGACAAAGGGTTCATGCCAAGATGCCGGACTTGCGGCAGTTTCGCCAGCGCGTCGGCATCGTCTTCCAGGCCTTCAACCTGTTTTCCCACCTCAAGGTCGAACGCAACATCACGCTGGCCCCATTGCTCACCGGCCGCATCGGCAAGTCCGAAGCGCGAGCGCTTGCTCAGGATGTCCTCGCCCGCGTCGGCCTCGCCGACAAGATCGACGCCTGGCCGGAGCAGCTCTCCGGCGGTCAACAACAGCGGGTGGCGATTGCCCGCTGCCTTGCCATGGCCCCGCACCTCATGCTGTTCGACGAGGTGACTTCGGCGCTCGACCCCGAACTGGTCGGCGAGGTCCTGAAGGTGATGGAGGCGATGGCGCGCCAGGGCATGACGATGATCCTCGTCACGCACGAGATGGGGTTTGCCCGCAACGTCGCCGACCGCATCGTCTTCATGCACCAGGGCCGCGTCTGGGAACAGGGACCGCCGTCGAAACTGTTCGTCCGACCCGAGACCCCCGAACTCGCAAGTTTCATCGCCTCGGTGAAATGAGCCCCTTCCAAGCAAACCGGCCATCGTGCCGCCACCAGGAGAGAGTTATGAGAAGATTGAAATCCCTCTTCGCTATCGCCACCACGGCGCTCGCCGTCCTCACTGCGCCAGGTCTTGCCAGCGCCGACAAGCTGAAGGATGTGCTCGGTGCCGGACGTCTGCGCGTCGGCATCCTCACCGACGCTGCACCCTGGGGCTTCAAGGACGACAAGGGCGAAATCGCCGGCCTCGACGCCGATCTCGCCAAGCTGATTGCGGCCGACATGGGCGTGAAGCTCGAACTCGTCCCGGTGACGGGCGCGGCGCGCATCCCGAGCCTGTTGTCCGACAAGATCGACGTCCTGATCGCAGGCCTTGGTGCAACGCCGGAACGCGCCCAGCAGATCATGTTCTCCCAGCCCTACGCGGTGGTGAATCTGGGCGTTTATGGTCCGAAGTCGATTGCCGCAGCGACGGGCAAGAAGGCCGAAAACCTCGAACGCCACACCGTCGCGGTGGCCAAGGGAACGACGCTCGACGTCTGGCTCACCGACAATGCGCCAAAGGTGAAGCTGGTGCGCTTCGAGGACACTCCCGCGGCGATCGCCGCCTATCTCGCCGGCCAGGCCGACAGCTTCGCCGAGAACAGCGCGATCGCGCTCAAGGTGAAAGAGCAGAATCCAACCAAGGAGGTCGAGCTCAAGTTCCTCATCCGTCAGTCGCCGGCGCATATCGGCTTGCGGCAGGGCGAGCAGAATCTGCTCAACTGGATCAACACCGCCCTCTTCACCAACAAGCTGAACGGCAAGCTCGGCGAACTGCAGCTGAAGTGGTTCAAGGAAGAGCAGTCACTGCCGACCTTGTGAGTTCAGGCGAACTTCTTTTTTTCTCGAGGAGCTGCAAACATGATTGAACGTTATTTGGTCGGCCCGCGCATGAGCCAGGCCGTTGTCTGCGCCGGCATGGTGCATATCGCCGGCCAGGTGGCCGACGACCGCAAGGCGGGGATCGTTTCCCAGACGACCCAGGTGCTCGGCAAGATCGAGGCGCTGCTGAAGCAGGCGGGATCCGATCGCTCCAAGCTGGTCGCGGTCAACGTCTTCCTGCCGCACATCACCGACTTCGAGGCGATGAACTCGGTGTGGGACGCCTGGATCGATCCCGCCAATCCGCCCGCACGCGCCTGCGTCGAGGCGCGGCTCGCCGACCCCGATTTGCGCGTCGAGATGACGGCCGTCGCCGCCGTCTGAGACGCGCTTCGTGCACTCCTTCAACCTTCGGCCGGCGTCGGTGACGACGCGGCCCTGAGGCATCCAATGCATACCGGACTTTTCCACGAGATCGACTTCGACGCCGACCACAAATGGTCCGGCCACCTCAGCATCCCGTTCTCGATCGATCGGTCGCCCTATTTCCAGGTCAAGATTCCGATCTTCCGGATCCGCAACGGTGCGGGCCCGCGAGTTCTGCTGATGGCCGGTAACCACGGCGACGAATACGAGGGTGAGATCACGCTCGCGCGGCTGTTTCGCCGGCTCGATCCCGCCAACATGAAGGGCGAGGTGACCATCCTGCCTTTCGCCAATCTCCCGGCGGTGATGGCAGCCCGCCGACGCTCGCCGCTTGACGAGGGCAATCTCAACCGCGCCTTCCCTGGCGACCCCTCGGGCACGCCAACTTTCCGGCTCGCTCATTTCCTCGAACATGAACTCTTCCCCCGCCACGACGTGATCTTCGACATCCATTCCGGTGGAACGTCGATGGCGCATCTGCCTTGCGCCCTGATCGAGCGGCAAGGCCCGCCGGACATGTTCGCCCGCGCGCTCGGTCTCATGGAGGGGCTCGGAATGCCGTTCGCCTTTGTCGCCGAAAACGGCGCCGAAGCCCCGACCTCGATGGCAGCTGCCGCGCGGGCCCGAGCGATCGGCATCTCCGGCGAATTCGGCTCCGGCGGCACGGTCACGCCGCAGACGATGGCCCTGACCGCCCGGGCCGTGGACCGGCTGCTGCTCGCGCTTGGCATCATCGAAGCACCCGTGCTCGGCCCACACGTCCCCATCGAAGGACAAACCGAACTGCTGGCGCTGGAGAGCCACGCCCAGGCGGTGTTCGCGACACGGCGCGGCTGGTTCGAACCGGCGGTCGTGGTCGGCGCGCGGGTCAGGGATGGCGACGTGGCGGGCTGGTACCACGATTTCGAACGACCCGAGGCGCCCGAGGAAGTGCTGCACTTCCCCGCCGCCGGGATCGTGATCTCGCAACGTCTCCACACCGACTGCCAGAGCGGCGATTGCCTGGTCCAGGTTGGCCGGCCGTTGACACGCGATGAGGTTTCGGGCCGATGAGATTTTGGTACGCGAAACGACTCTAGACAACACTAGCCCCTGGATTCGATGGCCGATCCGCCCCTGACAACCTTCGATGATGTCGTGCGAATTCCGGCACCGCCCGGGCGCGGCACTACGGTCGGACGACCGCCGCGCATCGAAGAGGTGGCGGAACGCGCCGGGGTCTCCCCGATCACGGTGTCGCGGGTGCTGCGTCATCCCGAGAAGGTCAATCGTGAGACCCGCGACCGCATTCTCGGGATCATCGAGGCGACCGGATACGCTTCCAACCCTCACGCGCGGGCGTTGCGTTCGGGCCGCTCCAACGTCGTCATGGCCTTCGTCTCCAACATCCTCAGCCAGCAGTTCGGCTTGGCCGTGCGCAGCTTCGCAGCGGCGCTCGAGCCGGAAGGATACGAAGTGTTGGTCGGTCAGACCTCATACTCCTATGCCCGGGAAGTGGCGATGCTGCAGTCGCTGCGCGGCATCCGGCCGGCGGCCGTGCTGTTTACCGGCGTGATCGAGCTCGAAGAGAACCGGGCCGCCCTGCAGGAGCTGGCCATTCCGGTGATCGAGACATGGGCCTATCCGCGTGATCCGATCGACATGCTCGTCGGATTCTCCAATGCGGATGCCGGAGCGATGGCGGCACGGCGACTGGCGACCGCCGGACATCACCGCGTTGCCTTCATCGGTCGCAGCAGCGGCCGCGGCGCGCTACGCCGGGACGGTTTTCGCGCAGCCGCTGGAAAACTCGGCATCGAGATCGTGCACGAGATCGCCGTCGGCGAGGTCACCGGTCTTGTCGACGGCCGCACCGCCTTCGGCGCCCTTCTCGCCCGCGGCGATCCGGTCGACGCCGTCTTCTGCGCCAACGATCTATTGGCGACGGGAGCGCTGATCGAAGCGCGCTCCCGCGGCCTGTCCGTGCCGCGCGATCTTGCGTTGCTCGGCTTCGGCGACAACGACGTGGCGGATCAGATGACGCCGGGCCTCACCACGATCGCATTTGATTCCGCGGCGATCGGCCGGATCGCCGGCGAACTTCTGCTGGCGCGTTTGGCCGGTTCGCCGCATGCCGTGCAGCAACACGCGGTCGAACTCTTCTTCGTCGAACGCGGCAGCATCTAAAGACCGATTCCCTACGCCTTGTCCGGCCCGACGCGCACCAGTTGCTTGCCGAAATTGGCGCCCTTGAGCAGGCCCATGAATGCGGCGGGCGCACTGTCGAGGCCTTCGGTGACGAATTCCTTGTGCTTGATCTTGCCTTCGCGGAACCACTGCGACATGTCGCGCAGGAAGTCACCGTGGCGCGCGGCAAAATCGCTGACGATGAAGCCACGGATGGTGAGGCGCTTGGTCAGCACCGCGCGCATCATCTTGCCGGCCCATTTCGGCGAGGTCTCGCCGAAATTGTTGTACTCGGCGATCAAGCCGCAGACCGGCATCCGCGCGAACGCGTTGAGCTGCGGAAACACCGCATCGAACACCGCGCCGCCGACGTTTTCAAAGTAGACGTCGATGCCCTTCGGGCAGGCGTCCTTCAGTTTGGCGGCGAGATCGGGATCGCGATGGTCGAGGCAATCGTCGAAGCCAAGTTCCTTTTTGACGTAGTCGCATTTGTCCTTGCCGCCGGCGATGCCGATCGCCCGCGCGCCCTTGATCCTGGCGATCTGGCCGACGGCTGACCCGACGGCGCCGGAGGCCGCCGCCACCACGACGGTCTCGCCCGGCTGCGGCTTGCCGATATCGAGCAGTCCGGTATAGGCGGTCATGCCGGGCATGCCGAGCACACCGACGGCGGTCGAGATCGGCGCGAGCTTCGGATCGATCTTGGCGAGGCCCTTGCCGTCCGAGATCGCATGCGTCTGCCAGCCGGCGCGCGACAGCACGATGTCGCCCTTCGCAAAACCGGGATTGTTCGAGGCGATCACCTCGCTGACGGTGCCGCCTTCCATCACGCCGTCGATCGGCACCGGCGCCGCATAGGACGGGCCGTCGCTCATCCGCCCGCGCATGTAGGGATCGAGCGACAGCCAGATGGTGCGCAGCAGGACCTGGCCTTCGCCCGGCGTCGGCGCGGCATATTCCTCAAGGCGGAAGTCGGATGGCTTCGGTTCGCCCACGGGACGGGACGCGAGAACGATACGTTTTGCGGATTGGGACATGGTTGGTTCCTCCGAACTCTTTGTCGCTCTGCATAGTACAGGATATTGCAATCCTTACGTGCATCGATAGGCTGAAGCATCTCTACAAAGAGAGTATATGCCAAAAGGAAACATGATGTCTGCAACGTCTTTTGTTTTGGGATCCTTGATTGCTGTATCGATTGTCCTTGGGGGACCGACTGTTACGCTCGCGGCCAACTTCGCGCAGTTCGACGATTTGTCAAAGCGTTGCAAGGCGACCGACAAGATACCACCCTCGGACAAGGGAAAGGGCATCGCGAGAGTAGCGATGGCCGAGCACAAGGAGTTTGACGGCAATCGCGTGGATCACACCGGCCGAATGATTTTCTTTGGGCATGGGGAAGCTGAAAGCGATCAGAAGAACGGTCGCAACGTGGGCAGAAAGGACATCCCTTGGCAAAAGGTCCTGACATACTGGGAAGCCATTGATGGCAGCGAGAGAAGCACCACCCATTCACCCGAGGACGCCTTAAAGACTTCGTTTTATCAGAACGTTCTCGCTTCGACAGACTCACCGATCGTGCCAGACAAAATGAAACTGGAGAAGTTACTGACCACAATTTCCAGGATTGATTTGTCGGCGACGGGTGAGGACGAGCCACGCATCCGGGCTGCCTTGCAGCAGAGCGTGATTCGCAGCAGTATCAGCGACGTTCCCTGGTCTGCCGCATTTGTCTCCGCCACCATGCGCCAGGCGAAATTGACACGACCGCAATTCGCCTTCAGCGCCGCTCACGTCACCTATATCCGCCAGGCAATCAAGCAATCGGTGACTGACGTAACAGCCGGCTCTGCGAACGCATTCTATAGAGCCTGCGACCCCCAAAGTACGATGCCTAGAGTTGGCGATCTGTATTGCTATCACCGACATGTCGAGGGCACATCGGATGTCTATAAGCCACGTAGCGGGTTTACTCTGTTTCGTTCGCTCTTTGCGGACTTCGTTGCGAGCGAAGACAATGATCCGATCAGCCGAAGCCATTGCGATATCATCGTCAAGGTCGACGACGCTTCAAAAAAGGTTCACGTGATCGGCGGCAACGTACAAAACTCGGTCACCGAGAAGATATTGAACATCACCGAACAACGGCATTGTCGCCATCGCAAGGAACGAAAGAGTGTGCGAGCTATAATCCAGACAAGCAAGGCTCAGAGGAGCCAAACTGCAATTTGAACGATCAGAAATGGTTCGTTTTGCTTCAAGCGCGAATGTAGGCGTAGGCTCGTCCCGATCGCCATTGTTCATCAGCGCGGTACCGAGCGCCGGGGCTGGCGCTCGGCAGACTTTGGATACCGATCCGATCCCGTCAATTTGACTAGAGACTGGCGTAGACGGGGTTCGGCACCACCACGATCTTGTTAGCCTCGCCGAGACTCAGCGCTGCACGGTTAACCGTGCATCAGGCCGCGATTTTCGCCAGCGCGGCCTCAAACGCCGCCGCAGCGCTTGGCAAGTCGGGGAACGCCAGCCCGCTATCCGCGGTCTGCTTCTGGGCTTCCGTCGCGGTGGGACGCACCTCCGCAATCGGCTTTGCCCCATCCAGCAAGGCCGCCGGCGCGATCACGTGAAACTCGTGGGTTTCGACCGGCGCATCCTTCAGGAGGAAGACGCTGAGCGAGACGATGTCGGTACCCCGCCGATAGGAAATGTAGCGGTCGACCGCCACCGAACCGTCGCGCTGCATACCGCCGAGTTTTGCAAAACCCTTGGAGTCGAGCAGCTTGTGGGCCTTGAAGCCCTTGACGCCCACCGACCTTGCTTTTGCGGTCTCTTCCGACAGGTCGAATTTGGCGGCCATCGCCTTGCCGATTTCGGCGAGCTGCTCCGACATCGCGTGCTCGAACTCTTTCAGTTCGGTGCGCGGCTTCGATGCCTTGCCTGGCCTTGCGGCATTGCGCTTTTCCAGCTCGGCGTTGCACCGCGCGATGATGTCAGCCGCGGCTTTCCGCTCGGCGTTGACGAGCAGATTCTTCAAATCCTGATTAGAAAGCGCGGCAATCCTGTCGTCCGACCAATCGACCATGATCAACTTCTTTCAATGATAAATCGCCGTCATTCCGGGGCGCGTCGAAGACGCGAACCCGGAATCCCGAGATTCCGGGTTCGCTTCGCGCCCCGGAATGACGGCCTAGAATTACACGCCGCCCGGATAGTTCGGGCTTTCCCGCGTAATGGTGACGTCGTGGACGTGGCTTTCGCGCAGGCCCGCGCCGGTGATGCGCACGAACTGCGCCTTCTCGTGGAATTCGGCGAGGTTGCGCGCGCCGACGTAGCCCATCGCCGCGCGAAGACCGCCGGCGAGCTGGTGCATGACGTTGCCGACCGGGCCCTTATACGGCACCTGGCCCTCGATGCCCTCGGGCACCAGCTTGAGCGTGTCCTTGATGTCCTGCTGGAAGTAGCGGTCGGCCGAGCCGCGCGCCATCGCGCCGACCGAGCCCATGCCGCGATAGGCCTTGTAGGAACGGCCCTGCCACAGGAACACTTCGCCCGGCGTCTCGTCGGTGCCGGCGAGCAAGGAGCCGACCATGGCGATGTCGGCGCCGGCGGCGAGCGCCTTGGCCAGATCGCCGGAATATTTGATGCCGCCGTCTGCGATCACGGGGATGTCGGATTTCTTGGCGGCTTCGACCGCGTCCATGATCGCCGTGAGCTGGGGAACGCCGACACCGGCGACGATGCGCGTGGTGCAGATCGAACCCGGCCCGATGCCGACCTTGATCGCATCCGCACCGGCATCGATCAGCGCCTGCGCGCCTTCCTTGGTGGCGATATTGCCTGCGATGACTTGTACCGCGTTGGAAAGCCGTTTGATGCGGTTGACGGCTTCCAGCACCCGCGAGGAGTGGCCGTGGGCGGTGTCCACAACGACGAGATCGACGCCGGCGTCGATCAATAGCTCGGTGCGCTCAAAGCCGCCCTCGCCGACCGTGGTCGCCGCCGCGACACGAAGCCGTCCCTGCGCGTCCTTGCAGGCGAGCGGGTGCGCGACCGCCTTTTCCATGTCTTTGACAGTGATCAGGCCGACGCAGCGATATTGATCGTCGACCACCAGCAGCTTTTCGATGCGATGCTTGTGCAGCATCCGCTTCGCCTCGTCCTGGCTGACGCCTTCGCGCACCGTGACGAGACCTTCATGCGTCATCAGCTCGGAGATCTTTTGCCTGGGGTCGGTGGCAAAACGCACGTCGCGGTTGGTGAGGATGCCGACCAGCTTGCCCGGAACGCCCTTGGAAGCACCGGTGACCACGGGAATGCCGGAGAAGCCGTGATCGTTCATCAGCGTCAGCGCGTCCGACAGCATGGCGTCTGGGCCGATGGTCAGCGGATTGACCACCATGCCGGATTCGTACTTCTTGACCTGCCGCACCTGGGCGGCCTGGCCTTCGGGATCGAAATTGCGGTGAATGACGCCGACGCCGCCGGCCTGCGCCATCGCGATCGCCATGCGCGCTTCGGTCACCGTATCCATCGCGGACGCAATGATCGGGATGTTGAGCGGGATCGCGCGGGTCACGCGGGAGCGGATATCGGCCTCGGAGGGCAGGATGTCCGACAGACCCGGTTTGAGCAGCACGTCGTCGAACGTGTAGGCTTCGCGGATAGCCTGAAGTTCCTGCGCCATTTGCCAACTCCTTTCGGCGGCCTTCCGCCGCATATTATTTAAGATGAACGTCGCCTTCGGCTGCGCGAGCGGCGCTGCCGTCGAATCGAAGCCCATCGGTGGGGTTGACGGTGGTCGATAGCATGGCAGACGGCCGAATCAAAGCGTTTGGCCGCTATGCACAGGCTTTTCCCGAAAAGCCCTTAGTTAAAGGACCTTAACGTTGATATCCCGGCGGCGGGCCGTGCTGGCGGATCGCCTCAACCACCTCCCGGTGCCGGCGGTCCTCCCGCTTCATGTGAACCATGACAAGCGCATGCGCCGACGGCACCAGCAGCAGGACGTGGAAAAACAGGCCGAAAACCAGGCAAAACACCAGCAGAACGAGGTTGAAGATCGCCGAAAATGGCTGCCCGTTCAGGAGCAGCCCAAGCGGCGGCAACAGCGCGGCAAGCAGGTAGATCATCGTCAGGTCTCCGGTGGCGCCAGTTAGCGGCGTCACGCAGGATTTAGGTGGTATGCGCGGTTCCGCAATGGCCAAGGTCCGCCGCCAGGAAGCAGCTGATCTCATTCGATCAGGAGGTCGACTGGCACGCCGAGCGCCCGGGCGAACTTCTTCTGCAGTTCGGCCGGACCCTTACGCCGACCGGTTTCAATCTCTGACAAGTAGTTCTGGCTAATTCCGACCGCCACCGCCAGCTCGCCTTGGATCATGTCGCGCCATTCGCGGATAACGCGCACCGCGTTGTCTCCGCTTGCGAGACGATCAGCCACGGCTTTCGGCAAAACGACTTCACGGCCTTCCTTGAGACTACGCGTCGAACTGCGGACGATCCGGCTCGCGGCGGCATCTTCCTGTGCCTCAGCGGCAAGGGCAACCAACCGATCATACTCGTTGCGCGGCAGTACGGCGAGATCATCGCCACCGGGCGTACGGATGAACTGGACAGAGCTCTTTGCGGTACCGGCTTTCGCCATCGGGTCCTCTCAGTCTGACCGAAAAAACAGCCAGTTTCGGCTCCTCACCAACTGTTCATCATGGCCGGGCTTGTCCCGGCCATCCACGTCTGCCTTGCTTAAGTGAAGCTTAGACGTGGATGCCCGGCACAAGGCCGGGCATGACGAAATTTGCTACCAAGTCTTATTTCATTGGATGCATTTTGAGTCAGGCTCTTGAGCGCAACTATCGCATAATGCGATGCACGCATCAAGTTACCTATCGCATAATCCGGGATCACACAGGGTTTAGGTGGTATGCGCGGTTCCGCAATGGCTTGTCCGAGAGCGGGGTGATACAGCCCAATTCACCCCGCCTGCCCTCCCGCACCCTGATTCCCATGGACAAGCAGCGCATCATCCCGCTCATCGTGGCCACCGCCCTGTTCATGGAAAACATGGACGCGACGGTCATTGCGACGTCGTTGCCGGCGATCGCGGCTGACATCGGCACCAGCCCGCTGACGCTGAAACTGGCGATCACGTCTTACCTGCTCTCGCTCGCGGTGTTCATTCCCGCCAGCGGCTGGACCGCCGACCGCTTCGGCGCGCGGATGGTGTTCGCGATCGCGATCGGGGTGTTCATGGTCGGATCGATCGGCTGCGCATTGTCGCAGAACGTGACCCATTTCGTGATCGCGCGCATCCTGCAGGGTCTTGGCGGTGCGATGATGACGCCGGTCGGGCGACTGGTGCTGCTGCGTTCGATCGACAAGAGCGGGCTGGTGCAGGCGATGACCTGGGTGACGGTGCCGGCGCTGATCGGCCCGGTGATCGGGCCGCCGCTGGGCGGCTTCATCACCACCTATTTTTCCTGGCACTGGATCTTCCTGATCAACATCCCGATCGGCCTGCTCGGCATCTTCCTCGCGATGAAATACATCGATCCGATCCGCAGCGAGGATCCGGAGCGCTTCGATCTCTACGGGCTGGTGCTGGCGGGCATTGGCCTGGCCGGCATCGCGTTCGGTCTGTCCGTTGCCGGCCTCAACCTGCTGCCCTGGACGGTCGTCGGCGGCCTCATTGCCGTCGGATCGATCTCGATGACTCTTTACGTGGTGCATGCGCGGAAGACGAAATCGCCAGTGCTGGACTTCTCGATGCTGCGCCTGCAGACGCTGCGCGCCAGCATCTATGGCGGCTTCCTGTTCCGGCTCGGGATCGGCGCGCTGCCGTTCCTGCTGCCGCTCTTGATGCAGGAAGGTTTCGGGTTGACGCCGTTCCAGTCCGGCCTGGTGACGTTCTCCTCCGCGGTCGGCGCCATGGGCATGAAGACCTTGGCGGCGCGGATCATCCGCACCTTCGGCTTCCGCAACCTGATGGCGGTCAACGCCATCATCAGCTCGGTGTTTCTCGCCGCCTGCGCCCTGTTCACGGTGTCGACGCCGCTGACGCTGATCTTCCTCATCCTCGTGGTCGGCGGCTTCTTCCGCTCGCTGCAATTCACCGCGATCAACACCGTCGCTTATGCAGAAGTCGAACCGGCGCAGATGAGCCGCGCCACCACGCTTGTGAGCGTCAACCAGCAGCTGGCGACGTCGGCCGGCGTCGCGGTCGGCGCGTTCTCGGTGGAATCGACCATGCTGTGGCATCACGCCACCGAACTGGATGCAACCATGTTCGGCCCGGCCTTCATCGTGGTCGCGATCATCTCGGCGGTGTCAGGCTGGTTCTTCTGGCAGATGCCCGATGACGCCGGTAATGAAATCTCGGGCCGCAAGGCGGTCGAGATTTCCAGCCGGAAGGGCGCGGAAAAGGCCGCAACCAAAGCCGCCAGCGAAGGCACCGAGGACGCGCGCGATCAGCGGCTGGGATAGATCCGTCACACCCAGTTGATCCCGGCACCGGAAACATATCCGGGGCGCAACCGTTTTCCTTCTGTACCTGGAAAGGAAGACACCATGAAACTCGGAACTATTGGATTGGCCGCAGCGCTGACATTTGCGAGCACACTGGCTATCGCTCAAACCGGCACCGGTTCCGCCGGTGGCAGCACGGCCCCCGGCGGATCGACCACAAGCGGCACCACCACAGGACCGTCGGTCAACAGCACGACGACAGGCAGTTCCACCACCGGCTTGAGCAACGATGCCGGCAGCGCCGCCGCCGGCACGAACAGCACGCGCAATCCATCAGGAAATCCCGCCATCAATACCTCCCCCAGCGGATCGCCGGCGCTTCCTCAGGGCGGACGGTAGTTACGGCACCGCAATGTAGGAATACGGGAAAGCCGCCTCATGGCGGCTTTCTTTTTGCCCGGCCGGTGCCGTTGGCGGCTCTCATTTCGAATTCACGACGACCCGGTTTGCTGTGTGACGTCGGTCACGGCAAGGGGCCGGCCCATGCCGTATCCCTGTGATCACGGATGGCGGGAATGGTCTCGCTCGAGGACACACGGGAGACGACAATGGTGAACTCTAGGAATTCAGATCAGTCGGTTCGTCTGCTCGACGACGCCGCGCTCGAAGCGGTGGCGGGCGGGGTCAAGGATGGCTGCATTCCGGGGCGCCCGCTGCCCAAGCCCCCGATCAATCCCGACGGCGACTGGACGTTCAATAGCGCCTTCGTGCGCTGGACCATCGGCTAACGATCAATCCCAACCCAACAGGAGACTGACATGACGAAGAACGAACTGAACCTCGATGAACTGAACAAGGTTGCCGGCGGCATGATCAAGACGACTTGCCCGCGGCTTCCGACCGGGACCGGCCCGACCTTCCCGACCGACCCGTTTCCGTTCCCGATTCCGTTTATTCCGCTTGGTCCGTTCCGTTTCTGATCATTCACGGCATCAGACCGGCAAGAGGCCGCCCGACTGGGCGGCCTCTTTTATTTGCGTCATTGCGAGGAGCGCAAGCGACGAAGCAATCCATTCTTTCTTGTTGCCGCAAGATGGATTGCTTCGCTTCGCTCGCAATGACGGCTGAACGTATCGGCTAAACCTTCGCTCCACCGCGAAAGCCCATCGCCAGCACGTAGCGCTCGGACGAGTCCTGGCGGCTTGACGCCGGCTTGACGTGTTTGACGGTAGCAAAATCGCGCTTCAGCTGCGCCAACAGTTCGCCTTCGGCGCCACTCTGAAACACCTTTGCGACGAAGGTGCCGCCGGGATTGAGCACCTCGGTGGCGAACGCCGCCGCGGTTTCGACCAGCCCGATGATGCGGAGCTGATCGGTCTTGCGATGGCCCGTGGTGTTAGCGGCCATGTCTGATAGCACCACGTCGGCGCGGCCGCCCATCATCGCCAGCAGTTTTTCCGGCGCATCGTCGGCAAGGAAGTCGAGCTGCGCGAAGGTGACGCCCGGCACTTCCGGCATTTCCAGCAGATCGATCGCGACCACCTTGCCCTTGCCATTGGCCGCCCCGATGCGCTTGGCCGCGACCTGGCTCCAGCCGCCGGGAGCCGCGCCGAGATCGACCACGGAGATGCCTTGCTTCAGAAAGCGATGCTTGTCGTCGATCTCGATCAGCTTGTAGGCCGCGCGGGAGCGCCATCCGTCCTTTTTGGCCTGCGCCACATAGGGATCGTTGAGCTGCCGTTCCAGCCAGAGCTTTGATGACAGCTTGCGCTTGCCACCAGACTTGACCGTGACGTGCAACCGGCCGGTGGTGTCTTTCGCCATATCGAGTACTTACTTGATGATGCTGTGTACGGCCTCGTGGTTCGAGACGCGCGGCTTCGCCGCGCTCCTCACCATGAGGGTCTAGACCTCATCCTGAGGAGCGGCGCAAGCCGCGTCTCGAAGGATGAAGCCACTGAACTGAAAAACCGCCTTAGCACGACCGCAGCGCGCCGTCCTCCCGCATCATTTCGACCAGCATGCCCTCGCGCAGGCCGCGGTCGGCGACGCGCAGCCGCGGCAGCGGGAACGCGTCGCGGATCGCGTCGAGAATGGCGCAACCGGCCAGCACCAGATCGGCGCGCTCGACGCTGATGCAATTGTTGTTGGCGCGCTCCTGATAGCTCATGCCGAGTAGCCGCTGGATCACCGAGGTGACGTCGGAATTGTTCATCCAGATGCCGTCGATCCGCCGGCGGTCGTAGCGCTGCAGATTGAGAAACACGCCGGCCAGCGTCGTCACGGTGCCAGACGTGCCGAGCAGATGCATGTCACGCAGATCACCACCGTGCTCGGCCGCAAACGGCGCCACATATTGCGCGACCTCGGCGACCATCCGCGCATAGGATTCGGGCGTGACGTCCTTGCCGCCGAAATGCTCGGCGATGGTGACGACGCCGAGCGGGATCGACATCCAGGCCTTGATCCGCGGTACGGCGTTTTCCTCCGCTGGATCGCGCTCGATCCGAACCAGTTCCGTCGATCCGCCGCCGATGTCGAACAGGATGGCACCCCGTCCCCTGGGATCGAGCAGCGGCGAGCAGCCGATCACCGCGAGCGTCGCCTCGGTCTCGCGATCGATCACCTCGAGCCGGATGCCGGTGTCTTTTGCCACCCTCTCGCGAAAGCTATCGGCATTGGCCGCGGCGCGGCAGGCTTCGGTTGCGATCAACCGCAAACGTCTCGCCTTGCGGTAGCGGATCTTGTCGCTGCAAATACTCAAGGCCGCAATCGCACGATCAATCGCCGCCTCGCTGATGGAACCGGTCGAGGAGATGCCCTCGCCCAGCCGGATGATCCGTGAGAACGAATCGACCACGCGGAAGCCGTCGCCGGACGGACAGGCGATCAGGAGCCGGCAGTTGTTGGTGCCAAGGTCGAGCGCGGCGTAGACGCCGCTTTCCGCCCCTGCCACAGCAGACCCTGACGGGCTTGCGCGGGCCGCAAGGCCATCGGCAAGCCGCGTATCCTCGTTCATCAAAACTGTCTTTCCGCGGCATATGCTGCCGCCGAAGAATGAGCGTTCACGGAAACTTTAGCAGCGCCAAGGGCCTACGCAACATCCCATCACATGGGACCATGCCCAAACAGGCGTTGTCGCTGGGGGATCGGTGCGTTATTTGGTTCCGAGCCCGCGAAAGTCGCGGGAATCCAAGCATTTCAGGTATTTTTCGATGCAAGATCATACGTCGCCGTCGTCGCTGGAAAACGCAATCGCAGTGCAAAAATACGGCGTCGGGCAGCCTGTGCGCCGCAAGGAAGACGACACGCTGGTTCGCGGCAAGGGCAAATACACCGATGATTTCAGCCTGCCGGGCCAGGCCTATGCCTGGATGGTGCGCTCCAGCCACGCCCACGGAATCATCCGCGGCATCGATATCAAGGCGGCGCGGACCATGCCGGGCGTGCTCGGCGTCTGGACCGGCCAGGACCTCGTGGCCGCCGGCTACAACCCCTTCACCTGCGGCCTGCCGCTGAAGAGCCGTGACGGCTCGCCGCTGTTGCAGACCAACCGCATGGCATTGGCGACCGACAAGGTGCGCTTCGTCGGCGATCCCGTGGCCTATGTCGTCGCCGAAACGCTGGCGCAGGCGCGCGACGCGGCGGAAGCCGTCGAGCTCGATATCGAGCCGCTGCCCGCGGTGACCAGTGCCGAGGAAGCCGCACAACCCGGCGCGCCGCAGCTCTACGATCACATCCCCAACAACACAGCGCTCGACTATCACTATGGCGATGCCGCCAAGATCGATGCTGCGTTCGCCGGCGCCGCGCACGTCACAAAACTCGATATCGTCAACACCCGCGTCGCCGTGGTGTCGATGGAGCCGCGCGTGGCGCTGGCCTCCTACGACAAGGCCAGCGAGCGCTTCACGATCCAGGTGCCGACGCAGGGCGTTTCCGGCAACAAGGTCACGTTTGCAAAGATCCTGAACGTACCGAACGACAAGGTTCGCATCCTGACCGCCAATGTCGGCGGCTCGTTCGGCATGAAGAACATGAACTATCCGGAATACACCTGCATCGCGCATGCCTCGAAGGTGCTGGGCCGTCCGGTGAAATGGACCGACGAGCGCTCGACCAGCTTCCTGTCCGACAGCCACGGCCGCGCGCAGACCATGCATTGCGAACTGGCGCTGGATGCCGAGGGTAAATTTCTCGCCGTGCGCCTGAAGGGCCATGGCAATCTCGGCGCCTACATCACCGGCGTGGCGCCCGGCCCGCTGTCGCTCAACACGGCCAAGAACCTTGCGAGCGTCTATCGCACACCGCTGCTCGGCGTCGACATCAAGACGGTGCTGACCAACACCACCTTGATGGGCGCCTATCGCGGCGCCGGCCGGCCCGAGGCCAATTACTACATGGAGCGGCTGATCGACCGCGCCGCCGACGAAATGGGCATCAACCGCCTCACCCTGCGCAAGCGCAATTTCATCAAGCCGACGCAACTGCCGTTCCCGGCGGCCTCCGGCGTCACCTATGACAGCGGCGATTTCCAGGGCGTGTTCGCGAAAGCGCTGGAGCTTTCCGACCACGCCAATTTTGCCAGACGCAAGAAGGAAAGCAAGAAGCAGGGAAAACTGCGCGGCATCGCGGTTGGCTCCTACCTCGAAGTCACGGCACCACCGAGCGGCGAACTCGGCAAGATCAATTTCGAACCTGACGGTTCGGTGAAGCTCACGACAGGCACGCTCGATTACGGCCAGGGCCATGCCACGCCGTTTGCGCAGGTGCTGTGCGCTGAACTCGGCGTACCCTTCGAGAAGATCACGCTCGAGCAGGGCGACAGCGATCTCGTGCGCTTCGGCAACGGCACCGGCGGCTCGCGCTCGATCACCGCAACCGGCCAGGCGATCGTCGAGGCCGCGGCGCTGGTGGTCGCCAAGGGCAAGCAGGCGGCGGCGCATCTGATGGAAGCCAGCGAGGGCGACATCGAATTCGGCAATGGCCGCTTCACCATCGCCGGCACCGACCGCTCGATCGGCATCATGGAGCTGGCGCAACGGCTGCGCGACGGCAAGGTGCCGGAGGGCGTGCCCGATACGCTCGACGTCGACCACGCCACCAAGGACACGCCGTCGACCTTCCCCAATGGCTGCCACGTCGCCGAGGTCGAGATCGATCCCGACACCGGCGTGACCCAAATCGTGCGCTACACCGGGATCTCTGACTTCGGCACCATCGTCAATCCGATGATCGTCGACGGCCAGCTGCATGGCGGCGTCGCGCAAGGCATCGGCCAGGCGCTGATGGAGGAAGTGAGCTACGATTCCAGCGGCCAGCCGATCACCGGCTCGTTCATGGATTATGCGATGCCGCGCGCCGGCGACATCCCGCTGATGGCAACCGCCGATCACCCCTCGCCGGCCAAGACCAATCCGCTCGGCACCAAAGGCTGCGGCGAAGCCGGCTGCGCCGGCAGCCTCGCCTGCATCGTCAATGCTGTCATCGATGCGCTGTCGGAGTACGGCATTTCAGAGATCGATATGCCATTGACATCGGAACGCGTCTGGCGTGCGATCCAGGAGGCCAAGGCGAAGAAGGCGGCATAGGATGCAACCAGCCATCATCGGTGAACTCCGCGCAGCGTTCGACGCGACAACGGTCCTGACCGGCGCCGATATCGATGCGCGCTATTACACCGATATAGCCGGCATCCCCGTCCCTCCGCCGATTGCGGTGATGCGGCCGCGCTCCACCGAGGACGTCTCGCGATTCCTGGCGATCTGCCACCGGGCGCGCGTTGCGGTCACGACCCAGGGCGGCATGACCGGGCTCGTCGGCGCCACCATGCCGATGGCCGGCGAGATCGTGCTGTCGATGGAGCGCATGAACGCGATCGAGGAAGTCGACACCGGCGGCGGGGTCGTGATCGCCCAGGCCGCCGTGCCGCTGCAGCGCGTGCACGAGCGCGTCGCGCAGGACGGCTTCATGTACCCGCTCGATCTCGGCGCCCGCGGCAGCTGCACGATCGGCGGCAACATCTCGACCAATGCCGGCGGCAATCGGGTGATCCGCTATGGCATGACGCGCGATCTGGTGCTCGGGCTCGAAGCGGTGCTTGCTGACGGCACCGTGCTCAAGGGCGTGCGCAAATACATCAAGAACAACACCGGAACCGACCTCAAGCAATTGTTCATCGGCACCGAAGGCACGCTCGGCGTGGTGACCCGCGCGGCATTGCGGATTTTCCCGGCGCCGGCCGAACAGCAGGTGGTGCTGTGCGCGCTGCCGAGCTTCGACAAGGTGCGGGCGATGCTCGACCTGGCGCGCAAGCGGCTTGGCGGCGAACTGACCGCGTTCGAGGTGATGTGGAACAGCTATTACCGCCTTGTGACGCAGCTGGTGCGAGGCGTCGCCGCGCCGCTGCCGGCCACCCATCCCTTCTACCTGCTGATGGAATCCTCGGGCAGCAATGCCGAGCGACTCCGCGCCGACGTTGAAAGTCTGCTCGAAGAGGCGCTGGGTGAAGGCATCATCCTCGATGCGATCATTGCCAATTCGGGTGCTTCTACAGCCGCGATCTGGCGGGTGCGCGATTCCAGCGTCGAACTCAGCCGGGCGACCGCGCCCACCGTCGGCTTCGACATCAGCCTCGCCATCGACCAGATGGAACCGTTCACGGAAGCCGTCGCAAAGGCGATCAAGGCGGTCGACAAAGACGCCTACACCATCGTGCTCGGGCATGTCGGCGACGGCAACCTGCACGTCAACACAAAATACTCGCCTCCGGCCGACAAGCATGAGGAAATGAAGAAGCTGGTCTTCGGCCTCACCAGCGACTTCGGCGGTTCGATCTCGGCCGAGCACGGCATCGGCATCTCCAGGCGGCCGTATCTCAAGCTCAGCCGCACCGCGGAGGAGATCGAGACCATGCGCACGCTGAAGCGCGCGCTTGATCCGCATCACATCCTCAATCCCGGTCGCGTCTTCGAGATGTGAAGCGCGCCGCTTAGGCGGCGAGCTTCAAAGCGCGCTCCAGAAGCTCCAGGCGGTCCTGGCCCCAGAAAATCTCGCCCGAGGGCAAGACGTAACTGGGCGCGCCGAACACGCCCGCCTTCACGGCATCCTGCGTGTACTGCTCATACAGCGCATCGAGTTCCGCGTCCGACGGGCCGCCGGCCCGCACTGCGGCGGCGTCGAGGCCGGCGCGCTGCGCTGATGATGCCAGCACCGCGGGGTCCGCAAACGATTCCTCGCGCTCCCAGACGGCGCGCGCCAGCTCCAGCGACAATTTATGAGCATCCTTGCCCTGCAGCTTGGCTGCGATCACGAGGCGCGTCGCCGCCGCGTCATCGCTGGGAAAGAATTTGGGCTCGACAGTGAGCGGAAGTCCCCGCACCTCGCGCCAGCGCTTGAGCTCCATCAGCCGGTAAGCCTGCCGCTGAGGCGAGCGCTTTGGCAGCGGCAGTCCGCCGGTCTGCTCAAAAATGGGACCGAACTTGGCGGGCTTGACGTTGACTTGCGCGCCATAGCGCCGCGCGATCTCGGCGAACGGGCCGCTGCCCATGTAGGTCCAGGGCGAGTTCAGCGACAGATAATAGTCGATGGTGATGGCCATGGTTACGCCGCCACCTGTTCGCGCGGCTGGTAGATCGCCGTGTGGTGGCAATGCGCCAGCGGCGTCTTGCCGTTGGCGACCACCAGTGCGTCGAGTTCGACGAAACGGTGGCCCTTCTTGTCGTAATTGCCGATCACTTTGGCGCGCGCCGTCAACTCGTCGCCGATGCGGGCCGCGGACAGGAGCTGCATCCTTGTGCCGACATGAATCCACGGGCCCATGATGGCGTTGTCGACCAGCACCATGTTCATCACCCGCGGCAACAGGCCGGGATGGCCGAGTCCTTCCTGCGCGTAAATCGCTTCGGTTTCGCGAATATCCGCCAGATATTGTTTTGCCGCGTCCGTCGCCCAGGTGCGCGGCGCCGCGCCGAGCCATTTACCAAGAGCATAGGACGCCGCATCCACCGGCTTGCGTTCGCCTGCGGCTGCGACCTCGACAAAGTCGGAAAGCGAGAATGATGGCGCTGCCGGTGACAGCGAAGCTGTGCCGGTCGCACAAATATCTCCCCGGCTCTCGACCTGGAGCTCAAGCACGCCGTTGCCTTCCTCGCCCATGACATCGGCCTGCTCACCGTCATAGACCGGCTTGACGAAGCGCGCCTCGATCAGTCCACGTTCGAGAAAGGCCCGGCCCCATTTTGCGACCGGCAGGTGCATCATGTAGGCCATGACATCGACACCGGGGACCAGACCGCCGCTAAAACCATAGCGCTTCGCCACCGTGTCATCGTGCATCTTGTTCTCGGAATGCTTGGAAGTGTTGTAGGCCGAGACGCGATACGGCCCGATCCGGCTTGTCATGCCCGTTTCCTCTATTTTCTTGTTGTTTCCGGGCGTTATCGTACGCAAAGAAAGTGTCGTGGCAAGCGTGTTCCCCGGCCTGTTTTCCTCGCATTTTTCCGCCCCATGGAGTACCACGCGCGGACGAGACGACGAGACCGAATCCACCCCCCATAAACCGACTGAAGTGCCTGACTTGAATCCTACCCGCATCTATGTCGACGCCGACGCCTGCCCGGTCAAGGACGAGATCTATAAGGTCGCGAGCCGGCACGGCCTGCCCGTCAGCGTGGTCGCGGGCAATTTCATCCGCGTGCCGCAGGATCCGCTGATCGAGCGGATCGCCGCCGGCGCCGGGATGGACGCCGCCGACGACTGGATCGCGGAACGCGCCGGCAGAGGCGATATCGTCATCACCTCGGATATTCCGCTGGCGAGCCGATGCGTGAAAGCCGGCGCCGAGGTGCTGGCACCGAACGGCAAGCCATTCACCGAACAATCGATCGGCATGACCCTGGCGGTACGCAATTTGATGACCGACCTGCGCTCATCAGGTGAAGTGACGGGCGGCCCGAGATCCTTTGCGCCGCGGGACCGCTCGGCGTTCCTCTCCGCGCTCGACCAGACTATCCGGCGCATCCAGCGTCAGCGGGCCCAAGCGCCTGCGCCGAACCAGAATTGAGCTGAACGATGCCGCCGCCGCTGATCCAGTTGAAAGATATCGCGCTGACCTTTGGCGGCACGCCGCTGTTATCAGGCGTCGAGCTGTCGGTATCGACGGCCGAGCGCGTGTGCCTGATCGGCCGCAACGGTTCCGGCAAATCGACGCTGCTGAAGATCGCCGCAGGGTTAGTCGAGCCCGACAGCGGCAGTCGCTTCGTGCAGCCCGGCGCCACCATCCGCTATCTGCCGCAGGAGCCTGACTTCGGCGAGCACAAGACGACACTGGCCTATGTCGAAGCCGGGCTCAATCCGGGCGACGATCATTATCAGGCGCGCTATCTCATCGAGCAGCTGGGCTTGAGCGGCGATGAAGATCCCGCCCATGTCTCGGGCGGTGAAGCCCGCCGCGCGGCGCTGGCGCGGGTGCTGGCGCCCGCCCCCGACATCCTGCTGCTGGACGAGCCGACCAACCATCTCGATCTCACCACCATTGAATGGCTGGAAGGCGAATTGGAAAGCCGCCGCTGTGCGCTGGTCATCATCAGCCATGACCGCCGCTTCCTCTCGAACCTGTCGCGCTCGACCGCCTGGCTCGACCGCGGCCAGATCAAGCAGATCGATCGCGGCTTCTCCGCATTCGAGGCCTGGCGCGACGAAGTGCTGGCCGAGGAAGAGCGCGACCAGCACAAGCTCGACCGCAAGATCGTCAATGAAGAGCATTGGCTGCGCTATGGCGTCTCCGGCCGCCGCAAGCGCAACGTCAAGCGGCTCGGCAATCTGCATGCCCTGCGCGACCAGCGGCGGACCTATCGCGGCGCGACCGGCAACGCCAGCCTCGCCGCCGCCGAAGCGGACAAGTCGGGCAAGCTTGTTATCGAGGCCAAGAACATCGGCAAATCCTTTGGCGATCGCAAGATCGTCGAGGGCTTCTCGATCCGGGTGCAGCGCGGCGACCGCATCGGCATCGTCGGCCCTAACGGCGCCGGCAAGACCACCCTCATTGACATGCTGACCGGCGGCAGCCCGCCCGACAGCGGCACGATCCGTCTCGGCGCCAATATCGAAATGGCGACGCTGGACCAGCACCGCGAAAGCCTCGACCCTAAATCGACGCTGGCCGATGCCCTGACCGGGGGCGGCAGCGACCACGTCATGATCGGCGGCAAGCCGAAGCATGTCGTCAGCTACATGAAGGACTTCTTGTTCGCGCAGGAGCAGATGCGCACGCCGCTGGAAGTATTGTCCGGCGGTGAACGCGGCCGGCTGATGCTGGCGCGTTCGCTGGCAAAAGCTTCCAACCTCTTGGTGCTGGACGAACCGACCAACGATCTCGACCTCGAAACCCTCGACGTGCTCGAGGAAATGCTCGGCGACTACGAAGGCACAGTGATCCTGATCAGCCATGACCGCGACTTTCTCGACCGCGTCGTGACCTCGGTGATCGCGCCCGAAGGTGACGGAAGCTGGATCGAATATGCCGGCGGCTACACCGACATGCTGGCGCAGCGCGGCGCGGATCTGAAGCGTGAGGCGGTCAAGGTCGCCGAAGAGAAGCGGGAAGCGAGGGTTGCCGCCGGATCGCCTTCGACCGGACCGAAACGGCGCCTGAACTTCAACGAAAAGCACGCGCTGGAAACGCTGCCCAAGACCATGGCGAAGCTGCAAGCCGAGATTGCCAAGCAGCAGCGCATCCTCGACGATCCCGATCTCTACAAGAAGAACCGCAAGAAGTTTGATTCCGCCTCCGATGCGCTTACAAAGGCGCAGAAGGAATTGCAGGAAGCCGAGGACAAGTGGCTGGAACTTGAAGTGCTTCGGGAAGAGATTGAGCAGGCTTGAATCGTAGGATGGGTGGAGCGAAGCGATACCCATCATGCCCAATGGATAGTGTTTGATGGGTTTCGCTTCGCTCTACCCATCCTACGAAAGAGGACTCCCATGACCACACCTCTCGCCGCCAAGATCGCCCGTGAATACGGCACGCCCGCCGCCGTCATCGACATGGACCGGGTCGAGCGCAACATCGCGCGGATCCAGGCGGCTTGCGATGCCGCCGGCGTCGCCAACCGGCCGCATATCAAGACCCACAAGAGCCCGCTGCTTGCCACGATGCAGATCAAGGCCGGCGCCAAGGGCATCACCTGCCAGAAGCTCGGAGAAGCCGAAGTGATGGCGGATGCCGGGATCGACGACATCCTGATCAGCTACAATCTGATCGGCGAAGAGAAGATGGCGAGGCTCGGCGCGCTGCAGGGCAAGGCGCACATGACGGTCGCCTGTGATAATTCCGTTGTTGTAGCCGGCCTGCCGCAGGCGGCCGCTGCTTCCGGCCGGCCGCTGTCGGTGGTGGTTGAATGCGACACGGGCCGCAAGCGCGCCGGCGTCGAGACCCCGGCGGAAGCCATTGCGCTGGCGCGCGAGATCGCGGGTTCCAAGGGGCTGAAATTCGCAGGCTTCATGCTGTACCCGACCGAAACCGGCTGGGCCGAAGCGCAGAAGTTTTTTGACGAGGCGCTGGCAGGCATCCGCGCCCACGGCCTCGACGTCACGATGGTTTCGACCGGCGGCTCGCCGAACATGGTGAATGTCGGCAAGCTCAAGGGCGGCACCGAGCATCGGCCCGGTACCTACATCTACAACGACCGCATGCAGGTCGCCGCCGGCGTCGCCGGCTGGGACGATTGCGCACTCAACATCTATTCGACGGTCGTCAGCCGCGCCGGCCCGGACCGCGGCATCCTCGATGCCGGCTCCAAGACGCTGACGTCCGACACCGGCGGGCTCGAAGGCCACGGCCTGATCCTCGAACATCCCGAGGCCAAGATCGCGCGCTTTGCAGAGGAACATGGTTTCCTCGACCTCACCCGCAGCAACACGCGCCCGAACGTCGGCGACGTCGTGCGCATCGTGCCCAACCATGTCTGCGTCGTCGTCAACATGATGGACGAGGTGGTGATGGTCCGCGGCGACGAGATTCTTGGGACGCTGCCGGTGGCGGCGCGGGGGAAGCTGCGGTGAAATTCACGTAGGGTGGGCAAAGGCGCGATAGCGCCGTGCCCACCATCTCAGACGCAACAAGAATGGTGGGCACGCTTCGCTTTGCCCACCCTACGACGCGCGGCTAAGCCACTTCAACACACCCTTCCCCGCCGCCGCCCCGGTCGCGAACGATGCCTGCAGCAGATAGCCGCCGGTCGGCGCTTCCCAATCGAGCATTTCGCCGGCAGCGAAGACGCCGGGCAAGCGGCGGATCATGAAGTTGGCGTCGAGTTCGTCGAAGGCGATGCCGCCTGCGGTCGAGATTGCGCGGGCAATCGGGGCGATGCCGTTGAGATTAATCGGCACGGCGTTGATCAGACGCGCGAGATCGGCCGGTGGTAACGACGCCAACGAGACGCCGGTTGTCTTCGCCGCCTCCTGCAATAACCCGATCGCGACCGGCGAAAGATGCGCGGCCTTGCGCAAGAAATTCGACTGGGATTGCTTCCCCCTTGGCGCGGAGAGCCGCGCGGTCAGTTCCTCGATCGCCAGATCGGGCCGCAGCGCGACGTGCAGCGTCGCCTGCCCTGCGCTGAGGATGGCCTCGCGCAAATCTGCCGACAGCGCATAGACCGCGCCACCTTCGATACCCGTGCGGGTGATGATGGCTTCGCCGCGAACGGTATTCGCGTCAAACGTCAGCGCGACGCCTTTGAGCGGCTGACCCTCGAACCGATCGCGAAAGATATCGGACCAGGCGACGGTGAAGCCGGAATTGGCGGAACGAAGCTTTGATATCGTCACGCCCCTGGCGGCGAGCGTTTCCACCCAGCTCCCATCGGAGCCAAGCCGCGGCCAGCTGGCGCCACCGAGCGCCAGCACCGTCGCGTTGGCTTCGACCTCGCGCTGTCCGTCAGGCGTTTGAAACAGGAGGCGGCCATCTTCGCTCCAGCCGGTCCAGCGATGGCGCAGCGCGAGTTTCACGCCCTGCGAATCCAGCCGCCGCAGCCATGCCCGCAGCAGCGGCGAGGCCTTGAACGCCTTTGGGAAAACGCGGCCGCTGGAGCCGACGAAGGTCGGCTGCCCCAGCGCCTCGCTCCAGTCGCGCAGCGCCTGTGGCGGAAAGGATTCGATGGCGGCCTTCAGGTTCGGCATTGCTTCGGCGTATCGTGCCATGAACGCCGGCAACGGCTCGCTGTGCGTCAGGTTGAGCCCGCCCCGCCCGGCCATCAGCAGCTTGCGGCCGACGGACGGCATCGCGTCATAGACGGTGACGGCAGCACCGCCTTGCGCGAGCACTTCGGCGGCCATCAGGCCGGCGGGGCCGGCGCCGATGATGGCGATGTGGGTTTGAGTCGAGGACATTTCCTAATGTAAGCCGGATCACGTGCCACAAAAACAGCCGTCATGCCCGGGCTTGTCCCGGGCATCCACGACTTGCTTGTGGCGCGGCCCTGAAGACGTGGATGGCCGGGTCAAGCCCGGCCATGACGAGAGAGTGCGGCGTGACGCGGGACGGTTACAGCTTGATCCCCGCTCTCGCCGCGGCCTGCGCAACATACTTCTGCGTCTGTTCGAACGCGCCCTGCAGCGCCTTCGCCGTGGACATGTCGTCGATTGCGGCAAAGTTCGCTGCGATGGCGTCCGGCGTCCAGTCGGACTGCGGCAGGTTGATGCCTTCGGTCTCGACGACCTTGATCACCGCGAACGAGCCGGCACCGGCGCCCATGATGGTGCGGGTCGGTGCGTCCTCGCTGAGCAAAAATTCCACCGCCGGGGTGATCGCCTCGGGGCGCATCAGCGCCAGCGCCTGCGGCGGCAGCAGTTCCTCGGTCATGCGCGTCGCCGCGGTCGGCGAGATGGTGTTGACGCGGATATTGTTCTTGCGGCCCTCCTCGGCCAGCACGTTCATCAGGCCGACCATGCCGGCTTTGGCGGCGCCGTAATTGGCCTGGCCGAAATTGCCGAACAGGCCCGATGACGAGGTCGTCAGCACGATGCGCCCATAGTTGCGCTCGCGCATGCCGTCCCACACCGCCTTGCAGCAGTAAAACGTACCGACGAGATGAACATCGAGCACCTTGGCAAAGTCGGCTATGTCCATTTTTGCGAACGACTTGTCGCGCAGGATGCCGGCGTTGGCGCACAACAGATCGACGCTGCCCCACTCCTTCGTGGCCCGCTCGACCATCGCCGTGACTTGTCCGAACTTCGAGACGTCGGCGCCGTCGGCCATCGCGGTGCCGCCGGCTTTGCGGATTTCCTCGACCACGGTTTCGGCCGGGGTCAGCGAGCCGCCGGTGCCGTCGCGCGCGCCGCCGAAATCATTGACCACCACCTTGGCGCCGCGGCTGGCCAGCCCCAGCGCATGCGCCCGTCCCAGACCATTGCCCGCCCCGGTGACGATTGCGACGCGTCCGTCAAACCTGATTGTCATGCGTAAGATTCCTGGATGTGGGTTTTCTCGTCATGCCCGGCCTTGTGCCGGGCATCCACGTCTTGTTCGGTGCTGCATAGCAAGACGTGGATGGCCGGGACAAGCCCGGCCATGACGACGGAGGTACTAAGCGAAATAGATCAGTCCGAGCCAGTTGGCGACCAAAGCGGGCTTTGCTTCACCCTCGATCTCGACAGTGACATTGGTACGCGACTGCAGTTCCTTCGGTTTGCGTAACGTTGCCTCCAGCAGCGTGAAACGGCCGCGGACGCGGGAGCCCGCGCGCACCGGCGACATGAAGCGCAGCCGATCGAACCCGTAGTTGACTCCCATCGTCGTGCCTTCGATGACCGGCATCACCTCATAGGACATGATCGACAGCAGCGACATCGTCAGAAAACCGTGCGCCACGGTGGTGCCGTAAGCGGTTTCCTTCTTGGCGCGCTCGGGATCGACATGGATGAACTGGTGGTCCTCGATCACGTCGGCATAGACGTTGATCCTTGCCTGATCGACCAGGTGCCAGGACGAGACGCCGATCTCCTTGCCGACCATGGCCTGATAGGCTTCAAACGACACCGGCGGCTTCTTCCAGACTTCATTCATTACTCAGGTCTCCAATCCGGCGGTCCGCACCTTCTGCAGTTCCGGAAACTGTTCTTCGCGGAATTCCGTTCCACGCAGCGCATCACTGCGGTTGTCGTCATGCTCCAGCCGGCGCAATTGCACGCGGCGGATTTTTCCCGAGATCGTCTTCGGCAGCTCGGTCACCAGCTCAATGCGGCGGATTCGCTTGAATGGCGCAAGGCGGGTGTGCAGGTGGTTGAAGATCGACAGCGCGGTCTCCGGCGTGCGATCGACGCCCGCGACCAGCAGCACATAGGCCTTCGGTATCGCCAGCCGGATCGGATCGGGGCTGGGAACGACGGCGGCCTCCGCCACCGATTCATGCTCCAGCAGCACGCTTTCGAGTTCGAACGGACTGATGCGGTAGTCGGAGGATTTGAACACGTCGTCGGAGCGGCCGACGAAGGTCAGATAGCCCTCGTCATCGGCGAACACCACGTCGCCGCTGCGATAGAGATCGCCATCGGCGCCGCTCAGCCTGCCGTCCTCGCCTTGATAGCCCTGCATCAGGCCGGCCGGACGGTCGGCGCCGAGCACCAGCGTCACCTCGCCCTCCTTGGTGGCGTGGCCGTCATTGTCCGTGATCTGCACGCGATAGCCGGGCAATGGACGGCCCATCGATCCGATTTTGACCTTCTGGCCCGGCGAATTGCCGGCGAGCGCCGTGGTTTCGGTCTGGCCATAGCCGTCGCGGATGGTCAGGCCCCACGCGGTGCGGACCTGATCGATGACCTCAGGGTTGAGCGGCTCGCCGGCACCGCAGACCTCGCGCAAGGAGACCTTGAAGTCGGCGAGCTTCTCCTGGATGAACAGCCGCCACACCGTCGGCGGCGCGCACAGCGTTGTGACGCCGCAACGGCCGATGGTGGCGAGCAATGACTTGGCGTCGAAGCGCGGCTGGTTGACCACGAACACGGTGGCGCCGGCATTCCATGGCGCGAACAAGCAGCTCCAGGCATGCTTGGCCCAGCCCGGCGAGGAAATGTTGAGATGCACATCGCCGGGCTGCAGCCCGAGCCAGAACATCGTCGATAACGCGCCGACCGGATAGCTGCGCTGGCTGTGCCGCACCAGCTTTGGCTTTGCCGTGGTGCCCGAGGTGAAATAGAGCAGCATCGGGTCGTCGGCGTTGGTAGGCCCGTCGGCTGCGAAAGTTTCGGAGGCGCTGGATGCCTCTTCGAACGGCAACCAGCCGTCGTGCTTTGCCGTCGCGCCGACCACGATGCGCACCAGGCCCTCGGCGCCAAGGCTCGCGAATTTCGCGACCTGATCCTGCGAGGCCACTACGACCTTGGCGCGGCCGCGGTCGAGCCGGTCGCGCAACTCATCGGGGGTCAGAAGCGTGGTCGCTGGAATCACGACCACGCCGAGCTTCATCGCCGCCAGCATGGTCTCCCACAGCGGCACGACATTGCCGAGCAGCAGCAGCAAATGGTCACCGCGCTTCAGCCCCTGCGCGCGCAGGAAATTGGCGACCTGGTTGGAGCGGCGCGACAGCGCGGAAAACGAGAGCTTTGTTTCCTTGTCGCTGGCGGCATCGACGATCCACAGCGCCGCACGGTCCTTGCTGTCGGCATTGCGGGCCAGCTCGGCGTCGAACCAGTCCAGCGCCCAGTTGAACGGAACCGGGTCCGGCCAGCGGAACCCCTTTACCGCGGTGTCGTAGTCAGTGCGGTGCTTGAGCAGAAAGGCGCGCGCTTCCTGGAAACTCGTCATCGGCTCTCCGTTATTTCCCGGCGAGACTCCGAACGTGCTGGATAATCCCGGAAAAATCCACCCCGCCATGGCCGGCGGCGTCGAACGCCTTGTAGATCTCCTGCGCGTGCTTGCCCAGAGGAGTCGCGGCGCCCGCGGCGTTGGCGGCGTCCTGCGCCAGCGTCAAATCCTTCACCATCAGATTGGAGGCGAAACCGGGCTTGTAGCCGTTATTGGCCGGAGAGGTTGGAACCGGGCCCGGCACCGGGCAATAGGTCGTCAGCGACCAGCATTGCCCTGACGAGGTCGAGGCGACATCGAACAACGCCTGGTGCGACAGGCCGAGCTTTTCGGCGAGCGCGAAGGCCTCGCCGACCGCGATCATGGAAATGCCCAAAATCATGTTGTTGCAGATCTTGGCCGCCTGCCCTGCGCCGGCGCCGCCACAATGCACGATCTTCTTGCCCATGTTTTCCAGCACCGGCTTAGCCCCGGAAAACGCCTTGTCCTCGCCGCCGCACATGAAGGTCAGCGTCGCGCCCTTGGCGCCGCCGGTGCCGCCGGACACCGGCGCATCCACCGAAGCCATGCCGTGCCTGGCGGCCAGCGCATGCGCCTGTTTTGCGCTTTCGACGTCGATGGTCGAGCAATCGATGATCAGCGCCCCCTTGGCCATCGCCGGAACCACGTCGGTCCAGACCGAGACCACGTGCTTGCCCGCGGGCAGCATGGTGATGACGGTGTCGGCACCCTTCACCGCGGCCGCGGCGCTCTCAGCGATGGTGGCGCCGTCGCTCCTGGCCTGGTTCTTCGAGGCCTCGACCAGATCGAAGGCGATGACCTTGTGGCCGGCCCTGACCAGATTGGCCGCCATCGGCCCGCCCATATTGCCGAGGCCAATGAATGCGATACTTGCCATCTCGAATCCTCCGCGTGAGCTGTTCTTGTTGTTCAGTTGAACTTCAGTTCGTCGGCGCCAATCTCGGCGAAATAAGGCGCCTGCATCGCCGGCGTCACATCCTCGATCCGCGGCGGCGACCATTTTGGACTGCGGTCCTTGTCGATCACGGCGGCGCGCACGCCCTCGCGGAAATCGTCGCTGGCAAAGACTTCCAGCGCGGCGCGATATTCGCGCACCAGGCATTCTTCCAGCGAGGACGACGCCCGCGCCAGCCGCAACAGCTTTAGCGTGACCACCATGCCGCGCGGCGATTTTTCGCTAAGCGTCTTCAGCGTCGCCAGCGCCAATTCCGACCCATCGCGCTGCAGCGCGGCGACGATATCTTCCATCCGGTCATGGGCGAACCAATCGTCGATTTTTGCCTGCATCGCGGCGACGGGGCCTGCGGTCTCGCCGGTCGCAAAGCCATCAATAAGGGTCTTGATTTCGGCTGATGTTGCTCCGGGCCGGACCTTGGTCAGCGCCTCGCGCAGCGCGGCCAATTTGGCCGACGGCACCACCGCATCGGCAAAGCGGGCGTTGACAGCGTCGGGGCCGTTCATGGTCTGGCCGGTCAGGCCAAAATAGGTTCCGATCTCGCCCGGCGAATGCGAGAGCAGCCAAGTGCCGCCGACATCCGGGAAAAAGCCGAGGCCGACTTCGGGCATTGCGAGTTTTGTCCGCTCGGTCACGACGCGATGGCTGCTATGGGCGGATAGCCCGACGCCGCCGCCCATCACGATGCCGTCCATGAAGGCGACATAGGGCTTTGGGAACTTCTTGATGCGGGCGTTGAGGATGTATTCCTCGCGCCACAATATCTTGCCGAGATCGCCGGCGACTTTTGAGCTCTCCCAGAGCGCGCGAATATCGCCGCCGGCGCAGAGGCCGCGTTCGCCCGCGCCTTCCAGCAGGATCACGGCTACGGCCGGATCGGCCTCGAACTGATCGAGCGCCTTGTCGACGTCGCGAAACATCTCCAGCGTCACGGCATTGATCGCCTTCGGCCGGTTCAGCCGGATCACGCCGCAAGACCCCTCGCGCCGGGCGATCAGGTCGCCCTCCGGCACCTCGGTAGCCGATGTCATCGCGCGCCCTCGATCAGTTTCCGCGACACGATCAGCCGCATGATTTCGTTGGTCCCTTCCAGGATCTGATGCACGCGCAAATCGCGCACGATCTTCTCGATGCCGTATTCGCTGAGGTAACCGTAGCCGCCGTGCAGTTGCAGCGCCTGGTTGGCGACCTCGAAACCGACGTCAGTACCAAAACGCTTGGCCATCGCGCACAGCATGGTCGCATCGGCATCCTTGCGGTCGAGTGCGGCGGCGGCACGCCACACAAAGGTCCGCGCCGCCTCCAGTTCGGTCGCCATATCGGCAAGGCGGAACTGCAGCGCCTGAAATTCGTCGAGGCGCTTGCCGAAGGCCTTGCGCTCCTTCATGTAGGCGAGCGATTTGTCGAGCGCGTTCTGCGCGCCGCCGAGCGAGCACGCCGCGATGTTGATGCGGCCGCCGTCGAGCCCGGCCATCGCGATCTTGAAGCCGATGCCCTCGTCGCCGAGACGATTTTCAACGGGCACCCGGGCGTTCTCGAAGATCACCGCGCGGGTCGGCTGCGCGTTCCAACCCATCTTGCGCTCATTGGCGCCGAACGACAGGCCGGGCGTATCGCCCTCGATCACCAGCGTCGAGATGCCACCCGGGCCATCGGCGCCGGTGCGCACCATCACGACATAGAGATCGCCCTTGCCGGCGCCTGAAATGAACTGCTTCTGGCCGTTCAGCACGTAATGATCGCCGTCGCGCACCGCGCGGGTGCGGAGCGCCGCTGCGTCCGAGCCGGAGCCCGGCTCGGTCAGGCAATAGCTCGCCAAGAGCTCCATGGTGCAGAGCTTTGGTAGCCATTTCTGGCGCTGGGTGTCGTTGCCATAGGCATCGATCATCCAGGACGCCATGTTGTGGATCGAGATGAACGCCGATACCGTCGGGCAGCCCTGCGCCAGCGCCTCGAAGATCAACGCAGCGTCGAACCGCGTCAGATCAGAGCCGCCGACGTCGTCGCGGATATAGACCCCGCCGATGCCGAGCGTTGCCGCCTCGCGCATCACATCGACGGGAAAATGCTTTTCCTCGTCCCAGCGGATCGCATGCGGCGCGATTTTCTCCGCGGCGAATTCCCGCGCCATGTCGCGAACCGCAATCTGGTCCTCGTTGAGAGCGAAATGCATCTCGTTGCCCGCGCTTGTCCTCGGAGTATCACCGTCATGGCCGGGCTTGTCCCGGCCATCCACGTCTTTTCCGCTGCACCTTCAAGTCGTGGATGCCCGGGTCACCTGCGCGAAGACGCGCTTCGCGCTTTTGCCCGGGCATGACGACCTCAGGAGATCACGGCGGTCAGTTCATCGTCGGGATGGAAAACTCCGCGCCCTCCTTCACGCCCGACGGCCAGCGCGAGGTGATGGTCTTGGTCTTGGTGTAGAAGCGGATCGAATCCGGGCCGTGCTGGTTGAGATCGCCGAAGCCGGACTTCTTCCAGCCACCAAACGTGTAATAGGCGATCGGCACCGGGATCGGCACGTTGATGCCGACCATGCCGACTTCGACCTTGGCGGCGAAATCGCGCGCGGCGTCGCCGTCGCGGGTGAAGATCGCAACGCCATTGCCGTAGTCATGATCCGACGGCAGCGCCAGCGCTTCCTTGTAGTCGTGCGCGCGCACCACCGACAGCACCGGGCCGAAGATCTCTTCCTTGTAGATCCGCATGTCCTTGGTGACGTTGTCGAACAGCGAACCGCCGAGATAGAATCCCTTCTCGTAGCCCTGCATCTTGAAGCCACGGCCATCGACGGCGAGCGTCGCCCCCTCCTTGACGCCGATATCGATGTAGCTCTTCACCTTCTCGACGGCATCGCGCGTCACCAGCGGGCCGTAATCGGCCGAGGGATCGACCGAGGTGCCGATCTTGAGCGACTCCACGCGCGGGATCAGTTTTTCCATGAGGCGGTCGGCGGTGGTCTTGCCGACGGGGACCACGACCGAAATCGCCATGCAGCGCTCGCCGGCCGAGCCGTAGCCGGCGCCGATCAGGGCATCGACGGCCTGATCCATGTCGGCGTCGGGCATGACGATGGCGTGGTTCTTGGCACCGCCAAAACACTGGCAACGCTTGCCCGTCTGCGCAGCGCGCTCATAGATGTACTGCGCAATCGGAGTCGAGCCGACAAAGCCGATCGCCTTGATATCGGGATCATCGAGAATGGCGTCGACCGCTTCCTTGTCGCCGTTGACGACGTTGAGGATGCCGGCCGGCAGGCCCGCTTCGATCATCAGCGCCGCCAGCATCATCGGCACGCCGGGATCCCGCTCGGAAGGCTTGAGGATGAAGGCGTTGCCGCAGGCGATCGCCGGCGCAAATTTCCACATCGGGATCATCGCCGGGAAATTGAACGGCGTGATGCCGGCGACGACGCCGAGCGGTTGCCGCATCGAATAGATGTCGATGCCGGGACCGGCGCCTTCGGTGTATTCGCCTTTCATGAGATGCGGAATGCCGCAGGCGAATTCGGCGACTTCAAGTCCGCGCTGGATATCGCCCTTGGCGTCGGGAACGGTTTTGCCATGCTCACGCGCAAGGCAATCAGCGAGCTTGTCGTAATCACGCTGGACCAGTTCGACGAATTTCATCATCACGCGCGCGCGGCGCTGCGGGTTGGTGGCGGCCCATTCCGGCTGAGCTGCCCTGGCGTTCTCGACGGCGGCGCGAACCTCGGCCTTGGAGGCCAGCGCCACCTTGGCCTGGACGTCGCCGGTCATCGGCTCGAATACGTCGGCCGTCCGGCCCGAATTGCCCTTGACCTCTTTGCCGCCGATGAAATGTCCGATTGAACGCATGAATCTTCTCCCTGGGGCCCGGCGAGCCTCGGTCCAGAACCGAGGCTCCACTCCTTGTTTTGACGCGTTTTCTTCACGCGAACCGGTATCCACTTCGCTTGAAAACGCTATGGTTCGCTTTGAAGTCTTTTTGACCCGCATTTCCTAGGATACAAGTCTGATAAATTGCACCATAGATGTGCGGAAATGCTGGATCAAGGCGGCGGTACGATCGATTGGGATGACTTCCGTTTTCTGCTGGCGATTGCGCGCGGCGGAACGGTATCCGCTGCCGCAAAACAGCTTGGGGTCGATCATGCCACAGTGATCCGGCGTGTCGACCGGCTGGAGCGGCATCTGTCCGCAAAACTGTTTGATCGCCGCAAGACCGGCTATTTGCTGACCGAAGCCGGCCAGCGCGTCGCCGACAGCGCGGAGGCGATGGAATCGACCATCGTCGCCAACCAGGAGGCGGTCGGCGGCTCCCGCGCGCATCTGACCGGCACCGTGCGGATCGGTGCCCCCGACGGCTTTGGCAGCCACTTCCTGGCCTCGCGCCTCGTAAAATTCGTCGAGCGCTACCCGGACCTCGACCTGCAGCTGGTCGCCACCGCGCGGCTGTTCAGCCTGTCCAAGCGCGAGGCCGACATTGCGATCAGCCTGACGATGCCGAAGGAAGGCCGGATCGTCGGGCGCAAGCTGCTCGATTACAGCCTCGGACTTTATGCCGCCCCCGCCTATCTCGACCGCGCGCCCGGGATTACCGGGCGCGGCGACCTCGCCGCACATCGCTTCGTCGGCTACATCGAGGAACTGCTGTTCACGCCGGAACTGGATTATCTGCCGCAGGTCAGCCCAAAGATCTCCGCAAAATTCCGCAGCGCCAATCTGATCGCGCAGCTCAACGCCACCATCGCCGGCTTCGGCATCGCGGTGCTGCCGCATTTCATGGCGACGGCGCATCCCGAGTTGCGCCCGGTGCTGCCGGACGAGATCACGATCTCGCGGACCTTCTGGCTGTTGATGCACGCCGACAGCAAGGATCTGGCGCGGATCCGCGCGGTGGCGGATTACATTTATGAGACGGTGGAGAACGAGCGCGCGCTGTTTAGCGGGCGGTGATTTGTAGCGGTGATGCGTAGGGTGGGCAAAGCGCAGCGTGCCCACCATTCCGGATGAATGCCTGGATAGATGGTGGGCACGGCGCAAGTGCGCCTTTGCCCACCCTACGAAGCTAATTCGCCTTCGACTTCACCGCGGGCTTCTTCGCCGCCGCCGCGCGACCGAGCACGGCCTCGCGCCCGGCGGAAAGAATTTCGTCGGAAAACTCGCCATTGCCGGCGATCCGCGACAGCACCAGCGTCCCCATCATGGTCGCGAGCGCCGCGACCGCCTGCTTGCGCGCGACTTTGCGCGGGACGTCGAGAATCTGATCGGCCATCATGTCGATCATCGCTTCCAGCTTGGTCGCAAAAGCCTTCCGCGTCTTCGCGCTCTCACGCGCGATTTCGGCGCCGAGCGTCGGAATCGCGCAGCCATGGCCGGGATCGTCGCGATGAACGGGCGTCAGATAGTTCTCGACGATGGTTGCGAGACGCTTGTCCGGCGGGGTCTCGTCGGCGACCTTGCGCCAGCGCTCGGTCGAACGGTCCATCGCATAGGCAAAGGCTTCGATGACAAGCGCCTCGCGGGAATCGAAATGGGCGTAGAAGCCGCCGTGAGTCAGGCCGGCCTCCTTCATCAGGTCGGCGACGCCGATGCCATGCGCGCCCTTTTCGCGAAGCCGCACGGACGCCTTCTTCACGATCCGCGCGTGGGTTTCCTGCTTGTGCTCCTTGGAATAACGCATCGCAATCCCGTAACCATTAGATGTTTGCAGTCATATAATAGCAGTTGCGCGTAAAAATAGCTGCAACTATTTCGTCTTGGCCTCGCCGCCGATCATCGAGAAGGTGGCGGTCGCGTGCACTGCAAGATTGCCGGCGCCGTCGCGGACAAAGCCTTCGGTATAGCTGGTCTGGCGGCCGAGTTTTATGATCTTGCCTTCGGCCGAGATCTTGCCCGACCTGACCGAGAGCGGCCGCAGATAGGTCAGCTTGAGATCCAGCGTCACCGCGCCCTGCCCGGCCGGCAGCATGGTCGAGATCGCACAGCCCATGGCGGTATCGAGCAGAGCCGCCGCAGTCGCGCCGTGCAACAGACCGATGGTATTTTCCAGGCTTTCATGCGGCTCGAGTTCCATCACGATCCGGCCCTCCTCGACAACGCGCATCTGGAACCCGATCAGCCGCGCCATCGGCGGCGGCGGCAGGATGCCATCGCGGATCGCGCGCATCGCCTCGATCCCGGACATCCCAAACGCCGCCTTCGCGGCCGGGATCGGCGCTTGCCAGTCCACCACCCTCTCCCGGCGCATCGCAGGCGAAAACAGGTCGGCGGTGTCGAGTACGGTCATGGCGGCTCCCTTTAAATGACAGGCATCATATTATACTGGCAGGCTTCCTAGCGCAACGGCTCTTCCCCGGCTCTTGACAAGCCGGCGCATTGTCCGGGAAGTGGGACTAACCGCCTCAACTGAACGAGAGAAATCAGATGGAAATGCTCAATCCCCATTGCGGCGTCGACCGCGATTCCCGCGGCGTGGTGCGGCTGTCGATCTGCAATGCCGGTTCGCTCAACATCCTGAGTTCCGCCGTCACATCAGGCGTGCGCGAAGGCTTTGAGAAACTCGCCACCGATCGGACCATTCGCGTGGTGATCCTGGCCGGCCAGAGCGAGAAGAGCATGATCGGCGGCGCCGACATCAAGGAAATGGCCAAACTCGACCAGAAATCCGCCGAAGCCTTCATCATGCGGCTGCGCGATCTCTGCGAAGCCGTGCGCCAATTCCCGGCGCCGGTAATCGCGCGGCTGCCCGGCTGGTGCCTCGGCGGCGGGCTTGAGGTTGCCGCTGCCTGCGATTTCCGGATTGCCGCGCACGACGCCCATTTCGGCATGCCCGAGGTCAAGGTCGGCATTCCCTCGGTGATCCATGCAGCGCTGTTGCCGCGGCTGATCGGCTGGGGCCGCGCCCGCTGGCTGGTGATGACCGCGGAGAATATCGATGCCCCGACCGCGCTGGCGTGGGGGCTGGTCGACAGGGTCGCGCCGGCCGGCGGCCTCGATGCCGCGGTCGAGCATACGGTCAAGGCGCTGCTCGAATGCGGACCGGAAGCGCTGCGCTCGCAGAAGGCGCTGCTGCGGCAATGGGAGGAATTGCCGCTCAAGGAGTCCGTCAATCTCAGCGTCGGCGTGTTCGGGCAATCCTTTCTGACCGGCGAGCCGCAGCGGATGATGCAAGGCTTCCTAGACCGCAAGCGATAGCGCAGGAGAACAAATGGAAAGGTCGTTCGACGCAATCGTACTCGGTTTGGGAGCAATGGGCTCCGCCGCGACTTACCAGTTGGCCAGTCGAGGCGCCTCCGTTCTCGGGATCGATCAGCTCAAGCCGCCTCATGAGCTGGGTT
Source organism: Bradyrhizobium sp. JYMT SZCCT0180 (assembly GCF_018130165.1). Classification (GTDB taxonomy): domain Bacteria; phylum Pseudomonadota; class Alphaproteobacteria; order Rhizobiales; family Xanthobacteraceae; genus Bradyrhizobium. The sequence goes on along the minus strand of NZ_JAFCLZ010000002.1, from coordinate 215,131 downwards.
CGACGCACGGCGATACCCGAATTACGCGCATTGCCTGCGGCGAGGGTCCCGAGTACTCGCCTTTTGCCAAGCGGTCGCACGAGATATGGCGCGACATCGAAAGCCGGACCGGTCGGGATCTTCTCACCCAAAATGGATTGCTGGTGATCTCCGGCAAGGGCAAGCGTGCCGCTGGACATGAAAATCCGGAATTCCTCAAGACCACGGTGGCAGCGGCCGACGAGGCCAATATCCGCTACGAAATTCTGGATGGCAAAACGATCAGGGAGCGTTTTCCCGCCTTCAATGTCAACGACGACGACGAAGCCTATTTCGACGAAGTCAGCGGCTTTGTGCGACCTGAATCATGCATCGAGGCACAGCTTCAGCTCGCGGCCACCTCGGGCGCCATGCTGCGCTTTTACGAGAAGGTGCTGAAATTCGAACCCGATGGCGACGGCATGCAGGTGACGACAGGCGTCAGCACCTATCGCGCCAAAAAACTCATTATAACCGCCGGCCCATGGATCAACCAGGTATTGGGCCTTGATCGGCAATTCAGCATAACGCGGCAGGTGCTTTACTGGTTTGGCCTGAAAAACCAGAACCAATACGCCGAATTTCTTCCAAGCCGATTCCCGGTCTACATCTGGCAGCTTCCGGCACCCCAGAGCATCTACGGCTTTCCCTTGATTGGCCATCCCGAGCAAGGGGTGAAGATCGCCACCGAGCAGTATGTGGATACGACGACGCCCGACACGGTTCGCCGGAGCGTTGGTCAGGACGAAATCACCGAGATGTTCAGGACCTATGTCGGGCCGTTCTTCCCTGGCCTCGACGAAAATTGCGTGAAGACCAAGGTGTGTCTCTACACCTGTGTGAAGAACGCCCGGTTTATCATTGATCACCACCCCGACATCAAGAACGTCATCATCGCCTCGCCGTGCTCGGGGCACGGCTTCAAGCATTCCGCCGCTGTCGGAGAAACCCTTGCGCAGATGGCGCTTGGTCAATCACATCTGGACGTCAGCAAGTTCTCGTTCTCAGGCGCGATCTGAAATCCCGGCGCGCTTTGCAGCAAAAACATGCTGCCTTGCCATCCCGCTTCTTTCAAGCTGTAGTCGGCGCTATCAAGCAACCGGATCGCCACCGGATCAACATAACGGGAAACGCATGAGACCTGCCGGCAAGGGGCCGCTGGATTCGCTCTACTTCAACTATCCGATCTTTCCGGCGCGGCGCGTGCCCGAGCTCGACGGCGTGGCCGTTCGCCATCCCGTTGCGATCGTCGGCGCCGGCCCGATCGGGATGACGGCAGCGCTGGTGTTGGCGCGGTACGGCGTTCGCAGCGTGCTGATCGATCGCAAGGATACCTTTAACGACGGCAGCCGGGCGCTCTGCATCGCGCGGCCGAGCATGCATATCCTGGAGCGGATCGGCGCGGTGGCGCCCTTCCTCCAGAAATCACTGGGATGGCGCTACGGCCGCAGCTACTACCGCGGCGAACAGATCTTCCGGCTCGAAATGCCGCATCCGCCGAATGAAAAATACCTGCCGATGTATAATCTGCAGCAGCAGTATATCGAGCAATATCTCCATGACGCGGTCGCGGCGTGCGACCTCATCGACATGCGCTGGCAGAGCGAGCTTTCCGACATCAAGCCGGACGCGGATGGCGTTTCGATCGGTGTCACCTCGCCCGCCGGCAACTACCGCCTCGACGCTGATTATGTTCTCGCCGCCGACGGCGCGCGTTCGCCGATCCGATCACAGCTCGGCTTGCGGATGAAGGGCGACAATTACGAAGGTCGCTACGTGATCGCGGACATCCGCATGGACCACGACTTCCCGACCGAACGCCGCGCCTTCTTCGAGCCGAGCGGCAACCCCGGCGGCACGGTGCTGATCCACAAGCAGCCGGAAAGGATCTGGCGCGTCGACTACCAGCTCCGCGAAGGCGAAAGCGAACAGGAGGCCATGCGCGAGGAAAACATCCGTGCGCGCGTCGGCGCCATCCTTGGTGACATCGGCCACGACAGACCGTGGGAACTGGAATGGTGGAGCGTCTATTCCGCCAACACGCTCTGCCTCGACGACTACCGGCACGGCCGGGTGTTCTTCATCGGCGACGCCGCGCATATCGTGCCGATTTTTGGCGTGCGCGGACTCAACAACGGGCTCGCGGATTCTGAAAATCTCGGCTGGAAGCTGGCGCTCGTCCTCAACGGCGAGGCTGACGAAACGCTGCTCGACAGCTATTCGCCGGAGCGCCGCGGCGCCACCTTGGACGTGTTCGCCAACGCCACCAAGAGCACGCGCTTCATGACGCCGCCGACCCGTGGCTGGCGGCTGGCGCGCGAGGCGGCGCTGTCGCTGAGCCTGAAGCACGAATTTCCGCGCGGCCTCGCCAATCCCAGGCAGATGCAGCCCTACACCTATTCCGAGAGCCCGCTGACACCCTATGCCATCAGAGATGCCGAGTTTAGGGGCGGCCCCGTCTGCGGCAGCGTTGCGCCGAACGCGAAGCTCCCTGACGGTAGTCATTTGCTGGATCAGGTTGGCATTGGCCTGACTGCCATCCTGTTCTGCCGGGGCGCGCCGTCCACCGACGACATCATGCTCCTCGACCGGCTTCGCAACACGGACAAGCGCCTTGCCGCACTCTTGATCGGAACCAGTCACGTCAGCGACGCCGACGGCGAGATTGCTCGCCTGTACGCGGCGGCTCCCGGCACGCTTTATCTGCTGCGTCCCGACCTGCATGTCGCCGGGCGATGGAAAGCGATCGCCGCAAATGAGGTGCTGCGGACCGCCGCCTTGTGCCTCGGGAGGGCCAGAGCATGAGCACGATGCCACCAGCGGATTTCGAAACCGCCTATGAGACGCTCGCAATGGCCATCGATTCGGCCGGGCCCGAGCGCGAGGCGCTGTTCCTGACCCGGCTGGCGCTGGTGCTCGGCCATGAACTCGGCGACATCGCCGTGTTCCAGAACGCCATCCGGACAGCGCTCGACGGGCTGGAATAGCGCGACGCGGCTCCACACCGCCTGCCCCGATCAACGGATCAATTCAGCTCATCCGAACGCGAGATTTTCTCATGGAATGATCCACTCATTTTCACGAGATCATCCGTTGCAATTTTTGCAGCGCATCATATGATGTTCATAATCTTATTATCCGAACATCCCTGGGAGTTCCGCCATGGCCGCCTCCGATCCCGTCGTCATCCTGTCCGCCGCCCGCACGCCGCTTGGCCGCTTCATGGGCGAATTGTCGCCGTTCAGCGCCCACAAGCTCGGCTCGCATGTGATCGGCGCGGCGCTGGAACGCGCAAAACTGGCGCCGGAGCGGATCGACGAAGTGTTCATGGGCAATGTGCTGCCGGCCGGCCAGGGCCAGGCGCCGGCGCGCCAGGCCGCACGCGGCGCCAAGCTGCCGGATGCCACCGGCGCCACCACCGTCAACAAGGTTTGCGGCTCCGGCATGAAGGCCACCATGCTGGGCCACGACATCATCAAGGCCGGTTCGGCCGAGATCGTGCTGTCGGGCGGAATGGAGAGCATGTCGAACGCGCCCTATCTGCTGAGCAAGGCGCGCGCGGGTTATCGCGCCGGCCATGACCGGATCATCGACCACATGATGATGGACGGGCTCGAGGACGCCTACGAGACCGGCCGCTCGATGGGCGATTTCGGCGAGGCCACCGCGGAAGCCTATCAATTCACCCGCGCCGATCAGGACGCCTACGCGATCGAGACGCTGACGCGCGCCCGCAAGGCGGTGGAAGGCGGAGCGTTCAAGGCCGAGATCGTACCGATCACGGTAGCTGAGAAAGCAGGGCCGCGCCTGATCGCCAATGACGAGCATCCGCTCAAGGTAGATCCCGCCAAAATTCCCGGGCTGAAAGCGGCGTTCCGCGCCAACGGCACCATTACGCCGGCCGCCTCCTCCGCCAATGCCGACGGCGCCGCAGCGCTGATCCTGGCGCGGCGCTCACTCGCTGATCGCGAAGGCCTGCGGGCGTTCGCCGAGATCAAGGGCCACGCCACCCACAGCCAGGAGCCGCAATGGTTCACCACGGCGCCGATCCCGGCGATCCGGAAGCTGCTCGACAAGGTCGGCTGGAGCGTCGGCGATGTCGATCTGTTCGAGATCAACGAGGCGTTTGCGGTGGTGGCGATGGCGGCGCAGCGCGACCTCGGGATTGACAGAGAGAAGCTGAATATCAACGGCGGCGCCTGCGCGCTCGGCCACCCGATCGGCGCCACCGGCGCGCGGCTAATCGTTACGCTGCTGCATGCGCTGGAAGCGCAGAACCTGAAGCGCGGCGTCGCGGCGCTTTGCATCGGCGGCGGCGAAGCCACCGCGATCGCGGTCGAGCGCATCGTTCATTAGCCGGATGTCCGAAAACGAGGGAAGTTCAGCATTTATGTCGCCAAGCGTTTGTGTCAGGATGTCGCGCTCCGCCACATCCTGCAAACCTTCCAATTGAATTGTTCAGAGGCTCAATGATTTCGAACTGGCTGTCCGCCGCCCTCGCCCGCCGCAACATTCATTATGGCTGGGCGATGGTCGGCGTGACCTTCTTCACCGCGCTGATCTCGGCCGGCACCGTCGGCGCGCCCGGCGTCTTCATCGTGCCGCTGCAGAAAGAATTCGGCTGGAGCGCCGCCGAGATTTCCTCGGCGCTGTCGATCCGCTTCATCCTGTTCGGGCTGATGGCGCCGTTCGCAGCCGCGCTGCTGAACCGTTACGGCCTGCGCAATATGTCGCTGTTGTCGCTGACGATCGTGGCCTCCGCGCTGATTGCTTCGCTGTTCATGACACAGGTCTGGCACCTGATGCTGCTGTGGGGCGTCGTGATCGGCCTCGGCACCGGCATGACCGCGCTGGTGCTGGGCGCCACGATTTCGGCACGCTGGTTCGTGGCGCGGCGTGGCCTCGTTGTCGGCATTCTCACCGCCAGCGTAGCGACGGGCCAGCTCGTCTTCCTGCCGCTATTGGCAACGCTGACGGAGCATTACGGCTGGCGCAACGCGCTGGCGCTGATCTGCGTGATGCTGGCCGTCGCGGCCTTTGCCGTGGCGATGATCATGCGCGACCGCCCGAGCGATCTTGGTCTGCGGCCATACGGCGATACGGGCACCGAGCCGATCGTATCGCCGCCGCCGAGCAATGCGCCGATCATGGCCGCCGCGCTCGGCACCTTGCGCGACGCCTCGAAGACGAAAGTGTTCTGGATCCTGTTCGGCACCTTCTTCATCTGCGGCGCCAGCACCAACGGCTTGATCCAGGTGCATCTGATTCCGATGTGCTTCGATTACGGCATTCCGCAGGTCCAGGCCGCGAGCCTGCTCGCCGCGATGGGCATCTTCGACTTCGTCGGCACCATCGTGTCCGGCTGGCTCTCGGACCGTTACGACAATCGCTGGCTGCTGTTCTGGTATTACGGCCTGCGCGGCCTGTCGCTGCTGTTCTTGCCGTTTACGGATTTCTCGTTCTACGGCCTGTCGGTGTTTGCGATGTTCTATGGACTGGACTGGATCGCCACGGTGCCGCCGACGGTACGGCTGACCGCGCAACGGTTCGGGCCCGAGCGCGCCAACCTGGTGTTCGGCTGGATCTTTGCCGGCCATCAGCTGGGCGCCGGCATCGCCGCCTTCGGCGCTGGGCTATCGCGAACGATCTATGCAACGTACGTGCCCGCCTTCTTCGTTGCCGGTGCGCTCTGCATCGTCGCGGCGCTGATCACGCTGGCGATCGCGCGGCCGGCACCGAAGCCGGCGGTGGCGGTGGCCGCGGTCTAGCGCTTTTTGTTTTGACGCGTTTTCTTTACGCGAACCGGTATCCACTTCGCTTGAAAACGCTCTAGTAAGTGATGGTGCTGCGAACCCCCACCATCACCCCATCCTTGATGCGCTTTGTCTGCGTCGCATCGTTCGGATCGGGCGCGCCGCCACCGGGATGGGCGATGTACTGCACAACCGGCTGCAACAGAAAGCCAGGCCGCACTTCGTGCTGGTAGGTGATCTCCAGGATCGCCTCATAATCGCGGACCGGATACGGCGTGCCGGTAAATATCTGCGTGTCGCGGTCGAGCGCGCGGGCGCGATCGGAAATCCGAGCATAGGTCGCGGCGATGCCGAACCTGTCGTTCGGGCGCTGCGTGCTGAATCCGGTGAACAAAAAGCCGCCATCGATATAGGCGCTGACGAGGTTGCGGTCCGACGGGCTCATCGAGGCGCGCATGAAGAAGGCGACGCCCTTGTCGGAGCCCGGCGACGCGCGCATCAACAACTGCTCGTAGACCATGAACACGCCGGGATTCCGCCGTCGCCATGCGGTCTCGCCATTGCTGCTGGGATCGGCCAGCGAAAGGCCATCGGCGGAGAACCGCTGATCCGGAAACGACTTCATGTGGTACCAGCCGCCGCCGGTGATCGTCCCGGGAAGCCGGCTTTCACCAAGTTGAATTTTGTACTTGAGCTGGGCGATCCACCACGGCGGATCGCTGACGCGAAACAACAGCCCGTGGGGATTCTTGATTTGCGGATCTTCCGGCCCTGGCGGAGCCGAGTCGCCGTTAAACAGCGCGAAGTACGCCGTGAGTCGATCCGAGAGTTCGGCTTTCACCCTGATGCCCATCACCGAGAGCGGCGGCGACGGCCCGCCGCTCGGCAAATTGATCCCGGCATGGCCCGGCCAGCCCAGCGCCGAATTGACGAAGATGTCGTCATAGGAACTGTCGATGAACTCGATGTCGGACGCCTGCTGTCCGACGCGGACGGCGAGCTTGCCGCCGAGCAGCTTCTGCTCGACCCAGAATTCGTAGAGCCGCGTCGCCGGCAACGCCTCGACGCCGCTGACCAGCATCAGATTGCCGATATAGCTGCGCGACAGCCCGTCGCCGTGGATCTGGAACATGTTGGCGTGGAAGCTGGCACCGGTCCAACCCGCCACCTTCTCCAGATCGATGGTGGTACCGAGATCGAGCCGGCCGGTGTAGATCGCCCCCGTCCGCATTCCGCCAGTGATATTGGCGAGCCCTTCCCCGATATAGACCAGGCTGAACTGATAGCCGGCATCGGCCAGCAATTCCCGCGTGTCTTTTTTCGCTGCTGGATTCGTGTCGGCATACGCGACTGGTGCAAGTACAAGACAGGCCGCCGTCGCGAACAAGATAACGGCGCGGGAAAGAACGCTGAACATGGTATCGATCCCGCCGCCGCGTGCTTTATTTGAAGAAGCCTGAGCGGCGCATGGCGAGATAGGCCGCTCCGGCGACGCCAACCATGATCGCCGCGGCCCACAAAAATCCGGTTTCGGTGTCGGTGAGCGGCAGGCCTTTCGTGTTCATGCCGAAGATGCCGGTCACCAGCGTCGGAGGCAGCAGCATCGTCGTGACGATGGACAGCGTATGGAGGTGCCGGTTGCTTTCCTCCTCCATCTTGAAATGAATTTCTTCCTCCAGGAGGCGGCTGCGCTCGCGCAGCTCGACGATGTCGTGGTCGAGGCCATCGAGCCGCTGCGCCAGTTTTCCGGCCTGAAGCCGCAGCGCCGGGCTGAGATGTTCAACGCTCTTCTGCTCGAGCCGGTGGAACAGCACGCGCAAGCCCGCCAGCTGGCGGTGCAAGCGCACGCAGGTCCGCCGCGACCGGCCGAGCGCTGCGCGCATTTCCGATCTCGTCTCGCCTGCGAGAATCCGTTCCTCGATATTGTCGATCGCGGTGGCGATCTTGTCGGCCATGCGGTCCATGGTATCGGCGACCTCGTCGACGATCTTCTCCAGTAGTGCAGCGACGGTATCGACGCGATGACCGCTCTCCAGCACGCGGCGGGTGGCATCGACAGCGCAAAGCGCCTGATGCCGGCCACTGATGAGAAGGCGTTCGGTCATCGCGAAGCGAAGAAATCCGGTTTCTTCGGTCGCGGTGTCGATGGTGCGAACGAGATCGGAGAACACCCCGTAGACGCAATGGTCGGAGATGTGGAGTTGCTGATAATTGTCTTTCGACAGCAGCAGCTCGCGCGCCGGCAGTGGCACATCTACTCCCGCCAGCCACGACCGCGCCCGCGCATCGGTCAGGTTGAAATGCAGCCACAGCCGCCCGTCATGACTGAATTCGATCGGCCCGTTGGCTGGCAGTGGCTCAGCGCTGCCGTCGCTGTGCAGACGAAACGCCCACACCAGTCCCGGGATAGCCGAGGCGGCATCCGGGATAGCCAAAACGGCATCCGGGATAGCCGAGGCGGCATCCGGGATAGCCGAGGCGGCATCAGCTATCGGCATGCCGACACCTATTGCAGGCCCGGCCAAAATATCCATCGAAGACATCAGCAGCCCCCCGCCAAACCCTGCGCGGCGGCTCTAGGAGAACTCAGCCGCAACGGCCCTCGTGCATGCCAGGCGATTCAAGTGCGTTTTTGTTACAGTTTGATGTCACCGAGGAGATCGCTCGCGCCGCCTACTCCGCGGCGAGAGCGGTTACCGCCGCCTGTTCGACTTCCTTGTTGTAGTCGTGAACCACGCGGCCGAACGGCAACGTCAGGTCGGCCAAAAAATGATGGGCGCCGACCACCCGGCGCACCGGAAAATCCGCCACCGGCGCGTTGACGTGCGGCACCAGATGCAAGCGCCCCGGCCCGATCCATGAGCCCTTGACGACGATATCGGTGAGATTGATCGCAACGAGCTGGCAGATTTCGAGGCGGCCATCGACCCCCGGGATCATCTTGAGATTGATCTGCGTCTTCGACAGCGTCGCGCGTGTGATTTCGCCGTTGCCGGCCATGCTTTCGTGCTTGTAGCCCATGGTGCCCATCGCCACGAGCTGGCCGGCATATTCCAGCGTGCCGGTGAAAGTGTCCTTGACGATCTCGAGCTTGGGGTGGGCGTATTTCTTCGGAAAGCCCCAGATTTCGCGCCCCGCTGCGATCGGCGGATCGTCGTCGAGATACATCTGCGAGACGAAATTGACTTCCTCGCCATGCAGGCGCGCCGGGATGACAAGCCCGGATTCGGTGTAGCTGCCGAACCCGGAGCTGTCAGGCATCTTGATCCATTCATAGTGCACGATCGGCTGATCGACCGGCTCCAGCGGCTCGGGCAAGCCGGCGCGGATCAGTTCGGGATCGGTCTCATAGCTGATGACGAGAAATTCGCGGTTGACGAAACGATAGGGACCGGCGGGATAGCTTGGCCCTGCGGCCGGCATCGACGGAAACTTGAGCAAGTCTTCCCTGCGCATTGCAATCCCCCTGCTGAAAATCGTCCGGCCGATTGCTAGCGGCCGAAATTGACAGGGATGTGAGGGATTTCCTTCAGCGTCATGACCGCAAGTTTCGACCTCGATTTTTCAGGCGCTGGCAAATACGCGAGGCAAAAGCCGATCGATGCATTTGTCATCATCGCGTCACCAGCGCGCGGAATTGTCGGGCAGTTCTGGAGCAAATGAATATGGACGCGCGAACCCCACATCTCGAACAGACCATTCATGCGCGCGGCTGGCGGCCGGAGCGCTGCGACCGCGTCGCGCTGGTGCTGCAGGGCGGTGGCGCTCTCGGCGCCTATCAGGCCGGCGTCTATCAGGCCCTGCACGAGGCCCATATCGAGCCGGACTGGGTTTGCGGCGTGTCGATCGGCGCGATCAATTCGGCGATCATCGCCGGTAACCCGCCCGAGCGCCGGCTCGAACGCCTGCAGATTTTCTGGGACCGCATCACCAGCCGCAAGATCTGGCACTACACGCCGGACGGCGACATCTATCGCAAGGCACGCAATTTCGCGAGTTCGTTCATGACGACGACGCTGGGCCAGCCCGGCTTCTTCACGCCGCATATGACCAATCCGTGGCTCAGCGCCACCGGCGCCCGGACCGCCACGAGCTATTACGACACCGAGCCGCTGCGCCAGACGCTACTTGAGCTCGTCGATTTCGACATGATCAATGACAAGCGGATCCGGTTTGCGGTCGGCGCCGTCAACGTGCTGTCAGGCAATTTCATCTATTTCGACAACGCCCATGACGAGATCATTCCCGAGCACATCATGGCGAGCGGCGCGCTGCCGCCTGCGCTGCCAATGGTGAAGGTCGGCACCGATCACTTCTGGGACGGCGGCATCGTCTCGAACACGCCGCTGCAGCATCTGCTCGACCAGGAAGACAGCCTCAATTCGCTGGTGTTCCAGGTCGACCTGTTCAGCGCCCGCGGAGCCTTGCCGCGCGACATCCAGGACGTGATGGCCCGGCACAAGGACATCATGTATTCCTCGCGCACGCGCCACAACACCGACGTCTACCGCAAGACGCACAATCTGAAAGCGCGGCTGCACAAGGCGTTGTCGAGAATTCCCGACGACCAGCTGTCCGACGAAGAGCGTCAGATCAAGGCCAGCATCGGCAATCTGCCCGAGATCGCGATCCTGCAACTGATCTACCAGCAGAAGGCCTATGAAGGCGACGCCAAGGACCACGAATTCTCGGGCACGTCGATGCGCGAGCACTGGATGAGCGGCCACGAGGACACCAAGCGCACGCTGAAACGCCGCGACTGGATCCGGATGCCCGACGAAGGCATGGGCATTGTGATCCATGATGTGCATCGGGAGAGCGAGGTGTAGGATTTGGCTACGCGGGGACTCCTCATCCTGAGGAGCGGCCCCTTGGCCGCGTCTCGAAGGATGGCGGCATAACCGGGGCCTCATGGTTCGAGACGGCGCAAGAGCGCCTCCTCACCATGAGGAGCAAACACTTACGGCCTGATCGCCATGTTCGTTGCCGGCCCCGTCGTGAGGACCCGTTCGGCCAGCCGCGCGAATTCGCACAGCAGCGAGCGCGTCTTGCGGGGATCGATCACTTCCTCGACCCAGAATTTTTCGGCCGAGCGGAACGGCGAGCGCAGCTTGTTGAGACGGTCCTCGATCTCTTTCAGCTTTGCGGCCGGGTCTTCCGCCGCATCGATGTCGGCGCGATAGGCGGCCTCGATGCCGCCCTCGAGCGGCAGCGAGCCCCAATAGGCCGACGGCCAGGCGTAACGCATCGAATAGCGGTTGGCCGGCTGATGCACGACGCCGGCGACGCCGAAGGCGTTGCGCACGATGATGGTGCACCAAGGCACGGTGCTCTGGTTGACAGCCGCCATTGCGCGCACGCCGTGCCGGATGGTCGCCGACTTCTCGGCCTCGAGCCCGATCATGAAGCCCGGGCAGTCCATCAGATAGACCACCGGCAGATGGAAGGTTTCGGCAAAGTCGACCCAGCGCACCACCTTCTGGCAGGCTTCCGCGGTCCACGATCCACCGTAGTGGAAGGGGTCGCTGGCGAGCAGCAGCACCGCGCGGCCTTCGAAGCGCGCGAGGCCCGTGATGATCGGGCGGCCGAAATTGGCGTTGACCTCGAAGAACGAGCCCTTGTCGACGACGGCGTCGATGATCGGGCGCATCTTGTAGACTTGGCGGCGATTGCGCGGCACGGCCTTCATCAGTGCTTCCTCGACCCGCTCCGGATCGTCGGTGCAGGGCGTGGTCGGCGACAGCTCGTAGACCGATGACGGCAGATAGGACAGGAAGCGCCGGGCGCGCTCGAACGCCTCTTCCTCGGTATCGACGGCATCGTCCACACCGCCGGCGCGGGTCTGGATGTCGGCGCCGCCCAGTTCCTGCTTTGTCAGATCTTGGCCGAGCCGTTTCACCACCGGAGGCCCGGCGACGAACATCGCCGAATTCCTGGTCATGACGGAATAATGGCTCGCCGCCAGCCGTGCGGCGCCGAGGCCCGCGACCGAGCCGAGGCCGAGCGCCACCACCGGCACGCGCGCCATGTTCGCCGTCGTGAACCAGTACCAGCGCGTGCCGCCGACACCGCCCGGCAGGTTGGCGGCCCCTCGCGTCTCGATCGTCTTCACCGAGCCGCCGCCGCCCGAACCTTCGATCACGCGGATGATCGGCAGGCGGAAATCATGCGCCATCTCCTCGGCCATCAACGGCTTGGCGGAGATCGAAGCGTCGGCCGAGCCGCCGCGCACGGTGAAATCGTCGCCGACGACGACCACCGGACGGCCTTCGACCTTGGCCCGGCCGAACACGCAGTTCGCCGGCGTCAGGTGCTTGAGTTCGCTGTTCTCGTCATATTCGGCGATGCCGGAGATGGCGCCGATTTCGTGGAAGGACTTCTGGTCAACGATCTTGTCGATGCGCTCCCGAACGGTGAGCCGGCCCTGGTCATGCTGACGCTTGACCTTGTCAACGCCTCCCATCTCCCGCGCGAACGCTTCGCGCCGGGCGAGGTCGTCGAGTTCCGGCTTCCAGTTCATTCGTATCCTCCGCCTTGATGATTTTATTCTTGTTATGCACTGACACCGGAAGCGCTTTTCTTTCCAGCCGGTTGGTGAAGATGTCGCCGTCGGCGCCTTCGAGCAGACCGCCGAGCGCAGCCCCCAGTTCGACCATGACAGGCGCCACGTCGCGGTGTACCCGCTTTTCATCGAACATCGCGGACAACAGACCAATCGTCGCCACGACATAGGTTTGATATTGCGGCGACCACAGCGGCACCGCGCAACCGTTGATGTGCGGGCTCCAGGTGCCGCAGGCCACGACATAGCCGTGTTCGCGCAGATGTCGGCGATTGTCCTCGATGCGCGACTTCAGCATCCGCGCGCTATCCGGCATCTCGCGCTCCATTTCCACGATCAGCGCATCGCCGACATCGTCGTCGAGCGCCGCGGTGTAGGCGTGGCCCGCCGCCGTGCTCGCCATCGCAATCCGGCTGCCGGTGGTCTCGTGCAGGCCAAGCGCATTCGCGGCGCGGGCGAACTCGAGATAGACCAACTGAAAGCGATCGGGAATCACGAAACCGACGGTGCCCGGCAATTGCTCGGCGACATCCTGCAACCGCAACCGGATCAGGTTGCGCAGCTGCAATCCCTTCATCATCGAGGTGCTCATCGCCACCGCGCTCGGGCCGATGCGATACTTCTGGTCGCGCGGCAGATAGACCAGCTGGCCCATCCGCGTCAGCGTGTGCGTCAACCGCGACACCGTCGATCGCGGCAACCCGCAGCGATTGGAAATTTCGAGATTGCCGAGCCGGGCTTCGTGACCCTCGAAGCAGCGCAGGACATCGAACGCCCGCGACACTACCTGAATCACATCGCCCTCGCCCGCCAGATCGCTGGCAAGCATTCCCTGTTTGCTAAGCCGCTCCGAGCGTCTTCCCATATTTTTTGGCTCCGTTCCGCCCTGCGGAATAAAATTCCACTTGCAGATCAAGCTACCTCAGGCAATCTGCGGCCACAACAAAAAGCCGTTCGCGGGACGAAATTGTCACGTCACACGGTCCCGGAGGGTGGCATGCCAGAGATCAAGATTGTGACTGAAGTCGCCGGACGCGTGTGCGCGCTGGCCGCAGAAGCCGGAGCGAGTATCGGTGACGGCGACGAGATTGCATTCGTCGAAGCGATGAAAATGGAAATCCCGGTAACCTCGACAATTACCGGGAAAATCAAGGCAATTCTGGTCAAACTCGACGACGTGATCGCTGAAGGACAGGTGGTCGCGATCGTCGAAGCCTAGCCATTTTGCGTCATACTTTTGATGCGTGACGATCTGTCCGCCAGTGCGACTGGCATAATGGTGGACGTGAACGTGCTCGGACGTTGCCATCGCAATGCTGCGATGACATCATCCCAATCAGAAAAAGTTTCATCTAGCGAAACAATTTGGGGGAAACATGAACCGTCGACTTTCGAACTTTGCGCCTGCCGCACTCGCAGGCATCTCGCTCATGGCGTTTGCGCCGGCGCTGGCCCAGGACGTCAAGCTGCCGCCGACCATGACGTTCACCGCCTATGACACCGGTACCGCCGGATTCAACATTGCGGTCGCCGTCGGCAAGATGATGAAGGACAAATACGGCACCGACCTGCGGGTCCTCCCCGCAGGCAATGACGTGGCGCGCCTCGCGCCCTTGCGCGCCGGCCGCGCGGCGTCGTCTGCGATGGGATCAGGCAGCTACTTCGCGCAGGAAGGCGTGTTTGAGTTCGGCGCCAAGGAATGGGGCCCGCAGGCCTTGCAACTGGTGCTGTCGTCGGTTGACTGCAACGGCGCTTCGCTCGGCGTGGCAAAGGACACCGGAGTGAAAGAGGTCAAGGATCTCAAGGGCAAGCGCGTCGGGTTTGTCGTTGGCTCGCCTGCGCTCAACCAGAACTCACTAGCGATCCTCGCGTTCGGCGACCTCAAGCAGAGCGACGTCAAGGCGGTGGAATTCTCCAGCTATGGCGCGATGTGGAAGGGCTTGATCAACAACGACGTCGACGCCGCCTTCGCGACCACCATCACCGGACCGGCAAAGGAAGCCGAGACGTCGCCGCGCGGCATCGTCTGGCCGCCGCTCCCGCACAGCGACAATGCCGGCTGGGAACGGGTTCAGAAGGTCGGGTCCTTCTTCTTCCGCCATGTCGCCACCTGCGGCGCCGGCATTTCCAAGGATAAGCCGATCGAACTCGGAAATTATCCGTACCCGATCTTTGTCACCTACGGCACGCAACCGGCCGACCAGGTCTACGCGATCGCCAAGGCAATGATCACGGGCTACGACCTCTACAAGGATGCCGCCGCCGGCGCGGCCGGCCTTGCGGCCGACCGTCAGACCAAGAAATGGGCGGTGCCCGTTCATCCCGGCGCGGTGAAGGCGCTGAAGGAAGCCGGCCAATGGAGCGACGACCAGGAGACGCACAACAATGCGCTGATCAAGCGGCAGGCCGTTCTGGCCGCGGCGTGGGCCGACTACGGCAAATCCAGCCCGCCGTCGGATGAAAAGGCATTCCTGGATGGCTGGATGAAGGCCCGCGCAGCCGCGCTTGCCAAAGCCAGCATGCCGAACGGCTTCGAATAACCACCGTCTTTCCGATTGAAGGCGAACACCATACTGGGGATCAATGATGTCACCTTCTGCAGCCAATGGCGCAGCAGTCGCTGCGCCCAAGAGAATCGAATTCGACGATCCCCATGCCGCCGGCATCGGAAATTTGCAAGAAGCGGAAGTCTCGCGCGTGCGTGTGTTGCGCGGGGCATGGCGCTGGGCACTGATCGTCGCCACTGCGGTGACGATCCTGCTGTGCATCAACCAGCAATTCACGCTGCGGTTTTTCATCGGATACACCCAACTCAATACCGAATATTTCTACCTGCTGATCGCGTTGATGTTGCCGTTCACGTTCCTGATCTTTCCAAGTTCGGAGCGCTCTCCGCTCGAGCGTATCCCGTGGTACGACATCCTGCTCTTCGTACTGACCTTCGCTGCCTCCATCGTGCTGATGCGCAGCGTCCGCAAGGCAGCGGAGGCCGGCTGGGAATTCGGCGGCGCTCCGAACAGCGTTATCGTTGCCGGACTCGTGATGTGGATCATGCTGATGGAAGCCCTGCGCCGCACCGGCGGCTGGAGCCTTCTGCTGAGCGTATTGCCGTTCACAGTCTATCCGCTGTTCGCGGACGCCAAATGGCTTGGCCCGTTCCGGGGCACGCAGTCGACGCTCGAACAGGCGACGTCCTACCACGTGCTCTCGGGTGAGAGCCTGCTCGGGATTCCGATTCAGGCATTCGCCGATACCGTGATCGGCTTTTTGGTGTTCGGCACCGCGCTGATGATGACCGGCGCCGGCAAGTTCTTCATCAACCTGTCGTTCGCGATGTGCGGAACCTTTCGCGGCGGCGCCGCGAAGGTCTGCATCTTCGCCAGCGGCCTGCTCGGCATGATGTCCGGCTCGATCATTTCCAACGTGCTGACCGCCGGCACCATGACCATCCCGGTGATGAAGAAGAGCGGCTTTCGCGCCTCCTATGCCGCCGCGATCGAAGCCTGCGCCTCGACCGGCGCGGTGCTGGCGCCGCCGGTAATGGGCGCGACCGCCTTCGTGATCGCCCAATTCCTCAACGTCAGCTATGCCGAAGTCGCGGTCGCCGCGATCATTCCGGCGGTGCTGTACTATGCCGGCCTGTTCATGCAGGTGGACTCCTATGCCGCCCGGCACGGCCTGAAAGGCATTCCGCGCTCGGAATTGCCGAAGGTCATGGATACGATCAAAGACGGCTGGTACTACGTCTTCGTCATCGCGCTGCTGATCGTGATGCTGTTGTATTTCAAACGCGAGAGCCACGCGCCGTTCTATGCGACCGCACTGCTTCTTGTTCTGAACCAGCTGTTCTCCAAGGAAACCCGCTGGACGCTGTCCACGATCAACAAGTTCCTTGAGGTCAACGGACGCACCTTCGTCGAGCTGGTCGGCATCCTCGCCGGCTGCGGGCTCCTGATCGGCGCGTTCTCGATGACCGGCGTGGTCTCCAGCCTCGCCAACGACCTGCTGCGGATCGCCGGCGATAATGCCTTCCTGCTGCTCGGCATGTGCGCCTTCACCAGCCTCGTTCTCGGGCTCGGGCTGACGACCACGGCCTGCTATATCTTCCTCGCGATCCTGGTGGCGCCGGCGTTGGAAAAAGTCGGCCTCAACAAGATGGCCGTGCACATGTTCATCTTCTATTGGGGCATGTTGTCGTCGATCACGCCGCCGGTGGCCATCGCCTCCTTTGCCGCGGCCGGCATTGCCGGCTCACCGGCGATGAAAACGGGCTGGGAATCGATGTGGGTCGGGAGCATCATCTATTTCATTCCGTTCTTCTTCGTGATGAACCCCGCGCTGGTGTTGCAGGGCGCCAACCCGTATCTCGAAGGGCTCGGGCTGATGGCGCTGGCAGGCGTCGGCACGCTGTTCATCTGCGGCGGCATTCAGGGCTATCAGGCCTTCGTCGGCGATCTCAGGGGCGCCGGCGCTCTGGAATGGCCGTTGCGGGTGCTGCTGGTGATCGGCGGCTTTGTGCTCGCGACCCCCGGTGGCGGCATTAATCCGCTATCGCAGATCCAGGTCACATCGCTCGGCCTCGCGATCCTGACGCCGACGGTGCTGGCGGCGCTGTTTTTGATCCGCCGCCAAACTATGGCGCCGAACCAGTTGCGCGCCCCGTGATTGCGCGGCAAAACGGTAGGCGATGACAGTATCGCCCACCGGTGCCCTAGCCTGGACCAGTTCGAAACCGCCTTTGCTGCGGTTTCTCGACGGCTGCCATGCAGAGTACCTGCCCGAGACCAGCGGGGCGGTCGCCGACTACATCCCAGAGCTCGGCAAGGCCGACCCTGCCCATTTTGGCATCAGCCTCGCGACCCTCGACGGCCATGTCTACGAGGTCGGCGATACGCAGGTCCCCTTCACCATCCAGTCGATGTCAAAGCCCTTTGTGTTCGCGCTGGCGCTGGACACGCTGGGCGCCGCGCGCGTGGAGAGCGTGATCGGCGTCGAGCCCTCGGGCGATCCCTTCAACTCGATCCGCCTCAACGCCGAGAACCACCCGTTCAATCCGATGGTCAATGCCGGCGCCATCGCCTGCTCCGGGCTGATCTATGAGGCCAAGGGCGACGGCGCGTTCGAGTACATCCGCCAGGCCTTGGGCCGCTTCGCCGGCCGCGAGCTTGGCGTCGACGACGCCGTATATTCGTCCGAGAGCCAGACCGGCGACCGCAACCGGGCGATCGGCTATCTCCTGCGTACCAACGCGGTCATCAGAGACAATGTCAGCTCGGTGCTGGAGGTCTATTTCCGGCAATGCGCGATTTTGGTCAACGCGCGCGACATCGCCGTGATGGCGGCAACACTGGCTAATCGCGGCATCAATCCGGTGACCGGCGAGCAGGTGATGACGCCTTACGCGATATCGCGGACGCTGTCGGTCATGACCAGTTCCGGCATGTATGATTACGCCGGCGAATGGATCTACCGCGTCGGCATCCCCGCCAAGAGCGGCGTCGGCGGCGGCATCCTCGCCGCATTGCCGGCGCGGATCGGGCTCGGCAGCTATTCGCCCAAACTCGACAAGCACGGCAACAGCGTGCGCGGCATCAAGGTCTGCGAGGCGCTGTCGGCGCATTACGACCTGCACATGCTCAACCGCAGCGACAACGCGCGCAACGCCATCATTGCCGATTACGATATCGGCGAAAATCCGTCACGGCGCAGCCGCCGCCCGCACGAGCAAACCATCCTCGCCGCGCACTATCAGGACGTCCGCGTCATCGAACTGATGGGCACGCTGTCGCTATCGAATGTCGATTATATTGCGCGCCGGCTCGTGGCCAAGCCGCGCCCGCAATTCGTCATCTTTGATTTTCGCCGGGTCACGTCGATGACCCCGGCGGGCGCCCGGCTGCTCGCCGAGGAGTTTCGCGAGCTGGCGGCCTACCAGGTCACCGTCATCGTGTCCGGCATCAAGCGGGCCGACGCCGAATGGCAGCCGATCGCGGAGCGGACCGGCAGCCTGCCGAACATGCGGTACTATTTCCTGCTCGATGCCGCGATCGAATGGGCGGAAGACCAGGTGGTGTTTCGCCATGGTGGCTCGATCGATTTTTTCGAGACGACGGAACTGTCCGAACAGCCGCTGCTGGCGGGATTGACGGACGAGGAACTGACCGATCTGAGCTCGCTCTGCACCATCAGGACCTATCAGCCCGGCGAAAAGATCATCGCGTCAGGCGATCTCGCCACCTCGCTGTTTTTCCTCAGGAGCGGTGTGGTTCACGTCACCCTGCCCGACGGCATCCGGCTGGCGACGCTGACGGCGGGAATGCCTTACGGCGAGATGGCCCTGCTGGAACAGCGCCGCTCCGCCGATGTGCTGGCCGATATGTCGGCGACCGCCTTCGAGGTCCCGCTCCGCGATTTCGAACGTTTTCGCGCGCAGCATCCCCGCGCCGGCGAGCGGATCATGCGCAACCTCGCGCAACTGCTCGCCGACCGCCTGATCCTCGCCAACGCCAAGGTGAATTTGCTGACGAGTTAGGGCTGAGGACTTGAGACTTAAGTCTTGCCCCGCCCGCTTTTCTCCGCGGCCCGCCGCAATGCTTCGGCGAGCGCACCGCCGCCGCCCGATTCCTGGGCCTTGCGCGGCGCTGACGACGTCATCGATGCCTTCGAGTATTCGCGCATCTTGGTGTCCGAGAGCTTGGGGCCCTTGTCGCCGACCTCGTCGTCGAGCCGCAGCGTCAGCGCGATGCGCTTGCGGGCGACCTCGACCTCCAGCACTTTCACCTTGACGATGTCGCCGGGCTTCACCACCTCGCGCGGATCCTTGATGAAGGTCTTTGACATCGCCGAGATGTGCACCAATCCATCCTGGTGCACGCCGATATCGACGAAAGCGCCGAACGCCGCGACGTTGGTCACGGTGCCCTCGAGGATCATGCCGCGCTTGAGATCCTTGATCTCCTCGACGCCCTCCTTGAACACCGCCGCCTTGAACGCCGGGCGCGGATCGCGGCCGGGCTTTTCGAGCTCGCGCAGGATGTCGGTCACCGTCGGCAGACCGAACGTGTCGTCGACGAAATTCTGCGGCTTCAACTGGCGCACGATCTCGGCATTGCCGATCAGCGCCTTGATGTCGCTCTTGGTCGCGGTCAGAATCTTGCGCACCACCGGATAGGCTTCCGGATGCACGCCGGAGGCATCGAGCGGATCCTCGCCGCCCTGGATGCGCAGGAAGCCGGCACACTGCTCGAACGCCTTCGGGCCGAGCCGCGGCACTTCCTTCAGCCCCTTGCGCGACTTGAACGGGCCATTGGCGTCGCGGTGCTGCACGATGCTTTGCGCCAGACCCGCGCCGATGCCCGACACCCGCGCCAGCAGCGGCGCGGACGCCGTGTTGGCGTCGACGCCGACCGCGTTGACGCAGTCCTCGACCACGGCATCGAGCGAACGCGCCAGCTTGGATTCGCCGAGATCGTGCTGGTATTGCCCGACGCCGATCGCCTTGGGGTCGATTTTCACCAGCTCAGCCAGCGGATCCTGCAGCCGCCGCGCAATTGAGACCGCGCCGCGCAGGGTGACGTCGAGTTCCGGCAGTTCCTCGGACGCAAAGGCCGAGGCCGAATAGACGGAAGCCCCCGCCTCCGACACCACGATCTTCGACATGTTCAGATCCGGCAGCAACTTGACCAGCTCGGTCGCGAGCTTGTCGGTCTCGCGCGAGGCGGTGCCGTTGCCGATCGCGATCAGATCGACGCGGTGCGCAACCGCCAGCTTGCCTAGCGTCGCCAGCGCCGCGTCCCACTGCCGCTGCGGTTCATGCGGATAGACGGCCGTGGTCGCCACCACCTTGCCGGTGGCATCGACGATCGCGACCTTGACGCCGGAGCGGAAGCCGGGATCGAGCCCCATGGTGACGCGCGCGCCTGCGGGCGCCGCCAGCAACAAATCGCGCAAATTGGAGGCGAACACCCGCACGCCTTCGGTTTCGGCCGTGGTCCACAGCCGCATCCGCAGGTCGATGTTGAGATGCACCTGGATCTTGGTGCGCCACGCCCAGCGTGCGGTTTCGACCAGCCAGCGGTCGCCGGGGCGGCCCTGGTCGGAAATCAGGAAGCGCTGCATGATCTTCAGTTCATAGGCGCTCGGCACGTTGGCGACCGGAACCTGCGCGTCGGGCAGGATCTGCAGCTCGAGGATTTCCTCCTTCTCGCCGCGGAACAGCGCGAGGATGCGGTGCGACGGCAGCTTGTGGAGCGCGCCATTGTATTCGAAATAGTCCTTGAACTTCTCGCCTTCGAGCTTTTTCCCCTTGCGCACGGTCGAGGTCATTACCCCATTCGACCACATTTCCTCGCGCAGCTTGCCGATCAAGTCGGCGTCCTCGGCGAACCGTTCCACCAAAATCGCGCGCGCCCCCTCCAGCGCCGCCGCGACATCGGCCACCTGCTTTTCAGCATCGACGAAACTGGCCGCCACCACCTGCGGATCGTTTTGCGGCTGTGTCAGCAGCAGTTCGGATAGCGGCTCAAGCCCGGCTTCCCTGGCAATCTCCGCCTTGGTGCGACGCTTCGGCTTGAACGGCAGATAGATGTCTTCCAGCCGCCCCTTGCTGTCGGCGGCCATGATCGCGGCTTCCAGTGCGGCATCGAGCTTGCCCTGCTCGCGGACCGAATTGAGGATCGCGACGCGGCGCTCTTCAAGCTCACGCAGATAGGTCAGGCGCTCTTCCAGGGTGCGCAATTGGGCGTCATCGAGCCCGCCTGTGATTTCCTTGCGGTAGCGCGCCACGAACGGGACCGTGGCGCCACCGTCGAGCAACGTGACCGTGGCCTCGATCTGCTGCTCGCGAACGCCAAGCTCTTCTGCGATCTGTCGATTGATGTTTGCCACGCAACCTCTTTCCAGACTGGCCGCGGCGGAATGATGGCCGCGGGACGCCGCTTATGGACTACCACGGATCGATTCATCAACCCGCCCGAGCCGCGAAAACGCAAAGAAATTGATCTGTGGATCAGCATCCCAGAGTGCCGGAATCGTTGGGTCAAGTCCTTATTTGCGGGTCAATATATGTGTGGATCGACGGCCCGGTAATGTGTAGACGGACGCTTCCCCTGGGAGCGTCCATGTCCATTTGCGGTCTAGATTTCGGAACGTCGAATACGACGCTCGGCACCATTGAAGGCGAGGCGCCGGTCCTGGCGGAGCTGGAGGCCGGCTACACCACGATTCCCAGCGCGATCTTCTATGAGGTCGACGGCGCGGTCCTGATCGGGCGCAAGGCCATATCAGCCTATGTCGACGGCGCCCCGGGCCGCCTGATGCGCAGCCTCAAATCCGTGCTCGGAACCTCGCTGATCGACGAGACCACCCGGCTCGGGCGCCAGCGGACCAGCTTCCGCGACGTGATCGCCTATTATCTCGGCGCGGTGAAGCGGCGCGCGGAACAGGCTACCGGCCTCGAACTGCGCGATGTCGTGCACGGCCGCCCCGTGCATTTCGTCGACAATGCGCCCGACGCCGACCGCAAGGCGGAAGAGACGCTGCGCCTGATCGCGCGAGACGTCGGCTTCGACGACGTCACCTTCCAATTCGAGCCGATTGCCGCGGCGCTGGATTATGAGCGCCAGATCGAAAGCGAAGAAGTTGCCCTGATCGCCGATATCGGCGGCGGCACCTCGGATTTTTCGATCGTGCGGCTCGGGCCCGAACGCCACGCCAAGGCCAACCGCTCGAGCGACATTCTCGCCAATGACGGCGTGCGGATCGGCGGCACCGATTTCGACCGCCAGCTCAGCCTCGGCGTCGTGATGCCGCTGTTCGGCTTCGGCAGCGCCATGAGCCGCGCCGGGCTCGACGTGCCCTCGAGCTATTTCCACGACCTCGCGACCTGGTCGAGCATCAACCGCATGTATGAGCCGCGCGTGCTCGCGGACATCCGCCAGGTCCGGCGCGAGGCCAGCGAGCCTGAATTGCTCGACCGGCTGGCGCGCGTGGTCGAGGAACAGCGCGGCCACACGCTGCTGATGGAGGTCGAGGAAGCCAAGATCGCCCTGTCGGACAAGCGCCGCGCCGACATTCCGCTGGAATGGGTGATGCCCGGCCTCAACGCCGGCATCAGCCGCCCCGAGCTGGTCAGCCATACCAGTCAACTGGCCGAGCGTATCGCCGCCCGCATCAAGAATTGCCTCACGCAGGCGGGGCTTGGGCCTGAGGATATCGACGCTGTCTTCCTGACCGGCGGTTCGGTGCAGCTCGCCCATGTCCGCAATGCGATCAGGAAGGCGGTGCCGGCGGCCCGTCTCGTCGAAGGCGACACGTTTGGCGCGGTCGGCAAAGGGCTGACGCTGGAAGCGCTGCGGCGGTACGGGCCGCGGGCCTGAGTTCATCCCACCGAAGACCGCCGCCATTCCATCACGACGAACCAGGGCACCCGTCGAGCCCGCTCCTGATGCGCGGGGTCGCCGGACAACGGTCCGGGCTCTGCGAAAAACGTCAGCTGCAGGCCGCTGTCGAGAAAGGCCGTCATGTAGGCGGCCAACGGCCGGTGCCAGTTCTGGATGCGTATTCCCGCCCATTCGAACCAGAATGGAAACTCTTCGAGGTAACGATCGACGGGAAAGTGAAGATGGCGTCCTTCGGCATCTTTCACCCACCCCTGATCGGCGGCGGCCGACGTGAAGCCGGTGAGATTTGCGATCAGCAGCGAGCCGCCGGGTTTCAGAACCCTGGCCATCTCGTTGATCGCCGTTCTGAAATCGACGATATCGATCAGCGTGAGGTAGCTGACAACCAGATCGAAGCTTGCCGCCTCGAATTCAAGCTGCTCGGCATTGCCGGACCGGTAGTCGCCGGATGGATCGCGCTGCCTTGCGACCTCGAGCAATTGAAGGGTCGGATCGATCCCTGTCGCTGCGATGCCGGCGGCCTTCAGCATTCGGCAGAAGCGGCCCTCGCCGCAGCCCACATCCAGCGCACGCCCGAACCGGCCTGCCGCCACGCGGCTGAGCATGACCGGATCGAGCACGTGCTCGCGGCCCCAATCTCCGCGCTCGCCCATGGAGTCGATCCAGGCTTGCGCTGAAAGCTCCCATCCGTTGCTCATGAGGGCACCCGCATCCGAACACAGTCGTTATTGAATGGAAGCCGACGGCAAACCATCGCCTCAGCGGCCAACCTCGCCAAGTTTGGTGGATGGCTCGTGCTGCGATTCCAGCCGGTTGCCATGGCGGTGAACGAGGCGCCATTCGCCGGCCTCGCGGCAAAAGATATGCGTAACCCGATTGGACCAGCCGGTGATGCCTTCGACGTCGGCGACGCGTTGGTTTTCGAAGGTCTCGATATCGGTCACGTAGAACATCGCAGGGGTGACGACCTTGGAGATATTCTCGTGATGGACGGTTCCGCCCTTGAACCTCGCGCCGGCCCAGTCCCACCGCCGAGACACCGCTTCCCATCCCTTCTCGTAGCCGCCCCAGCCGTAGAAGCTGGTCGCTTCCGAGGTGTGCGAATAAAGCGCCTTAATCGCGGACACATCGCCATTGGCAACTCTGGCCATCGCCTGATGTAGCCGGGCGATGGTCACGCTTACCGAGGCGTCGAGTTCCTCTTCAGTCATACTCTCGCCCACCTATGGAATCACTTCGGTCGCCGGCTGCAGGTCGATCGCAAAGGTTTCCAGGAACTTCGACGTCATGATGTAGAAGCCAACCGAAAGCTGCAGCTCGATCAGCGCGGCCGGCGTCAGTTTCGACGCAATGGAGTTGAAGGTCGCATCGGTCGGCTTGTGCAGCTTGACGATCTCATCGGTGAAGGCGAGCGCGGCGCGCTGCACCTCATTGAAGCATGTGGCCGACTGCCAGTTTTCCAACGCCTCGTTCTGCTCGTCGGTGACGCCGACGTTCTTGCCGATACGCTTGTGCGCGACGATTTCGTAAGGCGCCTCACACAGAATGCCGGTGCGGGTGATGGCAAGTTCGCGCACGACCGGATCGAGCTCACCCTTGTGCCTGATCGCACCGCCCAGCCGGCAATATTGCTCGAAATAGCTCGGCGAATGCGCCATCATTCTGAAAATGTTGGCATTGCGGTTCTTGCCGAGGATTTCGCGGGTACGGTCGTTGTGTTTAGCGGGATCGCTGTATTCGATGCGGGCCATTTCTCACCTTGTTCTCTTTGATTTTGCAGGCGGATCATGCCTTGCGGTTCCCTGCGGATCAACCGGGCGATGCTCGGAAATCGCCACCACGCGCGCAAAATCCGGCTGCGCCTGAGCCAAAATGCCGCCGCATTGCTGTTCAAACTTGGCACGGTCGATGTTCGCTGAGTGGGGACTCAATCGAAGCGAATGATCGTCGCGGGGTGTTCCGAGTAAAAAATAATGGACCGTCCAGCGTGCTTGTCACGCAGCGATGAGTCTTGCCCGAGTCTAGGGAGAAAGCATGAAGCAAGCCACCAAAAGGGCGGCCTCGGAGGCGCTTGCGCAAATGCTGGCGGTGACGGCAATGCTCGTCATCGCCAGCGTCATCTTCTACGCGCGGTGAAACCGCGGCTTGTGAGTAAAAGCGTTACGAAGCAATCCAGAAAACATCCGTTCCGCGTCACTCTGGATTGCTTCGGAGCTTTGCCCTTTGTTTTGACTTCGCGCGATAACGCCCTGCGCTACTTCGCTTTTGCGAAATATGGAATCAGCCGCCCCGCAAAGGGCTGGTAGCGCACGCTGACCTGATCGCCGATGGCGAGATCGTGGTCGCCATGGGCCATCATGCGAAAACCTTCCGGCGTATCGACCAGCAGAATATTGTAGGGAACGTGCGCGCGGGTCTCCGGCGTTGCGGCGCGGCATACCAGCGAGGTCGCGTAGACCGTCCCTGCTCCACTTGCGGATTTCTCCACCGGATCCGGCGCGCCGCAGGCCGCGCAAAAGCTGCGACGGAAATATTGCACCTTCCCGCAAGCGGCGCAGGATTGGTAGACGATGCCTTCGCCGCCCTTGGTCCAATCCGCGTTCATCGCACCCGCTCCAGGAACATGCTGACATGGGACGACAGCACGCCGCCGTCGCCGTGCAATAGCGCGATCGAGGCATCGCGGACCTGGCGATTTTCAGCGCGCCCCGTCATCTGCAGATGGGTTTCGACCAGATGCGCCATCGCGCCGCCGACGCCGCAATGCCCGTAACTCAGCAGACCGCCATGGGTGTTCAGCGGCACCTCGCCGTCGCGACCAAAATACCCTGCCCGCACCTTTGCTGCGGCCTCGCCGCGTTTGGCAAGGCCGAGGTCCTCCAGCAGCATCGCCAGCGTGATGGTGAAACTGTCGTAGACCGCCGCATAGCGCACGTCGGAGATCGCAAGGCCGGATGTGGCTTTGGCTTTCGCGATCGAAATCTCGGCGCCGAGTTCGCTCAAGGCCGGTGCCGCCGTGACATGCTGATGGGTATGCGCCTGCGCGGCGCCACGCACCTTGACGCCGGCTGAACCCGTGCGCTCGCGGCTGACCACAAACGCCGCGCCGCCATCGGACACCGGGCAGCAATCGAGCAGCTTCAGCGGCATCGCCACCGGCTTCGACGCCATCACGTCGGCGACCGTGATCGCTTCATGGAACTGGGCGCCGGGATGGGTCAGCGCGTGCGCACGCATCAGCACCGCGAATTCGGCGAGGTCTTGCTGGGTGACGCCGTATTCGTGCATGTAGCGCGACGCAACGAGGCCGTAATAGGCCGGGATCGTCGGCCCCAGCGTCACCTCATAGTCGGGGTGGCCAACCTGCGCCAGCGCCTGGATCGAGGCGTCGCGGCTTTGCCCCGTCAGGCGGTTTTCACCGCCGACCACCAGCACATGTTTTGCGATGCCGGCATCGACGAGATGATGCGCGAGCATGGTCATCGCGAGCCCGGTGGCGCCGCCGACCTGCACGGCGTGGGCGTAGGACGGCCGGATGCCGAAATGCTCGGCGAACACGGTCGCCAGCATGATGTGCGGCGACACCGTGCTGTAGCCGCAAAGGATGCCGTCGACTTCGGAGCGCTTCAGCCCGGCGTCGGCAATCGCCATCTCGGCCGCCTTGCTCATGAGATCGAGCGAAGACGAGCCTTCGTGCTTGCCGTAGGACGTCAGTCCGACGCCGGTGATGAAGCTCATGACGCCGCCTCCTTACTCGTCGTCATCTCAATACGACTTCGGCAGCCCCAGCACCTTCTCGGCAATAAAGCTGAGAATGAGCTGCGGGCTGATCGGGGCGATGCGCGGGATCAGGGATTCCCGTAAGTAACGCTCGACGTGATATTCCTTGGCGTAACCAAAGCCGCCATGGGTCATGACGGCCTGCTCGCAGGCGTGGAAGCCGGCTTCGGCGGCGAGGTATTTCGCGGCATTGGCCGCCGGGCCGCACGGCAGGCCCTGGTCGTATTGCCAGCCGGCGGAAAGCACCATCAGCCAAGCGGCTTCCAGTTCCATCCAGTTTTTCGCGAGCGGGTGCTGGATGCCCTGGTTCATGCCGATCGGGCGATTGAACACGATGCGGTTTTTGGCATAGGCCGACGCCCGCGACAGCGCGACCTGGCCAAGCCCGACGGCTTCGGCTGCGATCAGGATGCGCTCGGGATTCATGCCGTGCAGGATATATTCGAAACCGCGGCCTTCCTCGCCGAGGCGATCCTCGACCGGAATTTCAAAGTTCGCGAAGAACAATTCGTTGGAATCGACGGGCTTGCGGCCCATCTTCTCGATCTCATGCACGGCAACGCGCTGCTTGTCGAAATCCGTATAGAACAGGCTCAGGCCCTGCGTCGGCGTCTTCACCTCTTCCAGCGGCGTGGTGCGCGCCAGCAGCAATATCTTGTTGGCGACCTGGGCGGTCGAGATCCAGACCTTCTGGCCGTTGACGATATATTTGTCGCCCTTGCGCACGGCGCGGGTTTTCAGCTGCGTGGTGTTGAGCCCGGTATTGGGCTCGGTCACCGCAAAGCAGGATTTGTCGCGCCCGTCGATGATCGGCGGCAGCATGCGCGTGCATTGCTCCTTGGTGCCGAACACGACCACCGGATTGAGCCCGAACACGTTCATGTGCACGGCAGATGCGCCGGACATGCCGGCGCCCGACTCGGAGATCGTGCGCATCATGATCGCGGCATCGGTGATGCCGAGCCCCGAGCCGCCATATTCCTCGGGAATGCAGATGCCGAGCCAGCCGGCATCGGCCAGCGCGCGGTGGAAGTCGGCGGGATAGCCGCCTTCCTTATCCTTCTTCAGCCAATAGGCGTCGTCAAAGCGCGAACAGATTTTCCCGATCGCGTCGCGGATCGATTCCTGGTTGGCCGACAGCGCGAAATCCATCTTTGTGCTCCTGTGTCCTGACGACAGCCACGCCGCGCTACTGCAGCACCATTTCCACCCGGCGATTGCGCGCGCGGCCCGCGTCCGTCGCGTTGTTGCCGAGCGGCGCATAGCTGGCAACGCCGGCCGCCGACAGGCGCTTGGCATCGACCTTGTACGTTGTGCTCAAGGCATCCACGACCGTCTGTGCCCGCGCTTTGGACAGAGCAAGGTTGCCGTCCAGCGCGCCCTGATTGTCGGTGTGCCCCACGATGTGAACCTTGAGCGATCCGTCGGACTGCAACAGCCGCGCCATCTGGTCGAGCTGCGGCTTGGACTCCGGCTTGATAGTGGCTTTCCCCGTATCGAAGTAAAGGCCATATAACGCCACCTTTCCTTCGCTCTGCAGTCCCTTCGTCAACGCACCCGCGTCCACCACAACCTTGTCGGCTTCCATCGCCTTGGTCTCGACAATCTCCACGACCGTGGCGACATACTTGCCGGCCAGGGCGATCGTACCGGGCTTGGCCGAGAGGATCGCCACATGCAGTGTCGAGCCGGACGCCTCCATGGTGCCGTACCAATAGCGCTCGCTGCCGGATTCCTGCCACTGCTGCAGCAAGGTGACCGGGCTCCACCCCTCCAGTTGGGCCTTCGGCAGCGATGGATTTGCCGGCACCTCGCGAAGCTTCCCAAAACTGCTCGAACCGCAATCCTCGGCGCAACCGCCCCGCTTTGCTGCGCCGACGCGCTCCAATGCCTGCTCGTAATTGCGCTGAACTTCCACGACCGACTTGCCGGCGGGCGCCAGATAGAACAAGCGCGTCACGCGACCCTCGGCTCTTGCAACCTCGCCATTCTTGCTGCCGAGCGGGACTGCGACCTGGTCGAAACCCTTCACGTCCTGCGCGACCAGCCAGGAGCCCGCGTAGCGGCTGATCAGCGCGTGATCGCGGGCGTCAGGTGCATCGGCCGGCATGGCGGCATGACCGGCCGCAGACATGGCGAGCAAGATGCTGCTGGCCACGAGATGCAGGCGGGCGAACGCGATCATCAGAAGTTCCCTTGTCAGTTCCAGGAGGTGCCAGGTGGCTCGGTACTACGTGTCGGCAACAGCCTTGGTGACGCCGTCGCGAACCAGGGCCGCAATCTCGTCTGCCGAAAAACCTGCTTCCTGCAAAATCTCGGCGCTGTGCTCGCTGAGGCGCGGCGCCAGCCGCGTCATCTCCACCGGCGTTTCCGACCACCGCGCCGACGACCGCATGTTGCGAATGCGCCCCTCGGTCGGGTGATCGATCACAGGCGCAAAATCGGTCGCGACGATGTGCGGGTCCTGCAGCAGGCTTTCCAGATCATGCATCGGCATGACAGGCACGTCGGCCTTCTCCAGAATGGCAGTCCATTCGGACGTGCTCTTGGTCTCCAGGATGCGCGCCAGTTCGGCATAGACGGTGTCGATATTGGTGGCGCGACCGGCAAAGGTCGCGAATTTGGGATTGGTGCGAAGATCGTCGCGGCCGGTGGCGGCGAAGAAATTCGTCCACTGCTTGTCGTTGTAGACGATCACGCAGATGTAGCCGTCGGAGGTCTTGTAGGGCCGCCGGTCCGGCGACAGATGCCGGGCGTAGCCACCCTTGTCGAGCGGCGGCTCATAGGTGAGCCCGCCCATGTGATCGCCCATCACGAAACTCGCCATGGTCTCGAACATGGGGATATCGACGCGCTGGCCGCGGCCCGTGCGGTCGCGGTCTACCAGGCTGGCGCAGATCGCGCCGACCGCGGTGAGCCCGACGATGCGGTCGACCAAGGCATTCGGAACATAGCGCGGCACGCCGTCGCCGGTCTGCGCCATCAGCGCCGGCAGCGCGGTGGCGCCCTGGATCAGATCGTCGTAAGCGGGTTTGGCGGCATAGGGCCCGTCCTGACCGAAGCCGAACACGCCGGCATAGATCAGGCGCGGGTTGATTTTCGAGACCACGTCGTAGCCGAGCTGCAGCCGCGCCATCGCCTGCGGGCGCACATTGTAGACCAGCACGTCGGCCTTCGCGATCAGTCGCAGCACGGCGTCGCGCCCGGCCGGCTTCTTCAAATCGAGGCAGATGCTGCGCTTGTTGCGGTTGGTGTTGAGGAACACCGGCCCCATGCCGGGATGCCGCGTCGGCCCAATCTGCCGCGTGACGTCGCCATCATGCGATTCCACCTTGATGATGTCGGCGCCGTAATCGCCGAGCGTCTGGGTGGCAAAGGGCCCCATCAGCACGGACGTCATGTCGACGACCTTGATGCCTTTTAGTGGTCCCATGCCCAATTCGCTCCCGGATGTCGTTGTTGCGACCTAGTAACGGGAGGTTTTCCGGAAGATCAAGCGCGCCACGCGTATGGGCGTATGCGTCAAGCTTCGTAGGGTGGGCAAAGGCGCGCTTGCGCCGTGCCCACCGCATCTGTGTCGGTAGAAGTGGTGGGCACGCTTCGCTTTGCCCACCCTACAATTCTGGCGTCTTACTTCCCCGGCTCCAGCACCGAGACGTAATTCGCCACCGCGGCGCCACCCATGTTGAAGATGCCGGCGAGTTTCGGATTCTTCAGCTGCATGCCCTCGGGCGCCTGGCCGACCAGTTGCATCGCGCTCATCACATGCATGGAAACGCC
Organism: Bradyrhizobium sp. JYMT SZCCT0180; assembly: GCF_018130165.1. GTDB lineage: Bacteria > Pseudomonadota > Alphaproteobacteria > Rhizobiales > Xanthobacteraceae > Bradyrhizobium. Next base: position 184,838 of record NZ_JAFCLZ010000002.1, on the reverse strand, counting down.
GGTGGCGCCGATCGGGTGGCCCTTGGCCTTGAGGCCGCCGGACGGATTGACCGGCAGCTTGCCGTCCTTCTGTGTCCAGCCTTCCTTGATGGCGCGGGCGCCCTGCCCGCGCGGCGTCAGGCCCATCGCTTCATATTCGATCAGCTCGGCGACCGTGAAGCAGTCATGGGTTTCGACGAACGACAGATCGGAAAGGCTGACGCCGGCCTGCTGCAACGCGCGCTGCCAGGCGACCGTGCAGCCTTCAAACTGCAGGATGTCGCGCTTGGACATCGGCAGGAAATCCTGCGCATGCGCGGTGGCGCGGAAATTCACCGCCTTGCCCATGGTCTTGGCGGTTTCCGAATCCGTCAGCACCAAGGCTGCCGCGCCATCCGACACCAGCGAGCAATCGGTCCGCTTCAGAGGACCCGCGACGAACGGGTTCTTCTCGCTCTCGGCACGGCAGAACTCGTAGCCAAAGTCCTTGCGCATCTGCGCATAGGGGTTAGCGACGCCGTTCTTGTGGTTCTTCGCCGCGATCATCGCCAGCGCGTCGGACTGGTCGCCATATTTCTGGAAATAGCTCTGCGCGATCTTGCCGAACACCCCGGCAAAACCGCCGACGGTGTCGCCGTCCTCGGGCAGATACGACGCTTTCAGGAGATACTTGCCGATCTCCGGACCCGGCGTCCGCGTCATCTGCTCGACGCCGACCACGAGCACGATCTTGGCGGCACCCGCGGCAATCGCGCGGATGCCCTGATGCACCGCGGCCGAGCCGGTGGCGCAGGCGTTCTCGACCCGCGTGGTCGGCTTGAAGCGCAATTTGGGGTCGGCCTGCAGCACCAGCGAGGCGGTGAAATCCTGCGGCGAGAAGCCGGCATTGAAATGCCCGAGCACGATCTCGTCGACATCGCCAGCGGAAATGCCGGCATCGGCCAATGCGTCGGTCGCTACCTTCACCACCAGGCTCTCAACGGTTTCCGCGTCGAACTTGCCGAATGGCGTGTGCGCCCATCCCACGATGCTGGCTGTCATGGTCGTTCTCCCTGTTCCGGTTCGGACGGTTTTGTACCCTATCGGAAAAAATACTTCACGCCGGTTTCAGCGTTTTCATCGCCCGCGCGCACATGGCAGAAATGCCGGCCCAGTTGCCGGACCGTATATCCGCCGCCGGGCACAGCCAGGAACCGCCGACTGCCAGCACGTTCGGCTCGGCCAGCCAGGACGCCGCATTGGCCTCGCCGATGCCGCCGGTCGGGCAAACCCGAATGTTCGGAAACGGTCCTGCGAGGGCGCGCAGTGCCTTGATACCGCCGGACTGTTCCGCCGGGAAGAATTTCACGAGGTCGAACCCGTGCGCCAGCGCCTGCATCAGTTCGGACGCGGTCGCGATACCCGGCGCAAACGGCAGGTCGCTGGCGGCCGCAGCCTTCAGCAGTTCGGGCGTCGCACCGGGGCTAATGCCGAATTTGGCGCCGAGCGCCTCGGTTCGCTTGAGATCATCGCCGTTCAGGATGGTGCCGATCCCGACAATCGCGTCCGGCACCTCAGCGATCATGGCCTTGGCGGCCTCGATCGCCACCGGCGTGCGCAGCGTCACTTCCAGCATGCGCACGCCCCCGGCAACCAGCGCCCTGGCCAGCGGCACCGCATCTTCCAGCCGCTCGATGGTCAGCACCGGTATGACGGTGGCGGACTTCACCAAAGCCGCGAGCTTTTCCTGCCTTGCTGTTACATTCACGCTCATAGGGACGCCTTGCGAGAGGTTATTGGTGTGCCAACGATATCAGGCCGGCATTGCGTTGCGCGGAATAATCGCACCGGGGTGACATACCACGACGCCGGCGAGGCGGTGCCCGGCCCGCGCGGCCTCAACCGGCTCCGCACCCGCAAGCCGTGCGGCGATGTAGGCGGCTGCAAAACTGTCGCCCGCCGCGGTGGTATCGACGACGGGTTTCGTCAGCGGTTCGGCCCTGGTCCGATGCAAGACCCCGTCGAGACGAAGGATGCTCGCGGGTTCTGAAAGTTTTAGAACGACCTCCCCGCCCGGAATGCGCGCCAGCAGGTCTTCGTTGGTCGCATGGGGATAGAGCGGCAGCAAATCCTCGGTCGAGGCCAAGACGATATCGGCGAGATTGAACGCATCCTGATAAACGGTGCGGGCGATCTCCAGGTCCGGCCAGCCGCGGGCGCGGAAGTTGGTATCGAAGGCAAAACGCGCGCCGCTTTCCCGCGCACGCTTGATTCCCGAGAACAGCCGCCCGCGACCAGCGTCATTGTAAAGCGACAGCGTGATCGCCGAGAGATAAACGATGTCGTAACTCGCCAGTGAATTCAGGATATCCGCCGTCTCCGGCAAATCCATCAGGCTGCGGGCGGCGGCGCTGTCGCGCCAGTGAAAGAAGCGCCGTTCGCCCTTGTCGTCGGTCTGGATCATGTAGAGGCCCGGCAATTTGCCTGGCAGCCGGGACACCCGTGCCGTGCCAACGCCCTCGGCTGCCCAGCCCGCGATCATCTCGTCGCTCAGCGTGTCGTCGCCGAGTGCCGTGATGTAATCGGTGCCGGCACCAAGGCGGGCGAGATAGACGGCGGTATTCAGTGTGTCGCCGCCATAGCCACGTGAAAACAGGCCGCCCTCGGCCTGTTTCAGCTCGACCATGCATTCGCCGATGCAGGCTACCCTGGTCATGACCGCATCCATGCGGCAACGCGTGTCGACACGTCAGGCCGCGAACTTGCCGCCGAGCTCATCCGCGATGTGAATCCGGATGATGTCGTCAAAAGTTTTCTCGGCCGTGGTGAAGCCGAGCTTGAGCGCGCGGTCGGTGACGAAATCGCGCGGCCAGCCGCTCACGATGCTGATGATGGTCGGATCGGGCACCCGCTTGATGCGCGCGGTGACATTCTTGCCGGCGACGCGGTCGAGCGCTGCGATCTGTTCGCCGACGGTCACCGACATTCCGGGCATGCTGAGATTGCGCCGCGCGCCCATCGCATTGAGGTCCATGGTGCCGGCGTGCATGAGAAAGCCGACCGCCGATTTCGGCGAGGCATGCCAGTGCCGCACGTCTTCGGTCACCGGCAGCACCGCCTCCTCGCCCGCCAGCGGCTCGCGGATGATGTTGGAGAAGAATCCGGACGCTGCCTTGTTCGGCTTGCCCGGCCGCACGCAGATCGTCGGCAGGCGGATGCTGATGCCATCGAGCAGGCCCTTGCGGGTGTAGTCGTTGATCAGGAGTTCGCAGATCGACTTCTGGGTGCCGTAGCTCGTCAATGGCGTATGGAAGAACTCGTCGCCGATCTTTTCGGGGAACGGCGCGCCGAACACCGCGATCGAGGACGTGAACACCAGCCGCGGCTTGTAGCCGCCGCCGATCGCTCGGATCGCGTCGATCAGGTAGCGCGTACCGTCGAGATTGATGCGATAGCCCTTGTCGAATTCGGCCTCCGCCTCGCCCGACACGATCGCGGCGAGATGGAAGATCACGTCAGGCCGTTCGGCGATCAGCGGCGCCGCGGCACCGGCATCGGCAAAATCGGAGGCGACGACGTTGACCGGGATCGAGGTGGCGGGCTTGGTGGGCGCCACCACGTCCTGCAGCGTCATGCGGCTGATGTCCTGCTTGCCGAGCCGACCGTCGCGCAGCAATTGCTCGGTCAGCTTGCGGCCGACCATGCCGGCGGCACCGAGAATAAGGATGTGCAAGACCCGTCTCCTTCTTGTTCTTAAAACCTGGACGCAGGCAGGCCCATATCGCGGCTACACTCCCATGACAAGCAGATACGGCGGAACACTGAGTTGTGCTCGCCGCAGGCACCGAGTGCGGTGGTCAAATTGCCATCTCGGTCGTCGCGTCGAAGAACCGAAGACCCGCCGGGTTGATGCCGAGACGGATCGTCTGCTGCGGCTTCACCTTGACGGTTGGCTCGACGCTGGCGACCATCGTGCTACCGCCGGCTTTCAAGTCCAGGATGATTTCGGAACCGAGCTGCTCGCCGACCTCCACCACCGCATCGAACGAAAGGTCTTCCGGGTCAGCGCCGGTGGCCATGTGCAGGTCTTCCGGTCGGATGCCGAGCGTCGCGGGCTTGCCCTTGTACGGGCCCATGCGCGCTGCGATCTGCTCCGGCACGCGGATCCTCATCGTCGGATTGGTGGCGTAGACCGCGTTCCCCACTTCCTCGATCATCGTGTCGGCGAAATTCATCGCCGGTGAACCGATAAATCCGGCCACATATTTGTTGGCGGGGTTGGTGTAGAGTTCGAACGGCTCGCCGACCTGCTGGATCAGGCCGTCCTTCATCACGACGACCCGATCCCCCAGCGTCATCGCCTCGACCTGATCATGGGTGACGTAGATCGAAGTCGTGGCGAGGCGTTGGTGCAGCTTCTTGAGCTCAACGCGCATCTGCACCCGCAGCTTCGCATCGAGGTTGGACAGCGGTTCGTCGAACAGGAAGACTTGCGGATTGCGCACGATCGCACGGCCGAGCGCGACGCGCTGGCGTTGTCCACCCGACAGCATGCGGGGCTTGCGCATGAGATGGTCCTTGATGTCAAGGATATCGGCGGCGTTGTTGACCCGCTTGGCGATCTCCGCCTTGTCGAATTTCCTCATCTTCAGGCCGAAAGCCATGTTGTCGTAGACCGTCATATGCGGATAGAGCGCGTAGTTCTGGAACACCATGGCGATGTCACGGTCCATGGGTGGCAGCTCATTGACGATCTTGTTGCCAATCATGATGTCGCCCTCGGAGATCGTCTCGAGCCCCGCAACCATGCGCAATGTGGTGGTCTTGCCACAGCCCGACGGGCCGACGAGCACGACGAACTCCTTGTCCTTGATCTCGAGCGAGACGCCCTTCACCGCATGAAAATCGGCGTAATGCTTGTGCACATGCCGGATCGTTACATTTGACATTGCCGCTCTCTGTCCCCAGTCGTCCAGTTTCGTTGTGCTTTAGTGGCTTGCCCCTCGGCAAGGCACTTCGTCCGCTAACCCTTGACGCTCCCGGTCACGCCAGAAACGTACTGTTCGACAAAGAACGAGTAGGCAATGGCGACCGGAATCGAGCCTAACAGCGCGCCGGCCATCAGCGGTCCCCAGAAGAACACGTCGCCGCGCACGAGTTCCGAGATGACGCCGACGGGCACGGTCTTCTGCTCCGGGCTCGACAGGAATACGAGGGCGTAGATGAATTCGTTCCAACTGAGGGTAAACGCGAAGATCATGGCGGACAGGATGCCCGGCACAGCCACCGGGATGATGATGTACAGCATCGCCTGCCAGCGTGCGGCGCCGTCGATACGCGCGCACTCCTCCAGCTCCTTCGGAACGGATTTGAAGTAGCCCATCATCAGCCAGGTGCAGAACGGGATGAGGAAGGTCGGATAGCTCAGGATCAGCGACCAGGGCGTGTCTCCGAGGCTATAGGTACGGATGATCTCGGACAGTGGAATGAACAGCAGCGTCTGCGGCACCAGGTAAGTGATGAAAATCGTCGTACCGAGCAGAGCCGCGCCCTTGAAGGTCAGCCGCGACAGGGCATAGCCGGCGAGTACGCCGCAAAACAGTGAGATGGCGGTTGCGACGACTGCAATGAAGGTGGTGTTCCACATCCAGATCGCGAAAGTGGTCTCGCCGAACAGATATTTGAGGTGCGCCGTGGTCGGATTCCATGTCCAGAACGGTTTGTAGTTAGCCCGATACCAGGGGATGTAGAGCTCACCGTCGGGTCGGAACGTCGTGATGATCATCCAATAGAACGGGAACAGCAGGAAGATCAGGAAGATCGCCATCGGCAGGCGAAAGAACACCCACCGGCGCCAGGCTGCACCCTCGATCATAGGCGGGACTCCAGGCTGAGTGGAGAGGAGAAGCAATTACTCATCACCGTGTCTCCACCCTGCGGATGTACATCAACTGAAAGATCACAATGCCAAACAGAAGCGGGAACATCGCGAGCGAGACGGCGGCGCCTTGACTGAGCAGGCCGGTGCCGACGCCGAGCTGGTAGGCATAGGTCGCGAACAGGTGGGTCGCATTGGCCGGGCCGCCGCCGGTCATGACATAAACGATCTGGAAGTCGGAAAAGGTCTGGATGACCGAAAACAGCACCACGACCATGGTCACCGGCATCAGCAGCGGCCAGGTAATGTACCAGAACCGCTGCAACGGCTTGGCACCGTCGATGGCGGCGGCCTCACCAAGGTCAGGACTGATGGTCTGCAGGCCCGCCATCAGCGAAATCGCGAAGAACGGCACGCCGCGCCAGATGTTGACGATCATGATCGACAGCATCGCAAGATCGCCGTCGCCGAGCCAGTTGACGCCCGCACCCGCAGCAACGACGCCCAGCTTGAACAGCATCCAGTTCAGCACCGAGAAGGTCGGATCGAACATCCACTTCCAGGCGAAGCAGGCGAGCACGGTCGGCACAATGAACGGCAGCAGGATGAAGGCGCGCGTGAACGCCTTGAACTTGAAATCGCGATTGAGAAGCAGGGCGAGCCAGAGACCCAGGATGAGTTTGAACACCGTCGTGACAAATGTGTAGAGGAACGTGTTGTAGACGACGGCGTGGAAAATCGGGTCCTTCAACAGGCGCGCGAAGTTCTCGAAACCGACGAAATCGCCGATCACGCCGACCTTCGAATTGGTGACGGCCAGCAAAATCCCGCGCATGAACGGGTAGGCGATGAACATCAGCAACAGCGCGATCGTCGGCAACAGAAGCAGCATCGCGAGGTTGCCCTCGCTCTCCAACGGTCGCCATTTCGGCTTGCCGACGATGATACCGCCGCCGGGAACAGACATCTCAGTCGTCGCCATTACATCAATCCAGAATCCAGGTGTAGACGCATGATGCTTCGTCGCCAATGAATGGCGCACCGAGAAAAACGGCAATGCGGAAAGGTCCCTGTCGCCACGAGCGGCGACAGGGGCCTGCTCGCGTCAGGCGCCGTAGATCGATTTCAGCTGGCTCTCGCACGCCTTGACGGCGTCCTCGGCCGACTGGCCCTTGATGGCCGCTGCAAACATGTTGCCGATCAGGTATTTAGACAGCACTTCGGCGGCTTTGGCATTCGGCTCACCGGGATATCCGGGCGCCAAACCTGACTTTCCGATCAACGCGAACGGCGCCATCACCGGATTCTGCGTCCAGACCTTGTGCGTTTCCCATCCGGACGTGGGCGGCGTGTAGAAGCCCTGTCCCGTCTCGAACCACGGCTCGTAGTTGGCCTTGGTCTGCATGAACCGCAGCAGATCCTTGGCCGGCTTCTGGTTCTTCGAATAGGTCGGAATGACGTGCGACTGAACGAGATGAAGACCGAACACGCCTTTCGGACCTGCCGGCAAGAATGCGTGCTGGATGTCGTCCTTGAGCGGCTTGCCGTCGGCCATCTTGTACTGGTCGGGCTTGCGCGAAGCCTCGATGTAGATGGATGCGCCGTTCAGCGTCGTGCAGATGGTGCTGGCCAGGAAGGCGCGGTTGTTGGACGAGTCGTCCCACGCGAGGCCGCCCTCGTCCATCGAATCCTTCCAAAGACCGGTCATGTATTTGACGGCCTCGATGGTTTCCTTCGAGTTGATGGCGACCTTGCCCTTGTCGTCGACCTCGGCCCCGCCGAACGACCACAGGAACGGATACGCGAAGCCGACCGGATCGCCGAACGACTGGCCGAGCGACTGGCCGATCGGAAAGCCCTTGGCCTTCAATTTCTTGCCTGCGTCACGATAGGCGTCCCAGGTCTTGGGGAATTCGGTCAGCCCGATGTCCTTGAACATCGACACGCGCCAGGCGTTCAAGCCGCCGACGTAGTTCATCGGCACGCCGAAGAACTGGCCGCCCGACGAGGCGTTGGCCAATGCGGCTTTGTACCAATCGCCCTGGGCCTTCGCGACATCCGCCGCAACGTCGGACACATCGACGAGGCTCGCCTTGTAGAGGTGAGGATGGTTGTTGTTCAGCATGATCACATCGGGGCCGGCGCCGGCCTGAATGCCCGACGTAATGCGCGCCTGCAGATCGTTGGCGTTGACGGTTTCGAACTTGACCTTGATGCCGAGCGCCTTCTCCGCTTCGGGGAACAGCTTGGTCTTCAGATAGGCATCGCAGGCGGGAACGAAGTCATTCCAGCGCAGAATGTGCACTTCCGGCGTGCCCTGTGCGATGGCCGGCATCTTGACGGACGCCAGGACGGCGGCCATGCCGCCGGTGGTCTTCAGGAATTTACGTCGATTGATCTTGGTCATTGAATCCCCTCCCTGGGAAGCGTGGGTAAGCGTCTCCTGATTTTGAAGCGGGGCTCTTGTGGCCCGTTAATTGAACAAGGATCGAGTGTTGCCGACGGCGCCAACACGAATGTATACGGCGACGGCCGGAAACTCCATCCAGATTCTGTCGTAGGGAATGAAACGCCGTTTCAGTCTGTCAAGCGACAAGCGCTTTAACAAACCGTGCGCGGCACCATTGCGCTACCTTGGAATGGAGCCGCCTTGAGCATTGCGAATTCCCCCTGAATGTATCCGTCTACACCGGCACCGGATATTCAATCTCGGTCTCGATGTTTGCGAGACATGCAGGTCTCTCGATGTAACGTCGGTCTTGTGCTTTTCATTTCCTCCCGGATTCACCCAATAAATCTCAAACCAGCCTGGTTACTCGGATTTTTCCAGGTCATTTACGATGCAGCCGTCAAGTTCGTACGGCTACCGAATCTGATTGTCATTTTCAGGCGTTCAGTCGCTTGCCAGTCGTCTCGTCGAACAAATGCACGAGCGACGGGTCGGGCTTGAGCCGGATCTTGTCGCCCGGATTGAATTGATGCCGCTCGCGGAATACCGCGACGACCTGTTCGCCGCCGAGCTTGGCGAAGACCTGGGTTTCCGAGCCGGTCGGCTCGACCACCACGATCTCCGCTTCGGCGCCATCATCTGCGATGGTGAAGTGCTCGGGCCGCACGCCATAGACGGCCGGCCGGCCCTCGGAATTGGCCGGCGCCGAGCTCAGCGGCAGTTTGACGCCGTTCGGACCTTCGAAGGAGGCCACTCCGTTCGACTTCACTTTGCCTTTGAGGAAGTTCATCGCCGGCGAACCGATAAAGCCCGCCACGAACTGGTTGGCCGGCGTGTCGTAGAGCTCAAGCGGCGTGCCCATCTGCTCGACGATGCCGTCATGCATCACCACGATCTTGTCGGCCATGGTCATGGCTTCGATCTGGTCATGGGTGACGTAGACCGTCGTGGTGCGCAGGCGCTGGTGCAGTTCCTTGATTTCGGTGCGCATCGCAACGCGCAGCTTGGCGTCGAGGTTGGACAGCGGCTCGTCGAACAGAAACACCTGGGGATCGCGCACGATGGCGCGGCCCATGGCGACGCGCTGGCGCTGGCCGCCGGACAATTGCCGGGGATAGCGTTCGAGCAGCGGGGTCAGCGCCAGGATTTCTGCGGCGCGCTTGACGCCGCCATTGATTTCCTCGGCGCTCGCGCCGCGCAGCTTGAGCGAGAAGCCCATATTGTCGGCGACCGTCATATGCGGATAGAGCGCATAATTCTGGAACACCATCGCAATGTCGCGCTCTTTCGGCTGGACGTTGTTGACCACCTTGTCGCCGATCGAAATCGTGCCTGACGTGATGTTTTCCAGACCTGCGAGCATCCGCAGCAGGGTCGATTTGCCGCAACCGGAGGGGCCCACGAGAACAACGAACTCGCCGTCCTCGATCGGAATCGAAACGCCGTGCAAAACCTCAAAATTACCGAACGACTTACGCACGTCGCGAATCTGTACCGACGACATCGAACTTCTCTCCCATCCATTTTCTGTTTTCTGACGCCATCGGACGAAGGCCGGCGTCATGCTGTCTTGTTCGACTTTAATGCCATCCAGCCGAATTCAGCCAAGCATTATCATCCGCAGTCCCGAGGTTTTTAGCAACGCGATGGTAGCGCTGTCAATAATTGTTCATTTGTCTCGTTCGTTGTGATATGAGCGCAGAATGGCACGAAAACCGACAAAGTCTGGCAAAATCCGCCTCACCGAGGTCGCCAAGCTGGCTGGCGTGTCGCCAATCACCGCATCCCGCTTCTTCAGAAACCCGGATGCGCTGTCGCTCGCCAAACGCGAACGCGTCGACAGCGCCGTAAAGGAACTGGGCTACGTGCCCAATCTGGCGGCGCGCGCGCTGGCCTCGCATCGCACTGAAGTCATCGGCGTCGTGATTCCGTCGTTGACCAACAGCGTGTTCGCCGACGTCCTGCGTGGCATTTACGATTCGTCCGAGCAGAGCCGCTACAGCATCCAGTTGACCAATACGCGCTACAGCATCCTGCAGGAAGAGAAGATGCTGCGGCTGTTCCGGGCGCAGAAGCCGGCCGGATTGATCGTGACCGGCATCAACCAGACCGCGGAATCCCGCGCCATCCTGGAGACCATGGATTGCCCGGTCGCGCAGATCATGGAGATCGGGGACAGCCCGGTCGACATGATGATCGGCTTTTCGCATTACGACGCCAGTTTTGCGGCCATTTCGCATATTCTCGAGCAAGGGCGCCGGCGCATCGGCTTCCTCGGCGCGCGGATGGATCCCCGCGTCCAGCGGCGGTTCGACGGCTATCGCGACGCCATGAAGGCGGCCTCGCTGTTCGATCCAAACCTCGTCGTCACAACGACGGTGCCGACCACCGTGACGCTCGGCGGTACGCTGTTCGCCGATCTCATTGCAAAGACGCCCGATATCGATGCGGTATTCTGCGTCAATGACGACCTTGCGCTCGGCGTGCTGTTCGAATGCCAGCGCCGCCAAATATCAGTTCCCGGCGAGATAGCGATTGTCGGCTTCAACGATCTGGAATTCATGGCTTCCGCCGTCCCCTCCCTCACCAGCGTGCGTACCAATCGCTATGAGATGGGCCGTCACGCCATCACCATGGTGATCGACGCAATCGAGGGCCGCCGGCCGCGGGAACCGGTCCTCGACCTTGGTTTTCAACTGATGATCCGCGAAAGTTCGACGCCGCAGACGGCTTGAGCCTTGTTTCGCAGGGCTCATGCGGGGTTGCATAGAAAATGGTAGCGCTGTCTTTTGGCGCGAACTAGGATCGAACAAGAGAGTCAGGAAATTGGATGCGCGGCCGCGTTTGCAGCGGATGAAACTTTGAGCATGGTGGAAACCGCTGCCGTGATTTGAGCCGCCTAAAGCAGTTTGCAGTGCGGGAGGAACCAATGAAAAAAAATGACAACAATGGTGCCAGTAATGGCAAGGGACGGAGACTTCGTTCCCTCGAGTGGTTTGACAACCCGCACAATCCGGGGATGACCGCGCTCTATCTGGAGCGCTATCTCAATTACGGCCTGACGCGCGCGGAATTGCAGTCCGGCAAGCCAATCATCGGCATCGCACAGACCGGCAACGATCTGTCGCCGTGCAACCGCCACCATCTCGAACTGGCGCACCGGGTGCGCGAGGGCATCCGCATGGCCGGTGGCATTGCGATGGAATTCCCGGTGCATCCGATCCAGGAGACCGGCAAGCGCCCGACCGCGGCGCTCGATCGCAACCTCGCCTATCTCGGCCTCGTCGAACTGCTGTTCGGCTATCCGCTGGACGGCGTGGTGCTGACCACCGGCTGCGACAAGACCACCCCGGCCTGCCTGATGGCAGCCGCAACCGTCAATCTGCCCGCTATCGTGCTCTCGGGCGGCCCGATGCTCAACGGCTGGTTCAACGGTGAGCGCACCGGATCCGGCACCATCGTCTGGAAGCAACGCGAACGGCTTGCCGCCGGCGAGATCGACTACAACGAATTCATCGAGATCGTGTCCTCGTCCGCGCCGTCGGTCGGCCATTGCAACACCATGGGCACGGCCTCGACGATGAACTCGCTGGCCGAGGCGCTCGGCATGTCGCTGCCGGGCTGCGCGGCGATTCCCGCTCCCTACCGCGAGCGCGGCCAGATCGCCTACGAGACCGGAAAGCGGATCGTCGAGATGGTCTGGGAGGATCTCAAACCGTCCGACATCCTGACCCGCGAGGCGTTCGAGAACTGCATCGTGGTGAACTCGGCGATCGGCGGCTCGACCAACGCGCCAATCCACATCAACGCGCTGGCGCGCCACATCGGCGTCGAGCTCTCGATCGATGACTGGCAGAAACACGGCCACGAGATCCCGATGCTGGTGAACCTGCAGCCGGCCGGCTTCTATCTTGGCGAGGAATTTCACCGCGCTGGCGGCGTGCCGACGGTGGTTCGCGAATTGATGGCGCACAAGAAAATCCATGAAGCCGTCAAAACGGTCAACGGCCGCACCATGGGCGAGAATTGCCGCGAGGCGACAAAACCCGATGGCGACGTGATCTGGAACTACGACAAGCCGCTGGTCAAGGAGGCCGGCTTCCTGGTGTTGCGCGGCAATCTGTTCGATTCCGCGATCATGAAGACCAGCGTGATCTCCAAGGAATTCCGTGACCGCTATCTCAGCAACGCCAAGGACCTGAACGCGTTCGAGGGCCGCGCCATCGTGTTCGAGGGCCCGGAGGACTATCACGACCGGATCGATGATCCCTCGCTCAATATCGACGAGCACTGCGTGCTGTTCATCCGCGGCGCCGGCCCGATCGGTTATCCTGGCGGCGCCGAAGTCGTGAACATGCAGCCGCCGGCGGCGCTGATCAAACGCGGCATCCTGGCCCTGCCCTGCATCGGCGACGGCCGGCAATCCGGCACCTCGGGCTCGCCATCGATCCTTAATGCCTCGCCGGAAGCCGCCGCCAGTGGCGGCCTCGCGATCTTGAAGACCGGCGACAAGGTCCGCATCGACCTCAACAAGGGCTCGGCGAACATCCTCATTTCGGATGCGGAACTGAAGCAGCGTCACGCCGACCTGAAGGCGGGCGGCGGCTTCAAATACCCGGCGCACCAGACGCCGTGGCAGGAACTCTATCGCTCGACTGTCGGCCAGCAGGCCACCGGCGCCTGCATGGAACTCGCCACGCGCTATCAGGATATCGCAGGCACGGTCGGCGTGGCGCGGGATAATCATTAGGCATCATCGTCATTCCGGGGCGCGAAGCGAACCCGGAATCTCGAGATTCCGGGTTCGATGCTTCGCATCGCCCCGGAATGACGAACAAATCAGGAGTAACCGAGAATGTCTGATCGACTGAAGGGAAAGCGCGCTGTCGTCACCGCCGCGGCGGCGGGCATCGGGCGTGCCTGCGCAATAGCATTCGCGCGCGAAGGCGCCACTGTCATCGCCACCGACATCAATGAAAGCGGCATTGCCACCCTGGGCAAGGAAGGCGTCGCCGAGACGGCCCGGCTCGACGTTCGCAGCACTGCTGGCGTCAACGCCTTCGCCAAGCGCGTTGGAAAGATCGATATCCTGCTCAATGCGGCTGGCTTCGTGCACCACGGAACCATCATGGAGTGTTCGGAAGAAGACTGGGATTTCTCGTTCGACCTCAACGTCAAATCCATGCACCGGACCATCAGGGCGTTTCTGCCAGCCATGATCGCAGGCGGCGGCGGCAGCATCGTCAACATCTCGTCCTGCGCGGCGCTCCGGCCACCGGCCAACCGCTATGTCTACAGTGCGTCCAAGGCGGCGGTTTCGCTGCTCACGCGCGCGGTTGCGCTCGACTTCATCAACCAGGGCATCCGTTGCAACAGCATCTGCCCCGGCACCGTGGAGACGCCTTCGATGCTCGATCGCGCGGCCGCCGCCGGCCCGGATGGACGCGAGAAGTTCGTTGCCCGCCAGAAGATGGGCCGCCTCGGTACCGCAGAGGAAATCGCGGCCATGGCGATCTATCTTGGGAGCGACGAAAGCGCATTCACCACCGGCGTCGACCTCGTCGTCGATGGCGGCTACATGCTCTGACGTCCACGCGACTAGGGGATTCCAGCATGAACAAGATCGATCTGAACGGCCGCTGCGCCGTCGTTACCGGCGGCGCGCAGGGTTTTGGGCGCGCAATCACCGAACGCTTTGTGGCGTCAGGCGCCAAGGTCGCGATCTGGGACTATGACCTGCCGTTCGCGGAACGGACCGCCGCGGAAATCGGCGAGAATGCCCGCGCGTTCAAGGTCGACGTCTCTGACCTGGCCGCGGTCGAAAGCGCGCGCGACGCGACGCTGAAGGCGTTCGGCAAGATCGACATCCTCGTCAACAATGCAGGCATCACCGGTGCCAACAAGACCGTCTGGGAGATGGACCTCGCAGACTGGCGCAAGGTGATGGCCATCAACCTCGACGGTCCCTTCATCTGCTGCAAGGCCGTGGTGCCGGCGATGCTCGCCAACAAATACGGCCGTATCGTCAACATCGCCTCGATCGCCGGCAAGGAAGGCAATCCGAACGCCGCGCATTATTCGGCGTCCAAGGCCGGTGTAATCGCGTTGACAAAATCGCTCGGCAAGGAGCTGGCGGCGCACGATATCCTCGTCAATGCCGTGACGCCGGCGGCCGCGAAGACCGCGATCTTCGATCAGATGACGCAGCAGCACATCGACTTCATGCTCGCGAAGATTCCGAAAGCCCGCTTCCTGCTGGTGCAGGAGCTGGCGTCGATGGTGGCGTGGCTGGCGTCGGAAGACTGCGCCTTCTCGACCGGCGCCGTGTTCGATATTTCCGGCGGCCGAGCCACCTATTAGCAAGCCTCAAGACGGCTGAGTTGCCGCCCTCGCTTGCCGCCCTGACGTCGTCGCGATCCAGATCCCGGCGAAGACCGTCACGATGCCGCCGACCAGGTTCCAGCTGAGCGGTTCGTGGAGCAACACCGCGCCGACCAGCGACGCCGCGACCGGATTGACGGTGACCGATATGGCGACACGGGTCGGCGTCGTGCGCGCCAGCGCGAACGCCCAGAGATAGAATGTGAGCGCGCTGCCGAAGGCTCCGAGATAAGTCGCGGCGAGCCATTGCGGCATCCCGAAATCGGCAACCGGCGCGAAACTGCCGCGCCCGCAGGAAATCAGGATCAGGCACGCCGCGCCGACACCCATGGCCATCGTGGTGAACGGAATCGGCCCCGAGCGCACGATGAAGGGCTTGGACCAGATGCTGTAGAGCGCCATGCACAAGGCCGCGCCGACCATCAGAAGAT
This sequence comes from Bradyrhizobium sp. JYMT SZCCT0180, assembly GCF_018130165.1. Classification (GTDB taxonomy): domain Bacteria; phylum Pseudomonadota; class Alphaproteobacteria; order Rhizobiales; family Xanthobacteraceae; genus Bradyrhizobium. Next base: position 169,741 of record NZ_JAFCLZ010000002.1, on the reverse strand, counting down.
CGCCGCGCCAGGCGCCAGGCGGCGCAAAGGCCAGGCCCGACAGCAGCGCGATCGCGACGCCGAGCATCGCGACGACAACTCCGAGCGATTTGCGCAACGTCAACGCTTCGCTGCCGAGCGCCGCACCGACGACCATGGTCAGCAACGGAAGAGTCGACAGGGCGAGCGCCCCCCGCGCCGCCGTGGTGAAGATGAGGGAGGCGTTGAACAGCAGCGGGAACAGGGCAAAGAACAGCACGCCCAAGCCGGCCACGGCGGGCCAATCCCGGCGTGCGGGCCAGCGACCGCCCTGCCACAGCGCCACCGGCAACAGCAATACGAACCCAATGCCGAACCGGAACGAGCCGATGGCGAGCGGATCAATCGCGCTCACGAGATAGCGGGTGGCGCCGATCGAAGTCCCGCCAAGCGCGCTGGATAATACCGCCGCCAGCACTCCCCACACTTCTCCCATCAGTCAAATCCTCACTTTACCGGCTTGCGCGCGAGGATAAGGGAGGGGTACTAATCAACAAATGGAATTTAATTGATGCAAGAAATAACGCATTGTGATGACCAAGCCCAACCTTGATCCCGATCTGTTGCTGGCATTCGTCGCGGTGGCGGACCACCGCTCCTTCACGCGTGCCGCCATCATGCTGAACCGGACCCAGTCGGCCGTGAGCATGCAGATCAAGCGCCTGGAAGATCGCCTCGGCGCCGAACTGTTCAACCGGACCAAGGCGAATGTCGATTTGAGCGCCGCGGGCGAAGGCCTGCTTGGATATGCGCGGCAAATTCTCACGCTGAACGAGGAAGCGGTCGGCAAGCTCGCCGAGCGCAAGGTCGAAGGCGTGGTTCGGTTAGGTGTGATGGACGATTACGGCACATGCGTCGTCCCTGCCCTGCTGGCGAGCTTCCTCGCCGGCTATCCGCGCATCCATGTCGAGATGGAAACCGGGCTCACAGCCTCGATGCCGGCAAGGCTCGGCGAGGCCTACGACCTCGTCATCGCAATGCATCCCGAAGGCCGCGGCGACGGCGAATTCCTGCGCCGCGAACAAGCCGTATGGGCAACCAGCGCTTCTCACCCGGTCGAACAGCAGGAGCCGCTGCCGGTGGCGCTGTATCCGCAGGGCTGCCTGTTCCGGAAATGGGCAATCGACGCGCTGGATGCCGCCAGGCGTCCGTGGCGGCTGGCTTTTGTCAGCCACAGCCTTGCCGCCGTGGAAGCGGTCGCAGCGCTGGGTCTGGCCGTGACCGTCGTCAAGGCCGGCACCCTTCCGCCGCGGTTGCGCGTGCTGTCGGACCATGACGGCCTGCCGAGACTGCCGGCTGCCGACATTTGCCTGCATCGCGCCACTGACCTATCACCGGCAGGCGCGCTGCTCGCCCATCATTTACGCACCGGCATCTCGAACCGTCGCGATGAGGTGTTATCAAGGCGCGCACGTGACAGCGTTCGCGTTGCCTGAACTGAGTGGACAGTCCCTTGTTTTCAAACATCTCATTGTACGCCGTATCGGTCTGGGTATTGCCGCTCCTGCTCGCCATCACCCTGCATGAGGCCGCCCACGCCTTCGCCGCCTATCGCCTCGGCGACAACACCGCCTGGCAGCTCGGCCGGGTCAGCCTCAACCCCTTCAAGCATATCGACCCGTTCGGGACCGTCATTCTCCCCGGATTGCTGCTGCTTTCGCAATCGCCGTTCCTGTTCGGCTACGCCAAGCCGGTGCCGGTGAATTTCCGCAATTTGAACCATCCCCGCCTCGACATGGTCTGGGTGGCGCTGGCGGGCCCGGCCACCAACATCGTCCTGGCCGTGCTGGTGGCCCTTGCCTTCCATATCATGCCCCTGGTGCCCGCGGATGCGGCGCAATGGACCGCGGACAACCTCAAAAATGCGTTCCTGATCAATATCGTGCTGGCGATCTTCAACATGCTGCCGATCCCGCCGCTGGACGGCGGGCGGGTCGCGGTGGGGCTGCTGCCGCGGGTGCTGGCTTACCCGCTGTCGCGGCTGGAACCCTATGGCATGCTGATCCTGATCGGCCTGCTGATCCTGCTGCCGATCCTGGGCAGCCAGCTCGGCCTAAATCTTGATGTTATTTCGGCAATACTGCGAACACTGACCGGCTATGTGATCCGTGCGCTTCTCTTTATCACGGGCAACGCATAAACCTTAGATAGAGAACGCCGGACACGGAGGAGTTGGCTTGGAGCCATGGTGATCAAAGCTGCCGACATGTTGATCGCACGACGCGCCGACACCCGCGCGAGGGCGGATTTTGCCACCTGGAAAATGCTCGCCAAGCTCAACGGCGCTTCCGCCCTGCCCGCCGAGGCGCAAGGTTTTCTCGTCAGCTACAGGCAGCTGCTCGAGAAGATGACGGATGCGGATGCTTCCGAGGCGACGATCCAGCTGATGTACAAGAGCTATTATGCGGAGATGGGCGGCGCCGGAACCCCGCCGGAAATTCCCGCGCGCTCCAGCGATCCCGCCGCCGACACCGGCAACGTCACCGCCTTTCGCCGGCCGCCGGCCAAGCCAAAGGCCGCGGCATCAGGACCACAGGCAAAACCGCGGCTTCCGGTGGCGCTGATCTTTGCGTGCCTCGTCGTCGTCTATGTCGGCATCCGCTATTACTGGCGGTAGGCGACCCTCGCGCAAGAAAGCGAAATGAGCAACGAAGCAGATCCGCTTGCACAGTTCGGGATCGACGCGGTCGATCTCAGATGGACGTTGCGGGACATTGCCGGAAGGCGATCGTTCAACAGGGATCATTTGGCGAAGCTGATCGAGCTTGGCCTCGTCGCAATGCGCGGAGACGCTCCGTACCTAACGCCAATTGGGCAGGATGCGGCATGGGGGAAACAGAGCTGACCGTGACGCTGCATACGGTTGCAGCGTAACGCGTGATTGCCGGGATGACGGTGGCCCTCGCCGCCGTACGATGCCTCCGAGCTACGGCCTTCTATTCCAGGGCGGCATGATTTTGAATCCGCGCTGATCGACGTGATACGTCTTCGCGACATTTTCGCGTCTCAGTGGCACGCAGCGCCGGCGCGTGCCCGGAATTCACCGCGACATGGAATATTCCCTGCACGCACGATCCATCGCAGCCCGCTAGGCGGCGAACACGATGCCGGGCATAATGGCGCTGCGAGTTTTGCAAACATTCAAAAATATCCTTGCAAAAATATCTTGAAAGATTCCTTGGAGGGGAAATGAAGCGATCCATTGCAGCTTTGGTGATGACCACGAGCCTGGTATTTGCAGGCGCAGCGTTTGCGCAAACGCTCGACAAGGTCGTCAAGGTCGGCAGCCTCGGAGATCAATCGGGCCTGTATGCCGACATCGGCGGCCCCGGCTCCAGCGTCGCCGCGCAGATGGCAATCGATGATTCCGGCTTGCTGGCGAAAGGCTGGAAGATCGAACTGATCTCGGCGGACCACCAGAACAAGCCTGATGTCGGCGTCAACATCGGCAAGCAGTGGATCGACGTCGAGAAGGTCGACGTGTTCGTCGATCTCGCCAGCTCCGGCGTCGGCCTTGCGATCGCCAACCTTGCCAAGGACAAGAACGTCGTCAATTTGAACTCCGGCTCGGCGTCGTCCGATCTGACCGGCGCGCAATGCTCGCCGAACACGATTCACTGGGTCTACGACACCTGGATGCTGGCCAACGGCACCGGCAAGGCGCTGGTCAAGTCCGGCGGCGACAGCTGGTTCTTCCTGACGGCGGACTACGCCTTCGGTCACGCGCTCGAACGCGATACGGCAGCCGTCGTCACCGCCAATGGCGGCAAGGTGCTCGGCGGCGTCAAGCATCCGCTCAACAATGCCGACTTCTCCTCTTTCCTGCTGCAGGCGCAGAGCTCGAAGGCGAAGATCATCGGCCTTGCCAATGCCGGCGGCGACACCACCAACTCGATCAAGCAGGCGGCGGAGTTCGGCATCGTCTCCGGCGGGCAGAAGCTCGCGGGCATGCTGATGTTCATCACCGACGTTCATGCGCTCGGGTTGAAGGTCGCGCAGGGCCTGAACTTCACCGAGACGTTCTATTGGGACGCCAACGACAAGACCCGGGCCTTCACCAAGCGCTTCAACGAAAAGCACAAGAAGGGCCCGCCCACCATGGTGCAGGCCGGCGTCTATTCCTCGCTGATCCATTACTTCAAGGCGCTGGAAGCGCTCGGCGGCAACCCGCATGACGGCCGCGCGGTGGTCGCCAAGATGAAGGAAATGCCGACCGACGACGACCTGTTCGGCAAGGGTACGGTCCGTGCCGACGGCCGCAAGATCCACCCGGCCTATCTGTTCGAGGTGAAGAAGCCGGCGGATTCGAAATATCCGTGGGACTATTACAACCTCGTCGCCACCATCCCCGCCGAGGAAGCCTTCATCCCGCTCGACAAGAGCGTCTGCCCGATGTTGAAGAAGACCTGATCCGGCGAGCGATCGCCGGCATTTTTGTTCGGGCGATTCCCGACGCCAGCAATCTCACGAAGAGCAATCTTCAGTATGATGTGGCCCCGCCACGCGGGAGCGTGACGGGGCCGATCATCATCGTCAACCGGCTCAGAACAGCTGGTGGGCGAATTCGCTCTCGGGCATCCTCAGCGACTCGAACTGCGCCATCAAGGTGGTGTCGAGATGCGGTTCCTGCTGCTGCGGCTGCGAATGCTGCATCATGCCTTCCAGCGTCTCCATCGCGTCGAACGATGCGTCGTGCAGGATATTCTGCAGCAAGGCCTTCAACTCGTGGCCAAGGACGATGGCCTCGCCCGGGTCTGGCGGCAGCGGTTGCGGGTTCAGCGCCGCCAGGGTGGCGTGACCTGCGAACGTGCTTTCCGTGGATTCGGGATCGCCGAAGGAAGGCACAATGGGTTGCGCCTGCAGCACCGGGATGTCCGCGTTGGCCACCGCCGAAGCGGCCGTGCCTTGCGTCAGCGCCTGCACCACCGTCGGAGAGTCGAGGCCATGTCCATCGCCTTGACCGGCCTGATCCCAGAAGCTGCTGACCGACGATTCCGCAGCCGGCTCCATGGTGAGGGCCGCATGCGCCGTCCCCGTGGGGGCCGCCTCCGCCGCATGCGCGGCGGCGTCGCCATTGGCATGGTTGCCGTCAGTCATGCCAAGCAGCTTGCCGAGCGCGCCAGCAAATCCCTTGTCGTCGGCATGATCCTTGATCCCGTCGGCGATCTGGGTAAGCAGCCATTGCGGATCATGCATCGTGTTCTGGATGGCATTGTCCACCTTGTCGATCAAGCCATGGGCCGCGTTGTCAACGGCGTGCTGTCCCCGTTCCATCAGCGACTCATCCTTGTGGGGCGCTGCGGACGAGGCCGCGCTTCCAGCGGTGCCGCCCGGCGGCGGGCTCGCGTTACCGTTGACGGCATCGAGCCCCTTGCCGGCCGCTGAGCCAGCGAGATCCCGCATCGCGCTCTTGATGCCATCGGCGGCAGCGTCGCCACCAGCCTTGATGGCATCACCGGGGATTCCGCCGAGCTCATTGCCGAGCCAGTTGGTGCCGTCCTGGAGACGGTCGCCAAGCCACTCGCCGCCGAGGCCACCGAGTTCCTTCGCGCCTTCCTTCGCCGCCCCCTCAAGATCGCCCTGGACGAGGTCCGAAGCCAATTCCGTCTTCTCGCCAAACCAGTCGCCGGCATCCTCGAGAGCCTCACCCACATCGCCGCCGAGCGTCTCGCCGACCGCCGAGACAAACCCGCCGCCCGCCTTGGCCATGGCTTCGTTCAGACCGTTCAGCACGGTCTTGATGCCGGATGCGATCTCGGCCAGCGCCTTGACGCCATCGACCTGGGATTCGCCGAAGTCTTTCAGCGCATCGACTCCGTCTTCAAGGAGTTCACCCAGGTGCTCCGCCGCGGCATCGAAATCGCCACGGGAGATATCGTCGACCACCTGGCCGGCATCATGGCCGAGCGTGTCGGCATTTTCTCCGAGCATGTTGACATACTCGCCGCCCCAGCTGGTGCCCGCGTCGACACCACCGTTGATGGTCTCGCGCATATGATCCAGCGTGCTGGTCACGGCTTCGCCGTAGTTGTGGATGACGTTGCCGTAAAATTCGCCAAGCGGACCTCCAACCGTGTCCGCGGCGATTTCCGCCCCGCCGTACAGGATCTTGACTTCGGCCTCTGCGATCGCGCCCACCACCTCGACGCCGCTGGTCACGATCTTGCCTGCTGCCTGCATGTAATCCTTGCCAACCTCGCCCGCCATACCAGCGGCGGTGCCGGCCATATCGAGCGCGCCCTCGGCCGCGGCAGAACCGGCTTCGACCACACCTTCGGCGGCACCCGCCGCAGCTTCCGCCACGTGTTCTGCGGCGTTGCCGACACCATCCACCAGGTGCTCGCCGGCCTCCAGGACGTCACCCTCAAGCAGCGCCCCGCCAGCCTTGCCGACGGTACTTACACCGTCGTTGAAGACATTGACGAAACCGTTGCCGAGAGCGCTGCCGGCATTACCGAGTCCGCCGCCAATGCCTCTGATCGTGTTGAAGCCTTCATCGGCAAGGGTCGAGAAACCGTCCGTAACAACCGTGAACGAGTTCGACCCGCGCTGCCACAAGGTCTCGCCGAGGTCGACGCCGATGTCGGCAATTCGTCTCGCGCCCGAGGTAAGTTCATACACCCCGAGGTCCACGAACTTGTTTGCGCCATTCCAGATGTCGGTCGGCGCCGATTCCAGGAAACGTCCAACCAGACCTGCTCCCGAGCCGATGCCGCTCCCGATGGTACTGAATGCCGACGTAGCAAAGTTGCCGATCTCGACTACGGCATCTTCCGCTGCATTCCAGCCCGCACTTGCGCCGCTGCCGACGGCATCGACGCCATCCGAAATGCCGCCTGCGATGGCATCAACGCCATCCGAAATGACCTCACCCGCATCCTCTGCCCGATCTCCCACCCAGTCGACGGCATCCCCGAAAGCATTCCCGATAGAGCCAAACATCCACGCCTCCATTGGTTTGAACGATGGCGCCGTGTTTGCCAGATCACACTCGGGCAGAACTGTGCGCCAAATCACAGTGGCGCCGCCTGCAACGAACCAGACGCGAAGATTGCACGACCAAGGCTTTCGCATTTGCGACGACGGATAGCGCTTGGCTAATTTGCGTGCTGATCAAGCGAATGATCAAACAAAAATGCCGGCGAGCGATCGCCGGCATTTTTGTTGGCGATCGGTTCGTGGTTTTCCCTTGCGACGAGGCAACGCGCCCGCCGGGAGATGTTCTGATTCAATTTTCAAACAACCCTTGCTGTCATCGCCCGGCTTGACCGGGCGATCCAGTACGCCGCGACTTCTCGGTTCAATCATCGCGGTCTCTGGAATACTGGATCGTCCGCCTTCGCGGACGATGACACTGAATATGAGTTTGCGTTCTCGCGGCCTGATAAGCCCGAGGTTTGCAAGTAACTTCCCGCCCGAAATAAGAGGGCGCAGGGAAGACCAGGTGCGCGCTGCACCCGCGGTCTCGTGTGCGATTTGCACTAAAAAAGCTGCACACGAGCATACAGGGCAGCGGTGAACACCCGGCCTTCCCTGCGCAATGGCTTTACGGCTTATGCCGTGATCTCCCCGGAGACGAGTTCTGGGTTGACTCCGTCGCTATCGTTTCCGCTCACGCTTCTCCGACAGCTTGACGCCGGCAACGGGCGCCAGGACCACACGGTTTTGCCGTACGCTTAATCCACGCCGTCGTCAGACGTGAACCAGCGTCCACCGCAACCCGCCCAACGTCCGTGACGACGGCCGACGCCCTCTGAGTGGGACGGGATGGCGATAGATGCGCACTGATTTGGGTCGGCCGACTACAGAAATATTTTTGATTTACGGAAATTTTCCGCTTGACACGATTTCTGAAACTCAGAACTGATTTGCCCGTCGGGTTGTTTTGTCGCAGCCTCCGTCATTGTAAGCGAAGCAATCCATGCCACCGCCTGGAGCAATATGGATTGCTTCGCTCCGCTCGCAATGACGATTGTTGATCTACCTTTGCGGCAACCGCTCGAAACTCGGCATGCCTTCGGGGACGTGGTGATAGGGCTGCTTGTCGACGGTGTAGATCGCGATCTGCGGGCCGTCGAACAGCGAGGGGTCGTCGAGCGTGCCGACCTTGACGACGACACCCGGCAGTCCCGGTGGCCGCGTCACGACATGGGTGCCGCATTCGGCGCAGAATTCCCGCGTCACCGCGCGTTCCAGATCGGTGCGCTTGAACTGCTTGGGAGTCTCCTTGGTGTATTTGAAACCCGCGATCGGCATCACCAGGAACATGTTGGTCGAGCCGCCGGTGATATACTGGCATTCGCGGCAATGGCACTGCGCCTTCATCATCGGGTCGCCCTCGGCCTGATAGCGCACTTTGCCGCAATAGCATCCGCCTTCGAGCTTCATGACGTCCTCCCGGTTATTGTTGCGGTCAATTCTGCGCCGCGTGAGGGATTTGGCAATGCTTTTTTAGCTCTGGTTTCTGTTCCATCGTGATTTCTGCCATTCCCGGATTAGTTTGTGCACGACGCCAAAGGCGAGCCCACTGGCAGGAGCATGCAATGGACGAGGACGGATTCTGGAAAATCGTGCAGCGTGCGCACGATAGTTCGGGTGGCGATATGGATCAGAAATGCGACGCCCTGCGCCAGCAAATCGCGGCACTGTCGAAGGACGAGGCGCTCGAGTTCGCGCGGTTGTTCAATGAAAAGATGGACCAGGCTTATGACTGGCCGCTCTGGGGCGCGGCTTACGTCATCAATGGCGGCTGCAGCGACGATACCTTCTCCGATTTTCGCGCCGCGTTGATTTCCCGGGGACGTCAGGCGTTCAAGCGCGCGCTGTCGGATCCGGACTCACTGGCGGACGACGGCTTTGATGAACTGGACTGGTTCTACGAAGGCTATCAATACGCCGTCACCGATGGCGTCGAAGCGGTTGCCGGCAATCCACCGCAACGGATTGCGCCGGCTCAGCCTTCCGGAACCGAGTGGCAGGAAGACGAGGTCTACGACCTGTATCCGAAACTCAGTGCGAAGTTCGGCTGACAGTTCGAGCAACCTAAGCGCTGCCGGGCTTTCCCTGCAGTTTGCCTATTGTGTTCTCGGCAGTCTCACGAGACTCTGCATTTCAAGAGCAGATTTGCCCTGAATTTCCAGCTGACCGCTCGCAGCCATGGCATCGATGCGTGCCGCCAGGACGATATCTCCGACCTGAAGGACTTCATCGTCCATCTCTGCAGCCAAAACCTCTCCGACGATTATCGCTACCTTTTGCCAATCGTTCGTTGCGTAAGACATCAACCGCTCGTCGAAGAAGGAGATTGGCGCCGATACAAGCTCGCCACCTTCGATCACACGCAGCGGCGCGTTTTCGAAGCGAAGCCGCTGCCAGAGATCCCGATATCGCTGCCGTTCGGTCGCCGGCAAAGGTTCGGCCAAATCCCAAAGCTTCTCTTGGCGTATCGTGTTCGCGTTGATCAAGCCGAGACTCATGGGCAAGGCGGGCGGTCGAGATAAGCCATTCTCCGGTGGGCAGGCTATTCTGACTTCGCTCAGGTCGACTACTTCGCACGGTGCGTCGTGCATTCGCCACAGCAACTCGAGAAAGCCGGCGTATTCCATGGCCGATCGTCGCGACAGCCAGGCGACCTTTCGGCGGCCAGGGGAAAGCGCCTCGCGCCAGAACGCCTCTGTTTCGGGAGCGATTTTGTTCCATCCGGTCCAGCCAAGTTCATCCTCAACCCATTTCGATCGCAACGGCAATTCGAGAGGATTTATTGGCCCGAAGCTGAGGCAGTCGAACGAGGAGATGACCTGATCGTCGCGGCCGGCATCTTCCAACGCCGTTCTCAGGCTCTTGGCGCCGGAAGGCGTGAAAACGACGTGGAGCAGGCCGTGCGTCATCGAGAGTCCTCGGTAGAGGCTTCCGATGCCATGGTCCGAGTTGAGCGTCCACTCAAGTTCGATTCAAGTTTCAAATTCGAAACAAAAAGAAAGGGGCTCCAGCTTGCGCTGGAGCCCCTCAACGGTCAGGGCATTGCCGGGTATGTGCCCGAACCGGAGTTGTGGGTGCGACCCCCAGGGGATCGCACCCCGGGAGAACTCACATATTGTAAGCGCGCTCGGTGTGCTCGGTGACATCGAGGCCTTCACGTTCGGTCTCGACGTTGACGCGCAGGCCGACGATGACATCGACGACCTTGAACAGGATCGCAGAGCCGATGCCCGACCACACCAGCGTGGTGGCGACGCCCCAGAACTGCGAGACCATCTGGGCTGCGAAGTCGTATTCCGCGATCTTGCCGATGGTGTAATCCATGACGCCGGTACCGCCGAGCGCCGGGTTCACCAGGATGCCGGTGCCGAGCGCGCCGACGATGCCGCCGACGCAGTGGACGCCGAACACGTCGAGCGAGTCGTCATAGCCGAGCGCATTCTTCACCACGGTGCAGAAGAACAGGCAGACGATTCCGACCACGAGACCGAGCACGATCGCGCCCATCGGACCGGCGTAACCGGCCGCAGGCGTAACCGCCACGAGGCCCGCGACAGCACCCGACAACGCGCCGAGCACCGAGGGGTGACCCTTGACGATCCATTCCGCGAACATCCAGGCCATCGCCGCCGCTGCGGTTGCAACGAAGGAGTTGGTCATGGCGAGCGCGGCGCCGCCGGAGGCTTCGAGGTTAGATCCGGCATTGAAGCCGAACCAGCCGACCCAGAGCAGCGAAGCGCCGATCATGGTCATGGTCAGCGAGTGCGGAGCCATCAGCTCCTTGCCGTAACCGACGCGCTTGCCGATCAGGAGCGCGCCAACGAGACCGGCGATGCCGGCGTTGATGTGCACCACGGTGCCGCCCGCGAAGTCGATCGCGCCCTTCTTGAAGATCCAGCCCTGGTCATCCCCGAACGCGGTCTTCGCCGCATCGAAGGCGGCCTGCGCAGCGGCCTTGTCCGTCGCGGCTTCGAAGGTCTTGAGCGCGGCAGAGATCGCGTCCGGTCCGGCCCAGTACCAAACCATGTGCGCGATCGGCAGATAGATCAGGGTTACCCAGAGCGGCACGAACAGCGCGACAGCCGAGAACTTCATGCGTTCGGCGAAGGCGCCGACGATGAGTGCGGGGGTGATGCACGCGAAGGTCATCTGGAAGCAGATGTAGATCAGCTCCGTGATGTTGACGTCTGCGGAGAAGGTCGCCGCCTGGGCGTCGAGGATCGTCTTGCCTTCCGGCGCGATCTTCAGGAACGCCTTGGAGAAGCCGCCGATGAAGTCCGATCCGCCGGTGAAGGCGAGGCTGTAGCCGTAGACCGCCCAGATCAGGACGACGATGCAGACCGTGTAGAAAACCTGCATCAGGACCGAGAGCATGTTCTTGGAACGGACCAGGCCACCATAGAACAGTGCAAGGCCGGGGATCGTCATCAACAGCACCAGCACCGTCGACGTGAGCATCCAGGCGTTGTCGCCCTTGTTGACTGTGGCTTCCGCGTAAGCGGAGGTTGCGGCGAACATGCCGACGGCGAGGGCCGTCAGTCCCGCGCTATAGGGACGTTTGAACGTCATTTGTTGTACTCCTGAGTGTCTGGGTTGAGCGCGAGATCAGAGTGCCGCGGCATCCGCCTCACCGGTGCGGATGCGAACCGCATGGTCGAGGTTGATGACGAAGATCTTGCCGTCGCCGATTTGTCCGGTTTTTGCTGCCGAGGTGATGGCGTCGATGGTCTTGTCGACCTGGTCCGAGGCCACAGCGACCTCGATCTTGATCTTGGGCAGGAAGCTCACCGCGTATTCAGCGCCGCGATAGATTTCCGTGTGGCCTTTCTGCCGACCATAGCCTTTGACTTCCGTCACCGTGAGACCGTGAACGCCAATGGCGGTCAGGGCGTCCCGGACTTCTTCGAGTTTGAATGGCTTGATGATCGCCATAACAATTTTCATGGGTCCTATCCCCGCTAGGCCCGGTTCAGACAGACCGGGCGTTCTCGACTGAGGTTCACCACGCGGAGAAGTTCACTTCGCGGGCACAGCCAGGACCCTTAGAATCAAATGCCGTGCCAGAACGGCGGATTTCCCTAACGGTTTATGAATCCGGGGCTTTTCGGCCTTTCGGGGAGGGGAACCAAACTGCGCCATTCCGTCGCGCTTAAAAAATAGGCACGGCTGGTCAAGGCGCGGGCACGCCAGACTCCGGACATAATCCTGCCCAGTGCGAGGGCAGAAAGGCGGTATCCAGATGGGTAGTTCTACTGAAGCGCCTCGCCGTGCTGCGAAATATCCAGGCCTTCGAGCTCCTGCTGCAGTGACACCCGCAGCGGCACGAACGCGCTCACCAGCTTGAGCAGCACATAGGTGACGCCGCCCGACCACACCAAGGTGACGCCGATGCCGTAGAGCTGGATCATCACTTGCTGCGGGTTGTTTTCGATCAGGCCGGCGCTGCCGCCGATGGCTGACGTTGCAAACACGCCGGCGAGCAGGGTGCCGGTCATGCCGCCGATGCCGTGGACGCCGAACACGTCGAGCGAGTCGTCATACTTGAAACGGTGCTTGAGCCAGGTGCAGGCCCAGAAGCAAACCAGACCCGCCACCACGCCGATGACGATACCATGCCACGGTGCTACGTAACCGGAGGCCGGCGTGATCGTGCCGAGGCCTGCGATCGCGCCGGAGATCATGCCGAGCACGGAAGGCTTGCGCCGCGTCGCCCATTCGATCGCGCCCCAGGTCAGCGCGCCGGCGCAGGCCGCCAGATGCGTTGCGGTGATGGCCATCACGGCGCGTGAATTCGCCGCCAGCGCCGAGCCGCCGTTGAATCCGAACCAGCCGACCCACAGCAGTCCGGTGCCGATGACGGCGAGCGACAGGTCGAACGGGGAAAGATTGTCGCTGCCATAGCCGTGACGCTGTCCCATCACCTTGGCGGCAACCAGACCGCCGATGCCCGCGGACAGATGCACGACGAGACCGCCCGCAAAATCCAGCACGCCCATGGTGGCGAGGAAGCCGCCGCCCCACACCCAATGCGCCAGGGGCACATAGACGAACATGAACCAGCCGATCGAGAACAGCAGATAGGCCGAGAACCGCATCCGGTCCGCCACCGCGCCCGCCACCAGCGCCACCGTGATGATCGCAAACGTCATCTGGTACAGCATGAACAGTATTTCCGGAATCGTCTTCGCCGCCGGGTTGACGCTGTCCATCGTGACGCCGATGAGGAACCAGCGATCCAGCGTGCCGATCCAGCGGCCATCGCCGACGAACGCCAGCGAATAGCCGAAACACACCCAGAGTATCGAGATGATCGCGACCGCAGCGAGGCTCTGCGCCATCGTCGCCAGCACGTTCTTCTTGCGCACCATGCCGGAATAGAACAGCGCCAGGCCCGGGATCGTCATCATCAGGACGAGCGCGGTGGCGACGATCATCCACGCGGTGTCGGCGGCGTTGATGGTCGATTCCTGCGCAAAGGCCGGTGTCGCCGGCCAGGCGTTCATCGCAAGAATGCTGAGCGCAGCGAGCTTCGCTGCACGAATCGAGAGTGCCCCCATGGAATTTCCCCGGCCTGTTGTCGTTTTTTGTTCGCGCGTCAGGCGTCGTTGCCGGCGCGCGTTGAACTGAAATGAAAACCTTAGAGCGCGTCGCTGTCGGTTTCTCCGGTGCGAATGCGAAGTGCGTGATCGATCGGCGTCACGAAGATCTTGCCGTCACCGATCTGGCCGGTGCGCGCATGCGCGGTGATGACCTCAACCGCCTTGTCAGCGACGTCGGAGGCGACCGCGATTTCGATGCGCAGCTTGGGCAGGAAGTTCACGACATATTCGGCGCCGCGATAGATTTCGGTGTGGCCCTTCTGGCGGCCGTACCCCTTGACCTCGGTGACGGTCATGCCGTGCACGCCGATGGCCGTCAGCGCCTGGCGCACCTCGTCAAGCTTGAATGGTTTGATGATCGCGACGACGAGTTTCATGGTCAGGCCTTCATGTCTCTTGGGATGCACTCTTGGAAGTTGCTCTTGGAAGTTTCTCTCGGAAGTTCTCGGATGGTCTTCTGGACGGTCTTCTTAGAGGTGTTTTTGACGATCTTTTTGACGTTCGTTCGGCGGGTTCGGCGGGCTGGCCGCCCGACGGTTCGCTGCCAAAATGCAAATCTGGCATCTTTCTATGCAAATGGCACAAAAAACTTGCAGGTTTAAGGGGAAAACATTTGCAGCCGGTGACCTCGGTCACTGTACAGGGAATATGATCCTCCGACAGAATGGGTTTTTCGCCAGCCGCCCCGCCGGCTTCCCCCGTTTCCACGACCAAAGGGATTAAAAATGTCGAACCGATCGTGGTTTTATGCAGCGAATGGCCAGCAACAGGGGCCCTTTCCGGAAGCCCAGCTGCGCGATCTCATTACACGGGGCACGGTCAGGGCCGACACGCTGGTCTGGTCCGAGGGAATGTCCGGCTGGCAGCGCGCGGGCGAAATTCCCGGCCTGATGCCGGCGGGAGGCGCCCCGCCGCCGGTTGCGCAACCGGGCGGCCCGCCGCCGATGAGCAGCGGCGCTGGCGGTTATGCGGGCGGAGGCGGTTACGGCGGCGGCCCGCTGTCGATCGATTTCGGCATCCTGGAGTTTGTCTGGCGCAGCCTCCTGATGATTATCGGAATGGTGTTGGTGATCCCGGCGCCGTGGGTCCTGGTCTGGTACCTCAACTGGCTCGTGCCGTGCATCAAGGTGCCGGGCCGGCCGAATCTCAGCTTCACCGGCAATGCGATGACCCTCGTGCCCTGGTACTTCGGGGCGATCGTGCTTCTCATCGCGGTGGCCTTGCTCGGCAGTGACGTGCTCAGCAATCTGGCGAACCTCGTCCAGTTTGTTCTCTACTGGCTTTTCCTGAAATGGTTCATCGCGAACCTCGCGTCCAACGGGCAGCCGCTCGGGCTCAGCTTCTCAGGTTCGATCTGGGCCTATCTGGGATACTCGATCCTCGGGGTGCTCGCCATCTTCACCATCATCGGCTGGGCGTGGGTTTATACAGCGATGATGCGTTGGGCTTGTCGCAATATCCAGGGCACGCAGCGTGAAGTCCTGTTCATCGGCACCGGGCTGGAATTCCTGTGGCGCGCGATCGTGGCCGGAATTGCCTCGCTCTTCATCATCCCGATTCCATGGGTGTATCGATGGATGTGGCAGTGGCTGGCGTCGCAGACGGTGTTGGCCGAGCGAGGCGCGCAGCCGAACGGGTAAGGCGTGATCGCTTGAAAACGCTATGCCCTGCGCTGGCGGATCGAGCCTTCCTGGGCCACCGACGCCACCAGCGTGCCGTCGGGCTTGAAGATCAGGCCGCGGGCCAACCCGCGGCCGTCCTGTGCGCTCGGTGAATCCTGCGAATAAAGCAGCCATTCGTCGGCGCGGAACGGCCGGTGAAACCACATCGCGTGATCGAGGCTGGCCGGCATCACGTTAGTGTCGAACAGCGTGCGGCCGTAGCGCGCCATCACGGCATCGAGCAGCGAGAAATCCGACGCATAGGCCAGCGCGCACATATGCAGCGCCGGATCGTCAGGGAATTTTGCCGCGGTGCGGATCCAGACATTGATGCGGCCGTCGTCGATCTTCTCGCCGAAATAGCGGCCGAGTTCGACCGGGCGCAACTCGATCGGCCGGTCCATCTCGTAATAGCGCTGGATGAACTCCGGCATCTCCTTGAACACCGGTTGTTTTGCTACTTCCTCGGCGGAGAGTTTTTCCGGCGGCGGCACGTCCGGCATCTTGTCCTGGTGGTTGAAGGCGCCTTCCTCCTCGGCATGGAACGAGACCATGATCGAGAAGATCGCGTTGCCATGTTGAATGGCGGTGACGCGGCGGGTCGAATAGCTCTTGCCGTCGCGCAAGCGCTCGACCTGGTAGATGATCGGTACCTGCGGGTCGCCCGGCAGGATGAAGTAGCAATGCAGCGAATGCGGCAGCCGGCCTTCGACGGTGCGGCACGCCGCCACCATCGCCTGTCCGATCACCTGGCCGCCGAACACCCGCTGCCACGCGGTCTTCGGGCTGTTGCCGCGAAACAAATTCACCTCGATCGGTTCGATGTCGAGGATCGAAATCAGGTCGGTCACGCTTGCGGACATGGCGGCACTTTCGGTGTTGTCGTCATTCCGGGGCGATGCGCAGCATCGAACCCGGAATCCATTAGGCGGCAAGTTACGTAGATGAATGGATTCCGGGCCTGCGCCATCCAAGTCGGCTGTTGCCGACTTGGACAATTACATTGGCCGAACCTCGGGTAAACCCGAGTTCGGTCGGCGCATCCCGGAATGACGTGATTGCCCTTGTTTCTCGCCCCTGTTTCACCCAGCTAATATCAGGTAGCAAGGGTCTCTGAGGGCGTAACCGGGTTAAGGATTGCATGCCGGCACAGCGAAGTATTGTCATCTGCGGCGGCGCCTTTGCGGGGCTGGCGCTGGCGCTGGCGCTGCGTCAGGGCCTGGGCCGTGATATTCCGGTCATCGTGGCCGATCCGGCGCTGGCCTCAAAGCCGAGCCGCGATCCGCGCGCCACCGCGATCGTCGCCGCCTGCCGGCGGCTGTTCGAGGCGCTCGGCGTCTGGGGCCAGATCGCGCCCACCGCGCAGCCGATAACAGACATGGTCGTCACCGATTCCAAGCTGGAAGACGCCACCCGCCCGGTGTTCCTCACCTTCGCCGGCAATGTCGAGCCCGGCGAGCCCTTCGCGCATATGGTCGAGAACCGCTATCTGATCGATGCGCTGGTGGCGCGCACCGAGGCCGAGGGCATCGAGCTGCGCGCGACCGCCGTTGCCTCGTTCGATTCACGCACTGACGGCGTCGACGTGACGCTCGCCGACGGCACGGTCATCGAAGCGAGCCTTTTGGTCGCCGCCGACGGCGCGCGCTCAAAGCTGCGCGAGCGCGCCGGGATCGCCACCCATGGCTGGGACTATGACCAATCCGGCATCGTCGTCACCGTCGGTCATGAGCGCGATCATGGTGGCCGCGCCGAAGAACATTTTCTGCCCGCAGGACCGTTCGCGATCCTTCCCTTGACCGGAAAGCGCTCGTCGCTGGTGTGGACCGAGAACCGCGCGGAAGCCGCGCGCATCACCGCGCTCGGCGAGGACGAATTTCACGGCGAACTCGAGCAGCGCTTCGGCCTGCATCTCGGCGAGGTCAAGGTACTCGACAAGCCGCGCGCATTCCCGCTCGGCTATTTCGTCGCGCGCTCCTTCATCGCCGAACGCCTGGCGCTGATCGGCGACGCCGCGCATGTGATCCATCCAATCGCGGGGCAGGGTCTCAACATGGGACTGAAGGATGTCGCAGCGCTCGCCGAAGTCGTGGTCGATGCGGCGCGGCTCGGTATGGATCTCGGCCAGGCCGACGTTCTCGAACGCTACCAGCGCTGGCGCCGCTTCGACACCATGGCGATGGGAGTTGCGACCAACTCGCTGAACTTCCTGTTCTCGAACGAATCGACGCTGCTGCGCACCGTGCGCGACATCGGATTGGGCCTGGTCGATCGCGCGCCACCGCTGAAAAGCCTGTTCATTCGCCAGGCCGCGGGATTGTCAGGTGAAGTGCCGCGGCTGCTGAAGGGCGAGGCGTTGTAGGGCTCTTGTCGTCCCGGCCTTGAGCCGGGACCCATAACCACCGCAGTCAATAATAAGAAAAAGGTGTCGGCTTCCCTGCCTGAACGAGAGGTCACGGCGTATGGGTCCCGGATCGCGCTTCGCTTGTCCGGGACGACATAGACTAATCGATCTTCCTGGCCTCTTCCGGCAGCATGATCGGGATGCCGTCGCGGATCGGGTAGGCGAGTTTGGCGGAGCGGGAGATCAGTTCCTGCGTGGAGGCGTCGAACTCCAGCGGGCCCTTGGTGATCGGGCACACCAGGATTTCCAGCAATTTCGGATCGACGGTGCTGTCGAGGCGTTCGGTCGAATTCATTGTGTGATCTCCAGCTTGGCCGGTCCCTTAGCACACCAAATTTGTCATCGCGAGGTGGCTATCCGCAGCATTTCGTCGAGCATGGCCTGTTGCTGCGCTTTCGGCAGCGGCTGGTCCGACAGGGCAAAACCGAGAAACGCCCAATAGAGGATTTGCGCGCGGGCGCGGGCCACTTCCGCGGACAATCCGGACTGCGTCAACAGGCTCTCGACATAGCCGAGCCTGCGGCGGTCGATCGCCTGCACCGCCGCCCGCGCCGCGGGATCGACGCTGGCCCAGGTGCGGACCGCGTTTTCCAGCGCCAGTCTTGCGCCGAACACCCGGCGCAGCAGCACCTCGAGCGGATTCTCGTCCTTTGATGCGGCCTCGACCCCGGCGATGATCTGTTCGGCGGCGATTTCGCGCCATTGCTTGAGGATCTCGGCATGGAACGCGGAAATATCCGCGAAATGCCAGTAGAAACTGCCGCGCGACACCCCGATCGCCTTGGCCAGCGGTTCCGCCTTCAGCGCCGTGAAGCCGCTTTTCGCCAGCGTCTTCAGACCCCGGTCGACCCAATCCTGCCCCGAGAGTTGATCGCCCATGTTCCCGTCCTGCGACATCCTTCCATACACTACTGTATTGACAGCCGCCAAGCGGCAAGTCATAACCATACACAACTGTATGGAGACCTGTCCGATGCGCGATATCATT
Organism: Bradyrhizobium sp. JYMT SZCCT0180; assembly: GCF_018130165.1. Lineage (GTDB taxonomy): Bacteria > Pseudomonadota > Alphaproteobacteria > Rhizobiales > Xanthobacteraceae > Bradyrhizobium. The sequence continues at coordinate 151,093 of NZ_JAFCLZ010000002.1, read as the reverse complement.
CTGCAATGCGCCGGCGTCGCCGGAATAGCGGTGTCCCTGATTCACGGCGTGCTCGGGGAAACCAAGGTGTTCGCCAAAGCGACCATTCAGCCCGAGAGCCTGCGGACCCTGATCCGGCTGGTGTGGCAGGCCGGCACCGTGGCGTGGATCGGCGGCGCCGTGCTGCTGATCGCAGCTCCTTCATTCGGCTCCGAGAGCGCGCGGCACTGGATCGTCATTACCGTGACCGCGATCTACGCCTTTGCCGCCGCGGCGAATGCGTGGTGGTCGCGCGGACGCGGCTTTGGATGGAAGGCGCTCACCGCCGTCGTTGCGCTTGCGGTCGCGGGATACTAGGCACCTTCCTGCGCCGACCTTGCGGACGGCGGCCCTGGCCACGGCGCGCGAGATCGCATCACTCAGCCCGCACGCGGTCCGCGCCGCCAAGCGGCGGCTCCATCAAGCCGTCGCGCGCGACGCCGAAGCGGCACTCACCGCCGAAACCTGCGAGCGGAAGGCGTTGCTCGGCAGCGCCAATCAAGTGGAAGCGGTGCGGGCAAATCTTGAAAAGCGCCTGCCGAATTTCAGCAACCCGTTAATACCGACCGGGAGTCCACCCTGATCGCAGCGAACGCATCCAGGGCCAATCACCGCAGCTCCGTATCACTACGGGGCAAGCTCCGTACCGCTACGGATGCGCATCGTCGCGAGTTCCATTTCGCTGCGCGACAAGTAGTCCCGCGCGCGGTTCCGGATCGCGCGATTCAATCGATCAAATGCCCACTAACGGGCAGATAGATCGAGGTTTTCCGTAGAATCCCTGATGTATTCAACCATTATACATTCGCTCTTTACGTGCGGATAACTACGCCCTCGGAAGCTGCAAGAAAATTAAGGAGTCGAATAGCCAGCGCGGGTAACCATGGTGAGGTACAACCATGGCCGAATGACATGTTCCGCGTTCTTAGCTGCCTTACGGTCGAACACGACTGGCGATTTGTTCTCCTCGCCGGCCTCGTTTGCTTCGTTGCAAGCGTCGTCGCCATCCATATTTTTCATCGCGCGATCTCGTCGCAATCGAGGACGCGGCTGATCTGGATTGCAATTGCGGGCGCCGCGATCGGGTACGGGATCTGGGCGACGCACTTCATCGCGATGCTCGCCTACGAGCCCGGCGTTGCGACCGGATACGGCGTGGCCTTGACGGCACTGTCGCTCGCCGTGGCAATGATACTGACTTCCGGCGGGTTCGGTTTCTCCGCCAATGCGCCCGGCCGGTGGCGAGCGCCCATCGGAGGCGGAATCATCGGCGCGGGCATTGCCAGCATGCACTATCTCGGCATGTGGGCGCTCGAAGTCCCGGGCCGGGTCACCTGGTCGCTCGATCTCGTGTTCGCCTCCATCCTTGTCGGCATGGCGTTCGGTTATGCGGCGCTCGCGTTCGCGGTCCGCTACAAGGATTTGTGGGGAACATTTGTCGCGGCGGTTTTCCTGACGCTCGCAATTGTCTCGCATCATTTCACGGCAATGGGCGCGGTGGAGATTGTCCCCGATCCGACGCGGGCACCTGACGAGATGTCACTTTCCCCCGCCTTCCTCGCCGTGGCGATTGCGGGCGTGGCACTGACGGTGCTCGGGATGAGCCTGGTCGGCGTGCTGGCGGATCGCCGCCTCGCCAACCGGACGCGCAAGTTCGAGGAAATCATCGATCAGCTATCGCTCGCGCGGCAACAGGTCGAAGGCTCGCAAAGGGAACTGCAGGAGCAGAAGCTCAGGCTGGATTCGGCGATCAATAACATGGGCGAGGGCCTCTGCATGTTCGATGCGGAGAAGCGGCTTGTCGTCTGCAACGATCGTTACGCCAAAATGTATCAGCTGCCGCCGGAACTGTTGCGGGCGGGAACATCACACCGGGAAATCATCGAGCATCGCATCAGCAACGGCATCCTCAAGGCCGGCACCAATGACAGCGCCGCAAAGGTGATGTCGGCCCTGAATGCGCTGCCATCCAACGTCCCGGCAAGCCGTGTCGACGAGCTAGCCGATGGTCGATTGATCTGCGTTACGAGGCAACCGATGTCCGGCGGTGGCTGGGTGGCGACGCACCAGGACGTCACCGAGCAGCGCAGGTCCGAGGCCAAGATCACGCATATGGCCCATCATGACGCGCTGACCGATCTGCCAAATCGCGTCCTCTTGAGGAAGCGATTGGAGCTCGCCCTTTCCATCACGCGCAGGGGTGGCGCCGATCTCGCGGTGCTCATGCTTGATCTTGACCGCTTCAAGGAGGTCAACGACACGCTGGGGCACCCCACGGGAGACGCGCTGTTGCAAGCCGTTGCCGCGCGGCTGCTGGCGTGCGTCAGGGAAACGGCGATGGTCGCGCGGCTGGGCGGCGACGAGTTCGCCGTCATTGAGTGCGTGGAAAATCCGCTGGTGGAAGCCGTGGCGCTCGCCGAACGTATCAAGGCCGCGCTGTGCGAACCTTTCGATCTTGGCGATCACCGGGTCACCGTCGGAACCAGCATCGGCATTGCCGTCGCGCCACGCGACGGAACCGATTCCGATGAAATTCTCAAGAAAGCGGACCTCGCTTTGTACTCCGCCAAGAATGGCGGGCGCGGTTCGTTCCGCTTCTTCGAGCCGGAACTCGACGAACTCATGCATGCGCGCCGCAACCTCGAACGGGATATGCGCAGCGCGATTGCCAACAATGAGTTCGAACTGCGCTACCAGCCGATCGTCAATTTCCAGAGCGGCAAGATCGGCGGCTTTGAGGCGTTGCTGCGTTGGCATCATCCCCAGCGCGGCTGGGTGATGCCCGGCGACTTTATCCCGCTGGCGGAAGAAACCGGCTTGATCGTGCCGATCGGAGAGTGGGTGCTGCGGACGGCGTGCGCGGAGGCGGCAAAATGGCCGGCCCATCTCAAGATCGCGATAAATCTGTCTCCGGCTCAATTCAGAAGCAAGGATCTGGTTCGGGTCATTGTCAGCGCCCTGGCGAGTTCGGGAATTGCGCCACCAAGACTTGAGCTCGAGGTGACCGAAACGGCCATCATGCACGACAGCGAAGCGGTGTTCGCTGCGCTCGGCCAGCTGCACGAACTGGGCGTGCGAGTTGCCCTGGATGATTTCGGCACGGGCTACTCATCGCTGAGCTTCTTGCAAAAGTTCTCGTTCGACAAGATCAAGATCGACCGCAGCTTCGTCAGCGAGCTGACCAGCCCGCAGGAAGAGTCGCGCGTCATCGCGCGTGCGGTGGTTCGATTTGCCGTAAGCCTCGGCAAGACCACCACGGCCGAAGGCGTGGAAACCCAGGAACAATGGGACATCCTCCGCGGAGAGGCCTGCGTCGAATCGCAAGGCTATTACTTCAGTCCGCCGGTAACGAGCGCCGAAGTTGCGAAAATGGTGCGCTCGCGGGCCAAGGCAGCCGCGAACGCGGCGTAGCCGGCGCGGGCTTACTGCAGCCCCGTATCGCCGCCGCTGGTGCGCTTCTTGGCGAGGTCCATCTCTGTCACCGCGATCAGGATTTCCGCGCGCGTCTTCAAATCGGGCGCTTCCAGCATCGCCTGCTTTTCGGCGGGGCCATAGGGCGACATCATCGCCAGCGCATTGACCAGCGCCTCGTTGGGCGCGCTCTCGATGCCTTCCCAATCCACTTTCAAATTGTTGGCGTTGAGAAAATCGGTCAGCACCTCGAGCAGCGCCTCGCGGTCGACGGCTTCTTCGCCCTTGCGCGCGGTGAAGTCGTCAACGAAGGGGAAGAAATCCACCTTGCATTGCCGGTACGCGGTCAGCACCGTCAGCTCTTCGACCACCCGAAAGCGCGAGACGCCGGTGAGTTCGAGGATGTAGCGGCCGTCGCCGGATTCGGCGAGCTGGGTGATGCGGCCGACGCAGCCGACCTTGAACAGCATCGGCCGGTTCTCGTCCTTGCTGTGGGAAATATCCGGCTGGATCATCCCGATCAGGCGGTGGCCGTCGCGTAAGCTATCGTCGACCATCGCAAGGTAGCGCGGCTCGAAGATGTTGAGCGGCATCTGGCCGCGCGGCAGCAGCAGTGCACCCGGCAGCGGAAACACCGGAATGATTTCGGGAAGCTCGCCGGGTCCGCGGTATTCGGCATTGATCGGCATCTGCGGCCCCGGCTCTACTGCATGAGAGGTCTATGTCTTGTGCGTATTCTTAATCCAGAACCGGTGTCCACGGTTGCGGAATACACAACTCACGAGAACAGGATCGTCGACAGCCGCCTGCGTCCATCCACGGTCGCTTCATCGGCGCCGCCCCACGCTTCGAAGAACTGCACCAGCTGCTTGCGCGCGCCATCCTCGTTCCACTTGCGGTCCCGCTTGACGATTTCGAGCAGCTGATTGGTCGCTTCGGCACGGTTGCCTTGGGCGTTGAGCGCGGTTGCCAGATCGAATCGGGCCTGATGATCAAGCGGGTTTGCGGCGACTTTCTGTTCCAGCTCGGTGACCGGGCCGACCGATTGCGCCTGTTCGGCGAGATCGATCGAGACCTGCACGGCCTTGACGGCGGCGTCATTGCGTTTGGATTCCGGCACCATCGCGATGGTCTGCTTGGCCTGCTCGATGGCACCGGTCGTCACGTAGCATTTCGCGAGACCCGCCAACGCGGCGATATTGGTGGAATCGATCGACAGCACCTCGGCATAGATCTGCGCCGCGGCGGCCGCATCGCCTTCCGCCAGCACGGCTTCGGCCTCCTGCAGAATTTCGGCAATGTTCGGTTCGCCCGGTGCGGCCATGCCCTTGGTGAGCTTGTCGATGAAGGCGGTGACCTGGCTCTCCGGCACCGCGCCCATGAAGCCATCGGCGGGCTGGCCGTTGACGAAGGCGATCACGGCCGGGATCGACTGGATTCCCATCTGGCCGGGGATCTGCGGATGCTGGTCGATGTTCATCTTGACCAGCTTGACCTTGCCCTTGGCGGCGCGGACGGCCTTTTCGATGATCGGCGTCAACTGACGGCACGGACCGCACCACTCCGCCCAGAAGTCGATCAGCACCGGCTGGCGCTTCGATTCCTCGATGACGTCCTTCACGAAGGTCTGGGTGGTGGTGTCCTTGATCAGATCGGGTACGGCCTGCGGCGCGGGGCCGCCGCCCTGCTCAATTATCGTCACGATGTATCCTCGCCTGATGTCTTGAGAATTGGTCTCGAAAGCTGTCCCAGAGAATGGCGCCCTTCTAGCACGGAAGGGCGCGAAGTTCTCATCCGCTAGATGGCGGCTTGGTCACAAAATTCAATCGGGCCCGGCCGCGGCGTGCCGCCCCGAACGACGGGCGGCCTGCCCATCACGTGTCCAGCCGGCGCGACGAATTGACCGGGAGGGCGGATCGGGGGCATCCGGGCGGAAGTGACGAATCGCCGGGATTCCCGACAATTTGACCAGGGAATTCGCGCTGGGGAGATCGGGGAACCGATTACCGCGGTTTGGGCGCCGTTTCGGACCGATTCTCGCCAATAAATTAAGAAAATCGGGCTATCCCGGTGGCTTCGGCCGCGTTCGCACTGTTGCATTCACGGCCTGCATTTGGCATAGCTCTGCCGTTGCCGGCGAGCGATCGCCGACATCTCGGATGCGGGTGTAGCTCAGTGGTAGAGCACGACCTTGCCAAGGTCGGGGTCGAGGGTTCGAGCCCCTTCGCCCGCTCCAAGATTTTCCAATGACACAACGGAAAGTGCGGAGCCGTCCGAATTCGTTCGGGGACATTCTCGGGTATTTTCCGGGGACGTTGCCCCGCACCAATCGGTGCCAGCAACCAGATCAGCCAAAAGCGGAAGGCCAGTCGGCGTCGACCAGGAATCATGCTGGTCATCGTTCGCGACGCCGTTACGCGCGCAAGGCGGTCAGTCCAACAGTCCGGGTTGGAATGGGCCAAGATGACTGACGCAGCTGCAGGCCATTCCAACCAACCATGCTTCACGCTATTCTGACGTGATTAGGACGGAATGACGCTTTGGAAACTATTGGGTAATTTTGCGAACGCGACCCCTTGCTGAAAAATACGATGAGGGCATCGCCATGGGAAACTGGACCAGGTTCCTCGCAAAGCTGATTTTTGCAATTTCAATCATGGCCGCGGGGTTTTCCGGGACGGCACACGCGCAAAAGCGCATTGCGCTCGTCGTCGGAAACTCGGCCTACAAGAATGTCTCTCACCTCGATAACCCGAAGAACGACGCGAGATTGATCGCCGACACGCTGCGTGCGCTCGGCTTCACCCTGACCGGCGGTGCTGCCCAGGTCGACCTCGACAAGGCCTCGCTCGACCGGGCGGTGCAAAGTTTCGGCAATCAGCTGATGGGCGCCGAGGTCGCGCTGTTCTACTTTGCGGGTCATGGCGTCCAGCTGCGCAATTCGAACTATCTCATTCCCGTCGATGCGAACCTCATCAAGGAGTCCGACGTCGATTTCCAGATGGTCGATGTCGGTTTGGTGCTCCGGCAGATGGAAGGATCGGGGACCAAGCTCAATCTCGTCATCCTGGATGCCTGCCGAAACAACCCCTTCGGTGGCCGCGGCTTGCGCGCTGCGTCCAGAGGCCTTGGCCGGATCGACGCGCCGGAAGGCACCATGATCTCCTTTGCAACGCAGCCCGGCAACGTTGCGCTCGATGGTAACGATGGCAACAGCCCGTTCACCAAGGCGCTGGCGACAACGATGCGGAAGCCGGGCCTCGACATCTTCCAGACCTTCAACGAGGTGGGAATAAGCGTCAAACGCGCCACCGCGGGCGCCCAACTGCCGTGGGTGTCATCCTCGCCGATCGACGGAAGTTTCTATTTCACTTCGCCGAAGACCGGTGCGCCGTCGGCGGCTGCGCCGGCGCAGGTCGACAAGGCAAACGAAGCAGCGCGGGCCTGGAGCTTGACCAGGGACACCACCAGTCAGGCCGTGCTGTCCGACTTCATCCGGCAGTTTGGAGGCACCGTGTATGGCAGCATGGCGCGCGCCCGTCTGGAGGAATTGAAAAAAGACCAGATCGCCGCGATCACGCCCCCTCCAGCATCCGGAAAGCCCTCGCAAGCTCAGGAAGCGGCTTTGCCCGCGATAGCAGCCGACGCAAAATTACTGGGGAGGTTTGATCATTGGAGCGCGTACACGGCGACGGCGAGAGGCTCGCGCATCTGTTTTGCCCTGACGGCTTCGCCGAAAGCCAGATCCGGGGGCAAGGCCTACGCAATGGTGACGACCCGCCCCAACGACAAAGTCGTCAATGAGGTCTCAATTCTCACGGACTATAAGGTGATGGGTGGGTCCGACCCCTCTACGCTGGAGGTCGGTAGTGAAAGCTACGCGATGTACGGACAGGGCAACAGCTATTGGATCAAGAATCTCTCCGACGAATCCCGCCTCGTCGGTGCCATGCGCGTCGGCACGGAGATCGCGTTGAAGGGACGCACCGCGGAAGGGTCGGCGAAGAATGATTCCTATTCGCTCAAGGGCTTTGCGCAAGCGCTTGACCGGGCCAACAGGGAATGCCGTTAGGAGAACCGTGCGAGGCGCTGGGCCTTGCCGCCTTCTTTCCTGCTCTGCCGAACCTATGTGCCATCTTCGGATACCAAGGATGGCAGCGCCGTGTTATGCGGCGCCGCAAGGATCGTCGTGACGCAAGCGAGGGTGGCAATTGTTTGAACGGGGATATCGGCAGCGCCTTGAGGCGGACCTGGTCAAATGGGTCGCAGACGGCGTGATCTCGGGCGACGCGGCCCATTCCATCCGCAAGGCGCGATTTGGCGAAGAGGCGACCTCGCGCCTGCCCGCCATCTTCGCGATGCTTGGCGCCTTGATGCTGGCCGCCAGCGTCAGCGCCTTTGTTGCCGCGAACTGGCAGGAGATTCCACGCCTGGTCAGGCTGGTCGGCATCCTCACGCTGATTGCGGCCTGTTTCCCGATCGCCCTTCTGCTCGGCCGGCGCGCGATCCCCTGGGGCGCCGATGCCGCCGTGACATTCGCCACGCTGTGCTTTGGCGCGGGCGTGGCGCTGGTCGGCCAGATGTATCATCTGCCGGGAGATTGGCCGGCTGGCGCGATGCTGGTGGCGATCGGCGCAGTGATCGCGGCCGCGCTGACGGGCAAGAGCGGTCCGCTGGTGATTGGCTTTGCGGCGATGGCGGCCTGGACGCTCGGAAGGTTCGACGACGCGGAATGGCGCGAAATCCATTGGCCGTTTTTCCTGCTGTTCGTTCCGGCATTTGCGTTGGCGCTGGGCCGCGAAAACCGCCTGGTGGCGCACGCGGCCGTTCTGGCGCTGGGCCTCTGGCTGGCCGCAACGATATGGTCGCCGGCGGATCGGCTGATCCATGGCGGCATTGCGTTCTCGGTAGCCTACATCGCGATCGGCCTGCTGGCGCTGGACCGGGACTGGCCCGCCGAGTTCCGGGCGCTGTTGCCATGGGGCGGCTGGGCCTTCGGCGTGCTGCTCTGCTTTGAAATCGAGCTCGTTCTGGAAAAATATGTCCGCTTCGCGCACGCCATCGATGCGCATGTCGGCCTTGGTTTTGTCGCGGCGGTGCTCGCGCTCGCGGCCCTCGCGGTGCTTGCGCGGGACAGGGACAAGGGGCGGCTTGTGATCATCGCGGCCTGCGCCATTGGCTTGACGATTCCGCTGATGCTGGCGGGCGGCCCCGCCATTCCGAGCCGGGTGCTGATTCCCATCGCCGTGCTCGTCAGCGCGGTGGCCTTGATCGCAGGCGGCCTTCTCGTCGGCTTGCGGACATTTGTCATCGTCGGCTACGCGGTGTTCGGCGTTTCGATATTGATCCTGCTCTGGCGCACGGTCGGCACGTTGCTCGACCAGTCGTTGTTCTTCCTTGCTGCCGGCGTCGTGCTGCTGGGCCTCGCCCTGGGGGCGCGCAAACTCGCAAGCTGGTCTAGAGGTGCCAATGAGCAACCCTCGGGGAGTGCGGCCTGATGAGTACCGTCGACAGCCTGATCGGGCGCGTGCCGCTGCTTCCGCGCTACATCCTCGCCGCGCTGCTGCTCTGCGGACTGATCCTCGCGATGGTCTATCAACGCGCGGAAATATTGCGAAACGGCCAGGAAGTCCGGCTCGAGATCGTACCCGTCGACCCGCGCGACCTGTTTCGCGGCGATTACGTCATTCTCGATTATAAAATCTCATCAGTTGACTTGCCAAAGGACGCGACGAGTGAGTTCAAACGGGGACGAAAAGTATTCGTGACCCTGCGGCCCGACGAGAACGGCAAGGCGCGGGCGGTCGCGATCTCATCCGAGCGGCCGGCGGCGTCCGGCGCCGATATCGTCATTCTGGGCACGGTGAGCGCGGGATCGGTCTGTCCGCCTAACGAGGCGGGGCTCAGGGTCTGCAAGCCCGGAATCCGCGCCGCGCTCGTGAAATATGGGCTCGAGAGCTATTTCGTGCCGCAGGGCGAGGGCAAGAAAATCGAGACGACCGAAAAGACACGGCTGGAGATAGTCGCGGCCGTGACGCCTTCCGGCCAGTCGGCGATCAAGCGCCTGCTGATCGACGGCAAGCCCGTCTATGACGAGCCGCCGTATTGACTGAAGGCGCCCTGCCCGCGGTATGCTTCTCTATTCGAAGAGAACGTGGCAACCTCTAGTACCCTAGGTTGCATGTTCATTTCATGCCGCGGGCGAGGCATGTCCCATGAGCCGAAAAATCATTCTGCTGTCCGACGGCACCGGTAATTCCGCGGCAAAAGTCTGGCGCACCAATGTCTGGCGCACGTTCGAGGCGCTGGATCTTTCCGGCAACGACCAGGTCGCGTTCTATGACGACGGCGTCGGCACCTCCTCGTTCAAGCCGATGGCGATCCTCGGCGGTGCGTTCGGTCTCGGCCTGCGCCGCAACGTCATCGCGCTCTACAAGTTTGCCTGCCGGAATTATCGCGACAAGGACGACGAGCTGTTCGGCTTCGGCTTCAGCCGCGGCGCCTTCACGATCCGGATCGTGATGGGGCTGATCGACAGCCAGGGCCTGGTCAAAGCCGACAACGAAGCCGAACTGCACAGTCTCGCGAGTGCGGCCTACCGCGCCTATCGCCGGGATCGCTATCATGACCTGAGGCTGGAAGCACCCTACCAGTGGTTCCGCAACAAGTTCGGTCCGCACTACCCGCCCAAGGAGGTTCGCAGGAACGTCAAGGTCAGGTTCATCGGCGTCTGGGACACGGTTGCCGCCTACGGCATGCCGGTCGACGAAATGACCCGCGGCATTCATAAATATCTCTGGCGGCTCGAACTGCCGGGCAAGCATCTGCCCGCGAGCGTCGCGCGCGCCTGCCAGGCGCTGGCGCTCGACGAGGAACGCACCACCTTCCACCCGCAGCTCTGGGACGAGACCGCCGGCACCAATGGCGGCGCGGCGGTGGCGGATCCCTCAGCAAAGCGCTTCATCAAGGACGAACGTATCAGCCAGGTCTGGTTCGCCGGCGTGCATACCAATGTCGGCGGCGGCTACCCCGACGATGCGCTGGCCCACATCCCCTTCGTCTGGATGATCACCGAGGCGAGGCGCTGCGGGCTCAAATTCAAGTCGGATTATGCGGGCCAGCCGCCGAGCCCAGACCGCATGATATCAGATCCCGATACGTTCAAGAACGCGATCTCGAAGCGAGACAAGGACGGACGGCTCTACGATCCGCGCAAGGGCCTTGGCGGATACTATCGCTACGGGCCGCGCAAGCTGGTGCCGGCGTTCTATCCGAAGAAACTGGAAGAAGACGAGGTCGACGTCGTCAGCGCCAAGATTCACGAAAGCGTCTTCAGGCGCATCGAGAACAACGCGCATGGCTACGCCCCGGTCGGCCTGCCGCCATATTACGACGTCGTCAAGGAGGACGGCGAGATCGTCGCGCCCGACAAGTTCAGCATCGCGCCCGCCACGCAACCCTTTGAGACGAGCCCCGCCGCGGCGCAACGCGCGCTGGCGCAGGAGCATGTCTGGAACTGGGTCTGGCTGCGCCGCATCACCTATTTCGCCACCGTCGGCGCGACGCTGTGGCTGCTCGTCTTTCCGCTCCTCAGCAGCGCGCAACGCTACGACGAATATACCAGTCCGATCCGCTGGGTGTCCCACCTCGTACGGTTTGTCGGCGGATTCCTGCCGGGCTTTGCGACGACCTGGATCGACGGTTACGCGCGCGCGCCGGGCTGGTTCGCCTTCATCGCTGTCCTGGTCACAGGCCTGCTGGTCCTGTCCTCGAAGATCGCGGCCCGAACGTCGAACGTGATGGCCTCGATCTGGCGCAAGTCGCCGGAAGCGCCGTCAGGGCTCCCCGACAACTGGATCTATGATCTGCGCAGCAGCCCGCTTTACATCCGCATCCAGGACACTTTGAAGCAAAAGATCGCTCCGGGCTTCTTCGCGGCGGTGTTCGTCTATCTCGGATTTGCGCTTGTCAGTCACCTTGCTTACGACGGCTGGGACATGGCCGGATATACCTGCGTGCATCGCGATACCGATCCGAAACCCGCGGTGCTGGCCGTCAACCAGACCGCGCGCGTCGAATTCAAGACGTCGGATTTGTGCAAGGCGACGGGCATCCTGCTGCAGCATCGCGGCCGCTATTATGTGACCATTCAGCCCGGCGGCAAAAACGGCGAAGACAAGCAATGGTTCAATGGCCTTGCCCGCATCGGCACGCCGGTCGGGGGCTTCTCCAGCAAAGAGCGGCCGCAATGGTACGAGCGTGTCTATCTCTCGCTATTGCTGCCGATGCGGCGGGAATTATCCAAGGACTGGTTCCGCATCGTGCTGCGTTTTGGCGATGTCGGCGGCGAGGAGGACTCCTACGAACCCGATCCCTATGACGACATCATCCAGTTCAATATCACGCCGACGATTGCGCCCAACGGCAAGGAAGAACTGTTCGTCTTCGTCAACGACGCCGTGATCGGCATTCCCGGTCTTTACGATTTGCTCTACCGCAACAATCACGGCACCGCCGTGCTGTCGGTAACGCGAAGAAGGTAACGGGACGGTCGCCGGAAATCGCATCACGCCAAATTGACCAAGCCTTTTCGCGGAAAAGCTGGATCGTGCCCGGCTGAATGATTCTTGCCCGCGCCCAGCGAGCTGCCGCGCCACGGCAGAGCCTATCAGGTCTCTCCCACAGAGAACGAACACACGCAGGGCTTGCAGCTTTTGCGGACGCCCGCCCATCGGACGCGCATCGTTCGATCCGGGCGTCACGTTCGCTTGCAACAAATATTGCGGTGCAGCGCGCACCTTGCACAAAGTCCGAAAACAAAACCCGACGAAGAAAATTTTGCACTCAATCTAATTTCGTCTGACAGGGTAGCGCAGCCCACGCTTTTCTCCTGCAATGGATGTGCTACCATTTTACGGTCTATTCCACCTCACCTGACCAAGTTCGCCTCTCGAACGTTCAAAATAATAACAGGCGCAGCCCCCCAGGCTGCATAGGGAGTGACGCGATGAAATCGGCTTTCCATCGATCTATTCTTGCGCTCACGGCGATCGTCGTCGTGGCGGGGGCCAGCCAGGCCAACGCGCAGCAGAAGGCGCTGAAGAAATACGAATCCGGCACCAAGGAATTCTGGACCAACCCGCCGCCCGACTGGTTCCTCGGCGACGAGACCGAGGCGCAGAGGGGGCAGGCGCCGCCGTCCGGCCCGCCGACCGGCGCATCGGAGGCCGAACTCGCCAAGCTGATCCCGAAGATCAAGTTGCCGGCGGGCTTCAAGATCGAGGTCTACGCCTCCAACGTTCTGGAGGCGCGGCAGATGGCCCGGGGCGACAAGGGCACGCTGTTTGTAGGCTCCTTCAGCCTCGGCAATGTCTACGCGATCAAGGACAATGGCGGCAAGAGAGAGGTCAAGACTGTCCTCAAGGGCCTCACCATGCCGACCGGCCTCGCCTTCGTCGATGGCGCGCTCTACGTCGTCGCGATCAACAAGTTGATCAAATACGAAAACGCCGAAGCCAATCTCGACAATCTCGGCGCCGGCAAGGTGGTGTATGACGACATGCCATCCTACGTCGCGCATGGCTGGAAATACATCGCGGTCGACAAGGAGGGCTGGTTCTACCTGCCGTTCGGACCTCCCTTCAACATCGGCCTCCCGCCCACCAGCCTCTCGCAGATCCGCCGCGTCGATCCCAAGACCGGCAACGCCGAAATCTGGGCGCTTGGCGTCCGCAACAGCGTCGGCGGCGACGTCGATCCACGCACCGGCCGCTACTGGTTCACGGAAAACGCCCGCGACTGGATCAGCGACGACCTGCCGAGCGACAAGCTCAACATGATCTCGAAGATCGGCGAGCATTTCGGCTATCCCTATTGCCATCAGGGCAATATGCCGGATCCGAAATTCGCGATGGGTCACAAGTGCTCGGAATTCACCCCGCCCGTGCTCAATCTCGGCGCGCATGTGGCGCCGCTCGGCATGAAGTTCTATACCGGCAGCCAATTCCCCGCCGAGTACAAGAACAACATCCTGATCGCCGAACACGGCTCCTGGAACCGGAAAAAGTACCAGGGCGCCCGGATCAAGCGCGTCATCGTCGGTCCCGACGGCAAGAACGCCAAGCAGGAAATCTTTGCTTCCGGCTGGCTCGAAGGCGACCAGGGCTATCTCGGCCGTCCCAACGACATCATCATCGACAAGGACGGCTCGATCCTGGTGTCCGACGACTGGGCCGGTGCGATCTATCGCATCAGCTACGCCAAGAAGTAAGGCTTTCACGATCAGGGGCTGCGGTTGCTCGGGAACGAGTGGCCGCAGCTTCGCGTTTTAGGAAACCCAACATCCGTCATTCCGGGATGCGCCTCTTGGCGCAGGCCCGGAATCCATACTCATTATCGTGGTTATGGATTCCGGGCTCGCGCTTTGCGCGCCCTCAGATGCGCAATTGCGCATCGGGGAATGACGAGAGGAGATAATGATGCGGAATGCGTTAGCCGGAAGCCTGCTTGCAGCCATGATGATCTGCAGCCCCACCCATGCCGCCGATATCGCCGCCGGCAAGGCGAAAGCCGAATTGTGCGTTGGCTGTCACGGCGAAAACGGCATCTCGCAGCTGGAAAACATTCCCTCGCTGGCGGCGCAGCCGGACATGTTCATCCAGTGGCAGTTGGTGTTCTACCGCGCCGGTGCCCGCAAGAACGAGCAGATGCAGCCGATCGTCGAGCAGCTCAACAACGAGGACATCCGCAATCTCGGCGCCTATTTCGCGCAGCTGCCGCCGCCGAAGCCGCCGGCCGACGACAAGCCGGATCTGTCGAAGAAGGGCGCGCAGGCGGCGGTGGGCGGGCGTTGCGCGGCTTGCCACCTGCCAGACTACGCCGGCACCAAGGCGGTCGCCCGCGTCGCCGGGCAGCGTCAGGATTATCTCTCAAAGGCGCTGCACGACTACAAGTCGGGGGTGCGGTCCGGCGGCGGCATGGCGGCGATGGCGAGTGTCGCCTACTCCCTCAGCGAAGAGGAGATCGAGGCGCTGGCGCATTATCTGGCGCATCTTTAGCTGTCGTCCCGGCGAAGGCCGGGACCCATACTCCGTGAAGTTTCTTGTCTTAGAAGGCATCCAACGCCAGCGTACTCACCGACAGGCCGCGGCGTATGGGTCCCGGCCTTCGCCGGGACGACGCCAAAATTAGATCCCGCGGGTTGTCACTACCCCCGCTGCTTTTCATACGCCTTGAGATGGGTGTAGGCGATGCGCAGTTTTGGCACCGGAATTTTCGCGGCGTCGGCGCGGGCGACGAGATCGCCAATGACGTGATCGGCTTCGACCGGAAAACCTCCCTTGATGTCGCGGAACATCGACGCCGTCATCGGGGAACCTTCGGCGGTCAGCAGACCGCGCGTGCGCTGGAAGAACGGGCCTGTCGGCTCGTGACCTGCGGCCTTTGCGATCGCGCTGGTCTCATCGAGAATGCCGAGCAGGAAATCCCTGCCGCCCGTCACCGCCAGGATGTTGCCGACGGATGTGCGCATCAGGCAGGTCGATGCCGCGAGCGAGGCGAGGAACACCCACTTCTCCCACATGTCCTGCATGATGTGCTCGCTGGCAACCGCGCCGATGTTGCCGCTGGTGAAGATGTCGGAGATCGCACGGACGCGATCCGACATCTTGCCGTCGCGTTCGCCGAAATTGAGCGACTGCATCGGCGCCAGCTGCACCACCTCGCGCGCCTCGTTGAGCGTCGCGGCAATCGCGCAGAGGCCGCCCAGCACACGCTCCGCGCCAAATCTTTCGTCGAGCACGTTCAAGTGCAGCATGCCGTTGAGCAGCGGGATGATCGAGGTATTTGGGCCAACCGCCGGCGCAAACGATTTGATGGCGTCCTCGAGGTCGAACGCCTTGCAGCTCAGCAGCACCACGTCGAACTTCTCGCTGAGTTTGTCGGCTTGCACCGTCGGCGGATTCTTCAGCGTGACGTCGCCGGCAGGGCTCTTGATGACGAGGCCGGCGGAGGCGAGTTCAGAGGCGCGCTTGGGTCGCACCAGGAACGTCACGTCGCGCCCGGCCTGAAGCAGCCTGCCGCCGAAATATCCGCCGATGGCGCCGGCGCCGACCACGAGAATGCGCATTGGTTGGTCTCCTTATTGTTCTTGCTTACTTGTATCAGAGCGCTTGAGGCATCACCTCGTCATGCCCGGGCTTGTCCCGGGCATCCACGTCTTGACGGTATAGCAGCAAGCAAGACGTGGATGGCCGGGTCAAGCCCGGCCATGACGAATTACCACTTCTCCCCGAACGGGCGAATCTCCAGCTCGAACGTCCAGGCGCTGCGCGGCTGCTGGTACAGCTGCCAATAGGACGCCGCGACCGAGGCCGGCGGCATTAGCAAATCCGGATTGTCGAGGGCTTCCTTGCCCCAAAGCTGTTCGCGGCGCGAGCGCACCCAGGCGGTGTCGACGCCGGAATCGATGATCAGATGCGCGACATGAATGTTCTTCGGCCCGAGCTCCCGCGCCATCGATTGCGCCACCGCGCGCAGGCCGAATTTGGCGCTGGCAAAGGCGGCAAAACCGCTGCCGCCGCGCAGGCTCGCGGTGGCGCCGGTGAAGAAGATATTGCCCTGGCCGCGCGGCAGCATCAGCCGCGCCGATTCCCGGCCCGCCAGGAAGCCGGCCCAGCAGGCCATTTCCCAGACCTTTCGAAACACGCGGTCGGTGGTCTCCAGAATCGGGAAATTGACGTTGGCGCCGACATTGAAAATGCAGACCTCCAGCGGCGCGTGCGCGTCGGCCTCGTTGAGGAAGGCGGCGACCTCGCCTTCCTTGCGCGCATCGAGCGAGCGCGCCACGATCGACCCGCCTGACGCCTCGATCTCCTTCTTCAGCGGCTCCAACTTGGCGCCGTCGCGCCGGCCGGCGAAAACGGTGAAGCCTTCGGAGGCGAATTTCTTGGCGATTTCGCCGCCGATGTAGTCGCCTGCGCCAATGACAGCGACAGTTGCGTTGCGTTTTTGCATTGGTGAACTCTCCACTTCCCTCATCCTGAGGAGCCGCGAAGCGGCGTCTCGAAGGACGAAATCAAGAATTCGGCCTGCATGGTTCGAGACGCCGCGCGAAATGCGCGGCTCCTCACCATGAGGGTTAGGGACCTATCTGCCCGCCACCATCTCCTCGACCTCGCGCAACTGTTCCTTGCCGAAGAACATCTCCTTGCCGACGAAGAACGTCGGCGAGCCGAACGCGCCGCGCTCGACGGCGGCCTGCGTGTTCTCGATCAGCTTTGCCTTCACATCGGCGTCCTGTGAACGGACGAGGAGTTTCGCCGCATCGAGCCCGGATGATGCCAGCGCCTTTATGGCCACTTCCGGATCGTCCATCTTCTTCGGCTCGACCCACATGTGGTGGAACGCGGCCTCGACATATTTTTCAAATACGCCTTCCATCTGCGCCGCGACGGCCGCGCGCATCAGGTTCAGCGTGTTGACGGGAAAGAACGGATTCCAGGTGTAGGGCTTGACGCCAAAGCGCTTGACGAAGCGTTCGGTCTCGATCGCGTGGAACTCGCGCTTGTTCTTGATGCCGGCGAGCGTCTCGGCCGGCGACTTGTTGTTGGTGGCCTTGAAGATGCCGCCGAGCAGCACCGGGACATACTCGAATTTCGTGCCGGTCCGCTTTTCGATCGCCGGGATCGCCTCGTGGCTGAGGAAGGCGTTGGGGCTGCCGAAATCGAACATGAATTGCGGGTTGGGGCTCACGGCATCCTCCTGACGGCTTCTTATATGATTACTATCATCCAAATGAGCCTAGCCGGTCGATACTGCGAGATCAACAGATAGAGCGGGCTGACGCCGTCAGCCCGCTCTATCGTTTTCGAGAAGTCATGTTCCCTGCGCGGCCTGGTCGCTGTAGGCGAGCTTGACGATGTGGTCGCGCACATCAACCGGCCAATCGGCGATCAGTCCGGCAAAGCGTCGCCGGTCGTCGGCGAACAGAGCGCGCGAAGCTTCCTCGAAATTGACGAGGTTGCCGCCCATCGCAGACATGAAGTGGTAGGCCGCATCGCGCGCCGCGCGCAGGCGGTCACGATCACCGCTGATGCGGCGGGCTTCGTCCACCAGTTTGCGCAAGGCGACCGACGCGCCGCCGGGTTGGGTGTTCAGCCATTCCCAGTGCCGCGGCAACAGCGTCACCTCGCGTGCCACCACCCCGAGTTTGGGCCGGCCGCGGCCGCGCGGCTCCGTCGGCGCGAGCTCGGGAGCAGGGGCCGCTGGCTCGGTGCGCGGAAGCCTCGCGACGATTTCGTCCTCGCTGCCGCGCAGGTCCAGATCGAGCGGTCGGCCGCTGCTGTCACTGAAGATGTGGACCGAGCTAGCCGGCCGGCCGGCACGCTTGATCGCGAGGGCCACCTGGGCAAGAGAGCCGGTAATGAAGCGCCGCTCGCCCTCGAAGGCGGTAAAGCTTTGGGTCATTTTGCGTTTCCGAAACAGCCACATCGGATATTTATACCCGGGTATATTTCATAAGTCAATATTACCCGGGTAGTTATGATCCCTTGGCCTATGTGCAGTCCTTTTGTCTAGGGCTGGCAAGTCGCAAAACCGGCCAAGGCCTGATACGGGAACATCCGCAATTCCCGGAGGGACAGCCATGCTGACGGTGCACCATCTCAACAACTCCCGCTCGCAGCGCGTGCTGTGGCTGCTCGAAGAACTCGCCGTGCCCTACGAGATCGTGCGCTATCAGCGGCAGGCTGACATGCGCGCGCCGAAAGAGCTGCGTGCCATTCACCCGCTCGGCAAGTCGCCCGTGATTACCGACAACGTCAACACCGTCGCGGAGTCAGGCGCGATCGCGGAATACATCATAGGCACTTATGGTAACGGCAAGCTTATTCCCCCAGCGAATACGCCGGAGCGGCTGCGTTACACCTATTGGCTGCACTATGCGGAAGGCTCCGCGATGTCGCCGCTGCTGCTGAAGCTGTTGTTCACGCTGATGCCGAAGCGCGCGCCGGCCCTGTTGCGTCCGCTGGTGCGCAAGGTCTGCAATACGGCGCTGACGACACTGGTCAATCCGCAGCTCAAGCAGCACATGGATTACTGGGAGGGCGAACTGGCGAAAAGCGAATGGTTCGCCGGCAGCGAGTTCTCCGGCGCCGACATCCAGATGAGCTTTCCGCTGGAAGCCGCCGCCGCGCGCGGCGGGCTGGAGCAGGGACATCCGAAGGCGATGGCGTTCCTCGAACGCATCCACGCCCGCCCGGCCTATGCGCGCGCGCTGGAAAAGGGCGGGCCGTATGTGGTGGGGAGGTGACCCTTCTTACCTCTCCCCGCTTGCGGGGAGAGGTCGGATCGCCTCGGCGACGCGAAGCGTCGTCCGGTGCGATCCGGGTGAGGGGGTACAGGCCTATCAATTGACACCAGTGCTCGTGGAGAGAGCCCCTCACCCCAACCCTCTCCCCGCAAAGAGCGGGGCGAGGGAGCTCAAGGCCCCACCGCCGCGATCACTTCCTTCGCCAACCTGGCGAACCCTCCGACGTCGCCGGTGGAATCGACGCTGTCGCCGAGGCGCACGACGACGAGGCGCTGTGACGGCATGATCACGATGCGCTGGCCGAGATCGCCCGCTGCAAAGAACGCGTCGCGCGGAATCCCTGATCGCACGCGTTGCCTGGCGCTTTCATGCTCGCTGCGATTGGTCCAGAACCCGGCGCCGTAGTCGGTGTCGAGGGTGGCGGCGGCCGAGAAATCCACCCAGTCCTCGTGCAGCAGGCGTTTGCCGCCGACAACGCCGTCGTTGACAAACAGCAGTCCGAACCGCGCCCAGTCCCGTGCGCTCGCCAGCATGTAGGTCGATCCCTGCAGCGTGCCTGTCGCGTCGAATTCCAGCGTGACGTTGCGCATGCCAAGCGGATTGAATAATTCGCGCCACGCAAACGCCAGGCTCTGCTCCGGTCCCCCGGCGGCATCGCGAATGATCCGCGCCAATAGCTGCGTCGTCGGGCTGGAATAGGCCCAGCGCGTGCCCGGCGGCGCGACAAGCGCAGCGTTGACGGCGAAGCCGGCCATATCGTCCCGCAGATAGACCATCTCGCTGAAGCTGCTGGCTTCATCGAGCGCCAGCCCGGTGGTCATGCGCAGCAAATGCTCGACCTCGATCTCGCGCCTGAGATCGCCGCGCCATTCCGGTATCGGCGCGGGCATCGAGGGCGTGACAAGGCCTTGCTGCGTCAGCACCCCGATCAAGGCATTGATCACCGACTTGGTCATGGAATAGCCGAGCAGCGGCGTGTTGACGCCGATGCCGCCGGCGTAACGCTCGGCGATCACCTTGCCGTCATGCACCACGACGACAGCCTTGGTGCGCCGGAACGGCGGTTCGGCCGGCTCCTCGAAGGCATGATCGAGCGCGGCCTTCAATGCGGGATTGGACGGCGCCACGACATCGGGGCCGGCAATCTCGCCCAGAAGCGGCGGCGATTTCGGTACCTTCAATGCGTCAATGTCGCTTCTGAGGATATAGGGCTCCTTCGTTCCGTGCCGCAGTACACAGCCGAGCCCTTCATGATAGACGGCGCGGCTGCCAAACATCCACGCCGCCGACGCATCGACACTCATCGCGGTGCGATCAACGTGGAACTGCAGCGCCGTGCGCAGGCGGCGCAGTCCGGGACGTTCGATGGTTTCCGAAAACACGGTTTGCGGATCGAGCCCGGAGACGAAGGTCTTGGCACAGACATTGTGCGCGACCACGGCCGTGGCGACGCGGATCGCGCGATCGGGACGGTAGATGATGCAGGCCGTCGCCGACACGGTCAGCAGCAACGCGACAGCGGTCCAACTTCGCCAACCCACACGCCTCTCCGCTGCCCGTCGGTTTCCAGCGCTACGGTTTCGCGGCGGCGACCGAGGGCAGCGCCTGCACGGTGACGCCGGGCGGCGGGACGTCGTCATCGGGAACGAAGAAGTCCGGCATCAAAGGCACCGACTTGTCGACGCGGTACGGCTCGAAGTCACGCACGCCGCTGGCGTAGAGCACCTTGTCGTCGATGCAGAACTGCCCGGTGAACTCGCGGGACGGCTTGGTGAAGATGACATAAGCGGCGTCGCCCATGATTTCAGGCGTGCGGCTGGCGCGCATCATGGCATCGCCGCCGAGCAGATTGCCGACGGCTGCGGTCGCGATCGTGGTGCGCGGCCACAGCGCGTTGACGGCGACGCCTGCGGACTTCAATTCACCCGACAGGCCGAGCACGCACATGCTCATGCCGAACTTGGCCATCGTATAGGCGGTGGAATGCTCGAACCATTTCGTCTTCATGTCGAGCGGCGGCGACAGCATCAGGATGTGCGGATTGGAAGCCTTTTTCAGATGCGGGATGCAATATTTCGACACCAGGAAGGTGCCCCGCGTATTGATGCCCATCATCAGGTCGAACCGCTTCATGTCGGTCATCTGCGAATTGGTCAGGCTGATGGCGCTGGCATTGTTGACGCAGATGTCGATGCCGCCGAATTCGGCGACGGTCTTGTCGATCGCGGCGATTACCTGGGCTTCGTCCCTGATATCGCAGAGCACCGGCAGCGCCTTGCCGCCGGCGGCGCGAACCTCGTCGGCGGCGGTGTAGATGGTGCCCTTGAGTTTTGGGTGCGGCTCGGCAGTTTTAGCGGCGATCGCAACGTTGGCGCCATCGCGCGCGGCGCGCAGCGCGATTGCAAGCCCAATGCCCCGGCTGCCACCGGATACGAACAGCGTCTTGCCTTTGAGGGATGTCATGGGAGCACTCCAGGTTAGGTTCGCACGAATGGCTATGCTCCCTCCCCCCTTGCGGGGGAGGGTCGGGGAGAGGGGTGGCGTCATCGGCACTGCCCGTGTGAACCCCTCTCCCTAACCCTCCCCCGCAAGGGGGGAGGGAACCGACCGAGCAAGATCAAAGGACAATCCTACGCCGATCGCATGATCAGGCAAACGGCGGTTGTGGCCATACGCCTACTGCCCCGCCGCTTCCGCACCGCGGGTGCGCGGATCGGGGGCGCCGAGCAGGCCGGCCGGGGTCACAGCGATGGAATTGGCCGAGGTCTGGCCGAGCGGCACGATCACCTGATGCCCTCTGGCCTTCAGCGCGTCGAGCGTCTCCTGCGGAAAGCCGCGTTCCGCGCGCACTTCGTCGGGCATCCATTGATGATGCACGCGTGGCGCGGCAACGGCCGCGGCGATATCCATCTTGTAATCCAGTGCGTTCACGACGACCTGCAGCACCGCCGAAATGATGCGGCTGCCGCCGGGCGTACCCGTCACCAGCACCGGCTTGCCGTCTTTCAGCACGATGGTCGGCGACATCGACGAGAGCGGCCGCTTGCCCGGGCCGGGCAGATTGGCCTCAAACCCCACCAGCCCGAAGGCGTTGGAGGCGCCGGGCGCGGCGGTGAAATCGTCGAGTTCGTTGTTGAGCAACACGCCGGTGCCGTCGGCGACCAGGCCGACGCCATAGGGGAAGTTCAGCGTGTAGGTGTTGCTGACGGCGTTGCCACTGGAGTCGACGACCGAATAATGCGTGGTGTTGCTGCCCTCGCGTTGCGGGGTGATCTTCAAGACATCGGCCGATGGCGTTGCGCGTTCCGGATCGATGCTGGCGCGTTGCCTCGCCGCATAATCCTTGGCAAGCAGGACTTGCATCGGCGCGTTGACGAAATCGGGGTCGCCGAGATAGCGGGCGCGGTCGGCATAGGCGCGCTTCATCGCTTCGATCATGACATGCAGCGAGGGGGCCGAGCCCTGCTTCATGTCGGACATCGGAAAGCCCTCGAGGATGTTCAGCGTTTCCAGCAACACCGTGCCGCCCGACGACGGCAGCGGCATCGAGACGATGTCGTAGCCGCGGTAATTGCCGCGCACCGGGGCGCGGAGCAGCGCCTGATACGATTTCATATCGTCTGATGTCATGATGCCGCCGGCATCGCTGACGGCCTTCGCGAGCTTTTCGGCGACCGGCCCTTCATAGAAGCCGCGCGGGCCCCGTTCGGCGATCGCGGTCAGCGTGGCCGCCAGATCGGGCTGGATCAGCCGGTCGCCGTCACGCAGCTGCTCACCATCGGCACGCGAGAAAGATTTTGCGGAATTCGGCCAGCGCGCCATCCGGCGATACATGTCGGAGAGCGTGTCGGCCATGTCGTCGGCGACGACAAAACCGTCGCGGGCCAGTTCGATCGATGGCTGGATGATCTGCGCGAGGGTGAATTTGCCGGAGCCGTATTTTTCCAGCGCCAGCGCCAGGCCCGCCACGGTGCCGGGCACGCCGATGCCGAGCGCCGAATTGCGCGATTTGTCGGTGTCGGGTTTGCCGTCCGCGCCGAGATACATGTCGCGCGTGGCCGCGGATGGCGCGGTCTCGCGATAATCGATCGCGACGTCTTCGTTGCGCTCGGCGGAATGTATCACCATGAAGCCGCCGCCGCCGATATTGCCGGCGCGCGGATAGGTCACGGCCAGCGCGAAGCCGGTCGCGACCGCGGCGTCGACCGCGTTGCCACCCTGCCGCAAAATGTCGGCGCCGATACGGGCCGCGAGTTTTTCCTGCGCCACCACCATGCCCTGTTCGGCGGATACGGCGCGAACCGTGGCAAGGTCCGGCGGTGTATAGAGGCGGCGTTGGTCCTGCGCATGCGCCGTCGTGATGGATGCAACGACGAGCGTGATGGTCACCAGCGCGCTACGCCACTTATTCGTGCAGAAAATCATCCAAAATCCGCCGCAGTTGGAGCTGGTGTGATGCTTGGCAATAGCACACGCATGATAATCGCATGCTATATGGGTTCGAATTCGACGGGCAAAACGCCTTGTCGTGATCGATGAAGGAAATTCCTGGGTATGACGGTGATTTCTCCGCAGGCATCTGGCGCTGATATCCCAGGAAAATATCCGCCCCGCACCGCCGTCGTCAGCTGGATCTTCTTCGATTGGGCAGCCCAGCCCTATTTCACGCTGATCACCACCTTCGTGTTCGCGCCGTATTTCGCAGGCTTCGTCGCGCCGGATCCGGCGACGGGGCAGGCGCTGTGGGGATTTGCCACCGCGGCCGCGGGACTGATGATTGCGCTGATGTCCCCGATCCTGGGCGCGATTGCCGACGCCAGCGGCCGTCGCAAGCCGTGGATCGCGGGATTCGGCTTGCTGCTGGTGATCGGCTCCAGCCTGATGTGGTTCGGAAAGCCCGGCGATCCCAGCATTATACCGACACTGCTGCTGTGTTATGCGATCGCAAGCGTCGGCGTCGAATTCGCAACGGTGTTCAACAACGCGATGATGCCCACGCTGGTGCCGCCGGACAAGATCGGACGGCTGTCCGGCACCGGCTGGGCCACCGGCTATATGGGCGGTATCCTCAGCCTGATCCTGGTGCTCGGTTTTCTCGCCGCCAATCCGCAGACCGGACGCACGCTGTTCGGGTTCATGCCGCTGTTCGGCCTCGACCCGGTGACGCATGCGGGCGACCGCATCACCGGGCCGTTGACCGCGCTGTGGTTCATGCTGTTCACGCTGCCGATGTTTTTGTTGACGCCGGATTATCCGGCAAAGCTTCCGGTGCGTGCGGCGTTGCGCGAAGGTTTGAGCGAGCTGAGGCAGACGCTGCGCGAATTGCCGAAGCAGAAATCGCTGGCGACGTTTCTGCTTGCCAACATGATCTATACCGACGGGCTGGTGTCGCTGTTTGCCTTCGGCGGCATCTATGCGGCCGGCACGTTCGGCTGGCACACGATCCAGATCGGCACCTTCGGCATTGTCGCGGCGATCGCGGGCGTGTTCGGGGCCTGGCTCGGCGGCAAGCTCGACGACCGCGTGGGGCCGAAGCGCGTCATAGCGATCAGCCTCCTGGTGCTGCTGCTGGCGCTCGCCGCCATCCTGCTGGTGGACAAGGATTCGATCCTGTTCGTGAAGGTGGACCCGCCCGTCCCCGGCGGACCGCTGTTCTCGGGTGCGGCCGAGCGCGCCTATCTCGTCCTCGGATGCCTGATCGGCGGCGCCGGCGGTCCGCTGCAGGCGGCGTCGCGCACGTTACTCATTCGCCTCGCGCCGCAGGATCGCATCGCGCAATGTTTCGGGCTGTTCGCGCTGACCGGAAAGGTCACCTCGTTCATCGGCCCGCTGCTGATCGGCGTTGTTACGGCGGTGACCGCGAGCCAGAAAGCGGGGATGGCGCTGCTGGTGGTGTTTTTTGTCGTCGGGCTGGCGCTGTTGTGGCGGGTGCGGGAGAGGTGAGGTTGCCGGTCACACATCTTCTTCCCAGCATTCAGTTGTCATCATCCGCGAAGGCGGATGATCCAGTATTCCAGAGACAGCCGTAATTGACCGAGAAGCCGCGGCGTACTGGATACCCGCCTTCGCGGGGTATGACGACCTCAGTTGAGGCCGGGACGACAGTAACTAATGCCGGAAATGCCGCACGCCGGTGAACACCATGGCGATACCGTGGTCGTCGGCGGCCCTAATCACTTCATCGTCGCGCATCGAGCCGCCGGGCTGGATCACCGCGGTGGCGCCGGCTTCGATGCAGGCCAGCATGCCGTCGGCAAACGGAAAGAACGCGTCTGATGCGACCACTGAACCCTTGGTCAATGGTTCGGCGAGCTTCAGTTCAGCCGCGGCATCGAGCGCCTTGCGGGCGGCGATACGCGCGGAATCGACCCGGCTCATCTGGCCGGCGCCGATGCCGACGGTGGCGAGATCCCTGGCGTAAATAATGGTGTTGGACTTGACGTGCTTGGCGACGCGGAAGGCGAATTTGAGATCGCGCAGTTCGGCGTCCGTGGGCGCGCGCCTGGTCGCGACCTTCAGCGCCATGTCCTCGATCACGGCGTTGTCGCGGCTTTGCACCAACAGACCGCCGGACACGGTCTTGGCGGTGAGGCCCGGCTTGCGCGGATCGGGCAGGCCGCCGACCAGCAACAGCCGCAGGTTCTTCTTTGCGGCGACGACCGCGATGGCTTCCTCTGTCGCGTCCGGCGCGATGATGACCTCGGTAAAGATTTCGGTGATGGCGCGCGCAGCGTCGGCGTCGAGCGTGCGGTTGACTGCGACGATGCCGCCGAACGCCGACGTGGAATCGCAGGCCAGCGCTCTTTTGTAAGCGCCGAGCAGATCGCTGCCCTCGGCAACGCCGCAGGGGTTGGCATGCTTGACGATGACGCAGGCGGCGGTGCGGGCCGGGTCGAACTCGGCGACGCATTCATAGGCCGCATCGGTATCGTTGATGTTGTTGTACGACAGCTCCTTGCCCTGGAGCTGGCGCAAGGTCGAAACGCCCGGCCGCTTGTCGGGCGTCGCATAGAACGCCGCGGTCTGGTGCGGGTTCTCGCCGTAGCGCAGCGACTGGATCAGCTTGCCGCCGAAGGCGCGGAAGTCCGGCGCGTCGTCTTTCAGCTGCAGCGCGAACCAGTTCGAGATCGCGGCGTCATAGGCCGCGGTGCGCGCATAGGCTTTTGCGGCGAGGCGGCGGCGCAACTTCAATGAGGTCGCGCCGTTATTGGCGGCGAGCTCGTCGAGCACGGATTGATAGTCGCTGGCTTCGACGACGACCGCGACATCGTCGTGGTTCTTCGCCGCGGCGCGGATCATCGCGGGGCCGCCGATATCGATGTTCTCGATGCAGTCCTCGTAACCGGCGCCTTTGTCGACGGTGGCCTCGAACGGATAGAGGTTGACCACCAGCAGATCGATCGGCGCGATGCCGTGCGCCTTCATCGCATCAATGTGTTCCTTGTTGTCGCGGATCGCGAGCAGGCCGCCATGTACCTTCGGATGCAGCGTCTTGACCCGGCCGTCCATCATCTCGGGGAAACCGGTGAGGTCAGAGACGTCGCTGACCTTCAGCCCTGCTGCGGCGATCGCTTTTGCCGTGCCGCCGGTGGAGACCAGATCGACGCCGTAGCCTGCAAGCGCGCGGGCGAATTCGATCAGCCCCGTCTTATCGGAAACGGATAATAGAGCGCGGGTCACTCGGCGCGGATGGTCGGTCATGGCAGGCTTCCTGGCTGGTAAGCCAGCCCGGTAGCACGGTTTTGCCGGTCATGAAACCGCGGCCGACACCAGGATTCGGGAAAATACAGGGGATATTGGCATGCCAGTTCTTCGTCATTGCGAGGAGCGAAGCGACGAAGCAATCCATCCATCCGTTATGTCGCGCGATGGATTGCTTCGCTTCGCTCGCAATGACGGTGGTAAATGCCCTACAACGGCAATTCCGGCTCGCGGCGGGCGTTGCGGCGGGCGTTGGTGGCGGCCGCGGAGGTACTCGAGCGCACAAAATTCCAGCGGATCGAGGTGGCCTGCCGCGAATCCTGCCGGATCACGATCTGGGCGGTGCGGCGGGGACCGTCATTGCCGGCCAGGAACACGCTGTCCTCGAGGTCGACCTTGTCGTCGAGCGCCTCGAAGGTCCAGACGTCGCGGTTGGGCAGCACCAGCATGACGCCGCGGGCGTCGGAAAGCCGGCTCGCCTTCACGGACGGGTGCAGATGAAACCGCAAGGCAAAGTCGGTGCCGTTGCCCTTGATGCGCGAGCCCGGCGCCGGCGACAGCGTGTCCTCGCCGTCAAGCCGCGCGCCGTCAGGCGCCATCATCAGCACGCGGCGGTGCACGACGCCAAATTTCGGCAGATAGCCGTCATGCGACGTGGTCAAGAGATCGCCGTTCTCCACGGCTTCGCGATAACTTTCCACATTGGCCGGGCCGCTGGTCACCGGCGCCCCCTGCAACAGCCGCTTCATCGCCGATATCTCGACGAACTGGCACGACGACGTCTCGTGATAGGTCAGGGTCGAATGCGCCGCGGTGCTGCGTGCAAAGCCGCGCCAATTGTCGCGGCCGGTTGACGGCATTCCGCAATTGACGACGATCCGGCTCGGCCCCGAGGACAATTCGAACGCCAGGCAGCCGGCATGCGCGTCCTGGCTGATATTCGGCGGCGGCGGCGCGCCGGTGTCCATGATGACGGTGGTGGTGCCGGCATCGAGGCGCTGAAAGCCGGTATGCGGCATGTGCGCCATCGGCACGCCGTGGGTGTCGTCATAGGCCAGCAGCGTCGCCACCAGATCGTTCGGCGCGTTGCTCATGCCGTTGAACAGCGCAAAGGCGCCGTCGCCATGGCGGAAGAAGCGCAGCATCGGCATCATGCGGTCGATCGCGTTCAAGAGCGCCGGCGGCGGCGCGATATTCCTTGCAGCAAAAGTCTGGCGCAGCGGCAGCATGTCGCTGAGCAGTTCGACCAGCGCGCCGGGATTGCGCGAGATGTGCCCGCCGTCGGGCAGGATCTGCCGCTGCAATTCGTCGGACAGCCGCCGGCTCGCGGAGCGGATATGTTTTGCCTGGTTGGCGAGGCACAGCGAGGCGTAGCAAAGCGCGATCAGCACCTGCACCCGCGGCACGCCATCGGCGATGTCGAGCATGGTGTAGCGCAGATAGCGGATCTCGCGGGTCAGCCCGCGCAGATATTTGCGATAGAATTTGCCGTCGGTATCGCCGAGCACCAGCGGGGCCTGCGACAGCAGCGAGATGACGCGGCGTGCCAGCACATCGGCGCGGCGCTCGAGCGGCCGCTTGCGTCCGGGATTCGAAATCCAGTCGTCGACCAGCGAACGGGCGTTGGCGCGGGTCAGCGCGGTATCGGCCGCACGCAGATGGCGCAGCCAGCCGAAGCCGAGCAGCGCCACTTCCCAATCTTCCGACGGCGGCTCGAGATCGAAGATCGAGCGACCGTGGCAGGTCACGATCTTGCCGGCGAACACGAAACGGCCGGCGTAGATTTCGGCGGCGCGGGTGGCGTCGGCGGTACGCAGATCATGCGGCGCGATGATCAGCCGGTCGGCGCGGCCCGGCCACAGCCGCGACAGCCCCAAGGTGCTGCCGCTGGCGCGCGCGATCACGCCCCGCGTAAAGCGGCTCGCGACCAGCGTCGTAATGCGTCTGCGTTGAGCGACCGACACGCCTGACCTTGATGGGAGGAGATCTTGTGGCGAATCCTTTGTAATCCGGAAACGCGCCCAAAACACCATCTTGAAAGTGCGCGAATCACCCGATGGTCGCGAAAAACAGGTGCAAAATCAGGATTTAACCAGCCGCGCGGCGTAAAATCCATCCAGCCCGCCAAGCCGCGGGTCGTCGTGGGGCAGATGGCAGGGCAGGGTACGCAAATCGCCGTCCGCTGTGACGATCTCGGCAAGGCCTGCGACTTCGCCGGCGTCGACCGGCGCCCGGCGCACGGCTGATTCGGTCGCGAGCAGCGCCGCCACCGCCTGTTCGCCTTCTTCCGGCTCCAGCGAACAGGTGCAATAGACCAGCGTCCCGCCCGGCCTGAGCAAGGCGACCGCCTTTTTCAGCAAGCGGAGCTGCAACGCGCTCAGTGCGGCGATGTCGGTTTCCTGGCGCAACCAGGCCACATCAGGGTGGCGCCGGATGGTGCCGGTCGAGGTACAGGGCGCGTCGACCAGCACGCCGTCGAACGTGCCGTCGCCTCCAGGCCATTCGGCGCCATCGGCCACCACGTCATTGGCCTGCAGCGACAGCCGCGAAAGATTGTCGCGCAGCCGCGTCATCCGCGGCGCCGAACGATCGACCGCGGTGACGCGTGCGCCGCCTTGTGCGAGTTGGGCGGTCTTGCCGCCGGGCGCGGCGCAGAGATCGACGATGCTCTTGCCGTTGAGGTCGCCGAACAGCCGCGCCGGCAGTGCGGCGGCGGCGTCCTGTACCCACCATTGGCCTTCGGTGAAACCGGGCAGCATCGTCACGGAACCCTGCAACAAAGTGCGCACGGTCCCGGTCGGCAGCGTTTCGCCGTGCAGACGGGTCGCCCATTGCGACGCGTCCGACTTCACGGTGATGTCGAGCGACGGTTCATGGCCGATCGCAATGGCCATCTCGCGCGCGGTGGTCTCGCCATAGGCCGCGATCCAGCGCGCCAGCAGCCACGGCGGAATGTCCAGCGTCTGCGCCTTGACTTCGTCGATCAGCGGCTGGCCTTCGCGCGCACAACGGCGCAGCACGGCGTTGACGAGCCCGGCATATTTCGCGGCGCGTCGGTCCGATTGCACCAGCCGCACCGACAGGTCGACGGCGGCATGATCGGGCACGTCCATCCAGAGAATCTGCGCAGCGCCGATCAGCAGCGCGCTTTGCGCGCGCGGCGCGTCGGTCGGAACGCCGCGATTGAGCAGGCGCGACAACAAATGACCGAGCGTGCCGAGCCGCCGCAGGATCGTTGCGACCAGCCGCCGCATCAGCGCGCGGTCGCGATCGGCGAGCGATTTCAATCCGGGATGGGCGCCGGCGCCGTCCAGTTGCTCGTCGAGGGTGCGGTGCTTGTGCAGCACGCCGTCGAGAATGTCGGCCGCGATACGCCGCGCCGCGAGACCGGGAACTTCGGCAGGAACTGCGAATCTTGAAGGGGGCATGGAGAAGGAATATCTCGGAAGGTGCTGAACAGGGTTTCGGCGCATGCCATCGAAGTGAAGAGCTTGGAAGTGAAGAGCTCGGAAATGAAAAACTGCTTTGGCATGCGAATATGCCAAATGTAAGAATCGCGCCGGCGATTTCTTGATTGTGATGCCGGCGATGCGTTCGTCGCTGTGCTACGAGATCGGCCGCAGGAAAGTTTTGCCGGAAATTTTGCCATGACCGACGATCCCCGATCACCGTCTGCAGTTCTTCCCGGCGCCGCCCCCGGCAAGTTGCTGACGCCGGCCGCCCAGCGCGCGCTCGCCGAGGCCGAAGCGCGCCGGAAAGCCGCTGAGGCCAACGCCGCTCAACCGGCACAAAAGGAATTGCAGGGTCCGAAGGGGCCGGAGCCGACCCGTTACGGCGACTGGGAGCGCAAAGGCATCGCTTCGGACTTTTGAGGCGAATTCGTCCTTGCCGGAATAGCCGACTCAGCCCACCATATTGGGAATATGTCCCCATATAGAAGAATAAATACTTATCAGACTCCCTGGAGGCGCCGGTTATCGGCGATATTGCCCTGGGTATTCGTGATCGGCGTCGCCGCGGCGTCGATGGTGCCGCTGCGGCATTGGGTGCATTGGCCGTTTCCGCCTGTGGCCGACAGCCAGGCGGCGCGCGACGCCGAGATGATCTGGAAGAGTGCCGGCCGTCCCGATGTGCGTCACGCCGTCGACGTGATCCGCACTGTCGATGGCGACACCTTCGAGGCGCGGGTGCATTTGCCGGATGGACTCGCGCTGAACACGCGCGTCCGCCTGCGCGGCATCGACACGCCGGAGCTGAAAGCGGCCTGTCCGGAGGAATTGCAGATGGCGGAAGCGGCTGGTGACGCGTTGCGCGGCCTGCTCCGCGAAGGCGCGGTCACGATCTCGAATATCGGACCGGACAAGTATGGCGGCCGGGTGTTGGCCGACGTGGCGACGAGGAAGACCACCAGCGTCTCGGCTGCGTTGCTGGCCGGTGGGCATGGGCGCAGGTACAGCGGCGGTCATCGCAACGGCTGGTGCGCGAACGCGGGAAAGTAAGAAAAGAAAAAGCCGCGCAAGGGCGCGGCGCTTGGTAGTTCGTCATTCCGGGGTGATGCGAAGCATCGAACCCGGAATCTCGAGATTCCGGGTCTGGTCCTTCGGACCATCCCGGAATGACGGAGACTGGTATCAGCGCGTCACCGTCACCTGCGTGCCGACCGAAACGCGCTGGTACAGATCGGTGATGTCAGCGTTGAGCATGCGGATGCAGCCATAGGAGACAAAACCGCCGACCGAGCCCGGCGCGTTGGTGCCGTGGATGGCGTATTCGCCGCCGGCGAGCGTCATTGCCGCGACGCCCATCGGGTTGCTCGGCGAGCCGCCGGGAATGACGTTGGGCATGTTCGGCTTGTCGCGCTTCACTTCGGCGGGCGGCGACCAGGCCGGGTTCTGATACTTGCCGTCGATGCGGGTGGTGCCTTCCCACTGTTTGCCGGCGCGGCCGACGCCGACCGGATAGCGCACGGCGCGGCCCTGATCGAGAATGAGATAGAGGCGGCGCTCGCTGGTCTTCACGACGATCGTACCCGGCGTGTAATCGCCGCGGACGCCGACTATCTCCGGCCGCGCTTCTGCCGCCGACGACATCAAAACGCTCACCCCGATGGTGGCGGCCAGCGCCACCGCAATCCTCATCGACATCAATTTCTCCCGCCCACTCGCCCCCGTCAGGGGGTCCTCAAATGCCCACGCAAACCTATCAGAAATAGGGGTTTGCCGTCTCACCCACGCATTTTTAACCGCGTGTCTTAACCGGATGGTTTCCAAGCCGGCCGTGAGACCCGTTTCGATGGCGGAACCAAAGGAAATGTTCGAATTAAAGTAAATGACTTGAAAACAACACTCGTCCGGAAACGTCCCGGGCAGCGGTCACCGCCCTGACGATTGCGTGAGGCGGCCGGGTCTGGGCTGGGCACCAAGGAAATTGCCCAAACGCGACGCAGCCGGTGTCGCCGGGCCCTCGTCCCGAACATGACGAAAAATTAAACCGGAATCCCCGAACGCGGCGTCGCGACGACGCGGCTACCTGCTGTGGCCCATTTTCCGGGTGCAGGAGTTCGGCTCATGCGAGCGCTGGTTGAGATCATTTTGCTGCGCCGAGGCGTCCGCGCCGGTGGCGGTCGCCTCACAGCAATGCTGGCTGCATTGCTTCTGGGCTTGTTCGCGCTTTCGGCAGGCGCCGTGGCGCAACCATCCTACGACGTCAGGGAGGAAGTTCGCGACGAACCGGTGCAGGCCGAAGCCCGCGCGGTGCTGTCGCAATATGGACGCTTCGTGCAGCACGCCCGCTTCGGCGAGGTGTGGGTGCCGACGGTGACGCCGCAAGGCTGGCATCCCTATCCGCCGTGCCAATGGGTCAAGACCAAACAATATGGCTGGTACTACGACGACAAGACGCCGTGGGGCCAGATCGTGCACCACTATGGCCGCTGGTTCTGGGATCAGCAGATCGGCTGGGCCTGGGATCCCGGTTCGGAGTTCAGCCCCGGATGGGTGGTGTGGCGGTCAAGCCCCGAATGGACGGGCTGGGCGCCGATGCCGCCGGACCAGGCGTTCCCCAACATGTCGTCCGATCAGTTCAACAACAGCGATCAGTGGATTTTCGTCGAGACCGCGAAGTTCAACAATGGTTGCGACGCGGCTCAGACGGCGCCAGTCGAACGCATTCCGGTCATTCTGCGTCAGACCAAATGGATCACCGCGTACGAGTTCGTGGACGGCATCGTCGTCATCGTGCTGCCGCCCTATCTGATCGGGCCGTTCGTCCATGTGCAGATCGGATTCGGTCCGTGGCCGGCGTGGTTCATGGTCCAGATGATGAAGAACTCCAATTTCGTGTGGCAGAAGACGTTGAACGTCGCGCAAGTCTGCGCGCCGTCGAACGCGAAGTGAGGGAGCAATCATCATGACCCTCGCCCGGAAAATCTCGATCAACACCAGGACAATGCTCACGGCGATGTTCGCCGCCGCGCTTGCCGTCCTCGTGCTGTCAGCATCGACGCCATCAGCCTTCGCACAAGCGCCTGCGCAGAGCTCGGCCCAAGATTCTGCGAACGTCGTGCCACAGCAAGGCGCGGCGAAGATGCAGGACGAATTCCGCGGCGTGCTCACGCAGTATGGCCGCTTTGTCCAGCACGCCAAATACGGAGAGGTGTGGATTCCCACGGTGACGCCGCAGGGATGGCGCCCCTATCCGCCCTGCAACTGGGTCAAGACCCGCAAATATGGCTGGTACTACGACGACAAGACGCCGTGGGGCGCGATCGTCCATCACTACGGACGTTGGGTGTCGGATGCGCAGATGGGATGGATTTGGACGCCGGGTGCGGAGTTCAGCCCGGGTTGGGTTGTCTGGCGCACGTCGCCGGAATGGGTCGGCTGGGCGCCGATGCTGCCGGACCAAGACGTCCAGACGGTTTCCACCGCCGACTTCAACAGTGCCGCCTACTGGACCTTTGTCGAGACGCAGAAGTTCGCGCAAGGCTGCAACGGCGCGGCGCCGCCGCAGCAGATCCCGGTGCTGCTGACGCAGACGGCCTACGTCACCGACGTCAGGCTCGTCTACGGCATCACTGTTATCGTGTTGCCGGGATACGTGGTCGGCCCGTGGTTCGACATCGACGTCTTCTTTTCGCCGTGGCCGGCCTGGTTCCTGGCGCAGAATTTGATCGACTGGAATTTCATCTGGAACAACCTCGCCGTCATGAGCGCGGTGGCTCCGGACTGCTCGCCAGTGAGTCCAAAACAGGGCGGCGGATACAAACCGTTGCCGGTCCACAACCCTGTGTCGCCGCTGCCGCCGCGTCTCGATCAGCCGATCGACAACGGTCCGCCTGTCATCGTCGTGGTCCCGCCGGTGTGCCCGCGCGGCACGGTGCTGGATCATGGCGCATGCCGGTTGCCGGACTTCTGCCGACCGGGAATGGTGCGGGTGGGCCATCTGTGCGTCTTCCCGACGAGACCCGATCCGTTGCCGAAGCCGCCGGTGACCGAAAATCCCTGCACCGGGCTTAGCGGCATTGCGCTGCGACGCTGTATCCACGCGCACCGGCCACATGGCGGTGACGGCAAACCGCCGGTGACGGGTCCGGTTACCGGTACCGGCGACGGCCGGCCGGTCGGCAAACCGCCGTCGTCGAACGGCGGTCAGACCGGACACAACCCGGTTGGCGGCGCATCCGGGGCAGGCAAACCCGATGTGCGGATTCCGAACGTGATCCGACCCAACGGCTCGGGTGACAATGTGCGGATCAGGGAGCCGGTGCAGTGGCCGAACCGCCCGCCGGCGAGGACCTCGGCGCCGATGCGGCCGAATCCCAGTCCGGTGGTGATCGCACCGAGCGGCGGCGGCCTCAACAAGACGACGGTCGGCGCTGCACCGCAGATCGTGCATCGGCCGCCGCCTACGTTGCCGGAGAGAAAGACTCTCACGCGGTGAAGTGTCGATTGACTGTAGTGAGGTTAAGTAGCAACCGCGACGGGACTGCGCTCCCTCTCCCGCTTGCGGGGGAGGGCGGGGTGGGGGTGTCACCACAACGAACACTCCCAATGCGGAGAGAGCCCCCACCCGCCGCGCTTCGCGCGTCGACCTCCCCCGCAAGCGGGAGAGGTGCAGCGAGCCTGCCGCCAGAGCGCTCCAACTTGCCAGTCGAGCGCTACGCCCCCGCGCCCTTCTTGTTCTGCCGGTTGTGCACGAGGTCGTCGACCACGGCGGGATCGGCCAGCGTCGAGGTATCGCCGAGGCTTGACGGTTCGTCCTCGGCGATCTTGCGCAGGATGCGGCGCATGATCTTGCCGGAGCGGGTCTTCGGCAGGCCCGGGGCGAACTGAATGAGATCCGGCGAAGCGATCGGGCCGATGTCCTTGCGCACCCACGCCACCAGTTCCTTGCGCAGCGCTTCGGTCGGCTCCTTGCCGGTCATCAGCGTCACATAGGCATAGATGCCCTGGCCCTTGATGTCGTGGGGATAGCCGACCACGGCGGCTTCCGAGACCGCCTCATGCGCCACCAGCGAGCTTTCGACTTCGGCGGTGCCCATGCGATGGCCGGAGACGTTGATGACGTCATCGACGCGTCCGGTGATCCAGTAATAGCCGTCGGCGTCGCGGCGGCAGCCGTCGCCGGTGAAGTACTTGTTCTTGTAGGTCGAGAAATAGGTCTGCTCGAAACGCGCGTGGTCGCCATAGACCGTGCGCATCTGGCCCGGCCAGGATTTGGCGAGGCAGAGATTGCCTGATGTTTCGCCGTCCAGCACCTTGCCGTCGGCATCGACGATCTCGGGCACCACGCCGAAGAACGGCCGCGTCGCCGAACCCGGTTTGAGTTTTGTCGCGCCCGGCAGCGGCGTGATCAGAATGCCGCCGGTCTCGGTCTGCCACCAGGTGTCGACGATCGGGCAACGCTCGTCGCCGACCACGCGGTGATACCATTCCCAGGCTTCCGGATTGATCGGCTCGCCGACCGAGCCGAGCAGACGCAGACTCTTGCGCGAGGTCTTCTTCACCGGCTCGTCGCCGCCCTGCATCAGCGCGCGGATCGCGGTCGGCGCGGTGTAGAAGATGTTGACCTTGTGCTTGTCGATGACGTTCCAGAACCGCGAATTATCCGGATAGTTCGGCACGCCTTCGAACATCAGCGTGGTCGCGCCGTTCGCCAGCGGTCCATAGAGGATGTAGCTGTGGCCGGTGACCCAGCCGACGTCGGCGGTGCACCAGTAGATGTCGCCGTCGTGATAGTCGAACACGTATTGGTGCGTCATCGACGCGAAGACGAGATAGCCGCCCGAAGTGTGCAGCACGCCCTTGGGCTGGCCGGTGGAGCCGGACGTATAGAGGATGAACAGCGGATCTTCCGCGTGCATCGGCTCGCACGGGCATTCCGTCGTCACCATCTTGGCGGCTTCGTGATACCAGAAGTCGCGGGTCGGGTTCATGTCCACAGTGCCGCCGGTGCGCTTGACCACGACGACCCAGTCGACGCCGCCGCTCTTGGCAATCGCGGCATCGACATTGGCCTTCAGCGGCACCTTCTTGCCGCCGCGCAGGCCTTCGTCGGCGGTGATGACGACCTTGGACTGGCAATCGGTGATGCGCTGGGCGAGGCTGTCAGGCGAGAAGCCGCCGAACACCACCGAATGAATGGCGCCGATCCGCGCGCAGGCCAGCATCGCATACGCCGCTTCCGGGATCATCGGCAGGTAGATGGTGACGCGGTCGCCCTTCTTGACGTTCCTGGTGCGCAGGATGTTGGCCATCTTGCAGACTTCGTCGTGCAGCTGGCGGTAGGTGATGTGTTTGGACTCGCCCGGATCATCGCCCTCCCAGATGATCGCGGTCTGGTCGCCGCGCTTGTCGAGGTGGCGGTCGATGCAGTTCCAGGCGACGTTCAGGACGCCGTCCTCGAACCACTTGATCGAAATATTGCCGGGGGCGAAGGAGACGTTCTCGACCTTGTGGAACGGCTTGATCCAGCCGATCCGCTTGCCCTGTTCGGCCCAGAAGGCATTGGGGTCGGCGACCGAGCTCGCATACATCGCCCGATACTTGGCGTCGTCGATGAAAGCGCGCTTCGACCAGTCTGCCGACACGTCGTAAATCTTCTCGGACATCTTCCCCTCCGCTGATTGCGAGCCCTACCCGTAAGCGGTCGCAAGCCGTCTTGATTATTACGATGATTAGGCGTCACAGGGGGCCCGGACAAGGCGGAAACATCTGCGACCTTGGTCGGTTCCCGCGCTCCCGCAGTGCCCCGGCCAGCCCGGTCCGGCCATCACTTTCGCGTTTTGGCGCGACCCAAAATCAACGTTATCGCGCGAATGGCTCCCATGACCGGTATCTAATAACCGGCAATCGCGGAATCGGGACTCGCAAAGGGGTTCGTTACCCCCTAAATGGCGTTTCCGGGGTGACAGGGCCCCGCCGGAACCAAGCCGTATCAAGCGGCATTACCGGAAAGAACAGGCGGAGCAGGACAACGACGGTCATGATGGATCAGGTGAATTTCGAGGCTACGCGGCCCAATTCCGCTGATCCTGCCGTCGCTTTGGCAGAAGCGCTTGGCCAGTTGCCGAAAGCGCCGCTGAAGGCACCCGCCAAGATCCCCTCGCCGAAGGAAAAGCTCGCCAAGCATGAGCTGAAGATTACGGTCGAGTCGCTGGCGCAGGAACTCGGCCTCAAGCTCGGCGACCAGAACGAGCTGACGATCCGCCGCATCAAGCGTGGCAAGACCTATTCATTTGTTCGCGCCAACGGCACGGCGGTCCGTCATGCCGGCACCATCCGGCGCCTGAACTCGATGGCGGTGCCGCCGGCCTATCAGCAGGTGCGGTATTCGCCCGATCCGACCTCGCATCTGCAGGCGGTCGGCGTCGATGCCGCCGGCCGGCTGCAATACCGCTACCACGCCGATTGGGAGAAGGTCCGCGAGCAGCGCAAGGCGCATCGCCTGGCGCGCCTGGTCGCGGCCTTGCCGAAGATCCGCCGCAACGTCTCGATGCATCTGTCCGGCGACGAGCCGACGCGCGAGTTCGCGCTCTCGGCCGTGATCGAACTGATCGCCCGCACCGCGATCCGGCCGGGCAATGAATCCTACGCGCGATTGAACGGCACCCGCGGCGCCACCACGCTGCTGAAGTCCAATGTCACGCTGGAAGACGACAGCTTCGTCCTGACCTTCAAGGCCAAGGGCGGCAAGGCCGTGCGCAAGGAATGCGACGCGGCCAAGCTCGTGCGCGCGATCGGCATCCTGCGCGGCGTGCCGGGCAAGCGCATGTTCCAGTATCGCGATAATTCCGGCACCGTGCGTACGGTGTCGACGACGACGGTGAACGGGTTCCTGCGCGAGATCGCCGGCATCAAGATTTCGCTGAAGGATTTTCGCACCCTGATGGCGTCAGCCGTGGTGCTGGAGTCATTGTCGCGGATCTCGCCGGCGGCGAGCGCCCGCGGCCGCAAGAAGCAGGTGCTGGAGGCGGTTCGGGCCGCGGCGGATGAGCTGTCGAACACGCCCGCGATCTGCCGCAAGAGCTACGTCCACGACACCATCGTCACCGCCTTCGAGGACGGCATCCTCGAGCGCTTTGCCGCGACCATGAAGGGCTACCGCTCGCAGTCGAAGCGCGAAGCGCTGCTGGCACAAGTCGTGACGGCTGCTGCTGCGGCGTAAGCCACGACGCCGTAGGGTGGGCAAAGCGAAGCGTGCCCACCATTTTACGATAGTCACCTTGGATAGATGGTGGGCACGGCGCAATGCGCCTTTGCCCACCCTACACGCGCTGCCTCGGCTGTACGGCAACGGCCTGCGCATCACGCGCATCCTCGCCGGCCGCATGCGCATTCGACAAAAACACAATATTCCTGCCGCCGCGCTTGGCGTCGTACAGCGCGTCGTCAGCCCATTTGGCGACCATCTCCGGCGCGGCGTTTTCCTGCGCGAACGCGACGCCGAGGCTGATCGTCACCACGCAGGTCGAATCGTCGGCGGGATGGATTCCGGGATTGACGATGCCGAGCCCCTCCACGGCGCTGCGGATGCGTTGCGCGATCGTCCAGGCCAGATCGGGCGTGGCGTGCGCGAGAACGACGAGGAATTCCTCGCCGCCATAGCGGAACACCGCATCCAGGCCGAGCCGGACCGAGTCCTCGATTGTATCAGCCACCCGCCTGATGCAGGCGTCGCCGGCGGCGTGGCCGGCGGTATCGTTCAGGTGCTTGAACAAGTCGATATCGGCCATGATGAACGCGATACTGGCTTTCGGAACCGTCGGGTCGCGCCAGAGCCGGTCGATCAGATCGGTCGCCGAACGGCGGTTGCCGAGCCCGGTAAGCGGGTCGCGCGTCGCCAGAATTTCCAATTGATGGTTGGCGCGCCTCAGGGCGTCGCTGCGATACTGGTTGCGCAAGGACAGCAGGAAGGCTTTTTGCCCGAGGATCGACTGGGTCTTGCGCGCGATCGTCGCCGCATACATGCCCATCGCATAGAAGATCGACGTGCCGACCGCTTCCTTGGATTCGATCACGGGATTGAAGATTTCAAAGCCGAAGAAGATTCCGATCGAGCAGATCATCAAAGACAGCGTCCAGAGATAGTCGACGCTGAACACAACGATCGCGATCGTGTTGACGTACATGATGCAGGTGAGGAAGCGCTCGTAATTGCCGCCCGCGGCGACCGCGAGGAAGCCGTAAGCAATCATCACTGATGTCATCAACAGCAGCAGCGCCAGGCCTTCGACCGCGGCGCTGCGGGGTTTTCGCCAGACCAGATAGGCACAGCCGTGCATCGCCGGAACCAGCAGGCCGCTGATGATGGTGGTGTGGATGAGGAAGTCGGGCGCGAGCAGGTAGCTGATCGGCACGAACGCCATGCTGATCAGCCCGACCCAGACCATCCACGCGCGCGCGATCTTGCTGCGCTGCGGCCAGTCCTTGCTGCGATAGGCGCGAACCATTTCGGGAGAAAACCGGATGTCGCGGGTGCGCTGGGACAGCAGCCGCTCGGTCTCGGCTTCGAGCGCCGGCGTCACGAGCACATCCGCCGCGTCGTCAAGCGGCGTCGCGTTCAGGCTGCTGGAACCCGATCTCAAGGCGTATCTCTCCCGCTGGCGTGCTTGCCGCACGCCCGGGAGTAAGCGCCCGAAATGCTAAATTTCCCCTGCAAAAGCGATCGGGGAGGATTACGGGATAAGGAATGGTTAAGTTCCTACGAGAAGGTTCTATATTACCGTTCCGTAGAGATCCCGATACTTTGCATGGGGTTGTTTTCGCGATTTTGTGTCTGGCCCCGCAAGGTTCTGCTCATAGCGCGTCGGCGCTGCGCGGCCGCTACGATGCCCCTACAATCCGCCCATCTTGCAGACCATCTTCCATTCGTCCGCGGTGACCGGCTGGACCGACAGCCGCGAATATTTCACCAGCGCCATCGCGGCGAGTTTCTTGTCGGCCTTGATCGCGGCCATCGTCACCGGGGTCTTGAGCGGCTTGTCGGCCTTGATGTCGACGCAGACGAACTTGCCCGTCTTGTCGGTCGGATCGGGATAGGCCTCCTTGATGATCTCCGCGATGCCGACGATCTCCTTGCCCTCGTTGGAGTGGTAGAAGAAGGCGCGGTCGCCCTTCTTCATCGCCACGAGATTCTGCCGCGCGGTGAAATTGCGCACGCCGGTCCAGGCTTCGCCCTTGGC
Organism: Bradyrhizobium sp. JYMT SZCCT0180; assembly: GCF_018130165.1. GTDB lineage: Bacteria > Pseudomonadota > Alphaproteobacteria > Rhizobiales > Xanthobacteraceae > Bradyrhizobium. The sequence goes on along the minus strand of NZ_JAFCLZ010000002.1, from coordinate 110,969 downwards.
GCCTTTCGCGACCTGTTGATCCCACGACCACACCGAGGGCTCGGACTTCACCAGCCAGTAATTCATAGCGTCCACCATCTCTCCGTCATGGCCGGACTTGTTCCGGCCATCCACGTCTTCCTTCGAGGCTAGTATCAAGACGTGGATGCCCGCGACAAGCGCGGGCATGACGAGGTGAAACTATTCCTCCGCCTTGAACGGCCGCGTCAGCAATCCCTCGATCGCGGCATCGATCGTCACCTTGCCGGCCAATATCGCCGCGACCGCATTTGATACCGGCATGTCGACATTCTGCGAAGCCGCCAGCTCGATCAGCACCGGCGCGGTGAATGCGCCCTCCGCAAGCTTGTCTCGCGCCGGCTGCTCGCCGCGCCCGAGCGCGATGCCGAGCGCGAAATTACGCGATTGCAGGCTGGAGCAGCTCAGGATCAGGTCGCCCAATCCGGAAAGCCCCGCCAGCGTTTCGGCGCGCGCACCGCAGGCGCGACCGAGCCGCGCCAGCTCGCTGAAGCCGCGCGTGGTCAAGGCGGCCAGCGCCGAGGCGCCGAGCTTGCGTCCTTCAACGATGCCGGCCGCGATTGCCAGCACGTTCTTCGCCGCCCCGCCGATCTCGACGCCGCGAATGTCTGTCGTGTGATAGGGCCGGAAGGTGGCTGAGCCGAGCGCCTGCACCAGCGCACTTGCCAGTGCTTCGTCCTTTGCCGCCAGCGTCACGGCGGTGGGAAGGCCGCGCGCCACGTCGTCGGCGAAGCTCGGTCCCGACAGGATCGCAGGTATTGCGTCGGGGGCGGCTTCCGCGATCACTTCGGTCATGAATTTATGCGTGCCGCGCTCGATGCCCTTGGCGGTGGCGATCACCGGCGTCGCCTTCTTCAGATGCGGGGCCAGCGCCAGGGCCGCTTCACGCAAATTCTGCGCGGGCGTTGCGATCAGGATAATGTGGGCGCCGGCCGCGGCCGCGATGCGGTTGGTGATTTCGATGCGCTGATCAAGGCGCATGCCCGGCAGCCGCGGATTGGCATGCGCGATCTTCATTTGCGCGGCGTTTTCGGCGTTGCGCGCATAGAGGATGACATCGCGGCCCGCGCGCGCCGCGACGGCCGCCAGCGCCGTGCCCCAGGCGCCCGCGCCGATCACCGCGACGGTGTTCTCGGACGGCATCTCTAAAATCCCGCCCTGGTGTTGGCGTAGCCCGCGGGCGCCGCGGCATTGGCATCGAGCAGCCAGCGCGCGCGGGGCGGCGCATCCATCGTATCGGTCAGCCCGAGCGCCATCCGCTCCGCGCCGGCCCAGGCGATCATCGCGCCGTTATCGGTGCAGAGCGCCGGCGGCGGAATGATCAGCGTGGTCTGCGCTTTCGCCGCCACATCCTGCAGGGCGTCGCGGATCGCGTGATTGGCGGCGACGCCGCCGGCCGCGACCAGCGCGCGCGGCGGACCGAACTGCTCGTGGAACAGCCGCAGGCCGACGCTCAATCGATCGGCGGTGGATTCCAGCACCGCGGCCTGGAAACTGGCGCAGAGATCGCTGACATCCTGCGGCTCCAACGGCATCATCCGGCTGGCCTCGTTGCGCACGGCGGTCTTCAGTCCTGACAGCGAGAAATTCGCATCCGGCCGCCCGAGCATCGGGCGCGGAAGCGCAAATCGCTTCGGATCGCCGCCGGCGGCCGCGCGCTCGACCTCCGGCCCGCCGGGATAGGGCAGCGACAGCATCTTGGCGACCTTGTCGAAGGCTTCGCCCATGGCGTCGTCGACGGTGGTGCCGAGCCGGACATATTTGCCGACGCCGACCACGGCTACGATCTGGGTGTGACCGCCCGAGGCAAGGAACAGGCAATAAGGAAACGCCAGCGCGCAGGTCAGCCGCGGCGTCAGCGCGTGGGCCTCGAGATGGTTGACCGCGATCAGCGGCGTGTCGTGCACCATCGCGATCGCCTTTGCGGTGGTGAGGCCGACGATCACCCCGCCGATCAGGCCGGGACCCGCGGCGGCTGCGACCGCCGACAACTGCGCGTAGCCAATTCCGGCCTCTTTCATCGCGCCATCGACGATGCCGTCGAGCAGATCGACATGGGCGCGCGCCGCGATCTCCGGCACTACGCCGCCGAAGCGGGCGTGCTCGTCGGTTTGCGAACGCACGATATTGGACAGGATCCGGCCGCTGCCGTCGCTCGCCCGCTCGATCACCGCCGCCGCGGTCTCGTCGCAGGTGGTCTCGATACCCAGCACCAGCATCGGCGTGTCGTTATCCAATTTGATCCCTTGCGTATCAGGTCAAAACAACGCTTCCGTAACCCGGTAGCATTACGAGGTCGCTAGGTGCAATCGCCGGTTAAAGCCGAAACATTTTGCGCCAAGGCTTTTTCTTGCGGCAAGGATTGCGCCTAGGGTTGAGCCAAGAGTTGGGCCAAGGGTTGAGCCAAGACATTTTTGGAGATCTGAGGCATGGCCGTTCTCGTCACGCGCCCGCATCCGGACGATGAGGCCACCGCCACAGCGCTTCGCGCCAGGGGTTTTGAAGTGCTCCGGGCGCCGATGCTGCGATTTGAGGCGGTGCCCTTCCATGACGATGCCGATGCCCGTTACGGCGCCATCATCGTCACGTCAGCCAACGCGCTGCGCGCCATCGCGCCGCATCTGGCCGATAGCCGGCTGTTGAAATTGCCGTTGTTCGCGGTGGGCGAACATACCGCCTCGGCTGCCCGCGACGCCGGTTTCAGCGAGGTGATCGCGGCCAGGGGCGACGCCGGTGCGCTGCGCGACCTGGTGCTGGGAGCTGTGAAATCGAAGCAACTCAAGAAAGCCAGCACGCTGCTCTATCTGGCCGGCGCCGATCTCGCGCGCGATCTCGCGGGCGAATTGGGCGAGAAGGGGTTTACCGTCGTGACGCACACGACCTACCGGATGATTCCGGCGTCCAGCCTGCCGCAGGAAATATGTGACGCTTTCGTGGCGAACCGGGTCGAGGCGGTATTGCATTATTCTCGCCGCAGCGCGCGCGCCTTTCTGAACGCGGCGCGGTCGGGCGGCGTCGAAATATCGGCGTTGGCGCTGCCACAATGCTGCATTTCCACGGCCGTTGCCGCCGTGTTGCGCGATGCCGGCGCGACGCAGGTCACGGCGGCCGTCCAGGCCGACGAAAATGCCTTGTTCGAGGCTTTGGGCCGTGCTTTGCGGACCCGATTGGCCTAACCCCGCCCGATTCTGCTAGGTTCAGGGTAACTCACGCTAAGGGAACCGCTGCGATGGTCGACGACAGGCCCGAAAATAAGGGATCAGTGCCCGAATCGGAGCGGCCCAAGCGCGAGCCGCCGACGATCGATCTCGAGGCGACTGAAGTGACCAGCGAGACCGCGAAAGCAGGCGATACGCCGACGGCGGATACCGCGGCGCCCGAGACCGCAGCATCTGAGGCCGCGGTGGCCGACACCGAGACTGCAACCGCGGCGGCTGCGGCGGAACCTGAGCCGCAACCGGTGCCTGCGTCGGCACCGGTCTCGCCCTGGATCGTTGCGCCCGTCTCCGGCGCGGTGGCGGCCGCGCTCGTGATCGGCGTCGGCTGGATGCTGGGCTGGCCCGCCGTTCAGCCGGCGGCAACGCCTCCTGCGCCGCAACTCAACGCCGCGATCGACGGTCTCACCACGCGTGTCGCAGGTCTGGAGACGAAGACCAGCAAGCCCGCCGCGCCGGTGGCCGATCCCGCTTCCCTGGCGCGGATCGATACGCTGGAAAAATCACTCACTGCGCTGCGCGGCGAACTCGCAACCGCGCGCACGCAGAACGAAAAACTTGCGTCCGCCGTCAACGAGGTGAAATTGGCGCCGCGTGCCGACGGCACTCCCGCACCCGCGCCCGATCTTTCCGGGATCAACGAACAGGTCGCGAAGATCGAAAGCGCCGTACAGGCGCAGGCCGCCGAGATCGCACAGCAAGGCAGCAAGATTGCCGACTTAAAGCCGATCGAGACGAAGCCTGCCGACGATCAGCCGCTGCGCCGTTTGGTGGCGGCGGCCCTGCTCGATGTTCTCGTTCGAGCCGGCGATCCCTATCCGGCGGCGCTGACCACGGCGAAGGCACTGGCGCCCAACGCCGACGCGCTAAAGCCGCTCGAGCCGTTCGCGACAACGGGCGTGCCGAACGCCGGCAAGCTCTCGGGCGAATTGCTGACGCTGGTGCCGAAATTGTCGCCGGCGGTGCCGCAGGACACTGCCACGACTGGCTCGGGCATCGTCGAACGTCTGCAGGCCGGCGCCGCAAAACTGGTCCGCATCGAACGCACCGATACCGCAGGCAATGACCGCGGCGCGGTGGTGGCGCGGGCGACCGCGGCGGCATTGCGCAACGATGCCAATGAAGCGCGGCGCGAATTGAAAACGCTGGCGCCGGCCGACCGCGCTCCGGCGCAAGCCTGGCTCGACAAGGCCGATGCGCGCGATGCCGCGCTGGCCGCCTCCCGTCAATTTGCGGCCGACGCCATGGCCGTGCTCGCCAAACCGCCGCAATAAGGAATCCGATGGTCCGGATCATTCTGTTTCTGCTGTTGATCGCGCTCGGAGCATGGGGCGCAGCCTGGGTTGCCGAACAGCCCGGCGATGTCGTGCTGTTGTCGGGCAATCTGAAGATATCGACCACGCTGCCGAGGTTCGTGGCGGGGCTCGGCATCGTCATCGTCGCGGCTGTCATGCTGTGGGCGATCCTGCGCGGCTTGTGGCGCACGCCGGCGCGAATCCGCAAGAATCGCCGCGAGAAGCGCCAGGCGCGCGGCCGCCACGCGATCACGCAAGGATTGCTTGCGATCGGCCACGGCGATTCCACCGCCGCCCGCGCTCATGCGGACGTCGCGCGGCGCCATGCGGCAGAGGATCCGCTGGCGCTGCTGCTGGAAGCGCAATCGGCGCAGCTCGATGGCGATCGCGAAGGCGCGCAGCGCGCCTTCCACGCCATGGCCGAGCGCGAGGATACGCGGCTATTGGGCCTGCGCGGCCTGTTCATCGAGGCGCAGCGCGCCGATGATCCCGTCGCCGCCGTGATGGTCGCCGAGGAAGCGCTGAAACTGTCGCCGTCATCCTCATGGGCGTCGCACGCGGTGCTGGGATTCTGCTGCGCCAAGAGCGACTGGACCGGCGCGCTACGTATTCTCGACAACAATCAATCCTCGGGGCTGATCGACAAGGCGACCTATCGCCGTCACCGCGGAGTGCTGCTGACGGCACGCGCGCTTGAACTCGAGAAGGTCGATCGCGACCTCGCGCGTCAGAGCGTGATGGAGGCGGTCAAGCTGGCGCCGACGCTGGTGCCGGCTGCGGTGCTCGCCAGCAAATTCGAAAGCGAGGCGCATCAGGTGCGGCGTTCGATGCGCCTGGTCGAGACCGCGTGGCTGGCGCAGCCGCATCCTGATCTCGCTGACGCCTATGCCCATGTGAAGCTCGGTGATTCCGCGCGCCAGCGGCTGGTGCGCGTCGAAACGCTGGCGGCGAAAGCGCCCGGCCATATCGAGGGCGCGCTCGCGATCGCGCGCGCCGCGATCGACGCCTCCGAATTTGCCAAGGCGCGCGAAGCGCTGGCGCCGTTCATCGCCGCACCGACGCAGCGGGTGGCGCTGCTGATGGCCGACATCGAGCGCACCGAACATGGCGACAGCGGCCGGGCGCGGGCGTGGACCTTGCGCGCGGTGCGCGCGATGCACGATCCGGCCTGGACCGCGGATGGCTATGTCAGCGATCGCTGGCGGCCGGTCTCGCCGGTCACCGGCCGCCTCGACGCCTTCCAGTGGCAGACGCCGGTCGCGGCCTTGCCGTCCGACAAGGGCCCTGCCATCGAATCCTCACCGTTCGAAGAGGCGATGCTGGCAACGCCGCGCCGCGCGGTCGTGCTCGAGCCGCCGGCTCCGGCCCCGGTCGAAACCGCGCCGGCGGAACCGCCTGCACCCGTCGCGCCGGAGCCTGTTGTCGCGCCCGCAGCTACGGCCGCCCAGGACAACGCGCCGCCGGCCGCCAGCGTCGAACCGGAACCGGCCCCTGCCGCGGAGCCCGAGCCGGCACCGCCGCCCGCCCAGCAACCGGCCCCGGCCGTTGCCGCGCCGCTGTTTCGCGCCCGCCAGGACATTCCGAAGGCGGTTCCGGCGCCGATTCCGGCCGTGATTCCCATTGTCCGGGCGCCGGACGACCCCGGAATCGACGAAGACGGTCCTCCGGACGAATTCGCCCAGCAAATCGGCCCGCCCAAGGCCCAGGCCGGCGGCTGGCGGGGATTTTTGTCACGCTGGGGCGGGGAGTAGGCTTCCGGAGCGTTTTCCAGCGAAAGCCTGTCCCGCACTTGATGCGGGATGGATACCGGTTCGCGTCAAGAAAACGCGTCAAATCAAGAATCTAGAGCCCCGTTCCGATTCAATCGGAACGGAAAAAGGCTCTACCGCTGCGTTTTTCTTGCCAAGCCGGGCGCTGCCCGATATCAGGTGGCACGCGTTTTCGGCCCAGTTACCGAACGCTGCGTCTGGTCCGCCGCAATAGCTCAGTTGGTAGAGCACGTCATTCGTAATGACGGGGTCACAGGTTCGAGTCCTGTTTGCGGCACCATTCATCTAACCCAACAAAATCAGGACTTTCTTACATTTTGCCTTCCGGCGTAGTGCCGGTCGCCGGGTCGCGAAAATCGGCCGGGGACGGATCGGGCGCGGGGACGGCTTCGGGCATGCCGGGGACGGGCGATTGTCTCGAAGTGATACAGGCCCAAGTTTCGCTGTCGGCGGCCTCACAGGGGCGCGGCGCGAACGTCAGCCCCGGCGCGTTGACGCTCGCCAAACCGTTATCGGTTTGCGATTTGGTCATGGTGCTTCCTGTCGTTGTGAACGACGGAATCCCTCACTCGGAATCGAGTCCCGAGGAACGCTAAAAGCCCGGAGATTTTGAGGGGTCGCCCGTTATCGGACCAAGAGAATCCACAATAGAGCCACGCCCTGAAATGCAGCGATGGCGAACAGCATACTTCGAAACGGTTCTTTGCGGGTCTTGTGCCGCCAATACTGTTGACCAGCGATTGCGCCGGGCGCCCCACCAATGGCAGCTAACATCAACAACGTCGATTCAGATATGCGCCGCTCGCCAAGTTCGGCGGCCCGCTTGTCCGCCCAAAAGAACGCGAACGCGAAGACGTTCACAACGATGACGACGAATGCGCCAATGAGATAAAAAGCTAGGTGTGGGTTCATCGGCGGACAATTACATTTCCCGGCCCAAATAAAAAATTGTCCATATCCGACCGAACTCACACTTAGACAGCCAACGGATTAGTTTTCAGGAGCCCCTTGTTGCGGCTCCAGGCGCAGCTGTCGCCACGTCTCGTCGCGAGCAAGGGTGTACACAGTTGGGACAGCAATGCTGTCTTCTTTGGGCGGACAGTTCGTTATCGTTCGGCACCCGCATCAGGGGTGCTTGACTGACGTTTTCCTCGCGAGTTCGTGAGGACATTTCTTCGTGCAGTTCCCGGTGAAACCAACAAATCCTGCGGCGACACCATTCCTGGCTTGCGATGGCAAACGCCTGAAACACGATGCGCGCATCCTAGCTGCATCGAATTCGCCAACCAAGGAGCCAACGATGCGCAAAGTAGTCCTTTCAATCGGTGCCCTCGCGATTGCGTTCATGGTTGCATTTGCATGGTCGCACACCGTGCTCACGCCTTCCCAAGCAGGTGTCACCGGGTCAATCAATCCGACCGAAATGATGTCGAGTTACGAAGGCAAGCTTCCGATTGAGCAGTGGGAAGCGATCTAGCCTCTTTTCCGAATCCTGATTCCTCCCTGACTTGAAACTTGAGCCCCGGCAATCGCTGGGGCATTTTTTTGGGAGCAACACTTTGAGCACCCGGAAGCTGACGTCAGGGCAGGTCCAGGAAGACTACTGCTATGGGCATGACCGTTTCAGCATCCATGCCGTGATGAGCTATTCAATAGCGGCGCCTGATTGTCGATCGCGAAACCATTCGCTGCCTTCCGCTCCCTGCCGCGAAAGACCGGATTAGGCGAAGCAGCGCCGCCTGCCGGCATTTTCCCCTGCCCATCCCGCGCCGTTAACCCGCCATTAACCATGTCGGCGCACCCTGCGCTGTCCCTTCTGGAAACGAGTGTGCGGCGAGAAGCCGTCTCCGCTGTCCCGGTGACGGCTTTGCCATTCCGAACCGTGGAGTAGAGCCATGTCTGAACCGGGCAAGGTGCAACTGGGGGTAAATTTGCTTTCCGCATTCACATCGACAATTGCCGTTGCCCTGGTCTTGGGCTTGCCAATGGCGGTCGCTATTATCTGGCTTTGCTCCTGATTTCTTCGCCTGGCCAGAGGGCAAGGCAGTGTTCGACTGGTGGAAATCGAAAAAGCCTTCGACGAAGTCCGCCGACCGGGCACGCGTTGGCGGATCGGACGCGATCCTTGAAGAAATACGCAGTCGCGTTCCGCGATACCTCGATGATGCCGATAACGGCAAACTGATCTATCCGGCCTGCAAGCGGGCGCTTTCGGATCTGGATGGCGATATCGGCTCGGTTTGGGATCACACCCGACTCGAAGCGATGCGATATGTAACGATGGTGCCAAGCCCGCAATTCGAGTTGCTGACCGGTGCGGACCGCCAGATCGAGATGATGAACGCTTACTTGTTTCAGCGCCCTCACGACGAGACCGTGATCGATTTCACCGGAACTGCGACGACCGATTTTGCGATTGCTATTTTGGCCGGCCTCAATTGGCTGACACATTGCGCCCAATTGTCGGGCGTTCACCCCAGCAAGCAGTCCGGCACGATTCGTAACTTTCGAAAGATTGTCACGTTGGCGCACCAATGGTGGCTCACCGAGGGAGCCGGCGAACGCGCCCGCCAATTGCTTGATAATGGCGAGCAGCCACCGCTGATGCTTTATTTGATCTGGAACGACTATACGCAACTCGCAAAGCACGTCGCGGCGGCCACCGTATTTGGATCGTCCGCCAACCGTGCAGCAAAGCTGGTTGCGCTTCCCGCCGGCCTCATTCCCCGTTTTGAGGCCGCTCAAGATCCACTGGAACTGGCCGACGACGCAACACGGTCCCGGTAGTGGTTTGATTGGCTGCATTCGCTGCGGTCATGCCAGCTTTGGCGAGGCCGGAACCAAAGGATCTGGAACCCCGATGGATTGCGAGCGTCAGGATTTACCTGACGCCCGTACGGCCAACAGTCTGCCTGGCAGACCAAGGTCAGGCTGGTCCGATCCGCTAAATCCCGTAAGGCTGGTCCGGGTTCAATTTGCTCCGGCGGAACGATATGCGCACAGCTGTAATCGCCGAATTGGCTGACAGGCTTTCCTCCGGTTCAGGACGAAGGAACGAGGGCATATGGCTGTTCGCCGCGCTGGTTCTGACCGCCGCCATCCCGGTCCTGCTTCTCGGGGGATGGATCGCCTACATCACCGCTGACCAGGAACGCAGCTACGCGCGTAAAGCGGCCACCGAAGCGCTGACCCAGGTCGCGCATCAGATCGAAGCCGAAATTTCGCGTGAGATGCAGGTCGCGGAAACGCTGGCAAGTTCGGCCGCACTCGACAGCGGGAATCTGGGAGACTTCTACCGCGAGGCAACGCGGATAGTGGCCGCACGCCCGCTCTGGGAGACGGCCGCGCTGACGAAGCCGGATCAGGAGCAGGTATTGAACGTGCTGCGCCCGCTCGGTGCGCCGCTCGGACCGGTCATGGACGGTGAAAGCTTCAACGCCGCCGTCCGCACGCGAAAGCCGGTCCTTGGCGGACTTGGTCCGTACCAAGCTGCGATCGGCAAACAGCTGGTTTCGCTGCGTGTCCCGGTGATCCGTGATGGTGACCTCCGCTACATCCTGACGATCGGGTTGTTGCCCGACCAGATCGGCACGATCCTCGGTCAAGCCGGACTGCCGGCCGGATGGGCCGGCACCGTGATCGACGCCAAAGAGCGGATGGTGGCGCGCACGCCCGACACGAACACCGGCAAGGCAGATGCGAAAACGCCCGCAGTGCAGGAAGCCATTGCTCGCGGCGGCGCGAATTCGCGCAACACCAAGACCAGTGAGGGCATGGATGTCGAAACCGTCCATCGCGTGCTGGCCGGCACCGAAGGATGGTCGGTGCATGTGGGCGTTCCGCTCGCCGAACTGAACGCTCCCGTGTCCCGTTCCTTGCAGCTGTTGTTTGGCGGAACCGCCGCAAGCGTCGGGCTCGCCATTGCCCTTGGTCTGGTGATCGCCCGGGAAATTGCCCGCCGGCGTCGCATGGAGGCGCTTGAATCGGCGGCAGCCTTGCTGGACAGCGAAAAACGCGGGGCGCTTGCGATCGACGCCGCCGAACTCGGCACCTGGCGCTGGGATCTGCACACAAACGAGTTCAGCGGCTGCAGTCGCTTTTGCGCATTGCTGGGCCTGCCGGCCGCGCGATCGGGTGAAACAAAATGGCCGGCCGACGGCATTTTCGCGAAAGTCGAACCGTCGCATCGCCCGGCGCTGGCCTCGTTTGGTGCCGCGTGCCTGCAGAGCGGCAAGTCGAGCAGCGTCGCATTTCAGATCCAGTCCGACGACCGCGGGGAGTACTGGTTGCGCGCGGCAGGGAGAGCTGAAGGGCGGCGCAATCATCGCCATGTGATTCACGGCGTGCTCGCCGACATCGATGTTTCCAAGCGCGCGGAGGCGGAGCGGTCGCATCTGCTTCGACGGCTTGCTTCCGCCCAGGAAGAGGAGCAGCGCCGGATATCGCGGGAACTGCACGATCAGATCGGCCAGACGGTGACAGGGTTGTCGCTGGGCCTCAAGGCACTCGAGCAGGGGCTCGCCAGAGGAAACAACGGAGCAGCGGCAACCGAGCAGGTACGATGGTTGGAACAGCTCGCGGCACAGATAGGCCGCGATATTCATCGCACGGCTTCGGACTTGCGGCCGACGGCGATCGACGACCTCGGAATTTTCAAAGCGATCGAGGCCTACGTTGCGGAGTGGCAGGAGCGCTATGGTGTTCGTGTCGATGTTCAGACGTTCGGGCGAGACGATCAACTTCCCGCCGATGTGGCGGCGGTGCTGTACAGGTTGGTTCAGGAAGGGTTGAACAACGTCCTGAAGCATGCCCAGGCCAGCAAGATCAGTCTCGTGCTCGAAAAGAAATCGGAAGGGTTGGCGCTGGTCCTTGAGGACGACGGAATAGGTTTCGATCCGGAAACCTCGCAACGCAATGTGTCTGATGGCCGCGCGCCCGGATTGGGGCTTTCCGGCATGAAGGAACGCGTGGCGCTTCTCGGCGGCAAGATTGCCGTGGAATCCGCGCCAGGAAAAGGCAGTACGATCTTTGTCCAGATTCCGCTGGAAGAGCTGGTGAGTGTCAGATGACCCGCATTCGCATCGCCCTCGTCGATGATCATCCTGTCGTGCTGGCGGGCATTCGCGCGCTGCTGCTTGATGTGCCGGACGTCGAACTCGTTGGTGAGGCGAATACCGGAGCGGCGGGTTTGAAGGCGATTTGCGAATGCTCCCCGGATATCGCGGTGATCGATCTGTCCCTGCCGGATTTCAGCGGCATGGAACTGGCGCGTCGTCTGAGCAAGCGGTGCCCGGCAGTGAAGATCATTGCGCTGACCGTTCATGAGGATCGCGCCTACGTCCACCCGGTGCTGGACGCCGGAGCGAGGGGATATCTGTTGAAGCGATCGGCCGGCGACGAACTGCTTCGCGCCATCCGGGCCGTCAACCAGGGATCGCTCTACCTCGATCCTGCGATCGCCGAAAAGACATCGGCGAAAGTGCCCGAACTCGTGTCGGCGGGCGAGGACGATGGCGGTGAGCTCAGTCCTCGCGAAGAGGACGTCCTCAAACTCGTGTCGCAGGGATTCAGCAACAAGCAGATCGGCGGGCAACTCGAAATCAGCGTCAAGAGCGTGGAGACCTACAAGGCGCGCGCCTCCGAAAAGAAGGGGCTGCATAGCCGCGCGGATATCGTTCGCTATGGCATCAGGCAGGGCTGGCTTGCGACGCCAAATTGATCGCCTGTAACAGGCGTGAAGTCACGTGGCATTTGTCGTCCATGAGGCAACGCGCTGCGCCGCGCATCATCATCGTGGAGCGGTCTTGAGGTCACTCATCGGCACGCAGCTCTTCTTCCGCCGTTGATTCCTCGGTGCTCCCTGCACCTTCAAGACCTTGCCGGCCGAACACGAGCCGTCGTTGACATAGATCGTGGTATACGGATCCATCATCAGCGGTTCGTAGGAATAGAGCCTTTGGGCATATGACGGTTGCGGAACGAACAAGGCCATCAAAAGCACGCCCCATGCCAGTCGGCGCAAAACAGACGCAATGCATGTGCCGTCCTCGATGCAAACGTTACATGCGCTCACGGGCACTTCAGCGATCCTTTTTGAGGCTGAACGTCTCCGCCGTTGAGGGAGCGTTCGAGGACAGGCCGTGAATGATGTCGGTCACCGGTATGAGATGGCGGGCGTAGACTTCCTGAAGTCTTCGAATCATGTCGATGTTTTCTGCTGACGCGTTCAGGCGAAAGCCGCCATTCGCGCAAAGCACGAACCCGTCTACGGAAAGCCGTTCGAGCGCCTTCGCGGTTTCCGTCTCGCTGGCGTAGATGCGGGCTGCGATATCAGTCACTCCCCAGCGCTCTCCGGGGTTTGACCAAATGAGCAGCAGGGCTTCGATTTGCGCCACCGAAGCGATGTACTTCAGGATGAAGTCCCGAACCTCGCCGGGGACGTATTGGGCTGCCATGGGCTGGGCCGAGCTTGTGCGTGCGAACGGGAGAGGATTTCCTGGCGGCAGATCGTGATGCGATTGCCGGAGGATAATTCAGCGATTATTCAGCCGGTGAGTTTTGGACCGCCGGCGTGGCTCGCGTCTCCAGGGATCGCTCCGCCCGCGCGGCCTCGCCCTCATATTCGTCGACCAGGGCCTGAAGTTTTGCTGCAAATTTCGGGTCGGCTGCGCCGACCGCCAGGCGCTTGAAAAACATCGCCCGCTCCCGCAATTGCCTGCTTCCATATGGCTTGATCAACTCGCAGTTGGGTCGGCCCACCGTCGCATTCCCCATTCTTTCGTTGCTGCGCTCGGTGCCATTCTAGAGCGCAACCAATCGTGCGGGCGTCAGGAAAAGCCTGTCAGGCGGCAGTTGCCTCATCAGCGGGATGGGAAATGCTGCCAAGGCAGCTCCCGAGATGTTCATGGCAATGGAGAGGACCCCGCAGCGATCTGTGGAACAGCTCCGCTGCGTGAATCATTGTTGCAGATCAGGCAGACAGCTCTGGACGTCAACCGTCCGTCGACGCCTAACCGCTCGTAACGGTGTGGCGTTCTTTCCAAACACGGAACGCAGTAGGCCAAAGGTGGACTCTTGATTGTCTTGCCATCCAGCATTTCAAAGCCCCCGATCTTGAAAAAATTTGCGTAAATCTCCCGTTATTCTTCGCTCTCGTCGGCTCCACCCGAAATCGCCACCACGACCACGAAGCCAATGGCACCCGCCGAGATGAGAGCATTAAGCCTCAATGCCGCCGGAGGAACTCCCAGCCCGTACCAGACCAGCAGCATCATCAACAATGCGGCCACGCAGGCACTTCCGAGGTAGATCGTGAGTGCGACAGCGAGCTCTATGATCCTCATCGTCGGCTCACGGCTATCCCGGGTGCGGCGTTACCCTGAATAGTAGAACGACGATGATCTGCGGAACGTCAGGAAATTCCTGTCAGGTCTGCCGGCGGATAGTGCACTAGTCATTCCTAAAGCAATTCGCGGTAAATGACGCTGGACGGTTCCGAGATCCGATCTGATCCAACGACGATAACCCTGCTCAAAGCGACCGAATCCGATCGGACTGCTTGGCACATCTTGGAAGTACTGGGGGTTCGAATGGGGCATCACTCGCGGCGTGCGTGCGGAGCTTTGTTGTTGGTCAGCCTTGCGCCGTTTCTTGCTGGTTGCGATGAGCCGAGGGCTGCGCAAGCCGCGGCAAAGATTGAGCCCGAAGTGGGCGTCATTGCCGTGAAACCGCATCCGCGCGCCCTGGTGCGCGAACTGCCCGGCCGCATCGCGCCCACGCGCATTGCCGATGTTCGGTCCCGCATATCGGGCATCGTGGTTGAGCGGATGTTCCACCAGGGCTCCGAAGTAAAGGCCGGCGATCCGCTTTATCGAATCGATCAAAGGCCGCTCGAAGTCGAACTGCGGGCGAGCGAGGCGTCGCTGGCAAAGGCTGTGGCCGCGCTCGAACTGGCTTCGCATCAGGAGAGGCGAACGACGCTGCTCGCGAGTCAAAAGGTGGTCTCTGAAGCCCAGCGTGAGAAGGCAGTCGGAGCGTTGCGTCAGGCCGAAGCAGACGTCGCGGCCCGCAAGGCCGACGTTGCCCGCGCACGGCTCAACCTGAACTACGCAACCATCCGCGCTCCCATCGATGGCGTGGTTGGCGCTGCACTTGTCAGTGAAGGCGCCTTTGTCGTCCAGAACGAATCCAATCTCGCCACGATCAGGCAGCTTGATCCGACCTACGCAGATTTCACCCAATCGGTGACCGAGATGAACCGGCTTCGCCGCGCGTTTGCCGACGGCGACCTGGACCGGATTGCGCCCACGACAGCCAGGGTTCGCCTCGTGCTGGATGACGGAACCGGTTATCCAATGCTCGGCAAATTGCTGTTTTCGGAATCCAAGGTCGATGCCCATACCGGACAGGTGACAATGCGGGCGGAGTTTCCAAACCCGAGGCGAGAATTGCTGCCGGGCATGTATGTCCGGGTTCTCATCGAGCAGGGGGTCGACGCCGACGCCATCACGGTGCCGCAGCAGGCCGTCCAGCGCAACGCCGGGGGAGGCAGCGAGGTCTTTGTGGTCAGGGACGATGGCCGTGTCGCGGTACAGCCGGTCCGTCTTGGTGAGGCGCAGGGTGGCCTGTGGCTGGTCAACGAGGGTCTGCGTGAGGGCGACCGGGTGGTGGTGGACGGATTTCAAAAGCTTGCGCCAGGCGACAAGGTCAAGCCGGTGCCCTTCATCAGTGAAACTGCGTCGGCCGATGCCTCCCTGGGACGCCGATAACTCCCAACGCTTCAGATAGCCGCGCACGCCTTGCGTGACCTATCTCACATAACCCTCCGCGGTCCTCGCCTAGTTTTCCCGCCACCAAAAACGGGAGACACACATGCGCAAATTCATTCTGATCGCAGGGTTCGTTTTGGCGTCTGCCAGCGCGCAGGCCGGGGATAAGCGGAGCCTCTCGCTGGCCGGCAGCGATACGCAAACAACCGCCGCACCGGCCAGGACCAGCGCGCCGCCGCAAATTGCCGAAGTTGCCGAACCGCCGAAGGCTGAAGCCCCGCGCGCGGCCGAGGCGCCCAAAGCGGAAACTCCGAGATATGTCGAGCGTCCCGCGATCGTCGAAGCCAAGCCTGACCGGTATCGCGACGAGTCGCGGTACAAGGACGAGCCCCGTTACAAGGACGAGCCGCGATATCGCGACGAACCGCGCTACAAGGATGAGCCGCGATACTCGGACTCGCGTCGATATGATGATGGTCCGCGATACGATAAGCCCCGGAGGTCACGCTACTGGACCGAACGGCGTATCATCAACGCCCTGCATCGACACGGCATTTACTGGTAATTCCAGAAAGCAAAACGCGCCCGCGGGTTCTAGCCGGGGCGCGTTATTGTTGTGGGTTGATGCCGGCGACGCCGCGCTTGCCTACTCCTGAGCCGTCTGCACCACGCTGGCGATCGGGCGGCTGGCGACGGTCGGGACCTTGAGGTCCTTGACCAGCATCGCGTCATACTCGGCCAAGGTCTCGAGCTGCGCCTTGGCCTTCATCAGCACGACCTTGTAGCCACCGGCCTTGAGGCGTCGCAGCAGCGTCGGCAAGGCGGTCGCCGTATGTTTCTGCAGATCGTGCATCAGGATGATGCCCTTGCCCTGCTTGTCCAGCTTGGTCATGACGTTATTTATGACCTGGTCGGGGCCGCTCGATTTGAAGTCGTTGGAATCGACGTCGACCGAGAACATCGCGATGTTTCGCGTGCCGAGATAGGTCTGCGCGGGTTGGGTGTGTCCGAGCCCAGGAAAGCGGAAGAACGGTGCGGGCGCAGCGTTGATCGCCATCTTCACGGCGCTGAAGCCCTTCTCGATCTCTTCCTTGGCTTGCGCCTCCGTCATCTTCTTGCCGTCGAGATGCGCGTGCGACCAGGTGTGCGAGCCGACGGTGTGGCCGGCGGCGGCGACTTGCTTGAGGATTTCTGGATGATAGGTCGTGTGCTTGCCGACCGGGAAGAACACCGCCTTGGTGCATTCGTCCGCCAGCGCCTTCAGCACCGCAGGTGTGGTCGGCCACGGACCGTCGTCGAAGGTCAGCACGACCTCCTTCTCGGTCAGGAAGTCGAACTGCTTGTATTGCAGGAAGCCGAAGCCCGGTCCGCCCGTGGTGTCGATAATGACCGTGCGGCTGACGCCGAGCGCATCGGGATTGGTGCAAGCCGGTTTTGCGGCCACCGGCGCAGCAGGTGCGGGCGGCGGCGCCGGCTTGGTGAGCGACGCCGTTACCTCGACGTCATCCTTCGGCTTGGCGGTGGCCGGCAACGGCTCGGCCTTGCGGGCGGCGACAGTTTGAGGGGCTGCCGCATCGGCACGCGGCGAGGAGGTCCAGAACCAAACACCGGCGATCACAGCCGCCGAAACAACAGTGGCCAGCATCAGGCCTAACGCATTACGCATCGTTACACTTTCCACATAACGCAAGGGACACAACGCAACGGGCCATTAATGCCAATAAGGTCTTAACGCCTCCCCAACACGGCGCCGGGAGTTCTGGAAAATTAGGGGCTTATCTCTGTGTGATGAACGTCACAGCAGGTGCGGGAACCCAGGTGCATGGTGCGGTCATCAACAAGGGGCCCCGCATCCGCGGCGCCAATGGGAGCCGAAAATGACCGCTTTCTTCACCACCGTTCGCAACGTCAGTGTCGTGCTGTCCGTTGCCGCCTCGCTTTCCGCTGTTACTTCGACCGCGAGCTATGCCTTCAGCGAAGAAGCCCGCTCGCAGTGCACGGGCGATGCCTTCCGCCTTTGCAGCTCTGAAATCCCGAACATTCCGAAGATCACCGCCTGCATGGTCAAGAATCGCGGCAATCTCTCCAGCGGTTGCCGTGCTGTGATGGATCGCGATTTCGCGGCGCAGAAGTCCAGCAAGGTCGCCGCGCAATAATCCCATTCCGCTTCGGCTCTCGAAAACGCTTGCGTCGATGCGACGCAGGCGTTTTTTTCGTTTCCCGCGCGCCGTTTTTTGCCGGACCAGGTCCGGGCTGGCTTTCGCCTGAAAACGCGATAGAAGGCGGGGATCGTTTATTGCTGTGTGTGAAGGCAACTAAGATGACCAGATTTCTTTTCGTTATTCCCTTTGTTCTGATGACCTCGATGGCTTCGGCGCAGCAGCAACAGGGCCATGACGCCTGCGCCCGCGACGTCTCGCGGTTTTGCCGCGCCCAGATGAATGACGGCGACATGGTCGTGCTGGCGTGCCTGCAGCAGAACCGCGCCCGTATCAGCAAGGGCTGTCAGCAAACGCTGGCGAGCCACGGGCGGTAGTTAGTCTCTCCGTCATTCCGGGGCGTGCGAAGCACGAGCCCGGAATCCATTCATCCGCGTAACCTGCCGCCCAGTGGATTCCGGGCTCATCGCTTCGCGATGCCCTCAGATGCGCAATTGCGCATCGGGGAATGACAATCAAGTACTGCTCCCCGCCACGGTCGCGACCGGCAATACCTCGTTGGCGGCGCGGTCGGGCGTATCTTCCTTCCAGCGCACCGATCCGAACGGCCGCTCCAGCATGCGGCGCACGCGGATCGGCTCGGGTCCGAGGTGGAAGTCGATCGCGCGCTGGTGCAACGCGCGTTCGGATTGCGTCGCGCGGTTGCGCTGGCGCAGATAATCCAGCCAGGTAGGGCAGTGATAGCGTTCGGTCCACAATTCCGGATCGGCGATGTCGCGCGCGATCGACCAGCCATAGGCGCCGTTGCGCTGGCGGCTCAGCTGCACTTCCTGCATCACATTGTGGAACAGCCGGGCGTTGTCCTGCGCCACGCGATATTCGATCTCGACCACCAGCGGTCCGCTGCGCCCTGTCAGCGACAGCCGCACTTCGGGATCGGCCAGCACTTCGGTGGCGGCCTCGTTGCGCGCGCCGACCGGCGGCATGCGCAGCCAGATGCCGAGAACAGGCGAAACCAGCATCAGGCCTGCGGAGACCAGCAACGCGGCCTCGACGCCGGCGTAGTCCGTAAGATGGCCCCAGCCCCAGCTTCCGACCGCGATGCCGCCGGCGATCGCGGCCTGGAAGGCGGCCAGCGAGCGACCCGCGACCCAGCGCGGCGCCGAGAGTTGCACGCCGATGTTGAACAGCGCGACCGCCAGCATCCACACGCCGCCGGCGAGCACGAGCGCCGCTGCGGTCAGCGCCGCGTTCTTGCTGAATGCGACGGCGGCAATCGCGCCGGCCATCGATATCGCGCAGGCGCGCACCGCGGCTTCGCCGCTCAGCCGCTTGCGCACTTCCGTGATGTTGAGCGCCCCGATAACGGCGCCCATGCCGAAGGCGCCTAACATGATGCCGTAGGTCTGCGCGCCGCCATGCAAGAGATCGCGCGCCACCAGCGGCATCAGCGCCGAGACCGAACCGCCGATCAGGCCGGTGACCAATGTTCGTATCAGCACGATGCGGATCGACGGCGAGTTGGCGATATAGCGTACGCCGGAGACCATCGCGCGGTTGAGACGCTCGCGCGGCAGGCGCGACGGTTCGTGGGTGCGGTTCCACAGAAACAGCACGACCATCAGCGGCAGATAGAGCACCGCATTGACCGCAAACGCCGCGACCGCACCCGCGGTCGCGACCACGATGCCGCCGACCGCCGGTCCGAAGCTTCGCGCGATGTTATAGCTGATGCCGTTGAGCGCGACGGCCTGCGGCAGCGTTTCCGCCGGCACCTGCTCGCTGACCGAGGCCTGCCAGGCCGGCCCGAACAACGCCATGCCGCAGCCGACGATGAAGCACAGCGCCAGCAGCACATTCGGGGTCACGAGGTTGAGCCACGCCAGCACGGTCAGCGCGGTGGCGCCGACCAGTGCGATCGACAGCGAGACCAGCGCCACGACGCGCCGGTCGTGCATGTCGGCGATGGCGCCGGCCGGCATCGAGATCAGCATGATGGGGAGCATCAGGGCGGTTTGCACCAAGGCGACCTTGTCGGCCGAGGACGTCATCTGCGTCATCGCCCAGGCCGCGCCGACGCCCTGGATCAACAGGCCGAGGTTGGACACCAGGCTGGCCAGCCAGATCCGCCGGAACACCGCGTGCCGCAACGGCGCTGCGATGCTGTCGGCGGCAAAACGCGAGCGCTTAGGCTGGTCGGTCATGGTCCGTTCCGCCTGTCCCCTGTCACCGGTTTGATTCCATTTGATTTTAAAGTGATGCCTGCCAAAACCCTGCCCTGTCCAGTAGTTACACCGCCCTCGGTGGTGCTAGGACACAGCTAAAGTACTGAAAAGTAACGGAAGGTCACAAAATGAGCCTATCGCGGCGATCGATCCTGAAAAGCGCCGGCGCGCTATCTTTGCTGGGCGGCCCCTTCGGATTTCAGGCGTTGGCACAGGCTGCGCCGGCTGGTCCTGCCGCCGCCGATATTCCGCCGATCCTGTTCGTGCACGGCAACGGCGATCATGCCGCGCTCTGGATCACCACGCTGTGGCGGATGGAATCGAACGGCGTGCCGCACGAGCGGATGTTCGCGATCAATTTCACCGATCCCCTGGCGCGCAGCGACGACAAGGTGGAGCAGCCGAACCGCTCGTCGACCGAAGACCAGCGCCGCGAACTCGCCGAGGCGATCAAGGAACTGAAGCGCCGCACCGGTGCGCCGCGCGTCGCGCTGGTCGGCAATTCGCGCGGCGGCAATTCGATCCGCAATTATGTCAAGAACGGCGGCGGCGGCGATGTCAGTCATGCCGTGCTCTGCGGCGTTCCCAACCACGGCGTCTATGACTGGGACGACGGCCTCGGCGGCGAGTTCAACGGCCGCGGGCCTTTCCTGCGCGGCCTCAACGAGGGCGAAAAAGAAGTCACTGATGGCACGGCATTTCTGACGCTGCGCAGCGACGGCATCGACAAATTCGCGCAAGCCGACGGCCGCTTCGTCGGCAAGCCGGGCACGCCAACCGGCGTGACCGCAGAAGGTCCGGCGCTGAGGGGTGCAACCAATCTGGCGCTCGGAGCAATCGATCATCGCGAGACCGCGTACCATCCGCGCGCGTTCCGCGAGATCTACAAGTTCATTGCCAGCCGCGAACCGTCGCGTCTCGATATCGTGCCGGAAGCGCAGGTCAGGCTGAGCGGGCTGGTGACGGGCACGCCGACCGGCGTTCAGACCAACCGTCCGGTATCCGGCGCAACGGTCGATGTCTATCGCGTCTCCGCCGAGACCGGCGAACGCAATGGCGGGCCGATTCATTCTTCGCAGACCGGCGCCGATGGCCGCTGGGGTCCGGCGCAGGTCGACCCGACCTGGTATCTCGAAATCGTGCTGACCTCGCCGCACGCGACCACGACGCATTTTTACCGTTCGCCATTCCCGCGCTCCTCCGACATCCTGCATTTGCGGGCCGCCCGGCCGCTCGGATCCGCCGATTCCGGTGCGGGCGCTGTGGTGCTGATGTCGCGGCCGCGGGGCTATTTCGGTCTGCCGCGCGACGTGGTGCTGTTCGACGGCAAGGAGCCCAAGGACGTGAAACCGGGCGTGCCGACCGATTCGGTCACCACCTTGCGGCTTCCGGCTGAGGAGGCAGGCCGCGCCGTGGTGGCGCTGTTCAACCAGGAGCGAATCGTGGCGCGGGCCTGGCCGGCAGCGGAAAACCGGATTGCGGTAGCTGAGCTGACTTATTAGCTGTTTCTCGACCATTTACCGGTGCCGGCGCCTTTGTCATGCCGGGATCGGAGACATAGATAGATATTGGATAGATTTTGGCCCGCATGAGCGCAGCGATATGCGGGGCTTTGGCACCATCCCGGATATCGCTTCGCTCATCCGGGCGACGAAAGTGGCGCCTATGAGCATTGCCGAAGCCTACGACATGCCGGTCGCGCAGCCGCTGGTGCCACCGAGCCCGCCGCGTGCGCCGGACGACATGACGATGCTGCGGCGGATCAAGGCGATCCGCGAGAACGTGATCGGCAGCTGGGGCCAGCGGGCCTATGAAGAGGACATCGTCCGCGGCCGTTTTTTCCGGCGCAGCACTTTCATTCTCAACACGCCGGACGCCATCCGGCATGTCCTGGTCGACAATTACGAGAATTATACGCGCACGCCGGCCAGCTTCCGGGTGCTGCGGCCGCTCGTCGGCGACGGATTGTTGACCGCCGAGGGACGCGCCTGGAAACATCAGCGCCGAACGCTGTCGCCGGCCTTCACGCCGCGCGCAGTGACGACGCTGGTTCCGCACATGCTGTCGGCAACCGACCAGACCATCGCCAAGCTCAGGGCCGCCAGCAATGCGCCGGTCGATTTACGCGAAGC
The DNA here is from genome assembly GCF_018130165.1 of Bradyrhizobium sp. JYMT SZCCT0180. Lineage (GTDB taxonomy): Bacteria > Pseudomonadota > Alphaproteobacteria > Rhizobiales > Xanthobacteraceae > Bradyrhizobium. The sequence goes on along the minus strand of NZ_JAFCLZ010000002.1, from coordinate 89,388 downwards.
GATGCAGCGGATGACGCTCGAGATTGCCGGACGCACGATGTTTTCGTTCGGTATGGACCGCCACGGCGCCGCCTTGCGCAATTTCGTGACGGAGTATGGCGAGCGGCTGGCGTCGCCGCATTTTCTCGACATGCTGCTGCCGCCGCGCTGGCCAAGCCCGCAGGATTTCGCGCGCGCCCGCTTCCGCAAGCGCTGGACGGTCTTTGTCGGCATGCTGATGGAAGAGCGCCGCGCCGCCGGCAAGACCGAAGGCGCCCCGCCGCGCGATCTGTTCGACCTGATGGGCGCGGCGCGCGATCCCGAAACCGGCGAGGCCTTCAACGACGAACAGCTCGGCGATGAAGTCGCGACCATGATTCTCGCCGGCCACGAGACGACTGCCACCGCGCTGTTCTGGTCGCTCTATCTTTTGGCGCTCGACCCCACGACCCAGGAACAAGTTGCGGCCGAGGTGCAGGGCGCGAGCGTCAATGGCGAGCTCGCCACCGTAAACGGGGCGGTTGACATCGAGCGGTTGAAATTCACCCGCGCGGTGGTCGACGAGACCATGCGGCTTTACCCGCCCGCTTTCCTGATCATTCGCGCGGCGGCCGGGCCGGATACGATCGGCGGCATGCCGGTGAAGAAAAACGACGTCGTGCTGATCGCGCCGTGGCTGCTGCACCGGCATGAAAAACTGTGGCGCGATCCGAACGCGTTCGTGCCCTCGCGGTTCATGACGGGGACGCCGCCCGATCGATTCGCCTATCTGCCGTTCGGCGTCGGCGCGCGCGTCTGCATCGGCGCGCATTTCGCGCTGGTGGAGGCGGTGCTGGCGCTGGCCAAGATGATCGGCGCGTTCCGTGTCAGCATGGTCGACAAGGCGCCGGTGATGCCGGTCGGCGTGGTGACGACCCAGCCCGACCGCTCACCGCTGTTTGCCATCGTGCCGCGGTGATGCGCATGGCGCATTGCCTGGCTTGGAGGCCCGCCCAATCTGCTCTAGGCTGCGATCATGAGTGACGTCAAAGCGCAATTTTCCATGCTCAATCAGACCGCCGATCCCGCGGTGGCCGATGCGATCCGGCTTGCGGTCGAGAACGGCCAGGACCATGAGCTCAACCGCATCAACGTGCTGGATTTTGCGAAACGCACCGGGCTGGACGAAGAGCGGGTGATTTCGGGCTTTCTGCACGCGTCGCGGCTTGGATTGTTCGACCTGACCTGGAACGTGTTGTGCCCCGGTTGCGGCGGTGTGCTCGGCGCCCACAGCACGCTGAAATCGCTCAGTCCGGACGACTACCATTGCGGGCTTTGCGCCTGCGGTTACGAGGCCTCGGTCGACGAGCAGGTCGAGGTGGCCTTTACCGTCAGCCCGCGCGTTCGGCGCATCGCCGCGCATGATCCGAACACGCTGCCGGTCTGGGAATACTACAAACAGATGTTCTGGAGTTCGGGCATCGATTTCGACGCGGCTGATATCGCGACACTGGCCGACGAGGTGACGCTGGACACGCTCGAACTGCCGGCGGGCGAGAAGGCGGTGCTGTCGCTGCAATTGCCGAAAGAATTCATCATCGTGTTCGAACCGGTGACGCATTCGGCTGAGTTCATCGACGTTCAGGGCGAGCCGACCAAGGAGCGCCAGCAGCTGTCGCTGGTCTACAACAAAACTCCGACGCCGACGGGCGGAACCAGGACCCTGCGTCCGGGGCCGCTACGATTGTCGCTCGACAATCAGGCCGATGTGCGGACGTTGCCTACGGTCTTTATCGCGGGTGATGTGATGCATCACCTGATCGGCAAGCGGAAGCCGTTTCTCACGGCCAAGCGGATGCTGTCGAACCAGACCTTCCGCGACGTGTTCAAGGCCGACAATCTCAGCGTCGATCAACGCCTCAAGATCACGTCGCTGACCTTCCTGTTCACCGATCTGAAAGGATCGACCGCCTTGTACGAGCGGGTCGGCGATCTCGCAGCGTTCGATCTGGTGCGCGCGCATTTCCACGCGCTGCTGGAAATCATCTCGTCGGAAAAGGGCGCCGTCGTCAAAACGATTGGCGATGCCGTGATGGCGACGTTCGTCAAGCCCGAACATGCGATCGTTGCGGGCTTGCGCATGCGTTCCGCGATGGACGCCCTCAATGCTGCGCGCGGCACCGAGGACCTCGTCGTCAAGATCGGCATTCACGAAGGCCCGTGTCTTGCCGTCATGCTCAACGAGCGGCAGGACTATTTCGGCCAGACCGTGAATATCGCCGCCCGTGTGCAGAGCCTGTCGACCTCGCAGGAAATGCACATCACCGGTCCGGTGATCGAGTCGCCCGCGGTTGCCAGCATCCTCGAGAGGGAAGCGATCAAGCCGATCCAGAAACAGGCGGCGCTGCGCGGCATCGCCGACAAGATCGTGGTGTACGAAATACCGTAGGACAGGTTCCGTCATTGCGAGCCACCGGGTCGCGCGAATGCGCGCCCGATGACAGGCTCCGCGAAGCAATCCATTCCTCCGCCCGCACTGCTATGGATTGCTTCGCTTCGCTCGCAATGACGCCGTAGGGGCTATAGATTGCCTAAACGTAATGCTTCCCCGGCAGGCCCCGCGCATTGCACAGCCTGATTTTCCACGCCATATAACCGCTATCAATCTTCGTTCCACAGAGGTGTCGATGCTCGACGGACTTCGCCAATTCATCGCCGACATTGTCTCCCCCGATGCGGATCGCGATCGGGCGTTCGACGATACCGGGTATCTTCTGGCGGCGACGGCGCTGCTGGTTCATGTCGTCTCGCTCGACGGCGAGCCGACGGCGCTGGAGAAGCGCAAATTGCACAGCCTGATCGAAAGCCGCTTTGAGCTCGATCCCGGCACCGCGGACCGGTTGATTGCTTCGGCGACGCGGGTCGAAGGCGACGCGGTCGATCTCTATCATTTCACCAGCGTCATCATGCGCAGCGTGAATGAGGAGGGCAGGCTCCGCATCGTCGAGATGATGTGGGAAATGGTCTATGCCGACGGTGACGTTACCGAGTTCGAGGATAACGTGCTCTGGCGCGCCGCAGATCTGCTGGGCGTCTCGTCTCGCGACCGTATCGATCTCAAGCACCGAGTCGCGGAGCGGCAAGGAAACCCTGAGGGCAAGTCTCAAGGCAAGCCGCTCGCGGGCGCGTCGAAGGCGGCCGACGCGACAACGTAAGCGCTGTGCCTAGCCGCAGATGACGAAACTTTAATGTGGAGCGCGGCCCGCGATCCCGACGCGCGATAGACCCTGAAAATACTGGACTTCGACCCAGCAAACGCGTGCCTTTGCATGGCGATATGCTTGCGGGGTGGCTTGCGTCGCACCACAAGCCTATGCTCTCGTTCTCCCGTTGGGCGGCATTTCCGTAATTCATTTTAAGAGCATTCGATCGTGACTGAGCGTGTGGCGCTGATTACCGGTGCATCGGCGGGCATCGGCACCGAACTGGCGCGCGTGTTTGCTTCCAGGGGCCATCGCGTGGCGCTGGTGGCGCGGCGCGAGGACCGGTTGACGGCGTTGGCGGCTGAAATCACGGCGGCCGGCGGTGCGGCGCCGATCGTGATTCCCTGCGATCTCACCCAAACGGGGGCAACCGACCGGATTGCCGACGCACTGGCGGCGGCCGGCGTCGAAGTGGAATATGTCGTCAACAATGCGGGCTTCGGCGTGTTCGGCAAGGCGATCCAGCGCGATCGCGCCGATCAGCTCGACATGATCACGGTCAACATCAGCGCGCTGACGGATCTGTCGCTGCGGTTTGCCGATCAGCTGATCCGCCATCGCGGCGGGCTGCTCAACATGGGCTCGGTCGCAGGTTTTCTGTCCGGCCCGGGGATGGCGGTCTATTACGCGTCCAAGGCCTATGTATTGTCGTTCACCGAAGCGATGCGGGCGGAACTGGCGCCGCGTGGCGTCCGCGTCACCGTGGTGTGTCCGGGCCCGGTGCCGTCGGAGTTCCAGGCCCGCGCCGGCTTTGCGCCCGGATTCGATTCGGTAATCCTCAACGTCCTGCCCGCCCATGTCGCCAGGCAGGCCTATGACGGGTTGATGGCCAACAAGCGTGCGGTGTTGCCCGGTATTGGCATCAAGATCGTGCCGTTCCTGCTCAGGTTCTTCCCGCGGTCGTTCATCCTGGCGGCGGTCGGCCGTTTACAGCTGCGCAAGCGCTGAAAAGGTGACGTGACGCGCCTCACAGACGCTCTGGCCCGCGATTTGCTTACAGATATTTGCAAATATCTGCAGGCCCCGCATGAACTCACCTGAAATTAAGACTCACTTAGGTATGGTTTTGGTTTGAGGCCCTGAGCACGTCGATGTCGTTCCGGTCGCGAAAAAATGGCGAAAACGTCCTGCCCTTTCCGGGGCGAAGGGCGCTGGCTGCCGCGCAGACCCAAAAAACCCTACCAACCCTGCTGCCACCTTTGCTGCCGGTCCTGATCATCCTGCACCAGGAGAGCTCGACGCCGGGCCGGGTCGGCAACGCGCTGCGTGCGCTGGGGCATACCCTCGACATTCGCCGCCCGAGGTTCGGCGACCCCCTGCCGGAGACGCTGGATCTGCATGCCGGCGCGGTGATCTTCGGCGGCCCGATGAGCGCCAATGACGGCGACGAATATGTGCGCCGGGAGATCGACTGGATCGAAATTGCCCTGCGCGAGCAGCGGCCGTTCCTCGGCGTCTGCCTCGGCGCCCAGATGCTCGCCAAACAATTGGGCGCGCCGGTAGCACCCCATCCGCAAGGCCGTACCCAGATCGGCTACTACCCGATCCGCCCGACGACAGCCGGCCACGCGGTCTGCCCAAACTGGCCGGATCAGGTTTACCACTGGCACCGCGAGGGGTTCGAGCTGCCGGCCGGCGCCGAATTGCTGGCGGAGGGCGACGACTTTCCGGTGCAGGCATTCCAGTCCGGCCATGCCTTCGGCTTCCAGTTTCATCCCGACGTGACCTACGCGATGATGCATCGCTGGACCACGCGCTGCGAGACAATGGATCTGCCGGGTGCGCGGGCGCCGCATTCGCACTTCGCCGATCGCGCGGTGCACGACGTCGCGGAGCGCGCGTGGCTGCAGCAATTCATCGCCGGCTGGCTCAAGCGCATGCCGATGTCGATCATGTCGGAAGCGGCCGAATAGCCGCCACGCGGAATTTCCCCGCGCCTCCACGCGCCTTTCAAAACCATCAGATGTGCTAATCTGTCCGCATGGCGTGGCCGAAAGGCGCGCGCGCGAAATTCAACAACAGAAAACAACAGGGAGATCGCGGTGACCTACCAACACATTCTGTACGAAGTGAGCGACAAGGTCGCGACTATCACGCTCAACCGGCCGGACCGTATGAACGCGTGGACCGCGATCATGGAGCGCGACGTGCGCCATGCGATGGAAACCGCTGCCGCCGACGAGAATGTGCGCGTCATCGTGCTGACAGGCGCGGGTCGCGCATTCTGCGCCGGCGCCGATATGGAAGGGCTGAAGGGAATCGATCCCAACGAAATCAGGCGCGGCGAGAACACGCCGTTCGACATGAACCGGCGTGCCGACTGGCAGACGCGCTACGCTTATTACCCGGCGATTCCAAAACCCGTGATCGGCATGCTGAACGGCGCCACCGCCGGCATCGGCCTCGTGCATGCGCTGTATTGCGATCTGCGCTTTGCCGCCGACAACACCGTGTTCACGACCGCGTTCTCGCGCCGCGGGCTGATCGCCGAGCATGGCATCAGCTGGATGCTGCCGCGAATCGTCGGCCACGCCAACGCGCTCGATCTGCTGATGTCCTCGCGCCGCGTTTCCAGCGAGGAAGCGCTGCGCATCGGCCTCGTCAACCGGCTCTATGCGCCGGATCAATTGCGTGAGCAGACCTACGCCTATGCCCGCGACCTCGCCGATTTCGTCTCGCCCAGCGCGATCTCGGTGATCAAGCGCCAGCTCTACGACGTGCCGTTCCAGACGCTCGCCGAAGCCACCATCGACGCCAACCGGGAAATGCAGATCGCGCTCAAGGGCAGCGATTTCAAAGAGGGCGTGGCGAGTTTCATGGAAAAGCGGCCGCCGAGGTTTACGGGGAAGTGAGGCCCAGTCATTTGGCAGCCCGTCGTCGCCCTTCGGGCTATGCCGGGCACCACGCTTCGCCCATCAGGCTCCGTCGTGGCTGCGCCACGCGTAGCCCGACAGGTGAATTTAAGCTGATGTCTGTGGATGTGTCCGGCCCGTCGTCGCCCTTCGGGCTATGCCGGGCACCACGCTTCGCCCTTCAGGTTCCGTCGTGGCTGCGCCACGCGTAGCCCGAAGGGCGAAGCGTGGTGGAGCCAGGCGGGATCGAACCGCCGACCTCGTCATTGCGAACGACGCGCTCTCCCAGCTGAGCTATGGCCCCATCGCGGCCGCCCAAACTGAGAACAGGCGACCGACAATCGGCGCCATTTACAGTCCGGCCCAAGGTCAAGTCAAGAACGGTTAAAGCGCCGATTCCGGGGTCTTTTTGATGGGAACTTCCCTTGTTTGCGGGGGGATGAACCGATATCTAGCAGGGTACCCCACCTGCGAGCCCCCTCCATCATGCGCGCTGTCCTCGACATCATCTCCATCGTCCTCGACCTCTATATCTGGCTCTTGATCGCCTCCGCCATCCTGTCCTGGCTGATCGCCTTCAATGTCGTGAACACGCGCAACCAGTTCGTCGCGGCCGTGGCCGAATTCCTCTACCGGATCACCGAGCCGGTGCTGGCGCCGATACGCCGGATGCTGCCCAGTCTGGGCGGGCTCGATATCTCGCCGATTATCCTGATCCTGATCATCATGTTCATCCAGCGGGTGATCGCCTACTACATCTATCCCAACGTGATCTGATCGAGGGCGCCGCGAATTGATGGAGCCTTGGCGTTATTCCACCGAGGGCATCAGTGTGGCGCTGCGGGTCACGCCGCGCGGCGGCCGCGACGACATCGACGGGATTGAAACGCTCGCCAACGGGCGTTCCGTGGTCAAGGTGCGGGTTCGCGCCATCGCCGAGGGCGGGGAGGCCAACCGCGCGGTCATGGAACTGATGGCAAAGGCGCTCGGCGTGCCCAAGGCCAAGGTGAAAATCCAGTCGGGCGTGACATCGCGCCTCAAGCAGATCGCCGTCGATGGCGATCCCAAATCGCTCGGCGATTCCTTGCGCAGGCTGACCGCAGTCAAACCGGATACGAAGGATTGAGATGACCGCCCGCATCATCGATGGAAAGACCATTGCAGCAGAGCTCCGCGGCCGCGTTGCCGGCGAAGTCGCGCGGATCAAGGCCGCGCATCAGATTACGCCCGGGCTCGCGGTGGTGCTGGTCGGCAGCGACCCGGCGAGCCAAGTCTATGTCCGCAGCAAGCACAAGCAGACCCAGGAAGCCGGCATGGCGTCGTTCGAGCACGTGCTGCCCGAAGACGTCGCGCAGGCGGACTTGCTGGCGTTGATCGCGCAACTCAATCGCGATCCCGCCGTGCACGGCATTCTCGTGCAACTGCCGCTGCCGAAATCGCTGCATACCGAAACAATCATCAATGCGATCGATCCCGCCAAGGATGTCGACGGGCTGCATCCGAACAATGCCGGTCGCCTCGCCGGAGGCTTTGCCGCGCTGTCGCCGTGCACGCCGCTCGGCTGCATCATTCTCACCAAGAGCGTGCACGCCTCGCTCGAAGGCATGAACGCCATCGTGATCGGCCGCTCCAACCTGGTCGGCCGTCCCCTGGTGCAGTTGCTGCTCAATGAAAACGCGACGGTGACGATCGCGCATTCGCGCTCGCGCGATCTGGCGCAATTATGCGCCCGCGCCGATCTGGTCTATGCGGCCGTCGGCAAGCCGGAAATGGTGCGCGGCGACTGGATCAAGCCGGGCGCCACCGTGATCGACGTCGGCATCAACCGCCTGCCGGCCGCTGATGGCAAGACGCGCCTGGTCGGCGACGTCGCCTATGCCGAAGCGCTCAACGTCGCCGGTGCGGTCACGCCGGTGCCTGGTGGCGTCGGGCAAATGACGGTGGCGTGCCTGTTGGTGAACACGCTGCGCGCAGCGTGTGCGATTCACGGGCTGCCGAAGCCGGCGGTGTGAGTTCTCCCTCGCCCCGCGCTTGCGGGGAGAGGGTTGGGGTGAGGGGTTCTCTCCGCGAACGCTGATGCAAGTTGATAGACCTGTACCCCCTCACCCGGATCGCAAGTGCGATCCGACCTCTCCCCGCAAGCGGGGCGAGGTGAAGAACGGAGCGCGCCATCACCCCGCCGCGTTCTCGATCAACCGGCGATAAAACCGGATCATGTCGGCATAGCCCTCCAGGCTGAGGCGTTCGTTGGTGCCGTGGAAGCGCTTCAGATCGTCGGAATTGGCGCGCACCGGCGAGAAGCGGAAAATCTTGTCGGTGATCCCGGCAAAGTGGCGCGAATCGGTCGCGCCCACCATCAGCCCGGGCGCCACGATGACGTCAGGAAAAACCTCGCGGATGGTACGGTTGAGCATCTGGAACGACGGGCTTGCGGTGCCCGTCACCGGTGGCGGATCGGTGTTGCCGGGGAACGGTTTGATCGAAATGCGATCGTTGCGGATCGTGCTGCGTACATGGTCGGTGACGCTGGCCTGGGTGTCGCCCGGGATCATGCGGAAGTTGACGGTGGCTTCGGCGTTGCCGGGCAGCACGTTGTCCTTGTCGCCGGCATGGAAAATCGTCAGCGCCGTGGTGGTGCGGATCGTCGCCTCGCTCGGCCCGTTCTTCTCGAACTCGCGGATCAACAGCGGCTTGAACAGCCACAGGTTCGACAGCGCCACGCGGTTGAAGCCGTTCATCTCCGGCGCCAGCGTGTCGAACATTTCGGCGACCGTGCCGCGGATATGCATCGGCAGGCGATGGTCTTCGAGCCGCGCCAGCGCCGTGCTCAGCATGCCGATCGCGGTGTCGCGCGGCGGCATCGAGGAGTGGCCGGGCGTTGCCTGCGCGCTCAGCACCAGCGAGGCGTAGCCCTTTTCGGCAACGCCGATCAGCGCCGCTGATTTGTCGAGGCCCTTGATCATGCCTTCGGTGATCAGGAGGCCCTCGTCGACGACGAAATCGAGGCGGACGCCGCGCGAGGCCGGCAACGCCGCGATGGCCTTGGCGCCGGCGGTGCCGGCAGTTTCCTCGTCATGGCCAAAGGCAAAGTAGATCGTTCGCTTCGGCCGGAAGCCGCCCTTGGTCATCGTCTCGGCGGCCTCCAGCATCGAATAGAGGTTGCCCTTGTTATCCCAGGAGCCGCGGCCCCAGATGAAACCATCGGCAATGACGCCATCGAAAGACGGCTGCTGCCAGTCCTTTTCGGTGCCGGGCGCGACCGGCACCACGTCCTGATGCGCGAGCAGCGCGATCGGCGGCAGTTTTGGATCGGAGCCTTCCCAAGTGTAGAGCAGGCTGTACTGCCCGACGATCTCGCGCTTCGCCGCGGCGTGGAACGCCGGAAAGCTCTTCTCGATATGCGCCTGCATGCCGCGCAAGGCCTCGGCGTGCTGGTCGGGCTTTTCGTGGCTCGAGATGGTGCGGAAGCGGATCGCCTCGCTGAGGCGCGCCGCAACGGCTTGCGCGTCAACCGCAACGCGCGGGATCGCCGCCACCTGAATTTGCCGCGAGCCATGGCTGACGACGTTGAACGCCAGCACGCCGGCGAGGATCACGATAGCAGCGATCAGGAGCAGCGCGAGGTTGCGGACAATTCTGACCAGCCGTCGCATGGGACTCTCCGTCATGGCCGGAGAAGCCGTCAGGACGGCGTCGCTCCCGCTCACCATAGCCGTCTGAAGGACGGCGTCGCTTCCGCTCGCCTATGTCCCGGCCATCCACGCCTTTCCTTCTGCGCGTGACCAAAGACGTGGATGCCCGGCACAAGGCCGGGCATGATGAGATCTATCACAAAGAATGGGTCCCGGGGCGCTAGCCGCCTACTTCTTCTTCCCCTGCGCCCGTTCGATGCCTTCGATGATCAGCCTTTGGGCGTCGTTGGCATCGCCCCAGCGCAGCACCTTGACCCATTTGCCGGGTTCGAGATCCTTGTAGTGCTCGAAGAAGTGCTGGATCTGCTGCAGCGTGATGTCGGGAAGGTCGTTGTAGTTCTTCACCTTGTCATAGCGCTGCGTCAGTTTCGACGTCGGCACCGCGATGATCTTCTCGTCGCCGCCGGCCTCGTCTTCCATCAAGAGCACGCCGACCGGCCGCACGCTCATCACGGCGCCCGGCACGATCGCGCGGGTATTGGCGACCAGCACGTCGCAGGGATCGCCGTCGCCCGACAGCGTATGCGGGATGAAGCCGTAATTGCCGGGATAGCGCATCGCCGTATAGAGGAAGCGATCGACCACCAGCGTGCCGGCCTCCTTGTCCATTTCGTATTTGATCGGCTCGCCGCCGACCGGCACTTCGATGATGACGTTGACGTCATGCGGCGGATTCTTACCGGTTGAAATGGCGTCAATGCGCATGGAGGGCTCCGTGGTTGCTTGGCGCAGTCGTGCTTCGACTGGCTGGATGGTCATGCCTGGCAAATGCGCCAAGCGCGTGTTCCGCGCTGGATCCCCGGCGCATCCATCGCGTGCAGGCGGCTTTAGAAATGATGGGAGGCAAGGTCAAGCCATACTGAAGGCGCGAGTCGCGCTTTCGTCTGATATGACGATCAGATCGAAAATGGGCGTTTCAGGCTTGGCTCAGTTGGTCCAGGCGAAGGCGACCTTGTCGAGCGATTTGGGCCCGAACTTCTCCGACGAGCGGGCGACCATGCGGCCGCCGAGCGCGCGATAGAACTCCGTCGCGGGATCGTTGTCGGACAGCGCCCAGATCACCATGCTCTTGAGGCCGCTCTGCAAGAGATCGCGGCGGGCCGAGGTGAAGAGGCGGCGGCCGAAGCCGAGACCCTGGAATTCCGGACGCAGATAGAGCTCGTAGATTTCGCCTTCGAAATGCAGGCTGCGGGCGCGGTTGCGGCCGTAGTTGGCATAGCCCGCGACCTTGTCACCGAACACCAGCACGCTGACGCGGCTGCCCTTGCGGATCGCGCTGTCCCACCATTGCGGGCCACGACGGTTGATCAGCTTTTCAAGTTCGGCGCCGGGAATGATGCCCTGATAGGCCGAGCGCCAGGCTTCGTCATGGGTGGACGCCACCGCGGCTGCATCCGCAGCTTTGGCCGGCCGAACCTCGATCAGGGTTGTGCTCATGGACCCAATCAAAGCAAGTCAGCGCGTTGTCTTCAAGGTCCATCGTTAATTATCGGTTAACCTGTGGATTTTCTGCATCAGTTTACCGTCCGGCTGTACCGAAAGAGGACAGGAAGCTGAGTTTACCGGCACTTGGCCGATACGGAGCAGGGTAAAACCAGGCTCAAAACAATCGCCGAGAACGCTTCCAGCAATCCGATCACGGAAAAATGCGCTGGATCTGATTCGCCGGTATTCTGTTGGCGAATTTGCAACTCCTTCCCAAAGACTACCGTCCCATCTGCCTTTCCCAAGCCCGCGTCAGGCCAATTCATGCATCCGGCTAAAGTGTTAATCGCAGCCGTTGTCCTCGCCGCGCTCGGCATCGAGACCGGCGCTGCGCAACAAAACCTCGGCGCGCAGGGCACCGAGGGCGAGCCCAATCGCCGGCAGCAATGGCTGGTACCGTCGCCCGATCTGGGTCTCCCGTCGCACGCGCTGTTGTTTCGTCCGCCGGGCGCCGGCCCGTTTCCGCTCGCGCTGATTGCGCATGCCACCACCCAAAACGTATTGCGTCGCGCGCAAATGCCGCAGCCGGAGTATCGCGCGCTGGCGGCGTGGCTGGTGGCGCGCGGCTTTGCGGTGCTGGTGCCGGAGCGTCCAGGCCATGGTGCCACGGGCGGCAAATACCTTGAAGATCAGGGCGGCTGCGACGAGGCCGATTACGCCAGGTCAGGGCGCGCCACCGCTGATGTGATCGCGGCGGCAATGGGCTTTGTGCGCAAACAACCGTTCATCCGGTCAGGCGGAATGATCGTGATCGGGCACTCGGCCGGCGGCTGGGGCGCGCTGGCGCTCGCCAGTGAAGACCCGAAGGACGTTGCCGCGATCATCGCCTTTGCGCCCGGACGCGGCGGCCGTGCCAATGATTTTCCGGGTCAGGTCTGCGCGCCGCACACCCTGATGGCCGCCGCACGGGAATTCGGCAAAACCGCGCGCGTGCCCGTCACATGGCTGGTGGCCGCCAATGACAGCTATTTTTCGCCTGTTCTGTCGCGGCAACTGGCGGACGCGTTCCGCAACGCCGGCGGCAAGGTCGATTTCCGCGTGCTCGGGGCCTATGGCAGTGAAGGGCACTGGCTGCCGGAAACCGAAGCTGGTGTAACAAGCGCTGCCCATGAACTCGATCGGGCCTTGAAGCTGCGCGCGCACCCGGCCAAAAAACGATGACGCAACGATGACGTTGTATTTCGCGATCAAATATCTGCACGTGCTTGGCGCCATCGTCATTATCGGCACCGGCAGCGGCATCGCGTTCTTCATGCTGATGGCGCATCGCAGCGGTGACGCCGCCTTCATCGCCCGCACCGGGTCGACGGTGGTGATTGCCGACATGCTGTTCACGCTGACGGCGGTGCTGCTGCAGCCCGTCACCGGCGGTCTCTTGATGATGCTGTCATCGACGGGATTGGGCGAACTCTGGATTTCGGCCTCGCTCGGGCTCTATGCGGTGGCGGGCCTGTTCTGGGTGCCCGTGATCTTCATGCAGATCGAGATGCGCGATCTGGCGCGCGTCGCCGCGGCTGCGAATGCGGCGCTGCCGCCGCGCTACTTCGCGCTTTTCCGGCGCTGGTTTCTGTTCGGTATTCCAGGCTTTGGTTCGGTCATGGCGATCCTGTGGCTGATGATCGCGAAGCCGGTTTAGGTGGGGCAAATGAACGCGGAAATTTCATCGCGCAAAACCCTCGTCCTCGGGGCTTCCGGCCTGATCGGCAGGTACATCACCGATGATCTGCGATTGCGGGGCTTTCATGCGGTCGGGGTCGCGCGGCATTTCGAACCGTCACAAAAGATCGGCGCCTCCGACGTTGAGCTTCCGATCATGTCGATGGATGCAGGCTCGCTGGCGCGGCTGATCCGCGAACGCGAGATCGATGTCGTGGTCAATTGCCTCGGCGTGCTGCAGGACGGGCCGGGCAGCGACACCCGCGCGGTGCATCGCGATTTCGTCGAACGGCTGCTGGCGGCGATCCGCGACAGCGGCCGCGCGGTGCGGCTCATTCATATTTCCATTCCCGGTACCGCCGATGAGGACCGCACCGCCTTCAGCACGACCAAGCGCGAGGCCGAGCGGCTGATTGCTGCATCCGGCATTCCCTATGCGATCCTGCGGCCGGGCTTTGTCGTGGCGCCCTCGGCCTATGGCGGCAGTGCGATGCTGCGGGCGCTGGCGGCATTTCCGTTGCAATTGCCCGGCGACGAATCGGCGACGCCGTTCCAGCCGGTGGCAGTCGAGGACGTTTCCGCAACCATCGCCTGGCTCGCCGCGCGTGACATTGGCGATCCCGCAGCAAACGCCGTGACCTGGGACCTGATGCAGCCGCAGCCGATCACGCTTGGCAATGTCATCGATCAATTCTGCTGGTCGTTCGGCACTTCCCGCATGCCGCGGATCACGCTTCCCGGTTTCCTGCTCAATCTCGGCGCCAAATCAGGCGATCTCGCCAATAAACTGGGCTGGATGCCGCCGATGCGCTCCACTGCGATCGCCGAACTGCGCCGCGGCGTCACCGGCGATCCCGCAAGCTGGATGGCGGCGACCGGCATCGTGCCGAAGACGCTGGCGCAGGCGGTGGGCGGGCATGCCGCCACCATCCAGGACAAATGGTTCGCACGGCTGTTCCTGGTCAAGGCGCTCGTGATCGCCAGCCTTGCGGTGTTCTGGATCGTTTCGGGCTTCATCTCACTGGTGATATCGTTTTCCGCCGCCGCCGATATTTTGCGCGCACACGGATTCCCGTCGTGGCTGGTCAATCCGATGACGGCTGTCACCAGCCTGATGGATATGAGTATCGGGGTGTTGATCGCCTTCCGCCGCACCGCCGCAGCCGGACTGATCGCCGGCATCGTCGTTGCGCTGGGCTACATGGTGGGCGCCGCGATCCTGACGCCGGATCTCTGGATCGAGCCGCTCGGCGCGCTGGTCAAGACCGGGCCGGCGATCGTGCTGATGGTCGTGGCGCTGCTCACTTTGGACAACAGATGACGGCATGGCCGGACGATGACGTGATCCTCTACGACGGCGTCTGCATCTTCTGCTCGCGCTGGGTCCGCTTCGTCGCCACGCGTGACGTTGAGCGCCGCTTTCGCTTCACGCCGATCCAGTCCGGCTACGGCACGCGGCTGGCGCAGGCCTTTGGCATCAACCCCGACGATCCCGACACCAACGCCGTCGTTCATGGCGGCGTCGCATACTTCAAATCCGACGCGGCGCTGACGGTGCTCGGCGCGCTGCCCGGCTGGGGCTGGACGCGCGCGCTGTTTGCGGTGCCGAAACCGTTGCGCGACGGCGTTTACAGTTTGGTCGCGCGTAACCGCTACCGGATTTTCGGCAAGTATGAGCAGTGTTTCGTGCCCGATGCCGATATGCGCGCACGGGTGATGGAGTAGAATCGCATGACCGGCGCCATTGCACATCCCAAACATCACATTCCGGCGGGTGAGGATTTTCTGCTGCTGTCGCCAACCGAGCAGGCCTACGCCTATCGCAATGTCGATCGCATGTTCGTGACGCGGGCGATCCGCCGCGGCACGACGGTCCTCCCATTGCAGCGCGGCGAAGAGATTTCACCGCAATATCAGGCCGGTGGGAAAGCGCACGGCGTCGATGCGTATTTCGGCCGTGCCAATATCGCCGGGTTGCTTGTCATCAAGGACGAAAAAATCGTTCTGGAACGCTACGCGCTCGGGCTGGAGGAGAACGTGCGCTGGTCCTCGATGTCGATGATCAAGTCGCTGACATCGACGCTGATCGGCGCCGCCTTGCAGCAGGGCGCCATCGGCAGTCTCGATGATGCTGTCTCGAAATATATCCCGGCATTGCGCGGCTGCGCCTATGACGCCGTCACCATTCGCCACCTGATCACGATGTCCTCCGGCGTGCGCTGGAATGAGGATTACACCGACCGGAATTCCGACGTGAACCGCTACAGCAAATCGCTCGGCGACAAGGTGCCCGGCGGCGTGCTGACGCTGATGCGCAGCCTGAAGGCCGAACACCGGCCCGGCAGTTACTTCATTTACAACAGCGGCGATACCTATGTGCTCGGCAGCCTGCTGTCGGCCGCGACAGGGAAAACGCTGGCCGATTACATGTCGGAGACGATCTGGTCGCCCCTCGGCATGGAGTTCGACGCCTTCTATACGCTGGAGTCCGAAGGCGGCCAGGAGATCGGTGGCAGCCGCGCCGGAATTGCTTTGCGGGATCTTGGCCGCTTCGGCGTGTTCCTCCTGCGCGGCGGCGTGATCGACGGCGCGCCCGTGCTGCCATCCGACTGGATCGAAAGCGCCGGCCATCCCGCCTTCGTCCTCGATCCCGAAACCAATCGCTATGGTGCGCGCGGCTACGGCTACAGCTGGTGGATCGACCCCGACGGTTCGATGGTCGCCCTCGGCTTTGCCGGCCAGGCGCTCTACGTCAACCGGAGAGCGGGGGTCGTCATCGTCACCCTGTCATGCCAGCCGCAGCCGCCGTATGCGGCGAGCTATGATGTTGATCTCAAGGCCGAGCAGCATCTGTTCAAGGATGCGGTGTTGGCGGCGTGTGGGTGATTGGCTACATCTATCTAGGCGACTAAAACTGCTTTAGGTTGAACTTAGGCCGGGATAGCGGTCATTGCAGGCCTTGATTCATGACCAAAGCGGTTTTCACAACTAAGGTTACGCCGAGCTATAAGGATCTGCCCGAGGAGCGATATCACTTTCCGCGTACATACCTCAATTATGTGCAACAGGCGGTCGGGGACTACATCGTTTATTACGAGCCGCGCAGGTCCAGCGCCGAACTTTCAAGCCGAGGAGGCCGCCAGTCCTACTTCGGTGTCGCGCGCGTCGCGTCGGTCACTGAAGATGCGGCTTTGCCGGATCACTATTTCGCAAATATTGATCGCGCTACCTATTTGGATTTCGACACGCCTGTCCCGTTCCAGGAGGGCGGTGAATACTATGAGAGCGCACTAGAAAAAGATGATGGCAGCACCAACAAGGGAGCTTTTGGCCGAGCCGTGCGCCTCATTCCGGATGCTGAGTTCGATCGCATATTCAAATCCGGCTTTGCTCCAATTCTCGGCGAGTATCGAGCATCACAGGAAGTAGCGTTGCCGGGGCTCTCGGAGCCGCCTGTGCCCTTCGAGCGCCCCGTAGTAGAGATGATGGTCTCACGGCCGTTTCGTGAGCGCTCGTTCATGCACAATGTGCGCGCTGCCTACTCAAATAGGTGCGCAATCACCGGTCTACGATTGATCAATGGAGGGGGGCGTCCCGAAGTGCAGGCAGCACATATTCAGCCTGTGGCGTCAAATGGTCCTGACTCCGTTCGGAATGGGCTGGCTCTGTCCGGAACGGTACATTGGATGTTTGATAGAGGGCTCATTTCGATTGGCGACGACTACAAGATACTGATTGCTAAAAATCATGTTCCCGAGGATGCCGGTCGCCTACTGAATCAGAGCGGATCGATCAACCTGCCCAAGGATCAAACACTCTATCCAAATGCGCACTACTTGAAGTTTCACCGAGATCAGGTGTTCAAGGGTTAGTGCTGGCGGCGATCACTTCCCCCGCCGCCCGCTCCCCGCTATCCCTTGCCCCATGCGCGGTCGAGAAAAACCCCGGCGAGGTCGCTTCCCCCGCAAAGAACAGTCGACCATCCACAGGCGCTGCCAGCACCGCGCGGTCGCCGGCGTGGCCGGGCAGGGCGTGGGAATACGAGCCGCGCGAGAACGGCTCGTGGGCCCAGCGCGATTCCGCGAGCGGCTTCAGCTTGCGGCGGAAGTCGTTGCCGAGGAAGCCGGCAATCTCGTTGATACTTTCGGCGGCCAGCGCGCCGGGGCCGGCGTCTTCCAGCGATCGCGCAAAGCGGCCGCCGAAAAAGCCTTCGATGCAGGGCTGGCCGAACGGGCGCAGATGATAGGTGCCCATCGCGGTGCGCATGGTGGCGCCGCGCAGGCTGCCGTCCCTCGGCAGGTCATCGCCGTCGCTGAGCGCCAGCATCACCTTGTCGGCGAGACCAAGCGGCAGGCCGCGCGCGGCGTCGAGCTTTGCCGGCAGGGCTGGGTGAAAGCGGAGGGCTTCATCCGCGATCAGATTGGTCGGAATGGTGACGATCACTCTGTCTGATATCAGCGTGCCCTGCGACGTCTCGATACGAATGCGTTTTGCCGAATGGTCGATCAGCGTCACCGCGCAGTTGAGCGCCAGCGGGACCGAGGCACCGTAGGCCGCGACCAGCGCGCCATAGCCGCGGCGGACGCGCCAGTTGATCTCGGTGTCTTCATAGGCGTCCATGTCCAGGATCGAGACCTGATCCAGCTCGCAGCCGTTGACGTAGGTCGAGATGGCGTCGATCATCGGGTTCCAGCGATTGCCGGGCTCGAGACATAGATCGGCGGCGCTGTCGCCGCCGATCTGCCGGGCCTGATGTGCGGCTTCCTCGGCGCGGTCGTAGAAGGCGTCGAGCGCCTTCAGGAACTCCGCACGCTGCTCAACCGGAAACGCCTTGTTGTGGGCCTGCTCGCGCCAGGGCGGGCGGTTCCTGTCGATTTCGAACTTCAGTTGCTCGGCGATCGGGACGAATGAATTTTCATCCGCCGAATGCAGCCAGCCGCAGCCGAGGTCGAAGGTGATGTCTGGTGATGCCTGAATCGTATGGGCACGGCCGCCTATGCGGTCGCGCGCTTCCAGCACGACATAGGAGAGACCGGATTGTTTCAGCGCATGCGCGGCGCCGAGGCCAGCGGCGCCGGCGCCGATGATGGCAACATCGACTTCGGAGGGGAGGGTCGTCATGTCCGAGCCTCTAGCACGTTCGCCAGGGGGCCTGAAGCCGGTCCGCAGAGGGCTCCCGGTCAACGGCAGGCAGGGGAGGGATGCGGTTTTCGCATCGATCAGCCGATTTCGGCCATTGCCGGCGGCCGATGCCGCATCCTTGCGAAAAAGAGCGGCTTGTTTCTCCCCCTGTAGTTGTATTGAATAGATCATTCTCCCTAACGTCATTTCAGGTCTGGATTTCAGCCATGGCCGAATTCGATCCCGCTACCGCACGGAAGAGAACCGCGATCCTTGTCGTTCACGGCATCGGCAGCCAGCGCGCGCTGGAAACGGTGCGCGGGGTGATACGGGGCGTCTGGCTGGACGAGAATAACCCGGCCGACAAAGGCAAGCGGATCTGGACGCATCCGGAAAAGGACGGCTCCGATATCGACCTGGCGGTGATGACGACGAACACGGTGCCGGATTCGCCGGATAGCCGCCTTGTCGATTTCCACGAATTATATTGGGCTCACCTGATGAGTGAGACCAAGGCCGTCGCGGTGCTGCTCTGGCTGTACGAGTTGGTCCGCAAGGGCCCCATCATGAAGTACGGCATGAACGGGCTTTGGTGGGCCGCTGCGATCTTCCTGTGCCTGATGAATCTCTCCTTCGCGGTGCTGGTGTTGAAGGGCATTCTGCTGTTTTCGCAGAATGTTGCGCAGGTCATGCTGGTCGCGCCGTTCCTGCTGTTGTTCGCCAGCCTGCTGTTGGGCCTCGTCGTCGCGGCCAAGTGGAAGGCTTTCCGTCTCATCAAGTTGCTCGCGGTTTTTTGCGTTGTCGGAATTGTCGTCATTGCGATCTACTTCCTCGTCGAGAAATTTGCGCCGGGCAATCGCGATGTTCCTGACGGGGCAGAACTCTTTACGCTGGTTGCGTTGCCCACGCTGATTGCGTGGCTCGCGAGCTTCATGCTCATGGGTCGTCAGGGATTGCGTGCGTTTTCTCGCGCTATTGCGATTTCGGCGGTCGTGTTTGGCATCTTTGTCTGCACCGACCGGCACTGGCATCCGGACACCCCTTTTGCCGTAACGATGGTCAAATCCTGGGTGTGGGGATTGAACTCGCCGTGGAGCGTTGCTTCATCGGCGGCCGTGATCGGGCTTTATCTGATCGTCAACGCCGCATTCCTGCAGCCGTATCTCGGCGATGCCGCGCGTTATTTCCGGAATTCGCCGGGCAACGTCGCGGTGCGCCGGGCAATCAGGAAGGAGGCCGTGGACCGGCTCGCAAACCTCCACGCGTCCGGCCAGTACGATCGCATCGTCGTCGTCGCGCACAGCCTCGGTACCGTGGTCGCCTACGACATGCTGCGCGCCTATTTCAGCCGGGTCTGCAATGAGTTGCCGCCTGTCGAAGAACTGGGCGCGGATTTTGACGCCATCGATAGCGCCGCATGGCAGCCGGAAGACGCCAAGGCAACGATCCAGGACAAGAAGGCGTTGCGGATCAAGGCGCGCGCCACGATCGCCAGCATCGCCGCTGCCGCGGCGAAACCCACGTCCCAGCAGCAAAAGTCCAAAAGCTGGCTGGTTACCGACTTCGTTACGCTCGGAAGCGCGCTGACCCACGCCTACTTCCTGATGTGCCTAGGCAAGCCCGCGGCGGATCTGAAAGCGGAGGGAAGGCTGAATACCGAGCAGGATCTGAAGGATGATTTCGCCCGGCGCGTCGGGGAAAGAGAGTTTCCGACCTGCCCGCCGAAACGGCTCGATCTAGACGGCTTGCTGACCTTCACCAATCCGAAGACGCACAGGAGGCAAATTCACAACGGCGCGTTGTTCGGATTGACCCGGTGGAGCAACATCTATTTTCCCCGGCGTCAGCTGTTCTGGGGAGACGCCATCGGCGGGGCGCTATCGCCGATCTTCGGCTATCACATCGTCGATCTCGCGGTCTCGACCAGGAAGGCGGGGGGTGACGACTTCTTCACCCACACTGCCTATTGGGACGTGCGTCGTGCGCCCGACACCTATCTGGCGCCGCATATCGTCACGCTGCGCAAGGCCATCGATCTGGCCGAAGGTGCCACCGCCGCCATCGACCTGGTCGATGAGGGCGACGATCCGAGCGCGCACGACGGGAATTGACGCTAGAGCCTTTTCCGTTCCGATGAAATCGCAACGGGGCTCCAGATTCTTGATTTGACGCGTTTTCTTAACGCGAACCGGTGTCCACTTCGCTGGAAAACGCTCTAGTCGCTTGCGCGAGCGGTGCTTAAGCCACCGCTTCCTTGGCCTTTTCCGCGCGCTTGCGGTCGTTGGCGTCGAGGAACTTCTTGCGCAGGCGGATCGACTTCGGGGTCACTTCCACGAGCTCGTCGTCCTCGATATAGGCCAGCGCCTTTTCCAGCGTCATGCGGATCGGCGGGGTCAGGCGCACCGCTTCATCCTTTGAGGTGGTGCGGATGTTGGTGAGCTGCTTGCCCTTGAGCACGTTGATCTCGAGGTCGTTGTCGCGGGTGTGCTCGCCGACGATCATGCCCTTGTAGACCTTCCAGCCCGGCTCGATCATCATCGGGCCGCGGTCTTCCAGCTTGAACATCGCGTAAGCCACCGCTTCGCCCTGGTCGTTGGAGATCAGGACGCCGTTGCGGCGGCCCTGGATGTCGCCCTTGTAGTTGGCGTAGCCATGGAACAGGCGGTTCATGATCGCGGTGCCGCGGGTGTCGGTGAGCAGTTCGCCCTGGTAGCCGATCAGGCCGCGGGTCGGCGCGTAGAACACCAGCCGCAGGCGGTTGCCGCCGGAGGGGCGCATCTCGATCATCTCGGACTTGCGTTCGCTCATCTTCTGCACGACGACGCCGGAATGCTCCTCGTCGACGTCGATCACGACTTCCTCGATCGGCTCCTGCCATTCGCCGGTGACTTCGTCCTTTTTCAGCACCACGCGGGGGCGCGACACCGAGAGCTCAAAGCCTTCGCGGCGCATGGTCTCGATCAGGATCGCGAGCTGCAATTCGCCGCGGCCGGAAACTTCCATCGCGTCCTTGTCGGTGGCTTCCACCACGCGCAGCGCGACATTGCCTTCGGCTTCACGCAGCAGGCGGTCGCGGATCATGCGGCTGGTCACCTTGTCGCCTTCGGTGCCGGCGAGCGGTGAGTTGTTGACGATGAACGACATCGACACGGTCGGCGGATCGATCGGCTGCGCCACCAGCGGGGTTTCAACTGTGGGATCGCAGAAGGTATCGGCGACGGTGCCTTTGGTGAGGCCGGCGATGGCGACGATGTCGCCCGCTTCGGCTTCCTCGAGCGGCGTCCGCTCGATGCCGCGGAAGGCCAGGATCTTGGTGATACGCCCGCTTTCGATCTGCTTGCCGTCGGCGCCGAGCACCTTCACGGCCTGGTTCGGCTTGATCGAGCCCGAGGTGATGCGGCCGGTGATGATGCGGCCGAGATAGGGGTTGGCTTCGAGGATGGTGCCGATCATCCGGAACGGGCCTTCTTCGACCGTCGGCGGCGCGACGTGGCGCAGGATCAGGTCGAACAGCGGCTGCATGCCGGCTTCGTGCGAGGCTTCCGGGCTGTCGCCCATCCAGCCCTGCTTGGCCGATCCATAAAGAATCGGGAAATCGAGCTGCTCTTCGGAGGCGTCGAGTGCGGCGAACAGGTCGAACACTTCGTTGATGACTTCGGTCGGGCGCGCGTCGGGACGGTCGACCTTGTTGATGACGACGATCGGCTTCAGGCCGACTTTCAGCGCCTTGGAGACCACGAACTTGGTCTGCGGCAGCGGACCCTCGGCGGCGTCGACCAGCACCAGCGCGCCGTCCACCATGTTCAGGATGCGCTCGACCTCGCCGCCGAAATCGGCGTGGCCGGGAGTGTCGACGATGTTGATGCGGGTGTCTTTCCACTGCACCGAGGCAGCCTTGGCCAGAATGGTGATGCCGCGCTCGCGCTCCAGGTCGTTGGAATCCATCGCGCGTTCGACCACGCGCTGGTTGTCACGGTAGGTACCGGATTGCTGCAGCAGCTTGTCGACCAGCGTGGTTTTGCCGTGGTCGACGTGGGCGATGATGGCGACGTTACGAAGGTTCATGGCTCTTCTTCTGGTCGTGCAATGGCTGGAGCGCGATCTCGCCGGAAAACCGGGACCCACTTTTCCGGATCGTGCTCAAAACCTGAAATGCGAAAGGGGCAACGGCCTCGACCTTGGCCCCAAAAAGGAAGCCCGGCCAAAAGGACCGGGCACACCTTACGCGTTGCGGCGCAATATAGTCAGAAAACGCCAAAAAACAATGATTTGTTTGGCATTTGGTTAGCCGATTTTCGGGCAAATGCCCGCCTAATTGCCCTTTTCGGGGTCCGGATAGACCCCTCGCAAAACCTCCTCGAAATGGCCCTTCACCGCCTCATTGCAGAGGCAGGACCGGATTCGCAGCGCGTCGGCGTTGCGGACCAGGATCGAGCCGCGACGGGTCTCCACAATGCCCTCGGCCTTGAAGGTCTGGATCACCCGGCTGGTGTAGCTGCGGCCGACCCCGAGCAGGGTCGCCAACTGCTCATGGGTCAGCGGCACCACTTCGTCGCCGTCGGTGCGTTCCATCGCCGAAATGATCCATTTCGCCGTGCGCTGCTCGATCGAGTGGATCGCGTTGCAGGCGGTGGACTGGAAAATCTGGGCCAGCATGCAGTCGGCGTAGCGGGCGAAGATGTTGCTGAGCGTCGCCGATTGCTTCTTGGCGGCCTCGAGCTTTCCGACCGGCAGCCGCACGAACGGCCCGGCGAACTTGACCATGATACGGGTATAGGCCGGCAAGAAACCCTGGCTGACGATGCCGCCGACCGCGCCTTCGCGGCCGATCAGGATGGTCTCGACATCGCGGCCATCCTCATTGGGGACCAGGTAGGAGACGAGGCTCGGACCGCAGGGGAAATGCACGATCTCGACGTCATCGCCGGGGCTGTAGAGCACTTCGCCGGCATTGGCATCGATCTCGGCAAGGTTCGACGCGACCAGGGCGAAATCGGCGGCGTTCAGACGACGCAGCAAATTATTGAACGGCCGTGCGGCCGGCTCCTCGCGTCGCGCCTGCATCCAAGGTTCCTCTGTTCCCCAGGCGCACAATAACGAAGCTGCGCGCGTTTTTATGTGCACTAGTGAACAGACAGCATAACTCCGGTGTGGTGGTTTCAGTTCCGGAACCGATGGCCGCGCATCAAGGCGTCGTCGGACCTCCTTCCGGGGCTTCGGCCCGGCAACCGGACAAAGAACAGTGAACCTGGGACAGACGAGTACAATGCAACCCGTCGCCGGCGGCACGCCGAATGACGTCCTGATCGTCGAGGACGACCCGATCATCGCACTCGATTTCGAGGACACGCTTCTTGGTTTTGGCGTAAAGGCCGTGCGTACGGCCCAAACCGTGGCCAGGGCCCTCGCCATGATCGCCGAACGGCCACCGGATTTTGCCCTGCTCGATGTCAGCCTGATTCGTGAAAAGAGTTTTGCGGTTGCCGAGCAGCTGGAGGCTTTGAAGATTCCGTTTGCCTTCGTGACCGGCTATGGCGCCGACACCAGGCTCCCGGCGGCTTTCGCGGGCACGCCGCGGCTGGCGAAGCCCTATTCGACCGAGGCGTTGCTCGCGTTGCTGGACGTCGGGCGCGGAGACGCCAACCAGCGCGTCTGATCTATCGGCGCCGATGCGTCCGCTTCCGCTCGAAAACGCTACATACGCTTCGGATCAAGCGTCGTCGACCAGAGTGCGACGTCGGCGCGGTCGCGCAAGGTCACGATCATCTGTCCGGTGGCACCGTCGATCTTGACGTGGCCGAAGAACTGCATGCCGGCCGACGGCGGCAGGTTCTGCTTGTCCGGCCCCGGCGCCTTGATGAACTTCACCTCGGGCCCAAACGTGTTGTCGAGTTCGTTCGGCCCGAACGTGCCGGCATGCAGCGGGCCGGCGACGAATTCCCAGAACGGATCGAACTCCTGGAACTGGGCCTTGTCGGGATTGTAGTAATGCGCGGCGGCGTAGTGCACGTCAGCCGTCAGCCACACCGTGTTGACGACGCCTGATGCCTTGATGAAGCGCAGGATATCGGCAATCTCGAGTTCGCGGCCGCGCGGCGGGCCGTCCCCTTGCGCGAACGCCTCGGAGCCCTTTTTGTTGGTGGCATCGTCATACACGATGATGCTGAGCGGCATGTCGGAGGCGATCACCTTCCAGGTCGCGCGCGAGTTCAACAGTCCGCGCTTCAGCCAGGCGAGTTGATCCGGTCCGAGGAAATAGCTTTCGGGGCGGTAGCTGTCTTGCAGGTTGGCGCCATTGGGGCCGCGATAGCTGCGCTCGTCCAGCATGAATACGTCGAGATGCGGGCCGTAATGGAGCGTGCGATAGAGCCGGCCCGGCTCCACAATGCTTTCCCGCATCGGATACATTTCGTGGAACGCGCGGCCGGCGCGGGCGGCGAGCAGGCTGATGTCGCGCACCTTGTAGGTCGGGGGAAGCTGCTTCGACAGCGACCAGTTGTTGGTGACCTCATGGTCGTCCCATTGCACGAAGATCGGCACCTCCGCATTGAAGGCGCGGACATGCTCGTCCATGAAATTGTATTTATGGGCGGCGCGGAACTCGTCGAGCGTCTCGGCCACCTTGGCCTTTTCTTCGGTGGTGATGTTCTTCCACACTTTGCCGTCGGGAAGCTTCACCTCGGATTTGATCGGGCCGTCGGCATAGACGGTATCGCCGGAATGCAGCAGGAAATCCGGACGATGCTTGCGCATGGTGGCGAAGGTGAACATGCCGCCGTCGTCGGGGTTGATGCCCCAGCCCTGTCCCGCGACATCGCCGCCCCAGACGAAACTGACATCGCGGCGATCGGCCGGCGCAGTGCGGAAGCGGCCGACAACGGTCTCGCTCGCGATGTCGATGTGCGACAGGTCGCGAAAACGCACGCGGTAGAAGATCTCCTGTCCCGCGGGCAGGTTTTCCAGCAGCATCTTGGCGGTGAAATCGCTCTCGGGCAGCGCTGCGATCGGCGGCAGCGCCCGCGCATTGGCAAACGACTCCGTGGTCGCGACCTCGACCATCATTTGCGAAGGACGGTCGGCGCGCGCCCAGACCACGCCGCCATCGGCGCCGACGTCGCCGGATTGCACGCCATGGCTGCTGACCGGCCGGTCGCCGGCGCGGCTGAGATAGGGCATCGCGACGACGCCCAAGCCCGCTGCGGCGGTGGAGGAGAGAAATTTTCGACGAGAAATTCGTGTGGCCATGAGGGGGTCCCCGGTCCGCCGAGTGATAGCACAAGGCAGACCTAGGAAAATTCCATGACGGCCGAATTACAGAATGCCGGCTCAGGCGCCGGCCGCACGGAACTGCGCGCTGGCCCGTTGCAGGTTCTGCGGCATGCTCATCAAGAGCGCCTTGCGGTCGGCGATCGCGTTGTGGAACTGCTCGAGCGCAATATTGAAGGTGGTCAACGCGCCATCCTCGACGGCGCCGTGTTCGAAACACTCCAGCATATGGCGCAGGATGCCGTCGGCCTCCGTCTGCATCTGGTCGAGCTCTTCGATCGAATCGCAGCTGCGTGCCGCGGTGAGCAAATCGAGCAGCCGGTCGCGCTGCGAATTGCTGGCAATGCGCTCGTCCTTCTTCAGGTAGCCGGCGAACCAGGCGCCGGCAGAGCCCATCGCCGAGAGCCCCATCAGGCCCCACCAGATGAAATCGCTATAGCGCTCGAAGAAGGTCTTTTCCTCGCCATCGACAAAGGCGGCCGCGCCGGGATGCGCCGGGATATTGGCATCCTTGTCGGTGTCCGGCGTCTCGATCTTGGCGGCGAGCGGAAATTCGTTCTTCAGCGTTTGCCTGATCGCAAACAGCTGCCGGGTAAAGATCGCGATGGTGGAGTCGGATACGCCCTTCCGCGCCACGATGTGATGCGAGAAGCTGATGGTCTTGACTTCCTCTTCCGGCTTGGCCGGCGCGCCGCCAAAGGTCCCGGCGGGAATCTCGGAAGACTCGTAGGCCGGATGGTTTTGCGCGATCGCTTCCGCCGAATCGATCGCCAGGAAGGTCGGCGTGCCGCCGTCGCGCATCGAAGCCGCGATCGCATCAGACGTGATCTTGCTGTTGAGCGGGCCCGCCGCGAGATAGACATCCGCCTTCTGGTTGCGGATGGCCTCGACGGCCTCAGTGACCGGAAACTGGACGATCTCGACCTTCGCCGGATCGAGGCCGTATTGCTCCAGGATCACCTTGAGCAAATTGACATTGGCCTCGGTGCGGCCGACGACGCCGACGCGATGTCCGGCGAGCTGCGTGATCTTGGTGATCGCGGGCGCGGCCTTCTTGCCCTTGGCCTTGGCTTTACTGGCGGGTGGCACCCAGAGCACCACGACGTTCTTGCGCAGCGTCGCCACCGCCTGCGCGTTCTTCGGCACGTCGAGGTCGCCCCGGATGATGGCGAGATCGGCCTTGCCGTCGCCGAGCAGCTTGGCGCTCGCCTGCGCGCTGTCAGTCTGTGTCGGACGCAGCCGAATTGGACCGTGCGGCTGGTTGTTGAGGGCTTGCGTCAGCGCCTGAACCACCTTGAGGTCGTCGCTGTTGGCCGGGCCGACCGCGATCCGCAACGTCACCGGGCGCGTCGCAATGTGATAGCCGGCCGCCGCCACGCCGATGATCGCCAAAACGCCGGCCAGCATCACGAATGCCAGCCGCCGTCGCGCCGAACGGGGCGAGGGGGGAGGCAGTGCTGCTTCGGCGGGATGAGGGCCGTCGGTCATCAATTCCTGAACAATCGTTTGAGGTTCGATCTTCGGTTGCCAACGTGCTTACACCGGGCATCCTAGCAAATTCCTCGCCGGACCGTGGTGACATCTCCGTCATGGTTACCGGCACCCGGGCGGCCATTGGACGCGCCTTTCGGTCTAAATTTGGGCGGGGATCCCAAGGGCGCCTGCGGGTGTTAGGGTAAGGCTGGTCAAAAACGCGGAGGCGATCATGGCGGAACGGCTGTCGGCGGAAGCGAGAACGGCGGCGCTTGCGGAACTATCGGGGTGGTCCGAGGTATCCGGCCGCGAGGCAATTGCCCGGACGTTCATCTTCAAGGACTTCAACGAAGCCTTCGGCTTCATGTCCCGCGTGGCGCTGGTGGCGGAGAAGAACGACCATCACCCGGAGTGGAAGAACGTCTACAAGACGGTGGAAGTGGTGCTGGCGACCCATGACGCCGGCGGCGTCACCAGGTCGGATATCCAGCTTGCCAAGGCCATGAACGGGATCGCAAGGCAGCTTGGTGTCGCCTGAAGCTTGGGAAGGCGATCTTGCGGCGGCGGCCCGACATCCCCAATTCCTAGACAGACATTCGCGGCGATCCGCCGCGCCTGTCTTGAGGGAGCGCCGTCATGGCAACGTCCGAACACAGCGTGGGTTTTGAACCGGCCGATCGGCTGGCGCAGGACCGCGAAAGCGTGCGCCGGCGCTTCTGGAGCAAGCTGAAGCGGGTGGTGGCGAAGCTTCCCTTCGCCGAGGATCTGCTCGCGGCTTACTATTGTGCGTTCGACAAGCAGACGCCGCGCCACGTGCAGGCGGCGCTGCTCGGCGCCATCGCCTACTTCGTCCTGCCGTTCGATTTCGTTTCCGACGTGCTGCCGGTCCTCGGCTTCACCGACGATGCCGCTGTCCTGGCCACCGCCATCCGGATGGTTTCCAGCTATATCACGTCGGAGCACCGCGACGCCGCGCGGGCTGCGCTCAAGCGAGGCGTCGGGAAGGACGACGACGCGGAATAGTCCCGCGTCGACGTCCGTCACCGGCATCGCCTGCGGCGATCCCGATGACGTCCGAGGTTTCCTACTTCTGCGATCCGGAGCGAACTTGCGCGCGCGCGTTACGTTCGTTTTCCCAGGCCTGGAATTGCTTGAACAGCGTCTCGCGGTCGGCATCGGTCTTGATGTTCGCCGCGGTCGTCGGGCTCTGCTTCAGGAATTCATCGAACCGGGTACGCGCGACCGCTTCGACGTTGTGGGTCTTCAGCCACTGCTCGGCGACCGGCAGCCGCTGCCAATCGGGCAGTGGCGCCGACAGCGAGACTTCCCTCCACTTCGGATGGAAGGGCGGGTTCTGGAACGTCGGAAACTTGGTGAAGAACGCATCCACGAACTGCGACAGCTTGCGATAGCGCTCGGTGTTCGGTGCCCAATTATAGGCCGCGAGCACCGCCGGCACCGCGATGGTGTCGACGCGATCGTCGCCCGAAATCAGGTTGGGATAGTCCTTCGACGACAGGCTGGCGGGCAGATAGTCCTTCTGCAGCGGCTTCTCGTAGTTCACCGGCACCAGATGGAAGCGGTCGTCCTTGAACGTGCTGACCGACTTGTACGGTTTGCCGCCGCACACGATCACGGCGTCGATTTCGCCGGCCTTCAATTTCTCCAGCGCGATGCGTTGCTCGACATAGACCACCTTCGGCTTCATCCCGAGCCGTTCGAACACGGTCAGCGCAGTGACGAACGTGCCGCCATTGGGAAGGTCGACGCTGACGGTCTTGCCTTCGAGGTCCCTTAAGCTGCGGACCGATTTCGACGCGATCACGTGCATCTCTTCATTGTAGAGCTTGGTCACGTAAGTGAACTGCTTCTTGATATCCTTCGCAAATCCCTTGCGTTCGAGATAATCGAGCGTGTCAGAGCGGACGATGCCGAGATCGACACCCTGCAGGAACAGGATGTCCGCCACGCTCTGCACGGAACCGCGCCCGACGATGGGCAGTACGCGCAACTTGTTGCCATCGTCGAGCACGGAAGCGAGGTCGGCGCCGAACTGCACATAGGTGCCGCCGATCGTCCCCGACATCAGCGTCACCGTGTTCGAGTTCAGGCTCTGCTTGGTGGCAACAGAACCGAACTGGAAAATAGCCTTCAGGCTCTCGCTGACCTTGGCCGGGTCGTATTCGGTTTGCTGGGTTTGGGCTTGGGCCGTCAGGCCGCAAGCCATCATGATGGCAAATACTGCCATTCCAAACAGACGTCGCATTTGTTGTTCCCCTGCGTGATGTCGCGTGATGCGCGGTCGTAGTGATGTGTGCCGGTGATGACCGGTTGTGAAGATTCCTAGTTTTGAATCTGGCTGAGACGCCGCTTGGCGTCGGACGAGCCGAGCTGGGCGGCTTTCTGGTACCAAAGCCGCGCCATCGCCGGATCGGGCGTGATGCTGCGCATGTCCTGCTTGCCCAGCACCTGCGGATCGTAGGTCCCCGCCAGCATCAGCGCGGCGTCGGCCTCCTGCGCGTCTGCCGCACGCTCGAGCAGCAACCGGGCGGAGGTGATGTCGCCGATCGCGAGCAGGCCCTTCGCCCGCTTCAACAGAACAGCCAGTTCATCCGGATCGATGCGCCGTGCCGCTGGGGCGGGTTCGGGGGCCGTCGGCTCGATCGCCACAACCTTGGTCTTGATGGCGCTCTGGTAGGCCGCGGTGATTTCGTCGCGCGACGGTGAAGTGGACGCCAGCGCAACGGGCTGGACACGCTGGGCGGTTGCCGCTTCCGGCGTTGCCGGCGGTGCTTCGGGACTCGCGGGCTGGGCCGCGACGCGTGGTGCCGGTGGCTCGGCGTCCTGTTGTGCGGCGCCTGACGGGGCCGGCGCTGCGCTGGCCAACGACGCCTTGGCGTTGACGATGACCGCGCGTGTCGAATCGAAGGAAAGCAGCGCGAGACCGGCGGCCACGATGGACAACGCAAGCCCACCGGTCACGATACGCGATGCGCGCGCTCTTCGTTTCTTGCCGCCAGCGAAGGAGTACTCGGGCGGTTCTTGATAGAAGGGCAGATCCTGATAGCGCTCTTCCGGCTGGTAGCGCTCATCCTGCCGGTGGCGCGCATCGTGCTGGCCCGCGAGAAAAAGCGGCACCGGATCGTCGGCCAGATGATCTTGTCGGACCAACGGGTCGGGCTTGCGTGCTTCCGACCGCAGAAATTGATGTGTCTGATACAATCCTGAATCATCGATCGGCTCGCTTAGTCTTGCGAACGGATCTCCTGACTGAACGTGCCTTGTACTCTCCGCCATGGCGATGCTTCCCCGTTACCAAAACGCAACTACGGGTGGCCGGCATCTGCTTCTTGTTGTTATCGGTGTCCGGGAACCCGTTTACTAAGCGGGCAATTCGCATGCCGAATGGGTTGAAAAAAGGACGCCGGACCGCTCGAATCGGGAGACATTTTGTTCTGATTGCGGCGAGTAGACGCAATTCAGAGATTTAAGATTGTATATCGTTAACGTACAATCGCCTGGGATGGAGGCGTTTTCAGCATCGCGCGCCGAGCAAGGCGCAGGCGCAATTATCAAAACGGGCCGCGTTGTGCGCGGCCCGTTCGATGTTTTCGCGGACGATGATCGTCAATAAAGAAGAGACGTTGAATGAAGCGCGACCGCTGTCGCGCAGCATCACGGATGCAGAATCACCTTGCCCATCGCCTTGCGGCCGGCGAGCACTTTCAGCGCTTCGGCGGTTTGCGCCAGCGGGAAAGTGCGGTCGACATGCGAGGAGATCTTGCCTTCCGCGGTCCACTTCACGAGCTTCTCCAGGTTGGCGCGGTTCTTCTCTGGGTTGAGCCGGGCCCAGGCGCCCCAGAACACGCCGCGGATATCGCAGCCCTTGAGCAGCGCCAGGTTGAGCGGCATTTTCGGAATGTCGCCGGCGGCGAATCCGATCACCAGGAAGCGGCCTTCCCAGGCGATCGAGCGCAGCGAGGCCTCGGCGTAGGTGCCGCCGACCGGATCGAAGATGATATCGACGCCCTTGCCGCCGGTAAGGCGCCGCAAGCCCTCCTTGAGATCTTCCTTGCTGTAGTTCAGGCCAAGCTCGGCGCCGTGCGCTTTCGCAAATTCGAGTTTTTCATCCGACGAGGCGCACGCGATCACCTTCAGGCCCATCAGCTTGCCGAGCTCGCAGGCGGCGAGGCCAGTGCCGCCGGCGGCGCCGAGCACGGCCATGGTTTCGCCGGGCTTGAGGCTGGCGCGATCTTCCAGCGCATGCAGCGCGGTGCCGTAGATGATGAAGATTCCGGCGGCGCGATCGAAGTCCAGATTGTCGGGAATCTTTACGATCGAGTTGGCCGGCAGCGCGATCTTTTCGCGCGCGCCATTATGGCCGCAGGAGGCTGCCACGCGGTCGCCGACCTTCAGATCGGTGACGCCACTGCCGACGCTCTCGATCACGCCCGCGACTTCGGCGGCCGGCGAGAACGGGAACGGCGGCTTGATCTGGTACTTGCCCTGGATCATCAGGATGTCGAAGAAATTCAGCGCCGCGGATTTGATCGCGATCACAGCCTCGCCCGGTCCGGCGACGGGATCGGGCACATCGGCCAGCACGAGATCGTCGGGCTGGCAATATTGCGAGCAGAGAATGGCTTTCATGGACACACCTGATTTTCGGACGCACAAGGAAAGGCTGAATGCTTCTTGCCGGATTTGACGCCGGGCTACAATCCGATTCGGTGCTTAGGACGCGCATAGCTATCCGCCCGTCATTGCGAGCGAAGCGAAGCAATCCATCGCGCCGCGAAAAGAAAGAATGGATTGCTTCCGCCTTCGCTCAGGAGCTACGGCGGACAAGTCGTCGCTTACGCTCCCTTGCGCAAACGCGTAGCGTTTGTCGCAGGCAATGACGGGGACAATAGGGGAGTAAAACAATGTTTGAAAAAGGCCTGCTGGCGGGAAAGCGCATTCTGGTCACCGGTGGCGGCTCCGGGCTTGGCGCCGCGATGGGGCGGCGCTTTATCGAGCTCGGAGCGGAACTCATCATCTGTGGCCGCCGGCTCGAATTGCTGGAGGCCACGGCAACGCAGATGCGCAATGAGCTCAGTGGCAAGGTTTCCGTGGCGCGCTGTGATATCCGCGACGGCGCCGCGGTCGATGCGATGATGGATCAGGTCTGGCGCGAGGCGCCGATCGACGTGCTGGTCAACAACGCTGCCGCGACTTTCCTTGCGCAGACCGAACATCTGTCGTTCCGCGCGGCGGATGCGATCCTGGGGCCGACGCTGCACGGCACGATGTATTGCACGCTCGCGGCCGGCAAGCGCTGGATCGAGGGCCGTCATAAAGGCGTGGTGCTGAGCATCCTCTCGACCTCGACCATCACCGGCCGCGCCTTCACGGTGCCGTCGGCGATGGCGAAGTCAGCCATCCTGGCGATGACGAAGAGTCTGGCGGTGGAGTGGGGGCCGAAGGGCGTTCGCACGGTCGCGATCGCGCCCGGTGCGTTTCCGACGCCGGGCGCCTCTAGCCAGCTTCGCCCGGAGAGCCGCGACGAGGGTTGGGCGCACCGCAATCCGCTCGGCCGCGCCGGCGAGCACAGCGAACTCGCCAACCTGGCGAGCTTCCTGATCTCCGACCAGGCCGGGTACATCAATGGCGAGATGGTGGTGCAGGATGGCGGCTCGCATTTGCGCAGTTCCGGCGCCGAGGACCTGCTGCAATGGACCGATGCGCAGTGGCAGAAGCAGCGCGAAGGCCGTACCAAAGGCTAACTCCGCAAGAGGCGCGCGATACCTCCAACATGACCGTGGATACAGCGGCTGGATAGCTCGTAAGTGCCTTCCCAAAAAGGCATTTCCCGGTTATCCATGGTTGACGGCCTGACCCGTCGCCGGGCCATCTTCCAGTCACAATGATGAGGGAACCAGTTGTCCGTGCGGCAGATACTGACATCCCTTGTTCTGAGTGCGTTGCTGTGCGGGGCTTCCAGCCTTGCGCAGGCGCAGAGTGCTGCGCCGAAGGGCGCCAAAGACGCGGCCAAGCCTGCGGCAACGGAGAAGCCTGCGGCAACGGAGAAGCCTGCGGCGGCTTCGAAGTCGGCGGCAACCGCCGCGGCCGGTGGCGCGGAGCCGACCCTGATCGGCCAGTTCGGAACCTGGGGCGCCTACACGGCGACGCCGAACGGCAAGAAGGTGTGCTTTGCGCTCGCCAAGCCATCCTCGTCGAAGACCAATCCGCCCAACCGTCCGCGCGATCCGGCCTATGCCTTCGTCTCGACGCGCCCGGCGGAAAAAGTCATCAACGAAGTCTCGGTCATGATCGGCTACGCGCTAAAGCCGGGCTCGGAATCCTCGCTCGAAGTCGGCGGCGCGTCGTATGCGATGTACACGCAGGGCGACGGGCTCTGGATCAAGAACGCCGCCGAGGAAGAGCGGATGGTCGATGCCATGCGCAAGGCCGCCGACGTCACCGTCAAGGGTGTCTCGGCCAAGGGCACCGAGACCACCGACACCTTCTCGCTGAAGGGGCTGTCGCAGGCGCTCGACAAATTGGCGCAGGATTGCCGGCGTTAAGCAATTTTAGGCCGAGAATGGCGTTGTTTGTGGGCCCCGGAAGGCCTATTTGAGTGCTACCTTGTAGGGTGGGCAAAGGCGCATCGCGCCGTGCCTACCATTAACGCTTGCGGTGGGCACGCTTCGCTTTGCCCACCCTACGTATCCCAAGAACAGAAACACGATGACCGTCGCTTCAATCGAGAGCAGTTCCTCGGCTCAGGCTCCCCTCGAAAAGATTCCGCTCGAAACCTATGTGCCGCCGGCCAAACCATCGCTGATCGGCCTCTCTCGCGCTGAGATCGCCGACCGGCTCGGCGAGATCGGCGTGCTGCCCGCGCAGCGCAAGATGCGCACCCAGCAGCTCTG
The DNA here is from genome assembly GCF_018130165.1 of Bradyrhizobium sp. JYMT SZCCT0180. Lineage (GTDB taxonomy): Bacteria > Pseudomonadota > Alphaproteobacteria > Rhizobiales > Xanthobacteraceae > Bradyrhizobium. The sequence continues at coordinate 55,708 of NZ_JAFCLZ010000002.1, read as the reverse complement.
GCACTGGATGTATGTCCGCGGCGCCAAAGATTTCGACGCGATGACCAGCATCTCCAAGGAAATGCGCGCCCAACTGGTGCAGCATTTTACCGTCGATCGTCCCGAAGTGGTCGCCGAGCAGGTCTCCAACGACGGCACCCGCAAATGGCTGCTGCGGCTGCCGAGCGGCAATGCCCTCGAGAAGGCGCATGAAGTCGAGTGCGTCTATATCCCCGAAACCGATCGCGGCACGCTGTGCGTTTCTTCGCAGGTCGGCTGCACGCTGACCTGTTCGTTCTGCCACACCGGCACGCAGCGGCTGGTGCGCAATCTCACCGCCGGCGAAATCGTCGGCCAGATCATGGTGGCGCGCGACCGCCTCAACGACTGGGCCGATCGCGAGACCCCGACCGGCAGCCGCCTCGTCACCAATGTGGTGATGATGGGGATGGGCGAGCCCTTGTACAATTTCGACGCGGTGCGCGATGCGCTGCTGATCGTGGCCGACAATGAAGGCATCGGCATTTCCCGCCGCCGCATCACGCTGTCGACCTCGGGCGTAGTGCCGAACATCGTCCGTGCCGGCGACGAAATGGGCGTCATGCTGGCGATCTCGCTGCACGCGGTGCGCGACGAATTGCGCAACGAGCTGGTGCCGCTCAACCGCAAATACCCGATCGCCGAATTGCTGCAGGCCTGCCGCGATTATCCGGGCTCGTCCAACGCGCGCCGCATCACCTTCGAATATGTGATGCTCAAGGGCGTCAACGATTCCATGGACGACGCCAAGCTCCTGGTGAAAATGCTCAAGGGGATTCCGGCCAAGATCAATCTCATTCCGTTCAACCCGTGGCCGGGCACCAAATACGAATGCTCGGACTGGGACCAGATCGAAAAATTCTCCGAGTATATTTTCAACGCCGGCTATTCCTCGCCGGTGCGCACGCCGCGCGGCCGCGACATCCTCGCCGCCTGCGGCCAGTTGAAATCGGAAACCGAAAAACTGTCCGCGCGCGAGCGTCAGGCGCTGCGCGCGATGGCGATGACGGATTGAGTTGATCAACGTAACTATTCGTCATGGCCGGGCTTGTCCCGGCCATCCACGTCTTAACGTGGTCTCAGCGAAGCAAGACGTGGATGGCCGGGACAAGCCCGGGCATGACGGTGGAGAGGTTCGTGACCGAGCAGCGACGCAATGACGGTGGACTAATCCAATGGCGCTGATCGGCCGCTTCTTCGTCATCCTGTTCGGATTCCTGTTCGCCTGCCTGGCGGCGGGGATGATCGTGGTCGGTGCGGTGCTGTATCCCGAATTCAGCGATCTCGGCGCAGGGCCGATCGATCAGGGCGCGATCAATGTGGTGCTCGGATTCGGCTTCATCTTCATCTCGGGTTTTGCGCTGTTGCCGGCGCTGATCGTGGTTCTGATCACGGAAGCGTTTCATGTCCGGGGCGTGCTGACCTACGCGATCGGCGGCGCGCTCGTCGGCTGCGCCTGCTATCTCGGTCTGGTCCCGTTCGATCCCGAAACGATGCGCTTTGACGGCATCGTCCGCCGCCATCTCGAAATCATGACCGGGGCGGGCATCGTCGCGGGCCTGGTCTACTGGATGATCGCCGGGCGCACCGCCGGCGCATGGCGCGAACCGCCGAAACCCTTGCGGCCGCCACCGCCGCTGCCGGCGCATTCACGGCCGCATCCGTGAGCCTTTTCAAGACCCATCCCCTCGGCTAAACACCGCGCCATGAACCGGACCGGACTTTTCATCGCGCTGGGGCTGGCGCTCGTCATCGGACTGCTGTTCGGGATTTTTCCCGAACTCGATCTCAAACTGGCGGCGCTGTTCTACGATCCCGCGACCCATTCGTTTCCGTTGAAGCAGAGCTGGATCGCGGGCATCGCCCGCGACGCCGCGATGTGGATCGCGTGGGCGCTCGCATTGCCGTCGCTCGCGGCCATCGTGGTGAAGATGGTGCGGCCGGATTTGCCGATGTTCATTCGCGCGCGTACCGCCGTATTCCTGCTGAGCACGATTTTGCTGTCTGCGGTCGTTCTCACCAACCTCACCTTCAAGACCTATTGGGGCCGGCCGCGGCCGGTGGTGGTCACGCAATTCAATGGGCCGCAGGAGTTCGTGCCGTATTGGGATCCGCGCGGCACGTGCGGACGCAACTGCTCGTTCTTCTCCGGCGAGGGCGCCACCGCGTTCTGGGCTTACGCGCCCGCGGCGCTGACGCCGCCGGCATGGCGACCCCTGGCCTATGTGGCGGCGACCCTGTTCGGTATCACGACCTCTGTGCTGCGGATGGCGTTTGGCGGGCATTTTTTCACCGATGTGGCGGCCGCCGGCCTGGTGAGCTTTCTGGTGATCTGGCTGGCCCATGGCTGGCTATACCGCTGGCCGTCGACCCGGGCCTCGGATGCGGCCGTCGAGGCCGCGCTGACTCGCCTGGCCCGGCCCTGGAACCGTCTGGCCAAGGGCTCGCGCCAGCCGGGCTGAGCCATCCCGGCCGGCAGCCGCCCGGTGCTATTAAACACGTGCCGACAAGCGCAAAGTTTGATATTCGCGCACCCAAAGCCGCACCCGACCTCAGCCATTTCGACCGATTGGAAGCACGATGAGCACGATCCTGAAGAGCCTGCCCAAAGGGGAAAAAGTCGGCATCGCTTTTTCAGGCGGCCTCGACACCTCGGCGGCGCTGGTGTGGATGAAGCAAAAGGGCGCACGCGTCTTTGCCTATACCGCCAACCTCGCCCAGCCTGACGAGGCCGACTACGAGGAGATTCCGCGCAAGGCGCTCGAATTCGGCGCCGAAAAAGCCCGCCTGGTGGATTGCCGCACGCAACTGGTGCACGAAGGCATCGCCGCCATCCAGTCCGGCGCCTTCCACGTCTCGACCGGCGGCAACACCTATTTCAACACCACGCCGCTTGGTCGCGCGGTGACCGGCACGATGCTGGTCGCGGCGATGAAGGAGGACGGCGTCAACATCTGGGGCGATGGCTCCACCTACAAGGGCAATGATATCGAGCGGTTCTATCGCTACGGCCTTTTGACCAATCCGAGCTTGCGGATTTACAAGCCCTGGCTCGACCAGCAGTTCATCGACGAACTCGGCGGCCGCGCGGAAATGTCAGCGTTCATGACCGCCAACGGCTTTGCCTACAAGATGAGCGCCGAAAAGGCTTACTCGACCGACAGCAACATTCTGGGTGCCACCCACGAGGCCAAGGATCTCGAGAGCCTCGGCACCGGCATCAAGATCGTCAATCCGATCATGGGCGTGCCGTTCTGGCGCGACGACTGTGCCGTCAAGGCCGAAAAGGTCGTCGTGCGTTTTGCGGAAGGCCAGCCCGTCGCGCTGAACGGCCAGACCTTCGCCGATCCGCTGGCGCTGTTCCTCGAGGCCAACGCCATCGGCGGCCGGCACGGCCTTGGCATGAGCGACCAGATCGAGAACCGGATCATCGAGGCCAAGAGCCGCGGCATCTATGAGGCGCCCGGCATGGCGCTGCTGCACATCGCCTATGAGCGCCTGGTCACCGGCATCCACAACGAAGACACCATCGAGCAATACCGGATCAGCGGCATGCGCCTCGGCCGGTTGCTCTACCAGGGGCGGTGGTTCGATTCCCAGGCCCTGATGCTGCGCGAGACCGCCCAGCGCTGGGTGGCGCGCGCCGTTACCGGCGAGGTCACGCTCGAGCTGCGCCGTGGCAACGATTACTCGCTGCTCAACACCGAAAGCCCGAACCTGACCTATCAGCCGGAGCGGCTGAGCATGGAGAAGGTGGAAGATGCGGCGTTCACGCCGGCGGACCGTATCGGCCAGCTGACCATGCGCAATCTCGACATCACGGATACCCGCGCCAAGCTGAAGCTCTATTCGGACACCGGCCTGCTTTCGAGCGGCGATGGCTCCGAGATCTTCAAGCTCGGCAACGACAAGAGCTGAATCCGCGAGGCCAGACTGTATTTGGCACCTCTGCAACTCTGCGGGCCGCCGTTACATAGCTGTCATCCGGGGTGGATAGAACGGGTCACCTTCACTTCTTGCTGAGCAATGGCTGTCGCTGTCCCGCCGGCAAGCACGCGCGGAGCCGAGATCTTGATCAAGCCAGTCACCGTCATCACCCTCGCCGCCGTGCTCTCGGCATCGCCGGTCGTTGCCCAAACAGTCTATCCGATCGACCGCGCCGAAATCCTCTCCGGCGCGCGGTTCGACTTCAAGGTCGAATTTCCTGATCGGGTCGACCAGTCGAAACTGAAGGTAACGGTCAACGGCGAGGACCATGCCGCCGTGTTCGGCCGGGCCGCAACGTTTATCGAGCGTGAGGACGACAGGGATCAATCCGCGCTGATGCTCCGCGATGTCGAGCTGGCAAAGCCCGGGCCGGTCTTTGTCGAGGTCAGTGACGGCACGAAGAGCCGCAAGGTGACGTGGACGGTCTACGACACCGGGCCGCGCAAGGCGAAGAACGTGATCCTGTTCATCGGCGACGGGATGTCGCCCGCCCATCGCGTCGGGGCGCGGCTGCTTTCCAAGGGCATTGCGGAGGGCAAGAGCCTCGGCAAGCTTGCGATGGACGACATGCCGCATACGGCGCTGGTGGCGACCGCCGGCTCGGATTCGATCATCACCGATTCGGCAAACTCGGCCAGCGCCTATTCCACCGGCCACAAGAGCGCGGTCAACGCGATGGGCGTCTATGCCGACCGCACCAGAGACGCGTTCGACGATCCCAAGGTCGAAACCGTCACGAGCCTTGCCAGGCGCCGGCTCAAGATGAGCATCGGTCTCGTGACCTCCACCGAAATCCAGGACGCCACGCCGGCGGCGATGGTGGCGCATACGCGCCGCCGGGCTGCCTATGACGAGATTACCGAGCAGCTTTTCGCGGCGAGGCCCGACGTGTTGCTGGGCGGCGGCAGCGCAAACTTCCTGCCGAAGTCGGCGGCCGGATCCAAGCGCAAGGACGAGGTCGATTATATCGCCCGGTTCCGCGAGGCCGGCTATGCCCTGGCGACGACTGCAGGCGAACTCAATGCGCTGGCGGCCAAACCCGAGACGCGCCAGTTGCTCGGGCTGTTCGCTACGGGAAACATGGACGGGGCGCTCGATCGCAAATTCCTCAAGGGCGGCGGCGTCAAGAAATTTCCTGAGCAGCCCGACCTGACCGAGCAGCTCCAGGCTGCGCTGAACGTGCTGTCGAAGAACGAGGCCGGCTTCTTCCTGATGGTGGAATCCGGATTGATCGACAAGTACGCGCATGCGCTCGACTTCGACCGCGCCGTCTACGACACCATCATGCTCGACAATGCGGTGCGCCTCGCCCGCGACTGGGCGAGCAAGCGCGGCGACGACACCCTGATCCTGGTGACGCCGGACCATAACCACCCCAACGCACTGGTCGGCACCATCAATCACGACATGGGCACGACGTCGGAAGCGCCGATGCGCGAGCGCGTCGGCGTCTACGAAAAGGCCGGCTTCCCGAATTACCCGGCGCCCGATGCCGACGGCTATCCCTCGCGCGTCGACGTCAGCCGGCGGCTCGCCATCTTCTCGGCCAGCCTGCCCGACCATTACGAGACCTTCCGCCCCAAACTCGACGGCCCGAACGACCCGACCATGAAGGGAGACGATGACGGAACCTTCAAGGCCAACGAAAAGTACAAGGGCGTTCCCGGCGCCGTGCTGCGGCCCGGCAATCTGCCGGCGATGATGAACGCCAGCGTGCATTCCGGCGAAGACGTCATCCTGACCGCGACCGGGCCCGGCAGCGACCGGGTCAAGGGTTCGATGGACAATACGGAAGTCTTCCGCGTGATGGTCGACGCGCTGGGGCTCGCCGCGGCTAAACCGTAGTAGAACTCTCATCGTCGTCCCTGCGAACGCAGGGACGACGGGTGGGATGAAAGCGCACCAAACAAAAATGGCCGGGATTGCTCCCGGCCATTTTCATTTCAAAGCGATCAGCCTCAGCGCCGCGGCGGCGCGGTGCCGGGCGGGGGCGGCGGCAGTGAAGCCTGCCCGCCGTTGAGCAGCGGCGTGATGTTGCGGATGGTAACGCGCCGATTGATCTCGCTCGGTCCGTCCACCGGGTCCTTCGGATACTGCTCGCCATAACCCTGCGAGGTCAGGTTCTCCGCCGGCACGTTGAACTGCTGCGTCAGCAGCGTTGCGGCGGATTCGGCGCGGCGGTCCGACAGCGAGAGATTGTCGACGTCGGAGCCCACCTTGTCGGTGTGCCCTTCGATCAGGAACACGGCGCGCGGGTTGGCCTGGATCGCCTGGTTGAGGCCGTCGGCGATCACCTGCAGCTTCGTGGCCTGGTCCGGCGGGATCTCCCACGAACCGGTCGCGAAGTTGATCGAGTTGACGTCGATGCTCGGCATCTGCATCCGCACATTGGGGCTGTAGCGGATTTCGTCGAGCGAGTAGCGCCGGTTGATCCGTTGCACCGGCGGCGCCCTCAGCGTCTCGTAGATCACTTCCGGGGACGCTTCGTCGGCGCTGACGATGTAGCGATCGTAGGGCATGCTGACCACCGGCGGCGGAAGGTCGACATAGAAGCCGCCGACGGCTTGCGGATCGCGGTAGCTGTTGTCGATGATGATGATCTCGCGGCCACGGTCGTCGCGGCGGATGCGGCGCAGCAGCCGCCCGTCAGCGCCGACCACGGTGATGATCCGGCTGCCGTCCGGCCGGATCACGACGGTGCGGGTTTCGCCGCCGACGGTCTCGGTCTGGATGTCGCGCGCACCATAACGGAAGCGATTGAAATCGTTGCCGCGAACGTACTGCTGCCCGCTCGGGTCGCGGATGATGATCCGGTCCGGCTCGGTGTAGATGGTGCGACCGCCTTCGACGGTTTCTCGCCGCTGGCTGTGCATGTTGGCGATGGTCGCGCCGACCACGGCGCCGGCGACGACCCCCGCACCGATCGCGAGCGGCGTCATGTTTTCACGCCGCGGCGGTGGCGGCGGCGGCAGTTGCGTTGTGATCGTGGGTGCAGCCCGGAACGCCGGTGCAACCGTCGGCGGAGCGTTTTGCGATCTGCCGGGCGGTGCTGTTGCGGCTGCCGAGCCGGGAACGACACTCGGTGCCGCGACGCCGGCGGGAGGCGCAGGCGGAATGGCCGGGCGACCCTGCTGACCGGGCGTCGGAGACGTCGGCGCGCCAGCGGCCGGCGCTCCGGCTGACGGAGGTGCGCCCGCAGGCGGCGTCGTTCCGGCAGCGGGCGGTGCGCCAGCAGGCGGTGTCGTTCCGGCAGCCGGCGGTGCGCCGGCTGGCTGACCGGGGCGTGACGGCTGGCCACCCGGAGGTGTCGTCGTCGCGCCACCCGCGGCGGGCGGCGCTGTTGCGCCAGGACGCGAGGGCGCTGTCGGTGCTGCGCCGGCAGGAGGCGTCGAAGGCGTTGCAGCGGCCGGAGGCGTGGTCGGCGATGGTGTAGCGGTCGGCGTTGCCGTGGGGGCTGCGCTCGGCGCTCCCGGCACACGCTTGGTGCCAGCCGGAGGCGCGCCCGTGCCGGGGCGCGGTGGCGCGCCCGGAGGTGTCGTCGTTGTGCTGCCTGCAGCGGGCGGCGATGCGGTCGGCGCAGGCGTCGTGGTTGCCGCCGGCGGAGGCGGCGTACGCGCGGGCGGAGTTGCAGCAGGCGGCGGCGTTGGTGTGGTACGCGCGGGCGGAGCCGCAGCCGGCGGCGGCGTTGGTGTCGGACGTGGAGGCGGCGCAGCGGCGGGCGGTGCCGGCGGAGCAGGTGGCTTCGGCGCAGCGGCCGGTGGCGGCGCGGGAGGAGGTGTCGGCCGCGGCGGCGGCGCGGCAGCGGGCGGTGCCGGCGGCGGTGCGGGACGCGGCGGAGGAGCCGCAGCAGGCGGCGGAGGTGTCGGGCGCGGAGGCGGAGCCGCAGCCGGTGGCGGCGCGGGCGGTGTCGGTGGCTTCGCGGCCGGCGGCGGCGCGCCCTTTGGCGGCGCCTTGGGCTTTCCGTCGGGACCAAGCTCTTCCCTGGCCTGTGCGACGACCAGTGGCGCGGTTTGCGCGTGCGATGCGGATGTCGCGATCTGCGTCACCGTCAGAGCGGTCGTGGCAAGCAGCACGATGCGAAGGTTTGTCATGATGTTCTTGGTCCCTGGAAAGGTTCTGGCAGCAGAGGAATCGTTTGGCGGGTCGATCAACGGCTAATCGTTAGGCCGGATTGTGGCGGGCTGGAAAGCGCGAATGCCTTTTATTTCGAGGGCGCAACAGGTTGCATGCGCAATTGTTCATTGCGTATTCAGGCGACGCTTTCAAATCGAAGTCAAATTGCTCCCTGTGGCCGATCTGTGGCCGGATTGGGCGTCGAGGGCCCGTTCGGCCCGCGCACCGGCAGTTCATCCGGCGTCTTGCCCGGCAGTTCCTGCGGCGGCGGCGGAGCGCCCGGCTCGCGCATCGGTGGCGGCACCTCCGGACGGGGGTTGCCCGGAGGATCTTCGCGCGGTGGCTCGGTTGGTTTTCCCGGCGTCGGCGGCGGGATTTCGGGAGGTTCGATCGGCATCTACATCGCGACCTTGCGATTGTCGCCGATCTCGGGCCGCGTCCCGGTCACCGCGGCGGCGGCCATCTTCACGTAGCTGATGACGGTGCCCGGTGAATCCCAGAACTCGGCATCGTCGGGCGTAATCTTCAACACGCGGATGTTGGGGTCCTCAGCCGAATCCCACCAGGCTTTCGCCTCCGTCGAGAACAACTGCTTGATCTTGGCGCGGTCGTTCGAGACGACAGCCGTGCCCGTCACCGAGACATACTTCTGATCGCTGGCGTCCGCGAACGACAGGTTGATGCCGGGATTTTTGGCGATCTCTTCGTCCTTGTGGCGCCGCGCGTCGGTCAGGAAATAAACCGCATTGTTGTCGCGATCCAGATACGCGCTCATCGGCCGCGCGCGGAGTTTGTCACCGTCGCGGGTGACCAGCATCGCAAAGCTGATCTTCCGCATCAGCTCCCAGGCGCGATCGACATCGCGCGCATTATCATTGGCCATATTTCGCTCCATTACTGCCTTGGCGATAACGGAACTGATGCTGTGATGTTCCCGACGTAATCGGAAGGGAACCGCCTCATCCCGGTGCGTCAGTCACCCCGGCGTGTGGCAGACCGCCTCGATGTTGTGGCCGTCGGGGTCGAGCACGAAGGCGCCGTAATAGTTCGGGTGATAATGCGCGCGAATTCCAGGCGGGCCGTTGTCGCGCCCGCCGGCAGCCATGGCGGCGTTGTAGAACGCATCCACGGTGGCGCGGTCCTTGGCAAGGATCGCGACATGCAGCGGCTTGTTCAAGCCGCCTTCGCCGCCGATCCAGAAATCCGGCTTGCCGCCAGCGCCAAAGCCGGCGGCGGGATCATGGCCGGTCTGATCCTGCGTCACTTCCATGACCAGCGCATAGTCGAGCGGCGCCAGCGCCTTCACATAGAACGCCTTGGCGCGTTCATAATCCGAAACCGGAAAACCGATATGGTCGATCATCGAACTCTCCCTTGGTTAGAAGATGGTCGGTTCAGCCGCGCACCAGCAGCGTATTGCTGCGGGTCTTGCCGGTTTCGGCATAGCCACGCGCGCGCATGTCGGCGATGCAGTCATTCTGCCATTCATTCGATGACAGATGTTCGATCACGACCGCGCGGGGCCACAGCGCCTGCGGGGCTTCCTTGAAGAAGCCGGTCAACACGCGGTCCTCAAAACCTTCGACGTCGATCTTCAGCGCATCGACATGCGAGACACCTGCTTCATCGAGGATACGCTGCAGCCGCAGCGAGGGCACCTTGATCGCCTTGCTCGAGGCCTGCCCCGACACGATGTGGCTTGCGCCGAGATTGTCGCCATCGGTCTCGATCATCAGCTCGCCATCGGCGGGACCGGCGGCCGCGGCCACCAGTCTGGTCTGGGCAAAGCCGGAGGCGGTGTTGTTGAAGGCGAGCCTTGCATGGGTGACCGGATGCGGCTCGATCGCGATCACCCTGCCGCTGGCGCCGACATGGCGCGCGAGCGCCAGCGCATAGGTGCCGACATTGGCGCCGACATCGACGAATACGCCGCCTCCAGGGGCGTGCGCGCGCAAAAAATCCAGCTCCTCGATGTTGTAGTCCGGATTGAACAGCGCGCCGCGCTCGGTGGCGCTGGCCTGGTGATAGAAACGAAACGATGCGCCCTGGTATTGCACGTCCACCGGCCCCGCGCGCAGCACATTGACCAGCCGCGACAGCATCGGCCGGAACGCGCCGCGCTTCAGCCGCGAGCGGTGGGCCAGCGCAATGATCGCGGCCTGCGCAGCATTCGGTGCGAACGCGCCGAACGGCGCGGGCGTGGGGTCGTTGTCGGGCTTCAAACTGATATCCTCGATGGAAAGCGGCGCATGCATAGCGACTTTTAGCGAGGACTCCAACCGCTAGCGTCGTCCCGGCGAAGGCCGGGACCCATAACCACAGGGCGTTGTGAGTTAAGGAAGTCGCCGACCACCGCCTTTAACAAGCACGGCCGCGGCGTATGGGTCCCGGCCTTCGCCGGGACGACATTTAGTTTTCACGCCGCCTTTTTTGCCGGCGGCTTGCGTTGGCGCAAGAAGCGGCCGAGCAGGCGGCGTTTGCCCTTGCGCGGGATCAGATCGACGTCGCTGACGAGTTTGGCGCCGCCCTTGCGCCGTTCCAGCACGATCTTGCGGCTATGGAAGGCTTCCAGCTCGGCGCGATGGGCGACGCTGACGATAGTTGCTTTCGGTAGCTCCTTGATGACGATCTCCATCATCTTGTCCTGGCTCTTCTCGTCGAGCGCGGAGGTCGCTTCGTCCAGCACCACGATGTCGGGGTTGTGCAGCAGCAGCCGCGCGAACGCCAGCCGCTGCTTTTCGCCGCCCGACAAAGTCTGGTCCCACGGCGCCTCTTCCTCGATCTTCTCCTTGAGATGGTCGAGGCCGACCTTGTGCAGGGCTTCGCAGAATTGTTCGGACCTCCAGTCCTCGGCGGCGCCGGGATAGGCGATCGCGCGGCGCAGCGTGCCGGTGGGGATGTACGGCCTCTGCGGCAGCATGAAGAGCCGGCGGTCAGGATGGAAATTGACGCTGCCGCCGCCCCATGGCCACAGCCCCGCAATCGCGCGCACCAAGGTGCTTTTGCCGGTGCCGGATTCGCCGGCCACCAACAACCGTTCGCCGGGTTCAATCACGACTTCGGTCTCGCCGACCACGGCGGTGCCGTCGTCGAGCGTTACCGAAAAATCGTTGAGGCTGAGCATGGCCTCGCCCTCGGTCTCGCCGCGCTTGATGCGGCCGAATCCGTCGCCGCGTTCGGCCCGCTCCAGCCCGTCGAGCGACATCATCAGCGAGGCGATCCGGCGCGCGCAGGCGTTCCAGTCGGCAAGGCGCGGATAATTGTCGACCAGCCAGCCGAACGCGGTCTGCACGATGGTGAAGGCAGAGGCCGCCTGCATCACCTGTCCGAGCGTCATGCTGCCGTCGAGGAATTTCGGCGCGCACAGCAATAGCGGCACCACGGGCGCAATCAGTCCCGACCCCTGCGACACCAGCGTGGTGCGCATGTGCTGGCGGGCGAGCTGCGACCATTGCCGCAGCACATTGGAGAAGTTCTTGTCGAGACCGTCGCGTTCTTCCTCCTCGCCGCCGAGCAACGCGATGCTCTCGCCGTTCTCGCGCACCCTCGTCAGCGTGTAGCGGAATTCGGCCTCGGCCTGGTTCTTGTCCTCGGACACCTGCACGAAGCGGCGGCCGATGGCCATGATCGAGCCGGAGGCGATCGCGGCGTAGACGACCGCGGCAATGACGAGAAAGCCGGGTATCGTTACAACAGATCCGCCGAGCGTCACCGTCAGCGCGCCGCCGATGGTCCAGAGCACCACGATGAAGGTTGCGGCGGAGAGGAAGGCCGAGGTGACGCCGGCGACGAAATCCACCGGCGAGTCGGTGGCGATCCGCAGATCCTCGGCGATGCGGTGTTCCGGATTCTTGTGGTCGCCGCCGACGAGGTTGAGCTGGTAATAGCGGCCGCTGGTCAGCCAGCGCGTCATGACAGAGCTGGTCAGCCACCCCCGCCAGCGCCGCTGGATACCCATCCGTGCGAACACCTGCGCGACGCCGAGCAGCACGCTGCCGATCGCAAGCGGGAAGAACACCGCGGAGAGATAGAAGACGGTGGCGGATTCGCGCTTCTCGATGGCATCGAAGATCGCCCGGTTCCAGACATTGATGCCGTACTGGAATCCGACATTGACGACGATCAGGATCAACAGCCCGATCGAAAACACCCATGCCAGCCGGTCGCCGCCTCTGCCCCAATAGCCGCGCGCGCTGATCCAGAATCGCGTCAGCAGATAATCCTTACGCGCCTGCTCGGCCTCCTCCGGCGACAATTCCGGGTCGGGCTCGACCACCTCCGGCGGCGGCGGGTCGACTTGATCGCCGTCTTCCGCGACCACATCGATAATCTCGGCCTTTTCCTCCGATGGCGCTTCGGAAGCGGCTTCTTTCTTGGAAGGCGATTTCTTCGAGGAATCGGATTTCTTCGAGGAAGGCTCGGACTTTACGGCGGGCTTCGCATCGGACTTACTATCAGTCTTGGCCATGGCCCGATAACGCGAAGAAAATCAGAAGGTTCCCTGACGGCTCCTCCCCGCGTCATGGCCGGGCTTGTCCCGGCCATCCACGTCTTTCTTGCGTATTGCGGGCCAAGACGTGGATGCCCGGCACAAGGCCGGGCATGACGACGTGCGGAACATGGCACTATTTCATTGATCTCTTTTTGAGTCGGGCTCACGACGCCCGCGTCGCGGTGGCGCGTTTCATCATGCGCCAGTGGGCGACCGCGTGCAGCACGCGCGAAAGCTGCTCGATCGAGTAGGGTTTTTGCAGCAGCTCCAGACCGTCGCTGCCGCTTTCGGACAGGCCGTGGCTGTAGCCGCTGGTCAGCACGACCGGCAGATCGGCATGGTAACGGCGGATTTCCTGCGCCAGCTCGATGCCGCTCATGCCGGGCATCACGACGTCGGTGAACACCACGTCGTAGCGGTCGGCGCCAGTAGCCAGTTCTTCCAGCGCGTGCGTGGCGTTGTCGACCAGGGTTGTGCCGTAGCCGAGTTCGGCCAGCGCGTCGGTGGCGAATTTCCCGACCTCGATATTGTCTTCGACCACGAGCACCGACATGCCCCTGCCGTCGAGCGGCGGAGCATCTTCCACCGTTATCTGCTGCGGCTTGCCGTCACCGGTGGCACGCGGCAGGTACAGCGTGAAAACGCTGCCTGCTCCCACTTCGCTGGTCACCACCACTTCGCCGCCGGATTGCCTGGCGAAACCGAACACCTGGGACAGGCCGAGCCCGGTGCCCTGGCCGACCTCCTTGGTGGTGAAGAAGGGTTCGAAGATGCGACCGTACTGCTCCTGGGGAATGCCGACGCCGGTATCCTCGACCGAGACGGCGACATAGCCGGTGGGTTTCTGGCCGGCGCGATTCTGGCTGGTGGAATCCTGGTTGCGCGGAGTTGGCGAACCTGCGACGTCGCTGGGCAATTCGGTTGCCGTGTGCACCGTGATGGTCAGCCTGCCACGGCCGTCCATGGCGTCACGGGCGTTGACCGCCATGTTGATCATCGCGGTTTCGAACTGCCCGGCGTCGGCATTGACGACGCATGGTTCGGTCGGCCCATGGATCTCGATCTCGATCCGCGATCCGATCAGCGTCTTGATCATCTCGCTCAGCATCTGCACGTTTTGGCCGACGTCGAACAGTTCCGGCTTGAGTGTCTGGCGGCGTGCGAACGCCAGCAGCTGGCTCGTCAGTCGTGCCGCGCGCGTGACCGTGTCCGAGATCGCGTCGATGTAGCGCAGCCGGCGCGGCTCCGGCAGGTCCGGCCGCCGCAACAGATCGACGGAGGCGCGGATCACGGTGAGCAGATTGTTGAAGTCATGCGCGACGCCGCCGGTGAGTTGCCCCAGCGCCTCGAGCCGCTGGCCATGCTTCAGCGCTTCCTCGGCCTCCTGCCGCTTGGCAGCCTCGGCGTAAAGGTGCCGCGTTCGACGCAGCGCGAGAGCGAGCAGGAAAAACAACAGGGCGGTGGCCGGCGCGCCGAAGATCAGGTGCTGGCTGATGGTGGAGAACCAGCGCTGCCGGATTGCCGACGTCTCAAGGCCGGCGCTGATATAGATCGGATATTCGGCGAGCCGCTGGTAGCCGAGGCGGCGCTCGATGCCGTCGGTGGGCGACGTCACGGTGATGAGGCCGGCCTTGGGGTTCGCCGCGATCTGCTGTCCGACCGTTCCTGAGAGGTCGAGGCGGGCTTCCTGATCGACGGTCGGATAGCGCGCCAGCACCGCGCCATTGGTCAAAGCGAGCGCAAAGAAGCTGCCGGGCTCGCGGCCGATCCGGGCGTAGAATTTCTCGAAATATTCCGGCAGTACCGACGCCTGGATCACGCCGGCAAAGCTGCCGTCCTCGGTTTGCCGGCGCCGGCTGAAGCCGAAGAACGGCGCGCCCTGATAGGGCGGCCGTGGCGTCAGCGCCTCGCCAATATAGGTTCCGATGTCGCCGGCGACATGGACCTTGAAATAATCCCGGTCCGAGAAGTCGATCTCGGGCGGCGGCATGACGAGGCTGTTGACGAGCGCGTGGCCCCTGGCGTCGAAGATCCAGGTCGATTTCACCTGCGGCAGCGACCCGACAAGCTGCTTCAGCCGCTGATGCAGCGTCTCCTCGCGGGAAGTAATGCCGACGTCGGGAATGCCGCGGATGATTTCGCCGATTTCAGACAGGCTGCGGTCGATGGTCTCGAACACTTTCAGCGCGTGCTCGTGCACGACATCGAGCGAGCGCTCGATTTCCCGGTCGGCGGTCTGGTTGATCGAGATCCAGGAAACCGCGGATGCAAAGATGAAGAGCGCCAGCGGGAGGGCCAGCGAGGCCGCCATCATCCATTGCAGCAATCTCAGCGAATTGCGTTGTGCGGTCTGCACGGGCGCTCCTGCTCCGGAGCGAATCTTACGTCAAACCTGTAACGGAACAAAGCGGCGCGGAAGCTGAAACTTTGCGCGGCGTCGGCCTGGCCGTTGACCGGGCTACTCGGCACAAATTAGCTAAATTTGCCGCTCGACCATCTTCAGCTTGAGCTCGGCGATGGCTTCCGACGGGTTGAGACCCTTCGGGCAGGCCTTGGCGCAGTTCATGATGGTGTGGCAGCGATAGAGCCGGAACGGGTCTTCGAGATTGTCGAGCCGCTCGCCGGTGGCTTCATCGCGCGAATCGCTAACCCAGCGCGTCGCCTGCAGCAGCGCGGCGGGGCCCAGGAAGCGATCGCTGTTCCACCAGTAGCTCGGGCACGAGGTGGAGCAGCAGGCGCACAGGATGCATTCGTAGAGGCCGTCGAGCTTTTCGCGGTCCTCGTGGCTCTGCTTCCATTCCTTCTGCGGCGTCGGCGTGGTTGTCTTCAGCCACGGCTCGATCGAGGCATATTGCGCATAGAAATTGGTCAGGTCAGGCACCAGATCCTTCACGACGGGCTGGTGCGGCAGCGGGTTGACTTTGACCGCGCCGTCTTTGACGTCGTGCATCGACTTGGTGCAGGCCAGCGTGTTCTGGCCATCGATGTTCATGGCGCAGGAACCGCAGACGCCCTCGCGGCAGGAGCGGCGGAAGGTCAGCGTCGGATCGATGTGGTTCTTGATCCAGATCAGGCCGTCGAGCACCATCGGCCCGCATTCGCTGGTATCGATGTGATAGGTGTCGACGCTCGGATTCTTGCCGTCGTCCGGATTCCAGCGATAGACCCGAAACTCGCGCGTCTCGGTCGCGCCCGCCGGCTTCGGCCAGGCCTTGCCGCCGGTGATCTTCGAGTTTTTTGGCAGTGCGAATTCAACCATGATTGCTTCCAGTGTTGAGTGCCAGCTTTCGGTTCGACTGGCGTGTCGCGTCTCTCACTCCAACCCACCATCCCAGTCCGAAAAACGAACCGATGAGGGCCAAGGAGAGCAGGAGGAGAGGCACGTCAGCCGCGGCCTTCTCGAAACCATAAACGGTCGCGACCCACGCCAGTAAACCAGCCGGAACGATCGTCAACGAAATCAGCGCGTTCCGGAGCTGCAAAAATCCTTGCAGGAAATACCCCAGGCCAGCAGCAAGAAAAGCAGCAAGGACCACGAGAACTCCGTACGCGAGAGCAGCTACCCACCAAGGCGCTCCTCCTTCGAAAGCGTCCCCGGCCGCGAAGGCTGGCGTAGCAAGCAGAGCCACGAAAGCAATTCCTGCCGCCCTCGTCATCAATACACCCGCGCCTTTGGCGGGATGTACTGCACGTCGTTGGTCATCGTGTAGTCGTGCACCGGGCGGTAATCGATCGTGGTTTTGCCGCGCCCGTCGATCCACGCCAGCGTGTGCTTCATCCAGTTCTTGTCGTCGCGCTCGGCGAAATCCTCGCGGGCGTGGGCGCCGCGGCTCTCGGTGCGGTTGGCCGCCGAGTCCATCGTCACCACAGCCTGCACGATCAGATTGTCGAATTCGAGGGTTTCGATCAGGTCGGAATTCCAGACCAGCGAGCGGTCCGTGGTCGCGACGTCGCCGATGCCGCCATGCACCTTGTGGATCAGGTTCTGGCCTTCGCTCAGGACTTCGCCGGTGCGGAACACCGCGCAATTGCTCTGCATCACATGCTGCATGCTGTCGCGCAGTTTTGCGGTCGGCGTGCCGCCGGAGGCGTAGCGATAATGATCGAGCCGGCCGAGTGCCAGTTCGGCGGAGTCCGCCGGCAGTTCCGGCTGCTTGCCGTTCGCGGTCAGTTTCTCGGCGCAACGCAGCGCCGCGGAGCGGCCGAACACGACGAGGTCGATCAGCGAGTTGGAGCCGAGCCGGTTGGCGCCGTGCACGGAGACGCAGGCGGCCTCACCGAGCGCCATCAGGCCGGGCACGGTGGCGTTGTCGTCGCCGTCCCGCTTGGTCAGCACTTCGCCGTGATAATTGGTGGGGATGCCGCCCATGTTGTAGTGCACGGTCGGCGTGATCGGGATCGGCTCGCGGGTGACGTCGACATTGGCGAAGATCTTCGCCGATTCGGAGATGCCCGGCAGTCTTTCCTGCAGCACCTTGGGATCGAGATGATCGAGGTGCAGGTAGATATGGTCCTTTTTCTTGCCGACGCCGCGGCCTTCGCGCATTTCGATGGTCATCGCGCGCGAGACCACGTCGCGCGAGGCAAGGTCCTTGGCGGATGGAGCATAGCGCTCCATGAAGCGCTCGCCCTCGGAATTGACGAGATAGCCGCCTTCGCCGCGCGCGCCTTCGGTGACGAGGCAGCCCGAACCGTAGATGCCGGTCGGGTGGAACTGGACGAACTCCATGTCCTGCAGCGGCAGGCCGGCACGCAGCGCCATCGCGCCGCCGTCACCGGTGCAGGTATGCGCCGAGGTGCAGGAAGCGTAAGCGCGGCCATAGCCACCGGTGGCGAGAATCGTGGTCTGGGCACGGAAGCGATGCAGCGTGCCGTCGTCGAGCTTGAGCGCGATGACGCCGCGGCAGACGCCCTGGTCGTCCATGATCAGGTCGATGGCGAAGAATTCGATGAAGAACTCGGCGGCGTGGCGCAGCGACTGGCCGTACATCGTGTGCAGCATGGCGTGACCGGTGCGGTCGGCGGCGGCGCAGGTACGCTGCGCCTGCCCCTTGCCGTAATCCAGCGTCATGCCGCCGAACGGACGCTGGTAGATCTTGCCGTCTTCGGTGCGCGAGAACGGCACGCCCCAATGTTCGAGTTCGTAGACGGCTTCAGGCGCGTTGCGCACCATGTATTCGATGGCGTCCTGGTCGCCGAGCCAGTCCGACCCCTTGACGGTGTCGTACATGTGCCAGCGCCAATCGTCCTTGTGCATGTTGCCGAGCGAGGCCGAAATGCCGCCTTGCGCCGCGACCGTGTGCGAGCGGGTCGGAAACACTTTTGTGATGCAGGCGGTGCGCAGGCCGGCTTCCGAGCAGCCGACCACGGCGCGCAAGCCCGCGCCGCCGGCGCCGACCACCACCACGTCATAGGTGTGGTCTTCGATTGGATAGGCTTTTCCGTTGGTGGCGGGACCACTGCCGTTGGTGGCCTTGCCGTTACCTTCAGTCGCCGAATTCTTAGAAGCCATGGGTTAAACTCCCGATGACATTTTGAGGATCGCGTAGATTGAGGCGAGCGCCACCGCGATACAGAAGAAATTATTGGCCATCACGCTGGCGAGCTTGATCTTCTCATTGTGCACATAGTCTTCGATCACGACCTGCATGCCGATCTTCATGTGCCAGGCACTGGCGAGGATGAAGAGCAGCATGATGATTGCGATGGGCACCGAGCTGAAGATTTGCTTGGCGCCCGCCTGGTTGCTGCCGAGCAGCATCAAGACCACCACGATGACAGGCACGATCAGCAAGGTCATCGCGACAGCGGTGAGGCGCTGACGCCAGAAATCGGAGGTACCGGAATGCGAGGAGCCGAGGGCGCGGACGCGCGCGAGAGGCGTGCGCATGGAAGGCGACTTGGGCGCGTTCATCGTCCGCCTCCGATGGTCATGTAGGCGACGATCCAGACCAGGATGGTCAGCGAAATACCGCCGATCAGCGCGCCCCAGGTCAGGGCCTCGCGCTCATTGGCCTTGAAGCCGTAGCCGAGGTCCCAGACCAGATGCCGCAGACCCGACAGCAGATGATGCATCAGCGCCCAGGTGTAACCGAACACGATCAGGCGTCCGATGAAGCTGCCGGTAAAAGCCTGCACATTGGCGTAGGCGCCGGGGCCGGAAGCGGCGGCGATCAGCCACCAAGCCAGCAGCAGGGTTCCAAAATACAGCGCCACGCCGGTGGCGCGGTGGACGATGGACAGCGCCATCGTGAGCGTCCAGCGGTAGGTCTGCAGATGAGGAGAAAGCGGTCGTTCGATCCTGGCGGTCATCGGCGGCTTTGAAGTTGGCGGGACGTGGTGCGGCCCATCGGGGATCGCGTTAAAGCAATTCTATTTACGTAGTCGAACCAGCGAGCGCAACGATCAAATGCCACGAAATCGAACGGTCGTTCATTACTAGATCAAGGATGAAACGAGGGCGATCAGCGACTTGGTATACCACGCTTGCGCTCGCGCAGGGAAAGAACGAATCTTTGTTCGCTTGTTGTAGTGAGCTGTCGCCGCCTGCGTGAATAAAGGGGTCGACGGTAGCGTGACCGGCGGCCCGAGGTCGAGGAGCGGACGGCGTCCCTTCGTGGCCGTCCCCGAGCGCGTCCACGCTATTCCCGCAGAGCCGACCGGATATGCGAATCCAGCGCACGCCCTGACCGCGCGTCCCCGGCCCCGACCTTGCAATTCAAGCCCTGCATTTGATCGCGAGAACTGCCGCCGGCGCGGCAATGGTCGCGCCGCGATTCGTCGGGTAACGCTGCATTGTTCCTCAACGTGCAGGCGGGATTGTTTATGGCCGGACTTAATCTCGTCGAGCTTGTCGAACTGGCGCTGATGCTGGTTGCGGTCGGCGCGGTGTCGGGGTTTTTCGCCGGCATCTTCGGGATCGGCGGCGGCGCGATCCTGGTCCCGGTGTTCTACGAGTGCTTCCGGCTTGCCGGCGTGCCGCTGGATGTGCGGATGCCGCTCTGCATCGGCACATCATTGGCGATCATCATCCCGACCTCGATCCGTTCGTTTCGCGCCCATCACGCCCGCGGCGCGGTTGATCTCGGCGTACTCAAATTGTGGTGGCTGCCGATCATCATCGGCGTCATCGCCGGCAGCATCACCGCGCGTTACGCGCCCGAGCGGCTGTTCAAGATCATTTTCGTCGGCGTGGCATGGTCGGCGGCCGCGCGCCTGCTGCTGGCGCGCGACAACTGGAAATTCGGCGACGACATCCCCAAGGGCCCGCTGATGCGGCTCTATGGTTTCTTCATCGGTCTGCTGTCGACCCTGATGGGGGTCGGCGGCGGACTGTTCGCCAATCTTCTGATGACGTTCTATGGCCGTCCCATTCATCAGGCGGTCGCGACCTCCTCGGCGCTGGCGGTGCTGATCTCGATCCCCGGCGCGCTCGGCTACATCTATGCCGGCTGGCCCGCGGCGGCGCGCTACCCGGATGTCACCGCGCTGCAGCTGCCGTTCGCGATCGGCTTCGTCTCGCTGATCGGCACCCTGCTTGTGATGCCGACCAGCCTTCTCACGGCGCCGCTCGGCGTGCGCGCGGCGCATGCGCTGTCAAAGCGCAACCTGGAGATCGCGTTCGGCTGCTATCTCTTCATCGTCGGCAGCCGGTTTGTGATCAGCCTGTTGTAGGAAGCATCCTCGACATGAAGCGGCACGCGACCGCACGCCCTCAGCGGTTCAAGGCGACTTCCCGGAATGCCTTGACGAGCGGGGCCTCCAGCTTGCCGTGCATCGAGCCCAGAATTTCATAGGCTTGCGCACGCGGCATCGCGGGGCGGTACTGGCGAAATTCGATCAGCGCCGCAAAAATATCGGCGATGGTCAGGATCCGGACCAGGTCGGAGATGCTTTCGGCGCAAAGCGCATCGGGATATCCGCTGCCGTCGAGATATTCATGGTGGTGCCGGACCGCGTGCAGGATTTCCGCCGAGATGCCGCGCGTCCCCTTCAGGATGGTGTGCCCGGCCGCCGGATGGGTTTCGATCAACGCGCGCTCGCCCGGCTCGAGACGGCTGGGTTTGTCGAGCACCGCGAGGGGAATCCTGGCCTTGCCGATGTCGTGGAACATCGCCGCCGAGTACAGCCGCTCGATGTCAGCTTCGGCCAACCCCAGGCTCAGTCCGAAGGCGACCGCCGTTCCCGTCACCAGCAGGCAATGCTGATAGGTGCCCTCATGGTGGCGGCGGACGACTTCCAGCCATTCGGAGAGACCATCCTCGGCAACGCAGTTGGAAATCTTGCAGGCGGCCGATTTGGCGTCCGCGACGTCGATCGGCTGGCCATGCAGCACCGCGGCGAACATCAGCGCCAGCGAGGCGGCGCCTGCCGAGGCCGCGCCGCGCGCGCCCTGGCCGGTTTCCCGGCCGCCGGCGTCGTCAGTGAGCTCGATCGAACCGGGGTCGATCAGCACCGCGAGCAGCGATCGCGCGGTGACCGGGTTGAACAGCACGTGCGTGGCGCCAAGCGCATAGGCCTGCGCCGCAAACAGCCGCGCCTTCTGGTCGATGATGAAGATCTTTCGCCTGGCGCCCTTGAATTTCGCCGACAGCTCCTTGAGCGCGACGATGTTGTCGGCGTCTCGAAGATCGACGCTGACGATGGCGGCGTCGCAATTCTTCGGGACGTTGTGTTCCTTGCGGAGCAGGGACGAGCTGACGCTGCACTGCGCCCCCAGCAGCATGCGGAGCGTCGAGATTCGATCCGGTTGATCTGCGACGACATGCAGCAACATCGATAACTTTACCTGGAAGGCGGTTTGGCCCGATCGCCGTCGCTTCCGAAAATCAAACCGGCTCGCTGTTCCAAAACGACCGTAATATTACGGAAGTTACAACGAGCCATTCGTCACGCTATCCGCGAAACGGAATTTTTCGGTTAAGTGGCAATGCCCAAAAAGTGTTCACATGCGCCGCGCGTCATGGAACTCGCCATCGCGGAACTCGTCGTCATGGAACTTCCGTCGTGGAACTGGTCAGCGCGGCTTCGCCGGCTCAGGCTCAGGCTCAGGCTCACCCGGACGGGGGACGGCTCTATTTTGCGTAAATCTTTGCGTAAGTATCCCGCAGAATGTTCTTCTGCACCTTGCCCATCGCGTTGCGCGGCAATTCGTCCACGACGAAGACGCGCTTCGGCATCTTGAACTTTGCAAGACGGCCGTCGAGTGCTTGCAGCACCGAGGCTTCGCTGATGTCGGCGCCCTTGTTGCAGACCACGACCGCGGTGACGCCTTCGCCAAAGTCCGCATGCGGCACGCCGATCACGGCGGATTCGATCACGCCCGGCATGGCGTCGATCTCGCTCTCGATTTCCTTCGGGTAGACGTTGAAGCCGCCGGAGATCACCAGATCCTTGCCGCGGCCGAGAATGTGCACATAGCCCTTGTCGTCGATCTTGCCGAGATCGCCGGTGATGAAGAAGCCGTCATCGCGGAACTCGGCTTTTGTCTTCTCCGGCATCCGCCAGTAGCCCTTGAAGACGTTGGGGCCCTTGACCTCGATCATGCCGATGGTGTCGCGCGCGATCTCCTTGCCGGTTTCGGGATCGGTGACGCGTAACGAGACGCCGGGCAGCGGCAGGCCGACGGCGCCGGGCACGCGGTCGCCGTCATAGGGGTTGGAGGTGTTCATGTTGGTTTCGGTCATGCCGTAGCGCTCGAGGATGGCAAAACCTGTTCGATCAGACCATTCGCGATGGGTGTCGGCGAGCAACGGCGCGGAGCCGGAAATGAACAGCCGCATGTGTTTGGCGGATTCCTTCGTCAGCGCCGGGCTCTGCAGCAGCCGCGTGTAGAAGGTCGGCACCCCCATCAGCACGGTTGAGCGCGCCATCAGCTTGATGATCAGTTCGGCATCGAGCTTCGGCAGGAAGATCATCGAAGCGCGCGCGAACAGCGTGACGTTGCTCGCCACGAACAGGCCGTGGGTGTGGTAGATCGGCAGCGCGTGGATCAGCACGTCGTCCCCAGTGAAGCGCCAATAATCGACCAGCGAGAGCGAGTTCGAGGCGAGATTGTCGTGCGTCAGCATCGCGCCCTTGGAACGGCCCGTGGTGCCCGACGTGTAGAGGATCGCGGCGAGGTCGTCGCTGGCGCGGGCGACCGTTGCAAACGAAGTGTCCGCCTTGGCGGCGGCATCCGTCAGCGAGCCCTTGCCGTTGGCATCGAGCGTTTCGACCCTGGCGTTGACCTTGGCCGCGATCGCGCCGATGCCCTCCGCCTTGGAGGGATCGCACACCACCAGCGACGGCTCGGCGTCGGTGATGAAATATTCGAGCTCGTTCAGCGTATAGGCGGTGTTGAGCGGCAGATACACTGCGCCGGCGCGCACGGCGGCAAGATAGAGCACCAGCGCCGGCACGGATTTTTCGGTCTGCGCCGCCACGCGGTCGCCCGGTTTGACGCCTCTCGCGACCAGCACATTCGCCATCTGGCCGGCGCGGGCGATCAGATCGGCATAGCTGATGCGCGTGCCGTCGAGCATCTCGATCGCGAGCCGGGCGGGATCGTCGAGCTTGTCGAACAGGCGGGAAAACAGGTTGGCGCTGGCGGTGGTGTTCATGCAACATTCCCTGAGGGGCATCAGGTGGCTGGATTAGCAAAAAGGCCCCTCAAAAAGCAACGGAGACAGTTTGCATGTCAAATAATGGGAAACGCGTGGCCTGGGTGACCGGCGGCGGCACGGGAATCGGTGAATCCGGCGCGGAGCATCTCGCGGCGGACGGCTGGACCGTCGTGGTCTCGGGACGCCGCCAGGCAGAACTGGACCGGGTCGTGGCCAGCATCACAAAAAAGGGCGGCAAGGCCGAGGCGATCGCGCTCGATGTCAGCAACAGGGCCGACGTCAACAAGGCCGCGGAAACGATCCTCGCCAAGCACGGCCGGATCGACCTCTTGGTCAACAGTGCCGGCGTCAACGTACCGAAGCGGAGCTGGGCGGATGTGGAACCGGAGGGCTGGGACAAGGTCGTCAATATCAACCTCAACGGCGTCATGTTCTGCATGCACGCTGTGCTGCCGGCGATGCGCAAGCAGCAGGATGGCTGCATCATCAACGTCGCGTCCTGGGCCGGTCGTCATGTCTCGAAGATGACGGGCCCGGCCTACACCACCACCAAGCATGCGGTGCTGGCGCTGACCCATTCCTTCAACATGGACGAATGCGTCAACGGGCTGCGCGCCTGCTGCCTGTCGCCCGGCGAGGTCGCAACCCCGATCCTGAAATCGCGCCCGGTGCCGCCGAACGAAACCCAACTGGCGAAGATGCTGCAGCCCGAGGATTGCGGCCGCACCATCGCGTTCGTCGCCAGCCTGCCGCCGCGCGTCTGCGTCAACGAGATACTGATCAGCCCGACACACAATCGCGGCTTCATCCAGACGCCGGCGAGCAACGATTAGAGATCGTAGGGTGGGCAAAGCCAACGGGTCGCGCGAATGCGCGCCCGATGACAGGCTCCGCGTGCCCACTTATGACGCCAAATTGTGGTGGGCACGGCGCAAGCGCGCCTTTGCCCACCCTACAAGCTTGAGCCGCATACATTCTCCCGCTATACCTAGGCTCTCGCGCGACTGGCGATCGCAGATGGGGCACCATCGGGAAGCGCGAGATTTTCAGCCGCGCGCCTGGGCAATCGGAAAAAATCCGATCCACCTTCTGATGAAGGAGCGGCCCATGTTGACGACCATCCAGATATCCGGATTGCAGACCTTCGGATATCACGGCCTGTTCGAGGAAGAGCGCCGCCTCGGCCAGAAATTCACCTTCGACATCGACGCGACGTTGAAGGCGGCGCCGACGCACCGGGACGACAGGCTGGATGCATCGATCCGCTATGATGCCGTGGTGGACGCTGCCGTCAGTCTTGCCGGCGCGACGAAATACCAAACGCTGGAAGCGCTCGGGGAAGCGGTTGCGATCGGCCTGCTGCGGCGCTTCGCCTTGATCGACACCATCACCGTTGGCGTCGCCAAGTTCAGCCCGCCGATCCCGCATACGCTCAGCAAGGTCGGGATCACGGTGCGCCTGGCGCGCGCTGACCTCGTGGATCGGCCGGTCGAGCAAGCAATGGAAGAATTGGCGTAGATGTTTGTGTGAGCTGCTCTCTCGTTCCCTCCCGTGCGGGGGAGGGAGCCGACCGTTCGTGTGGCGAGCATGGAAACTGTCGTTACGCACCTTGTCATTCCCCGATGCGCAATTGCGCATCTGAGGGCGCGCGTAGCGCGAGCCCGGAATCCATCAGGCCGCATGCGCTGTCGCTCGATGGATTCCGGGCTCGATGCTGCGCATCGCCCCGGAATGACGGCGGATAGAACTGCGGCAAAACAACCCGACGGGCAAATCAGTTCTGATTTACGGAAATCATGTCAAGTCCTAAATTTCCGAAAATCAAAAATATTTCTCTTCCCTTTGACCCCAAATCACCTGCACATCAGTAGCCATCCCGTCCCATTCAGAGGGGCGTCGGCCGTCGTCATGACGAGGGGCGGGGATGCGGTGGACGTTGATGTTGCGATTGACGGTCGCAGCAAAGGCGTACGGCGAAAGCGTGTGGTCCTGGCGCCCGTAACGGCGTCAAGCTGCGCAAGGGCTCACGCCATGCGCAGTGACGGTGGCAATAGAGGCCGTCTCACCGGGGAGAGCGCGTTATAAGCTGTAAAGCCACTGCGCAGGGAATGTCGGATGTTCTCCGCTGCCCTGTATGCTCGTGTGCAGCTTCTTTAGCACAATCGCACACGAGACCGCGGGTGCAGCGCGCATCCGGCATTCCCTGCGCCCTCTGGATTCTTAGAGGGCGGAACGAACTTGAAAACCTCGGGCGCAATGCGTCGCGAGAATGCAGCCACATATTCAGTTGTCGTCACCCGCCCGAGTGCGCAATTGCGCACGGGGGGCGGGTGAGCCAGTATTCCAGAGACGCCAGTGATTGAACCGAGAAGCCGCGGCGTACTGGATCACCCGCCTTCGCGGGTGATGACAGTTGTGGGTGGAACTGGACACCTTCGCAACGAAGCCCCCACGGACCACCCTCCCGAAAGTTTCAGCCATCACGATAAATTATCCGCCGAAACTGCCCGAAAAACCTCCCGTAGCTCGGCCAACGACGACGAAAACGGTCAACCGACCAGCGTCGTTGTTCTCAGCACCGGCGGCCCCCCGCCGGAGACCTCAATCATCGGGAGAAGATCCATGTCGAACCGTATTGCTTATCTGACCGCCGCCGCCTTCAGCGTGCTCGCGTTCACCGCCACTGTGTCCGCACCGGCCAGCGCGGAAGAAAAGACCGTGATGGTCGGCGGCGCCGCGATGTTCCCCTCGAAGAACATCGTCCAGAACGCCGTCAACTCCAAGGACCACACCACGCTGGTCGCCGCCGTGAAGGCCGCCGGTCTGGTTCCCACGCTGGAAAGCAAAGGCCCGTTCACGGTGTTCGCGCCGACCAACGCCGCCTTCGGCAAGCTGCCGGCCGGCACCGTCGACACGCTGGTGAAGCCTGAGAACAAGGCGACCCTGACCAAGATCCTGACGTACCATGTGGTGCCCGGCAAGCTCGCCGCAGCCGACCTCAAGGACGGCATGAAGCTCAAGACCGCCGAAGGCGAACAGCTGACCGTGAAGCTCGACGGCAGCAAGGTCTGGATCGTCGACGCCAAGGGCGGAACCTCGATGGTCACGATCTCGAACGTCAACCAGTCCAACGGCGTGATCCATGTGATCGATACCGTGCTGATGCCGGCTTCGTGATCTCCGCGCACGCCTGATTAGTCCCAACGGGATGCGTGGATGGGCGAGCCGGGGCGACCCGGCTCGCTTTTTTGTGACCTCGATACGCCCCCTGCATCGATCTGATAGCATCTGGGCAGTAACGAAAACCCGGTTCCCGGCGTATAAACCGGTAGCCCATTGCAACGACGGATCAGGCCATGTCGAGCATCACCGCCAGCGACCAAGCCAGCGCCAAAGCGACGCCCAAGGCCAAAGTCATTCAGCCGGCCTGGGTGCGGGCCCTGCACTGGACCAACGCCTTTGCGATGGTCCTGATGATCATGTCGGGATGGAAGATCTACAACGCCTCTCCGCTGTTCGACTTCACCTTCTCGGACAGCATCACGCTGGGCGGTTGGCTCGGCGGCGCGCTGCTCTGGCACTTTGCCGCGATGTGGCTGTTGATGGTCAACGGCCTGATCTACCTCGCTCTGGGGCTCGCCACCGGCCGCTTCCGCAAGAAGCTGCTGCCGATCACGCCGGAGGGCGTGCTTGCCGATACCAAGGCGGCGCTGACCGGCAAGCTGTCGCACGAGGATCTGACCAAATACAATTACGTGCAGAAGCTGCTCTATGCCGGCATCATCGTGGTCGGTATCCTGATCGTGCTGTCGGGTCTGGCGATCTGGAAACCGGTGCAGCTGCAATATCTGACGGCCATGTTCGGCGGCTATGAAGCCGCCCGTTACGTCCACTTCTTCTGCATGGCCGCGATCGTCGCCTTCATGGTGGTGCATGTCGTACTTGCGCTGCTGGTGCCGAAGAGCCTTCGCGCCATGATCATCGGTCGTTGAGGAGAATGACTATGGGCCGCCTTCGCAACCTTCTAATCCCCGGCGTCGACAAGACCCTGTTGCTCAAGGACGCCGTCAAGACGATGCCGGACCTGACGCGCCGGCGCTTCATCTCCGGCGGCGCCAGCCTCGGCGCGCTGACGCTGCTCACCGGCTGCGACGTGACGGACCAGTTTTCGGCCGAGGAAATGCTGAAGCAGGTTTCGAAATTCAACGACGGCGTGCAGGCATGGATGTTCAATCCCGATGCGCTGGCGCCGACCTTCCCGGAAAGCGCGATCACCAAGCCGTTCCCGTTCAACGCCTATTACAGCCTCGACGAGGCCCCCGAGATCGAGGCCAAGGACTGGAAGCTCGAGGTGCGGGGCCTGGTCGAGAACAAGAAGTCGTGGACGCTCGAGGAATTGTACAAGCTGCCGCAGGTCAAGCAGGTCACGCGCCACATCTGCGTCGAGGGCTGGAGCGCGATCGGCAGCTGGACCGGCACGCCGCTGCGCGATTTCCTGCAAATCGTCGGCGCCGACACGCGCGCCAAATATGTCTGGTTCCAGTGCGCCGACAAGGACGGCTACAATTCGCCGCTCGACATGCGCAGCGCGCTGCACGCGCAGACCCAGATGACGTTCAAATTCGGCGATGAAATCCTGCCGCGCGCCTATGGTTTCCCCATGAAGATTCGGGTGCCGACAAAACTCGGCTTCAAGAATCCGAAATACGTGATCTCGATGGAAGTCACCAACGACTACAAGGGCGGCTTCTGGGAAGACCAGGGATATAATTCGTTCAGCGGAAGCTAGCTCCACCCACCCTACGCAGTCGTCTTCAGCCGCTTCTGAAACGCGCACAAGACCGCGCCGGTCGCCAGCATCGCCGCGGAAACGTTGAGCGCAAACGAAAGACTGCCCACCGCGTCGGTGATCGCGCCAACCACGATCGGCCCCAGCGTCTGGCCGATGCCAAACGAAATGGTCATCGCCGCGATCCCCATAGGCCAGGCGGACGGCGGATAGTTGAAGCGCACGAAGGCGGTGGTCGATCCCACCACCGCGAAGAACGCGACGCCGAACACCAGCGCCGAGATTGCCAGCAACAGCGGCGAGTGCCCGAAGATCGGCAGCGCCGCGCCGATCGCGTTGACGCCCAGAATAATTGCGGTGGTGAGGCCGCCGCGATCCAGCGCCAGCACCCGCCGCCATACCCAGGGCGTTGCGAACGCACTCATCCCGATCAGGCTCCAGAACAGGCTTTGCGCCGCCGCGCCGCCGCCGCCATCGCGGACATAGGCGATCATGAAGGTCATGTAGGCGATGTAGCCGGCGCCGAACAGGAAGTAGCCGATGAGATAGGGCAGCACCGGGCCGACCGAGAATCTGGCCGGTGCCGCGCTGTCGATATCAACGCCACCGCCCAGCGGCGCCAGCAGCAGCGGCATGATCAGGAGGGCGGAGAGCAGTGTCATCGCCCACCAGACGATCCACCACGATCCCGGCCCAAAACCTTGCAGCACGAACGGAGCGATCAGTCCCGAGGCGAGGATGCCGAGCCCGGGCCCGGCATAAAACAGGCTGAGCAGGAAATTGGCGCGCTCGGGGCGCGTCTGCGCGATCGTGGCCGCCAGCGCCGCGCCGCCGACGAATCCGCCCGCGGCGCCGATGCCCGCCAGCAACCGGGCAAAGCTCAGCACGAAAAAATTGCCTGAGACGGCGCAGAGCGCCAGCGAGATGACGGCGGCCAGCGTTCCCCAGCGCAGCGTTCGCGTCAGCCCGAACCGCCGGATCATGCGCGAGGCGAGCAGCGCGCCCGCGAGATAGCCGACGGCGTTGATCGTGTTCATGAAGCCGGCCGCGGAATAGGACCAGCCCAGCGCGTCGCGCATGTCCGGCAGCACCAGGGCATAGGCGAAGCGGCCGATTCCAAGACCGATCGTCGGCGCCAGCGACAGAACGAGGATCAGCCACGCGGGGTGCGTGGTGGACGGTGGTTGGACGGCGGCCTTCACAGGATACTCCGGCAAGGCCGCGATTGTGACAGGCGGCTGCCGGCTTGCACAGCCGCGCAGGGAGCAATGGTGTCGTGCCGTTTGCGCAACATCAGCCGACCAGCACCAGCGCCACGCCGGCAACCGTCAACACCGCGCCGGCGACGATGCGGGGTGTGATCCGTACGTGGTGCAGCACCATGGCGCTGAGCAGCAGGGTGACGAGCGGATAGATCGCGGCGACAGGTGCGACCAGCGTGATCGGGCCGTTGCGCAGGGCGGCGAACAGCGACAGCAGGCTGAGGCCGTTGCAGAGGCCGGTCATGGCGAACCAGAACCGGCCCGGCCATGGCGCCGTCACGACGAAGCTCCCCTTGCGGACGCGCTGCACGATCAGCACCACGAAGGACGATACGACATAGCCGATCAGGCAGGCCCAGAGCGGGCTCGGCCAGATTTCGAGCCCAAGCTTGACGATCGGCGGCACCACGCCGCGCAGTAAGGCGCTGGCGAGCGGCAATAACAATGCCCAGCTTCGCCAGTCGCCGAGGTCGCGCGGCCGGGTCACGGTGATGATCACGGCGCCGGCGACCGCGATGACGAGGCCGGCGAATTGCAGCGGGTGGAGCGGTTCATGCAGGAGGACGACGGCGAGCGCGACTGCGAACAGCGGCGCCAGATTGCCGAGCGTCGAGGTGACGACCGGGCCCAGCGCGCTGTTGGAGGCAAAGGTCAGCAGGGTCAGCATCGCCGGAAATACCAGCCCGATCGCGGCGAAGATCGGCAGGGCCCGCCAGACCACGGGCTCGCCGGCCAGTAGCAGGGGCGAGACCAGCAGGAACAATAGCGTGAACGAGGGGACGCTGATCGCGGCTCCCGACAGCGGTTCGACCGTTCGCAGCCCGAATTGCGCCGTCACGACGCCCGCGCCCAGGAAGCCGGCCGAGGCGAAGGCGAACAGGATGGCTGTGGTCATGAGGTCGAGATGTCCGTCTTGGGGCGGGCTTGTCAGCCTTTGTGGCCTGTCCAAGCCGCCTTGCCAATCCGCCCCGGGCGTTTTAGCACTCCCGCGGAATTCACGGGTATTCGTCATGCCCGGCCTAGTGCCGGGCATCCACGTCTTCCCTGTTGGTGAAAGTTAGACGTGGATGGCCGGGACGAGCCCGGCCATGACGATTGGATGAGGAAACCCCATGGCGACCCATAAACTGCTGCTTCTCCCCGGTGACGGCATCGGCCCCGAAGTGATGGGCGAGGTGCAACGCCTGATCGACTGGCTCAACGCGCAAGGCATTGCCCGTTTCGAGACCGAGCAGGGGCTGGTCGGCGGTTCCGCCTATGACGCCCACAAGGTCTCGATCAGCGAGGGCGACATGGCGCTGGCGACGGCGGCCGATGCCGTGATCTTCGGCGCGGTCGGCGGTCCGAAATGGGACGCTGTGCCCTATGACGTGCGGCCCGAAGCCGGCCTGTTGCGGCTACGCAAGGATCTTGGCCTGTTCGCCAATCTGCGCCCGGCGGTGTGCTATCCGGCGCTGGCGGAAGCCTCCAGCCTGAAGCGCGAGATCGTCGAAGGCCTCGACATCATGATCGTGCGCGAGCTGACCGGCGGCGTCTATTTCGGCGAGCCGAAGACCATCACCGATCTCGGCAACGGCCAGAAGCGCGCCGTCGACACCCAAGTCTATGACACCTACGAGATCGAGCGCATCGCCCGCGTCGCGTTCGACCTGGCGCGCAAGCGCCGCAACAAGATGACCTCGATGGAAAAGCGCAACGTCATGAAGTCTGGCGTGCTTTGGAACGAGGTGGTGACGCAGGTGCACGCCCGCGAATACAAGGACGTGACGCTGGAGCATCAGCTCGCCGATTCCGGCGGCATGATGCTGGTGAAGGCGCCGAAGCAGTTCGACGTCATCGTCACCGACAACCTGTTCGGCGACATGCTGTCCGATATCGCCGCGATGCTGACGGGTTCGCTCGGCATGCTGCCCTCGGCCTCACTCGGCGAAATCGACGCCAAGACCAAGAAGCGCCGCTCGCTGTTTGAGCCGGTGCACGGCTCGGCGCCCGATATTGCCGGAAAAGGCCTCGCCAATCCGATCGCGATGATCTCCTCGTTCGGCATGGCGCTGCGCTATTCGTTCGACATGGGCGCGCTCGCCGACAAGGTCGACGCGGCGATTGCCGCCGTGCTCGCCAGCGGCCTGCGCACCGCGGATATCAAGTCCGAGGGCACCACGGCAGCCAGCACCACGCAGATGGGCGATGCGATTTTGAAGGAATTGCAGAAGCTGCACGCGTAAGCCGAGGGACTCTCCGCATCGTCGTCCCGGCCTTGAGCCGGGACCCATAACCACCGTCGGTTATCATGGCGAAGAAAGTCGTCGAGCAGCTTTAGTAGATCGATGGGCCGCGGCGTATGGGTCCCGGGTCAAGCCCGGGACGACATTGTCGGCTTTGGCTCAATACAGCGGGAAGCGCTGCGGATAGCCGCCCATGTCCGACGGCGGGTTGAGCGGCTGACGGTCGATCGGGCGATTGAGGTTTTCGCGCGCGAATGACGGGTAGCCGAGATCCGGCGGAAACGCGTAGTCTTGGAATTTGCGGTCGCCCGGCAACACTTCAGTGCCGGCGTCGAGCCAGGAGCGCGTCGTGACATAAACGCGGGTGTTCGGACCCTGCTGGTAGACCCGGTTGGGACCACTGCGTCCGTAATAAGGGCGCCCGTCCTTGTCGTATTGAGCCCTGGACTGGGCGCTGGCTTCGGTCGCGCCGACCGCAACGAGGGCGGCTGCAGCAAGCATCACCACGAGCTTGCTCGCAGCAGGGAATTTAGGGGTCATCGCATCCTCGTCATTCTCAGCCCGTTGGGGCCGATCGCCAAATCGGGTTGGCGTTCATTGTAGCTGCGGCAGGGTGGGCGTCACTAGGTCAATTGCGCCACACCGGACCACAATAATGCCGGCACTGGCGAAAAAGTTTCATGAAAACCAGTATCTTGGCGCGGTATGGCAATTAGAAGGCGCCGCGCAGCCGCGGGTTGTCTCGGCCAGTCAGCCAATCCGCCGACAGGGCCGGCATGGCCGAGGTCGCGCAGTCCGCGCGCCTGAGTTCGGCGCGGGCGAATATTTCCGCCAGCTTCGGGTCGTTTCCGGTGCTGAGCAGGGTCAGCCGGTTCAGCATGCAGGAGATTGCGGCGCGGCGGGCCGGCAGATTGTCGCCCTGGCACGACCAGCCGGAGATACGGAAATGGGAGTCGCTGACGCGCTTCATGAATCCGAGGCAGCCGCGGGCCGCCTCAGCGCCGCTGATCAGGCGCAGCAGGGTCACGGTACCGAACTTGCTGTCGATCAGGCCCGCGGCTTCCAACTCGCGCAGGCCGCCTGGGTCCATTCGGGCAGCTATCTCCGCGATCGCGGGGTCGGCATGGCCGAGTTCGCTGCCGGGGCGATAGATCTCGAGTTCGGCAACCGGCCTTTTGTCGGCGGCGCGCCACTGGAAGACGTCCCGGCGGCCGCCCTTCGGGTGCCGAAAAATCTCGTAAGCCTCTGTTTTATCGTGCGGATCAAACTGGCTGACGGCAAAAGCGCGCGACGAGCGGTCGACCAGGCTCCAGGCATCCTTCAGTGAGGCGTCCCCCAATGAGGCGTCTCTGGACGAGGGGTCCATCGCTATGGCATCGGGCAATTGTTCCCACAGCGCCATGCCGCCCATGGCGAGCAGGGCGAGGGTCATTACATACGCAACCAGGCGAGCCAGCGTACCGCGGAGCTCGTCCGCAAAGCTGGTCAGCGCCGGATGGATTCTCGCCGTATAATGGGGCTTGTAATGGGACTTGGCCGGTTCGGCCGAAAAGGACTGCATCAAACGCCCAAACGCAACGGTCAAACGTTCTTGCAAACGTTGTACTGAGGGTGTTTCTCGCATAGAAGCGCTGCCTCTTCCCTTTCCGCCGCGGGCGGGGGGACGGCATTTTTCGTCGGAGAGTGAACGATGGGTTACAAAGTCGCGCTGGTCGGAGCGACCGGCAATGTCGGGCGGGAAATGCTCAACATTCTCGACGAACGCAAATTCCCCGCGGACGAGGTCGTGGCGCTGGCGTCACGCCGCAGCGTCGGGGTCGAGGTGTCGTATGGCGACCGCACCCTGAAGTGCAAAGCCCTCGAGCACTACGATTTCTCCGATATCGACATCTGCCTGATGTCGGCGGGCGGGGCGGTGTCGAAGGAATGGTCGCCGAAGATCGGCGCCGCCGGCGCCGTCGTGATCGACAATTCGTCGGCATGGCGGATGGATCCGGACGTGCCGCTGATCGTGCCCGAAGTAAACGCCGACGCCGTGACCGGCTTCACCAAGAAGAACATCATCGCCAATCCGAACTGCTCGACCGCCCAGCTCGTGGTGGCGCTCAAGCCGCTGCACGACAAGGCCACCATCAAGCGCGTCGTGGTCGCGACCTACCAGTCGGTGTCGGGCGCCGGCAAGGATGCGATGGACGAATTGTTTTCGCAGACCAAGGCCGTCTACACCAACAGCGAACTGATCAACAAGAAATTCCCCAAGCGTATCGCCTTCAACGTCATCCCCGAGATCGACGTGTTCATGGAGGACGGCTACACCAAGGAAGAGTGGAAGATGATGATGGAGACCAAGAAGATTCTTGATCCCAAAATCAGGCTGACCGCGACTTGCGTGCGCGTGCCTGTCTTCGTCGGCCATTCCGAAGCCGTCAACATCGAGTTCGAGAATCCGATCACCGCCGATGAAGCGCGCAATATCCTGCGCAACGCGCCGGGTTGCCTTGTGATCGACAAGCATGAGCCCGGCGGTTACGTCACGCCTTATGAAGCCGCCGGCGAAGACGCGACCTATGTCAGCCGCATCCGCGAGGACGCCACCGTCGAGAACGGACTGTCGCTGTGGTGCGTCTCCGACAATCTGCGCAAGGGCGCGGCGCTGAACGCGGTGCAGATCGCCGAATGCCTGATCAACCGCAAGCTGATCAGCGCCAAGAAGAAGGCGGCGTAGTCCCTAAACGCTGCCTTGCATCTCGCTGACGGCGTGGAATTCCTTCGCCGTCGGATCGAGCACGAACAGCGATCCCTCGGCGACGCCGAAATAGGCGCCGTGCAGATTCATCTCGCCGCGTTCGACCAGCGTGCGCACGAACGGAAACGTCATCAGATTCTCGAGGCTGCGGAACACCGCCGCCTTTTCGATCCGCACCGTAAATTCCTGCATCGACTCGCGGTCACGCTGCTCGACGACTTCGCCCGGCTTGATGAACATCTGCATCCATCGCCCGATGAAATCGCCGGGCGACAGAGGTTCGATTTTGTCGATGAAGGCGCGGATGCCGCCGCATTGTGCATGGCCGAGCACCACGACGTGCTTGATGCGGAGCACGTTGACCGCATATTCCAGCGCCGCGGATACGCCGTGGGCGCCGCCGTCCGGCTGATAGACCGGCACCAGGTTGGCGACATTGCGGACCACGAACAGTTCACCGGGGCCGGCGTCGAAGATCACCTCGGGCGAGACTCGGGAATCACAGCAGCCGATCACCATCACAGCGGGCGACTGGCCGCGCTCGGACAGTTCCCGGTAGCGTGACTGTTCCGTAGGCAGTCGCTGCGAGGTGAAGGTCCGGTAGCCGTCGATCAGATGTTGCGGAAATGCGGTCATGGCCCTTGCCTAACCATAGACCGATGACCGGAACAAGGCTTTCGGCGGCTCGTTTGAAATGATATCGCGTGGGGATCAAGTCCTCAGGAAACCAGCCCATGATCCGTCCGCGTCGCAGTCTGTTGTTCATGCCCGGATCGAACGCGCGGGCGCTGGAAAAGGCGCGCAACCTTGCCGCCGACGGTATCATCCTCGACCTTGAGGATTCGGTGGCGCCGGACGCCAAGGCGCTGGCCCGTGACCAGATCGCCAAGGCCATCGCGGCCGGCGGGTTCGGCAAGCGCGAGGTGCTGATCCGGGTCAACAGCCTGGATACGCCGTGGTGGATCGAGGACGTCACCATGGCCGGCAAGGCGCGGCCCGACGGCATCCTGGTTCCCAAGATTTCCAGCGTCGCCGATCTCAACGCCATCGCCAATCGCCTCAGCGACATCGGCGCGGATACCTCGATCCGGGTCTGGGCCATGATCGAGACTTCGCGCGCGGTGCTGGACGCGGACAAGCTCGCCGCGGCGTCGAAGGACTCGGAAACGCGTCTCGCGGGTTTTGTGTTCGGGCCGAACGACATTTCGCGCGAAACGCGCATCCGGATGCAGCCGGGCCGGACCGCGATGATCCCGATGATCATCCACTGCATCCTGGCGGCACGCGCGCATGGCCTCGAAATCCTCGACGGGCCCTACAGCGATATCAGCAACGTCGACGGCTTTGCGGTTGAATGCGCGCAGGGGCGCGATCTCGGGTTCGACGGCAAGACGCTGATCCATCCGAGCCATATCGAGGCCTGCAACGCGATCTTCACGCCGCCGGTCGAGGAAGTTGCGGAAGCGCGCAAGATCATCGCGGCGTTCCAGCAGCCCGAAAACGCCTCCCGCGGCGCCATCCAGCTCGACGGCCGCATGGTGGAACGGCTGCACGCCGACATGGCCAAGCGCACCATCGCCATTGCGGACGCGATCGCCGCGATGGGGCATTAGAGACCTTCACATCACAGTCCACGTCGTCCCGGCCTTGAGCTCAGATGCGCAATTGCGCATCGGGGGACCCATACCGCGTGATCTATCGGTAGAAAAACCCCGACGTATACTGCCTGCAATTACTACGGCCGCGGCGTATGGGTCCCGGCTCAAGGCCGGGACGACGGAATCAACCAAATTTCTCCGCCGCCCACGCATACAGACTGCCGGGAATCGGCTGTTGGCCGCCGCGGCCTTTCGGCGAGATGTGTAATCCGACGATCGCGGGATCGGCCAGCAGTGCCGAAAAATCTGACGGCTCGAAAAATAATCTCGGCTCGGCGTGGACCGCATAGAATGATTGCTTCGGCAATGCGTGCTGCAATTCGCCTCCACGGCGCGCGAGTGCGGTGAGGGCGGCCGGACCGAAGATTGCGACGCGAATATCTGAGAGGCGGTTCGATCCGCCGCGCAGTTGCCGCAGCATGAAGGTCAGGCGATGGCGCAGCGCCAGCCAGTCCGGCGTCAGTTCGTCCTGCTTCATCAGGTTTTCGAACGCCGTCACGATCGGATCGCCAGGGGGCAGATACAAAACCGAATTGCCGAGCTGGCGCGGCCGCTCCCAGGCGAAATAGGGTTTTGCAGGATCGATCTCGACCGGCTTCAGCAGCAGGACATCGGCGTCGAGCCACAGGCCGGCCTTCTCCGCCATCAGCCGCATGCGGAAGAAATCGCTGAACTGCAGAATGGTCCAGTCGCGCCAGCTGCCGTCCGGCTGCGGCGGGCGAAGCCGCTCGGAAAAGGAATGCGGCAGGATCGCTTCGGCCTCGGCGTTGCCGACGCCGTCGGGCAAGCCGGCAAGCGGGTCGAAACTGTAGACGGTGACCTTGTGGCCCGCTGCGACCTGCGATCGCAGGCATGTCCGCCGCAGCGCATCGAGCGGGCCATGCCAGAAGGTGACGACGTCAGGCCGCATCGGCGTCGTCTCTATTGTCGAGCGAAGCGCGCGACCGTGATCAGGCCCAGGCGCGCTCTTGCTTGGCCTTGGCCTCGTAGGTGTCGATGGAAGTCTTCTTCTCCATCGTCAGGCCAATGTCGTCGAGACCGTTGAGCAGGCAATGCTTGCGGAACGGGTCGATCTCGAACTTCACGGTGCCGCCGTCGGGGCCGCGGATTTCCTGGGTCGCGAGGTCGATGGTCAGCGTCGCGTTGGCGCCGCGCTCGGCGTCGTCGAACAGTTTGTCGAGGTCGTCCTGGGTGACGCGGATCGGCAGGATGCCGTTCTTGAAGCAGTTGTTGTAGAAGATGTCGCCGAACGAGGTCGAGATCACGCAGCGGATGCCGAAATCCAAGAGCGCCCACGGCGCGTGCTCGCGGCTCGAGCCGCAGCCGAAATTGTCACCGGCGACCAGCACCTTGGAATTGCGGTAGGCGGGCTTGTTGAGGATGAAATCCGGATTCTCGCTGCCGTCATCCTTGTAGCGCTGTTCCGAAAAAAGACCCTTGCCAAGGCCGGTACGCTTGATGGTCTTCAGGTACTGCTTCGGAATGATCATGTCGGTGTCGACATTGATGATCTTCAGGGGCGCAGCGACGCCTTCCAGTGTGGTGAACTTGTCCATCGATCGTACTTCCCGGCTGAAATGAGGGGATAGGGCCGTTGATTTATCGCGAAAACGGCCCCGGCAAAAGGCCAATTTGCGCAATCCTACCCTGCTACTCCTAACTCGTTCCTACCCCTCTTGGGCCTCGATCCCCTCCATATCGGCATCCGACAGCCCGAAATGGTGGCCGATTTCGTGGATCAGGACGTGGCGGACGATGTGGCCCAGCGTTTCCTCATGCTCGGCCCAGTAGTCCAGGATCGGCCGCCGGTAGAGCCAGATCATGTTGGGCAGGCGGGCGACGTCGTTATTGCTTTGCTGCGGCAGGCCGAGGCCCTGGAACAGCCCGAGCAGGTCGAACTCGCTTTGCGCCTGCATTTCGTCGAGGACCTCGTCGGTCGGGAAATCGTCGACGCGGATGATCACGCCCTCGCAAAGGGCTCGAAAGCCTTTTGGCAGGCGCTCGAAAACCTCATGCGCCATGGCTTCCATTTCGGCGAGCGACGGCGCTTTTGCTTCCTTCCACATCTCGCCTGTTTAGCGCGTGTTCCACCGGCGCGCCTACTGATTTTGAATATCATCGCAAGGTTGACCTTGGCGCGGCAATCGGAGACCGTACCGCCCGATAACAGGCTTTGGGTGGGCGGAAATGAAGCGGATTGTGACGGCGGCGGTAGTGGCGATTTTGACCGGATTCTTGTTGCCGGGTGGCGGCGCACAGGCCCAGACCGCACCGTCGGGGGTGCGCACCGCGCAGGCAGCGAAGCCGGCCGCCACCGATGCGTCAGCACAACGCCGGCGCCCACTCCGCCGCGTGCCGATCTACCGGCAGGACCAGTGGGAACCCGATGTCTATCCGCGCTACAATCCGGGCCCGAATGCGGTTCGCAGCTGCACCGCGACCTATGTGCAGGAATACCGGCCGAGCGGCATCGTCATCACGCCGCGCATGAACTGCTACTGGCGGCCCGGTTAGCGCCTGCGCGCTAGCTCCCAGATCGATCAGCGTTCCAAATATATCTGCGCCGGCGAGCCATGAATGAGAATGGCCGTCGCCACGTGCGATGTCGTGGCGTTCATGTTTGAAATCATGACGGGCTCATGAGTGCAGAGTGTCTGCAGCGATGCAACGGCAGTCTGCGCCGGTTTGACGCGCCGCTGAAATTAATCGGAACCGATGTACACGCTCCCTGTTCATCTTCGTGGCGCAGTCATTCAGTTCGCATTCACGTCCTCAGCATCAAGCTTTGAACTGCGTCGCGGCGTAGCGGCTGCTTGTCGAGCACCGCTTGCCACGAACGTGAAATCCCCGCGTGAGCGTAAGCTCATCGCTGAAGGACCAAGGAGACTACATATGCAGATGACGAAAGTTCTGGGGCTTGCCGCCTTTGGCGCCATGCTCGTTATAGCCGCTCCAACCGAGCGCGCTAACGCGTTGTCGCTGAGCAACCCCGGCGCTGCCGCCGCCGTTCAGGAGGATGTCAAGCCCGAGACGACAGAGGCGGGATGGCGACATCGCCATCATCGCTGGCATCGTCATCACCACCACCGTCGGCATCATCATCATCGTCACCATCATCGCCGCTGGTGATCGCGAATTTGCATTAGTGAAGTGAGCAGGCCCGTTCATCGCGGGTCTGTTTTCACTTCAAGGTGACTGCCACGAAACGGGCGCCATTGCTGTCTGTTATTTGATGATCCTGAATCAGAAGAGGTAGATCGTCATGAAGACTTTGATCGGAGCAGCTGCTGTCGCGGGCGCTCTGGTGTTTGCCGGCCCGGCGGCGGTCAATTCGGCAGCCGCGGCATCGCCGCAAATGAAGCAACAAACCGCCGGCACATCAGGTGCGACCGACTTCAGCGCGCAACGCTATTACCGGCGCCATTACGGTTACGGATATTATCGGCCGTTTGCTCGCCCATACTATCGGCCGTATTACGGACCCCGCTATTACACGCGCCCCAATTACTACCGGCCATATCCCTATTACGCACCGGCGCCGTTCACGTTCGGCTTCGGGTTCGGGCCATATTGGTGAGCGACGCGCTATGGTGGGCACGGCGCTTGCGCGCCTTTGCCCACCCTACGGTGTGATAGCGATCAGGCGGCGCGAATGAGATCGAGGAAAGTGTTGACGTCGGCGCGCAGCTTCTCCGATTGATGGCTGAGGTCGTCAGCCGCCGTCAGCACTTCCGACGCCGCGGCGCCGGTCTCGTTGGCGGCGTCGTTGACGCTGCCGACGTTCGAAGATACCTCGGTCGTCCCCTTCGAAACTTCCTGGATGTTCTGCGCAATGTCGCGGGTGGCAGCGCTCTGCTGCTCGACCGCGGCAGCGATCGCCGTGGCGATTTCGTTCATCTGGGCGATCGTCGTTCCGATCGTCTTGATGGCGGTCACGGCGTTGCCGGTCTCCTGCTGGATCGCGGCGATCTGGGCTGAAATATCCTCGGTCGCCTTCGCGGTCTGGGTGGCAAGCGCCTTCACCTCGGTGGCGACGACGGCAAAGCCCTTGCCGGACTCGCCGGCGCGCGCCGCTTCGATCGTGGCGTTGAGCGCCAGCAAATTGGTCTGCGACGCGATGTTCTGGATCAGCGCAATGACATCGCCGATCTTCTGTGCCGCTTCGGCCAGGCCCTCGACGGTCTTGTTGGTGCGGTCGGTTTCGGCGACCGCAAGGTTGGCGGTCTGGGACGCCTGCGCCACCTGGCGCGAGATTTCGCTGATTGAGGCATGCAGTTCCTCGGTCGCCACGGCAACCGTCTGCACGTTCGCGGAGGCGACGTCGGAGGCGTTGGCGACAGCGGTGGCCTGCCGGCTGGTTTCCTCCGCCGTTGCCGTCATGCTGCCGGCAGTGGCGTGCATCTCGGCCGACGCCGCGGTCAGCGTTTGCAGGGCTTCGGAGACCTGGACGTCGAAGGTCGCAATG
The DNA here is from genome assembly GCF_018130165.1 of Bradyrhizobium sp. JYMT SZCCT0180. Classification (GTDB taxonomy): domain Bacteria; phylum Pseudomonadota; class Alphaproteobacteria; order Rhizobiales; family Xanthobacteraceae; genus Bradyrhizobium. The sequence continues at coordinate 15,349 of NZ_JAFCLZ010000002.1, read as the reverse complement.
TAACCTTCGATGGCACGCTGCCGGGCTTCCTTGCGAACCTGCTCCTCGCGCTGTTCGGCTTCGAGGCGCCGCGCCGTCATCGCATTTTCCTTGAAGACGGTGAGCGACTTGGCGAGACCGCCAACCTCGTCGGTGCGGCCGGCACCGACGATCGAAATATCGAGATCGCCCCCGGCAAGCTTGGTCATTTCAAGCGTCATGCGCCGCAATGGCTGGGCGATCTGGCCGAACGCGATCCAGCCGAGGATAGCAAAGGCCAGCAGCAGGCCGACAATCGCCCCGACCACGAGCAAGAAACGGGTGTATTCGGCGCTGGCGACGCTCGCGTCGCGCGCGGCGCGCATGGCGTCCGTATTAATGGTGATGAGTTGTCCCACCGCCGCGATCGCGGTCTGGCGATGCTTGGCCGCGACGTTGACCGAATAGGCGAATGCTTCCTCCATTTTGCCGGCGGCCGCCAGTTCGAACACCTTGGCGCTGGCGACCCGGCGGTCCTTGACTGCGGTTCGCATGGTGTCGATCAACTGGCGCTGTTCGGGAGCGGTGGTGACGGTCGCCAGACGATCGATCGCCTCCAGCGTGGCATCGGTGGCCTTGCCGTAGGACTCGACGTTCCGGCTGATAGCCTTGCTGTCCGTGCCGGAGAGGATGACGTTCTTCTCGCTCACCGCGGCGCTGTTGAAATGGCTTTCGGCCTGCAGACTGTATTGCACCCGCATCGCGTTGCCGTCGACGAGGCTCGCCGCCGTCGCGGACAAATTGCTCAGCGCCATCGAGGCCTGCACGACGATCCCGACCGCCACAAGGGCGACGATCGCGGCAGGTACCGCGATCTTGGCAATAATGGGCAGGTTTTGAAATCTGGCGATCATTTTCTCAAGTCTCTCTGGAGGAAAATTTGCGCTGCCGAACCGTTGCGGCGGCCCCGGGGACCGCCCGTGGCGCGGCGCCGCGTCGGATCAAGCCCTCGACACGAGGGGATCCTAAAGGCAGCTATCGATTTTCTGATTGGTTAAGGGGGAGTTTACCAGCCGGCCCTTAGCAAAGTGTTGACGCTGTCGGATCGAGTTCCTTGAACGAGGCCCCGGCCAGGCCCGGGAAGCAAAACAGGCGCCCGCTGGGGCGCCTGTTTTTTATGAAAGCGACGAGCGCAAAGGCTCAGTCCCAGTCCTTGCCCTTCCAGGGCTTGATCTTCCACGGCGTCAACGCTTCCAGCCGCCATTCCCGCCAATGCTCGGGCGGCCAGTTGCTGAGGCGCCTTGTGTCCTTGGGTGTGGCGGGGACGAGATCGACAATGCGCGAGACGTTGCGCCGGCTCTGGCGCGTCGCCTCGCTGATCATATCGACATATTCTGGTTTATCGGCCACTTCAGGCTCCTCGCGATGATCATTCCCGCCGAGGAGCCAGTCTGAGCCCTGCGCCTTAACGAGGCGTTGCCAGAATGGATCGAGGTTGAGGCAACGCGCGTTAACGCCACTCCCTGATGTCGACGAAGTGCCCGGCAATCGCAGCTGCGGCCGCCATCGCCGGCGACACCAGATGCGTGCGGCCCTTGAAGCCCTGCCGGCCCTCGAAATTGCGGTTCGAGGTCGAGGCGCAGCGCTCTTCCGGCGACAGCTTGTCGGGGTTCATGGCCAGACACATCGAGCAGCCCGGCTCGCGCCATTCGAAGCCGGCCTTGATGAAGATCTTGTCGAGGCCTTCGGCTTCCGCCTGTTCCTTTACGATGCCCGAGCCCGGCACGATCATCGCGCTGACGTGGCCGTTGACGGTCTTGCCTTCGGCGACTTTCGCCGCCGCGCGCAAATCCTCGATGCGGCCGTTGGTGCAGGAGCCGATGAACACGCGGTCGAGCTTGATGTCGGTGATCCTGGTCCCTGCGGTCAGGCCCATGTATTTCAGCGCGCGATGCTTTGAGAGCCGCTTGGCTTCATCGGCGATCTGGTCGGGGTCCGGCACCATGCCCGTGATCGACACCACGTCCTCGGGCGAGGTGCCCCAGGTGACGATCGGCGGCAGCTTGGCCGCATCCAGCCGGATCTCGTGGTCGAAATGTGCGCCTTCGTCCGAGCGCAGGGTTTCCCAGTAGCGCATCGCGGCGTCCCACGCCTCGCCCTTCGGCGACATCGGACGGCCCTTGAGGAATTCGAACGCCTTTTCATCCGGCGCGATCAGGCCGGCGCGGGCACCGCCTTCGATCGACATGTTGCAGACCGTCATGCGGCCTTCCATCGTCAGCGCGCGGATCGCATCGCCAGCATATTCCAGCACGTAGCCGGTGCCGCCGGCGGTGCCGATCTCGCCGATGATGGCCAGGATGATGTCCTTGCCGGTGACGCCGTCGGGCAATTTGCCGTCGACCACCGCGCGCATGTTTTTTGCTTTTTTCTGGATCAGCGTCTGCGTCGCCAGCACGTGCTCGACCTCTGATGTGCCGATGCCGTGCGCCAGCGCGCCGAACGCGCCATGCGTTGACGTGTGGCTGTCGCCGCAGACGATGGTGGTGCCGGGCAGCGTGAAGCCCTGCTCGGGGCCGATCACGTGCACGATGCCCTGGCGCTTGTCGTGCTCGTTGAAATAGGTGATGCCGAATTCCTTGGCGTTGTCGGCCATCACGCGCATCTGCTCGATGCTTTCAGGATCGGGATTCGGCTTCGAGCGATCGGTGGTCGGGATGTTGTGGTCGACGACGGCCAGCGTCTTCTCCGGCGCGCGAACCTTGCGGCCCGTGGCGCGCAGGCCTTCGAACGCCTGCGGAGAAGTCACCTCGTGCACCAGATGGCGGTCGATATAGAGCAGGCAGGTGCCGTCATCGGCTTCGTGCACCAGGTGGTCGTTCCAGATTTTGTCGTACAGCGTGGTGGGGTTGGACATGAGCGTAAGCTCCAAAAATGATTCTGTGTGAGCGGTCAGCGCGGTTATCAGCGCAAGCAACGGGCAGTCAGCGCGGCATCAAAGGCCGCAGCTAAGCTCTGACGTCGCCGAGGTCGCAAAGCGTCCGAAGAAACGGCCGGGCAGGCGCGAGCGGTCGTCGATCACGAAGGGATCGACGCGCCGGCCTGCAAAGCTGGTTTGATCTGGAACCATTCTAGCCTCATAGCACATGAGGTATCTAAGCGCGATATGCGTTTATATCCACCGTCATTGCGGGCCGTTGCAATGACGAAACGCCCAACAAAAAAAGCGCGGGGCCAAACCCCGCGCTTTTGGTCACATCCCCCTGCAGGAGACGAATTACTCGCCGACGGCGGTCGCGCGCTCGGTCTTCTCGACGATGCGGGCCGACTTGCCGCGCAGTTGGCGCAGGTAATACAGCTTGGCGCGACGCACCTTGCCGCGGCGCACCACCTTGATCGAGTCGATCATCGGCGACATCACCGGGAAGACGCGTTCCACGCCTTCGCCGTAGGAAATCTTGCGAACGGTGAAGCTCTCGTTGAGCCCGCCGCCGGAACGGCCGATGCAAACGCCTTCATAGGCCTGCACGCGGGTGCGCTCGCCTTCGACCACCTTGACGTTGACGATCACAGTGTCGCCGGGGCCGAATTCGGGGATCGACTTGGTCGCGGCCAATTTGTCGAATTGCTCTTTTTCGAGCTGTTGAATGATGTTCATTGAAATCTCCATCGGCGGCGCGCCCAGCCAGTCCAGCGCGGGCTGCGCGAACGTCCATCTATCCTGCTGTATGCTGCGGATTTGGCGCTCGTATAAGGCATCGAAGCGTGCTTGTCACCCGTCTGTCGTGCTTTTTGGGCGTTTTTGGCGGGCCTTAATCGCCCACAAATCCGGCCGCCGCGCCCTGGTCAGGGCTTCAGCCTCGGCCTGACGCCAGGCGGCAACCTTGGCATGGTCGCCGGAAGTGAGGATTTCCGGGATCGTTCGGCCCTCGAACTCCTGCGGGCGGGTATATTGAGGGTATTCCAGTAGTCCCTCGGAAAAACTCTCCTCGGTCCCCGAGGCCAGTCTTCCCATCACCCCCGGCAAGAGCCGGACACAGGCGTCCACCAGCACCATGGCGGCGACCTCACCGCCGGACAGCACGTAATCGCCGATCGAGACCTCCTCGAGCCCGCGGGCTGCAATGACCCGCTCGTCGATGCCCTCGAACCGGCCGCAGACGATCAGCGGTCCCGGACCGGCGGCGAGCTCGATCACCCGGGACTGGGTCAATGGCCGACCCCGGGGGCTCATCAGGAGCCTTGGTCGATCCTTTGGACCGGACGGGCCGGCATCCGCAGCATCGATCGCCGCCGCCAGCACGTCGGCGCGCAGCACCATGCCGGGCCCGCCGCCGGCCGGGGTGTCGTCAACGCTGCGGTGGCGGTCGGTGGCCGATGCCCTGATGTCGCGGGATTCCAGCGCCCACAGCCCGGAGGCCAGCGCCTTGCCCGCCAGGCTGACGCCGAGCGGTCCCGGAAACATGTCCGGGAACAACGTGAGGATGGTGGCGCGCCAGGGACCTTCAGAACTGGTCATTAAAAAACCGATCACGTAAGCGTCGGAACGTCGTCGCCTTCAATTTCCTTGGGCAGTTCTATCACGACGCGGCCGCCCGCAAGGTCGACCGTCGGCACCACGGCATTGGTGAACGGCAGCAGCATGGTCGGGCCCTGCGGTGGTGCGATCTCGATGATGTCGCCGGCGCCGAAATTATGGATCGCGGTGACGCGGCCGAGCGGTTCGTTCGCGGCATTCACCGCGGCCAGCCCGATCAGATCGGCGTGGTAATATTCGTCGTCGTCGGTCTCGGGCAGTTTGTCGCGCGCGATATAGAGCTCGATGCCGTTGAGGCGTTCGGCGTCCTCGCGGGTGGCGACGCCTTTGAACGTGGCGACCAGATGATCCTTGGCCTCACGGGCATGCGCCAGTTCGAACTGGCGCGCGCCGTCCTTGGTCGTCAGCGGGCCGTAATCCCTCACGGCCAGCGGGTCTTCGGTAAACGTCCACAGTTTTACCGCGCCGCGCACGCCATGCGCGGCGCCGATCCGGGCGACACAAATCGGTGCTGCCACCGCCCCGCGCCGCTAACGCTTATGACTTCGCGGCGGCTTCGGCAGCGGCCTTGCGCTCCTTGCGCGGCACGGCCTTTTCCGGGTTGTTGCGCGCGGCACGCTTCACGACACCGGCGGCATCGAGGAAGCGGGTGACGCGGTCGGACGGCTGCGCGCCCTTGGCGAGCCAGGACTTGACCTTGTCCATGTCGAGCTTCAGCCGGGCTTCGTTGTCCTTCGGCAGCAGCGGATTGAAATGGCCGAGACGCTCGATGAAGCGGCCGTCGCGGGGAAAGCGCGAGTCGGCGACGACGACGTGATAGACCGGGCGCTTCTTGGTGCCTGCGCGAGCGAGGCGGATAACGACTGACATTGTATTCTCCGTAAGTTTGGTTTGATGTGATGAGAGTGAATTGATCGCGATTATTTCTTCTTGCCGGGGAAGCCGCCGAGGCCCGGCAGCGTCGGCTTGCCGCTGAGGCCTGTCAGCCCCGGCAAATTCGGCAGGCCCTGACGCAAGCCCACCGGAATATCCTTCGGCAGCGCGGGCATGCCGCCCGGGCCTGCGCCACCCGGCATTTTCTCCGCCAGTGCCTTCATCTGTTCGGCCGACGGCATGCCGCCGCCGCCAAATCCCATCGCCTGCGCGATGCCGGCCATCGGGCCGCGTTTGCCCGAACCCATTGCCTTCATCATGTCGGCCATGTTCCGGTGCATCTTGAGGAGCTTGTTGACTTCCTGAACCTCCAGGCCAGCGCCAGCGGCGATGCGCTTCTTGCGGCTGGCTTTCAGGATGTCGGGATTCTTGCGCTCCTGCCGCGTCATCGAATCGATCACCGCGACCTGACGCTTGATGATCTTGTCGTCGATCCCCGCATTGGCAATCTGGTTCTTCATCTTGGCGACGCCGGGCATCATGCCCATCAGCCCGCTGATGCCGCCCATGTTCGCCATCTGCAGCAACTGCTCACGCATGTCCGACAGGTCGAACTGGCCCTTGCGCATCCGTTCGGCGGTGCGCGCAGCCTTTTCGGCGTCGATATTCGCTGCCGCCTTTTCGACCAGCGACACCACGTCGCCCATGCCGAGGATGCGGCCGGCGATACGGCTGGGATGGAAATCCTCCAGCGCGTCGGTCTTTTCACCGGTGCCGATCAGCTTGATCGGCTTTCCCGTGACCGCGCGCATCGACAGCGCGGCGCCGCCGCGGCCATCGCCATCAACCCTCGTCAGCACGATACCGGTCAGGCCAACGCGCTGGTCGAACGAGCGCGCGAGATTGACTGCGTCCTGGCCGGTCAAAGAATCCGCGACCAGCAGCACTTCATGCGGGCTGGCGGCGGTTTTGATCTCCGCGGCCTCGCTCATCATCTCTTCGTCGAGCGTGGTGCGGCCGGCGGTGTCGAGCAGCACGACGTCGTAACCGCCGAGCCTGGCGGCTTCCAGCGCGCGTTTGGCAATTTGCGCCGGCTTCTGGCCGGCCACGATCGGCAGCGTCGGAATATCGAGATCGCGCCCGAGCACGGCGAGCTGCTCCATCGCCGCGGGGCGATAGATGTCGAGCGAGGCCATCAGCACCTTGCGCTTGTCGCGCTGGGTCATGCGGCGGGCGAGTTTTGCGGTGGTCGTGGTTTTGCCGGAGCCCTGCAGACCGACCATCATGATCGCGACCGGCGGCACCGCATTGAGGTCGATGGTCTGGCCGTCAGCGCCAAGCGTGGCGACCAGTTCGTCATGGACGATCTTGACCACCATCTGGCCGGGTGTGACCGACTTGACGACGGTGGCGCCGATTGCCTGCTCGCGCACGCGGTCGATGAAGCTGCGGACGACGTCGAGCGAGACGTCGGCCTCGAGCAGCGCGCGGCGCACCTCGCGCATCGCGGCGTCGACGTCCTTTTCGGACAGCGCACCGCGGCCCGTCAGCCGATCGAGTATTCCACCAAGCTTTTCCGACAGATTGTCGAACAATGCCGTAGTCCTTTTTCCTGCTTGCGCAGGGTGTTGCGTCACTTACCGCCGTCATACCCGCGAAGGCGGGTATCCAGTACGCCGCAGCTTCTCGGCTCAATCCGAGGACTCTGGGATACTGGATCACCCGCCCCAGTGCGCAATCGCGCACAAGGCGGGTGATGACACCGAACCAAACACGTTTGCGCCCGAGGGCGCATCGCGCTGTCGGGCGTTGGCCTCCGGTCTCAAGGGCCGGGCGGCGAGTCGAAAAGAACGTCTTTCCGAGAAGTGCCGGGGTTAAACGCCCGGAAGCCATCAAAGTCAAGGGGAAACTAGCCCAAAACGGCCTTGAACGACGCGTTAAGTCATTGAAACAAAGCAATTTTATGCCGATTTGCCGGCGCGAAGTTGCGCGTTCCCTCTGCCGCGGGTTCCAACTTGGTCAGGGCACGCCATATAACGCCCCGTACCCTTCGCTCCCGCTCTATGTGATCGCGCCCGTGCCCATTACCCGCCGCCGTGTCTTTGCAGTGCTCGCCGGCCTCGGCCTGGCCGTCGGCGCGCCGTCTGTCTGGATGTCCCGCATGAAAACCTATGACGGCCCCGTCTCCGACCATTTCGACGGCCTGACCTTCTTCGATCCGGATGGTTCGCCGCCGAAATCATTGGCCGAGGTACTGCGTTGGCAGTTTGGCGGCCGCGGGCAGCGTGCGAGCTGGCCGGATTGGGTGCCAAGTGCGCATGCCGATACACCGCCGCCGCGTGTTGACGGCAACAAAGTGCGGCTGTCGTTCGTCGGCCATGCCAGCTGGCTGATCCAGGCCGGCGGCCTCAACATTCTGGTCGATCCGGTGTGGTCGATGCGGGCCTCGCCGTTCAGCTGGGCCGGGCCGAAGCGGCACAACGATCCCGGCATTGCCTTCGACGCATTGCCCAAGATCGATGTCGTGCTGGTGTCGCACGGCCATTACGACCATCTCGATCTGGCGACGCTGTCCAGGCTCGCGAAAACGTTTGCGCCGCGCGTGATCACGCCGCTCGGCAATGACGTCACCATGCGCGACGCGGATGAAACGATCAAAGTCGAAGCGTTCGACTGGAAGGATCGGGTCGAACTCGGCAACGGCATCGCCGTGACGCTGGTGCCGACGCGGCATTGGTCGGCGCGCGGATTGTTCGACCGCAACAAGGCGCTGTGGGCGAGCTTTGTGCTGGAGACGCCGGCCGGCAAACTCTACATCGTCTGCGATTCCGGCTACGGCGACGGCAAGCATTTTCGCCGGGTTGCCGAAGCACATGGCCCGCTGCGGCTGGCGATCCTGCCGATCGGCGCCTATGAACCGCGCTGGTTCATGCGCGACCAGCACATGAACCCGTCGGATGCGGTGAAGGCCTTGGCCGATTGCGGCGCGCAGACCGCGCTGGCGCATCACCACGGCACGTTCCAGCTCACCGACGAGGCGATCGACGCGCCGGTGATCGCGCTCGGCGAAGCGCTGGACGAAGCGAAGGTTCCGCGCGAGCGGTTTGCGGCGTTGAAGCCCGGGCAGGTGTTTGAGGTCTAACGCGAGCTTGTTTGTGATCCCTCATGCTGAGGAGGCGCTTCAGCGCCGTCTCGAAGCACGAGGGCCCATATCCATCCTTCGAGACGCGCGCGAAGAGCGCGCTCCTCCAGCGATGAGCTTACGCTCACGCGGGGATGAGGTCTGTCTGTCGAGCGAAAGCGAAACTACTCCTTCGGCTTGATCGCCCAGGATACGCTCACTGAAACCGAGAGCGTCTCCTCGCCTTGCGCCACCGGCGCGCCGGCGGCCATCGGCGCTGCCACCTTGCTGCGAAACACCGGCACGGCCGCGCCCTCCTCGGAAATACCGATCGGTTCGCCGAGCGTGACGCCGGCGGCCTTGGCGTAGATATCGGCCTTGCGGCGCGCGTCCGCGATCGCCTTCTCGCGGGCCTCGTCCAGATGCTTGGACGGCTGCGTTACGATGAAATTGATGCCGCCGATCTCGTTGGCGCCGGCGCCGACCAGCACGTCGATCACGCTCGCGACCTTGGTCACGTCGCGGATCTTGATCGTGACGCGGTTACTGGCGCGGAACCCAACGACGCCTGGCCGCTCCACGGTTTTGGATGAGGTCGCATACTGTGGCTGCAGCGACAGCCGCGAGGTCTGGTAATCCTTTTCGTCGATCCCGGCACCTTTCAGCGCCAGCAGCACCTTGCCCATCGCCGCGTTATTGGCGTCGGACGCCTCGCGCGCGGTCTTGGCGTCGGTGGCAACGCCGCCATCGATCTGCGCCTGATCGGGTGCCACCGAGACATTGGCTTCGCCGGTCACGGAGATGGCGGGCGGCGGCACCGTCTGGGCCAGTGCGGGCGTGGCCAGCAGCACGGCTGCGGCGATAACAAACGCGAGCGGATGCTTCATGTCTCTCACTTCAGCGGCACATAGACGTTGATCACCAGCTTGTCCTCTGCGGTCTTCAAGGGATCGGTGATGTATTCCTCGACGAAGGTGTCCTTGGCTTCGAGTTTCTTGTCGTCGAGGTGATTGGTGATCGCCTCATAGGTGTTGTCCATGTTGTCGTAGGAGCCGCGATGGACGAACTTCAGGGCTTTGCCCTCGGGCGATTTGCCGATGCTCATGTCCTTGGTCAGGTTCTTCGGCTCCTGGTCGACTGGAATCTCGGCCAGGAACGTAAAGCCGCTGTCGTCGGTCGAGGTGTAGACGATCATCGAATTGCCCGCGGCCTTGATGCCCTGCTTCTCGAGCAGCGCGTTCAGCGCCTTGAACGAATCGATCAGCGTGTCGAACGCCGAGTCCCAACTGGCGGTGCCCTTCATGACCACCACTTTCCTGGGCTCCAGCGTGAACTGCTCACCGAAGGGATCGGCGGTCTGGACGGCCGCAGGGGGCGTGGCCGGGGTCTGGGCGGCCGCGGGTGGCGGTGAGGGGGCAACGGACGGGCTTGCCACCGGCGCGGGGGAGGTTCCCGGTGCCGGGATCGCGGATGCCGCCGGTGAAGGCGTCTCCGCCGGGGCAGGGGAAGCAGAAGCGGCGGGCGCCGGTGCCGCGGAGGGGCTGGCAGCTGGCGAGGCGGCTGGTGCCGGTGATTGCGCCAGCGCAGGGCCGCCCACCGCGATTGCCACCATCGGGACCAGCGCGGCCATGGCCGAGCGGAAACGGCTGATACGGTTCATTTTAGGCATTCTCCATCCATCCCAGGCGGTCGCGGTGTGTCCCCACACGCCCGCAAAGACGCCGCCATCCCTAACATGCAAGGTCCGCCTCGTCCCATGACAGATGCGTCATGGACCCCTGCGTACTAGGCAATCGGCCATCATTCGCCATATAAGACAGGCAGAAATTGGGAAATTCCATGAGCGCGCTGGCCAATCACGCATTTGCCAAGATGAACGGTATCGGCAACGAAATCGTCGTGGTCGATCTGCGCGACAAGCCGGCCAAGGTGACCGCGGAGGAGGCGCGCGCCGTCGCCTCGCCCGCCGGCGTGCCCTATGACCAGTTGATGGTATTGCAGCCGCCGCGGCTGGACGGCACCGAGGCCTTCATCCGCATCTACAACAATGACGGCTCCGAGGCCGGCGCCTGCGGCAACGGCATGCGCTGCGTGGTGCGGCGGCTGTTCGAGGAGACCGGCCAGACGGCCGTGACCTTCGAGACCCGCTCGGGTCTGCTGAATTGCTGGCAGGGGCCGCAGCCCGATCTCTACACGGTCGACATGGGCGCGCCAAAATTCGGCTGGCAGGAGATTCCGCTCGCCGAGGAGTTTCGCGACACGCGCTACATCGAACTGCAGGTCGGCCCGATCGACGCGCCGATCCTGCATTCGCCGTCGGTCGTCAACATGGGCAATCCGCACGCGATCTTCTGGGTCGACGACGTCAACGCCTATGATCTCGAGCGCTTCGGGCCGCTGTTGGAAAATCATCCCATTTTCCCTGATCGCGCCAACATCACGCTCGCCCATATCGTCGATCGCGACCACATCACGATGCGCACCTGGGAACGCGGCGCCGGCCTGACCAGGGCCTGCGGCTCGGCCGCCTGCGCCACCGCGGTCGCGGCAGCGCGGTTGAAGCGCACCAACCGCATTGTCGAATTGTCGCTGCCCGGAGGCAAGCTCTCGATCGAATGGCGCGAGCGCGACGATCACGTGCTGATGACGGGCACGGCAACGTTCGAGTATGAAGGCCGCTTCGATCCGGCGCTGTTCGCCAGCGTCGCGTAGAGCATGATCCGGAAAAGTGTGAAGCGGTTTTCCGAAGAGATCATGCTCAAACAAAGAATAGCTTGATGAGCGTTGACGTCCTCACCTTTGGCTGCCGCCTCAACGCCTTTGAATCCGAAGTGATCCGGCACGAGGCGGAGCGTGCGGGCCTTTCCGATACCGTCGTCATCAACAGCTGTGCGGTCACCAACGAGGCGGTGGCGCAGGCGCGGCAATCGATCCGGCGGCTGAAGCGCGAGCGGCCGGATGCGCGGATCGTCGTGACCGGTTGCGCGGCGCAGACCCAGCCTGAAATGTTCGCCGGCATGATCGAAGTCGATCGCGTCGTCGGCAATGACGAGAAGATGCGCGGCGAGGCCTGGCGCAGCGCGCGTGCGGCGTTCGATTCCGGCTTCGGCATCGAGGCCAGCGAGAAGATCGCGGTCGCCGATATCATGGCGGTCACCGAGATGGCGCCACATCTGCTGGAAGGCTTTCAGAGCGGCCTGCCGCGGGTGTTCGTGCAGGTACAGAACGGCTGCGACCACCGCTGCACCTTCTGCATCATTCCCTACGGCCGCGGCAATTCGCGCTCGGTGCCAATGGGTGCTGTTGTCGAACAGGTCCGCGCGCTGGTCGAGCGCGGTCATGCCGAAATCGTGCTGACCGGCGTCGATCTCACCAGCTACGGGGCTGATTTGCCAGGCACGCCAAAGCTTGGCCAGCTGACAAAACAGATCTTGCGGCATGTGCCGGAGCTGAAGCGTTTGCGGATTTCATCGATCGACTCGATCGAAGCCGATCGCGATCTGCTCGACGTCATCGGCGACGATGAACGCCTGATGCCGCATCTGCATCTGTCGCTGCAGTCCGGCGACGATCTGATTCTGAAGCGGATGAAGCGGCGGCATTCACGCAGCGATGCCATCGAATTCTGCGCGCAGGTGCGCCGGCTGCGGCCGGACATCGCGCTCGGCGCCGACATCATCACGGGCTTTCCGACCGAGACCGAAGCGATGTTCGCACGATCGCAGGATCTCGTCGAGGAATGCGGTCTCACCTTCCTGCATGTGTTTCCTTACTCAAAACGCCCGGGTACGCCGGCCTCGCGGATGCCGCAGGTCGCGGGCGAGGCCATCAAGGACCGTGCCAAGCGCTTGCGCGCGACGGGCGAGGCGGCGTTGCGGAAACGGCTGGCGTCGGAGATCGGCGCAACGCGACAGGTGCTGATCGAGAGCGGTAAGCAGGGGCGGACGGAGCATTTCCTGCCGGTAGCGATCAGTGGTGAAATGCCGGGTGCGGTGCAGGCGTTGACGATGATCGGACATGACGGCGCGCGGCTGAACGTTTAGCTCTCCGTCATGCCCGGGCTTGTCCCGGGCATCCACGACTTACTTTCTGTTGTGCAACAAAGACGTGGATGGCCGGGTCAAGCCCGGCCATGACGAGTTGGGGCTACTCCCCGTTCCACCCGCAGGCCCTGAGCCGCTCCTGCATATGCTCCGGCGCCGGCGCGACCACGCGGACCGGTTCCTTGTTCCTTGAAATCGGAATCACGATTTCGCGGGAATGCAGATGCAGGCGCGGCTCGCCGAAGCGGGGGCCGTTGCCGTAGATGTTGTCGCCGACGATCGGCCAGCCTGTGGCCGATGTGTGCACGCGCAATTGATGGGTGCGGCCGGTGACCGGTTCCAGCTCTAACCAGGCGAGCCCGTCGCCGCGGCCGCGCACTTTCCAGTTTGTGACGGCTTTTTGACCGTCCGGATCCGGCTTCTGCCACCAGCCGCGCTCGACGTTGAGCCGGCCGAGCGCCATGTCGATGGTGCCCTCATCTTCGGCAGGTCCGCCTTCCACGACGGCCCAGTAGGTCTTGCCGATCTTGCCGTGCTTGAACAGCAGGCCGAGCGAGGCGGTGGCCTTGCGATGGCGTCCCAGCACGAGACAGCCGGACGTGTCCTTGTCGAGGCGGTGCGCCAGCACCGGCGGCCGCGGCAGGCCGAATCGCAGCCCGTCGAACGAGGTTTCCAGATTGGCGCCGCCCTTGGGGCCGCGATGCACCGGCAGGCCGCAAGGCTTGTCGATGACCAGCATCAGCCCGTCGCGGTGGAGCACGCGTGCCTGGATTTCTTCCGCCGTCAGGTCGGCGACATCAAGGGATGCGCCGGGAACATCAAGGGATGTCCCGGGAATATCAATGGGTTTGTTGTGGCTTTCGTTCATGGCGCGAAACCGCTAACACACGTCCGACATGAGCGATACCACTCCCGGAACTCCCAAACTGAGCTGGTGGCGGCGGCTTTCGAGCGGCCTGAAGCGAACCTCGAGTTCGATCGGGTCCGCCGTTGCCGACCTCGTCACCAAGCGCAAGCTCGACCGCGCCATGCTCGATGATATCGAGGATGTGCTGCTGCGCGCCGATCTCGGCACCGAGGTCGCAGTGCGGATCGCGGATGCCGTCGGCGCCGGCCGCTACGACAAGGCGATCTCGGCGGATGAGGTCAAGGCCGTCGTTGCAACCGAGGTCGAGAAGGTGCTGGCCCCGGTGGCCAGGCCGCTGGTGATCGATACGGCACACAAGCCGTTCGTTATCCTGGTGGTCGGCGTCAACGGTTCCGGCAAGACCACCACCATCGGCAAGCTGGCGGCGAAACTCAGCGCCGAAGGCCGCAAGATGATGCTGGCGGCGGGCGACACGTTCCGTGCCGCCGCGATCGAGCAGTTGAAGGTCTGGGGCGAGCGGACCAAATCGCCTGTTATCGCGGGCGCGCAGGGATCGGATTCGGCCAGCCTCGCCTTCAATGCGCTGACGGCGGCGCAGGAGCAGAAGATCGACGTGCTGCTGGTCGACACCGCCGGGCGATTGCAGAACAAGGCCGAGCTGATGAAAGAGCTCGAAAAAGTCGTCCGCGTCATCAAGAAGGTCGACGCCTCGGCCCCGCATGCGGTGCTGCTGGTGCTCGACGCCACGGTGGGACAAAATGCGCTGTCGCAGGTCGAGGCATTTCATCGTACCGCAGGCGTCACCGGCCTCGTGATGACCAAGCTCGACGGCACCGCGCGGGGCGGCATCCTGGTGGCGCTGTCGGAGAAGTTCAAACTGCCGGTGCACTTCATCGGCGTCGGCGAAGGCGTCGACGATCTGGCGCCGTTCACCGCGCGGGATTTTGCGAACGCGATTGCAGGGATCGAGGCATAGGTTTCTTCTCGTCATGCCCCGCGGAGGCGGGGCATCCAGTACGCTGCGCTGCTGATTGGAATCGAGACGCCGCGGAATACTGGATCACCCGCTTTCGCGGGTGATGACAGCAACGTAGGATTTGAAATGGACAAGACCCAGCCGCATCCGCTGTTCAAGCTTGCGACCGAACTCGGTCCGCTGATCGTGTTCTTTGTCGCCAACGCCAAATTCGGTCTGTTCGTCGCCACCGGCGCCTTCATGGTGGCGATCATCGCGGCGATGATCGCGTCCTATGTGGTGACCAGGCATGTGCCGATGATGGCGATCGTCACCGCCGTCATCGTCATCGTGTTCGGCACGCTGACGCTGGTGCTGCATGATGAGACCTTCATCAAGGTCAAGCCGACCATCATCTACGGCCTGTTCGCCGCCATCCTCGGCGGTGGCCTGTTGTTCGGCCGTTCCTTCATCGCCGTCATGTTCGATCAGGTGTTCAACCTGACGCCGCAGGGTTGGCGCATCCTCACCATGCGCTGGACGCTGTTCTTCTTCGCCATGGCGCTTTTGAACGAATTCGTCTGGCGTACCCAGTCGACCGACTTCTGGGTCGGCTTCAAGGTGTTCGGCGTGATTCCGCTGACGATGATCTTTGCGATTGCCCAGATGCCGCTGACCAAGCGTTACCATCTGGAGCCGGCCTCACTGGAAGCCAGCGAAGCGGACGCGGGAGATGTGAGGAAGGGGTGAGGCTTGGCGCCGCTCTGCTCCCTCGCCCCGCTCCTCGCGGGGTCGAGACGAGCGAAGCTCGCTCTTAGAGGGTTGGGGTGAGGGGCCTCTCTCCACGAGCGAGGTGTTGGTGAGTTCGGTACCCCCTCACCCGCCGCGCAAGAGCGCGTCGACCTCTCCCCGCAAGCGGCAGGGCTATCGCATATGGCTGAGGGTAGCCAAGAGGAAGGCGTCGTCCCAACCGGCGCGCTTGATTTTACGCCGG
>NZ_JAFCLZ010000019.1 GCF_018130165.1 Bradyrhizobium sp. JYMT SZCCT0180 | reverse complement strand
TCAGAGGGCTCAGGGGATGCCGGATGCGGGCTGCACCCGCGGTCTCGTGTGCGAATAGTGCAAACAATGCTGCACACGAGCATACAGGGCAGCGGAGAACACCCAGCCTTCCCTGCGCAATGGCTTTACGGCTTATAACGCGCTCTCCCCGGTGAGACGGCCTCTATTGCCACCGTCGCCCCTCGGAAGCGTTGGCTCCCGAAAGACTTGACGCCGTTACGGGCGCCAGGACCACACGCTTTCGGCGTACGCTTCAGCCGCGACCGTCCATCGCAACTGTTACGTCCACCGCAACCCGCCCCTCGTCGTGACGACGGCCGACGCCCCTCTTGATAGGACGGGATGGCGATAGATGCGCACTGATTTGGGCCGATTGGCAACAAGAATATTTTTGATTTTCGGAATCTTTTGACCTGACATGATTTCCGCAAAACAGAAGTGATTTGCCCGTCGGGTTGTTTTGTCGCAGGCGCTCTCACCGCATCGTCATTGCGAGCGCAGCGAAGCAATCCATTCCTCGGCTCGGCGCAATATGGATTGCTTCGCGGAGCCCGGCATCGGGCGCGCATTCGCGCGACCCGTTGGCTCGCAATGACGGGAGAGGACGCCGTCCAGATTAAGCTGTCATTCCGGGGCTCGCGAAGCGAGAGCTATGATGTGCAATTGCACATCAGAGAATCCATCGGGCGACAGCGTCTGCGGGCTAATGGATTCCGGGCTCGCGCTACGCGCGCCCCGGAATGACGTTATCCAATATCCCTCAACGCCGCTTCCACCACCTTGCGCTGCTCCGCCGTCAGCGCCGCCTGCGGCGGGACGGGGTCACCCACGGCGTAGCCCTGGATCTCCAGGCCGGCCTTGATGCAGGCGGCGAGGTTGAATCGCGCAAAAGCTTCGTTGATGCGCCACAGCTTGCGCTGCAGTGTCAGCGCCTCGTCCCAACGCTTCGTCTGGCATAGGTTATAGAGTTCGACGCTCTGGCGCGGGATGATGCAGGCCGGGCCGGCCATCCAGCCGAGGCCGCCGATCAGCATCACCGCCGCCGGAATGTGGGCCGAGGCCGAAAACACTTTAATGCTGTCGCCGCAGCGGTTCATGATCGAGAGCAGCCGGCCGGTATTGGTCGAGGCGTCCTTGATGTAGCCGATGCGCGGATGGGCGGCGAGGCGCTCGATCACGTCAAGCGTGAGGTCCGAACGCTGGAATTGCGGGTTGGTGTAGATCACGACGGGAATCTCGACCGCGTCCGCAATGGCGCGGAAATAGGATTCCACCTGCGCATCCGAGATCGGGAAATAGGCTTCGAGGATTGCGAGGATGCCGTCGGCGCCGAGCTTCTGATACGCCTTCGCCTGCGCCACCGCATCGGCCGTCGAGGTCGAGGCGACGCCGGCAATCACGGGCACGCGGCCCTTGGCGGCCTCGATCGTGGTCCGCACCACGGCGGTGCGCTGCGCCTGGTTGAGATAGGCGAACTCGCCGGTCGAGCCGAGCGGCGTCAGCCCGTGCACGCCTGATTTGATCAGATCATCGCAGAGACGCCCGAGCACGTCCGTGCGGATGCGGCCTTCGGGATCGATCGGTGAAACGAGGTAAGGAAAGACGCCGTGCAGATCAGCCATTGGGAGAAACGCCTTTAAACAGAAAGCCTCCCTCTCCCCTTGTGGGAGAGGGTGGCACGGACGCGAAGCGTTCGTGACGGGTGAGGGGTCTGTTTCCGCGGATAGAGACCCCTCATCCGGCGCGCTACGCGCGCCACCTTCTCCCACAAGGGGAGAAGGGAAGGAAGTGCCGGCTCAAACGAAACCGGGATGGAGCCGCCGTTCAGCCAGCCGTAAGCGCCATACCGTCGGTCGCGGGATCGGCACCACCTTCCATCCCCTGAGAAGAAATCTTGATACCGTGTACCCAACCGAATGTGTGGCTGAGTGCGGATCGTACCGTCTGATATCCGAGCTCATTCAGCGCGCGCTCGGCGGAGCGCGGGATCCGGTTCGAGAGATCGATGATATCGCTGGTAGCCGAAAAGCGGGGCGTTGAGACCGCCTCCAGCATCGACATTTCGAAATCGAGGACGTTCAGCGATACCTGGAGCACGCCCATGGCGATCTGGGTCGCACCAGGTGCTCCGATCACCAGGACGGGCTTGTCATCCCTGAAGACGATCGACGGGCAAATGGAGGAGAATCTTGCTTTTCCGGGCGCCAGCGATCCGGCGCGCCCGGGCCTGGGATCAAAGACCCCCATGCATCCATTGTACATGAAGCCTAGTCCATTGGTGATCACGCCAGATGGCAATCCAAGGGAATGGGTCATCGAGATGCAGTTGCCTTCGGCATCGCATATCGAAACCTGTGTCGTGTCCTTGCTCGGCAGGCCCGCATTGAGCCTTACCACGTTGACCTTGTCGCCACGCTTGATGCCTTCAGCGATTTCGGCGCAGTGCTCCTTCGAGATCAAACGATCGGTCGGAACGTCAACAAAGGAAGGGTCGCCGATAAAGAGGTCCTTGTCGCGGGTTGCGGCCTTCATAGCTTCGGCAACGACTCTGATGTATTCGACGCTGTTGTGACCTATGGACTTCAAATCGAAATTCTCGAGCGTGCGAAGCATCTCCAGCAGCATGATGCCGCCGCCGGGCGCCTGATTTGTCGTAACCTGAAGGTTTCGATAGGTGGCGGAGAGCGGCTTGTTCCTTTTGGTCTGCAGCTTCTCGAGATCAGCGCGGCGCAACAGACCGCCGTGGGCCCGCATGTCCGCGTCGATGGCATCGGCGATCTCGCCACGAAAGAATGCGTCGGGTCCGTCCTTCGCGATCACCCGCAGCACGTTTCCATAGTCACGATTGACGACGCGATCTCCCACCCGCTTCGGCGACCCATCCGCTCTGCAATAAAGCGCCTTGGCCGATGGGACGAATGAAATTCGATTGGCGTTGCTCACGCGGCCCATCGTTCCTTCTTCCGACCACCAGCTGTAGACATGCGGCCGGACGTTCCAGCCGCTTTCCGCGTAATCGATGGCCGGACCAAACAGCTCCGACCAGGGCAATTTGCCGAGATCGCGGTGCGCGTCGGCAAAGGCCCGGAGCGAGGAAGGCACGCAGATCGATTGATAACCGATGTCGTTCACGTTGCCTTTGAGAATGAAACCGTATCCGTCACGCGCTTCGCCCTCGATCAGATCCTGCCACATGTCAGGCCGTACGGCTGATGGCGCAGGGGCGTGGAAATCGTAGTAGGTATGCACCTTCTTCGACGGGAAATAGGCAGCCAGACTTCCGAAACCGGCAATGCCGCACATCATGGGGTCGACGACTGTCTGAACCAGCGCTGCCGCGATGGCAGCATCGATCGCATTGCCGCCGGCGACGAGGATGTCCCTGCCCGCCTCTGTGGCCTCGGGTTGCGGAGTTACCACCATGCCCTTGTGCGTCACGTTCTTCTCTCCCTGGCGCCGTGAGTTGACATCCGGTCGCTGCAAGCGAGCGAAGCAGCTAGGAATTCTTTTGGCAACAGATGGATCGGCATGGGCCTCTGTGAGCGGAGACGCCAACAAGCGGTTCCCCTTCAAATCTCCTTCCACCAGCGCCAGGTCGCGGCCATGGCCAGCAAGCCAAGAACGCCGGTCACCGCCGTGGCGTTGTGCGAGCCGATGCGGTCCGCGAGCCATCCCAACCACAGGAAGCCGATCGGACCGGTGCCGATGCAGACGGTCAGGACGCCCAGTATGCGCGAGCGCATTTCCGCCGGCGCGGCGAGATAGACCAATGTCGCCTGCATCGTCGCAAATCCGGCGCCACCTAGCCCGGTCAGCAGCAATGCCGCGCCTGCCAGCGCCGGGCTTTGCACCAGCGCGAATATCACCACCATGATCAGGTAACTGATGACGCCACAAAGATAGGCCCGGCCGTACCATCTCGGCGTCAGCCACAACGCCAGCAGAAGCGCGCCGACGAAAGCACCGATCCCGTCCAGGCTGGCCAGCAGGCCGACGCCCTCCGGTCCCAAATGCAGACGGTCGCGCCCGATGACGGGGATCATGCTCGTAAAGGGCCAGGCGAAGATATTGTAGACCACGGTCACAACCAGCACGCCGATCAGCCGCTTGTCGGTGCGCACCAAGGCGAGCCCTTCGGCGATCTGCGCCAGCACGGCGCCGGAGCCTGCGGTGCGCGGAATGCGCGAGCGGATGGTCAGAACCGCCCAGAGCGCGGTGCAATACATCAGCACGCTCAGGATAAAAGCGCCTTGAATGCCGGTCCAGGCAAGCAGGAATCCGCCGAGAGCGGGGCCGATCATCCTGGTTGCATTGCTGGCGCCGACGTCCAGCGACATCGCGGTGCCCATCCGTTCGCGGCCCACGACTTCACCGATCATCACGCGGCGCACCGGGTTGTCGGTGCACCAGCCGCACCCGTTGATGAAGCTGGCGAGCGCGAGATGCCAGATCTCGAGCTGTCCGGTCCAGTCGAGGACTGCGAGGATTGCCGAGGTGCCGATCATCAGCAGCATGACGATGAGAAGAACCCGGCCGCGGTCAAAGCGCTCCGCAAGCGCGCCGAGAAACACCCCGAAGAGTCCCATCGGAAGCACGCGGAGCATAGTCATCATCGAGACCAGAAACGCCGAATCGGTGCGCTGGTAGACGACAATCCCGACGGCTACGGTTTCCAGCCAGCGCACGATGGCGACGATCAGGCCGACATACCACAAACGCCAGAAGTCCGGCGTGCTGGCTCCGATCATCCGCCGGAACGGCGAGTTGCTCACGCGATCGCTTCCTCCCCGGAGGACGACTTGCCCCCTTACGTTTGCATTACTGGAAGCTCGGGGGACAGAACAGGCCTTTTCAGCCAGATCATGGCGTCATGAGCATCTCGCATGCTCCCGACGTCCATCGCGTGCTTGCTGCAGTGCAGGTGTGGAGGGAGCGAGCGGCCGAACGATTCAAGGAGCTGTTACTTCCACCCATCCAGCTTGTAGGAGGCCTGGATGAATCCGCCGTAGCGTTCCGCGCGGACCGGCAGCGTCTGGCAGGGGCAGTCGGTGCCGAAGATGTTGGTGGATGCGCCGGGGGCCCACATCGCCCAGTAGCGGCCGCCCGCACCGACGCTGAAGTTTTTGCCGATCGCGTAAGACAGGATGGCCTCGAGCTGCATGCCGTGGCCGGCGCCCGCCTCCGGGGAAACGGTGTTGGCCACGTCGGTCCGCAGCACGTGGTTGTCGACGCCGGTGAAATTCACGAACGGCAGATAGGCGGCTTCGGCGGTCAGCGTCAAACCGTCCATGAGCTTGACGGCGCCGGTCGCACCGACCCGGAGCGAATTCCACTTGTTGTTTTCGGTGATGGCGAGCGTGGAGTTCGGTATCGAGGGAACGCAGGCGGAATAGGGATTGGCGATCTGGACGCAGCCAAAGGCCGATTTGTCCTCGCGGTAGTAATTGTAGCCGATGAAGCCGCCCACATTGGCGCTGGGTCCGCGAAACAACGAATAGCCGACGTCGATCGTGGCGTAGCCGATGTCGCCGCTCACGGTCGAGAGCGTGTTCGAATAGGGCACCGTTCCATTGAAGATCAGCCAATCCTCGTCGTGCATCTTGCCCGACACGATCTTTCCGCCACCGACAAAACCCTTGAGGAAGAAGTTCTGCGAAGTGTCGAGGCGGCCGAACACCTCGCCCGATGCCGCCGTGGTGTCGTAGGTGAGCCGCGAGACCAGCACGTTCTGCAGCGATGGATTGGCGGTGGCGCCGAGATCTTTCTGGAAGCGGCCGGATGAGTACCAGGTGCGCCCGCCGATTTCGACTTCGATGGCGGGGATGACGCCCGCATCGGTGGCGCCTCTCAGGCGGTATTCCGATTCCGTCGGCTGAAACCTCGCATCGCCGTCAACGCCGAACTTGTAGTTCAGGCCCATCTTGACGGTTTGCAGGTCCTGGCTGACCGCGGTCGTGCCGCCCGCGGTGCGAAGATAGCCGTTGTTGAACGGCGGCAGAACCTGGACGAAGCTTTCCGGCGTGGCGACGTTGACGGCGCCGAAACGCGCGTAGTCATATTCCAGCCTGAACGACCAGGCCGGCGTGATCGCCCGTTCCACGCCGGCACCGGCGGTCCATCCCCATCGCGTGCCGTCGAAGACCGTCGAGGGAAAAATCAGCGGATTGGACGTGATGTCGATCTTCTCCTGCAACCAGGCGCCGCCGCCCTTGGCATAGAGCAACGTGCGCCCCTGGGCGCCCGCGGCCCAGCCGACGCGGCCGGTCAGGCTGCCGCCGAGACCCTGACGAACCCTGCAGTTCGCGGAGATAAAGAAGCCTGACGATGCCAGGCAGGTTGCGCTGCCGTCGGCGATAAAGCCGGAGACATCGCCCTCGACGCCGAGAACAAAATTCGAGTTTGGAATTTGCCAGTTGTAACCGGCCTGCCCGCCGCCAAGGAACGAAGGGCTTCGGACGGCTCCGCCATAAATCGGCGGGCCTGCCGGATCGGAAAACTGCGCATTGGCGGAGCCGGCGCCGAGATGCGCGCCGGCATAAAAGCCGGTCCAGGACCACGCCGCGGCATAGGCCGGAATGACATCAGGCATGTCTGCCGCCCTGGCGGGATTGGCGCCCGGGAGACTGGCGCCCAACAGCAGACCAAGAAGCGCAACTGAGATTGTCTTCATCGACTCAACCCAAACTGTTACCGGCTACAGCCGGCAACCAAGGTCGGTCGAAATACTTAAAAAACCATAAGCGTTGACGATTGGGTAACCCTAATATTTCGTTTCATTTTGTATCTCGTCATGCCCGGCCTTGCCGCCTTCGCTAAAGCTTCGGCGGGCCAACCGCTCGTGGCCCCGTCGAAGCCCTGGCGGAGACGGGTGCCGGGCATCCACGTCTTCAGTCTGAAAGCAAGGAAGGCGTGGATGGCCGGGACATAGGCGAGCGGAAGCGACGCCGTCCTTCAGACGGCTATGCCCGGCCATGACGGAAATGAGACCGCGCTTTATCAGAACGCCTTGGCGATCGCGGCCTTGGCATCATCCTGAATCTTGCCGAGATGATCCTTGTCGCGGAAACTTTCGGCGTAGATCTTGTAGACGTCTTCGGTGCCGGACGGCCGTGCCGCGAACCAGCCCTGAGCGGTCTCGACCTTGATGCCGCCGAACGGCTGATCGTTGCCGGGCGCCTTGGTCCGGATCGCCGTCACCGGCTCGCCGGCCATTTCCTTCATGCCGAGTTGATCCGGCCCGAGCGCTTTCAGCGCGTTCTTCTGCTTCGGCGTCGCCGGCACGTCGATCCGCGCGTAGACGGGCGTGCCGAGTTCGGCGGTCAATCCGGCAAACAACTCGCTGGGATTGCGGCCGGTCTTGGCGAGGATTTCGGCTGCGAGCAGCCCCATCACGACGCCGTCCTTGTCGGTGGTCCAAACTGATCCATCGCGTTTGAGGAACGAGGCGCCGGCGCTTTCCTCGCCGGCAAAGCCGAATGCGCCGCTGCCGAGGCCGTCGACGAACCATTTGAATCCGACGGGGGTCTCGACCAGCTTGCGGTTCAGCTTCTTCGCGACGCGGTCGATGATCGAACTGGAAACGATGGTCTTGCCGATCGCGGCATCCCTGCCCCATTGCGGCCGGTGCTCGAACAGATAGGCGATCGCAGCGGCGAGGAAATGGTTCGGGTTCATCAGGCCGCCGGTACGCGTCACGATGCCGTGGCGATCGGCATCGGTATCGTTGGCGAAGGCGACGTCGAACCTGTCGCGCATCTGGATCAGGCTCGCCATCGCGTAAGGCGACGAGCAATCCATCCGGATCTTGCCGTCCCAGTCCGCGGTCATGAAACGGAACGTGGGATCGACGATTTCGTTCACAACAGTGGCGTTGATGCCGTAGTGCTCGATGAGCGGCTGCCAGTAATGCACGGCGGCGCCGCCGAGCGGATCGATGCCGATCTTCACGCCGGATGATTTGATCAGCGCCATGTCCACGGCGTTGCCGAGGTCGGCGACATAGGGGCGGATATAATCATGCAGATGCGTCGTCGGCGCCTTGCGGGCGCGCTCATACGGCATACGCGCCACGCCCTTCATGTCCGCCGCCATAAAGGCGTTCGCGGCTTTTTCCACCCTGGCCGTGACATCGGTATCGGCCGGACCGCCATGCGGCGGGTTGTACTTGTAGCCGCCGTCCTCGGGTGGATTATGCGACGGCGTGATGACGACGCCATCGGCAAGGCCGCTTGTCCGGCCCTTGTTGTAGCTCAGGATCGCGTGCGAGATGACCGGCGTCGGCGTGTAGCCGCCGCGATCGTCGATCATGATATCGACGCCGTTGGCGGCAAACACTTCCACCGCGCTCACCAGCGCCGATTCCGCCAGCGCGTGGGTGTCGATGCCGATGAACAGCGGACCGGTCAGCCCGGTTTCGCGGCGGTAATCGCAGATCGCCTGCGTCGTCGCCAGAATGTGGTTTTCGTTGAAGGAGTTTTTCAGCGACGTGCCGCGATGACCCGAGGTGCCGAAGGCAACGCGCTGCGCGGGATCGGCCGGATCGGGCTTTCCGGCGAAATAGGCCGTCACCAGGCGCGGAACATTGACGAGATCAGCGGAACCGACCGGTTTGCCCGCGGCAGGATTGGTTGCAGTCACATGGCCTCTCAGGAAGGAGTGTGTCTGCGGACATATACGCGAAAGGACGGCAGCGACAAAGGCGCTTTCGGCCGCTCACCCTGCCGGAAATGCAAGCAGGGCCGCCATGACGATGCCTTGATCGTCACAGCCGCGGAATATTCGCCGTCTTGATCACGTCAGCCCACTTCACGATTTGCGACTGAATCAGCGCGCGCATCTCCTCCGGCGTGCTGCCCTGCACGTCGCCGCCGATCGCGGTCTCCAGCGCCGCCCTGGTTTCGGGATCAGCGAGGGTTTCCAGAACGGCCTTGTTAAGGCGCTTGACGATCGCCGGCGGTGTGCCCTTCGGCGCCAGCAGCCCGGCCCAGGTGCGCACATCAAATCCCTTGACGCCGGATTCATCGGCCGTGGGAACATTCGGCAAGAGCTTGCTGCGCCCGGGTGATGTGACGGCGAGCCCGCGAATGGCCCCGCTCTCGATCTGCGGCGCCAACAGCACCGGCGTTCCCACGATCATTGGAATCTCGCCGCCGAGCAGCGCGGTGACGGTAAGCGAATCGCCGCGATAGGGAACGTGCACCATCTTGATGCCGGCCGTGGTTTCCAGAAGCGCGCCGGCCAGATGATGGGTGCTGCCAAATCCAACGGAAGCATAATTGAGCTCGCCGGGTTTTGCTCTCGCGAGCGCGATCAATTCGCCAAGTGATTTGGCCTCGTAATCGGCGCGAACCGCGATCACGAGCGCGTAGTAGACGGCGGTCGAGATCATCTCAAAGCTCTCGACGGAATCGTAAGGCAGCGACTTGTAGAGTGCCGGCGATATGGCGTGGGCGCCGGTGACGAGCCCGATCGTGTAGCCGTCGGGCTCAGCCTTGGCGATCTGGGCCGCGGCGAGATTGCCGCCCGAACCCGGCTTGGCCTCGATCACGATCGGCTGGCCCAGCCGTTTGGAGAGCCCGTTCGCCAGGATGCGCGACAGCGTGTCGGCGGCGCCGCCGGCGGCGAAACCGTGGAGAAGCCGGATCGGCCGGGTCGGATAATCCTGCGCGGAGGCCGCGCTAATTGATCCCGCGATCGTGGCGATCAACAGCATAGCGAACAGTCGCCCGAACGAATGACGACGAACTGAACTGCGCGCTGATCCCGGCATTTTCGTCTCTCCCCGTATCGATCACTGTGTTCTTGTTGGCCGTGAAAGTTCCGCGCGCTTATTTCCCGCCGCGCATCTTCGGCGAAAACTCCGCCGCCTCAGGCGACGGGCCGACGCCCCAGATGTCGCGCGGCAATCCGATCCAGGTCTTCGGCCGCTGCGGCCGGTCGCGATGCCAGGGACGCGGTTCGAAATAGCCGAGTTCCTCGTCGGCCATGCGGTCCATGTCGTAGAACAGCTCGATCAGATAGCCGTCGGGATCGCGATGATAGGTCGCGATGTTGTGGCCGGGGCCGTGCCGCACCGGTCCCCACAACAGCGGGATCTTTCGGCGCCCGAGCAGGTCGCAAGCCTGCTGCATGTGCGATGCATCGCGCAGTTCGAACGCCATGTGATGCAGCCGCGCGTCAGTGCCGCGCGCGAAGTTAATCGCATGATGCTCGAAGCCGCAGCGCATGAAGACGAAGTTCTCCTCGATCCGGTCCGAATCGCGGAAACCCAGAACGTCGGCATAGAATTTTGCGGTCCGGTCCGGATCGGGCGCGTACAGCGCCATGTGGCCGAGCTTGTTCACGACAATGCCCCGCGCCTGTTCGCTCGGCGCGGTGAATTGCCACTGCGTGAACAGCTCGATCTGCCGGCCGTCGACGTCTGAGAAAACCAGCGTCCGCGGTATTCCCGGCACGGGATCGGAGCGGAGTTCGGATTTGATGCCGAGATCGCTGAGCTGCTTGCCGACGTCCCCGAGTTCGACATTGGGAGCGATCTCGAACGCCATGGCCTTGCAGGATGACGCCGTATCCTGCTCCAGAACCAGCGTCAGTTCACCGGCTTCGGAGGCGAACAGCGCGCGATCGGCCCGCCGTTCGACGACGCCGAGACCGATGATCCCCTGATAATATTCGATCTGCTGTTCGATATCGGCGGTCGCGAACGTCGCGTGCCTGATGCGTTTGACCTTTATCATCGTAACCATCCCCGTCAGTCGCGCGTCATGATGATCTTGCCGAGCGCCTTGCCCGAATCCAGCAGCTCGTGCGCCTGCCGCACTTCGGACAGCTTGAAGCGCGCGAAAACCGCCGGCTTGATGCTGCCGTCAGCCAGATGGCCGATCATGCGCTTCATGATGGCGCGGCGGCCTTCGCGGTCGTGGTCGTAGATGTGAAACGAGAAACAGCGGATCGCGGGGCAGACGTCGAGATGCTTGCGCATCTCCTCCATCATGTTCTGCGTCGGCAGGCCGTCGAACGCGTTGTAGGAAACCACCGTTCCCCACTTGGCCAGTGCGCGCAGATGACTGAAGAAATCAGGACCGCCGACGTGATCGAGCACCAGATCGACGCCGCGCCCGCCGGTCAGTTCACGCACGCGCGCGACGACGTCTTCGCCGCGATAGTAGATGATGCCGTCGGCGCCCATGGCGCTGGCGAAGACCGCCTTCTCCTCCGAGCTGACGGTGCCGATCACGGTCATGCCCGCCAGCTTCGCCAGTTGCACCAGCGATGAGCCGACGCCGCCGGCCGCGCCGATGACGAGCACCGATTTCGGCGGACGCGCCGATCCGCATTCATTCAACAGCGCCCACGCCACCTGGTAGTTGGCAAGGCAAACCGCGGTTTCGAGATCAACCTGCTCGGGCAGCAGATGGACGGCATCCGCCGGGGCTGCGACCATCTCGGCGTAGCAGCCACCGCGCTGCGCCAGATCGCGGGCGCTTAGCAGCACCTTGTGTCCGACCTTGATATCGCGGACGGCGCTGCCGACGGCCTCGATCCGGCCCGCCACGTCGTTGCCGGGGTTGGCCGGCAACGGCGGCATCCATTTGTAGACGCCGCTGCGGATCAGCTTGTCCGGCTGCCCGACCCCGAAGGTTTCGGCCCGGATCAGCACATCGGTTTCGCCGGGCACAGGCATCGGGACGTCCTGATATTCCAGGGCGTCCGGCCCTCCCGGGCGATGTACCAAGACAGCCTTCATGCGCGCTCCCATCGCCCCCAGAACCAGATTTTCGAAAATACTACCGCTTACGAAAATTATTGCAACAGCATTCTCGCCTCGATAGACTCGAAGGCGATCGGAGAGCGATTCCAATATGAACGTGACGGCCTTCAAGCGCCGAAAGGAATTCGGCAAGACGCTGGCGTCCGACATCGCGCACCGGATGCGCAACGAGATCGTGACCTGCCGGCTCAAGCCCGGCGAGGTGCTGAAATTCGATACGCTGCGGCTGGCCTATGGCGCGAGCTTCACGACACTGCGCGAGGCGCTGACGTGTCTTGCCGCCGAGGGGCTGGTGGTGGCCGAGGAGCAGCGCGGCTTCAAGGTGGCGCCGATCAGCCTTTCGGATCTGATCGACCTGACGCGCGCCCGCATCCTGATCGAGGTCGATTTGATCCGCCGCTCGATCGAAAATGGCGATGATGACTGGGAAATCGCGGTTATTTCGTCGATTCACCGGCTTGGAATCATCGAGGGGCGCGAGATCGAGGACTACGCCGACAATCCGGAATGGAAGGCGGCGCATCGGGAGTTTCACGAATCCCTGGTCGCGGCATGCGGCTCGCCAACCCTGCTTGGCATCCGGCAATCACTGTTCGAACGCGCCGAGCGCTATCGCAATATCTCGGCAAGGTTCCGGCCACGTCCGCGCGACAAGGCCGGCGAGCACCGTGCGCTGATGAAGGCCGCCGTCGGCCGCGATGCCGACCGCGCCTGCGAGCTGATCGCAAAACACATCCAGAGCACCACCGACAACGTCATCAAACACGCTTCGGAATTGTTCAGCCAGAATTGAACCCGATCGGGCCTCGGCGACCGCGCGGAAATGCGCGCTCCCGAGCCGAAACTGAATTCCGCTTGTTTAATTTTCGAAAATAGTGTCTTTTACGGAAATCTTAAATCAGAGTCCGAGGATCGCGTTCATGAAGCTCATCTCTTTCCTGCGGCAGCAGACCGAAACCTGGGGCGCCGTGCGCGGCGACGAGGTCATCGACCTCGGCAAGGTGCTCGGCGGGACGCTGGCGGATTTCATCGGCAGCGCGAAATTCGCCGAGCGGGAGCAGATCGCCGCCGCCCACAAGCCGGACCTAAAACTGAGCGAGATCAATTTTCTGCCTGTGATCCCGCGGCCGGAAAAGATCGTCTGTGCCGTGCGCAACTACCTCGATCACCACAACGAGGCGGTCGCATTCGGCATGAAGCGCGAGATCACCGAGTTTCCGCCGATCTTCCTGCGGGTGTGGCGCTCGCAGGTCGCGCACAACGCACCGGTGATCCGGCCAAAAGTCTCCGACAATCTGGACTGGGAGGGCGAGCTCGCCGTCGTGATCGGCAAGGGCGGCCGCCACATCAGCCAGGCCGATGCCTGGAGCCATGTCGCCGGTTATTCGATCTACAACGACGTCAGCGTCCGCGACTGGCAACGGCATGCGCAGCAGATCGCGTCCGGCAAGAATTTCGTCGGCACCGGCCCGTTCGGCCCATGGCTGGTGACGCCTGAAGAAGTCAGCGATCCAACCAATCTGAAGCTCGAAACCCGCGTTAATGGCGAGACGGTGCAGTCGAGCAACACGTCAATGCTGATCTTCTCGATCCCGCGGCTGATCGAATATTCGTCGACCATTTTCGACCTCGTGCCGGGCGACGTCATCGCGACAGGCACGCCGGCCGGCGTCGGCTTCACGCGTAAGCCGCCGATTTTCCTCAAGCCCGGCGACGTCGTCGAGGTCGAGATCGAACAGATCGGCGTGCTCCGCAATCCCGTCATCGACGAGTGAACCGATGACGCCATCTGCCGTCGCCTATGAAATCCGCAAGACCTCGCTGAGCGTCGAGACAATCTGGCACGAGCGTGGGCCGCGGCTGGCAATGCCGCTGCTCGTCGGCACGGCGATCGCGGTGATCCGCAATCCCTTTGCCGGGCGCTACGAACCGGACCTGTTGCCGTTCCAGGCGTCACTCCGCGAACTCGGCCGCGAGCTCGCAACGGGACTGATCGCACAGCTCGGCGGCGGCGCCATGATCGAGGCCTATGGAAAGGGCATCGTCGTCGGCGAGGACGGCGAGCTGGAGCATGGCGCAGTGTGGCACGAGGCCGGCGGCCAGGGCATGCGCGAGGTGCTCGGCCAGCCCAAGGCCATCGTTCCCGCGGCAAAAACGATCGGCGGCCCGGGCACCCGCCTGATGGTTCCGCTCGGCCACATCCACGCCGCCTATGTGCGCAGCCACTTCGCCACCGCCGAGATGACAATGTGGGACGCGCCACGCCGCGACGAAATTGCGTTCGGCCTCGTCATGGCAACCGGCGGCCGGCCGCACGCCCGCATCGGCGGATTGTCGGCCGATGCGATTTCAGTCCATGACGGCCAGCGCTGACTTGCTGTCTGGCTGTTCGCTCAGCCGCCCTGCAGGCCTGTCTCCTTGATCAGCGGACCCCATTTGAGCCGCTCCCGTTTTTCGAACTGGGTCAGCTCGGCGGGCGTTCCGCCGCCGGGATCAAATCCGAGTTCCAGCAGGCGCTTCTTCGTTTCCGGCTCGGCAAGCGCCTTGGCCAGTTCCTTGTTCAGGAGATCGACGATCGGCTGCGGCGTGTCGCGCGGGGCGTAGAACGCATTCCAGGCGGTCACCTCGAAGTCGGCTACACCCTGCTCGGCGATGGATTTCACACCCGGCATCAGCTCGGTCGATTTCAGCGAGGTGATCCCGAGCGCCTTCAGCTTGCCGCCGGCGACATGGCCACGCAGCGCCGTCACCGTGTCGATGATCAGCGGCACCTGGCCGCCGAGGACGTCGGTCGTCGCCGTCGCCGATCCCTTGTAGGGCACGGAGAACAAGGACGCCCCGCTCCGCCCCTTCAGGAACTCGAAGACGATGCGGGCCGTCGTGCTCGGTAGCGCGATGTCGACCTTGTCGGGCGTCGCCTTCGCCGTGGCAATCAGGTCGGCCAGCGAATTTCCTGAAAACGACGGGTTGGCCGCGAGCACCATGGGCAGCTTGCCCACCAGGATGATCGGCGCAAAATCCCTGGCCGGATCGAATCCCGGCGATGCGTACATGAACTCGTTCATGCTCTGGGTGGCGTTGGTGCCCATCATCAGCGTGTATCCGTCGGCGTCCGAACGCGCCGCCTGCTCGGCGCCAATGTTGCCGCCGGCGCCCGGCTTGTTCTCGACATAGAACCGCTGGCCCATCGTCCGCGACAATTGCTCGGCGAAATATCGCGCCACCACGTCGGTGCCCTGGCCCGCCTGGTACGGCACGATGATCCGCACCGGCCTCGACGGATAGGACTGCGCAACCGCCGCGCAACTCCATAGCAAAGCCAGCAATCCCGCGGCCCATTTTGCAGATCTCAGCATGACGGTTTCCTCTCGTGATGTTTTAATTTTTGTTATGAACTCTTCTTGTCGTTGGGTGAGACGATGCCGGTCTCGATCAGGCCGTCGATATCAGCCCGATCGAAGCCGGCTTCCGCCAGTATGTCGTGGACATGTTCGCCGAAGCGCGGCGGCCGCCGCCCCGCGCCGCCGGGCGTCTGCGCAAGTTTTACCGGAAGGCCGGGCGCGCGGTGGCCTTCGCTTTCGACCAGCATGTCACGGTGCGCCACATGGGGCTGCGCGAATGCCTGCGCCACATTGTTGACCGGCCCTGCCGGTACGCCCGCGCGCATCAAATCGCGGCAGAGATCGTCGGACTTGAAGCCGGCCAGCGTGCGCTCGAGTTCCGCGCGGAGTGCGGCGACATGAGTCAGCCGGTCGGCATTGGTCCGGAAACGCGGATCGTCGAGCAGATCCTCGCGCGCCACCTTCTGGCAGAAACGGCGGAACTGGCCGTCATTGAGGATGCCCAGAAAAATCTCGCCGTCGCTGGCTGCAAATTTGTCGTAAGGCGCGATGTTGGGATGGGCGCTGCCGAGCCGGCCGGGGACGACGTCCGAGCAGAGCCAGTTGGCTGCGTGCGGGACCAGCAGATTGAGCGCGGTGTCGAACAGCGTCACCTCGACGCGCTGCCCCATCCCGGTGCGCTCGCGCGCCGCCAGCGCCAGCAGGACGCCGGTGAGCGCATTGTATCCGGTGACGTAATCGACAATGGGAACGCCGACGCGGGTGGCGCCGGATTGCTGCGTGCCGTTGATGCTCATCAGCCCGCACATCGCCTGCAGCACGGCGTCATAGCCGGGCAGCCCGCCGAGCGGCCCATCGGCGCCGAAGCCGGAGATGGCGCAATACACCAGGCGCGGAAAGCGCGTGGACAGAACCTCGTAACCGATACCCCAGCGCTCCATGGTGCCGGGCAGGAAATTCTCCACCAGCACGTCCGCATCTCTGAGCAGGGCTTCGAGCACAGCGCGCCCTTCCTCGCGCGAAAGGTCGAGCGCCATGCCGCGCTTGCCGCGGTTGACGGCGCTGAAATACGCCGCCTGCCCGGCCGCATCGAACGGCGGTCCGAGACCACGGGTCTCGTCCCCCGCCGGCGGCTCGATCTTGACGACATCGGCGCCATGATCGGCCAGCATCTGCGTGCACAGCGGCCCGGCGAGCACGCGCGACAGATCGACGACCTTGAGGCCGGTCATCGCTCCGCGCGTGAGCTCGTTTGCGGGCATGGTCAATTGACCGTTCGGTTGTCAGGAACGAAGCTTCTTCAGGAACGACTTGGCAATTCCACGATGCCGGTCCCCAGCACCGATACTTCATTGTCCTGGTTGCAGGCTTCCTGCTCGATCTCGACGAGGTGACGTCCACCCTCGACGAACTTGCGCTTCACCTTGCCTCTGATGAACAGCATGTCGCCCTCGGGATTGTGCCGGCGGATCTTGCAGGTCGCGCGGCGCAGGAAGCCATCGTCGCCCATCCAGTTGGTGAGATGATGGGTGAGCCAGGAGCAGCGTTCCGGACCGTAATCGTAGGCGCCGGGCGCGCCAACTTCGAGCGCGAACTCCTCTTCCCAGTGCACGCGCTCGGGGCAATCGGGAATATTGAAGCGGTTCGGAATGCCGAGACCGCGATGGGCGTCCTGCAGCTTCCAGGCGAGCTTGTTGGCGCGGATGTAAAGGCCGCCCCACCCTTGCGCATAGGCGATGAAGCCGGTGACCGTCATCGGTCCCTTGAACATCACGGGCAGCGCCTCACCCTCGGTGACGTCCTGCCAGTAGCGCTTGCGCGAACCCTGAATCCGCTCCTCGGCATAGAGCTTGTAGGCGTCAGCCAGTTCCTGCTCGCTATAACGGCGCGGCGCGCGGGCCTTGACCTCCTTGTACTTGGTGCCTTGCTCGCGCGCGTGGTCGCGCTCGGTGCGGAAGCACCAGCTATCCGCCTCGGCGACGAGGTCGCCCTGCTGGTTGAAGAAATCGACATGATAGGTCTGCTGGATCGCCCGGCCCGCGAAGCGCGTCTGGTGCTCGACGAGATCCTTCAGCTTGGCTTCGGTCGAAATCACGTCGTTGCGCCTGACCGCCTTGTGCCAGGTCCAGTCGGCGCCCGACCACATCGCGTGGACGCCGGGCAAACCGCCGACATAGCCTGACACGATGCGGCTGGTCGAGAACAGGAAGCTCGGCAGCGCGATGATGCCGCCATGGTTGGTCTTGGCGGCATAATCAGGATCGCACCACAGCGGATTGTCGTCGCCGATGCCGTGCGCGTAGTGACGGATGTTGTCGCGCGTCGCCTCATAGCACCAGGGCTCGGCGGTGACGCCGATGGAGACGCCGATGCGCTTGCGCAGATCGTCGAGGCCGTCCTCGGTGATCTTCGGAAATCTGGTTTCGACGGTATCAAGCATTGACGTTCCTTCCTTTCAGGCTTTTGCCTCTATCTCGCTTCTGATTTCGTGATGGCCTGCTCGCGGTCGCGCAGCACCTTGCGGTTGACCTTGCCGGCCGGTGTCTTTGGCAGTTCGCTGACGAAGCTGACGACACGCGGATATTCGTGATGGCTGAGGCGCTGGCGCACGACGTCCTGGATCTCGTGCTGGAACGCTTCATCGCCGGCCCGGTCGGTGACGACGAAGGCTTTTACGACTTGCCCGCGCAGCGGATCGGCGACGCCGATGGCGGCGGCCTCGCGCACTTGCGGGTGCTTGAGGATCGCGTCCTCGATTTCGACGGCGCTCATGGTCCAGCCGGCGGAGATGATCACATCGTCGGCGCGGCCACCGTGATAGAAGTATCCGTCCTCGTCGATGCGGCCGAGATCCTTGGTCGCAATCCACTGTCCGTGGCGCCAGACCTTCAGTTCGCCTGCGACCCCGGGCGGGCATTGCCGGCCTTCGGCATCGTGGACTTCAACGCGTCCGCCGGGAATCGGTTTACCCAATGAACCGGGCTTGACGACGAAATCGCCGGCGCCGGGATAGCTCACCAGGATCACGCCGATCTCGGTGGTGCCGTACATGCTGCAGACCGGCCGGCCAAAAACATGCTCGACGAACGAAGCGGTCTCGCTGTCGATCGGCTCGCCGGTGAAGGACAGTTTCTCGATCGCGTAGCGATAATTCGGCGCCGCGCCCGAATTCCGCATCATGCGATAATGGGTGGCGGCCGCCGAGATGTTGGTGAACTGATGCTGTTGCAGCGCCGCCAGCAGCCGCTCCGGATTGAACTTGCCGGCATAGGCGCCAATGGTGATGCCGAGCGCCAGCGGCGCCAGCGTGCCGTGCCAAAGACCATGGCCCCAGGCCGGCGACGACGGGCAGATGAAGCGATCGCCGGGCCGCAAACCGGTGCCATACAGCGCTGCCACCATCAGCGTGACGATCGCACGATGGCTGTGCTTGACCGCCTCGGGGAGCTCGCGCGTCGTCCCCGACGTATACTGAAACAGTGCCAGCGCGTCGGCCGTCGTGTTTGATGTGAAGTGCGGCGAGAAGCGCTCAAGTCCCTTCAGGAACGCATCGTCGGCGACCACGATCTTCGCTTCGATGCCGTCCAGGCTCGGCGCCTTCTCGGCGTTCGTCACGATCAGCCGCGGCGTACAATCGTTGACGCGCAGCTTGACGCCATCGGGCCCGAACAGCGTGAACAAGGGAACGGCGATCGCGCCCGCCTTCATCGTGCCGAACACCGCCACGTAGAACGCCCGCGATGGTTCCAGCATGATCGCCACGCGATCGCCGGGCTTGACGCCTTCGCTCGTCAGATAATGGGCGAAGCGCGACGAGGCTTCCGAGATCTCGCGAAAGCTCAACAGTTCATCCGGCCCGTCGGCGTGAACGACAATGACAGCCGGATTGGAGCGCCCGGCGTGCCGGTCGATGCATTCATGGGCGATGTTCAGGCGTTCGCGATTGCCCGCGAACAGTTCCCAGAGTCTGGCAGAGGAAAATTCCGCCTGCGCATCCGCGTAGCTCGTGAAGTGGGTCAGCTTGGTCATGGCGGCAAAATACCGAAGACAAACCGATTGTCAAATAGCGTTTATAATTGTATATGTACAATCAACTCATCTCGTTGTTGCGCCGCAAGCGTTGTTGTACAGAGACAATCATGCCGAATCCCAAATCGCCGCGGGTCCGCGCGGTACCCGCCGTCACCCGCGCCATCGCCATTCTGCGGCTGCTCAGCCGCAGCCGTTCGCCGCAAAGCCTCAAGGCGATTGCGGAGAGTCTTGACCTCGTGCCCAGCACCGCGCTGCACATCGTGCGCGCGCTCGTTGCCGAAGATTTGCTGCAAGTCGATCCGCTGACAAAACGATACAGGCTCGGCGTCGGCATGCTGCCGCTGGCGCGCGCGGTGCTCGAGAACAGCGACTTTCCGAACCTGGTGCGGCCGAAGCTGGATGATCTCTCACACCGCTACGGCGTGATGGCGATCGGCGTCGAAGTGCCCGACCTCGACAACATGATCGTGATCGCCCTTGCCCGCAGCCAGGCGCCGGTGCGCCTGCATGTCGATGTCGGGAGCCGGTTTCCCGCGCTGATCAGCGCCACGGGGCGATGCGTCGCCGCGTTTTGCGGGCAACCGCAGAAGGAGATCGAGAAGCGATTTCGCCTGTTGCGCTGGCACAACGCGCCGAGCTACGATTCTTGGCGCAAGGAAGTCGAACAGGTGCGCCGCCAGGGTTTCAGCATCGATCGCGGCAATTACATCGACGGCGTCACCATCGTGGCGGTGCCGGTTCTGAACAGCCAGGGCACGATCTCGCACACGATCGCCGCCGTCGGCCTCGGCAGCCAGCTCGACCGTGCGCAATCGCTGGCACTGGCGAACGACATGGGCATCGCCGCGCGCGAGGTCGCCGCGCAGCTGCCGCCGCAGTTCTAGGGACAGTTTACGGAATCAGTTCCCGGAATTGGTCCTCGCCTGCCACGACAACGCCAACCACGCGCGTTGCGACATGTTCTCCAACGCGATGCGGGACGCGATTGCAATCAAAAGAGCGGTGCCTCAATATCCGATTGCTGCGCCGTCGCTGCGCGGATCGCTCGCTCCCTCGAAAATGCCGCTCAGCGTGCGAACCACCGCTCCCGCATGGCCCATCGTCGCGGTGAACTCCGCAAGCAATTCGACATCGTGTCCTGCCGATCGCAACGCCTTGACGAGCGAGCCGTCAAAGCGCGACTCGAGCTTCAATGTAACGCTGGCTTCGCCCCAGGTCTTCCCAAGCAACCAGCGGGGCGCCGTGACGGCACTCTGCAGCGATTGTCCAAACATGGCGTATCGCGTGAAGATCGCCGCCTGTGTTTGCGGCTGCCCCTCCCCGCCCATGGTCCCGTAGACCATCGTCCGTCCGTCGTCGAACCTGGCATAGGCCGGATTCAGCGTGTGAAAGGGCTTCCTTCGCGCCGATAGCGAGCGTGGACCGGCACCTGTCAGGGAGAAGCTCGCACCGCGGTTCTGCCAGGTAATGCCCGTATCGGGCAGAACGCAGCCCGAACCGAACTCGAAATAGATGCTCTGGATGAAGCTTACCGCCAGACCATTGCCGTCGATGGCACCCAGCCACACCGTATCGCCGCCTTCGGAGACGCCAGGCCATGGCATCGCCCGGTGCCGGTCGATCTTCGAGGCCAGCCGATCGAGGGCACAGGCGGAAAGATAATCAAGAACATTCTCGGTCATGGCGTCCGGATCTCCGATAATCCGGTCGCGGACCAGGAAAGCCTGCTTTGTCGCTTCCACCAATCCATGCAAATGTTCGAAGCCTTCGGCCTCCCTGACGCCGAGCCTATCAAACAGCGCCAGAATCATCAGAGAAGACAGGCCCTGAGTCGGAGGCGGAAAATTATACAGCTCGGCATTCGCCACGCGAACGGACAAAGGCACGCGAACGCGCGACCGATGAGCGGCGAGATCGCCGAGGCTGACGGGAGAACCACAACGAGCCAGATCAGCGGCGATGCTCGCCGCGAGTTCACCGCGGTAGAAGTCGGCGGCGCCGAATTCTCCGATCCGACGCAACGTACGCGCCAGCGCCGGCAGCTTCATGACTTCGCCAGCAAGCGGCGGATGACCATCGCGCAGATAGGTGGCCGCAAAGCCCGGCACATCTCGCAGTTCGGCGAGTTTCGCAGCGGTCAGTTCAGCCTGGCTTTGCGTGACGGCAAAGCCATTCTCGGCGTACCAGACGGCATCCTCGACCAGACGCGACAGCGGCAAACGGCCGCCCAGGCGCCGGCTTTCGTTGACGGCTGCATCCCAGCCGGAAATTGTACCTGCCACCGTGTTGGCGGCAAGTGGGCCCCGGGTCGGAATCGCGGTCAAGCCGGCCGCGTGGTAGAATTCAGGAGTCGCGGCATCCGCCACGCTCCCACAGCCCTCGATCGCAACTGGATCACCTCCTTGCGCCGCGATCAGCCAGAATCCATCCCCGCCGATGCCGGTCATGTGCGGATAGACCGCGGCCAGCGTCGCGGCCATCGCGAGCGTGGCTTCGATTGCGTTTCCACCCTCGCGCAGGATTCTAAGTCCAGCCTCGCTGGCAAGGTGATGCGGCGAGGTGACCATTCCCCGAAGCGATCGCGGCGTGTTCAGCATGTCGAACGGCCCCCATTCGAATTTGACGAGCGGAAGGGCTGCGATATCACCTGAGGAGCCGTGTGTCCAAGGCTAGCCCTTGGCCGCGCGTTCGGAAAGATAGGCGCCGGACGCCGATGCTTTTCTGGCAATGGCGACCGGATCGGCGCCGACCAAACTACCGGCGTGCTTCTTCACGACTCCACCCACGATGACGGTATCGACATCGGCGACGGTTGCCGCTGAAACGACTGCCCCGATCGCGTCGGCCGGCGAAGACAGGCCGGGTCTATCGGCCCGCAGCAACACGAGGTCTGCCCGCTTGCCTGCCTTCAGGCTGCCTATCTTGCTGTCGAGGCCAATGGTTCGAGCGGCATCGATTGTTGCGAACCCAAGAACGTCGCGGGCGGTGATTGGAGGAAAAGCCTTGTCCTGGAATGCCTGCATTCGCGCGACCTGGTGCGCCGCATGCATCTGCGTAAACATGTCTCCTCCGGTCGTCGTGACGACGTCAACGCCCAGGCCCGGACGCATCCCCGCGGCAAGCGTCGCGTTGATCGCTGGAATCCCGAAATCCATCATCATCTCAACCGATGGAGTGGAGATGCAATGGCCGCCGCTGTCGCGAATAAGCTTGCGATCCTCGGTGCTCAACGTGACGCAATGGACATAGTTGGTGCCTTCGAACAGCAATCCGGCGTCGCGCAACTTGCGCAGCGACTGATACGGCACGCCACCGTTACCGATACCCACATGGACCGATACAGGCAGGCCGAGTTCCTTGGCCAGCGTCCAGTCGCTGCGCGTGACATCGAGTGTCGACATGAACTCGGGACCCCGCAAGGCCAGCGCCATCGTCGCCAATCCGTCGCTTGCGGTGAAATACATCTCGCGCACGCGCTTGACGTCGTCCCGCACCAACGGCTTCTTGCTCTCGTAGAACCACTCTGCCGAAGTATTCGGAAACCCGTACCCGAACACCACGCGAATGCCGCTGTTGCGGTGCGCCCGCACGGCCTCATCGGCATGGGCCGGCGTGTTCATGATATGAGCCCAGTCATAGACGGTGGTAATGCCTGCGTTGAGAGCCTCGATGTCGCTCGACATTGTGCCGGCATAGACGTCATCTGGACGATAATGCGGTGCGAGTTTAGCCAGTATGTTGCCGAAGTAAGCGCCGAGATCCGTGTCTACGGCAGCATGGCGAATCGACCCCTGCCAGCAATGCCGATGCGCATCAACGAAGCCCGGAAGCACGATCATGTCGCGAGCATCGATAATGGTGGCATCGGTTGCAGAAAGATTGCTGCCAATCGCAGCAATGTATCCGCCATCGAGGAGAACATCGTTTGCCCGCAGCACACCAGCACCTTCCATGGTGATGATGGTCCCGCCCTTGATCAGCAACCGCGACGGCGACTTCTGGCCGGTTTGTCCCATCGCGGGTATCGGGAGCCCCTGCGTAGCGGCAACCGCGCCTGCTGCGGAAGCGATCATGAGTGCGCGCCTGTCAATCATCATACGTTCTCCATTGCATTGCTTTGAAAATCCACTCAACACCGCTGGCAGTCGATCGGCCATGCGACGGCTATCGGCGCACCGGGAAAGACATCAGGACACCGGACCCGCCGGTTCAGTGCCGCAATCCAGGGAACGTGCTATTTTTCGTTATCCGCGCCGCGCGCCATGCGACTGGGATCGAGCGCCAGTGCCAGGGCAGCACCAAGAAGAGACATTGCCGTAATCTGAATGAGACCGGCCTGTGCCCAGCCAACCAGGCCGGCGAGCGCTCCGATCAGATATCCCGCGATTGCGCCCGCACTGTAGATGCTGGTGACAAAGATACCGGAGGCGCGACTGCCCAGCGTTCCCACGACCGCCTTCACATGATAGCCGGCAAGATTGACATAAATGGTCCCGCTGACCACCAGGCCCCAGGTAAACGAGAGCCCGGCCTGGATCGCAAATGCGCTGCCGGCATGAAACAACAGGTAACCGAGCAGCGCGGCCACAAGGAAAGTCAGGCCAAACACCAACCGGGGCGAAAACCGGTCTCCGAGCCATCCGCCGGCGATGGAGGCCAACACCCCAAGTCCAAAGATGCCCATCACAGAACTTGTGGCGCCGGGCGTGTAGCCAAGTTGTTCTCGCAGATAGGTCGGATACATGCCGAGGTAACCGTAGATAATCAAACCACCGATCATGCTCATCAAGGTCAGCAGCACCGTATTGCGGTTCAGCAATTTGGGCGATCCCTGCGAATTGATGCCTCCCTGCATCTGGGCCCGCGTCTCGGTCAGCCACGGCTTGACACCGAACGCAATGAAAGCCATCGCGACGAACCCCAGCAACCCGAACGCAATCATGGGCGCACGCCATGTACCATACTGCGCAAGCAAGACACCGCCGAGCATCGGCCCGATGATCGCGCCGATCCCGAAGCAGAAGTTCACCGAACCGACGGCCGCTGCGCGGTAACGCGTGAAATAGCTCGTCGCGATCGCCAGCAAAGCAGTCAATTGCATCGCCTCGCCGATACCCGTGACGGCCCGGTAGGCAAGCATGTCGGCAAAGCCGTAAGAGAATGCAGTGAGCGCCGTACCAACCGAGAAGATTGCGATACCTATCTGTCCCACGGCTTTGCGTGAGAAGCGCGCCAGGAGGTAGCCGGTGGGAACGCCCGCAACCGCCATGCCGAGCGTGAATACGGTCGACAGCAATCCGGTATGGGAGAGAGCGAAGCCGTATTCCTTGCGAACGTCGGCGGCAAGCAACGGAAATATTTGACGATCCATCGCGTTGACGGCGTAGGAGGCGAGCAAGATTCCGAACATGACGAGCGCCATCGTGTGCTGGCTGCTCGCCTTCGCAACGGTCGAACCCGGAAGGCTGTCGACCTCTCCAGCAAAACCCGTGTCCCGCATAATGCTTCCTTTCGAAATGGCGTGATGAGGCTCAACGTCGGGAACAGTTGTTCCCGACGATTTCCGTTCAAAGGCTGCTTGCCGCTCGGAATCCTGCGCGAAAGCTTGAAGCTGGGCTCTAGGTAGCTGTGCTCGCGACGTACCAATCAAAGATCTGTTCGCCCGTCGCAAACATGACCTGCGGACGCTGCGCGATGTGCTGCAGCGCCTCCTTGAAGTAGCGCAGGCGATGTGGCGCACCCATGATGTAGGGATGAACGACGAGCGCCATGATGCGAGCCGAAGCTTCCGCGTCGGCGTAGAGTTGCTCGAACTGATCGATGGCACGATCGCGATATTCGGAAGCCTTGTGATGCTGGATCAGCATCATCGCGACATCGTTGCATTCTTGCGTATAAGGAATGTTGACGATGGGGCGGCCCCGCGTTTTCAGCGTGACGGGCTGATCGTCGAGCACCCAATCGCAAACGTAATCATATCCTTCTTCGGCAAGGATATCCGGCGTCTCCCAGGTTTCGGTCAAACCAGGCCCCAGCCATCCACGCGGCGGACGGCCGGTATAGTCGCGGATTGCAGCCGACGTCCTGGTGATATCGGCGCGTTCGTCGGCCACCTTCTGCATGTTCTTCTGGGTGAAGCCGTGACCAATGAACTCCCAGCGCCGGTCCAGCGCGGCCTTTGCTATCGGCTCATAGGCCTTTATCGCCGAGCCGTTGATCGCGAGCACGGCCGGAATCTTGAGCTGGTCGAGAACCGGCAGCATGCGCCAGAACCCGACGCGGTTGCCGTACTCGTGCCAGGCCCAATTGGGAATGTCGGGACTGGGAACGCCACCGGCCGGCGGCGTCAGTACCGTTCGCGGCATCGGCTGCTGCGGATCCCATTCTTCGACGTTGACGATGACCCATACCGCAAGCCGCGCGTCGTTGGGCAGTTGAAGCCGCGGACGGGCGGAAATCGGAGAATATTTTATGCGCTCTGTAGGCAGCATCGACGTCAAGCCTCCCTTGAACCGATAGTCAGCGCCAGCTTTCCTATCGAAGCGATCTCCGCGACCAGCCTGTCACCGGGCCCAACGGGACCCACGCCGGCTGGAGTGCCGGTGAAGATGAGATCTCCCGCAGCCAACGCATATTGAAGGGAGAGATTGGCGACGATCTCCGAACAGTTCCAGATCATCTGGGCGATGTCGCCGGTTTGCCGTGTATCGCCGTTTACGCTGAGCGTGACCTTGCCGGCAGACAGATGTCCGATATCGGCGGCCCGACAAATGGGGCCGCACGGCGCCGAAGCATCGAATGATTTTCCGACCTCCCACGGCAAACCTGCGGCTCGCGCGTCGCGTTGGCGGTCCCGCCTCGTCAGATCGATGCCGACGGCGTAACCGAACACGTGATCCAGCGCACTTGCGATGCCGATGCTGCGTCCACCGCGTCCCACCGCAATGACAAGCTCAACTTCGTACTGGAAGTCCGAAGTGTGCGGAGGATAAGGCACCTCTGCGCCGTGCTCGACGATGGCGTCGGCTGGCTTTTGAAAGAAGAAGGGCGGATCGCGCTCGTCGCCCTCCTTCATTTCGCGGATGTGATCGACGTAATTTCGTCCAACGCAATAGATGCGGCGAACCGGAAATCGCATCGACTGCCCCGCAATCGCGACAGACGTCACCTCCGGTTCATAGACATATTTCCTGACACCAGCGTTCATATCAGCACCACCTCAGTTCCATCAATTATGGATACACTTAGGCCATTGTCAACAAGAATTGTACACACTTTGGCGGTACAGGAGGATAACTAGAACAATGTTCGTTATTTCGGACTACGGCTGATACACTTGCAACTGCGTTCGCGGATGGTCCAACCGCCGGAAATTGGGAGAGCAATGAGAACTGCAACTGAAACTGACGCGAGCGATCTGCCACGATCGCAGACGGTCCTTGATATGCTGCGCGCGCTCCTGCTCGACGGTCGCCTGGCGGCGGACACACGGCTGAACGAAGTACACCTCAGTCACGAATTCGACGTTTCACGCACGCCGATTCGGGCAGCACTGCAAACTTTGGCGGGCGAAGGTCTGCTCGAATATCTGCCAAATCGCGGCTACAAAGTTCGGGCCATTCCGTTGTCCGAGATCGTTGACGCCTACGAGATGCGCGCCCTGGCGGAGGGCCTTGCCGCCCGGCTGGCCGCGGAACGCGGACTTACACCGCTGCAACAGGGCGAGATCGAGAGCGCGCTTGCGTTGGGCGACGACATTTTGAATGCTCCCGGGGAGACCCTCGACAACCAGCGCTCTGCATACGGCGCGATCAACGACCGCTTTCACCGCAATATTCGTGACGCCGCGGAATCGCGTCTGGTCAGGGACGTCGTGCAGCTATGTCAACGCGTGCCGCACGCTTCGGCGCACAACATCGTTGCGTTCGAGATCGATGACGTACGCAAGCGCCACGGTGAGCATCACAAGATATATGAAGCAATTCTGTTCCGAGAACCAAAAAAGGCCGAAGCACTTATGCAAGCTCATGTGCTCGGGGTGAAATCCGCCGCGGCGCGCGCAGTCGCGCGGCTGGAATTCGAGAAGGGCTCCAGCGTTCAAACCGGGAGACAACGTCAACGCCGCGCATAAGGCGGTGCTGACGTCGTACCGGGTCGGCGCCTCTTGGCACCCGCATGCGCCCGTGCTGACCGTCACTGGCCGTAACTCAGCGGCGCCAGATTCTATCCTCGCTCCAGCCGAGCTCCGCGAACTCGCCTGCGCGCAATGGCGCCTCTTCCGCGGCAAAGAATTCGTCGAGTTGCGGCGGACGGACACCGGTCGCGCTCAACATCGCATGCGCCTGGCCGCGATGATGGATCTGGTGCTGGAACAGATGCAGCAGCAGCCGGTCCATCCGCTCATGTTGAATGCGACTGCCGCGGTGGACGTTGACGATGCGATCGAGGCCTTCAGCGCCGAGGCGCTCGACGAAGGTGATCAACCGGCGGTCCATCTCGCCTTGTGCGTCGCGGAGAATGCTGACGGTTTCGCACGGCTCCTGGTTGGCCCAGGCCGCCGGCCCCAATGTGCCGCCTTCCAGGGCATCGATGTAGAAGCGATCGATGATCAGGATGTGATTGAGGGTGGCGCGCAAGCTTGGAAAGAAGCCGGTGCGCGGCGCGGTGAATTCGGCCTGTGATAGCGCTGCACAGGCGGTCAGCAGGCGATGATTGGCCCAGCCATTGTTGTAGGCCATGGTGCGGAAAGGAAGCACGGCATCCATCGCATCTGCTCCCGCCTGACGGCTCAGACCTTGACGAGGCGCACGCGCGTGCCCCAGGGGTCGGCGGCCTCGAGACCACCAGCAACAGACGCGACCTGGACGCCGGCCTGACGCAGGCGCTCTTCCTTTGCCGCGAACAAATCCGCCTTCTCGATCTCCAGCGAAAACCAGGCGAGGCCGGTGGCCGCGTCGTTCCGTTGCCCGGCGCCGGCGCTTTGCCAGACGTTGAGACCGAGATGGTGATGGTAGCGCCCGGAGGACAGGAACGCGGCGCCGCTGCGCGCCCGCGTCGGATCGAAGCCGAGCGTGCCGCGGTAGAAGCCGTCGGCCTTCGCGAGATCGCCGACGCGCAGATGCATGTGTCCGATGCGCAAGCCGTCGGGCGCCTTGGCGTAATCGCTGACGTTGGTGTTGGTGAGCGAGACGAGGTTGTCGATATCGAGTTGGTCGGTTCCCATCGTCACGGTGCCCTCGCTCCATTGCCAGAGCGAGGGATCGCGATCGGCATAGACCTCGATGCCGTTCCCCTCGGGGTCGTCGAGATAGACGGATTCGCTGACGCGATGATCGGCAAAACCCGACAACGGAACGCGGTGGATCGCGGCGTTGACCAGCCAGCGCGCGAGATCCTTGCGCGTCGGCATCAGGAAGGCGGCGTGATAAAGCCCGGCTGCGCTGCGGGCTTCGTTCGCGGCGTCCGGGCGCGCCTCGAGCACCAGGAGCTTCACCCCGCCGGCGCCGAGCACCGCGCCGGTGGCCGAGCGTT
The DNA here is from genome assembly GCF_018130165.1 of Bradyrhizobium sp. JYMT SZCCT0180. Lineage (GTDB taxonomy): Bacteria > Pseudomonadota > Alphaproteobacteria > Rhizobiales > Xanthobacteraceae > Bradyrhizobium. The sequence continues at coordinate 162,731 of NZ_JAFCLZ010000019.1, read as the reverse complement.
CCATCACGGCAAGGCCGAGCACGTCGCGATAATAATCCGCCACCACATCGAGCTTGCGGACGCGGATCGTCACCATGCCGATCCGCATCGGCGTGCGGTTGGCGAAAGTCGGCCCACCGCCGCTGCCGCCCTGCTCGGCGCGCGCCGCGGCCGTGGCGGCCGCTGCGAGTGAGGAGGCGCCGGCGAGATGCAGCAAGGTGCGACGGGTCATATCGAGGTTCATGGTGAGCGTGTTGCCTGGGTTCGAATGGGATGACGGCGGGTCTATCACATTTTCGATCGGCGAACTGCCCGCCATCGCGCGCGTTTCAATCACATCTGCGTCGGCGGAATGGCAGTCACCCGGAGGTTACCAGGCCTACCCCAGCGCGCGATAAATCCCGCGCTCGAACTGCCGGTAGGCCACCAGCGCCTGTTTGTCGACGAAGGGCAGGATCTGCATCATGATCACGCCCGCAATGCGTTTTTTCGGATCGATCCAGTAATAGGTATTGAACAGGCCGGCCCAGGTGAGACTGCCGGCCGCGCGACCCTCGCGGACCGGATCGACATTGATCATGTGGCCAAGCCCCCAGCGCAGATGGACGCCCGGGAAAAAATCCACGTCGTTTGAAAGCGCGGGATTGGCGGTCTTGAGAATTCCTGCTTCGATATTGCCGATCTGGTTGGTCGACATCATTGCGACGGTATCCGGCCGCAACAGGCTTGTGCCGCGAAAACGTCCGCCGCTCAGCAACGCCTGCAGCAGGACCAGATAGTCCGGCGCCGTCGAATAGATGCCGCCGCCGCCGGAAAAGGCTGATGTCGGGGCCAGCTTCTCGAACGGTTTTGGGACGAGCTTTCCGCCGGCGTCGCGCACATGCAGGCTGGCCTGACGGGCGCGCTGCTGCTCGGTGATGACAAAGCCGGTGTCGCTCATGCCGAGCGGGCCGGTGATGTGTTCACTGAAATAGCGATCGATGCTTTGCCCGCTGGCGATCTCAACCAGCTGGCTGACATTGTCGATGCTGCCGCCATAGGCCCATCGTGCGCCTGGCTCGAACATCAGCGGCCGGCGCGGCAGCGCCGGATCGGACCGCGCCGCTTTCTGGTAGCGAACCACATTTGGATCCCACAGCGGGTAGCTGAAGCCGGATGTGTGCGTCAGCAGGTTGCGCAGCGTGATCGGCTTGTGCGCCGGTCGCAACTGCGGTGTGCCTTTGGCATCGAAGCCTGCGAGGACCTGGGGCGAGGCAAGCGTCGGATCGATGTTGGCTGATGGTTCATCCAGTTTCAGTTTGCCGCGCTCGACCAGCTGCAATGCGGCCACCGAGGTCAGCAATTTGACCATCGAGGCGATACGAAAAACCGTATCTGACGACATCGGCGTTGCGGCCGCGACGTTGCGGGTGCCGAACGTGCCCTGATACACGACCGAGGTTTCGTTCGCGGCCATCGCGACCACGCCGGGTATTTCCCTGGCAGCAACTTTCGCCTGCAACGCGGCGTCGATCGCATCGCCTGAAACCGGCTTGCGGGCGGGTGCGGCAAAACCCGCATTAGAAACCAGGCCTGCCGCCGCAAGCCCGGCGCTCCGCACCAACACATCACGCCGACTGAGCAATCCTGTCATCGCGTTCCCGAATGCCGCGCCGAGATTCGGGCATTCTAGACGCTTCGAAACCGATGACGCCAGTGGGCTGAACCGGCGCGGCGACGCCGCGCCGGGCGCGTTCGCTTCAGCCTATTTCCATTTCGTCAGATAGAAGCGCGGCAGCTCGTCCGAATAGGGGGTGAAGTCGAGCTGCCTGGAATAGCCGTAGGTCGTCACATAGGTGTGCAGCGGCGCGAAATAGGCCTGCTGGGTGACCCGCTGGATCACGGCCGAGTAGGCCTTGTTGCGGACTTCCGTGTCGATGGATGAACCGCCTTCGATCAGCCATTTCTGCACGTCGGGATCGCGCGCATAGTCGTCGGCGCCGCCGTCAAGGAAGTTCGGCATGAAGGCCGACACGTCGTTGATCGAGTAACTGCCCCAGCTTCCGATGTAGGTGCGCAGTTCGCCGGCCTTCGCCTTCTGGATCAGTGCCGCCGTCTGCAGCTGGTTGAGCTTGGCGCGAATGCCGACGGCGATCAGATAGTTCTGCACCGCCGAGCCCCATTGCGGCAGCACATAGCTCGCCACTTCGAGGTCGAAGCCATCGGGATAGCCGGCCTCGGCGAGAAGCTGCTTTGCCTTGGCAGGATTGTAGTCGTACAGCGTCGCGGCCTCGCCGTTGCAGCCGAACTGGGTCGGGAAGCAGGGCGCCGCCGGAACACGGCTGCCGCCGGTGACGAGCTTGTCGGCCATCGCCTGCCGGTCGATCGCGTGCCAGATCGCCTGGCGTACCTTGAGCTTGGTGATCGGATTATCCGCGCCGGTGCGACCGGCCGCGTCGAGCGAGAGATAGCCGACCCGCATCGATTCCTTGCGCACGGCCGCAATGTGCGGAAGCTTGTTCACGTTTTCGAACTGGTCGGGATTCATGTTCCAGATCCAGTCCGCACGGCTGGCCAGCAACTCCGTCATTTCCGTGGTCGCGTCCGGCACGAAACGCACGCTCATCTTCTTGATCGCCGGCTTGCCCTTGGGGCTGCCGGCCCAATAATCCTCGAAACGCTCGAAGTCGATGGAGGCGCCCGCTTCGACCTTGGTGATCTTGTAGGGGCCGGCGCCGACCGGCGCCTTGGCGTAGCCTTCCGCGCCAACCTTCTCGCGGTAGGCCTTCGGATAGATCGGCACGACCATGGCGAAATAATCCAGCGCCGCGGGCGTCGGCCGCTTCAGCTTGACGCGTACCGACAGGTCGCCGGTCTTCTCGGCCTTTTCAATCCAGTTGTAGTTCGCGGGCGTCGACACCTTGCTCCCGGGATCGGACACCAGATTGAGCGTGTAGACGACGTCATCGGCCGTGAACGCGCTGCCGTCGTGGAATTTGACACCCGGCCGCAGCGTGAATTCGATCGTGGTCGTATCCGGCAGCTTCCACTCGGTGGCGAGCAGCGGCTCGTTCTTGAACGTTTCAGGATTGCGGTAAACCAGCCCGTCCCAGGCCTGGTGGTGCATCACCACGCCGGTGCGCAGATTGTTGTAGTAGGGATCGACGTTCGGCAGCGCGTCACGCATCGTGATCCGCAACGTGTCGGCGGACTTCTGCGCCAGCGCCGGGGAAGCGCCGGCACCGACCAGTGCCGCCGCGAGGATCGCCGCACCAAATCTCAATTGCACGCCCATGCCGTCCTCCTTTGGTTCCGATCGCAAGACCGATTTCAAGCACACTCTATGCCAGATGGCACTCTACCATTCCCTGGGGGGCGCGGGCCATGGGCGTTGGTGCCACACGGCGGCAGCGTTCGACCGCGATACCGCAGCGCGGATTGAACCGGCAGCCCGGGGGAATATTGGCCGGATCCGGCATGGCGTCGCCGAGGCCGATATCGGGCACGCCGCGGCCCGGCTCCGGCGTCAGCACGCTTTGCAGCAACGCCTGCGTGTAGGGATGACCGGGCGCACGAAACAGTGCGTCGGTTTCGTTGCGCTCGACGAAACGACCGAGATACATCACCGCGACCTCGCTCGCGACATGCTCCACGACAGCCAGATTGTGGCTGATGAACAGATAGGTCAGTCCGAGATCGCGGCGCAGATCGGCGAGCAGATTGAGGATTTGCGCCTGCACGGAAACGTCGAGCGCGCTGGTCGGCTCGTCGCAGATCACGATCCGCGGCTCGAGCACCAGCGCACGGGCAATCGCCGCCCGCTGGCGCTGCCCGCCGGAGAGTTGCGAGGGCATGCGCTCGCCCATCGCCGCCGAAAGCCCGACGCGTTCGAGAATTTGAGCGACCCGGCGCTCGATGTCCGCGCGTGAGAAGGTGCCCTGGGCGGTCAATGGCAGCGCGACGATGTCCTTGATGCGGTGGCGCGGATTGAGCGAGGCGAACGGATCCTGGAACACCGGCTGGATCAATCGCGCCCGCGCCTTGCGGTCGAGGTCGAACAGGCGCTTGCCGTCGACCAGCACGGTCCCCGCCGTCGGCTTCAGCAGCCCGAGGATCAGCCGCGCGAGGGTGGATTTTCCGCAGCCGGATTCGCCGACAATGCCGAGCACGCTGCCCGCCGGCACGCTGAAGGTCACGTCGTCGACCGCGATCACGCGTTTTTCCGGCGCGAACCAGCCGGCGTTGACCCGGAACTCGCACCGCAAATTCTGGACTTCGATCGCGACGCTCATGCGGGCTGCGGCTCCGAGAATTGCGGTGCGAGCCGGCAAAGATAGTCGTGCGCGCTACCTGCCTGGCGGCGCGGGATTTCGCGTTCGCAGCTGGCGTCGGCATGCGAACAGCGCGAGCGGAATGCGCAGCCTGCAAAGCCGGGTCCGATCGCCGGCACCACGCCCGGGATCGAGCCGAGCGGCCGGTCGCGCTGCACCCGGCCCGGCACCGGCACGCAGGACAAGAGGCCGCGCGTATAGGGGTGTTGGGGGCTGCGGAACAATTCCGCGGTCGGCGCGCGCTCGACCACCTCGCCCGCATACATCACCGACACCCGGTCGGCGACGCGGGCGACGATGCCGAGGTCATGGGTGATCAAGAGGATCGCAAGGCCGAGTTCGCGCTTCAAGGTCGCCAGCAGCCGCAGGATCTGCGCCTGCACGGTAACGTCGAGCGCGGTGGTCGGCTCGTCGGCGACCAGCAGTTCGGGATCGCACATCAACGCCATCGCGATCATGACGCGCTGACGCAAGCCGCCGGAAAGCTGGTGCGGAAACTGGCCGAGCCGCATCTCCGGCGCGGTGATACCGACGCGGCCCATCAGTTCGACCGCGCGCTCGAGCGCGGCGGTGCGCGAGCCGCCCTTGTGGCGGGTCAGCACCTCAGCCATTTGCGAGCCGATCGTAAAGGCCGGATTGAGGCTGGTCATCGGCTCCTGGAAGATCATCGAGATCCGATTGCCGCGCAGGCGCGCCATCTCGCGGTCGGACAGCGAGAGGAGGTCGGTGCCGGCAAAGCTCATGCGTTTGGCGGAGCGCCGGCCGCCGCGCGCGAGCAGGTTCATGATCGACAGCGCGGTCACCGATTTGCCGCAGCCGGATTCGCCGACCAGGCAATGGGTCTCGCCCTTCTCGACCTGCAACGAGGCGCCGCGCACCGCCGCGCTGCGGCCGCCGAACATCACTTCGAGATCCTCGATGTCAAGCAATGCGCTCATCGCGACCGCTCCGAGCCGAGCAGATTGCGCAATCCGTCGCCGACCAGGTTGATGCCGAGCACCAGGACGAACAGCGCGACGCCGGGAATCATGATCACCCAGGCCGAAAAGAACATGTAATCCTTGCCCTCGGCGATCATCAGGCCCCAGGACGGCAGCGGCGGCGGCACGCCGAGGCCGAGGAACGACAGCGCCGCCTCGAGCAGGATCGCAAGCGCCATTTCCAATGTGGCCACCACGGCAAGATGGCTCGCGATGTTCGGCAATATCTCCCTGACCAGCAGATGCGAGGTCGAGGCGCCGGCGCAGCGGGCCGCGTTGACGTAATCGAGGCTGCGAATCTGCATCGTGGTCGCGCGCGCCACCACCGCAAAGCGGTCCCACAACAGAAGCCCGAGGGTTGCGACCACGAGGCCAAGGCCCGAGCCCATCAGCCCCACGACGGCGAGCGCCACCAGCACCACCGGGATCGACAGCCGCGTGGTGATGGCGAACAGCACCGCATCGTCGATGCGGCCGCCGAAGAAGCCGCCGAGCACGCCGAGCGTGATGCCGATCAATCCCGACGTGATGACCGTCATGATGCCGATCAAGAGCGAGATGCGCGCGCCATACACCAGCCGCGCCAGATAATCGCGGCCGAGCTGATCGGTGCCGAGCAGATGCCCGGCCTGGGTGCCCTCCATCCAGAATGGCGGCTTGAGGCGGTTGCCGAGATCCTGGGTGAAGGGATCATGCGGCACCAGCTGATTGCCGATAATCGCGGCCACCGCGATGATGCCGACGATGACGATCCCGACCGTGAAGCCGGCCACGCCGACCCGCGACGTCAGCGGCGCATGGATTGCAATCGGTTCGCTCATCCGGTCCGGAGCCTCGGATCAAGCAGCGCATTGAGGATGTCGGAAAGCAGCGTGAGGCCGATATAGATCGCCGCCAGCACCAGCACCACCGCCTGCACCACAGGAAAATCGTTCTTGGCGATGCTCTCCCAGCCGAGATATCCGACGCCATGCAACGCGAACACCGTTTCGATAACGATGGAGCCGCCGAGCATGAAGCCGAGCTGCACCGCGGCGATCGACACCACGGGGATCGCGGCGTTGCGAAGCGCGTGCTTGAAGATGATGCGTGCGCGCGACAGGCCCTTGGCGCGCGCGGTGCGGATGTAGTCGGACGCCATCGCCTCGATCATGCCGGAGCGCGTGAGTCGCGTCAGGGCAGGGATTGCCGTAAAAGCGAGCACGATGCCCGGCATCACGAAGTGCTGCCAGGTGCCGGTGCCTGAAATTGGCAAGATGCCGAGATTGAGACCGAGCACGATCATCAGGATCAGGGCGAGCCAGAAGCTCGGGATCGCCTGCCCCACCATCGTGAACATGGTGACGCCGCGGTCGAGCCAGGTGTTCTCGCGAACCGCCGCGAGGATGCCGAGCGGGATCGAGATGATCAGAGCCAGGCTCAGCCCCACCAGCCCGAGCGTGAGCGTGATGGGCAGGCGCTTCGCGATCAGGTTGGAGACGCTGTCCTTGAAGAAATAGCTCTGGCCGAAATCGCCGACCATGGCGCGGCCGACCCAGGAAAAGAACTGGACGTAGAGCGGACGATCGAGGCCGTACGCCTTGCGAATGATTTCGACGTCGGCCTGCGTCGCGGACGGGCCGGCGATGGAAATGGCAAGGTCGCCCGACAGCCGCGTCAGCATGAATGCAAGCGTCATCACCGTGAGCGCGACCAGGAGGCCGAGACCGAGACGCCGGGCAATCAGAAGCAGCATCGAGAAGTCCAATACCGAAACGCAACGAGAGTGTTCAGGTCGGTGTCCCCTACCCGAAGCGACCGCACGGTGTCATCAAACAGACCCTCCATGCAAGAGCACGACTTGCCACATGCAAGAGCCGCGCCGCGGCCACGAGCAAGAGCCGCGCCGCGCGCTGGTTTCAGGTGCGGCGTTGCCCGAGGCAGCTTAGAGCGTTGCGTACGTCACGTGAAACTTCGGCTTGAGACCTTCAGGCGACCTCCGGGCTCATCAACGTCTCCAGCTTGGCCTTGAAAGCCGCGCCGTCTGCGCACTGGCGCAGCGGCGGACGCACCCGCAGCCAGCCCGCGTCGCCGCTTTGTGCGGCGAGAATTGCCTTCAACGTCGAGGGGAACGACGGCCCGCTGGCCACGACGTCGATGGCGGCCTGCATGCGCGCTTCCGCGCCCGCGCCGTTGATCATGGCCTGAACCAGGCCGGGCACGACATTGCCCATTCCGCAGATCGTGCCGGCGCCGCCGGCGGCGATGGCACGGGTGATATCGGCTTCGTTGCCGACCGTAATCGCAAGATCAGGCGCGGCGGCACGAAACGCCTGGAATTGCCTGAAGTCGCCGCTTGAGTCCTTGAGACCGGCGACGACAACGCCGTAGCGCTTGCGCAGACTGGCCGCCACCGCGACCGGCACGGCGACGCCGGACACCTGCGGGATATGATAGAGCGTGGCGCGAAGGCGGTCGTCAGCCACGGCATCGAAAATCGCGGCGAACGCATCCTCGATTCCCTCAGGCGTAACGGCACGGTCGAAATAGGGCGGCAGGATCAGCACATGGTTCAATCCGAGGCCCAGCGCCGAACGCACCAGGGCGATGCTGTCGGTGATGGCGGGAAAGCCGCCGCCAAGCCCGATGCGCGACGACGCCACGCCGGCCTTGAGCAACGCCTCGACGGTCGCGATTCGCTCGGCCACACCGAATGAGGCGCCCTCGCCGGTGGTGCCGAACAGCACGACGCCATCGATGCCTTTCTCGAAGAGGTTGAGGGCGTGCCCCGCCAGCTTCGCGTGATCCACGGTCCCACTGGCCGTCAGCGGTGTGGGCGCAGCCGCCCAAAACCCGCGAATTGCTGCTGTCATGACCTCTCCCATTGCATTTGGACGCCCCAAGGGGCCTTCTTGACTTCTCTTGTACCTTACATACAAGAATATTCAACTCGGTTTTGAGCAGGCCGCGCCGCCGAAAAACGCATGGGCGCGACAGACCAACAAAGGCTCCGCCATGGATGCGATGACGCGACCCGAACGACCGCTGGAGCTGCTCAGTGCCCTGCAGCTCAAACTCGGCCCGCAAGCAGTGCTGACCGGCGCCGAAATTCCCGCCCGCAATTGCAACGACTGGAGCGCGAGCCTGCCGCAAACACCGATCGCGGTGGTTCGGCCGCTGGACGCGGCGGGCGTATCTGAGACCATCGCGACGTGCCGCAAGGCGCGGCTGCCGTTCGTGCCGCAAGGCGGATTGACCGGCCTGTGCGGCGGTGCCGCACCTGAGCCAGGCTGGGTCGCCATTTCGCTGGAGCGAATGGTCGGCATCGAGGAGATCGATCGCGCCAGCGCGACCATGACGGTGAAGGCCGGCACGCCGCTGGAGACGGTTCAGAAAGCCGCGGATGAAGCCGGCTTCTTCTTCCCGCTCGATCTGGGATCACGCGGCTCCTGCGCGATCGGCGGCAATCTTTCCACCAATGCCGGCGGCAACCGCGTCATTCGTTACGGCATGACGCGCGAACTGGTGCTTGGCCTCGAAGTGGTGCTGCCGGACGGCACCATCGTCACCAACCTCAACAAGCTCTTGAAGAACAATGCCGGCTACGATCTGAAGCATCTCTTCATCGGCTCGGAAGGCACGCTCGGCATCATTACCCGGGTCGTATTGCGGCTGTTTCCGAAACCGCGCTCCACCATGGCAGCACTCTGCGCAGTGGCTGATTATCCTGCGGTGCTGGATCTCCTCGACGCGGCGCGTGGCGGGCTCGGTCCACTTTTGTCCGCATTCGAAGTGATGTGGCCGGACTATTGGGAGGTGATTACCGCGCGGGCCGGCGTGCGCTCGCCGGTCGGCACCGGTCACGGCCTCTATGTGCTCGTGGAGGCGCAAGGCACCGATGAGAGCATCGATGCGCCGCACTTCGAAGCCTGGCTCGAAGACCTGATGGCGCGCGGACTGCTGCAGGACGCCGCCGTCTCGCAATCGGTGGCGCAGACCAAGGCGTTCTGGGCGGTGCGTGACATCTGTTCGGAATTCGGCCAGGTGCTCGGCCCGCACATCTCCTACGATATCGGGCTTGCGGTGGCGCGGATGGATGAGTTCGCCACGCGCTGCAAGGCCGCGCTGGCCAGCGGCATCGCCGGATGCGAGAGCGTCTATTACGGCCATATCGGCGACGGCAATTTGCACCTGGTGTCCTGGGTCGCGGGCCTGCCGGTCGGGCGCCAGCCAAAGGAAGAAATGGACGCCATCATCTACGGGCTGGTGCGCGACATGGGCGGCAGCGTCTCCGCCGAACACGGCATCGGCACGATGAAGAAAAAATGGCTCGGCCATGCGCGCAGCGAAGCGGAGATCACGCTGATGCGCACGCTGAAGGCGGCGCTTGATCCCGATCATTTGCTTAATCCCGGAAAGGTGATCTGATCGGGGCGGAGGCAAGAGGGCCCATGAAATCGCTCAAGCTCGATGCACCGAAGTCGCTGTCGCAGCGGGTCATGCTGCGGCTGCGTCAGGCCATCATCGATGGCGAATTCGGACTGGGTGCGGTCATTTCCGAAGAAATGATCGCGCAATCGTTCGGCGTCAGCCGAACGCCGGTGCGGGAAGCGATGGGCCTCTTGCAATCGCAGGGGCTCGTGGTGATCCGGCCGCAGGTCGGCAGCTTCGTCTTTACCCCGAGCGCTGCCGACATCTCGGCACTTTGCGCGTTCAGGATCATCATCGAGCCCAAGGCCGCCGAGCTCGCCTATCGTCATGACCGCGCCGGGACGGTCGCGGCGATGCAGTCCGCGATCTCGGAGATGGAGCAGGCGCTGGCGGCTAAAGACAACGTCGCCTATGGGCGAGCAGATACAGCAATGCATGAGGCCTTCTTCGCGCATTGCGGCAATCGCTATCTCGTCGAGTCCTATCAACTGGTATCGGGACGCGTGGCCGCGCTGCGCACCAATTTGAGCGCACCGGTCGACGTCCAGACACCGGCCTCGTTCGACGAGCACCGCAAGCTGCTTCACCTGTTCGAGCGCGGCGAGTTCGCGGCGTTCGAGGCGCTGATGACGTCGCACATCGCCAATTCAGGGCTGACCTACGCGCGGGCGCTGGAAGTTGCTTAGGCGCGCCCGCCGGAAAATTTCAAGCGATCGGCGGACGCGCTGAGGCCCATGGACGCGCGGCCTCGAACGCCGCGGACATTTGCAGCACGCCGAGATCGTCGCAACGCCGGCCGACGATCTGCAAGCCCACCGGCAGGCCGGATGCGGTGAAGCCACAGGGAACGGACGCCGCCGGATTCTGCGCCAGGTTGAACGGATAGGAAAACTCCGCCCACGACATCCAGTCCCACTTATGCTGCGGCCAATGGTCGGGCTGCAGCTGCGTGGCTGGGAATGCCGCGACGGATACCGCGGGTGTCAGCAGAAAATCCCAATCCTCGAAGAAATGGTGGATCTCCGCGCAATAGGCGAGCTTTGCGACTTTCATTTTCAGATAGTCTGGCAGCGTGATGTGCTGCCCGGCCTCAAAGCACGCGACAAAGCCCGGATCCAGCCGGTCGCGGGATTCGGCGACGCGATCCGCGTAACGGCTGTAATGCGCCGGCCAGAAAAAACGCGCCAGCTCCGGGCCCTTTGGTCCCCACGGCGTCTTGACCTGTTCGACGCGCCAGCCGAGCTCGGTTTCGAACGCCTCCGCGGCCTTGCGCACCAATGCCGCCACATCAGGATCGACTCGGGCGTGGCCGAGATCCGGACTGAACGCGATACGCGGCGCGCGCGGCCGGTTCGCAAGCTGTGCGGGATAGTCGGCCGGCGGCCCTTCAAGGCTCGACTGATCGTCGGGATGACGGCCGGCCATCACTTTCAGCATCAGCGCGGCGTCCGCGACCGTGCGCGTCAAAGGACCGAGATGCACGGTGTTGTCGCTCGGCGTCATCGGCGATTGCGGCACGCGGCCGTAGGTCGGCTTGATTCCGTAGACGCCGCAAAAATGCGCGGGCATGCGGATCGAGCCCGCGCCGTCACTGCCTTGATGCAGCGGGCCGTAACCTGCGGCGGCACCGACACCGGCGCCGGAAGAAGACGCGCCGGCGTTCAAACCGAGCTTCCAGGGATTATGCGTGACACCGGTCAGCGGACTATGGCTGACACCCTTCCAGCCGAATTCGGGCGTGGTGGTCTTGCCGAGGATGATGGCGCCCGCCTCGCGGAGCCGCGCGACCGCGACGTTATCTGCGGGCGCGACCTCGCCGCGAAACAAATAGGTCCCGCGTTCGAACGGCATGCCGCGCACCGGTTCGAGATCCTTGATGGTGACGGGAATGCCGTGCAGCGGCCCAAGCGAATCTCCCTTGGCGAGCGCGCTGTCGGCCGCCGCCGCGGCGTCCATCGCCTGCGCTGCCGCCAGATGCGCGAAGGCATTCAGTTTGGGCTCAAGGGCTGCGATGCGCTCCAGCACCGTCGACGTGATTTCGACGGAGGACAGTTTTTTGGAGCGGATCGCGCCTGCCAGCTCCGTTGCCGGCGCAAAACAGAGATCAACCTTATCCATGGCCTAGCTTCCGCGCTTCGCGGTCACGGGCGGATCGTAGGCCTGGATCGGCGGCAGGTTGCCGGTGAAACGTTCGACCTCGGCGGTCGTCAGTTGCCCGGTGCAGCCCTGCGCCAGGGAGGACGTACCGACGTCCCGCGTCAGCACGTTCGGATTGCCGTGCACGCAAAGCGAGGCCTCTTCCTGCGGATCGGCGGGATCGTACCAGGCGCCGGTAGCAAGCTGGATCACGCCTTGGCGGATATCGTCGGTGACGCGTACGCCTGCAAGACACGCGCCGCGCTCGTTGAACAGCCGAATGATGTCACCGTCGGAGATGCCGCGTGCGGCGGCGTCGGCCGGATGCATGCATGCGACCTCGCGTCCGCGTTGCTTCGACGCTGCACTGTGGCCACCAAAGTCGAGCTGGCTGTGCAGCCGCGTCGCCGGCTGGTTGGCGACAAGGATCAGCGGCGCGGATGGCGCCGGCACCTGCACCCGCTCCAGCCAGGCCGGATGACCCGGACAGTCGGTCTCGCCAAAGCTCGCGATGGTTTTCGAGAAAATCTCGAGCTTGCCGCTGGGCGTCGGCAGTTTTGCTCCATCCGGATCTTCGCGGAAACGGCGCAACTGCCCGCCATCATCAGGGTGTTGCGGCATGATCAGGCCGTCGCCCTTCCAGAATTCGTCGAAGCTCGGCGCCGCTAATCCGCGCTCTGCCAGCCCCTTCCGTGTCGGTTCATACAGATACTCCAGCCATTGGCGGACATTGCGGCCTTCGGTGAATTCCTCGCGCTTGCCGAGGCGTTCGGCGAGATCGGAGAAGATGACGTAATCGTCCCGCGCGTCACCATAAGGCGGCGCAATCTGCTGCATCGGCACGATTAAGGGATCGTTGGCGTTGGCGCCGATATCCTCGCGCTCCAGCGTCATGGTCGCGGGCAGCACGAAATCGGCATGGCGTGCGGTGGCGGTCCAGCCCAGTTCATGCACCACCAGCGTATCGACCCGCGCAAAGGCCTTCCGCAGGCGATTGATGTCCTGATGATGATGGAACGGATTGCCGCCGGCCCAGTAGACCAGCTTGATGTCGGGATAGGTCTTGGTCTTGCCGTTGTAGCGATAGGAGCCGCCGGGATTGAGCAGCATGTCGGCGATGCGGGCGACCGGAATGAATTCGGTGACGCCGTTACGCGCTTGCGACAACGTCGGCGTCGGCACGGAATTGTAGCGCCGTCCGTAATAGGCGATGGCCCCGAGCGCGTAGGCATAACCGCCGCCCGGCAGACCGATCTGCCCCAGCGCTGCGGCAAGAACGGCGCCCATCCAGACCGGCTGCTCGCCATGTTCGGCGCGCTGCAGCGAATGCGAGACCACGATCAGCGCGCGGCGGCCGTGAAGTTTTCGGGCGAGCGCCACGATGTTATCAGCCGCAACGCCTGATATCGCGGAGGCCCATGCCGCATCCTTGGGCTGGCCATCCGTCTCGCCCAGAACGTAACGCTCGAACACCGGCCAGCCGACCGTGAAGCGATCGAGGAAAGCCCGATCGTGCAGTCCCTCGGTAACCAGCGTATGCACCAGCGCCAGCATCAGGGCGACATCGGTGCCGGGAATGTTGCTGATCCATTGCGAGCGGGCTTCATCAGGCAAATCGCCGCGCAGCGGGCTCACATGGACGAACTGGCAGCCGCGCGCGGCGGCACGCGCCATGGCGCCACGCTCGACATGCTTGCTGGTGCCGCCGCCGGCCACCATGCTGTTCTTCAGCGCCATGCCGCCGAAGGCGAGCACGACATCGCTGTGCTCGGCAATCTGCTCCCAGGAGACGTTGCGCTTGGTCAAATCCTCGTAGTCGCCGATGATGTGGGGCACCACGACGGTGGCGGCGCCGGAACTATATGAATTGACCGACTTGACGTAGCCGCCCATCGCGACGTTCAGGAAGCGATGGACCTGGCTTTGCGCATGGTGAAAACGGCCCGCGCTCGACCAGCCGTAGGAACCGCCGAACACCGCGCCTGGACCATAATTGTCCCGCACGCGGGCGAGTTCCGCGCCGAGCAGGTCCAGCGCGTCCTTCCACGACATCGGGACGAATTCATCGCGGCCGCGGCGCGCGTCCGGCCCGCGCTTTCCTTCCAACCAGCCGCGGCGCACCATCGGCTGCGCGACGCGCGCGCGATGGCGCAAGGCGCCGGGAAAATTGTCGATGATCTGGTTCGGATCGGGATCGTCAGGATGCGGCCGAACCTCGAGTTCATCGCCCTGCCAGCGCGCCGAAAACACGCCCCAATGGGAGGAATGCGGCCGGAAAGCTGCGTCGGACGCGGAATCGGGAGGGGTTTTCTCGGTCACATCGGTCATTCGCAATCTCTCATCGCCATTTGGTGCATGCCAGCACAAATCTGCCGCCGACAGTGTAGACCCATCGGGCGCCGAGAGTATTGCGAAATTGGGAGAGAGGCCTGCTTGACCCGCGCCCCGGGGGCGAACGCCGCCGTGCGCGAGTTGCATCGATTCGGTTTACAGCTGACGCCTGTGGGGGTTCATTGGAGCCTCCCCGCGCCCATCAATCCGGAAAGCCAAACAACCTCGCCGGATTGGTCACCAGAATTTTCTGCAGCTCGGCCTCATCGGGCGCATAGCGATAGAGCAATTCCAGCAAATCCGCGTCGTTGGGCGGCTGCACCACCGAAACCGGGTGCGGCCAGTCGCTGGCCCATACGCAGCGGTCGGGCGCGGCCTCGATATAGGCGCGGGCGATCGGAATGACGTCATTCCACGGCGGGCCCGCTTTCGAGGTCTTTTCACCCAGCGAAAGCATCACCCAGAAATTTCCTTTCGCGAGCAGGTCGAGTACCGCGCGCAGATTCGGGTCGTCCTTGCCGCGCTCGGGATCGGGCCGGCCCATGTGATCGATCAGGACAGGCACGTTCAGCCCGCGGATCTTGTCGAGGTTCCCGACGATGCCGTCCTTCTCGGGCTGAAACTTGGCGTACCAGCCGAGCTCGCGGATGCGCGCGATGGCGCGCTCGAAATCCTTGTCCGACAGCACCGCGCCAAGCTCTTTTCGGAAACTGAAGCGGGCGCCACCGACGCCGGCGGCATTGAGCTTTTCGAGGTAAGCATCATCGGCTTCGGCAAAGACCAGCGCGTTGGCGCAGGCGCGATAGTTCGGCCCCATCGCGGCCAGGCCGTCGAGCACGACGGAATGATCGGCGCCATAGGTCGTGGTTTGCACGATGATGCCGCGCGCGATGCCGAGTGCCTTGTGGACGCGCAGCGCCGCCTCCCACGTCGCTGACGGCATCTGGTAGGCCGCCCCTGCCCGGATCGGATATTTTTCCACCGGCCCCAGCACGTGAAACTGGCTGTCGATGCTCTTTGGCGGCGGCAGCCTCGAAGGACGACGCGGGTTCGGATCGAACGGAAGATAGTCCGGCATGGTGCGTCTCTCTTTTCAGGCTCAATCGATCACGGCGGTGAAGTCGCATTGCACGAGCGCGCCGCCATCCATGTTCATTTGCAGCGCATGACGGGCGGGGCGCGAATGCTCGTCGGGAAACATCTTCAGCCACTCGACGTTGACAGGCGCACGCTGGGTGCGGTCCTGCAGCCACACCGTCATCTTGATGATGTCGTCGGTGCTGCCGCCACCGGCCTCCACAATGGCTTTCATGTGGGCGAACATGTTGGCGCACTGATCCTCGATACGTTCCGGCATGGCGCCGGTTGCGGGATCGCGACCGAGGATGACGCCGGACATCAGAAGATTGCCGATCCGGGACGCATTCGGAATTGGATTGGCATGCTTGAACTCACCGATATGGATGCTTTTGCGTCGCGTCATTTGCACACCTCGCTTTGATAGATATTCGCTCAGACGAATTGGCAGGAGACCGATCCGAACGGACCGTAATCGGCATGAAACGTATCGCCCCTGCTGATTTCGACCGGGCGCGTAAAGGATCCCGCCAACACCACTTCGCCTGCGGCCAGGTGCTCGTCATGGAGCGCCAGCCGATTGGCGAGCCACGCCACGCCATTGGCCGGGTGGTTGAGGACGCCGGCCGCTATCCCGGTCTCCTCGATTTGCCCGTTGCGAAACAGCAATGCGCCGATCCAGCGCAGATCGGCCTCCAGCGGCCGGAACGGCCGGCCGCCGACGACCAGCGCCGCGTTCGCCGCATTGTCGGAGATCGTATCCATGACCTTGCGCGGCGCCTTTGTCTGGGGATCGACCCGGTGCATGCGCGTTTCCAAAATTTCGAGCGCGGGCGTGACATAGTCGGTGGCGTTGAGCACGTCGAACAGCGTGCAGTCCGGCCCCTTCAGCGGCGCCTTCAGGACGAACGCCAGTTCGACCTCGATGCGCGGGGCATGAAAACGGTCGAACGGAATGGTGCCGGCGTCCGCATAGAACATGTCCGCGAACAGCACGCCGAAGTCAGGTTCGGAGATACCCACCGCGTTCTGCATCGCCTTCGAGGTCAGGCCGATCTTGTGGCCCTTGATGATCCGGCCGCGCGACAGCTGGACCTTGGTCCACGCCCGCTGGATCGCATAGGCGTCCTCGATCGTCAGATCCGGATATTCCGACGTGAACGCAGGGATCAGCGACTTGCTGCGTTCGGCCTCGTCGAGACGCTGCGCGAGGCGGTCGATGGTTTGCTGGTCGAGCATGACTTAAGCTTCCGCCGCAACGACGTTGCGTAAGGTACCGATGCGGGATGATTCCACCTCGACCACGTCGCCCACCTTCAGCCAGCGCGGTGGATCGAGCCGCGCGCCCGCGCCGGTCGGGGTGCCGGTTGCGATCATGTCGCCTGGCTTCAAGGTCGCGAAGGTAGAGAGATAGGCGATCAGGAAGTCGAACGGAAACATCAGCCGCTCGGTGGAATCGCTCTGGCGCACCTCGCCGTTGACGCGGGTGACGATATCGTGCGGCCCGCGCGGATCGCATTCGTCTGATGTGACGATCCACGGTCCGACGCTGCCGGAGCGGTCGAAATTCTTGCCCTGCGTGACGTTGAACTTGCCGTGGTGCAGCCAGTCGCGCACGCTGCCTTCGTTGCACAGCGTCATGCCGAAGATGTGGTCGAAGGCCCGCTCGCGCGGGATATGGCGGCCCGCCTTGCCGATCACGATGACGAGTTCGCCCTCGTAATCCAGTTGCTCGGATATTTTCGGCTTCTCGATCGGCTGACCGGACCCGACCACCGAGGACGGATTGCGGACGAACAGGCTCGGATATTTCGGCAGGTCGGAATTGTCTTTATATTCGGCGTTGCGATCCCGGTAGTTGACGCCGATGCACCACAGCTTTTCCGGTGCCGGGATCGGCGAGCGCAAAGTGAGATCGCCGAGCGCATGGTCCGGCGCTTGTCCGGCGATGGCGGCGCGCGCGGCCTCGAGGCCGTCGCCGGCGATCAGGGTCCGCAGATCGGGAAATTTTGATCCGATCCGGCTGCTCAGATCGACGACACCGCCGGGAACGGCCGCGCCAAAGCGCGGTTGCCCGTTCGAGAGATAGCTCAGAAGACGCATATCGCTTCCTTCAGGATTCGGATTTCGAGGTCTGGAACACGGACTTCAGGGTGACGATCTCGCCGAGCCGCGCGTAGCGCGGACCGCCGATGCGGGCGATCGGATCAAGCGCCTCGGTCTCGATCTTGCCGTTCTGCAGCAGCCCGTCGCGGACATGGAACACCAGTACTTCGCCGACGATCAGCCGGCTGCGGGTGTCGCCGAATTCGAGGCATTGCCGAAAGCGGCACTCCATCGCGATCGGTGCTGCGGCCAGACGCGGCACCTTGATGCGCTCGCTCGGCAGTGTCTCGAGCGCCAGCTCCTCGACCTCGCTGACATCGGGCGGATGTTCGGTGGAACTCTCATGCACCGCAATCATCAGGCTCGAATCGGCGATGTGGACGACGTATTCCTCGTTGTTGAGAATATTATGCGCCGTGTCCTTGTAGATTCCGGCCTTGCGGCCGACGCTGATCGCCAGCATCGGCGGCTTCGGCGAGACAAAGGTAAAGGCGCTGAACGGCGCAAGGTTGACGGTGCCGCCGCCCGACAGGCTGGTGACCCAGGCGATCGGACGCGGCACCACCACGCCGGTGATCAGCCGGTAGGCCTTCTCGGCATCGAGATCTGACGGATCGATCCGCATCGCAGCTCCCTCAATCGGTCTTGATATTCGCCTTGCGGACCACGGGGATCCATTTGGCGTCCTCGGCCTCGAGATAGCTCTTGAACGCCGCCGGCGTCATCGTGACGGCCTCGGCGCCGAGCGTATTGAACTTTTCGACGATCGCGGGATCCTTCAGGATCGCCGCCATCGTATCGTGCAGCTTGGTCACGATCTCGGCGGGCGTACCTGATGGCGCGAACAGGCCGGTAAAGGTCTGGCCGTCGAATTCCTTGTAGCCGAGTTCGGCGAAGGTCGGCACGTCAGGTATCCACGAGGCGCGGTGGCTGCCGGTGACGGCAAGCGCGCGCACATTTCCATTCTTGATGAAGGGCAGTCCGACCGAAATCTGGTCAAAGGCAAACTGCACCTGGCCGCCGATCAGATCGTTGATGGCGGGCGCGTTGCCGCGGTAATGCGCCGTCACCCATTGGACGCCGAGCGTCGACTGCACGAGTTCGCTGAGCAAATGATTGGTGGTGCCGGCGCCGGGCGAGGCCATCGTCATCTTGCCGGGCTCGCGGCGAGCGAGATCGAAGAATTCCTTCAGATCCTTTGCCGCGACCGACGGATGCACTTCGAGCACCAATGGCGTCATCGAAATTGAGGTGATGGGCAGAAAATCGCGTTTCCAGTTGTAGGCGTCGCGCTTGGCGATCTCGGGGGCGAACAGAACCGGTCCGTTGGCGCCGACAAACAGGGTGTAGCCGTCGGGCGCGGCCTTCGCGAATGCCTCGCCGGCAATCAGACCGCCAGCACCGGCCTTGTTTTCCACGATGAAGGGCTGCCCCAGCATGGTTTGCAGCTTGTCGGCGATGATGCGCGCGGCTCCGTCGACATTGCCGCCGGCCGGATAAGGCACGATGAGCTTCACCGACCGTGCCGGCCATTGCTGGGCCGCGACCGGAGCGCTCGACAGCGCCGTCATCAATGCCGCGACCGCGATGCCAGCGATGGCGAACAATCTCATTGCATCCTCCCGAAAGCGAGCAGCTGGAGCAATCCGCTGCCCTTGTTTGTTGTAGTGCGAGCGGCCGCCCGTCTGCCGATACGTTGATCCGATCTTGCCCTGTGGGCTTCCCTTGTCGATGGAATTGTGGTGTTTTTGTCCACATTATGGACATCGGGTGAACCCAGATGACGGATGGCCGGCGGCGCGACAGACCGGAGCCTCAGCAGGGCGGACAGGCGATCCGCCGCGCCTTGACCGTGTTGCGGATTGTGGCGGCCGGCCGGGAAACCGGCGTGCCGTTGTCGGAGGTCGTTCGGGCAACGTCCCTCACCCGTCCTACCGTGCACCGGATCGCGCAGGTGCTGATCGAGGAAGGCATTGTCGAGCGCAGCACTCAGACCGGACGCTACGCAATCGGCCGCCAGGTGGCGGAACTGGCGCTGGCGCGGCAATCGCGCTCGCCGCTGCTGGTCGCGGCCGAGCCTTATCTGGCGCGGGCTTCCGCACAGCTCGGCGATACCTTGTTCCTGACGGTGCGCACCGGGCTCGATACGCTGTGCGTGGCGCGCCGCATCGGCTCATATCCGATCCAGGTGCTGTCGATCGAGGTCGGCGCGCGGCGGCCGCTCGGGGTCTCCAGCGCGGGCGTGGCAATTCTGGCCGCGATGCCGGCTCCGGAGGCGCGCGGGATCGTCCTCGCCAACGAGGCACGATTCATGGCCTATCGCACCGACCTGTCGACGGTACTGGGGCAGATCCGGCTCGCGCGGCGCCGGGGCTACAATTTGCGCGACGTCGGCCTCGTGCAAGGAACGAAATCGCTCTCGGCCTGGATCAGGAGTCCCGACGGTCAGCCCGCGGCGGCGATCACCCTTTCCGCGGTAAGAAACAGGCTGAGCCCGCGCCGTGCCGTCGAAGTGTCTGATGTCCTCATCGCCGCTGCACGAGAGATCGAGCGAACGATACCGAATGCACCAGGCGGCTGACCGACGGGGCTTCGAAACGGAACAACAGCGTAGCGCCGGACTGTGGTCTTAGGACTTGTCCTTCAAAAACACCCGGCTGGCGAGCACGTCCGACGCCTGCAGCGACATCACGTCGTCGGCGTCCAGCATGCGGTCGAGATCGGCGACGAGACGATTGGCCTGGCGCAGCCGCATGCGGTCGAGCGCGTTCCGGATCGAGCGCGCGTTGGAGAACAAGGGCTGGGTGACGCGTGCCGCGATGTAGCGGATGAACGCCTCCCGCGCCTCGTTGCTGAACTTGTAGTTCATGTCGTGCAGCATCAGCTCGGCGATGGCGAGCAGCTCATTATTGGAATAGTCCGGAAAATCGATGTGATGGGCGATGCGGGAGCGGAAGCCCGGATTGCTGGCGTAGAATTTTTCCATGCGGTCGCCATAGCCGGCGAGGATCACCACCAGATCCTCGCGCTGCGATTCCATCACCTGCAGCAATATCTCGATCGACTCCTGGCCGTAGTCCCGTTCATTGTCCGGCCGATTGAGATAATAGGCCTCATCGATGAACAGCACGCCGCCCATCGCCTTTTTCAGCACCTCCTTGGTCTTGGGCGCGGTGTGGCCGATATATTGCCCCACCAGCTCATCGCGGGTAACCGAGACGACATGACCGCGGCGAACAAAACCAAGCCGGTGGAGAATGCCCGCGATCCGCAGTGCCACCGTGGTCTTGCCGGTGCCGGGATTGCCGGTGAACGACATGTGCAGCGTCGGCGTGTCCGTCGTCAGATTCATGCGCTTGCGGATACGTTCAATCAATAGCAGCGACGCGATCTCGCGAATGCGGGTCTTGACCGGCTTCAACCCGATCAACTCGCGGTCGAGCTGGGTCAGGATCTCCTCGATGCCGACGGCTTCGAGCTCTTCGCGGAGATTGACCCTGTCTGTCATTGGTGAGGCATCCAAATCCATCTGCGAACCGCCTTTTTGAGAAAAAAACTCCGTCGCCACCCTTATGGCGACGGAGCAGTACTTCCGGCTGGGGTCGATGAGGGAGCACCGCCGGCCGGCATGCGAAACCCAGAGCTAGAGCCGAATGACTTTTGTTTGAACCGGTCCGGCTGCGAACTCGCTTCACCTCTCCCGCTTGCGGGGGAGGTCGGCGCGCGAAGCGCGACGGGTGGGGGTCCTCCACTTGGAATGCGTCGTGTGGATAGACCCCCACCCCAACCCTCCCCCGCAAGCGGGAGAGGGAGCGCAGTCCCTGCGCGGGTGCTATTCAACCTAATCTCATCCCGAGCTAACCGTAGCGACCGCCTTCGGGGCGATCGACCGCGTAGGATTTCGTGGTGTAGCGGATGTTGCGGCCGGCCATCTCGTGCCGCTCGAGGCGGAAGCCGGGTTCGTCCTTTGGCCGGTTGACGATGAAGGACAGCCGCACCGATTCCCAGCCGTGGCTGTTATCGAACGCCGACAGGCGGATGTAGCTGTTGCCATACACCTTGCGGCATTGATCGAGCTCCATCATCACGCCGGCGGCGTCGCGGAGATCGAACATCGGCAATCCCCACATCTCCCAAAAACTGTTGCGGGGATGCGGGTCGTCGGTGAACTCGATGTTCACCGCCCAGCCTTTCTCCAGGCAATACTGGACCTGGCGGGAAATCTGCTCGTCGGTGAGGTCAGGCAGGAACGAGAAGCAGCCCTGGGTAACACGCATAATATCAGCTCCTTACATTGCGACGCTGGGTGTGGGGACGTAGTCCGGCATGTCGGTCGATTCGTAGTTGAAGGTGACGTTCTTCCAGACCTCGAGCGCCGACTTCAGCGGCGTGCAGGTCTCTGCCGCCTTGGCGAGAATTTCCGGCCCTTCGCGCAGATAGTCGCGGCCCTCGTTGCGGGCGAGGATCATCGCTTCCAGCGCCACGCGATTAGCGGTAGCGCCAGCCTGAATGCCCATCGGGTGACCGATGGTGCCGCCGCCGAACTGCAGGATCACGTCTTCGCCGAGATGATCGAGCAATTGGTGCATCTGGCCCGCGTGAATGCCGCCGGACGCGACCGGCATCATCCGGTTGAGGCTGGCCCAGTTCTGGTCGAAGAACACGCCGTGTTCGAGCCGCACCGGATTGTAGTCCTCGCGGCAGATGTCGTAATAGCCGCGCGTGGTCGCCGGATCGCCTTCGAGCTTGCCGACCACGGTGCCGGCGTGGATATGATCGACCCCCGCCAGCCGCATCCATTTCGCGATGACGCGGAACGAAACGCCATGACTGCGCTGCCGCGTGTAGGTCGAATGCCCTGCCCGATGCAGATGCAGGATCATGTCGTTGCGGCGCGCCCATTTCGCCATCGACTGGATCGCGGTGTAGCCGATGACGAGATCGATCATGATGATGACCGAGCCAAGCTCCTTGGCGAATTCGGCGCGCTCGTACATGTCCTCCATGGTTCCGGCGGTGACGTTGAGATAGGTACCCTTGATCTCGCCGGACGCGGCCTGCGCCTTGTTGACCGCCTCCATGCAATAGAGGAAGCGCTCGCGCCAATGCATGAAGGGCTGCGAGTTGATGTTCTCGTCGTCCTTGGTGAAGTCGAGCCCGCCCTTCAGCGCTTCATAGACCACGCGTCCGTAGTTGCGGCCGGAGAGTCCGAGCTTCGGCTTCACGGTGGCCCCGAGCAGCGGGCGGCCGAACTTGTCCATGCGCTCGCGCTCGACAACGATGCCGGTCGCGGGCCCCTGGAATGTCTTCACATAAGCCACCGGCAGCCGCATGTCCTCCAGCCGCAACGCCTTCAGCGGCTTGAAGCCGAACACGTTGCCGATGATCGACGCCGACAAATTGGCGATCGATCCGTTCTCGAACAGGTCGAGATCGTAGGCGATGTAGGCAAAGTATTGCCCCGGCGAGTTCGGCACCGGATCGACGCGGTAGCACTTGGCGCGGTATTTCTCCGCTGCCGTGAGCCGGTCGGTCCACACCACGGTCCAGGTCGCGGTCGAGGATTCGCCGGCCACGGCCGCCGCGGCCTCGATCGGATCGACGCCATCCTGCGGCGTAACGCGGAACAGCGCGATGATGTCGGTGTCCTTTGGCACATAGTCGGGCTCCCAATAGCCCATCTTCTTGTATTCCATGACGCCGGACTTGTAGCGTTCCTTGCCGCGAATGGTCATCGAGTGCTGGTTCATCTTGGTTTCCTCTTGTTGCGTGCGGCGGCTGGTCGGGAGCGTGGGGATCAAAAGATCAGGCGGCATGGGTCATCTCCCCGATGCGTGGGTCGAGCGCGCCGGAGCGATAGCGCCTCGCCATCTCGGCCAATGGAACGACCTTGATCTTCGAGGCATGGCCGGCGGTGCCGAATTGCTCGAAGCGCTCACGGCAAAGGTCGCGCAGCGCGTCCATCGCCGGTTTGAGAAATTTGCGCGGATCGAATTCGCTTCGGCTTTGGGTCGCCACCTTGCGGAACGCCGCGGCCATCGCCAGCCGGCAGTCGGTGTCGATGTTGACCTTGCGGACGCCATGCTTGATGCCGCGGACGATCTCCTCGACCGGCACGCCCCAGGTCTGCGGCATCTCGCCACCGAACTGGTTGAACATGTCCTGCAGCGGCTGCGGCACCGAGGAGGAGCCGTGCATCACCAGATGCGTATTCGGCAGCCGGCGATGGATCTCCTCGACCACCCGCATCGCAAGGATGTCCCCGTCCGGCTTGCGCGAGAATTTGTAGGCGCCGTGCGAAGTGCCCATCGCAATTGCCAGCGCATCGACCTTGGTGGCGCGCACGAAATCGACCGCCTGGTCCGGATCGGTCAGCAGCTGGTCGTGGCTGACCTCACCCTCGACGCCGTGACCGTCCTCCTGTTCGCCGCCGCCATGCTCCAGCGAGCCGAGCACGCCCAGTTCGCCTTCGACCGAGGCGCCGATCCAGTGCGCCATGTCGACGACGCGGCGGGTGATGTCGACGTTGTAGTCGTAATCCGCGGCGGTCTTGGCGTCAGCCTTGAGCGAGCCGTCCATCATGACGGAGGTGAAGCCATGCTTGATCGCGGTGGCGCAGGTTGCTTCCTCATTGCCGTGGTCCTGATGCAGGCACAGCGGAATCTGCGGATGCATCTCCTCCAGCGCGTCGATCATCTTCGAGAGCATGATGTCGTTGGCGTAGGAGCGCGCGCCGCGCGAGGCCTGGATGATGACAGGCGCATCGACGGCGGCCGCCGCCTCCATGATCGCAAGGCCCTGCTCCATATTGTTGATGTTGAACGCCGGCACGCCGTAGCCGCGTTCGGCGGCATGATCCAGCAATTGCCTCAGTGTGATCCTGGCCATCGGTCCCTCCGTGTCGTTGTCTGTTTGCAGGCGCTCATGTGTCGTTCACCGCCATCCTCGCCCGCGCGATGCAGCGCAGCGCGGCCTTCGCCACCCCGTCCGCGGTGATACCGAACTCGCGGTAGAGCGTTTCGGCCGGTGCGGAAGCGCCAAAGCCGGTCATGCCGACGAACTCGCCGTCATCGCCGAGCCAGCGTGCCCAGTCGCCCTCGACCGCGGCTTCGACGCCGACCCGCGGCACGCGTCCGAGCACCGCGGTGCGATATTCGCGCGATTGCTGGCGAAACAGTTCGAAGCACGGCGCCGAGACCACGGCCGCGCGGACGCTGACGCTCGCCAGCCGTTCGGCCGCGTGCATGGCGATCGATACTTCCGAGCCGGTCGCGATCAGGGTGACGTCGCGGCCTTCCTCCGGATCGACAACGACGTAAGCGCCAAACGCGACCAGATTCTGCTCGCCGGCTTCGCGGAACGTCGGCATCGCCTGCCGCGACAGGCACAGCAGCGACGGGCTATTCTGGGCGCGCAACGCGCAATCCCAGGCTTCTGCGGTCTCAACGGCATCGCCGGGGCGAAACACCAGCAAATTGGGGATCGCCCGCAGCGACGCCAGATGCTCGACCGGCTGGTGAGTGGGGCCATCTTCGCCCAGTCCGATCGAGTCGTGCGTCATCACATGGATGACGCGGATACCCATCAACGCCGCCAGCCTGATCGCGGGGCGGCTGTAGTCGGCGAAGCTGAGAAACGTACCGCCATAGGGAATGAAGCCGCCATGCAACGCGATGCCGTTCATCGCCGCCGCCATCGCGTGCTCGCGGACGCCGTAGTGAATGTAGCTGCCGCTGAGGCAATCGGCCTGAACGGGCTTATGCGTCTTGGCGCGCGTCAGGTTGGAATGGGTCAGATCGGCCGAACCGCCGAGCAAATTCGGCAATGCCTCGGCGATCCCGTCGATCACCAGCTGCGAGGCCTGCCGGGTCGCGATGTTGGGCCGCTCGGCGGCGAAGCGATCGCGCAGCAGCGCCATCGCGTCGACATAGCCGCACGGCAGGTTGCGATTGAGGGCATCGTGAAACGGCGAGCGCGCCGCGGCACAGCGCTTGGTCCGCTCGATCCAGCTGCGGCGGGCGGCATGCCCGCGTGCGCCCGCGTCGCGCCATTGCGCGAGGATGGCATCGGGAACGTGGAACGGCGGGTGCGGCCAGTTCAGCGCATCGCGGGTCTTTGCGACTTCATCGGCGCCGAGCGGCGCGCCATGGGCTTTTTCGCTGCCCTGGCGGTTCGGCGACCCGAAGCCGATCAGCGTGCGGCAGGCGATCAGCGACGGCCGGTCGCTGGTGCGGGCCCGTTCGATCGCAGCGGCGATGGCCTCGGGATCGTGGCCGTCGATCCGGCAGGCCGACCATCCGGAAGCCTTGAACCGTGCGAGCTGGTCATCCGAACACGACAGCGAAGTCGCGCCATCGATCGAGATCTCATTGTCGTCGAACAGCACGATCAGGCGGTTGAGCCTGAGATGGCCGGCCAGCGAGGTCGCCTCATGGCTGAGGCCTTCCATCAGGCAGCCATCACCTGATATCACATAGGTGAAGTGATCGACGTAGTCGTCGCCGAAGCGCGCATTCATCAACCGTTCGGCGAGCGCCATGCCAACGGCGGTGGCGATGCCCTGCCCGAGCGGCCCGGTGGTGGTCTCGACGCCAGGGGTATGGCCATACTCGGGATGTCCCGGTGTCTTCGATCCCCATTGCCGGAAGGCCCTGAGTTCGTCCGATGTCACGCCCTCGTAGCCCGTCAGGTGCAACAGCGCGTACAGCAGCATCGAGCCGTGACCGGCGGACAGCACAAAGCGATCGCGGTCGGGCCATGCCGGGTCGGCCGGATCGAATTTGAGGAACCGCGAGAACAGCACGGTGGCGACGTCGGCCATGCCCATCGGCATGCCGGGATGGCCGGATTTCGCCTGCTCGACCGCATCGATCGCCAGGAAGCGGATCGCATTGGCCATTTCCGCGTGCGAAGCATCCGGACGAGTGACAATACGGGACAGGGGAGCGTTCATGTCGTGCGCCTCTTGCGTTCCATCAGTTGCAGGATCAGCGGGGTGAGGATGAGCTGCATCGCCAGATCGAGTTTCGCGCCGTGGATAACGATCGAATTGGCGCGCGACATGAAGCTGTGCGGAATCATCGACAGCAGATACGGAAAATCGATGCCGCGCGGATTCCTCAGGCGGATCACCACCATCGATTCGTCCGGCGTCGGAATCCACCGCGCGATGAACGGGTTCGAGGTATCGACGGTCGGCACGCGCTGGAAATTGATGTCGGTATCGGCGAATTGCGGACAGATGTAGTTCACGTAGTCGGGCATGCGCCGCAGGATGGTGTCGGTAACCGCCTCCGCGGTATAGCCGCGGGCGTTGCGGTCACGGTGCAGCTTCTGGATCCATTCCAGGTTGATGACAGGCACGACGCCGATCTTGAGATCGGCATGCTGCGCGACGTTGACCTTGTCGGTCACGACGGCGCCGTGCAGCCCTTCGTAGAACAGCAGGTCGGAGTTCTCAGGCAATTTGCGCCAGTCGGTGAACGTGCCCGGTTCGGCGCCGTAGAGCTTCGCTTCTTCATCGTCGTGGATGTAATGACGCGTGGTTCCGGTGCCGGATTCGCCGTAGTCGCGGAACACCCTTTCCAGTTCGACAAACAGGTTGGTTTCCGGACTGAAATGGCTGAAATGCTTGTTGCCACGCTCGGCTTCCTCCAGCATTTTCGTGCGCATCTCGAAGCGATTGTAGCGGTGGAAGGCGTCGCCCTCGATGTAGGCCGCAACCACCTTTTCGCGGCGGAAGATCTGCTCGAACGTCTTCTTCACCGACGTCGTGCCGGCGCCCGACGAACCCGTGATCGATATGATGGGATGAGCCCGTGACATGTCGATCGCCCCGTCAGAGAAACAGACCGCGCCGCGCAAACAGCGGTGCGTCGCTATTGTCGAACATCGGTTCGATCCTGTCGTGAATGGCCGTAACGTCGCGCACGTGGTGCACGGATCCCATGATCAGCGGCACCCGCTGATGCGGGGTTTTCGCAGCCAGTTCCAGAATTCGCCGGCGCCCGGTCGACGCCGCGCCTCCAGCCCATTCCATGATCAGCGCCATCGGATGGGCTTCGTACAGCAGGCGAAGCCGCCCTTCCCGATAGCTCGGGCGGGCATCGGCCGGATAAAGGAACACGCCGCCGCGCACCAGGATGCGAAGCGCCTCCGCGACCAGCGAACCGATCCAGCGCATGTTGAAATCCGCATCGCCGCCGCCGCTGATGCCGGAAAGGCACTCGTCGATATAGGTGCGGACCGGCCCGTGCCAGTGGCGGTGATTGGACGCGTTGATGGCGAACTCCGGCATATTGCGAGCTATCTGCACGGCCTGCCGGGTCTGCACGAACTCTTGCGCGTGGCGATCGAGCATGAAGACATCGACGCGCGCGTTGAGCGCGAGGACGAGCGTGGTCTGCGGACCGTAGACGATGAAACCCGCGGCACACTGCGCCGTGCCGGGCTCGAAGAAGGTCGAAAGCAGGTCGTTGCCCCTGGGGCGGATCGAAAAGATCGTGCCGACCGAGATATTGTTGTCGAGGTTGGCCGATCCATCGAGCGGGTCGATCGCAACGCAGAATGGCGCCGAAGGACGCAGGGTTTCCGGAAGCGCCGCTTCCTCGGAAAGAACCGCCGCCACCGGGGTGCCGCGCAAGGCGCGCCGTATCATTTCATCGGCGGCGACATCGATATCCCGTTGCTGATCGCCGTCGGAATTGATGCCGCCGTGCCGTCCGGTAATGCCTGCGAACGGTCCATCCGCGATCAGCCCGGCAAGTTCGATGGAAGCTGACGCAATCGCCTTGATCACGTCGGCAAGCGCAGCGCCATGCAGCGGCGTCTGCAACGCGGACCGATCGAGATGTGAACGCAGCGTCACGCGCTCGTCCATGGCCGTCTCCCCTGTGCCCTCTTTCGGGGCTCTCGAAGCGTCTCGCCGGTTTGGCAATCCGCGATGTCAAAGGAAACGCAGTTTGCCGAATTAGTAAAATTTTGTTATCTTTGGTCTTGGCAAAGTTTTTGTTATAAAGGGTGCGGCGATGGCAGGCCGGTTATTGCGGGAAGTGACGATCCGCCAGTTGCGTGCACTGGCCGCTGTTCAAAAAAGCCGATCGGTCACATCAGCAGCCAAACAGCTCCACCTCACCCAGCCCGCGGTCACGCTGCAGCTTCGCAATTTGCAGGCACTCGCCGGGCTGCCGCTGATCCAGCGCACCGGCGACGGCATGCTGCTGACGGATGCCGGGCGCGAAGTGCTGGCGCTGACCGAGCGGATCGAGGCGGCGATATCAGATTGCGAAACCACGATGGCGATGATGGCGGGGAAGACCGCCGGCCGCATCTCGATGGGCGCCGTCAGCACCGCGAAATATTTCGTGCCGTTCATGATTTCAGGATTTTCGAAGCGGCATCCGGACGTCGAAGTCACGCTCTCGATCGGAAACCGGCAGGAGATCGGCACGGCATTGCGCGGCTACGATCTCGACTTTGCGATCATGGGCCGTCCGCCGGCCGACATCGACATGAACGTTCACCTGATCGGCGACCACCCCCACGTCATCATCGCGCCGACCGGACATCGGCTGGCGCGAAAATCCCGTATCGCGCCGGGCGAACTCGCCAGCGAAACTTTCCTGACGCGCGAGCCTGGATCCGGAACCCGCGGCCTGATGGAGCAACTGTTCGAAACCGCCGGCATTCGCCCCAAGATCGGCCTTGCCATGAGCAGCAACGAGACCATCAAGCAGGCCGTGATCGCAGGTTTGGGCATTGCATTCATTTCAGCGCACACGGTCGCGACCGAACTCGACGAACGGCGATTGACGACCCTCGACGTGGTCGGCCTGCCCGTGATCCGGCAATGGTTCGCGCTCACCCGCAAGGACAAGGTCCTGCTGCCGCCGGCGCAGGCAATGCTCGATTTCCTCTCTACCAGGGGCAAGCAGTTTCTGCCGCGCACCTATGGCCGCCTGCGTCTCACCCGGTCGTCAACCCGCAAAAAGCGCGGCTGAAATGCCCCGCAAGTTCCGCTCGCGCTGCTACCATGGCCAAGGACCCCGGTACACTGGAAGCCGCAATGCTCTCTCGTATCAAATCGTGGGCCAAGGGCCTGAAACGCGACGCTCACGCGATCTATCTCGCGTCCCGCGATCCGCGCGTGCCGTGGTATGCGAAGGCGCTCGCCATCGCCGTTGCCGGATATGCGCTGTCGCCGATCGACCTCATTCCGGACTTCATCCCCATCATCGGTTATCTCGACGAGTTGATCCTGCTCCCTTTGGGCATCTGGCTCATGGTGACGCTGATTCCCGATGAGATCATGGTCGAATGCCGCGCCAAGGCGAGCGCGGCCGCGCATCGTCCGACCAGCCGAGCGGGAATGGCAGCCATCATCCTGTTGTGGATTGCAGGCGCATTGACGCTGGGATGGATTGGCCATGCCTGGTGGAACCGGCCGTGAAGGTTCGCCTCAGAAGGTCGCCTTCAGGCCAGCGTAGAAGGCGCGTGGCCGCGCCGGGCTGAGCGATCGCGCGTCGGTGAAGGGCGCGCCGCCATTGGTGAAATTCGGCACGTCGCCCGTATCGAAGAAGGTACCGAAGGTCGCATAGCGGTTGTCGAAGATGTTGTCCGCGCGGGCATAGATCTGGAACGTCTTGTTGATCTGATACGAGGTGTGCAGGTTGAAAACCGCATAGGACGGCAGTCGCCGCGCCTGATTGGATTCGTCGCCCGCAAAGTACTGGTTGCCGACGAACAGCGCATCGCCTCCGACCTTGAAGGCGTCCGTGACCGAATAGTCGATGCCGAACTTGATCCGGTTGCGGGGGATCGCCGGAATTCGATTGCCCGGCAGGATCTGGACATTGCCGTTGTCGTCGGCGAACGGGCTGTTGGATCCGACCTGCAGCGTGTCGAGGAAGCGCGCATCCACGAGGGCATAGCTGGCATAGAGTTGCAGGGTCTTCGACGTCAGATTGACCTGGGCCTCGATGCCCTGGCGCCGTGTCGAACCCACGTTCTGGAAGTAGCCAAATCCCTGCAGCTCCGGGCTCGGAATCGCGAGGATGTCATCGGCATTGGTTGCGCGGAACGCACCAACTTTCCAACTCAACGTTCCGATATTGAGTTCCGACGTTCCGCGGAAGCCTGCCTCGATGGTACGGGACACGACTTGTTTCAGCGGCGGGTCGGCGATCAGGAATGCGGCGATGAGACAGGGGCGCAAGGGGTCGGCGCATGCGAGTTCCAGCGGGGTCGGCGCACGATTGGCCTCGGAATACCCGGCATAGGCCGTCAAACCTGATGTGATCTTGTAGGTGCCGCCGATCATCGGATTGAAGCGGGTAAACGTATGCTCTCCGTTGAGCGCCGTACCGATCTGATCCTCCAGCTTAATATGCGCATGGTTAAACCGGCCGCCGCCCGTGATCGAAAATCTATCGGTCACGTCGAACGTGTCTGACGCGTAGAGCCCGGTGTACCGGTTGGTGGCGCGAAGCGAAACCGGACCGATCGAAATCGGCTCGCCGGATGGCCCGAGATAGATGCCGCTGCCATTGACGACGTAGTTTGAACCGATGGTTCCAAGCTCCGCGCTGGCCCCGAATCGGGTGACGCCGGAGTCGATACTGGCGCCAACCATGAACTGGTTGTTATGCCCAAACAGCTGGTCGGTATTGGTGGCCTGCAGGGTTGCCCCCGTCGTGACCGAACGGGTCGTGGTCCGGTCGATCTGTCCCAGCACGGCGTTGTCGGGGAAGGGATTGGCGAGCTGGGCGCCGTTCAGGCCATTCGCCGGGACGTCGTCGTCGTTAAAGCAAAGCAGGCCCGGATCGGCGCCACATCGCTCCGTCTCGGTTGGATTGCCGTCCACCGTTTTTTGCCTGAATGCGCGGACGCGCGCCGAGCCTTCGATCGTCCAGGTCGGCGTGGCCTCGACCTTTCCGGTCAGATTGGCATAGGCAACCTGGTTGGATGTCGTCTGCGGCGTGGTGTAGGTGGCGCCCCAGTAATTCTGCAGCAATTCAACCGGCACCGTCGCAGCCGCGCCGAAATTGTTTTTGGCCAGGCCCACGTTGAGGTGAAATTCACTGCTATCGGTCCGGTAGCCGACATCGCCGTAGAACCGGCGAATAGCCGACTCCGAAAAATTGCGAAAGCCGTTGTCACGCACGCCTTCCAGCGCGCCATAGACGGAAAAATTGTCGACCTGCTTGCCATACTGCGCCGAACTCTGGATGCGCCCGAACGAACCGCCCATCGTGTTGATTTCGGCGCCACGATAGTTGAAGCCATCCTTCATCTGGACGTTGACGGCACCGCCCAGCGCATTGAGACCGAAGGCGGGATTGTTGGTGACGACGGTGACCGACCTGATCGCGGCTGTCGGGATCAAGTCCCAATTGACGGTATCGCCGAACGCTTCGTTGACGCGCACGCCGTTCTGGTAAACCGCCAGTCCCTGCGGCGTACCGGCGACCGGTGATGCAACGAAACCCCGAAACTGTATGTCGGGCATAAATGGATTTCCGGTCGTATCACTGATGATGATACCCGGCACCTGTTGCTGTAATGCGTCCGCGATGTTGAGCGAGCCGGTGCGCGCAATCTGTCCGGCCCCCACCGCATTGACGCTTGCCGCCACCTTGTCGACGTCCATTCCGGAACCCACCGTCGGCGTCGGCGCGGTTGGATAAATCAAAACCCTGCGGGTGCTTCTGGTTGCCCGAGGCGCATTTCTGCTGCGGGCGGGCCTGGCGGCTGTCCCCGGCGAAACCACCTCGATGGCGGGAAGGACCTCGGTCGAACCGCGCGCATCCTGGGCTTGAGCACAGTCACTCCCGGGAACCAGACACAGTGATATTGTCCCGATAAACAGGAATCGCGCGCCCATTTTACTTCGTCCCATCCCAATCCGGCTGCATTGGTGTCTGCCGGTACGCCGCTTGTGATCTTAGGGCGTCAAAAAAAGTTGCGCACTATACAAAACGTCCCGAACGCGTTCGGGAAAAATTCCCGACTAGAGCGTTTTCCAGCGAAAGCCTGCCCCGGACTTGATCCGGGGTGGACACCGGTTCGCGTGAAGAAAACGCGTCAAAAAAAGAATCTAACGCCCCACGTCCCGGGGAACCAAGGCTTCGACCGTGACCCCGCTGTCCCCGGAGGCAATCGTAAGCGAGCCGCCCAGCGCCAAAATGCGCTCGCGCATGCCGGTTAGCCCGAAGCCCAGCTTGTGATCGGGCCCCAATCCGTTGCCATTGTCACGAACCCGCACCAAGGCGCCGCCGCGGCCGGTACGCGCAAGCCCCACGGGCAGTTCGGCCGGTTCAACGCTTACCTTGATGGTGGTGGCGCCGGCGTGGCGAAATACATTGGTCAGCGCTTCCTGGATGGTGCGGTAGATCGTCAGATCAGCCGTCTCGCCGGTGTCGCCCAACGAGGGCGAGATCGCCGTTTCGATCGCGACTTCGGGGTGAGACTCGCCCCACAGGCGCAGCAGCGCCCCGAGCGCCTCGCGAAGGCCGAGTTCCGTCAGTCCCACCGGGCGCAATTTTTCAAGAACCCGGCGATTGGACGCCTGCAAGGCGTTCAGCTGTTCCAATATGGCACTGCCGTGCCTTCGGGTGGCGTCCACGCTCGGATCCCCCGCCTCCGCAATCCGCGTCAGGGCGCTGGCGTGCACTCGCAAAGCGAAGAGATAGGGGCCAAATTCATCGTGCAGTTCGCGGGCAATTTCCTTGCGTTCAACATCCTGCAGCGAGACAACGCGCTCGGCGAGGCGCCGCTTGTCCTCAACCGCATCGCCCAGAGTGGCCGCAAGGTGATTCAACTTGTCGCAAATGGCTACGAGTTCCGGCGGCCCGTCCGGTTTCACACGCGTGTCGTAACCGCCGGCCTCGATCTTCGCCATCGCATCCGAAAGGGTCTGGATCGGCGCGAGGGCCCGGCCAACGACCCTGCTGGTAATGAGGAAAAGAACGATCGCGATCGCGGCGCCGACCAGAAGCTGGGTGAATATCCCGTCCCAGATTTCGGCCACCTCGTCGTTGGGATGCGACGTGATCAGCAGCGCGTCCGGTTTTCCCTTGATCGAAATCGGCACGTTCACCGTCGTCTGTTCGGGGTGAACAAGCCGGACAAACCATGCCGGCGGCGAACGTGCATCGGGATTGTCGTCCGGCTTGTCGGCGATCCCGGATCTTGCGATGGCTTCGCTCTGCCGCGTGATGCTGACGTGACGCAGCTTGTTGAGGTCGTGAACAATCTGGTTCAGTCGCGCTTCGGGATCCGGCGCCTCTTTCAGTCCTGCAACGATCGTACCGATGAACTCGCGCGCCAATCGTATGACGCTTTGATCTTCAGCCTGAACCCGAGGGCCGGCCTCGAGCACAAGCCGCGCAACGTTGATGGCCAGACCAAGCGTGAGGACGAGCACGAGCAACAGGTTGATCCGGGCGCGCAAAGAAAGCTTTTGCCACATATCATTTGTCCAGGAGTGAAGTCGCTTAGTCCGAGAGCGAAATCGCCTTCGATTTCCTATCGATAGGAGCGTTGACAGATAAAACACGCGTCTATCTAATCGAAGCGTATAGCAACATCGCCCGGGTTGCATGACCATCGACGGCAGCTATCGCCCCGAAGTCTGCGCCGGTGTTTCACCTGATGCGGTGCACAACGGGATTGACGAGGCTATTCGGGACCAATGCCAATGCGCGTTCTGATCGTAGATGATCATCGCATCGTAGCTTCAGGCTGTCGTGCCTTGTTCGCGGACGAGCCGGAGATCGATGTCGTGGAAGCCTCCGACGCGGAGAGCGGCGAGCGCGTGTTCGGCGAACTGCATCCCGATATCTGCGTGCTCGACATCAACCTGCCGACGGTGTCCGGATTCGAACTGGCGCGACGCCTGCTCGGGCGCGATGCGTCGGCGCGCATCATCATGTTCAGCATGAACGATGACCCGGTATTCGCCGCACGCGCCATCGACGTCGGCGCCAAGGGTTTTGTCTCCAAAACCGGCGATCCCCAGGACCTTGTTGATGCCATCCGCGAGGTAGCAAAGGGCGGGGTCTATTTGCCGCCGGCGATTGCGCAAAGCATTGCATTCGCCGGCCCCTCATACGCAAAGAGCCCGCTTTCAAAACTGACGGCGCGCGAGATGGAGATACTGCGCCTGCTCAGCGCAGGAAAATGCCTGTCCGAAATCGCGTGGCTGGTCCATTCCTCCTACAAGACCGTCGCCAATACATCCTCGATCATGCGCCACAAGCTCGGCGTGCGCACATCCGCCGAACTGGTGCGGTTGGCCATCGACAACGGCGTGGCCTGAAACGGCGCGACGCGGCACGGCAACGGAGAGTTCATGACAGTTCAGACGGTTTCGCTCAACAAATCGCATGGCGGCACGCAAGGTGTTTACAAGCACGCCAGTGCCGAGACCGGGACCGACATGACATTTTCGGTCTTCGTCCCTCCCCACCAGGATGGCGCAAGGCTGCCGGTGGTCTGGTATCTGTCGGGATTGACCTGCACGCACGCCAACGTCACGGAAAAGGGTGAGTTCCGCAGTGCCTGCGCTGACCTCGGACTGGTGTTCGTCGCGCCGGATACCAGCCCGCGCGGCGACAAGGTGCCCGGTGATCCCGCCGGTGCGTATGATTTCGGGCTCGGCGCCGGCTTTTATGTCGACGCGACACAAGAGCCGTTCGCGCGTAACTACCGGATGTGGAGTTATGTCACCGAAGAACTGCCGAAACTGGTCGCCGCGAATTTCCCCGTCGATGCCGGGCGGCAATCCATCCTCGGTCATTCGATGGGCGGTCACGGCGCACTGACCGTCGCACTGCGCCATCCCGACCGCTACCGCGCCGCCAGCGCCTTTGCGCCGATCGTCGCGCCCTCGCAGGTACCGTGGGGCATCAAGGCGCTGGGAGGCTATCTCGGCGGCGACAGGCAGGCCTGGCGCAGACATGATGCGGTGGCGTTGATCGAGGACGGCGCCAGATTCTCCGATCTACTGGTGGATTATGGCGACGCCGATTCGTTTCTGGCCGAGCAGCTTCGCCCCGAACTGCTGAAAAGCGCCTGCGAGAAGGCGAACATTCCGCTCACGTTGCGCCGCCAGGGCGGTTACGACCACAGCTATTTCTTCATCTCCAGCTTCATGGGCGATCATCTGCGCTGGCACGCCGCGCGCCTGAGAGCCTGAAATTCTACGCGGTCCATTATGGCTGGGGCCTGCCATAATTGGGCGCCAGCAGCCGGTTGCGCACGAGATAGCTCGTCGCCCGTGTCCAGGATTCATCGGTGTTGCCGCGAAAATCGGCGTTCATTGCGGTGATGAGCTGTCCGGTGTGGGCGTCGCGCACGAAGATGGTCAGGTTGA
This sequence comes from Bradyrhizobium sp. JYMT SZCCT0180, assembly GCF_018130165.1. Lineage (GTDB taxonomy): Bacteria > Pseudomonadota > Alphaproteobacteria > Rhizobiales > Xanthobacteraceae > Bradyrhizobium. Next base: position 127,029 of record NZ_JAFCLZ010000019.1, on the reverse strand, counting down.
GAATAAGGGTCGATATCTTCTTCATGACACCGGTGATGACGAGATCCGCGCCGATGCGCTGCGCATACTGGACGTCGCAACCACCGCATGCCTGCAGGTTGCTGCCCTCGGCCGCAGCCTTCACCGGCGAGATGTCCAGAAGCTCGAACTTGCTGGATTCCGTCAACTGCCGGCGCACCAGATCGCTGATGCGGATCAGTCGATCATGCTCGTCGGCCTGAGGCCCCCTCATCTCGCCTTCGAGGCTGGTATCCAGCAGTTCGAAATCAAAAATCGCGAGCTTCGGCGGATCAGCACGCGCCGGCACCGACACCAGCAGCATCAGCGCGGCAAAGACACATTGCGCTCTCATGATCGTGATCCCTCACATCGACCGTCGAACAACGACGAAATGCGGACTTGCAAGCTAGAACAATTCAGTCAAGTTTCAAGTCGAGCGTGCTTGCGAGACAAGTATCCCTCCATCGCCGGCAAGTCGAGGAGGAGAATTGAGGGAGCGTCCATGATCCGATGGTTGATCGGCGCAATCGGACTAAGCGTGGTGGCCAGTTCCGCGCTCGCGGCCGACCCGATCGACATCCGCGTCGGCTATCTTGGTCAGGCCGGAATCAAATCGAAACTGTCCCTTGCCGAGCAACCGTCGGAAAATGACGGCATCGCCGGTGCGCGTCTGGCGATCGAGGACAACAACACCACCGGAAAATTCCTCAATCAGCGTTTCTACCTCGAGGAGGTTCGCCTGAAAGATGGCGAGGATGTCGCCAAGGCGGCGACGGCCCTCGCCGACCGCAATGGCATCATCATCGCCGATCTAGCCGCCGACGCGCTGTTAAAGGCGGCCGATGCGCTGCGCGATCGCAAAACCGTGCTGTTGAACAGTGGTGCGATCGACGACCGGCTGCGCGAGCAGGATTGCCGCGCCAACGTGATCCATGTTGCCCCGACCCGATCGATGCTCGCTGACGCGCTGGCGCAGTATCTGGTGTGGAAGCAGTGGAAGCGCTGGCTGCTGGTGGTGGGCTCACACGAAGCCGACAAGCTTTATGCCGATGCGCTGCGGCGCGCGGCGACCCGCTTTGGCGCCAAAATCGTTCAGGAAAAGGTCTTCGAGGATACCGGCGGCGCGCGGCGCACCGACAGCGGTGTAACGCTGATCCAGCGTCAAATGCCGGTATTTACGCAAGGTGCGCCGGCCTATGACGTCCTCGTCGCGGCGGACGAAAGCGAAGTGTTTGCATCCTATCTGCCCTACCGGACCTGGGACCCGCGGCCGATCGCCGGCTCGGCAGGCCTTGTACCGACAAGCTGGGACGCGGCGCACGATCAGTGGGGTGCGATCCAGATCCAGAACCGCTTCGTCAAATTGAATTCGCGGCGCATGACGGCGCGGGACATGCAGGCCTGGACCGCCGGGCGCATGATCGGCGAAGCGACATCGCGCACCAACTCCGGCGACCCGAAATCGGTGTTTGATTTTCTCAAGAAGCCGGATTTCTCGGTTGCTGCGTTCAAGGGACAGCGGCTGACGCTGCGGGACTGGAACCTGCAGCTTCGCCAGCCGATCCTGCTGGTCGACGGCCGCATGGTCGTCTCGGTTTCCCCGCAGGAGGGTTTCTTGCATCAATACTCCGAACTCGACACACTCGGCGTCGACCGGCCCGAAACCAAATGCAAACTGAACTGAAAACGGAGGAATGGCGGATGTGGCGTCGGTGTCTGCTTTCCGGAATGGCGGTGTGGCTCGCGGCCACCAGCCCCGCCTTGGCCTTCGTCGCCTATGTATCGAATGAGAAAAGCAACACGGTGTCGGTGATCGATACCGACAAATGGGCCGTCACCCATACCATCAAGGTCGGTCAGCGCCCGCGCGGCATCGAATTCACGAAGAACGGCAAATTCGTGCTGGTTGCGGTCGGCGATGACGACAAGATCGAAGTGATCGATACCGCGACCCATCAGGTGGTGGACAGCCTGCCCTCCGGTCCGGATCCGGAACTGTTCACCCAGGATGCCGCCGGCAAACTCCTCTACGTCGCCAACGAGAACGATAACACGGTGACCATCATCGACCTCGAGAAGCGCGTCCGCCTCGGCGACATCCAGGTCGGCGTCGAGCCTGAGGGCATGGCCCTCAGCCCGGACGGCAAGATCCTGATCAATACTTCCGAAACCACCAACATGGCGCATTTCATCGACACCGCGACGCGCGAGATCGTCGCCAACGTGCTGGTCGATGCGCGGCCACGCTATGCCGAGTTCAAGCGCGACAGCTCCGAATTGTGGGTATCGTCGGAGATCGGCGGCACCGTTTCCATCCTCGACCCCGCCAAGCGCACCATCACGGGCAAGATCGAGTTCAACATTCCCGGCCTGCGGCGCGAGGCGATCCAGCCGGTCGGCATCGGCATCACCAAGGACGGCAAGACCGCCTTCATTGCGCTCGGCCCCGCCAACCGCGTCGCCGTCGTCGACGCCACCACGCACAAGGTCACGAAATATCTTCTGGTCGGCCAACGGGTCTGGCATATGGCATTCACCCCGGATGAAAAATATCTGCTGGTGACCAACGGCGTTTCCAACGACGTCTCGGTCATCGACGTGTCGGCGCAAAAGGTGATCAAGACAATCCAGGTCGGCGAGCTGCCCTGGGGGATTACGTTTGCTCAGCCATGACAGCAATCGACGCACACAGCACAGGACCTGCACCGCCGGACCCCCGTCCGCGAGGCGATCCTGCGGCTACGCCCGCATTGTCGATCGAAGGCATCAGCCATTCTTACGGCACAAGGCGTGCTTTGATCGACGTCAGCTTCGCGGTTGCGCCGGCAAGCTTCACGGCGCTGCTTGGCCTCAATGGCGCCGGCAAGAGCACGTTGTTCGCGCTGATTACGCGGCTGTTCGGAACCCAGGCTGGGCGCATCGGCATTTTCGGCCACGACATCAGCCTTGCGCCAGGCGAAGCGCTGCGGCTGCTCGGCGTGGTATTCCAGCCAAGGACGCTCGATCTCGATCTCTCGGTGACGCAAAACCTGCTCTATCACGCCGCCCTGCATGGCATCGCCAAGCGCGAGGCACGGCTGCGCAGCGACGAAGTGCTGACGCGCATCGCCCTTGCGGACCGCGCCGGCAGCAAGGTTCGCGATCTCTCGGGCGGCCAGATGCGGCGGCTGGAAATCGCGCGCGCCCTGCTGCATCGCCCGCGCCTGCTGTTGCTTGACGAGGCAACCGTCGGGCTCGACGTCAAGGCCCGCGCCGACATTCTCGGCCACGTCCGGCAGCTCGTGATCGAGCAGGATATCGGCGTGCTATGGGCCACCCATCTGTTCGACGAGATCGTGCCCGGAGACGACCTCGTGGTGCTGCATCAGGGCCGGGTTCTTGCGCATGGCCCGGCCACGAATATCATCGCCGACGCCGGAGCCCGTGACATCAATTCCGCATTCATGCGCTTGACCGGCGCTGCGGTGGATCCCGGGAGCCCCGCGCCATGAGCTCCGTGACCGTCAACCGACACCAGAGCGGCTTCTCGCTCGCGCAATATGTCACCTGCCTGAACGGCATCGTGTGGCGCGAGGCGCTGCGCTTCGTGCACCAGCGCGAACGCTTCGTTTCGGCGCTGGTCAGGCCGCTGGTGTGGCTGTTCATCTTCGCCGCGGGCTTTCGTCAGGTCCTCGGCATTTCCATCATCCCGCCATACGAAACCTACATTCTTTATGAGGTCTATATCGCGCCGGGATTGATGGCGATGATCCAGCTCTTCAACGGCATGCAGTCGTCGCTCTCAATGGTCTACGATCGCGAGATGGGCAATATGCGCACCCTGCTGGTGAGCCCGTTGCCGCGCTGGTATCTGTTGTTCTGCAAGCTGGTTGCGGGAACCGCCGTCTCGTTGCTCCAGGTCTACGCCTTCCTCCTGATCGCGTGGTTCTGGGATATCGCGCCGCCGCCGATCGGTTATCTCACGGTGCTGCCGGCGCTGGTCGTTTCGGGCTTGATGCTCGGTGCGCTCGGAATGCTGATCTCCTCCGGCATCAAGCAGCTCGAGAATTTTGCCGGCGTAATGAACTTTGTGATTTTCCCGATGTTCTTTGCTTCATCGGCGCTCTATCCGCTGTGGCGGGTGCAGGAGGGAAGCCCCTTGCTCTACTATGTCTGCCTGTTCAATCCGTTTACGCACGCCGTCGAACTGATACGCTTTGCGCTGTATGGACAGATGAACTGGATTTCGCTGGCCATCGTGGTTTGCTGCACGACGGCTTTCATGATCGGTGCGATATACGCCTATGATCCATCGCGCGGCCTGGTTCGCCGCGGGCCCGCCGGAGGCGAAGCATGATCCGCCGGAGCAAAACATGAGATGGCAGATCGCAATCGGGACGCTCTTTCTTGTCGCGGCATCGACCGAGCCCGGCTTTGCCGCCGATCCGCGCTATCCGGACTGGCCGTGCACCCAGGCCAAGGTGCCGGAAATCTCCCTCACCGCGGTGTGGGCCGGTCCGCCGCTCGACGACATCAAGGACAAGTGGAGGGACGATGCCAAGGTCAGCCCGTTGGTGTCGAGGCTGGCCGCAAGACGGACGTCCCTCGACGAGGCCCAGAAGCTGATCACGGAATTTCTTGGCAACCCGGCGACCGACAAGGCCACGGCAGGCAAGCTGCTGTTCGCCGGCCTGTTCGACAGCCTCAACGCGCAGCGCGCATCTGTCATGAACGGATTGGAACGGATCACCCGCAAGCAGCGCGAGGCCGCGGACAAGATCCGGTCCGACGTGTCCGCCCTGCATGCCCTGCAGGGTGCTGCGTCGCCCGATCAGCCCAAGATCGACGAGCTCAGCAATCAAATGGTCTGGCAAACCCGCATCTTCGAAGACCGGCAGCGTGTGGTCAAATTCGTCTGCGAGGTGCCCACCGCGATCGACCAGCGGTTGTTCGCGCTCGGCCGCATGATCCAGCAGGAGATCGAGTAGCGAAAGAGAGGTCCTTCTTACTTTGCATGGGGTTGTTTTCGCAATTTTGTGTCCAAGCCCCTCATCTGCTCCCATTCTCATCCATTCTGGGCTCGGGCTGTGATTCAACGGCCGGCAGGCTGGCGCGCTCCCAACCTTCGGTTCCGTCCGGGTACCAGGCCACATTGGAATAGCCGTAGGACAGGACCCGTTTCGCCGCGTTCCAGGACATCCAGCAATCTTCCTGACAGTAGATCACCAGCAGCGCGGCTTTATTGCCATGAGACGCCTGCTCCAGCCCGCGCCGCAGATAGGCCTCGGTTGGCTCTGCCAGTTTGCCGTACCCCGTATCGGGCAACCAGATGCTGCCGGGGATGTTGAGCCGCGGCTTGTCGCGCCAGACCGTGCCGGCGGGAAGATTTGGCGGCTTCGGCGCACGCGGCAGCACGTCGATAAAAACACCGCTGCCTGCGCGCCAGATCGCCTCGGCCTCCGCCGTCGTAAGGACGCGTACGCCGGCGAGGGTTGCAGGAACAGCCGCGCGATAATTATCCGTGCGATATCCGTCCGGCTCCGGCACATTCTGCTGCGCGAGAACATTGGCTGCAGGGGTAAACGCTGCGAGGGCAAGGGTCGCAACGACCACGCACGCCAGCCTTCGTATCACGGCGACTTCTTCGCCGTCTCCGCGCCGATCGGCCGGTCATTCTCGTCGAGCAAGGGAACGCCGAAGTCGAGCAGTATCCTGTTGATGGCCGGCTGGTTCTCCTGGATCAGACGGTTGAGCATCCGCTTCCAGTTCTGGTCGGCCGGCCGGACGCCCATGCCGATGCGATAGACGAGCCGAGGCCCCGTGGTTTCCTTGACAAGCGGCGTGACGTGAAGCGGCGGGTTCGCGTTTTTGGCGTAAAAGCCCGCGAGCGGTCCCCACAGAATGGCGGCGTCGATCTTCCCCGACGTCAGATCCTTGATCATGACTTCTGCCGATGAATCGATCCGCGTATCGACCATCAGCGGATAGGACTTGGCTTCGGCCATCAGACCATTGGCGGTCATGTTGGTGGCGGGCGGCGTGCCGGCGACAATGCCGATATGCTTGCCCTTCAGGCGTGCGTCGCCCAGCGCCGCGACATCGTCAAGGCCGCTGCCTTGCTTGACCACCAGCGCGTAGGCGGTCCGGTAGTAGGGATTGGTGCTCTGCACCAGGTCGTCGCCTTGGGGATAGCCCATAATGACGTCGCAACGATGCGCGGCAAGCGTCATCCGGACAAAGCCGGCCGCCTGCGGATAGTAAGCATAGTCCAGCTTTTTCTGCAGCTTTTCGGCGAACAGTTCACCGAGCTTGTTTTCGATTCCCTCACCCTTGTCGTTCGAGAACGGCAAATTGCGTGGGTCGGCGCAAACCCGCAGCACCTTGGGATCGATCAGCTCGATCGACAGGTCGGTGCTGTCGTTGGTCTGGGCTCCGGCGATATCGCGACCGGCGAATATTGCTGTGATCGCGAGCAGCGAGACCAGCAAGCGGCGGCGTTGTCCCCAATCTGTCATCATGCATTCCCTTCTTGATCGAACGCCCGCCATCCATCAATTGCTCAGCGTGCCAGAGCGTGCAACAGGAATATCCCCGTGCTGGATTTGCGTTGCATGCTGCGACGCAAACCAGCTCGACGGAAACCCGCGGCGATCGAAATCGCGCCCGGACGAGACTGAGGCAGAAACATGGCTCATGGCGTTTCGGTTCTTGCCTTACTCGTGGTTTTCGCGGCGTCCACCCTAGCGCAGGCGAAGGCGCAAGAATTGCCTGTGAGCGAAGTCGCTGCCGGAATATTCGTGCACCAGGGCCAGACCGCGCTGATGACGGGCGAGAACGACGGCGCGACCGCGAACATCGGATTCATCGTCGGCGAGAGCGCGGTGGCTGTCATCGACACCGGGGGAAGCGTTCGCGAGGGTCAGCGGCTGCTAGCGGCGATCCGTGCACGAACCGACAAACCGATCCGCTACGTCATCTACACGCACGTCCATCCCGACCATGTCTTTGGCGGCGCCGCATTCGTGAGCGATGGAACCGAGTTCGTCGGTCATCGGAACCTGCCCCGCGCGCTGGCGGCGCGCGGAGCATTCTATCTCGATGCATTTCGCCGGATCATGGGCGAGAAGTCCATGGATGGGGTGCGGATGATACCGCCCACGCTCCTGGTCGATGGCACAATCAAGCTCGATCTCGGCTCGCGAATCCTGACCTTGACGTCGTGGCCGGCGGCGCACAGCGACAATGACGTCACTGTATTCGACGAGCAAACCAAAACCCTGTTCGCGGGCGATCTGGTGTTCCTTGGCCACATTCCGGTGCTGGACGGCAGTATTCGCGGATGGCTCGGGATGATCGACGAACTCGGCGCGCTCCCCGCGCAACGCGTGATTCCCGGTCACGGACCTGTGAGCGAATGGCCCGGCGCCCTCGCCGACCAACGCCGTTACCTCGAAACCCTGGCGTCGGATGTTCGCAGGCTGGTCGCCCGTGGCGCTCCGATCACGGTCGCCGCCGACACCGCCGCCGCCAGCGAGCGGCCGCGGTGGCAACTGTTCGACGACTACAATGCCCGCAATGCAACAACCGCATTTTCGGAAATTGAATGGGAATAGCCTGCCCGATGACGTATACTGGCGGCGCTATGTTCCATCCCAGCGAAGGGGTGCCGCCATGCCCGGACGTCGTTTCCACCTGCTCTGCATCGCCAGCCTCCTGAGCGTCGTGCTCGTCGGCGCGCGCATTGCGCCTGCGGCAACTCCCGAGGCGAACGATCCGTGGCCCGGACTGGTCCAGGACATCTTCAACAACCGCCCGATGAACGACGGCGCAGAGGTGATCGGCATCGAGATGCCGTACCGTGCCGAGGATGCGGCGATCGTTCCCGTCACCCTGCGCACCAAACTCCTGCCTGGCGACAGCCGCCGCGTGTTGAGAATCACGCTGGTGATCGACCAGAATCCGGCGCCGATGGCGGCGAAGTTCGAACTGGGGCCGGACGCCAATGTGACGGAAATCTCGACCCGCGTGCGCGTCAACAACTATACCGATGTTCATGCCGTGGCCGAGCTGAGCGACGGCAAGCTCTATATGACGAAGACTTACGTGAAGGCCTCCGGCGGCTGCTCCGCACCGGCCACCAAGGTCGCCGACGATGCCAAAAGCCGCCTGGGGCAGATGCGATACCGGCAGTTCGCGCGTGCCGGTGAAGGACTTCGCCAAGGTCCCGCCAGCGGCACCCGCGAGGCGCAAATCATGATCGGCCATCCCAGCCATTCCGGCCTGCAGATGGATCAGGTGACCCAGCTCTACATCCCGGCCTTCTTCGTCGACCAGTTGCGGCTGTGGCAGGACGATAGTCTGGTGCTGGCGATGGAAGGCGGAATCTCGATCTCGGAAGATCCCAATATCCGCTTTACCTATGTTTCGAACGGCGCGAAGCGGTTCCGGGCCGAAGCCAGGGATACCGAAGGCCACGTCTTCCAGAAGGAATGGAAGGTCGACGATTCAGGCACTTGACGCGACGCGGCGAGGCAATACCGCCAGCACATCGTGACCACGTCTAGAAACATCGCACTTCTAGAAACATCGCACTTCCGCTTCGGCCTGTGCGCGCCTGAGATCATTGAGCGCGCTCGCCGCCTGCTCTGAAGTGCGGAACTGCCCGCCCAGATTGCCCCGGTGCTGCGCCATGCTGAGCACGGTTTCAGCCGAGACATAGCGCTCATAGGGTACGATCGACGCGATGATATCGATCGAGCAGGAGCATTGTTCGATCGCCTGCCGCGTCTCACCATTCGCCTTGAGACAACCAAAGACGTATTCGGCGCGGGCCGAGGTCGGATAGTCGTTGATGTCTGCGGCCCGCGCCATCGTTGCCATCGCCGTCAACGCTGACAACGCGGCGACAATACGTCGTACCGATCCGACAGCTGCCATGATCTTCCTCCCGCTACGAAGCGTGGAAGCTATGCTATGACAGTCCTCAAGAAAAGATGCGCGCGGAAACGGCTCACCATGACAATTTGCATTCGCATGCTGCTGGCTGCGGTTATTTTGGCCTTTGCGCAGGTCGGTACATGCTACGGCGCCGAGACCGTGCGGGTTGCGGTGCAAAAAACCGGAACATTCGCCTGGGAACTTGCCGTGATCCGCGCCCATGGTCTCGACAAGCAGGCCAATCTCTCGGTGGGGGTTGTCGAACTCGCGAGCCCCGAGGCGGGCAAGATCGCGCTTCGCGCCGGCAACGCCGACATCATCGTCTCCGACTGGCTGTGGGTATCGCGCGAACGTACACTTGGCGCCAAGCTGACATTCTATCCCTATTCGAGCGCGCTCGGCGCCGTCATGGTACCGGCCGCGTCGCCGATCCAGACATTGGCTGATCTGAAGGGCCGCAAGCTCGCCGTTGCCGGCGGCCCGATCGACAAGAACTGGCTGCTGTTGCAAGCGTGGCTGAAACAGGGCGGCATCGACCTGAAGTCGGAGGCGACCATCGCTTACGGCGCGCCGCCGCTGCTGACGGCAAAGACGCTCAGCGGGGAGATGGACGCCACCATGAACTACTGGAATTTCTGCGCCGTGCTGGAAGCGAAAGGCTTCCGCCGCGTCGCCGGCGTCGAGGATCTGCTGCCGAAACTTGGCGCCACCGGCCGCACCGCGATGATCGGCTACGTCTTCGACGAAGCCTGGGCGAACGCCAACCAGGACAAAGTGGCCCGCTTTATCGCCATGACCCGCATGGCGAAGGAGATCCTGTCGACCTCGGATGCCGAGTGGGAGAAAATTGCACCGCTGACCGGCGCCCCCGACACCGCAACGCTCCGCGTTTATCGCGATCGTTACCGGGAGGGAATTCCACGTCGCCCGATCGCCGACGAGGAAGCCGACGCGCGCATCCTCTACCGCGTGCTGGCTGGGATCGGTGGCCGCGAACTTGTCGGGGCGGCGCCGGAACTTGCTTCCGGCACCTTCTATCACGCGATCCCGGGAGACTGAGGTGCCGCGTCTGCTGTCATTCGCCGTGTTTTTCGCAACCTGGTGGATCGCCTCGCTGCTCGCCGGCGATGCGAAGCTGCCGCCTCCGCCCACCGTGCTCGCGGCCATGCTTGCGGAAGCGAAGTCGGGTGATCTGTTCCTCAATCTCGGCGTGACATTGGCGCGTGTGGCGCTCGCCTTCACCCTGGCGATGTCGCTGGGTTCAGCCATCGGCTATTTGATGGGCCGGGTGCGGCTTGCCGACCGACTCGGCGATCCCTGGCTGATTCTGCTGCTCAACCTGCCGGCGCTCGTGGTCATCGTGCTCGCCTACATCTGGGCCGGATTGACCGAAGCCGCCGCAATTGCGGCAATTGCCATCAACAAGCTGCCGACCGCCGTCGTGACGCTGCGTGAGGGCGCGCGGGCACTCGACGCGGCGCTCGACGAAATGGCGACAGTATTTGCGTTGCCGCGCTCAAGGACGTTCCGGCACGTCATATTGCCGCAACTGGCGCCCTATATCGCAGCCGCTGCGCGATCGGGACTTTCCCTGGTCTGGAAGATCGTCCTTGTTGCGGAGTTGCTTGGACGCCCGAACGGCGTTGGCTTCGAGATTGGCGTCGCGTTCCAATTGTTCGACATCCCGCTTCTCCTGGCCTATTCACTGAGCTTCGCGGCTGTCGTGCTCGTCATCGAAACCGTGTTGGTGCAGCCATTTGAGGCCCGGTTATCCCGGTGGCGCCCCCGTGCGGCTTGAGGTCGATATCGCCAGCAAGAAGTTCAGGAACGCGGCGGGCGAACAGCACGACGTGATCGCCGGCGTGGCCTTTGCGCTCGATGCAGGAGAGGTTGGCGTGTTCGTCGGCCCTTCCGGCTGCGGCAAGAGCACCATGCTGAGGATTCTCGCCGGCCTCGACCACGACTTTAAGGGGCGCGTGGTGCGTCCGGCCGGTGCGCGGATCGGAGTCGTGTTTCAGGAACCGCGGCTATTGCCATGGCGATCGGTCGAAGAAAACGTGCGGCTTGTCGCGCCTCTGATCGACGAAGCGAAGCTTTCAGCCCTCTTCGAGATTCTGGAATTGAACGCGCATCGCAAGCATTTTCCTGGCGAATTATCGCTCGGCCTTGCCCGGCGCGTCGCGCTCGCCCGCGCATTCGTCATCGAGCCGGATTTCCTGATTCTCGACGAACCGCTGGCCTCGCTCGATGACGCCCTCGCCGCGCGCCTGCGCGATCAGATTGCCATGCTGGTCGACGGCCGTTCGGTGATGACGCTGCTGGTTACCCATGACGTGGACGATGCGGCCCGTCTCGGCGACCGCCTGTTCCTGCTGTCGCCGCGACCGGCCCGGGTTGTTGCCGAGCTGCCCATCCGCACACCCCGTCGCGCGCGGGGCGACGCCGAGATCGCTGCGATCAAGTCAGACATCATGCGGCGGATCGACGGCGGTCTCACCGAGCGGGATGCCTCATAGGTGCTCGATGTGATTCAGCGAGATTGAAAGCACCAGATAATTTCGAGACGGCGAAAAACCGGAAACGTCTGATAAGGTAGGAAGAGCTTGAGGTTTGCCGCGGGAGGATCTGGTGATGCGATGGATACTGGCCTTGGTCGTGCTGTTGTCGGCGGGCGCCGGCGAACTCGCCGCGCAGAGCAAGGGCAAGGGCATCCGGCTCTGGAACCTGACCACCTCGACGATCTCGGGTTTCCAGCTGTCGCCGGTGGGGAAGGACGCCTGGGGACCTAATCTGACCCTGAACGACAAGGACAAGGAGGTCGACCACGACGAACGCCTGCGCATCACGGGGGTGGAGCCGGGACAATACGATGCCAAGGTGAGTTATCCCGACGCGCGGCAGTGCCTTGTGAGGGGCATCGAGATCAAGGCGGATGCTGTATTTTCGATTGCCGACAAGGATCTAAAGGACTGCAACAAGTAGCCCTTGCGACGGCCTGACAGGATGGCTTCAGCCTGCGGGCGTCACTTCGCCCTTGTCCGCCCGGTCGTTGTGGTGCGGATACTCGCAGCGCCATTTCACCGCGGTCCATTTCGGATGCTCGCCGACCCATTGCGCGATATAGGGCTGCGCAGCCATGACGCATTGCCGCGGGGAAACATCCGAGGAAAACACAAGGTGCCTCTCCTCGCAGGTGGCCGGCGACAGCACGGCACACACTGTCAGTACCAAATCGATCGCATTCATGCCCGAGATCCCAGAGCTAGTGCGTTGAATAGATAACACAAACAGCTACGTAGCAGGCAGCGAAAAGTTTCACCAAACCGCGAAAATCCGGTACCCGGCGACCTCGTGTTAGCCGCACAGGCTCAAAAGTTAACGCCGAAAATCAGCCGCGCGTGATGGCGTTCGAAGTTGACGAGATCGAGCGCCGCATTCGATCCGGCCGGACGTCCCCATGCCTGAACGCTCCAGGCCGCGGTCAATCGTGAGCGCGGCGACAATTGAAAATAGGCCGTGGGCCCGACAAACAGTGCCTGGCCTGCGAGTTCCTGCAACCCGATCCCTTCATATTGCCGCAGGTAGCGTGCTTCACCGCCGAGAAAGAAACCCGGACGTGTTTGCACCATCAAGGCGAGCGCAGCGCCGATGGTCGATTCCTGCTCTGCGGCTCCGGTGCCGACAACGCGCGTCCATTCCGGCTGGTAGATCAGATTGACTGCAGCGACGGCGACGTTCGGAATTATTTCGCGGTCGAACGCCAGCGTTAGTCCCGCCCCGTAGCTTCGCACCGCCGCTGCCGTAGTCTCGTCAATGCGGCTGCCGTGGCTTTCTACCGCGACGGTAAAGCCAAATGGGGCCGCGTCCCGATCGAGAAACCGGTAGCGCAGGTCCACCGACACGCCTTCCCACGACAACTGGCGCCGATCCTCCAGACCGGGAACGCCGCGGATGTAATGGGACGCAAAGCTGGTTCCCAACTCCACCCGAACATTTTTGGCAGGCACGAATTCCAATTCGAATTCCTGCCCGATCGCGCGATACTTTCCGCCATTCTTGGAAAATCGTCCGGTGGTCTCGCTCTGCAGCTCGCGCTCGCCGACACTGCCGATATCCGTGCCGATCATGAAGCCGAACAGATGCTCGGTATCAATGCCCTCCGCGCAAACAGCACCCGGAAGCAGCACGGAGAGACAGACGAATGCCGCCCGGCAGGTGTTGGAACGAATTGGCATCCACGAGCCACAGGAATGAAAACGACGGGAATGAACGAGGCGTCACTGCCGGCACCTTAGCATGGCGCAGATGGCGACGGCCAAGGAATCGGAAGGCGTAATCCCTGAATTCCGGCCATGGCAGAAGGTGCCGGCGCGAGGACGCCAATGAGGGAAAATGGAATGACAAGCTTCTTCTGCAAGAAGCCTGACGGCGCCGATCAATGCAAAGGGAGTTGGACGCTGCGTGATTTCGCGATGCGATGTTCTGAAATATTGAGCCGGACTAAATCTCGAGCCGGACTGGATCTTGAACCGGACGCCTGCCGCGGCTCGTAGCAGCAGAGTGCAGCCAGAGCCGGGCAGAACGTTTCGATGCAGTCTATTTGCGCGATGCGCAGGCGTACATGTTGATTTCCATGCCCACCGACACTTCGACGATTTTCGGAGTCTTCCAAGTCATTCGGGGTCCTCCCAACTAGTTTGGCGCGACGTTCACGCCGGGGCAGAACCTAGGGCGGCCCCGGACGCAGCGCAAGTACGGAACATCGACCGCACAACGCTGGATTGCCGCACTTACGCTCGAAATTTCTCTCTCGGACAAAGTTACTTCCCTCTTGGGCAAATGCGGAACACCGGATCGTCTCGCGGCATGAGCGCAATAGCGCACGGGCCGTGAAAGACCTTGTGCCCAACGGACGCTTGAATCGACATTTGACGAATTCGGTTTGCCTGCCCATGCGACATGTGGAAGGTTGGCGTTCTCTTGGGTCGAGGTTCTTGGGTCCAGGTTCTTGGGTCGAGGTGTCCGGATGCCAACGGCGAGTGGCGATCTTGATTCTTTTGGTGACCGCGGGCCTCTGTTGCGATGGCTGGTCTTCACCGGGCTGTGGATTTTTGCGTTCTTTCTTTTGTGGCGCTTCGGCCTCGTTCGGCAGATGGTCGCTGGCGATCGTACCTATCTTTCGCCGATCATCGCTCTGCTCTATTTTGCGACGTCGCTACACTGCCTGTGGCGCACGATCGTGATCGCACGCGAGGGCGATGCGGCGCGCCGCACCGGCGCATTGATCGCGTCTGGATCGGGGCGCCTTGATCTTGACGGCGACGCCGTCGTCGTCGAAGGCGCCGGCCAGCTTCCAACCGGTCTGGTCGCGGCTCACATTCGCGACCTTGCCGTCAAGGCACGCCTGCAGGGATCCCGGAAGCTCGATCAGACGCTGCTGCTGCGCGGGCTGGCCAGCCGGCTCCGCGGCTCCAACCAGTTTGGCGCCTTCGCCAGCGACACGCTGATGAAGCTGGGCCTGCTCGGCACGATCATCGGCTTCATCATGATGCTGGCGCCAATTGCAGGGTTAGATCCCAGCGACCGCAGCACGGTCAGATCTTCGATGAATCTGATGAGCGACGGCATGGCGGTCGCCATGTACACGACGCTCGCCGGTCTCGTCGGTTCCATCCTCGTCAGGATCCAGTACTACATGCTCGACGATGCGACCGCGAAGCTGTTTGCCTTCGCCGTCGGGCTGACGGAAGTCCGCGTGGTTTCGATCCTGGAGAATCGACCCGAGGCGGCGGAATGATCGACGAATATGACCTCATGCCGCAGGAGGAGCCGTTCGATCCGTTCGCGGTCATGCTGTTCAAGGCGTTACAGGTCCTCGCCTTCCTGTTCTTCGTCGCATTGCTGGCCATCGCGCCCGAGGCAAAGGATGGCAAGATCGACAGCAAGGCGGAATTCCTGGTCACGATGGCCTGGCCCGACCAGCATCCTGATGACTTCGACATGTTCGTCCAGGACCCGCTTGGCAACATGGTCTGGTATCGACGGCGCGAGGCTGGATTCATGCTGCTCGACCGCGACGATCGTGGTGGCGCCAATGATTTCATTCTGGTCAACGGCCGCAAGGTGCTGTCGCCGATCCGCCAGGAGACGGTCAGCATCCGCGGCATCGTCGCCGGCGAATACACCGTTAATATCTACCATTTTATCGCGATGGGCCGCGAACCCGTGCCGGTCTCGGTGAAGGTCGAGAAGCTCAATCCAACGGTTCAGGTCGTCCACTACGACAAGATGGTGATGCAAAGCGCGGGCACCGAACGCACCGCCGTCCGCTTTTCGATCGACGCCAGCGGCGGCATCGTCGACGTCAACCATCACGAAAAGTCGCTGCTGCAGACGCTGCGCAACCGGCTCAGCAAGAGTGGCTGACCATGGAATTGCAGAAGGAAATCCTGGGTCTGTCGATCGCCTACGCGCTGCTGGCGGCGTTGTTGCTGATATTTGTGCTGCGCGCTCGCGTATCCTGGCAGCTCAAGGCAGCGGCCGTGCTTGTCACCAGCGTCTACTACTGCGTGGCGTTCTTCCGCATCGAAGGCCTGGCCGGCTGGTCGGCGCCCGCACCGCTGCCGTCGCAGTTCCAGTTGTTGTGGGCGCGGGTCGTCGAGCCGAACCCGCTCGATCGCGATCCCGGCGCGGTGCATATCTGGGTCGAGGAACTCGATGCCGCCAATCTTCCGAGCGGTCAGCCGCGGGCCCATCGCCTGCCCTATTCCGCGGCACTCGCGCACAAGGTGACCGCGGCGCGCGACGAGATCATGAAAGGCCATCCGCAGGGCGGACGCGCGGCCGATTACGGATCCGGCAATGGACAACCCGCGCCGGAAGGTCCCGCGGATGTCTCAACGCTTCGCCCGACGGCTGCACCGGGCGGCGATCCGATGAGCGGCGGCCCGCTCGATCTATCGTTCCTGACCGGTGAAGCCGGCAACATCGAATTCGCGCCGCTACCCGCTCCGATTCTTCCACCCAAGGACGGGCCCTGAAGCTGATCGACGCGGCGGCGTGCCGGTCAGTGAGCACACCGAACACCACTGTTCTGTCGCGGCTAGCCGCAGCCGATCACCATCGGCGGTCCCGGCTTAATTACAGCTGGCCTAATCACAAGCCTTTTCGGCCATTTGCTGATCAGACTTGTGCTGATCAGACTTGGCGCCTTGGGCCTGCTGCGCCGCCGTCGGCTGACCTTGCATCTGCTTTTGCGTATCCTGCGAAGACGCTGCGACATCGCTGGCTGCACGATTCATCGTGCTGGTTGGCGCGTGTTCCTTGGCATCGGAAGCCATGCCGGTGGTCTGGCCGGTGCCAACCGATGCGGGTCCGGAACCCGCGTCCTTCAGATTTGCGGCGCGACCGGTGGTGTCGCACGGGGCAGCCATTGCGCTGCCGATGCTCAAAATAGCGATCGAGCAAGCCGCGAGAATGAGTCGTTTCGTGTTCATCTGATCCTCCTTGGAGCTGCCGTGCGCCCCAGCACGTCAGGACGGAGGAGCAACCGGTTCGGAGGCCACGGGTTCCGGGTGGCGGGTCGAATCTCGCTGTTGTTTAATCGGGCGCAACTCATGTTTCCGATCAGTGTCTACAATTTGCGAGGCTAGTCACATGCGACCATTGATCTGCGGAACGATCGGGGCCTTCCTCGCGATTTGCCTCGCGCCAGCGGTCGAGGCCCAGGACAACAGGCAACTCAAGCAGCCGGCACCGGCCTCGGCAAACCCGCCTGCAACACTGACCGGCAAGGAGCGGCTCGGCAGGAAATGGATGGATGAGCAGCGGATCGACAATTGCAATGTGCCGATCGACAAGCGTGGATCCCAGAAGCGGCCGAGCATCTGTCCGCATGTTCCGATGGGCTGATCAAGCGCTCATACGCCGCCGGGCTGGACGTAACAGAACACGTGACCGTTGCGGTTCATGAAAACGACGCCGTGCCCGGTCGGATTCGACTGGTCCCATTTGAGCTTGTAGTGCGGGATTTCGATTTCCGTTCCGTTCTTGACGTGGGGCCGGCCGAGCGGTTCATCCGGCCGGTCATCGGTAATGCGCACGTAGGTCTTGCCATCCCGAACGTGGATCTCATCGGCCCAGTAGGCGTCGGCCTCGCCGCAACAAGATGCGCTGGGAGCATCGGGCTGCATCAGCGATTGGTACCACTGCCGGATCGCAGGATCCGCGTTTTCCCATTGACCAAGGTCGCGCGCGCCGAGCGCTGTAACGGAACAACCGAAAATTCCGAGAAAAAGGATGATTCGCTTCATCCGTCCCGCTCCTGTGTTCTCCGGCGGGATGATCAAAGCAATGTTCGTGCCGCCAAAAGCCCGTATGGAACCGGGCCAAGCAAGGCTCCGACTGGGCGACGAGCCGCTGCGCTATCGGAGCTTCGATCTACGGATCGGGTTCAGATCAGGAGAGTTGAGGAACTCAGGAAGCGTCTGGAGCCGGGCTGCTGTGCTGCGCCTTCTGGATCGAAGACGGAACAATGCCGAAATACCTGCGGAAGACCCGGCTGAAGTGGGACGAACTCGAAAAGCCCCATGAGAATGCGACATCCGTGACGGTCTTGCCGCCGTGCGTCTCCAGTTCGTGACGGCAGTTCTGCAACCGTGCCTGCCAGATATAATCGCTGACGGTCATGCCCCGGTCGCTGAACAGCATGTGCAGATAACGCTTGGTGCAGCCCAGTGCGGCGGAAATCTGATCGATGCACAGATCAGGATCGCGCAGATGTTCGCGGATGAAGGCCTGAGCGCGAATATACATCGCCTCGGGGCCGCCGCGATCGAAACTCGCGTCCGCTTCGCGCAGCGGCAACAGCAACAGATCGATCAGCGAATCGGCGACGACGACCGCGTTGTTCGGCGACAGTCTGGCAGCCTGGTCAAATGCGGCATGAACGAAGTCATAGGCAATGCGGCCGGTGCCCGTGCGCGCCGAGAGCTTGCACGCCGACATCCGCGCCGTATGGAAGCCGCGCTCCTGCAGCAGCGCCTTCGGCACGATGACGACTTCATGCCGCGTCAGCGCCGGACTGACGATCGTATGCGGACAGGATACATCGTAGGCAAGACAATCGCCGGGCATCAGATCGATACGCCGGCCCTCCTGCTCGAAATAGGAAACGCCGTGCGTCTGAAACAATATCTTGACGTAGGGATGCTCGCTGGCTTTTGAACGGGACACGGTGTGCGCGATGCGATGCTGGCTGACCTCGATCTGACAGAGCTTCAGTTTTGAGACCGTCGTGTAGTTGACACGCGCTTCGAGCGACGAAGCTTTCAACGGATCTATGTCAAATTGGCCGCAAAGATCCGTCAGTGCATCCGACCAGCACTGGATCTGCTTCTTCGGCGACAATCCCGAAGTGGTAAGCGAGTGGAGCGTATCAACCATTTCCAGCCACCGATTCGAGAAACGTAACTGTTGCCGCGGGAGACTCGGTCACGGTGAAGTTTGATTTACCTCAATTTAGAACGGTCGTTGTTGCCTAAGCAACGTATGTCCCGGCATCCACTTGACAATCCTCCGACTTAGTTTCTGCGCCGTCAAGGGGAAGGTTCGCCTCGACCGTGCGACATCCGTCGTAGTGCGCCGCACAGCGGCGGCCCAAACCGCTGCCTTATGTGTGGCAACGCCCACAGCGATTTCGGGAGAAAACAGAAAGTTCGCCGAGGTTCGCTTTGGAGCAAATGCCCTTCCCTCTTGGGCAAGTTTCCCATTCCCGAACGGGATAAAGATACGGGACAAAATCGAAAAAGTGGGCCGCCACCTCGGCGGTACCTAGGCTTCATCAGTGGGAGGACGCAATGCGCAGACTGCTATTTGCAACTTGTTTTGGTTCCATGGCGGCGTTCGCCGTGGGCAGCGCCGTAGCCAACGAGGAATTGATCAAAATGTCGCAGAACCCGAAGGATTGGGTGATGCCGGCAGGCGACTACGCCAATACACGCTACTCGAAACTGAACCAGATCACGGCAGCCAATGTCGGCAAGCTCCAGGTCGCCTGGACCTTCTCGACCGGCGTGCTGCGTGGCCACGAAGGCGGACCGCTCATCATCGGCAACATGATGTACGTCCACACCCCGTTCCCAAACAAGGTCTATGCCCTTGACCTATCCAAGGACCAACAGATCGTCTGGAAGTACGAGCCGAAGCAGGATCCGAACGTCATTCCGGTGATGTGCTGCGACACCGTAAACCGTGGCGTAGCCTACGGCGACGGCAAGATCTTCCTGCACCAGGCCGACACCACGCTGGTCGCTCTCGACGCCAAGACCGGCAAACTTGAGTGGTCGGTGAAGAACGGTGATCCCGGCAAGGGCGCAACCGGCACTTCCGCACCGCTCGTCATCAAGGACAAGGTCCTGGTTGGCATCTCCGGCGGCGAGTTCGGCGTGCAGTGTCACGTCACCGCCTACGATCTCAAGTCAGGCAAGCAGGTGTGGCGGGCCTTCTCCGAAGGGCCGGATGATCAGCTCTTGGTCGACCCCGAGAAGACGACCGATCTCGGCAAGCCGATCGGCAAGGACTCGAGCATCAAGACCTGGCAAGGCGATCAGTGGAAGATCGGCGGCGGCTGCACATGGGGCTGGCTGTCCTATGACCCCGCGCTCAACATGGTCTATTACGGCTCGGGAAATCCCTCGACCTGGAACCCGAAGCAGCGCCCGGGCGACAACAAGTGGTCAATGACCATTTTTGCGCGCAATGCCGATACCGGGATGGCCCGCTGGGTCTACCAGATGACGCCCCATGATGAATGGGACTATGACGGCGTCAACGAAATGATCCTGAGCGACCAGCAGTTCAATGGCGCGGAGCGCAAGCTTCTCACCCATTTCGACCGCAACGGGCTCGCTTATACGCTCGACCGCGTCAACGGTGAATTGCTTGTCGCCGAAAAGTACGATCCGAAGGTCAACTGGACCACCGGCGTCGACATGAACAAGAGCTCGCCGACCTACGGCCGTCCCAAGGTCGTCAGTCAATATTCGACAGAACAGACCGGCGAGGACAAGAATACCAAGGGCATCTGCCCGGCCGCGCTCGGTACCAAGGACGAGCAGCCGGCAGCCTACTCGCCGGACACCCAGCTGTTCTATGTGCCGACCAACCACGTCTGCATGGACTATGAGCCGTTCAAGGTGAGCTACACCGCAGGCCAGCCCTATGTCGGGGCGACGCTCTCGATGTACCCGCCTCCCGGCGAATCCCACATGGGCAACTTCATTGCCTGGGACAACAAGACCGGCAAGATCGTGTGGTCGAACAAGGAGCAGTTCTCGGTGTGGTCCGGTGCGCTCGCCACCGCCGGCGGCGTGGTGTTCTACGGAACGCTCGAAGGTTACCTCAAGGCGGTCGATGCCAAGACGGGCAAGGAACTCTACAAGTTCAGGACCCCGTCCGGCATCATCGGCAACGTCACGACCTATGAGCAGGGCGGCCGGCAGTATGTCGCAATTCTGTCCGGCGTCGGTGGCTGGGCAGGCATCGGCCTTGCGGCCGGTCTGACCGATCCGACCGATGGTCTCGGCGCGGTCGGCGGCTACGCTGCGCTTAGCAACTACACGGCGCTTGGCGGATCACTGACCGTATTCGCCCTGCCGCAGTAAACTGAACGATCTACCCTTCCGGCGCATGGACTGGCTCCATGCGCCGGAGCACTTCCCAACAAATCCCGAGGACAAGCTCTTGCGTACAATCTGGTTTGTGGGTGCCGCGATGATCTTCGTGGTATCTGGCGGAATTACTCTCGCTGCAGACGCGGTCGATCCGACTGCCGTCAAGTCCGAGGACGGAAAGTACTTCGACAAGGAAGGCACCCCGACCTTCAAGGTCGCCCCTGACGGTACGGTGGATTGGTACACCTATTCCGGATACCGCCGCTATCACTCTGAATGCCATGTCTGCCATGGCCCCGACGGGATGGGATCGACCTACGCCCCCGCCCTCACGGATTCGGTCAAGACCATGAGCTACGGAGACTTCGTCGGCGTTGTCGCGAGCGGCCGCAAGAACGTGAGTTCGTCGCAGGAGAACGTGATGCCGGCGCTCGGCGATAATCCGAACGTCGCCTGCTACATGGACGACCTCTACATCTATCTGCGCGCCCGCGCCAATAACGCGGTCGGACGCGTGCGTCCTGCCAAGAAGGAAGACAAGCCTGACGCCTACACCGAGGCGGAGAATTCCTGCATGGGCAAGAAATGATCATCCGGAGTGAGCGCGGGGGACAGGTGTCCTTGCAGCGCCCTCAAGACGAAAAGTGGAGTTGAGAATGAAGACGCGCGCTGCCGTGGCTTTTGAAGCCAAAAAGCCTCTCGAGATCGTGGAAGTCGATCTGGAAGGCCCGAAAGCCGGCGAAGTCCTGGTCGAGATAAAGGCGACCGGAATTTGCCACACGGATGCCTACACGCTTGACGGTTTCGACAGCGAGGGAATCTTCCCCTCGATCCTCGGCCATGAGGGCGCCGGCGTCGTTCGCGAGGTCGGCGCGGGCGTCACGTCACTGAAGCCGGGCGACCATGTGATCCCGCTTTACACACCCGAATGTCGCCAGTGCAAAAGCTGTCTCAGTCAAAAGACGAACCTTTGCACTGCAATTCGCGCCACGCAGGGCAAGGGCGTGATGCCCGACGGCACGTCGCGGTTCAGCTACAAGGGCAAGCCCGTCTTCCACTACATGGGCTGCTCGACGTTCTCGAACTTTACCGTGCTGCCGGAAATTGCGCTGGCGAAGATCCGCGAAGACGCCCCGTTCGACAAGAGCTGCTACATCGGTTGCGGCGTGACGACCGGGGTCGGCGCGGTGGTCAACACCGCCAAGGTTACACCGGGCGCCAACGTAGTGGTGTTCGGACTTGGCGGAATCGGACTCAACGTGATTCAGGGCGCCAAAATGGTCGGCGCCGACAAGATCATCGGGGTCGACATCAACGATAGCAAGGAAGCATGGGGCCGTCGCTTCGGCATGACCCATTTCGTCAACCCGACCAAGGTCGGCGGCGACATCGTTGCGCATCTGGTCACGCTCACCGACGGCGGCGCCGACTACACCTTCGACTGCACCGGCAACACGACAGTGATGCGCCAGGCGCTCGAGGCGTGCCATCGCGGCTGGGGTGTCTCTGTCGTGATCGGGGTGGCGGAATCCGGCAAGGAAATCGCGACCCGGCCGTTCCAGCTGGTGACCGGCCGGGTGTGGAAAGGAACTGCGTTCGGCGGCGCGCGCGGCCGTACCGATGTCCCGAAGATCGTTGACTGGTACATGAACGGAAAGATCGAGATCGACCCGATGATCACCCACGTCCTCACGCTGGAGGAGATCAACAAGGGCTTCGATCTGATGCACGAGGGCAAGTCGATCCGTTCGGTCGTCGTTTTCTAAAGCCAAAGAACGTCAAACATAAGGAGGATAGGCCCATGACTGTTCACATCCACCCATCGGTCGACAACGGCGTCAAGAAAGGATCGGGCAGCTTTGCCGGCGGCACCCTTGCCTGCAAATGCGCGGACAAGGCGGTCAAGGTCGGCATCAAGGGTGATGTCGCCCACAACCACGCCTGCGGCTGCACCAAATGCTGGAAGCCGGCCGGAGCAACCTTCTCGGTGGTGGCGGTCGTGCCACGCGAAAACGTGTCGGTGCTGGAAAACGGCGACAAGCTGCAAATTGTCGACGCGTCGGCAGCCATCCAACGCCACGCCTGCAAGGCCTGCGGCACGCATATGTACGGGCGGATCGAGAACAAGGGACATCCCTTCTACGGCCTCGACTTCATCCACCCCGAACTATTCCAGGAAGCCGGTTCGGCGGCACCCGGGTTTGCCGCGTTTGTATCGTCCGTGATCGAAGCCGGCGTCGCTCCGTCTGATATGGCGGGGATCAGATCGCGCCTCACAGAGCTCGGGCTCGAGCCCTATGATTGCCTGTCTCCGCCGCTGATGGATGCGATCGCTACCCACGTGGCGAAATCGAAAGCCAAAGCAGCCTGACCCTGCAATCGTCTGCGACCGCCGGTGAGCTTTACTGCCACCGGCGGAGCCGCGATCAGCCGCGCGAGATTCGGCCTCGAAGACCGTAGTTTGACGCTGGAAATCGCAAGCATTTGGTAACGGCGGAGCGCCCCACCCCCTGCTGCAGGAATTCCTCGTTCGTAAGCTGTACCAGCAAGGCTCGCGCGAATGCGCCGCGGCGGGTGACCTTTCCCGACCTCCGATAACCGACCTGCCAGCAAGTCAAGCCCTCTCGAAGTCGGCCGGAACGCATACTGAAGATGCATTTCCCGAGATTTGATGGCATAATCATCAAGGGCTGCTGAGACTCCGAGACCGGGATTGCGCGTACAATCCCCGGCCAAAAGCGATGCGCCCAAAGAGATGCACTCCAGAATCCAGCGAACGATCGCGGCTGCGGTCAGACGGCGAGAGAAATGGAGGACCTTATGGCGTCATGGCGTGACGACAAGGCCCGGGCGACCCTGATCCACGAAGCCGCGGGTAATGTGCAGCCGGGCAAGGCGCCCCGATCCTTTGCCGAGCATCTGTTCGGCCATACCAATCTCGAGGACCTCGCCAACTACGATGCGGCCTCCCTGGCCTTCCTGGCGGAACAGGCCTGGGAGCATGTGCAGCAACGCACCACGGGCCGTGCCGACATCCGTGTCGTCAATCCGATGATGCCCGACGGGCGCGAGATTTCCGTGCTCGAAGTTCTCAACGACAACATGCCCTTCCTGTTCGATTCCACCATGGCCGAGCTCGCCGAGCGGGGCATCGAGGTCACGCTGGTCGCCCACCCGATCATCGCCGTGGAGCGCAACGAGCAAGGCAAGCTGGTGCATTTCTACGGCGAAGCGCTGCCCGAGGGAGCAAAGGGCGAACGCGAAAGCCTGATCCATTTCCACATCGCCCGCCTGGACGCCGAAGCCGACCGCCAGAAGCTGATCGAGGGCCTGACCAGGACGCTCAGCGACGTGCGCGCCTGCGTCGCCGACTGGCGGGCCATGCGCGCCCGGGTCGAGCAGGCGATCATGACCTTCCGCTCCAATCCGCCGCCGCTGCCGATCGACGAGGTCGCCGAAGCCAACCAGTTCCTGCAATGGCTGTGCGCCGACAATTTCACCTTCCTGGGCTTGCGCGAATATCGATTCTCGCCCGACGCCGATGCGCCGGACGACATCAGCACGGGCGAAGGCCTCGGCATCCTGCGTGACCCCGATGTGAAGGTTCTTCGCCGCGGCGCCGAAATGGTGGTCATGACGCCGGAAATCCGCGAATTCATGCGCGAGCCGACCGTCCTGATGGTGGTCAAGGCCAATGTGAACAGCCGTGTTCATCGGCGCGTCCGCATGGATTATGTCGGCATCAAGCTCTATGCGCCCGACGGGCGGCTCGAGGGCGAGTTGCGCCTCGTCGGCCTGTTCACCTCGGGTGCCTATACCCGCTCGGCGCGGCAGATCCCCTATGTCCGCCACAAGGTCGAGCAGGTGTTGCAGCGCGCCGGCTTCGACCCGGCCAGTCATTCAGGCAAGGCGGTCCTGCATATCCTCGAAGACTATCCACGCGACGAGCTTTTCCAGCTCGATGCCACGACGCTCTACAATTTCGTCATGGATGTCCTGACGCTCTATGAGCGTCCCCGCGTGCGGGCGCTGGCACGGGCCGACAAGTTCGACCGCTTCGTCTCCATCCTCGTCTTCATTCCGCGCGAGAAATATGACACCGATGTGCGCACGCGCGTCGCGGACTTCCTGGCGCAGGTCTACAAGGGGCGCGTGGCCGCCTCATACGCTTCCTTCCCCGAGGGATCGCTTGCGCGCGTCCACTACATCATCGGGCGCTATGAGGGCAAAACGCCCGTCGTCGAGCGCGCGACGCTGGAAGCCGAGATCAGCACCATCGCCGCGACCTGGGGTGACAAGCTGAAAGCGGCGCTCGCCGCCTCCACCGACGGCATGCGAGCGCGCATGCTCGCCAACCGTTACGCCCAGGCCTTCACTGGCGGCTACACCGAGGCTTTCGGCACCTCGCAGGCGATTGCCGATATCGCCACCATCGAAAAGCTCACCCCGGCGCGGCCGGTGGCGATTTCGGCCCACCGCATCGACGGCGAGGACGATCCAACACGCTTCGGTCTCAAGGTCTTCTCGCTTGGCGCGCCCCTGTCGCTGTCGTACCGGGTGCCGGTGATCGAACATCACGGCCTGCGCGTCGTCAACGAGCGCACCTATCAGATCGTGCCTCGCGCCATGCCGGCGCCGGCGCCGGTATGGCTGCACGACATGACGATCGAGGCCAATGACGGCAAGCCGATCGTGATCAGCTCGGAATTCGGCCATCGTCTGGAAGCCTCGATCATGGCGGTGGTCGGCGATCGGGCCGAATCCGACGGATACAACGCCCTCATCCTGCGTACGGACCTGAGCTGGCGCGAGGTTTCGACCATCCGCGCGCTCTCCCGCTACCTGCACCAGATCCGCGCGCCGTTCAGCCAGGACTACATGTGGGAGACCTTGCGCAAGAACACCGCGATCACCGCCAGCATGGTCGCGCTGTTCCAGGCCCGCCTCGATCCGCGCCTCGCCGCCACCGACGCCGAGCGCTCGGCGCGTGAAGCGACCCTCCTCACCGAGATCGAGGAGCAACTCCAATCCGTCGCTTCGCTCGACGAAGACCGCATCCTGCGCCGCTTCACCAATCTGGTGCAGGCAGCCATCCGCACCAATCTGTGGCAGATCGGCCAGGACGGACATCCGCGTCCGGTGATCTCGTTCAAGTTCGACGCGCGCAAGATCGAGGACTTGCCGGCCCCGCGGCCGCTCTACGAGATCTTCGTCTATTCGCCGCGTGTCGAAGGTATTCATCTGCGCTTCGGCAAGGTCGCACGCGGCGGGTTGCGCTGGTCTGACCGGCCGCAAGACTTCCGCACCGAGATCCTCGGCCTGGTCAAGGCCCAGCAGGTCAAGAACGCCGTGATCGTGCCTGTCGGCGCCAAGGGCGGCTTCGTGCCAAAACGCCTGCCGCCGCCCTCCAATCGCGACGCCTTCATGGCCGAAGGCACCGAAGCCTATCGCATCTTCATCCGCTCCATGCTCGAACTCACCGACAATCTCGACGGCGACGACATCGTGTCGCCCGACTCCACCGTGCGGCATGACGGCGACGACCCCTACCTCGTCGTCGCCGCCGACAAGGGCACCGCCACCTTCTCCGACATCGCCAACGCGATCTCGACCGAGAAGAACCACTGGCTCGGCGATGCCTTCGCCTCCGGCGGCAGCCAGGGCTATGACCACAAGAAGATGGGGATCACGGCGCGCGGCGCCTGGGAGGCGGTGAAGCGTCACTTCCGCGAGTTCGGCACCGACATTCAGACCATGCCGTTCACCGTCGCCGGCGTGGGCGACATGTCCGGCGATGTGTTCGGCAATGGCATGCTACTCTCGCCGGCGACCAGGCTGGTCGCGGCTTTCGATCACCGCGACATCTTCATCGATCCCTCGCCCGACCCGGCCGTCAGCCACGCCGAACGCCTGCGCATGTTCAACCTGCCGCGGTCGAGCTGGCAGGATTACAACAAGGGGCTGATCTCACAGGGCGGCGGCGTGTTCTCGCGCTCTCTCAAGGCCATTGCGCTCGCCCCGGAAGTGCGCACCCTGCTTGATCTCGACAAGCCGCAAGCCACGCCGTTCGAGGTGATGACGGCGATTCTGAAAGCGCGCGTCGACCTGCTCTGGTTCGGCGGCATCGGCAGCTATATCCGCGCGTCGGGAGAAAACGACGATCAGGTCGGCGATCGCGCCAACGATCCGATCCGCGTCACCGGCGCCGATATCCGCGCCCGGGTGATCGGCGAGGGCGCCAACCTCGGCGTGACCCAGCGCGGCCGCATCGAGGCCGCGCAGAAAGGCGTCAAGCTCAACACCGACGCGATCGACAATTCGGCCGGCGTGAACACCTCCGACGTCGAGGTCAATATCAAGATCGCGCTGGCGCGCCCCGAGCGCGAGGGACACCTCAGTGCGGCTGACCGCAACAGCCTGCTGGCCGCGATGACCGACGAGGTCGGCGTCCTGGTGCTGCGCAACAATTATCTGCAGACGCTGGCGCTTTCTCTGGCCGAACGCAAGGGCTTGGCAGAGACCGGCTTCCTCATGCGCCTGATGCAGTCGCTCGAGCAGCGCGGCCTTCTCAGCCGCGCTGTGGAATTCCTGCCCGACGACGCAGCGATCGCCGAACGCGCCCGGCGCGGCCAATCCCTGACCCGGCCGGAACTTGCCGTACTGCTCGCTTACGCCAAGCTGACGCTTTACGACGACCTGCTCGCCGCCAGCGTACCTGACGATCCGTATCTTGCCCGCGAATTGTCTCAGTACTTCCCGCGCGAGCTTGAGGACAAATTCCCCGCTGCAGTGGAGCAGCATCGCCTTCGACGGGAGATTATCGCCACCAATCTCGCCAATGCCGTCATCAATCGCGGCGGCCCGGCGTGTGTCGTGCGCCTGATCGACGAGACGGACGCCGAGGTGTCGACCGTCGTCATGGCCTTCGTAGCGGTGGACGAATCCTACGGTCTGAAGCGGCTGAACGACGCGATCGATGCGCTCGACACCCGCATCGACGGGCAATTGCAGCTTACCCTCTACGCGGCGCTTCAGGATCTCCTGCTCTCCCGTATGGTCTGGTATGTGCGCAACGTCGATTTCAAGGCCGGCCTGGACCCGGTCATCGCGCGCTTCGGCCCGAGCATCCGCGAGATCGTCGCTGGACTCGACAAGACCCTTCCGGAGGACTTGCTGGCCGGGCGCGGCAAGCGACGGCAGGACCTGATCGATGCCGGCGTCCCAGCCGACGTCGCAGGCGAGTTCGCCGATCTCGACGCCTTGGTCTCGGCGCCGGATATCGTGACTGTAGCGGAGCGCACCAGCCGAACCATCGGCGACGCCGCCGCTACCTTCTTCGCTGCCGAGGCTAATTTCCGTCTCGATCGCCTTATCGCCGCGGCACGCAGCGTCCCGGCCAACGATAATTACGAACGTCTCGCCATTGATCGCGCCATTGACCAGATCGCAGCCGCCGAAAGAAGACTGGCTGCGGACATGCTGGCAACCGGCCAATGCGGCCAGGAGGCCGCCGAGAACTGGCTGGCGGCTCATCCTGAAGCGACGCGCATCCGTCGCTCGGTCGAGGAGATCGTAGCCAGCGGCCTGACGCTCGCGAAGCTGACGGTGGCGGCGAACTTGCTCGGGGATATGGTGAAAGGTTGAGCAGGCGCGCTCACAAGCGATTCGGGATACCGGTCAGCCCGACCATTCTTCGTCCCAAACCTGGACGACGTGGCCCGGCGTGACCTCGCGGTACTGGCGAACCGGAGGCTGGTAGTCGGGCGCGCGCACCGGACTTTTGATTTCGTCGTTGGATACACCGCGCTTCTCGGCGCGGCGCGCCGGATCGGGGATCGGCACCGCCGCCATCAGCTTCCTGGTATAGGGATGCTGCGGATTCCCGAACACCGCCGCGCGGGGTCCGATCTCGACAATTTCGCCGAGATACATGACAGCAACACGGTGGCTCATCCGCTCGACCACCGCGATGTCATGCGAGATGAACAGATAGGCAAGACCCATGCTCGCCTGAAGGTCGAGCATCAGATTGACCACCTGCGCCTTGACCGAGACGTCGAGCGCCGAGACCGCCTCGTCGGCGATGATCAGCCTGGGCCCGAGCGCCAGCGCGCGGGCGATGCAGATGCGCTGGCGTTGCCCGCCGGAGAACTCGTGCGGAAAGCGCGACGCCATATCTGCCGTCAGTCCGACGCGAACCAACAGATCGGCAACCTTGTCGCGCGCTTGCGACGAAGAAGCCAGTCCATGGGCATAGAGCGGCGCGGCGACCGCCGAGCCGACCGACATGCGCGGATTGAGGCTCGCGAACGGATCCTGGAAGACGATTTGCATGCGCTTGCGCAAGGCGCGCAGGGCCCAGGCACCCATGCCGAGGACATCCTCGCCATCGACCCGCACGGAGCCGCTGTCCGGCTCGACCAGCTTGAGGATGGACCGTCCCGTCGTCGACTTGCCGCAGCCGGACTCACCGACAAGCGCCAGTGTTTCACCGGCGTGCACGCTGAAGGATATGTTCTCCACCGCATGGACGCGGCCCGAGACCTTGCCGAACAGGCCGGAGCGGATCGGAAAGCGCGTGGTCAGGTTGGCGACGTCGAGCACCGGCCGCTCTGATGCGGCGACGGTATCGGGCGTCTCCGTCGGTTCATCCGACGTTCCCGTCACCTTGTCGACGATCGGAAATCGCATCGGCCGCGCCCGCCCCTCCATGGAGCCGAGACGCGGCACGGCGGAGAGAAGCGCGCGGGTATAAGGATGCGAAGGCGCGGCGAAGATCCGTGCAGTGCTGTCGGCCTCGACCGCCTGGCCGTCATACATCACCACGGTGCGGTCCGCGATCTCGGCCACCACTCCCATGTCATGGGTGATGAAGAGGATCGACATATCCTCTTCTTCCTGCAGAACCTTGAGGAGCTCGAGGATCTGCGCCTGGATCGTGACGTCGAGCGCGGTGGTCGGCTCGTCGGCGATGAGCAGCTTCGGTCTGCAAGCCAGCGCCATGGCGATCATCACGCGCTGGCGCATGCCGCCGGAGAAGCGATGGGGATGTTCATGGAAACGCGACTTCGCCGCCGGGATGCGGACCCTCTCGAGCAAACGAACGGTCTCGGCCTCGGCCGCCGCGCGCGACATGCCCCGATGGTAGATCAGCGCTTCGGCGATCTGGAAGCCGATGGTCAGCACCGGATTGAGGCTGGTCATCGGTTCCTGGAAGATCATGGCAACTTCGTTGCCGCGCACATCCTGCATGGTCTGTTCAGGCAGCGTCAGGAGATCGCGGCCCGCCAGCTTGATGCTGCCCTCGATGCGGCCGTTCTCTTGCGGAATCAGCCGCATGATGGAGAGAGCCGTGACGCTCTTGCCCGAACCAGATTCCCCGACGATCGCCACCGTCTCTTTCGCGGCAACGTCGAACGATACGTTCCGGACGACGGGAATCCATTGCCCCTCGCGCGTGAACGAGGTGGTCAGACCCGAGATCGACAGCACCGGCGAACCCGCCGCCTGGGCCGGCTTCACGCCGGTGGCGAGAGGGTCAAGTCCGCTTGGGCCAATGCTCATCCTGAAGCTTTCAATGCACGGTTTCAGTAGCCGCGGTCATGATCGACACGACCCGGCAGGGCTTCGCCGCGGCGGTGGCGAGCGATGGTATCGAGTACGAATTCGACCGCCGCTTCCGGCGTCGTCATGCTGGCGATATGTGGCGTAAGGAGAATGCGCGGATGGCTCCAGAACGGATGGCCCGCCGGCAACGGCTCGGGTTTGGCGACGTCGAGAACGGCTGACGACAACAGGCCGCGCTCCAGAGCCGCAATGAGGTCTGCCTCGACCAGATGCCCGCCCCGCCCGACATTGACGAGTTGAGCACCACGCGGCAGCGCCTCGAACAGACTCATATTCAGGATGCCGCGGGTTTCATCGGTCAGCGGCAGCAGGCAGACAAGGATGTCAGTCTGCGCGAGGAAATCGGGCAATGTCTCCCGGCCCGCATAACAACTGACACCCTCTATGGTGCGTGGGGAGCGGTTCCACCCCGCAAGCGGAAAGCCGAATAGTTTGAGCCGTTCGAGCACCGCCTGACCGAGCAGACCGAGGCCCATCACGCCAACACGTCGTTTCGCAGCCGGCGTGACCCGGATCTCGCGCCATGTCTGCTCGCGCTGCTGGGCGATGAAGTGCAGGAGATCACGGTGCAGCGCAAGCACGGCCATGGTGACATACTCAACCATGCCCTCCGCGATGCCGGGCTCCAGCATGCGGATCAGCGGAACATGGGGTGGGATCTGCGAGAAATCGAATTGATCGACCCCTGCGCCGACCGAGAAGATGAGTTCGAGATTGGGGAAGGTTGCGGCGATGTTTTCCGGCGGGCTCCACACCGCGAGATAGCGCACCTCTGCCGGATCGCCGACATCGGGCCAAAGCCGGAACGGCAGCTCCGGGGCGCGCGCCGCAAAATGGTGGGCCCATTCCAGCCCGCGGGTCGCGTTCGCCTTGTAGAGGAATGTCATGGCGCGGGGCCGATCCGATGCCGCTAGAACAGGCTGACCGGCGCCAGCGGCCGGCCGTCGATGAGGCGCGTATGGCTGTAGGCCGCCGGATCGACCAGCGGTGTTTCGCCCGTGACGAGATCGGCAGCGAGCTTGCCGGCTGCCGGGCCAATGCCGAAGCCATGACCGCTGAAGCCGGTCGCGAGGAAAAACCCCGGCATCGCATCGACACGCGAAATCACCGGAATGGTGTCCGGCGTCGTATCGATTGTGCCTCCCCAGGCCTCCGCGACTTCGATGCCCTTCAAATCAGGATTCGACTTGATCAGCGCCGCGAGCGCCGAAGTGACCAGCGACATGTCAGGCGCGGGATCGCGCACCCGCTCGGTTTCGAACGGCGAAGGCTTGTCGAGGCTCCAGCTGGTGCCGCGCATGATCTGATCGAAAAACGACTTTCCGAACGACAGCTTCAGTCCCTTGCGGCGCTGCTTGTAGGTCGGCCAGAAAGTTTTGGCATAGCGAAACAGATCCGGCGACACTTCCACCGTGCCGCGGCCGCGCAGCGCCAGCGTGAAGCCGCCATCGAGGCGGCGGCGAATGCAATAGAAGTCGGTGCCGAGCGCGCCCATCGTGATTTCCGGCGCCGGCGTGGTGCGGCACGCGGTGGCGTTGACGAGGCCGATCGGCAGCTCGATGCCGTGGCGCCGGCAAAACAGCGACGACCACGCGCCACCCGCCAGCAGCACGGACTGCGTGCGAATAGCCCCCTTCTCGGTGACGACCGCGCTCACCTGTCCGCCCTGGGTTTCGAGCCCGCGCGCGGCACATCCCTGGTGAATCGTGACACCGTGCTTGCGCGCGGCGGCCGCGAGCGCCGGCACCGCCATCGAAGGCTCGGCGCGCCCGTCACTCGGCGTGTGCAAACCGCCGACCCAGCTATCGGCATTGCCGGGCACGCGCTCGGCGACCTCGGCCGCCGACAGGACCGTCGAATGAACCTGCTGTTCGCGGGCGATCTCGGCCCACTTCTCCCATGCGGCCAGTTCCTGCGGGTTCTTGGTCAGGAACATGACACCGGTGCGTCGAAACCCGGCATCGACGCCGGCGTCGTTCTGCATGTCCTCCCACAGCCGCAGCGCCTCGCGGGCCAGCGGGATCTCGGCGCGGGCACGGCCCTGCTGACGGCACCAGCCCCAGTTGCGGCTCGACTGCTCCGCGCCGACATGACCCTTCTCGATCAGCGCGACGGAGTGTCCTTTCTTCGCCAGATGATAGGCCGCCGAAACGCCGATGACGCCACCACCGATGACGACGACATCGGCTTGCGCCGGCAAGCGTTCGTCGCTTGTGATGCGGCTCAGTGGCGGGGACATGAGACTCTCCTACAGTAGCGTTGATCGAAGCCGGACGGCTCCTTATGGGATGTTCATGCGCGGATCGAGCGCGTCGCGCAGTCCGTCGCCGAGGAAGTTGAAGCTGGTCACGGCCAGCGTGATGGCAACGCCCGGCGCGATCGCAAGCCAGGGCGCACTCGTCATATAGATCTGCGCATTGTTGAGCATGTTGCCCCAGCTCGCGGCCGGCGGCTGAATGCCG
Organism: Bradyrhizobium sp. JYMT SZCCT0180; assembly: GCF_018130165.1. Taxonomy (GTDB): domain Bacteria; phylum Pseudomonadota; class Alphaproteobacteria; order Rhizobiales; family Xanthobacteraceae; genus Bradyrhizobium. The sequence goes on along the minus strand of NZ_JAFCLZ010000019.1, from coordinate 94,352 downwards.
AATCCGAGATAGCTGACATAGGATTCGAGCAGGATCGCCTTGGCGACGTTGAGCGTGGCCGCAACCACGATCGGCGCCATCGCGTTGGGCACGAGTTCGCGGAACATGATCCGCAGGTTGGACGAACCGAAGGCGACGGCGGCGATCGCGAACTCGCGTTCGCGAAGCGAACGGACCTGCGCTTCCACCACGCGGGCGACGCTCATCCACGCGGTGGCCGCGATCAGCAAGGTGGTGGTCATCAGGCCCGGCTCGGTGAGCGCCGCCAGCGCCAGCAACAGAAAGATCGCGGGGAAGCACAGCACGGCATCGACGAACCGCATCAGCACGGCGCCGATGACGCCGCCGTAGAAACCCGCGAAAGCGCCGACAAGGATGCCGACCGCCATGGCGATGGTCATGGCGACGATGCCGATGGAGAGCGACACGCGACCTCCCATCATCAGCCGCGCCAGTACATCGCGGCCGAGCTCGTCAGTGCCGAGTATGTGGGCTCCCGACAATGGCGGCGCGAACCGCTTCATGATGTCGATATAGGTGTCGTCGAACGGCAAAATATAAGGGCCGAACGCCGAACCCAGCACGAGGATGACGATGGTCACGGCACCCGCCAAGGCGAGCCGATGACGGCGGAAGCGCTGCCAGGCGGCCTGGCCTGGAGCAAGTTGGACGGTCTGCAAGGCTGCGGTGCTCATCGCCTATCCCACCCTGATCCGAGGATCGACGACGGCATAAAGGATGTCGGCGAGAAGAGAACCGATCAGCACCATCATGGCCGAAAACATCAGGATGCCCATCACGACCGGATAATCGCGATAGCCGATGGAATCGAGGAACAGCCGGCCCATGCCGGGCCAGGTGAACACGGTCTCGGTGACCAGCGCGCCGCCGAGCAATGTTGGAAACTGAAGGCCCGCAACTGTGATCATCGGCAGCAGGGCGTTGCGCAAGGCATGCACCGTCAGGATGCGCCACTCCGGCATCCCCTTGGCGCGCGCCGTGCGGATGTAATCCTGGTTGATGACTTCGAGCATGGAGGAGCGCATGAAGCGTCCCCAGATGGCGGTCTCGACAAGCGCCAGCACCACGGCCGGTGCGATCAGATGATGCAGGAGATCGAGAAATGAGCCGTCGCCGATCGTGTGCCGGTTGCCGGACGGCAGCCAGCCGAGCTTCACCGAAAACAGATAGATCGTGACGAGCCCGAACCAGAACGTCGGAATGGAAAGCGCGATCATGGCGCCGACGGTTGCCAGCGAATCGAACAATGAATAGCGGCGCACGGCGCCAAGCACGCCGATCCAGCAGCCGAGCAGAACCGCGATGAGGGTCGCGGTCGCCATCAGTTCGAGCGTGGCGCCGAGATGCGAGCCGATGACGGACAGCACGGGCTCGCCGTCCCGATAGGAGCGACCCCAGTCGCCTCTGACCATGCGCCCGAACCAGTCGAGATACTGGATCGGCAGCGGACGATCGAGGCCCAGCTGTTTGGTGACGCGATCGAGGTCCTCCTGCGTCATTTGCGCCGAGGCGGCGAATTGCGAGAGCGGGCCGCCAGGCGCCAGATGGAGGATCGCAAAGCCGAGCGCCGAGACAATCACCAGCAACATGATCGCCTGCATCAGGCGATTGGCGACGTAACGGGCCATTCAGGCAATCCCCCGGATCAGACGCGTCAGGTCCAGTACCATTCGCGGATGTTCCAGCAGTTGGACGAGGCGTTGATGTTGTGCCGGAAGCCTTGCAAGCCTTCCTTGACGCCCTCGGTGATGGTGCCCTGGAACAGCGGCAGCACCGCGAGGTCGTTGCGGATCAACTTCTGAAGGTCGCCATAGATCGCCTTGCGCTTGGCAAGATCGAACTGCTTGGCGCCTTCGGCGAGCAGCCGGTCGGCCTCCGGACTCTGGTATTGATAGGTGTTGAAGCCGCGTCCGCCTTTGGCCGGGATGGCGCCCGAGCCGAAGCGCGGCGTCACGTCCGGATCGCTGCCCAGCATGAAGTTCACCGACACCAGGACCGAGTTGAACTTCGACTGCTGCCAGAACTCGCCCCAGATCACCGCAGCCGGCATGTTGTTCACGCGCATCGCGGCGCCGATCGCGCGCCAGTCCTGAATCAGCAGTTGCTGGGTTTGTTCGCGCACGGCGTTGCCGGACGTGGTCGAATTGGTGAATTCGAGCTTGGCGCCGCCCTTCTCGCGGATGCCGCCGGCGCCGCGGACCCATCCCGCCGCATCGAGCAGCGCATTTGCCTTCGCCGGATCGTAGCTGTGCTGCGGCAGGCCCTGCTGGAACGACCAGGCCTGTTGCGGCACAAAACTCTCGGTCTGCGTCGGCAGGCCGTAATTGAGCGCGTCGATGATCGCCTTCTTGTTGATCGCGAGATAAAGCGCCTCGCGCACCGTGCGGTCGGTGAATGGACCGAAATCCAGATTCGGCGCGACATGCTCCACCGAGGCCGTCGACGACACGAAAATCTTGCGGCCGCGCAATGTTTTCGCCTCTTGCACGAAGTTTGGCAGGATTCCCTGCAAGCCCGTGTAATCGACCTGGCCGGTGCGGAACTGGGTGTACAGGACGGTCAGGTCCGGGATGTATTTGAAGACGACGCGCTCCAGATAAGGCCCTTTGCCGTGGTAGCCGGTATGGGCGTGCAACAGGATGTGGTCGCCAGGCACGCGCTCGCCCCAACGGAACGGTCCGGTCCCGACCGGCGCATTGTGGAACGGCGAGCTGTTCGGATCCGACACCTTCTCCAGGATGTGCTTGGGCACCATGCAGGTCAGCGACAGGATCGACATATAGGGCGAATACGGCGCCTCCATGCGCCAGTGAACCTCGTCGGGCGCGACGACCTTGATGTCCTTGACCAGGTTATGGCCGACGCGGTTGCGCGCGCGGAAATCCGTGTTGTTGATCAGCTCGAGCGAGAACTTGACGTCATCAGCCGTAAACGCCGTGCCGTCATGCCACTTGGCGTTACTGCGCAGCTTGATCTTCCAGGTCAGGCCGTCGGCCGACAGTCCGCCGTTCTCGATGGTGGGGACTTCGCGGGCCAGGTCAGGAACGAAGTTGCCATCGGGATCGATGAACCACAGCGGCGAGAAGACTTGCCACCAAACGCCCTGATCGACCTCGATACCGGGCATCAGGGGATGAAAGACGGTCGGCTCCTGCGACAGCGCCGCGATCACCTGCCCGCGTGGCTTGGCGGGCGGATTGCCGGGACGTTCGGTCTGGGCAAAGGCGGAAGTCGAAACGGTCAGTCCGGCCGCGGCACTGGCGCCGAGCAGCATGAACTGCCGGCGGTTCGGTATGACGGGGTTCAGATGGCCCAGCGCTGGAACGTCGAACTTGCCAATTTTGTCCGCCATGAACCCTCTCCGTTTCCGCACGAGGCGTCGTTTCCCCACTTCCGGGTGAAAACCCGGCAATGGAGGGGATTGATCGAACTTTAGCATTTCTAAATATTTGCACAGAAATTTCATCACAGCTAAATAATCGAGTCAATCGTAATGATGGTATGACTGGTCAGTTTAGTAGGACTGATCGCGTTTGGTGCCGGCACGAAAAGGTTGGGCGGCGAGATATGGAGAACGACATGGGTGGCCGCAGCGGCGCGGGCGTTCCGAAGAACGCCCAGGCGATCGAAAGCGACGACGCGGTCGATCAGCGGCGTCTCGGCGAAACCGTGCGGCTGCTGCGCCAGCGCGCAGGCTTCTCGATTCAGGACGTCGCCAAACGCACCGGGCTGTCCACCGGCATGATCAGCCAGCTCGAACGCGCGCTCGCCATGCCCTCCGTGCGCACGTTGCGTCTCCTCAGCATCGCGCTCGACGTGCCGATCTCCTATTTCTTCGGAGCAACCGACGCCGGCGAGCCGCAGCGCTACATCGTTCGGAAGAATGACCGTCGGCTGCTTCGGCTCACCGCCAGCGGCGTCGTCAAGGAAGCGCTCACCCCTGCGGAGAAGGGTGAACTCGAACTCTATGAACTCACGCTCAACCCCGGCGGCTCGTCGGGCACCGACTTCTTCCAGCACACCGGTGAAAAGGCGGGCTACGTATTGTCGGGCAGCCTGCGTCTGTGGCTCGACCACGAAGCCCATGTCCTGGAGGCGGGCGACAGTTTCCGCTTCCCGAGCATCGTGCCGCACATGTTCGACAATCCGACGCAGCAGGTAGCGCGCGTCATCTGGGTAACGACGCTGCGCCGAACCGATCCGCCTACTGGTTGACGTGCGCGGTGCGGCCGCCGACACTGTGAGCGTCGCAACGTCTCACGCGATTCTGCGCTAATGGAAAACCAGCATGGCGTGGCAAGCTGCCTAGGCATCGAACGGCATGACCCGCCACTCAAATGAAATACCGTTCCCCGCATGTATGGGCGACATCGACATTCCGCTGCATCCCGCGCTCGCGGAAAGCATTGCGGCGACGAGGATCGGAAACATTACGTTTCTGATCACCTAGTATGCTAGACATTTCACGGCGAATGGATTCGGGAACAAGTTTAAAGACTGATGTCGTCAAGCCGACTTTCCGCATTGCTCGGCACATGGTGTGCGCAAGGCAGCGTCAACAGGGCTGGCGGAAGCTAGCGCAACGTCGCACGAGACAATGGCTGTGACGGGGCATTAGACGCTAGAGGAAGTTGAGCGCTACGCCAAGCCGCGAATCGAAAGTCTGCCCGATTCGGCAATGTCAAAACTCAGAAGGTCCCATGCCTGACAATAGTAGCTGGCTAATCAATATTCCTTCACAAGGAATCTCCGTCAGCTCTCACGGCAAGGATCAGATTTTACAGTTCTTTGAACGGGAGGCGGACTTCTATCGCGCCTTAGCCATAAACAACTTCAACGTGGTATTCGCAAATAATAGCTATGGCTCAGTAGAACTAACGGCTCCTGCCCTAGATCAATTGTCTAAGATTTCCCAAGAGATCAACGCAGGCAAGACTGCGCTACTTGACCAGTACATTGCGGACGCGAAAGCGGGCACTATTCTTGTTGGTGCGAGTCCCACTGGTCAACGCATCAGGAAGCTCAAGGAATTGGACGGCAACGCAGCAACGATGGTCGCCGCCATTCTTTCACCGAAGTGGCTTAAAACAAATCACAGCACCGCGCGCGACATGATCGCCCTGTTTCGGGCCATCGCCTTTGCAAATCCTACGACCCATGGATTCGACAATCTCATCGAGGCATCACAAGCCACGCGAGATTCAAAGGAGGCTCGCGACTTAAGCCGAAATTCGGCTGCAAAGCTGGAAGAGTTTATCACGGAGAAAAAACAACTCATCCTCGAACTGGAGAGTCTGTATCGGACTCAATTGACCATCCAAGAACCTGCTATTTCTTGGGAGAATATTGCGAAGCGAAAAACGAGAGTTTGGGTTGGGTGGTTGATTTTTTTTGGAGTCATGGTGGTCGCGCCACTTGTAGCGGCTCTCTGCTTCTGGGGACCGGTTTCAGAATCGATCATCAAACTGACCTCTTCTACGAACGGTGGTGTTTCGATCTCCGGACTTGCCGCGATATCGATCCCGGCCCTTTTTTATGCGTGGCTGTTGAAAAACATCAGCCGAGTTTTCATACAAAATCTGAACTTGGCAGATGATGCAGCTCACCGCCGCTCGCTGGCGCTAACATACATGGGGTTACTGCGTGACGAGCAACATCCAGCGACCGATCAGGATCGGGCCATTATCTTGAACGCTCTGTTTCGACCGATCCCGCCGCAAAACGCTGATGAGGGACCGCCGGTTGGACTGATTGAACTCATCAAGAGCAAATAGGAACGTTCTGCGCACACTCGTTGTCCATCGACGAATCGAGTGGGACAAAAAGCCATAAAATACCGATCAAATTCAGTGACTTGAAAACAAGCTGGCGCTCCCTAGGGGAATCGAACCCCTGTTTCAGCCTTGAGAGGGCCGCGTCCTAACCGCTAGACGAAGGGAGCGTTGGCTTGAGGGAATAGCCGCGAAATCGTCCGGCTGCAAGGCGCTGAAGGCCATGGTTTTGGCGATCTACGGCTGGCCGGGCATGATTTTGGCGGCCTGGCATCGAAATCAGGCTTCAGGGCGCCTTCAACTGAGCGATGGCGGCGGCGCCGGCCGAAGGGTCGAGACTGACGACGGCCCCGAGAATCCGGAACTCAGTGACGACCGGGCGCGCATCTGCAGTCCGCTGCCGCGCGACTGGGCGCTGAGCGTTTTGCTGACGAATTTCAGCCTGCCGGCGGGTTTTGGCGGCCTGGCGTCGAAGGCGAGGACTTGGTCACCGCCTGTACCCAGCGTCACCTCCTCGCCGGTGCAACGCCGTTCGAACGAACTCAACGCCTTCCCTGCCCGCTTCCGCGCGCGGCGAGAGAAACCCAGCCGCCGGAAGCCCTGCTTCTGACAAACGGCAAATCCAAAACACCTGTCTGTGAAGTCACCGCGGCGTTAACGTCTGATAGCATCGCCGTATTCTGATGCCGAGGCCGGCCAGGCCAAATCGCGAAAGGACATCCGCAAACCGCAAACTGCCTTGGAAAACTGCCTTGGAATATTGCCCTGGGCAGGGAAACCCGCGCGGCGATCCGAGCCAATGGAAATGTGTTCCGGCTCGCGCCGCAAACAGATCAACAGCTTAAAAAGAGCGAGGGACAGCCATGATCAAGGTGAAGATAAACGGCCAGGAACAAAATTGGGATGGCGATCCGGATCTTCCGTTACTCTGGTTTCTCCGGGACGAGGCGGGACTGACGGGGACCAAATATGGCTGCGGCCAGGCCCTGTGCGGCTCGTGCACCGTCATCATCGACAAGCAGGCCGTGCGCGCCTGCATCACTTCGGTTTCCGACGTGGTCGGCCGCGACGTCACCACCATCGAGGGCCTGCACCCGACCGGCGATCACCCGGTGCAGAAGGCCTGGCGCCAGCTCAATGTCCCGCAATGCGGCTACTGCCAGACCGGCCAGATCATGCAGGGCGCCGCGCTGTTGATGGACAATCCAAAACCTTCCCATGACCAGATCCGCGAAGCGATGGCGGGCAACATCTGCCGCTGCGGCTGTTACCAGCGCATCGAGAACGCCGTGCATCTCGCGTCAACGGGGGTGTGATCATGAATATCCTCACCAATCCCAAGAAACTCCGTGGCTTTGAGCGGCATCTCAAGGTCGAGAACGTTTCCCGCCGCAGCATCCTGAAAGGCCTCGGCATCGCCGGCGGCTTTGCGCTCGCGGCGCCCGTGATGTCACGCCCGGCTTTCGCCGCCTACGAGACCGGCGCATCGAAGATGCCGCACGGCACCGTGGTCGATCCACGCGTGTTCGTCTCGATCGCACCCGACGGCATCGTCACCATCGTCGGCCACCGCGCCGAGATGGGAACCGGCGTGCGGACCAGCCTGCCGCTGATCGTCGCCGAGGAGATGGAAGCCGACTGGTCGCGCGTCCGGGTTCAGCAGGCGCCCGGCAACGAGGCCAAATACGGCAACCAGGACACCGACGGCTCGCGCAGCACGCGGCATTATCTGATGCCGATGCGCCAGATCGGCGCCTCGGCGCGCTCGATGCTGGAGGCCGCCGCCGCCAAACGCTGGGGCGTGCCGGCGACCGAAGTGAAGGCCCGCAATCACGAGGTGGTCCACGCTGCGAGCGGACGCAAGCTTGGCTTCGGCGAGCTCGCCGCCGATGCCGCCAAGGAATCGGTGCCTGGGATCGAAGGGTTGAAGCTGAAGGACCCGAAGGATTTCCGCTATCTCGGCAAGGGCCAGATCGGCATCGTCGACCTCAGGGACATTACCGTCGGCAAGGCGCATTACGGCGCCGATATTCGGCTGCCGGGCATGAAATACGCCGTCATCGCCCGCCCGCCGGTGACCGGCGGCAAGGTGAAGTCGTTCGACGCGACGGAAGCGATGAAGGTCTCCGGCGTCGAGAAGGTATTGGAGGTCAAGGGCTGGCCGTGGCCGTCCAAATTCCAGCCGCTCGGCGGCGTTGCCGTGATCGCCCGCAACACCGGGGCTGCGATCAAGGGACGCGATGCGCTGAAGATCGTCTGGGATGATGGCGCCAACGGCAAATACGACTCGGTCGCCTACCGCGCCTCGCTCGAAGAGGCCGCGCGCAAACCGGGGCTGGTGGTGCGCAAGGAAGGCGACGCCGATGCGGCGTTGAAGAGCGCCGACATGGTGATAACCGGCGAGTATTACGTGCCGCATCTGGCGCATGTCAGCATGGAACCACCGGTCGCGGTCGCCGATGTCAAAGGCGACAAGTGCGAAATCTGGGCGCCGGTGCAAAGTGCCGGCGGCACCCGCGAAGACGTCGCCAAGACGCTCGGCATCCCCGAGGCCAACGTGACCGTGAACGTCACGCTGCTCGGCGGCGGGTTCGGGCGCAAATCGAAATGCGATTTCGCGATCGAGGCGGCGCTGCTGTCGAAGGAACTCGGTGCACCCGTGAAGGTGCAATGGACGCGGGAGGACGACGTTCGCAACGGCTTCCTGCACACGGTTTCGCTGGAACGCATCGAGGCGGGGCTCGACAAGAGCGGCAAGGTGATCGCGTGGCGGCACCGCAGCGTGGCGCCGACGATTGCCTCGACCTTCGCGGCTGGTGCGAAGCATGAGGCGCCGTTCGAACTCGGCATGGGACTGATCGACAACCCGTTCGAGATCGCCAACCTGCAATGCGAGAATCCGGAAGCGGCCGCGCATACCCGCATCGGCTGGTTCCGTGCGGTGTCGAACATCCCGCGCGCCTTCGCGGTCCAGTCCATGGTCGCCGAAATCGCTTCGGCGACCAAGCGCGACCCGAAGGACATGCTGCTGGAGCTGATCGGATCGCCGCGGCTCGTCAACCTGTCTTCGGTGAAAGACCCATGGAACTACGGCGAGCCCTATAGCAGCTATCCGATCGACACCGCCCGCCTTCGCAAGGTGGTCGAGCTGGTCGCGGACAAGGGTGGCTGGGGACGGTCCGTGCCGAAAGGCCACGGGCTCGGCATCGCCGTGCACCGGAGTTTCGTCAGCTACATCGCGACCATCGTCGAGGTCGCCATTGACGGCAAGGGCAAGCTCACAGTGCCGAGGGTCGATACCGCGATCGATTGCGGAACCTATGTCAATCCGGAGCGCATCGAATCCCAGATCGAGGGCGCGGCGATCATGGGGCTGAGCCTCGCCAAATATGGCGAGATCACTTTCAAGGACGGCAAGGTGCAACAGGGCAATTTCGACGATTTCCCTGTGATCCGGATGGACGAGTCCCCGCTGGTGACCCACGTCTATATCGTGCCGCCGGGCCCCGACACGCCGCCCAGCGGCGTCGGCGAACCCGGCGTGCCGCCGTTCGCGCCGGCCTTGATCAACGCGATCTTCGCCGCCACAGGTAAGCGCATCCGGAGCCTGCCGATCGGCAAGCAACTGGAGGCGTGACAAGGAACGTTAAAGGGCTGTGGCCGTTTTCATCGATCTGACAGGAGCCAGGTCGATGAAAAGGTCGATGAAAATCACGATGGTGAGATTGGGGGCGCTCGCGGCAACCTTGCTGTCGGGCGTCCTGCTTTTTGACATGCAGGCAGCGAACGCCCAGACCAACGCTGCGCCGGACGCAACGGCAACGCGGCCGGCGAAGACGCCGTCAGGCCAGACTTCGATTCCAAGCAGCGGGCCGGCGGCCACGACGACGCAAACCACCGGCGAAGCCAGCCGGGATCCGACCATCAAGCAGATGAACGAAACCGAAAAGTCGAAGGTCGATTCCAAAGGCAAATGACTTGAAATAAAAAGCGGCGGGGGTTGACCCCGCCGCTTTCCACACCACCCCCGTCGAACCGTTCGGCCCTTACTTCTTGACGGCGAATACCCAGACGACGCCGCCTTGCGGCACGTTGTTCTCGACACCCACGTTATTCTGGGTCGCCAGCGCGTCCTGGATGCGCTGCGCGTCCACGCCCCACCCGGACTGCACGGCGATATATTGCGTGCCATCGACCTCATAGGCGATCGGCATGCCCACGATGCCGGAGTTGGTCTTCTGCTCCCACAACTTCTCGCCCGTCTTGGCGTGGTAGGCACGGAACATCCGGTCGTTGGTGCCGCCAACGAAAACGAGGTCACCCGCCGTCGCCGTCACCGAGCCGAACAGTTGGGATTTGGGGAAGTTCTGCTGCCAGACCTTTTTCCCGGTGGCCGGATCCCACGCCTGCAGTTCGCCAAAATGATCGGCGCCGGGGCGAACCTTCAGGCCGATGTCTTCGGGCTTGGTGCCGAGCCAAAGCTGGCCCGCAACCAGCGGCACTTTCTCGCCGGTGAAGCCACCGCAGAAATTCTCGTTGGCGGGCACGTAGACCAGGCCGGTCTTCGGGCTATAGGCCGCCGACGGCCAATCCTTGCCGCCCCACAGCGACGGACAGAACTCGACCCGCTTGCCAATCACCGGCTTGTGCGCGGGATCGACGATCGGCCTGCCGGTCTCCGGCTCGATTCCTTTCCAGACGTCGGTGTGAACAAAGGGCCAGCCGCTGACGTAGTTGATCTTGTCGGCCTTGCGCTCGAGCACCCAGAAGATCGCGTTGCGGCCGGGATGAATCAGGCTCTTGATGGTGCGACCGTCCTTTTGCAGGTCGATCAGCATCGGCGCCTCGACCTCGTCCCAGTCCCATGAATCGTTCTGATGGTACTGGAAGTATGTCTTTATCTTCCCGTTCTCGGGGGCGAGCGCGAGCACCGAGGTTGAGTAGAGATTGTCGCCGGGATGAGTATTGCCCGGCCAGGGTGCGGCATTGCCGGTGCCCCAATAGATGGTCTTGGTTTCGATGTCGTAATTGCCGGTCATCCAGGCCGGCGCGCCGCCCGATTTCCAGTCGTCACCGCTCCAGGTTTCGTGACCGGGTTCGCCGGGACCCGGAATCGTGAAGGTGCGCCACAGTTCCTTGCCGTTCTCGGCATCATACGCGACGACATAGCCGCGTATGCCGAATTCACCGCCGGAACCGCCGACGATCACCTTGCCATCGACGACCAGCGGCATCAGCGTCAGGTATTGACCCTTCTTGTAGTCCTGAACCTTGGTGTCCCACAGCACCTTGCCGGTTTTGGCGTCGAGCGCGACGACGTGATCGTCGGTCGTCGCCAGATACAATTTGTCCTGCCACAGTCCGACGCCGCGGTTGGTCGGATGCAATTGAAAGAGGTCGTCGGGAAGCTGGCGCTTGTATCGCCAATACTCGTCGCCGGTCTTGGCGTTGAGCGCGATCACCTGCCCCGCAGGCGTCGCGACAAACATCACGCCGTTGTTGACGATCGGCGGCGCCTCATGGCCTTCGACCACACCGGTCGAGAAGGTCCATACCGGCGTGAGGTCCTTGACGTTCGAAGTGTTGATCTGGTCGAGCGGGCTGTAGCCCTGCCCGTCGTAAGTCCGGCGATACAGCATCCAGTTGCCGGGTTCGGGTTTTTCGAGGCGGGCCGACGTCACCGGGCTGTAATTCTCGATCGGTCCAGCGCCGGCGGCGGCTGAGACAAGGCACGTGAATGCGACAGAGCTCGACAATAACCATTGTTTTGTGGTCATGAGACGCAACCTCCCTGTTTTTGTTTTTCATTCATTCCATCGTCGTGCGAATGCGATGCGGCTTCATCCTCCAGTCAGGTACCTACCTTTCCAATGAATGTTGCAGTGACGGTGAGCGCATCGTCCGTGATCGCCAGCGGAAGCGCCGCCAGGCGCCGCGGCGCCGGCCCGAACAGGACTTTTGCGCTTTCCCGCGGATCATATTCGGAGTTGTGGCAGGCACATTTGAACACGAGCTTGTCGCCCGACGCCTGTTTCACCCAGCCGGTGACCGGGCATCCCGTGTGCGAACAGATCAGCGAATAGGCGACGATGCCGTCGGCGCTGCGTGATCGCGTGTCATCATCGAGTTCGGCCGGATCGAGCCTGACCACCAAAAGCTCGTTCAACCGCGAGCCCTTGCGGATCACGGCGGTCTTGGGGTCCTTTGGCCAGGCGCGCACAGGAGGCCCGCCGAGCTTCAAATCCTCAGGCTTGATGGCCTCACCCGCGCGGTCCCCTTCCGAGAACACCAGCGTGTCGGCTTTTTGCGGCCGCAGATTGCTGCCGGGCTGATCATCTTCCGCAACGGAGGGCTCTGGAGCAGCAAGACAGGCGCAAGTCGCAAGCGCTGTCAGCAGCATCGCACGCCGCGTCGGATCGGAACATGAAACCGCGCCATCGTGTTCGACGATGTCGTCCATAGGAACCGCGGCGCTGGGGTTGGATTCCGACATGGCGCAAGCTGAGCGTGTAACTCAGCCAAAAAAATGGCGAGCGTCCAACCTGCCAGCGTTGCTGCTACGCGAAAAATCACCTTGCATTCTGAAGTTGAGTTCGACGAGCGGCCGTCGATCGCTCCGCTCAGGGCTCGCTAACGAATTTCAGCTGCCCTACAGGTTTCAGCGTCTTTGCATCAAATGTGCGGATTTCAGTTACGCCGCCGATATCGAGGGTCACGACCAGCCGGTCGCCGGCGACGCCGGTGGACACGATACGGGCGCCTTTCGGCAAGCTCGCCGTGGTATCTGATATCGCTGCGGGGCTTCCCTCGCTGCGATAAAGACGATAGCCGATGGCGGTCAGGACGATGGCGACGGCGAGCGCCGAGGTCAGGCCTGCGATCAGCATCATCCGCCGCACCCGCGCAAACAGCGCGGCCTGTTCGGGGGTCGGTTCGGGCGCAACGGTATCAGTCATGCAAAGGCTCTTCTTTGGAACAAGTCACGTCTTCGAATAACGGCGAGAGGCTGGAGGTCACGGTCGGCGGCGACGAAGGATCGCCCCGGCTCGACCGTGTGCTCGCGGTGCTTCGCCCCGAACTGTCGCGGTCCCGCCTGAAGGCGCTGATCCTCGCCGGTTCCGTCACCGCCAAGGGCACCCCCATTCGCGACCCCGCTTATCATGTTGCCAAAGGCGATACGATCACAATCGACGTCCCGGAGGCCACCCCGCCCGAGCCAAAGGGCGAGGATATCGCGCTCGATATCGTCTTCGAGGACGAGGACATTATCGTCATCGACAAGCCAAAGGGCCTGGTCGTGCATCCCGCTGCCGGCCACGAAACCGGCACGCTGGTCAACGCGCTGATTGCCCATTGCGGCGCAAGCCTTTCCGGCATCGGCGGCGTCCGCCGCCCGGGCATCGTGCACCGGCTCGACAAGGACACGACGGGGTTGATGGTCGTCGCCAAAAACGACCGCGCGCACCAATCACTCACGGCGCAATTCGCCGACCATGGCCGTACCGGGCCAATGCGGCGCGGCTATATGGCCTTTATCTGGGGCGTGCCGAACCGCCAGCGCGGCACGGTCAACGCGCCGATCGACCGGCATCCCTTTGCCCGCGAGAAAATGGCGGTGCGCGACAGCGGCCGTGAAGCGGTTACTCATTGGGAGCTGCAGGCGGCCTTCAATGGCCGGGACGGCAAACCGGTCGCCTCACTGCTGGCCTGTCAGCTCGAGACCGGACGGACCCATCAGATCCGGGTGCATCTTTCCCATATCGACCACCCCCTGATGGGCGATGCGGTCTATGGCCCGCACTTCAAGACCAAGGCCGGCCAGCTCGGGCCCGGAGGTCAGGCTGCCTTGGCCGCGCTCGGCCGGCAGGCCCTGCACGCCTACCTGCTTACCTTGGAGCATCCTCGGACCGGAGAGCTTTTGCACTGGGAGGCGGCCCTACCGGAGGATTTGCTTCTCCTGAGGGGCACCCTCGAAGCGGCGCTATGACGCAGCCGATTCAGAAAAGTGATGCTATGCCAACAGGTTATGGCAGGCACACGGGGACGTGACGTCAGCATTCCTTCCCTATCGGCCCCCATTTGGTGTATGTTGCACCTGCGCTGAATATCCAGCGCGGAACATCGCAGCCTGGTCGGCTTTAACACAGCGATCACCTGCCGGGCCCGCCGCTATCGGGGGCCTGAACCACTGGAGGGCGCTCAATGGCCCGTACAGCTACGTTGCCGGTTCTCAATGGAGAATCCGGCCTTTCTAGATACCTCGCCGAGATCCGCAAATTTCCGATGCTGGAACCCCAGCAGGAATACATGTTCGCCAAGCGTTGGCGCGAACATGACGATCGCGACGCGGCACACCACCTTGTCACCAGCCATCTCCGGCTCGTCGCCAAGATCGCCATGGGCTATCGCGGCTACGGCCTGCCTATTTCCGAGGTCGTCTCGGAAGGCAATGTCGGCCTGATGCAGGCGGTCAAGCGGTTCGAACCCGAAAAGGGCTTCCGGCTCGCTACCTACGCCATGTGGTGGATCAAGGCGTCAATACAAGAGTACATTCTGCGTTCCTGGTCGCTCGTGAAAATGGGCACCACCGCGAACCAGAAGAAGCTGTTCTTCAACCTGCGCAAGGCGAAGAGCAAGATCTCCGCGCTGGACGAAGGCGATCTCCGCCCCGATCAGGTGGCGATCATTGCCAAGCGCCTCGGCGTGACGAATCAGGACGTGATCGACATGAACCGCCGCCTCGGTGGCGACGCGTCGCTCAACGCTCCGATCCGCGACGACGGTGAAGCCGGCGAATGGCAGGACTGGCTGGTCGATAACTCGCCCAACCAGGAAGCCATCATGGCTGAGCACGAGGAGTTCGATCATCGCCGGCAGGCGCTGAACGGCGCCATCGGTGTGCTCAACCCGCGCGAACGCCGCATCTTCGAGGCGCGGCGTCTGGCGGAAGAGCCGATGACGCTGGAAGACCTCGCCGCCGAATTCGGCGTGTCGCGCGAGCGCGTGCGGCAGATCGAGGTCCGCGCTTTCGAGAAGGTGCAGTCGGCCGTCAAGGGCACGATTGCCCGGCAGGAAGCCGCCGTGCTCGAAGCCGCGCACTAATTCGCGGCCAAGGTAATTAACGACGAAAGCCGGCGGCAACGCCGGCTTTTTGTTGTTTGGTAGCTCAACGCTCGCGGTGTCGTCCTCCGCGAAAGCGGGGGACCCAGTACGCCGCGGCGGAAATGAGACGTCGCGCAATAACTGCGGCCTCTGGAATACTGGATCGTCCGGTCAAGCCGGACGATGACAGCGAGGACCTAATCCGCGATACTGGTGGACCGGTTCAGCGCGCTCCAGCAGCGCGCCAAGACTGAGAGCTTACTCCCCCCACTCCCGCGCCAGCTTTGCAAGTTCGCAGCCTTCGCAGTACCGGGCGTCCTTGAAGTCGATCCAGTTATGCGCATAGACCTGCGTCAGTGGGATGCCGTAACGCGCGCGCAGGACCTTGACCAGGATGCGCCACGCCGCCACCTGCGCCTCGGTGGGACCGCGCGTTACATCAGGAAAATTGCCGGCGAATTCCACGCCGACCGAATTGTTGCCGACCACCTGACGAAAGGTCGGGCGGTTGTCGATGTATTTGTTGTCGTTGCGGTTGCCGCCGTCGCCGTGGGTCGGCACCAGATTTTCCGGCACCGCCCAGTACACGGTGCCGTCGGTTTCGACCCAGACCATGACGCCGCGCCGCGTCGGATTTTTGGACTGCGCCTGCGCACCGCCACGGGCCGAGCCGGCCGGGCCTTCGGTCTGGTGCACGATGATGTTGCGCCAGGGATGCGCCTTGGCAACGTCGCCCCATGGCGCCAGCCAGACCATCTTCAACCCCGGAATCTCGGGCGTGCCGGACGATCGCGCGATGGTCGCGAGGTCGGGCGTTTGGGCAGCAGCGGGAAGAGTGAACGCGATGGCGCAGAGCGCGATCGCAAGGCGGCGGAGCTTCATACGCAAAGGATCCAGTGACGACCCCTTGAGTAACATGCTTCAGGCGCGCTTGCGCAAGCTCGCATCCGCCAGCACGGCTATTTCGATCCCGGGCACCAGCGGCGGCGCGGGCTCGTAGGTCGCAAAGCAGTTTCGGCCGCCCTTCTTGGCGTCGTAGAGCGCGTGGTCGGCGGCCGCGATCAGACGGTCGGGGAACGCCCCCATCTCCCGGGTCCATTGTGCGACGCCGATCGAGACCGAGATCGGAATATCGTTGCCCATGCATTGTTCGGCATCGGCGCGGCATACTTCCAGCACCCGGCGCGCGATCATCGCGCCTTCGCGCAAGGTCGAGGACGGCAGCACGATGCAGAACTCGTCGCCGCCCGACCGCGCCAGCATGTCGCCGGGGCGCAGGCGGGTTTGCGCCATCAGGGTGAAATGCTGCAGGCAGGCGTCGCCGGCGGCGTGGCCGTAGGTGTCGTTGATGCCCTTGAAGCCGTCGAGGTCGATCACCAGCAGCGCGAACGGCTGGTTGCTGCGCTCCGAGCGGGCGCATTCCTCGGTCAGGCGCTGCACCAAATGGCGGCGGTTGCCGACGCCGGTGAGGTCGTCGAGCAGCGCCAGATCGGCGACTTCGCTGCGCAGATGGTCCATCGCCATCAGCAGGAAACCGAAATTCAGCGCCATCGACAGGAATACCAGCATCAGGATCACGGCCGACTGCGCCGGGCTGAAATGCATGTAGGAGAAACCGCCGGCGATGCCGCCGATCAGCCGGACTGCATAGATGGCGATGATGAGGCTGGCCACGATGGCGGCCAGCCGCGCACCCGGATTGACGCGGCCCTGATGCGGGGTGAGCAGCAATTTGATGCTCAGCGCCAGCGGAAGAACCTGGGCGATGGTGAAGATGGTGATGCGCGCCGGCGCGCTGTCATAGGCGAACATGAAAAACGAAAGGCCGGCGAAGCTCAGCCCCATCACCAGCCAGGTGGCGCGCCACGACACCTGCTTTTCGAAGAATTTCTGGACGCCCATCGCGGCGAGGCAGAGCGCGAAAATCATCGCGGTGCCCGCGATGAGCAGCGGCCAGAGTGCGTCGGTCACGACGCGCAGCATCGCAACGGCCGCGCCTGCCGCCGCCATGAACGAGGAGCCGGTCCAGTATCGCGCGGCATAGAATGACGGATAGCTGCGGATCACGTAGGCCCAGATCAGGCCCAGCGCGAGAAAATTGATGACGAACACCGTCCACAGCGTCGGAACGCTCAGCATCGCGTGCCCGGGACGCTTAGCGTCCCGTCTCCCCTGTTAGATCGCCCCAGTAAATCGCTCAAGGCTTTCACCTCCGCGGGCGTTTCCCCGATCGACAATCCCCGTTGTCTTACGGACAAGGTGCGCCCTGCTCGCTTAACGGACTCTCACCGTCGCCGGGTAATCAATACCGTGGTTTTAAATTGATGAAGAGCGCGCGCGTTGGGGCATCGTTAAGCATGATGCGCGCGGCGCGATCGGCGGTACCGAACGGCATTTTCGCGGAAAAGCACGTCAAAATGCATAACAGCTGTGGATAACATGATGACGGCGACGTGACAGCACGCGGCAGCACGCCGCGAATCTGTTGCAATTGATCTTGAGGATGTTGCGAGGTTGGCCCTCCGCCAAGCATGCCTCGGAGTCGCGTTTCAATCCATTAAAACCTTGAGAGGATTTACTATGGCTAAGAAAGCGAAGAAGGCGAAAAAGGCGAAGAAGGCGAAGAAGGCCAAGAAGTCGAAGAAGTGAATTTTGGCCCGGGTGGGGCGCTCAGTTCCGCCCGGGCTTCCACTTTCAAGGCTTCCACTTTCAAGGCTTCCACTTTCAAGGCCCCCACTTTCAAGGCTTCACTTTCAAGGCTCTACTTACGTTCAAGGCTTCCACTTTCAAGCCTCTCAATTGCAAAACCATCGATTTCGAAAGCAGCGGGCCTCGGGCCCGCTTTTTATTTTCCCGGGGTCATCGCCCGGCTTGACGACAACATCTACCGCTCCGCAAACGCCAGCTTCGCGCCCAGCGCGGCAAATCCCGCCGCGAAGCTGCGGCGCAGCCACGCCATTACCCTCGGCCGGGTGATGACGCGGTCGCGGACGCCGGCCGCGAACAGGCCGTAGATCGCGAACACCGCAAACGTCATCGCCATGAAGACCCCGCTCAATTCAAGCATCCGCGCCAACGGATAGGCCTCATCCACCGCGATGAACTGCGGCAGGAAGGCGAGGAAAAAGATCGAGAGCTTTGGGTTGAGGATGTTGATCAGCACCGCCGTGACGATCACCCGCCGGCTCGATCGGCCCGGCGCCGGCCGGGCGTCGAGCGCAAGCGCGCCGGTTTCGCGCAGCGCCTGCCAGGCCATGAACAGCAGATAGACCACGCCGCACCATTTCAACACCGCGAACGCCAAAGCGCTGGTATGCAGCACGGCGGCAAGCCCGAGCATCGCCGCCAGCATCTGCGGCAGGATGCCGAGCGTGCAGCCGAAGGCGGCGGCGATCGAGGCGCGGCCGCCTTGCGTCAGCGCCACCGCCAGCGTGTAGAGCACGCCGGTGCCGGGGGATGCGACCACGATCAACGTGGTGAGCAGGAAGGACCATGTCATCAACGAGACCCCATTGGCTGCGAAAGCCGCGCCGGTCGGCCATATCATGGCGCGGCCGGTTGCGGAAGCAGCGCACCCGAAACCCTGGGATCACGAAGCCGTGCTGGCTAATGCTTGATTTCGTCATGCCCGGCCTTGTGCCGGGCATCCACGTCTTACTTTGCCGCCACATCTTGCTTTGCCGCCAAGACGTGGATGGCCGGGTCAAGCCCGGCCATGACAAATGATGGTGGCGCTTGGATGGTGGCGCTCGGCCCCAGCTACGCCTCGCCCACCCGGCTCCAGGCGATCGACATCCTTTCCGCCTCGCGGATCACGTCCAGCGGCGCCCAGGGCTTCGCCCAGAATTGGGCGCCATCCGGCAGCTTCTGCCGAAGCGGTTTGCCCGAGGTGACGATCACATCGATGTCCGGATTGAATTTCTTGGCGACATGCGCGAGCTCCACGCCGTTCTTGTGGCCGGCGAGCTGGACGTCGGTCATGACAAGCACGAGGCTCGCCCCCGCCTCCTCCAGCACCAGTTCGGCGGCCTCCGCGCTTTCGCACTCGATCACGTCCATGTCGCTTTCTTCCAGCAACAGGCAGATCATTTCCCGCTGCATCGGATCGTCTTCGACAACGAGTGCGGTCGCCCGAAAAGGCTTCGATTGTCCCATAGGTCGCCCTCCTGAATGGGTATTCATCACGGTAACAGGGGGTTAAAGCGGAAAATCGCTTTATGTTCGGTTCCAATTTGCGAAAGATGCGGGAACCCGCGCAACGCGGCCTGCCTGTTTTCTCATCTGTTGGAGCTGACCTCGCATGACTGCCATCAATGGATCGGCCGCCGCCGTAACCGGCGCGGCCAGCGGCATCGGCCGCGCTTTGGCGCTTGAACTGGCCGCGCGCGGCTGCGATCTGGCGCTGGCCGACCGCGACGAGGCCGGGCTGCAGCAGGTCGCCGCCGAGATCGCAAAAGCGCACCAGCGCAAGGTCTCGACGCACCGCGTCGATGTCGGCGAGCCCGGGCAGATCGCGGAATTCGCTGAAGCCGCCAGCGCCGCGCATCCCAGGCTGAACATCGTGATCAACAATGCCGGCGTCGCATTGCTCGGCCAGTTCAGCGAGATCGAACAGGCGCAGATGGACTGGCTGTTCAACATCAATTTCTGGGGCACGGTGCACGGCACGCGCGCGTTCCTGCCGATCCTGGCAAAGCAGCGCGAGGCGCATATCGTCAATCTCTCCTCGATCTTCGGCATCATCGCGCCGCCCGGCCAGACCGCCTATAGCGCGGCGAAATTCGCAGTGCGCGGCTTTTCGGAAAGCCTGCGGCATGAGCTCGCGATGGCGAACAGTTCAGTGCGATTGTCGGTGGTGCATCCCGGCGGCGTCGCCACCAGCATCGTACGCAATTCCCGCACCGGCGCCGGCGTCACCGACAACGCCCGCCGCGCCCAATCGATCGACCGCTTCGATGCGGTGGCGAAGACGACGCCGCCGGCGGCGGCACAGCGCATCATCCTCGGCATCGAGAAAAACCAGCCGCGGATTCTGATCGGCAACGACGCATGGTACATGGATCTCCTGCAGCGCTTCCGGCCGGCGACGTATTGGGCGGTGCTGGCCAAGCGGCTGGAGAAGGCTGCCAATGCGGTGAAGGTTTCGTGAGAGCAATACACTCGGTGTCGTCCCGGGCTTGACCCGGGACCCATACTCCGCGGCGGTCATTGTTTGCAGAAGGTCACTAACGCCGGCGATCTTACCGATGGGCCGCGGCGTATGGGTCCCGGGTCAAGCCCGGGACGACGTGGATATAGTTTCGCGTTCTCGCGTCGCACAGCGACCGAGGTTTGCAAATTCGTTCCGCCCTCTCCAATCAGAGGGCGCAGGGAATGCCGGATGCGCGCTGCACCCGCGGTCTCATGTGCGATTGTGCATAAGAATGCTGCACATGAGCATACAGGGCAGCGGAGAACATCCGACATTCCCTGCGCAATGGCTTTACGGCTTATATCGTGCTCTCCCCGGTGAGACGGCCTCTATTGCCACCGTCGCCCCTCGGAAGCGTTGGCTCCCGAAAGACTTGACGCCGTTACGGGCGCCAGGACCACACGACTTCGCCGTACGCCTTTGCTGCGACCGTCAATCGCAACATCAACGTCCACCGCATCCCCGCCCCTCGTCATGACGACGGCCGACGCCCCTCTGAATGGGACGGGATGGGCGAGAATGTGCCGGTGATTTGGCTCGAAGGAAAGAAGATTATTTTTGATTTTCGGAAATTATTCACTTGACATCATTTCCGTAAATCGGAAGTGATTTGCCCGACGTGGTGATTTGCCGCAGGATCGGATTGAAGCGCGTCCGCCGCCATGATCGCCGCGGCGGCAACCAACACGATGCACGCGCCGGCCAGCACGACGGAGAGCGAGAGTGCACCGTGCAGCCCGCCCGCCATGACGCCCCAACTGGGCCGTGGCGGCTGCAGGCCGAGGCCGATCGCATCCAACGTGCTGACCGGCACGATGAGCCAGCCGAACAGCAGCAAGCCGAGGCGTGCGAGCGATGGCGGGGCCGTAACCCGCAGATAGGCCACGGCGACGGAAAACATCATTCCGAAACCGACGATGCTCCTCCCGTGTCCGGGACCGAGCCAGGCGATGCCAGCGATGACAGCAAGAAAGCCCGGCAACAACGATGCAGCGCCGAGAGCTGCGAGCATGATATGGCCGACGGGCGAACGCCCGAGCAGGAATTTCGGCGCCACGAACAGGGCGCGCGCGAGAACAATGACGACGCGTTCGAACCGCCGCGTCAGGAGACGCACCAGCAGGCCGGTAGCCAGAGCGAACGCTGCCGTCGCCAGGGTTTGCCCCAGCGTATAGGTTGCGCCGGCGAGCAGTCGGCTGAGCGTATCGCGGCCGAGCTCATCGCGGCCGAGCCAGTTGGCGAAGTCGGGCACGGCGAACCGCATGGGAAGGTTGACGCCCAAATAAGCATCCGGAGACAGCAGCGCGCCGCCGATCGCCATTGCCGCACCGATCACGAGGATAGTTGCGCCGACAGTCAAGCGGATTGAAGCCACGGTACCCACCCTTGCTTTCATGGAGTCGGGTAGTCGCGTCCAGGCCCCGTTGCGTTCAGCGCCACGGCGCCCCTTCACGGAAGCCACCCTACCCAGGAATATCCCTCATGGTGAGGAGCCCGCACCGCGGGCGTCTCGAACCATGCAGCCCGTGGCCCATCCTTCGAGACGGCCGCTTCGCGGCCTCCTCAGGATGAGGGCTGTGCGCGTGGCGCGACCTACCGCCCTACCAATTGATCCGCGAAATAGCCGATCGTCTTGCGATAGATCGTGGCTCGGTTCCACTCGCGCATCGCTTCGAAGTTCGGCGTGCCTTCGCTATAGGGCGCGCCGGGCTTGAAGCCGGAGACGTGCAGCAGGTTGGCGGTGGAGGCGAGCACGTCGGGGACGCTGTGGCGCAGGTCGACGTGGCCGTTGCCGTCGAAATCGACGCCGTATTTGATGTAGGATGACGGCAGGAATTGCGTCTGGCCGATTTCGCCGGCGAAGGCGCCGACCATGTCGCGCAGCGGCAGGTCGCCGCGCTGCACGATCTTCAGCGCGGCGATCAGTTCGCCCTGGAACAGTTCGGTGCGGCGGCAATCATGCGCCATGGTGGCGAGCGTGCGGACGACCGGCATCTTGCCGACGTCGCCCTTGCCGAAATCGGATTCCAGCCCCCAGATCGCGACGATGATCTCCGGCGGCACGCCGTACTGCTTCTCGATCCGCGACAGCAGCGAGGCGTGCTTCAGCAGCATCTGCCGCCCCATCTTGATCCGCCCGGGCCCGACGCGGGTCGAGACATACTGCTCGAACGTCTTGTTGAAGGTGCCGCGCTGGCGCCGGTCAAAGGCCAGCACCGCCGGATCCTGCGTCACGCCCGACAGCGCCTGCGAAATCACGCCCTGCGAAACGCCGGCGGCGGCGGCTTCCTGCGATATCGCCGCCACGAAGGTATTGAAATCGCCGCCGCAGCGGGCGGCGTGAGCGGGGCTGGCGGCAATGACGGCGCCGAACAAAACGGCCAGACAAAACTTGCGCATGCGAATCCCTTGTAACGTCCAGGTTGAGTCGATCATGCCATGAGATGAGGGTGTGGAGGAGAGGACATCGCGACGCTCTCTCTTCTCGTCATGGCCGGGCTTGTCCCGGCCATCCACGTCTTTGGCTCAAGAGGAGAGGAAGACGTGGATGCCCGGGTCAAGCCCGGGCATGACGGTGGAGAGAGGTTGCCCTCACTCACTCCCCCCATCGATCTGCCGGCCCATCAGCGCGATCGCCTTCTGATAGACCCCCGCGGCGTTCCAGGCCTGGATGGCGGCGAAGTTGGGTTCGCCGGGCTGGTAGCCGGCGCCGGCGCGCCAGCCATGGGCTTTGAGGAAATTCGCGGCCGAGCTCAGCGCGTTGGCGGAGTTTTCCAGATTGCCGGTGCCATAGGCCAGGATGGCCTTGGGCATGAACTGGGTCTGGCCGACTTCGCCGTGCATGGAGCCGCGCTGGTTCGGCGAGAGCACGCCGCGATCGATCAACTGCAGCGCCGCGTAAAGGTGCTCGGTGAAATAGGCCGTGCGCCGGCAGTCATAGGCCAGCGTCGTGATCGAGGCGAGCATATTCTGGTTGCCGCGCACGGCGCCGAACCCGGTCTCCATGCCCCAGATCGCGAGCAGCGGTCCCGGCGGCACGCCGTAACGCTGCTGGATGGAAGAAAACAGTGCGGCCTGCGAGTTCTTCAATTGGCGCCCCTTGGCGACGATCGCGTTGGCGCCACGCTTGGCGAGAAACTGCTCAAGCGACAGCTGAAAACTGCGCTGGCCGCGGTCGGCGTTGATGGTCGCCTGCGCATAATTCGTCGCCATCATGGCCTGGACGGTCGCGGCGCTGATGCCCTTGGCCCGCGCTTCGCCGGCGAACGACTGCTTCCAGGCATCGAAGCCGGCGGCGGAGTTGCCGCATTGCGCGGCATTGGCTTGCGGGAGAGACGCGAAGAAAACGGCGAGAACAAGGGAGCAGAAGGCAAAGGCATGGCGAAAGAAGTGCATGGGGAAACCATCTTCAGTGTGGGTGCCGGAAAATCAGGTCTGCTTCTAGCACGTCTGCCGCCGCGCTTCGAGCGTTGCGGCAAGGCCGCTTGGCCGGTATCTTTCCCAAAAATGCAGAGATTTTCCGAATGGCCCTTCCCCACGCGATCATCAAGCCGCTCCTCGTTTTGCTCGCCTTTTTGCTCGCGCCGGCCGCGGCCCTGGCGCAGACCCGCGATGTCGCGGGCTCGAAGGATTTTCCCGGCATCGGCCGTTTCGCCGGCAGCGTGATATCAGGGCATCAGGTGAAGAATTTCGATGTCGCGCGGATGCAGGCGGCCCCCTTCAAGGACGGCAAGCCATCGGATACGCCGCGCCTCGAAGGCCGCATCACCCGCATCGCCTATCGCACCAGTCCCGGCCCATCGATTGTAGAAGTCTCGCGGAATTTCGAGACGCAGCTGACAAAAGCCGGATTCGAGACGCTGCTGAGCTGCGACACCGAAGCCTGCGGCGGCATTCCCTTCACCGAGGCGATCGAGGCGCTGCCGATCCCGCAGATGTGGGTGGACGGTTTCAACTACCATTACTTTTCGGTGCACAAGCGCGAGAACGGCCGCGAGATTTATGCCAGCGTCGTCGTCAGCGAGAACAACCGCGATATCTACGCGCAGCTCACGATCGCTGAACTCGGCGCGATCGAGAACAAGATGGTGGATGCGACTGTCATGGAGAAGGGCCTGCGCGAGACCGGCCGCGTCGCGCTTTACGGCATCTACTTCGACACCGACAAGGCGATCATCCGGCCCGAGAGCCGCCCCACCCTCGAACAGATCGCAAAGCTGCTGGCCTCTCAGGTCGCGCTCAGCGTCTTCATCGTCGGCCACACCGACAGCCAGGGCCCCTACACCTACAACCTCGACCTCTCCCGCCGCCGCGCCGAAGCGATCGCCGAAGAGCTGGTGAAGACGTATCATATCGGCGCGCCACGGCTGCGCACCGCGGGCGTGGCACATCTGTCGCCGGTGGGGTCGAATGCGAGTGAGGCTGGGCGGGCGTTGAACAGAAGGGTGGAGTTGGTGGCGCCGTAGGGGGTGTGCGCAATGCGGGCAGTGTGATTTTTAGTTTGCGCACCCTTACTAAGCTCCCTCCTCTCGTATCGACACCAGCTTGCTTCTCGAGGAGAGGCCCACATGACCAGCGGCGCGATGAACGAGTTTCGCCCTTATCCAAGGCTATTTTTTTCATACTGTACTGACGCGAATGTCTCGTCTAGGCAAATCTGTTGCAACATGAACCAAGGCTCGCGAAGGGAGGTCAGTCTCGTGCCAAACAAATCGGTCTCCAGCATCTTGGCTAGGTCCAGCTCAACACTCTGACGAAGGCGAAGGTGGTCGGCATTATTTCTAAGAAGTCGAATCCTCGAAAATGCATCAAACAGGTAGGGGAAATGATTTGGCATGTCGGAATAGAAAAACTTCTTT
The DNA here is from genome assembly GCF_018130165.1 of Bradyrhizobium sp. JYMT SZCCT0180. GTDB lineage: Bacteria > Pseudomonadota > Alphaproteobacteria > Rhizobiales > Xanthobacteraceae > Bradyrhizobium. The sequence goes on along the minus strand of NZ_JAFCLZ010000019.1, from coordinate 69,408 downwards.
CCTTTCATTGCATCGATTGGCTCAACAAATGTTTGGTTCATCGAATTGATAAACGACGTGAAGTCACTCCAACTGCGGCAGACTTTAATAGACGCAAATTGGTCAGCCTCCACGATGTATGGGGCACCATACAGACCGATCTTCCCCATGACATCACACGATTTTAGAAACTGCTTCATATCGCGCAAGATTCCATCTTTACGTCGCTCAAGCCAATCTATTCGATCGAGCTCAGCCACCATCGTCCGCAATTCTCCTGACTTACGCTGTCGCGCCGACTCAAATGCGATGTATCTTTTGATGACCGGTATTCGAAAATCTGGTCGACCAGATTTATCTACACCGATCAATCCGTATCCCTTCAGATGCTTGATAAACTCTGGCTCGGCCGCAAACTCCAGAAAATCCACGATTTCGCCCCGGGAGATTTTCTCCAACAACTCATACTCAATGCCATAAAACTGCTTCAGTTCAGAAACGACGTGACGGCAATAGAACTGCAGATCGCTTTCCCTCTGAACCTCTTCCTTAACGAGCCGATCTTTAGAGATGGAAATTGGTCTCTCAAGCTCTTCCCGCACGATCGCCTTATTAGTAAAACTGCAAGCCATTCTAGTTAAGAGCGGATGGCCACCATAGCGTTGCTGGAGATAATCAAGCGCAGAATCTTCGTAAGTCAGACCGATTTGCCTACCCATCCTCCTAATCATTGAATGGGTATCTTCGGTCCGGAGCCCGGTTAGCATCACGTCCTTTACAATCCCGAACATTGGATTCTGCACACCGTCGATGAGATCAATCTCACACATGTATGGATTTACACCTGCGATCACGATCGACAGCTTTCGAATTTCACTTTGGACAGACCAAAGTGTCTGCCAAAAATCGATGTAGTCTCGCCTCCAATGTGTATCCAATTGCGAGAGTGGCGAGATAAACTCGATCTCATCAAAAATTATCGCGAGTTTTTTGTCTTTGGGGCATGAGGACAGAAGATTTTCAAACCGCGCAACGTGGTCTTTGCCCTGAATCGAATTTTCTGACGATTCAGCGATTTCGATAATCCTTCTGTAACGTGATCCAATAGTTCTCGCCAAGTCATCTGCCTAATATTCGGCCGCTTGCAATCGACATAGATCGCGTTCGCTATTTTATTCTCTTGGCACGTCCGTAAAATCTTATAGAGAAGCGACGTCTTTCCAGTTTTGCGTAATCCAAAGAGACCGGTGTTCTGAGATTTCCTGATCGTGTCCAAGATTTCATCGACTATTCTTCCACGACCAAAGAAGAACATGTCATTGTCTAGTGGAAGCTGATAATCGAAAATGTCGCGAGCAAAGAGCTGTGTTGAGAGCTTGTTCCGCACAAACCAACGATCTTCGCTTGCAGCAACGGCGTTTTCCTTAAAGATCACGATCGGACTTCTGAACTGCGGATGGTCTCCTAGATATGAGTCGATCCATTGTTCGACATTTGATCCGCGCTAACTAAGATAAATGAGAGCGGGTCCGCTCTGCCGCGAAAGGGTTGCTCGGAATAAATTTGCTCAATCGCCTGCATCGTTCGAGGCTGAATGGAATGATGACCGGAGACGACGAGCAGGAGTTCGTCTTGGAAACCGAATGTTGTCTCCAGTAGCCGATGGGGTTGCAGCAAATAAGCGGAGAGGGTTGTATTCGCGGCATTTATCTTGCGTCCGTAGTTGACGTCAAAATCGAAGAGAAACGGCTGCAACACCTCGAGTTCAGCCGGGTTTACCCGGATATGGACGTTGAATACGTCCTCGCGAATTTTTCCTTTGACCGCCATCTTCATCCCCAAGTTGAATCGATAACAATCTTTACTTGCATCCATCTGACGTCAATAGGGATATGAATGGATGAACCGGCAGTTCGACGGCGACTGCACTTGGGCGAGAGGAAATCGCACCAACAGGCCGCGGCCTTGGAAGCCGGACCGCTGCCTTTTATGAAGACCTAGTCAATGCGGCTGGCAAACGCGAAGCCGCATTCCGTTACCCAAAAGCTGCTGAGGTCCTGCGACCTTGACGGATGCTTCAGCCACAGCTCCTCGCATCAACTTGTTCCCAGTGTAAGTCGTTGCCCATACCAATACGCATTTCTCTTTGACAACCCCGTCCTTATCGACCAAAAGCCCGCATGGCCAAGAAACCCGGGACCAATCCCAAAGGCGAGTTTGCCTTCTTCAATGTCGTCTATGAAGACGACTCGCAGCGCTCCAACCGGCGCGTGCCTGCCGAATTGCTCGGCGGGCTCGACGGCGACGAGCCGGCGCGTGCGTTCATCCTCGAGCAGGACCGCGAGATCGCCGAGAAATCCGGCCGCACGCCGCTGGAGATCAAGAGCATCAGCCGGGTTGGGGCGAAGAAGAAGTAATCGCGGGTACATCACCCGGCCTGTCCTCAGACTCGGTGCACCTCTCCCGCTTGCGGGGGAGGTCGGCGCGAAGCGCCGGGTGGGGGCTCTCTCCCCACGAAGAGTGTGACTCGCGGAGACACCCCCACCCCAGCCCTCCCCCGCAAGCGGGAGAGGGAGCGCACCTCCGCCCTCACCAATGGCCTTTGCGCCTGTTCCACGCGAACAGGAGATCGGCAAATCGGTCATAGGCGAACCGTGTCACCGGCAGCATCAGCCGGTTGCCGAACAGTGACGCCAGCCAGCCCTCGCCTTTTGTCACACGCCAGATCGCGATCGCGACATCGGCGCCGACGATCAGGCGGCCGGATTCGTCCGTCGCATGCAGCCGGCGGCGCACATCATCGAGCGAGACGCTGTAACTCGCGAGCGCTTCGGGTTGTTCGTTGATGTCCCTGAATTCAATGTCGCCGGCGCGGACGGCGGCCAGCAGCTTGTTGCGTTGCCAGTCGATGCCGGCATCGCAGACGGGACAGCGCGTGTTGTACCAGACGACGAGGCGGTGCCCGCTCATCGCGGTACGCAGGGTTGCGCGAAGCGCGTGCGGATTGCCGACACCAGTGCGGTACATACGAAAATGGCGGCCACGAAGGCCGCCATTGCAATGGTGAGATGCCGTTGGGCCATCCGCGTGCCGATCAGTTATCGAGGAAGCTCCGCAGCTTCCTTGACCGGCTCGGATGCTTCAGCTTGCGCAGCGCCTTGGCTTCGATCTGACGGATACGTTCGCGGGTAACCGAGAACTGCTGGCCGACTTCTTCCAGCGTGTGGTCGGTGTTCATGCCGATGCCGAAGCGCATGCGGAGCACGCGCTCTTCGCGGGGCGTCAGCGAGGCCAGCACGCGGGTGGTGGTTTCGCGCAGGTTGGACTGGATCGCGGCGTCGATGGGCAGGATCGCGTTCTTGTCCTCGATGAAATCGCCGAGATGCGAATCTTCCTCGTCACCGACAGGGGTTTCGAGCGAGAGCGGCTCTTTGGCGATCTTGAGAACTTTGCGCACCTTCTCCAGGGGCATGCCGAGCTTTTCGGCGAGCTCTTCCGGGGTCGGTTCGCGGCCGATCTCGTTCAGCATCTGGCGGCTCGTGCGCACGATCTTGTTGATGGTCTCGATCATGTGCACGGGAATGCGGATGGTGCGCGCCTGGTCGGCGATCGAGCGCGTGATCGCCTGCCGGATCCACCATGTCGCGTAGGTCGAGAACTTGTAGCCGCGGCGGTATTCGAACTTATCGACCGCCTTCATCAGGCCGATATTGCCTTCCTGGATCAGGTCGAGGAACTGCAGGCCGCGGTTGGTGTATTTCTTGGCGATCGAGATCACGAGACGCAGATTCGCCTCGACCATTTCCTTCTTGGCCTGGCGGGCTTCGCGCTCGCCCTTCTGCACGCCGTGCACGATCTTGCGGAATTCGCCGATCTCGAGCCCGGTCAATGCGGCCAGCGACTGGATCTCGTGGCGCAGGTCCTTGATGCGGTCCTTTTCGTGATGGACGAAATTCTTCCAGCCCTTGGCGGAAAGTTTCGAGACACGGTTGAGCCAGCGCGGATCGAGCTCCGAGCCCTGGTAGTTGCGCAAAAAGTCTTCGCGCGCGACGCCGTGGCTGTCGCCGAGGCGCAGCAGGCGGCCTTCGAACGAGACGAGGCGCTTGTTGATGTCGTAGAGCTGCTCGACCAGTGAATCGATACGGGCCTGGTTGAGCCGCAGCGACTTCACCTCGACGATGATTTCGTCCTTCAGCTTCTTGTACTTGCGCTCCTGCGAGGGCGACAGCGTCTCGCTCTGCAGCTGGTTGGCGATGTCCTGCTCCTGCAGACGGCGCAGCTTCTTGTACTCGGAAGCGATCTTGTCGAAGGTTTCGACGACCTTCGGCTTCAGCTCGGCCTCGATGGCGGCGAGCGACATCTGGTTTTCGAACTCGTCGTCGTCCATGTCGCCTTCGGCGGCGGCCTCGGCCGGATCCTTTTCCTCGGTGTCGCCACCGGGCGCGGACGCAGGGGCTGCGCGGAACGGCGTCGCCGACGGCGGGGCGGCCGGCGGCGCGACATGCGAAGGCGCGCCATTGCCGTTGGCAGAAGCGACCGGCTGGCCGTCGGGGCCGACGGGCGCCGCCAGCATCGCCGGGTTCATGTTGTTCTTGGCGTCGGGGCCGGCATAGGTGGCTTCGAGATCGATGATGTCGCGAAGGAAGATCTTTCCTTCGTTGAGCTCGTCGCGCCAGATGATGATGGCCTGGAAGGTCAGCGGGCTTTCGCAGAGGCCCGCGATCATCGCCTCGCGGCCGGCCTCGATGCGCTTTGCGATGGCGATTTCGCCCTCGCGCGACAGCAGCTCGACTGTGCCCATCTCGCGCAGATACATGCGGACGGGATCGTCGGTGCGCTCGCCGGGCTCGGATTTCTTGACCTCGGTGACGGCCTTCTGCGTGACCTCGACAAGCTCGTTGTCGGTCTCGTCGTCGGCCTCTTCCTTCTCGTCCTCAGAGTCGGACTCTTCGGCTTCGGACACGTTGATGCCCATGTCCGACAGCATCGACATGATGTCTTCGATCTGTTCGGGCGAGGTGGTGTCGGAAGGCAAAACTTCGTTGAGCTGATCGAAGGTCACGAAGCCGCGCTTCTTGGCCTGCTTGATCATCTTCTTGACGGCGGCATCCGACAGATCGAGCAACGGCGACGGGGCGTCCGGCGAGTCCTTCTCGGGGGCGTCCGCTGCCTTGTCGTCTTTTTCCTTGTCTTTAACCTGCAGCGTCTTTGCCTTGGTGGCCATTCATCAAGCTCCCGAAACGCGCTCATGCAGGATGCGGCCGCCGCACCTGCAAAGAAAACAAAAGTTGCTCACGACGCGGAAAGGGCGGCGCAGACTGTCGCCACCCCGAATCCCCGTTTCGCCGGTTATGTCTACTAGCCGTAAGGCTCTTAAGCTTCGCTTAACCCTGTTTTTGCAGCCAAACCATGGGTTTGGCGAGTCTTTTAACGGCTCCGGCACGAGCCGTCCGCATCATTTTTTCATCTGACGCTTAATCAGACGCTTTGCCGGAACCGGCCTGAAAGCTCGCCAAAACCCTCAATCAGGGCCTCGGTGCCGTCCAGCGACTCCAAACGGACGCTGACGTCCTTTAACCACGCCAGATTGGCCTCGCTGGACTCCTCGCCCAGGGCCAGCTCGGCATCCTTCTTTTCCCTAAGTAGGGCGTGCGTTTTCTGATGCAAGGCAACGAGTTGCTGCCAGGTGGAAAGAACATCCTCGCGGGCGGCGCCGATTTGCACGCCCCACACCGCCCCGGTCGTAATCGCGCTGCCAACCCTTTGAAGAACTTGCGAAAATCCGCGCGCTTCGAGATCGGCGCGCATTTTCTCGGCCTGTTCTTCGACATCGGGCGAATGGTGATGGTCGCTGGCAAAGGCTGCAATAATACCGGCGCGGAGCTTGTTGGCCTCCGGATGGGCCAGTTCCAGGGCCGCCACCTCCTCCAGATGGTCGTGCAGCAGCCATGGGTGGTTGATCAGGGACTGCAGAATCAGCGCTTCCCGGCGCGACATCGCGCTGCGCTGGCCGCGCATGATCGGGCTGTTGGCAAGCTGGGGGCTCGCGGCCTGGTAGGGGCCGCGGTTGATGGTCTGGCTGGCGGAGCCCGCCTGCCCGCGCCCGCCATAGGGCGCCGCCCGGCCCGCCGGGCCCGGGGTGAAGCTGCGGGAGGCAAAACGGCGGCCTGATTCGCTCGCGCGTCCGCCGCCGAAATTGCCGCCTCCAAAATTGCCGCGGCCGTAGCCGCCGCGGCCGCCTTCGGGCGCAAAGGTGTTGCGCAGCCGCTCGGAGAGATCCTGGCGATAATAGCGCCGCACCACTTCGTCGCGGATGCCGTTCGAGAGTTCGCCGATCCGCGCCTCCAGCGCCGCGCGGCGCTCCGGCGTTGCAAAGGTGCCGCCTTCGATCTCGCGCGACCACACGATATCGGCGAGACCACGCGCCGCTGAAATGACTTCCTCGATCGCGGCGCGGCCGCCGGAGCGCGCGAGATCGTCAGGGTCCTGTCCCTCGGGCAGCAGCGCAAAGCGCAGACTCTTTCCGGGCTTGAGATGCGGCAGCGCAAGATCAGCCGCGCGCCACGCGGCTTTCTTGCCGGCCTTGTCGCCGTCAAAGCAAAGGATCGGCTCGTCCACCATCTTCCACAGCAGCATCAGCTGGTTTTCGGTCAGCGCGGTGCCGAGAGGTGCGACGCTGGCCTTGAAGCCGGTGGTCACCATCGCGATGACGTCGACATAGCCTTCGACCACGATCAGCGGGGCGCCGTCATGCGTGGCCTGCCGCGCGGTGGCGAGGTTGTAGAGATTGTCGCCCTTGTGAAACAGCGGGGTTTCCGGCGAATTCATGTATTTGGCGGGGACGTCCTTCTCCAGCGCCCGGCCGCCGAAGGCGATCACGCGATTACGGACATCGGTGATGGGAAACATCACGCGGTCGCGGAATTTGTCGTACGGCACCGGGATATCTTCGCCGCCGTTGAGCAGCCCGGCCTCGACCATGTCCTCGGTCGGGATGCCCTGTGCGCCCAGATATTCTTTCAGCGCAAAGCGGTCGCCGGACGCGTAGCCGATGCGAAATTGCAGCTGCGTCGCCGGCGAAATCGCGCGGTCGGCAAGATAGCCGCGCGCCTTGGCGCCGCCCCGCGAAGCCAGCGTGTCGGCGAAGAATTTGGCGGCGAGCTCCATCACGTCGTACAGCGTCTTGCGGCGCTGCTCGTGCCTTGCCGCATCCGGCGTTACCGCAGGGAGCGCCATGCCGGCCATCGAGGCGAGGCGTTCGACGGCCTCGGTAAAACCGACGCCCTCGGTCTCCATCAAAAACGAGATGATGTCGCCATGCTTGCCGGAGGAGAAGTCGTGGTAAAAACCCTTCTGGTCGTTGACCGTGAAGGACGGCGACTTCTCCTGCTGGAACGGCGACAGCCCCTTCCACTCCCGTCCCGCCTTCTTCAGCTTGACGCGCCGCCCCACGACTTCGGAGACCGGAAGCCGGGCGCGCAGTTCTTCGAGGAATTGGGGCGTAAAGCGCATATGGGATTTGGGCCTTGATTCGCTGGGCCGGATTCTAGCAGTTGGCCAACCGGCCATGGATACAGGGCGGGCGGCGGGAAATACGAAACGTATTGGGCTTCTCGCCGCTATTCACAGCCCCCGCCATCCCGGATGGCCCGGATGACATCTTGAACCCGGCCCGGTTCCACGCTTCCATAGGGCCATGTTCACGACCTTCAGAGGCGGGCAAAGCGGGGCCTGGCAGGTGGTGTCGCAGGCCGCGGTCAAGGGCACGGGGCTATTGCGGGCGCCGGCGCTCTCGATCGTCCATTCCCCCTCGATCGCGCTGCCGATCCTGCCCTCGCAGACCTCCTGGCGGCTCGCTGGGGTCGCGAGCCATGTGCGCTATACCGAGCGCGCCGAGAAGGAAAAGCTGGTGGCGGCGCAGGCCGGGCTCGGGCGCCCCGAAGCGACCTGCGCGGCGCTGATCCCGATCAAGAAGAGCACCGCGTGGTGGGACCTGACGCAGGAAGAGCGGCGCGAGATTTTCGAGGACAAGTCGCAGCACATCGCGGCCAGCCTGAAGTATCTGCCCGCCATCGCGCGCCAGCTCTATCACTGCCGCGATCTCGGCGAGCCCTTCGATTTCCTGACCTGGTTCGAATACGACGTTGCGAATTCAGCGCTGTTCGACGAACTGGTCGCGACGCTGCGCGCCACGGAAGAATGGACGTATGTTGAGCGCGAGGTCGATGTGCGGCTGGAGCAGGAGCGGCTGGATGCGGGGTAGCCGTCCTCCATCGTCGTCATGGCCGGGCTTGTCCCGGCCATCCACGTCTTCGGTCAACACGAAAGCAAGACGTGGATGCCCGGGACAAGCCCGGGCATGACGGAGCAAAATTACTGCTCCAAGAACTTCCCCGACACAATCCGCGGCAGGCCGGCGACGGGCCAGTTATAGACATACGTCCACGCCTCATCAGCGCTGCCGTCGGCGAGCGTGACGTTCAGCATCTGCCTGACATATTCGGTCGGCGGCTGAAAGCCGGGGCCGCAGGCCTCGTACATGTCGAACTCGCCGAGCAGCGCATCGCGGTCGCGCAGGCGATACACTTCGCCGGACACGGTGTCGGCAGGATCGTCCGACAGCACCAGTCCAGGATAGTGCTTGATGAGATAGAGCCGGCCGCGGCACGTGGCCTCGCCGATGAAATCGGCGCTGCGCGACAGCAGCTTCGCCATCGGATGGTCGAAGCCGCGCATCAGGGTGCCGTAGACGAACAGACGATCTGAAATCATGGGCCCTTCATGTCATTGCGAGCGCAGCGAAGCAATCCATGTAGTCGCGCGAAGAAAGAATGGATTGCTTCGTCGCTCCGCTCCTCGCAATGACGGCGGAGAGTGCGCGTCTTAAGCCACCACCACCTCGTCGCTGACGACGACGAACTTCACGAGGTCCATCCGGCCAAAACTCGTGGTCAGCGCGACGTCGGCGGCGTCGCGGCCGGTGCCCATCAGGATGCGGCCGATCCGCGGGTGATTGTGCCGGGCGTCGAACGTGTACCACTGGCCGGAGAGGTAGACCTGAAACCAGCCGGAGAAATCCATCGGCGCGGGATCCCTGGGGATGCCGATATCGCCCATGTAACCCGTGCAATAGCGCGCCGGGATGTTCATGCAGCGGCAGAACGTCAGCGCCAGATGCGCAAAATCGCGGCAGACGCCGGCGCCCTGCTCGTAGACGTCGTGCGCCGACTTCATGTGATGCGCGTGCTGGTAGCCGAACGTCACGTGGTTATGGACGAATTCGACGATCGCCTGCACCCGCGCCCAGCCCTCGGGTGTGTTGCCGAACAGCGACCAGGCGATGTCGGTGAGCTTGTCGGTCTCGCAATAGCGGCTCGGCATCAGATATTGCAGCACCTCGTCCGGCAACTGGTCGATCGGGAGTTGCTGCGCGGTCGGCATCACAATGTCAGGCAGGCCGGAATCGCGCACCAGCGCGCTGCCGCGCAAGGTCACGCCGCCGGCGGGCGCCACCAGCCGGCCGCAGACATTGCCGAAGATGTCGCGATAAAAACCGATCGGCACGTCAGGCTCGGCGACGATGCGCTCGGTGCCGACGATGTCGGAGAAGCGCGACGGATGGATCGAGAGCATGATCACCATCGGCGTCGGCTGCACGGCCGCATAGGCAATCTCGAAGCCGACCTTGATCTCCATAATCAGACCTTTTCCGCCTGCGCTTCGTCGATGACGGAGACGACGTTGATATTGACCTCCATGCCGACAAAGGCGTCCGCCGAGCCGAGGTAGGCGCCGTGCAGCGGGATTGCCTGGCGCGGATCGCGCGCTACCGCCACACGAATGAGGTCGCGGGTGCCGATGATGCCATTGGTCGGATCAAACTCGATCCAGCCCTCGCTCGGCAGATAGACCTGCACCCATGCATGCGTCGAGCCGCCGCCGACATAACCATGCGCACTGTCGCCGGGAATGAAGAGATAGCCGGACACGAATCGCGCGGCGATGCCGAGCCGCCGCAGCGCCTCGATCATGAACAGCGCATAGTCGCGGCAGGTGCCCGACTTCGTCTGCAGCGTATCGAGAGGATGCTGTGTGCCCTGCTCGTGACGCTTGCGATAGGTGAAAGCTTCGCGGATGCCATGGGTCATGCCGCTGAGAATGTTGTAGGTCCGCGTCGGCCCGTCGGCTTCGAGAAATCCCCGCGCCCAGAACGACAGCTCCCCGTTGGGATCGCCATATTGCGGCGTGATGAACTGCACCAGGTCGGGAAACTCTTCGTCGTCGTACAGGAATGGATAGAAGTAGGCCGGGTCATCCGCGGTCAGCGCGAATTCTTCCGCCGGGTTGTGCTCGATCGTAGCCATTGAAGTGAACGACAGCGTCTGCGCGCGCTCGTCGAAGGTCGCGATCGCGACGCTGTTGCCGAACACGTCATGGATCCAGCGCAGCTGCATCGGCTGCGGCTCGATCTCGAGGCTGCCGGACAGCACGCGCAGATCATGTCCGTCGCGCGGACGCAGCATGATGCGATGTTCGCCGAACGCCACCGGGTGCGTGTAGCGATATACGGTCTTGTGATGAATCGTGAGTAACGGCATCGTCAAACAATCATCGTGATTCTGGGCCGGCTAATCTATACAAAAACCTGCTCATTTGTAGGCCGACATGCCGCTTCGATAGGCAATACGTAAGGAAAAATGGTTTTGAACCACGTCGGCGACACATCATTACTCTTGGGATCTCAGGATGTTCCCCCGGTCCGGGAATATAATGCCGAGGGACGCTCGCCGTTTCTGCTCACGTGTGACCATTACGGGCGGCTGATTCCGCAAGCGCTCGGCGATCTCGGATTGCCGGAGAGCGAACTCGTGCGGCACATCGCGTGGGACATCGGCATCGCCGGCGTCGCCGAAATGCTATCGAAACATCTCGGCGCGCATCTGATCGTGCAGCGCTATTCGCGGCTGGTGATCGACTGCAACCGCCCGCCTGATGTCGCAAGCTCGATCCCGCTCATCAGCGAAACCACGACGATCCCCGGCAATGAAGGCATCGCGCGAGAAGCCGCGGAATTGCGCCGAACGCAGATCTTCGATCCCTATCACCGCCGTATCGGCGAGATCATCGACGCGCGCCGGGAGCGGAAGATGCCGACGATACTGGTTTCGCTGCACAGCTTCACACCTGTTTATGCCGGCATCGCGCGTCCCTGGCACATCGGCACGCTCTATCAGCGCGACAAGCTATTGCCGCCGCTGCTGCTGCAATTGCTGCGCGCGGAGCCTGATCTCGTCGTCGGCGACAACGAGCCCTATGCGGTCAGCGACCAGACCGACTACACCATCCCCGTTCACGCCGAGGCGCGCGGCCTGATGAACACGGGAATCGAAATCCGTCAGGACCTGATTTCGGATCAGGCCGGCGAGAAGGCGTGGGCCGCCCGGCTGGCGCGCATTCTTGGTGAGATCGAGACGATTTTTCGGTCGCGGCAGGTGATCTAGATTTTCTCTTCGCACCCAACGCTGCGTTCCCTCTCCCCTTGCGGGGTCGAGACGAGCGAAGCTCGCGCTTGGGGTTGTGCAAGCCTATCGAAGCCGACCTATGGCGCGCCCATTTTGTCCAACCGCTCGCGGGCTTCTTGCTGCCGCTGACGCTCGATGTCGGTTTTCGCCGGCAGTTCGATGCACTTTCGATAATCCGCCGCGGCCCGTTTGGAGTTGCCTATCCCCTCGAACGATGCGGCACGGCCGAACCATGCCAAAGGCCAGCCGGCATTGATATCTATCGTGCGATCGAAGGCCGCAATGGCTTCGCCGTGATGCCCGATAGCTCTCAACTGATTGCCTCGCTGCATATACAGCGCGGCCACCAGAATTCGATCGAGGCGCATGGCGCTGTCGATATCGACGGTCGAAAGTTCGCGTTGACCGACGGCTTGATGGGCCATTGCCCTGCCGAAATGCGCCTGCACCAGATCGGGGTCGCGCCCTATGGCTTCGTCGAAATCGCGTATCGCAAGCTGATGTTCACCTTTGGCGTCGTAAGCCAGGCCCCGCTCCAGATAAAGCCCGGCAATATCGGGATCGATGCGGAGCGCAGCGTCGAGATCGGCGATGGCGCGGTCATACTCACCGCTAACTCTGAGCCCGATGCCTCTGTTGGCGAGCGCATTGAAGTCTGCGGGATTTGACTGAAGGATTTGCGTGCATGAATCGATCCGGCCGGACTGGCAATCTTTTCCGACATCAGCCGCCATGCAGGTCGTTGCGCTGAAAAGGATCAGCAGAGCTGTCAGCAATCGGCGGTTCGGGATCTGCAAAGGTCGCACCGGATTTTCTCTCGTGATGAGCGGCAAGAGTACGACCGGCCAGGTGCGCTCACTGTGATTGCGCTCACAGATCCCGAGAGAGAGAGAGAGAGAGAGAGAGAGAGAGAGAGAGAGAGAGAGAGGGGGGCGACCTTGAGGGTTCTTCAGGAAACCTAACCGTGGAGGGCGACGTAATAAGTCAGCCCCGCAAAGGCGAGCACCAGCAGCCACAGGAACCACACGAACAATGCTCGCGGCTCCAGTGTCGCTTCGGATGGATTGGCGGGGTTGACCCAGACCTTGACCCGGGCGCCGTCCTGATAAGGCGGCGTGAGTTTTCGCGTCAGCCAGTCCGAGCTCGACGCGACATTGCTGGAAAGGGTTGCGTGCGTGCCGGTGTAGGACTGGTTGTTGTAAATGTACGTGTAGAGCACCTTGCGCTGATACATGATTTGCCCGCGCGGCCCGTTGTCGGTTGGCGCGGCGCGGTACTGCTCGAGACCGGACAGCTTGATGATGCCGGATACGACCGGCCATTTCCCGGCGAGCTGTGCCTGCCGGTGCATCGCGAGCGCGAACAGCGCGATCACGCTGCCGAACGCGCCGAAGGCAATGACCAATGGCGACGCGGTTGGATGGGCCAGTTTTGTCGAGACGAGTTCGCTCAGCTTGTTGAGCCCGAGCGCCGAGCCGAACACGATCACGAGCGTGATCGCGGTGCCGATGCCAAGGCAGCCCCACAGCCCCTTGGGCAGGTCGCGTTCCAGCACCGCTTCCTTTGGATGCAGCGGATTGTAATAGACTGTTACGTCGGCGCCGACCGGATATCTGGCGATGGTCTCGGCGACCTCGAAATTGCCGAGGTCCTCGCCGATGCTGACGCGGTTGTTGCGCAGCGCCTTCCCGGCCACGGAATATTCGTAGATGATGTTGGCGAAGTTGCGCTGCTCGGTGCGATAGCCGCCTTCCCGGTTGCTGTCGATCACCCTGACCTCGCGCACCTGGGCATGCGAGGCCACGATCTTGCCGGCCGCCGACGGCCATTCGCGGGCGGCGCGCACCTGCAGCGTCTTGTAAACGGCGGCGCCCAGCAGCAGCCCGAGCGGCGCGAGCAGGATCGCAAAGACGAACCAGGGCAGATCGGGCACGGAGATTTTCCTCAGACGACGGCGCGTTGCATTAGACGCGCCATCGCCGCCCGCGGTTCAAGCGAGCTATTTCGCCCGGGTCAGCGCCAGCCAGATGCCTCCGCCGATCATGAAGCCGCCTGAGATCCGCGACACCAGCCGTGTGCGCTCCGCCGAGAAGAACAGCCGGGCCCGGCCGGCGAGCAGCGCATAGACCGCGTCGGTCATGGCGGCAGTCACCATGAACGTCGCGCCGAGCAGCGCCACTTGCGGGAAGTGGTCCTGCTGCATGTCCATGAACTGCGGGATGAAGGCGCCGAAGAACACCAGCACCTTGGGGTTCGAGAGCAGCACCAGAAAGCCCTGCAGGAAGAAGCCGCCGCGCGGCGGCGGTGGCGGTTCGTCTGATTTGATGCCCTCCACCGGCTCACGAACCAGCTTGATGCCGAGCCAGATCAGATAGGCCGCACCGGCGAAACGCACCCAGTCGAACCAGTAGCCCATCGTCGCCATCAGCGAGGTCAGGCCGACCGCGACGATGCCGATCACGATGGCAAGGCCGACCTGGGCGCCGGCGACATTGATCAGCGCCGCGCGGGTGCCGTGGCGCAGGCCGTTGGCGATGATGAGCGTGACCACCGGACCCGGCAGCAACGCCAGCGCAATGCAGGCAGCGACGAAAGCGAGATAGACCTGGAGGGACATGAGGGAACTCGGGGTGGGAGGGAGCTTACGGCATTAATGCACGTGAGGACTGGAGATGGAAGCGGCGCTCTATCTCCCGCTCCACCGTTTGCGAGAAGGGGGTGGAGGAAAGAGGGATCACGACGGCATAGACATATTTCGTCGTCCCGGCGAAGGCCGGGACCCATACGCCGCGGCTGGCGTAGTTGGAAATGGACGATAACGACCAGTGTGCAAGGCAATTGCCGCCGGTGGTTATGGGTCCCGGCCTTCGCCGGGACGACGAGGCAAGAGCGCTTCTTCACCTTCCCTCCATCGCCGCGAACGCCTCAAAACCACACTATTGACATGCAACCATTTGGTTGCCTATTATCCCCACCATGGATGAAGTCTTCCGAGCGCTTGCCGACGCCTCGCGACGCGCGTTGCTGGACAGGCTTCATGCCAGGAACGGACAAACCTTGGGCGAACTGTGCGACGGCCTCGCCATGACGCGGCAGGCCGTAACAAAACACCTTGGAATCCTCGAAACGGCCAACCTCGTCACCACGCTCCGGCATGGCCGCGAGAAGCTGCACTATCTGAACCCAGTTCCGATCCATCAGATCGGCGAACGCTGGATCAAGAAATTCGAGCGCGGCAAGCTCACCGCGCTCAGCGAATTGAAACGGCAATTGGAGAAGCGTGATGAGTAAGCCGGAATTCGTCGCCCGCCTCGGCATCGAGGGCGTGTCATGAACATCGACAAATTCAAACCCGCGATCGTCTATACGATCTACATCGCCTCGACACCCGAGAAGATATGGCAGGCGCTGACGACGGCGGAGTTCAGCAGAAAATATTTCTTCGGCCATGCCGTCGAAGTCGATCTGAAGGTCGGCGGCGCCTACATCGTGCGTACGCCTGATGGCGCGCTGCATATCAGCGGCGAGGTGATCGAATGCCATCCACCGAGGCGGCTGACCGTCACCTTCAACGTCAACTGGCCGGTGCTGATCGAAAAGCTTGGGCCGACGCTGGTGACGTACGAGATCGAACAAGCGGGCGAAGCTGTGAAGCTGACGATGCTGCAATCGCACGACCGCATCATCAGCGACGATATCCTCTCCGGCGGCCGCCAGGGCTGGCCGGCGATCCTCTCCAGCCTCAAGAGCGTGCTGGAGACGGGTCAGCCGCTCGCGATCAAGATGGCGCCGCCGCAGCGCATGCTGGACGCGCTGAAGGCGATGGGGATTGGGACGCCTTGATGTCGTCCCGGCGAACGCCGGGACCCATACTCCGCGGCCGCCGTTACCGGAAAAGAAAGCGGATAACCACTAGCGCGCAAAACAAATGCGGCCTGGGGTTATGGGTCCCGGCGTTCGCCGGGACGACGGTGGATTTGACGCAAGCGACCGCAACACGCCCCCCATCACCCGCCTGATTGCGATAGCCGAACAGAGTCTGTAGGGTCGCTTCGAGGATTCCAAAGCTATTTGAAAACTGCCGGCCCGGTTTGTCGCAAGGGGCATTTGCCATCCCGCGGCGGACGCAGCGGCACACGATTGCCGCACATTATTAGTTAAAAATGAAACTGTCTGATTCGAGCGCGAAAATTACCGACCGATGAGCTTGCGCACCCGGCTACTGATACTCGTTATCGCGGCCATGCTGGTGCCGGCTATCCTCGTAGGACTGCGCTTCGCTCAAAATCGCACCAGCGAAATCAACGCGGCGCTCGCCAATTTGTCGGCAACGGCCGACGATATTTCCAAGGATCTGGACGAGAAAATTCAGGGCACGGCGCAGCTTCACTATGGCCTGGCCCGCGCCCGCGACCTCGACACGTCAGACAAGGTGGCGTGTTCGGCCTTCCTCTCCGCGGTGCGCGAGGAATACCCGCAGTTCACCGGCATCCTGACCATCACGCCTGACGGCGCCCTGTTCTGCGACTCGCTGCGGACCAACCGCACCCTCGACTTGCGGGACCGCGCCTATTTCAAGCAGGCCCTGACGGCGCACGGTACCGTCACGCTGGAGCCGGTGTTCGGCCGGCTGACCGGGACCTCCGTGCTGCAGATCGCGTACCCCACCCGCTCGGAATCCGGCGAGCTGAAATTCATCCTGCTGGCGTCGTTCAACCTGCGCAAATTCGCCGAGTACGACACGCGCCTGCTGAACGGCAAGGACGTGCTGCTGGTTGACAGGAAAGGCACCGTGCTGGTTGCCCCGCAAGGCAAGGGATGGACCGAGCCCGCCGGTGCATCGATCGCAAACTCGGAGCTGTTCCGGTTCGCGGCCGCAGCTGACCGGGGGCCGTTCCACGAGGTGAAGGACGCCGAGGGCCGGACGCATGTATGGGCGGTCGCCCGCTCGCCATCGATCCGGGACGCCGGCCTCTATATCATGGTGGGGCTGCCCAAGGACGGCCTGGTTGCCGCCGCCAACCGCCGCGTCTACGAGGATCTGGCGATGCTTACGGTGGCCTCCCTGCTGCTGCTCGCTGGCGTTTGGCTGCTGGCGACTTTGGGCGTCGGCCGCCAGGTCGGACGGCTCGCCGGGATGGCGCGGAGGCTCGGACTTGGCGATCTGAGCGCGCGGATTCCCGAGCCGCATCCAGGCGGCGAACTGGGCGGGCTGATGACGCTGCTCAACGGCACCGCCGAGTCGCTCGAGCGGCAGCGCGCCGCCATCGAGGAGCTCAATCAGAAGCTCAGCCAATCCCAGAAGATGGAGGCGATGGGTCAGCTCACCGGCGGCGTCGCGCACGATTTCAACAATCTTCTGACCGTCATCCTGGGCAACGCGGAATACCTCGCCGAGAAGCTGGCCGCGAACCGGGAACTGCACACCATCGCCGACAGCATCGCCACCGCCGCCGAGCGCGGCTCGGACCTCACAAGGAGCCTGCTCGCCTTCGCCCGCAAGCAGCCCTTGACGCCGCAAGACATCGACATCGGCCAGAAAATTCTCGGCATGGAACAATTGCTGCGGCGAACCCTGGGCGAACATATCGAATGCGAATTCCTGCTCGATCGGGACTTGTGGCGCGCCAGCGTCGATCCCGGTCAATTGGCGTCCGCGCTGCTCAATCTGGTGCTCAATGCGCGCGATGCGATGCCGCAGGGCGGCAAGCTGACGGTCGAGGTCCGCAATATCGCGCTCGATGAATCCGACCTCGACGTCAATGGCGAGGCCCGGCCCGGCGATTACGTCGAGGTGGCCGTGGCCGATACCGGTAGCGGCATGATTGCCGAAGTGGCCAGCCGCGCCTTCGAGCCGTTCTTTACCACCAAGGAAGTGGGCAAAGGCACCGGCCTCGGCCTCAGCATGGTCTATGGGTTCGCAAAACAATCCGGCGGCGCGATGCAAATTCGCTCCGAGCCGGGACGAGGCACCGCCGTCAGGCTTTTCTTCCCCCGCATCGATGCGCCGCGCAGAGCCGCCGCGCCGCCCGCTGACCAGCTCGCCGCGCATGCCGGTACCGAGACCATTCTCGTTGTCGAGGACAATGATCTGGTGCGTGCCTATGTCGAAAAGGAGCTGAAGGAGCTTGGCTATCGCGTGATCGCGACGCGCAACGGGCGCGAGGCGCTGGAGGTATTGCGCCAGCGCAACGAGATCGATCTGCTGTTTACGGATGTCGTGATGCCCGGCGGCATGTTCGGACCGGAGCTTGCCAGGGAAGCATCGCGGCTGCGGCCCGAACTCAAGGTGCTTTTCACTTCCGGCTACACCGAGCATCCGGTCCAGCCGGTCGACGGCCTCGACAGTGAAGCGAAAATTCTGAACAAGCCGTACCGGCGGAACGACCTGGCGCTGATGCTGAGGTTGGTGCTGAAGGGGAGTTGAGCGGTCAGAACGAAAGCAGCAAGAAGACCACGACAAGATTTGCCACGAACAGTATCGCGTCGATGGCAAAGATCCGGAGCATCGGGCCCTTCAACACGGGCCAGTATGCCGCCCCAACGCGTCCCCCGCGCATCAGGACCGGAAGGTTATAGGCGAACTGACTGAAGTGACACGCGGCAAAGAACAGGAACAACGCAAGCTGCGCGTCAGTGGCCCCAAAGAAGGGCGGCCGGGCCAGGAGATACAGCGACAGCAGGCCGATCGGCAGATTGATCCCGCCCAGGAACGCCACGCTGGCCGACAAGGTCGGCGCGATCGGATTTCCGCGCTCCTCGCGCGGCACCAGTATTTTCAGCGTATTGCTCTGGGCGATGCTGAACTGGATGAAGGCGCCGCCGAACCAGAGTGTGTTGAGGAGCAGAACGAAATCCGAGAATCGCATCGTTACTTTCCGTACATGGCTATTTTCCGTAGAAGGCCTCGCTGCGCACCACACGGCCCGCAGCGTCGAAGTCCATGAATTCGCTGGCGCGCGTGTCGCCGAGCTGCCACCAGACCGTCAGGCGCGCGATCGTGTCGTCCCAGCTCCAGCTCAGGATTTTAAGGTCCGCGCTCTCGATGTGTCCGTAAGCCTTGCGCCAGTAGGCGCGAATGTTTTCGGCGCCCGCGACCACAGGGGAATCCGTCAGTTTGATCGCCAAGGGGGAGCGCATCTCCGCGTTCTCGGCAAAGTGCGACACGACAGCGTCGATATCAACCTTGCACCAGCTTGCGCACCACGCCTCGACAAAGCGTCCGGCGGCGGCCCGGTCCATCGTCTGTTTGCTCAAGCTCCCGCACCTCCCCCAGCATCACTGCAGAGAAAGTTGTCACGGCGCGATCTTCAAGTCAACTATGTTGACCTTAAAAATCAATTGTTGTCGGCGATGGCCCCCATGACGGCCATCCACGCGGCAGCGCCACGCGGGCCGACACGATCGAACGCCTCGCTCACGACCTTGCGCTCATGGTCCGATGCCCGTTGTTCACAGCGTTTTCCTGCTTCCGTCAGCCGCAGCAATTTGGAGCGATGCTGCTCGGGCGACCGCCTCGATGTCAGCAGCTTGCGCTCCAGCAGAAGGTTGAGCGGCCGGTTCAAGGCTTGTTTGGAGATGCCGAGAATTTCGATCAGCGAGCCGATCGAGACGCCGGGCTGCCTGGCAACCACGTAGAGAATGCGGTGGTGCGGGCGTGAAAGGCCAAGGGTCGCAAGATACTGATCGGCGGAAAGCGTCATGCCGCGCCAGCCGTAATACATCAGCTCCAGCGCCGCATCCAAATCATGGAGCTTCCTAAGCGAGGCGCGGTGCAAGCCCGCGGCGTGAGGCACAGTTTTTTGCATTTTCCTAACCGCAAAGAATTGACCGAACAGATTTACCCCAGCGCCCGCAATTCGCGTCGCAGCACCTTGCCGGTCGCGGTCATGGGGAGGCTTTCCGCGAACTGCACGAAGCGCGGATATTCGTGGGCGGCGAGTTGTACCTTGACGAATTCCTGAATCTCGCGCGCCAGCGCGTCGCTGGGCGCAAAGCCCGGACGCAGCACGATCCAGGCCTTGATCGATTCGGTACGGATCGGATCGGGAATACCGACCACCGCCGACATCGCCACCGCCGGGTGCTTCATCAAGGTGTGCTCGATCTCCGACGGCCCGACGCGATAGCCGGCCGTGGTGATGACGTCGTCCTCACGGCTGACATACCAGAAGTAACCGTCCTCATCCTGCACGCCGAGATCGCCGGTCAGCAAGAACTCGCCGGCATACTTCTTCGCGGTCGCTTCCGGATTGCGCCAGTATTCGATCATGGTGCACGGACAAGGCTGGCGAACGCCGATGACGCCGCGGGTGCCACGCGGCTGCTCCTCGCCCTGGTCGTTGACGATGCGCACGTCAAAACCCGGCGTCGCCCGGCCCATCGAACCCGGCCGGATCGGAAACAGTTTTGAATTGCTGCCGATCACGAGATTGCATTCGGTCTGGCCGAACACTTCATGGGCATCGACGCCGAAGGTCGCGCGCACCCAGTCGAGCAATTCGCCGCCCAGCGACTCGCCGCCGGTGAAGATGCTGCGAAGATTTACGCCCGCGTTCTTCACGCCGGCCTGCCGCATCAGTTTCAGCGCCGTCGGCGGCAGGAACACGTTGCGGATGCCGTGCTCGGCCATAATTTGCATCGCGGCCTGCGGCTCGAATTTGCGTGCGCGGTGCCCGACCAGCGGCACGCCGTGATACCAGAACGCGAACAGGCCATTGATCAGGCCGCCGATCCAGGCCCAGTCCGCCGGCGTCCACATCAGGTCGCCGGGTTTTGGAATGAAGTCGTGGCACATCTCGACATTGGGCAGATGGCCGAGCACGACGCGATGCGCGTGCAGCGCGCCCTTGGGATTTCCCGTGGTGCCTGACGTGTAGATGATCAGGCCGGGATCGTCGGCCGAGGTGTCGACGGTCGCAAAGTCCGGCGATGCGGCTTTCAACGAAGACCAGAACGGCCTGGTGCCCGCGGGCGCGCGGTCGCCGATCACATAGATGGTCTTCAGCTCCGGCAGGCGGTCGCGGATCTTTGCGAGCTTGTCCCAGCCGGCCTCGTCGGTGATGACAGCCTTGGCCTCAGAATTGGAGAGCCGAAACTCCAGCGCGTCCTCGCCGAACAGCGCGAACAGGGGAATCGAGATCAGGCCGGAGCGAAACGCCGCCAGATGGGCGATCGGCAATTCCAGCGATTGCGACAGGAACACCGCGACGCGGTCGCCGCGCACAAGGCCATCGGCATCAAGCACATTGGCGAAGCGGCGCGACATGTCAGCGACCTCGTCGAACGAGGTTTTCGTCGCGGTGCCGTCCTCGTCGATATAGATCAGCGCAAGGCGGCCGGAGCCATCGGCATGACGGTCGCAGCACGCGGTCGCAATGTTGAACCGCGCCGGGATATCCCAGCGGAAGTTTTTGTAGAGCTCGTCATAGGTGGCGGCTTCGGTGAGCATGGCCTTGGTCGTGTCCCTGGAAGTTGCGTCGTCCCGGCGAACGCCGGGACCCATACTCCGCGGCCGGCGTTGTTGGAAAAGGAAGGCAACGACCAGCGCGCTAGAACAATTACCGCCGGTGGCTATGGGTCCCGGCCTTCGCCGGGACGACAGCCAATGAGAGATTCCCTCACCCCGCGAGCGCCGCCTTCACCAATCCGCTGGCTTTACCAAAATCCATCTGTCCGGCGTATTTTGCCTTCAGCACCGCGATCACCTTGCCCATGTCCTTCATGCCGGCGGCGCCGGTTTCAGTGACCGCGGCCGATATCGCCGCCTTGACGTCGTCATCCGACATCTGCTTCGGCAAATAAGCTGATATCACCGCGATCTCCTCGCGCTCCTGGGCGGCGAGTTCGGCGCGGCCGCCCTTGTCGTAGAGTTCGACGGATTCCTGGCGCTGCTTGATCATCTTCTGGAACACGCCGAGCAGGTCGGCATCGCTGAGCGGCGGCTTGCCCTCCCCGCGTGCGGCGATGTCGGCGTTCTTGATGGTCGAATTGACCATGCGCAGCGTGGACAGCTTGCGCTCGTCCTTGGCCCGCATCGCGTCCTTGACCGCATTGTTGATGTCGTCGCGCAGCATGTTCGTATCCTTTGGCTTTCAGAGCCCTGATCTAAGCGCTTCGCGCCGGCAGAACAACCATAGCGTTTTCGAGCGAAGTCGAGACCGGTTCGCGTCAAGAAAACGCGTCAAAACAAGAATCTAGTTCCGCAGCCATTCCGTCAGCGCGTCGGCGGTCTCCTGCGGCGCTTCCACCTGTGGCAGGTGACCGCAATTGGCCAGCACCACCAGTTTGGCCCCGGGAATGCCGCTCGCCATCTCCATCGAGAGCGAGTTCGGGATGGTGTTGTCCTGGTCGCCGGTCAGCACCAGCGTCGGACATCTGATCCACGCCAGCGTGGGGCGCGAATCCGGCCGGCCGATCACGGCGGTCTGCTGGCGGACGAACGCCTCCGGCCCGATATCGTCGCCCATGTCATGGACAAGCTGGCGCAACGCGGCATCGCCCTGCCGCGACGGGTGCACGAAGCCGGGAAACAGCTCGTCGAGCACGGCGCGGTATTCGCCACCTTTTGCGCGGGCGATCATGCCCTGGCGGCGGGTCGTCGCTTCGCCGGTGTCGGGCCGCGCCTGGGTGCTGATCAGCGCCAGCTTCGCCACCCGCTCGGGCGCCTGCCGCATGATCTCGAAGGCGATGTAGCCGCCCATGGAATGCCCGGCGAGCGCAAAGCGCGGCGGCGCCTCGGCCAGGATCCGCCGTGCGATCGCGCCCATATTGTCGTCGCGCTTGTGGTTGGCGACCGTCACCGGCCCCAACTGCCACAGGGCCGGCACCACGGGCCCAAACAGCCGCGGCGAGCACGCGAGACCCGGAACGAGCAGGATCGGCATCGTATTGTCCATGCGGACTCCTGATGGGGCGCTTTGGGGTGAAAAGCGGCCCTAGCTTCTTGTTTTGACGCGTTTTCTTGACGCGAACCGGCGTCCACTTCGCTCGAAAACGCTATGAAATGGGAACTCCAGATTAGGCTGGTGGCACGGCCTGTCAAATATGCAGTGAAACGCGTGTGAATCCGCGTTTTTGGGGGTTCACGCGGCGGGGTACGCCGACTATGTAATGCGCTCATGACAATCCCTGAAAACTCGTCAGCCTGGCCGGACCTCAAACCGACCGCGCTCCTCGTGCTCGCCGATGGCACCGTGCTGGAAGGCTTTGGCCTCGGCGCGGAAGGCCAGGCCGTTGGCGAAGTCTGCTTCAACACCGCGATGACCGGTTATGAGGAGGTCCTCACCGATCCCTCCTATGCCGGGCAGCTCATCACCTTCACCTTCCCGCATATCGGCAACGTCGGCACCAACGACGAGGATATCGAGACGGTGAACATGGCGGCGACGCCGGGTGCGCGCGGCGTGATCCTGCGCTCCGCCATCACCGATCCCTCGAACTACCGCTCGGCAAAACATCTCGACGGATGGCTGAAGGCGCGCGGCATCATCGGCCTTTCCGGCATTGACACCCGTGCGCTGACCGCGCTGATCCGCTCCAAGGGCATGCCGAATGCCGTGATCGCGCACGCCAAGGACGGCAAGTTCGACCTGCACGGACTCAAGGAAGAAGCGCGCGAATGGCCCGGCCTCGAAGGCATGGACCTGGTGCCGATGGTGACCTCGGCTCAGCGCTTCACCTGGGACGAGACGCCGTGGGGCTGGGAAAAGGGCTTTGGCCGCCAGACCGCGCCCAAATTCAACGTGGTCGCGATCGACTACGGCATCAAGCGCAACATCCTGCGGCTGCTCGCCGGCGAGGGCTGCAAGATCACCGTGGTGCCGGCGACCACATCAGCCGAAGACATTCTGGCGATGAAGCCGGACGGCGTGTTTCTCTCTAACGGCCCCGGCGATCCCGCCGCGACCGGCAAGTACGCGGTGCCTGTGATCAAGCAGGTGATCGATTCGGGCACGCCGACCTTCGGCATCTGTCTCGGCCATCAGATGCTGGGCCTCGCCGTCGGCGCCAGGACCAAGAAGATGCATCAGGGCCATCACGGCGCCAATCATCCGGTCAAGGACGAGACCACCGGCAAGGTGGAAATCACGTCCATGAACCACGGCTTTGCGGTGGACGAAAAGACGCTGCCGAAGGGTGCCACGCAGACCCATATCTCGCTGTTCGACGGCTCCAATTGCGGCATCCAGCTCGACGGCAAGCCGGTGTTCTCGGTGCAGTACCACCCGGAAGCCTCACCGGGACCGCGGGATTCGCATTACCTGTTCAAGCGGTTCGCGGATCTGATGCGGGCGAACAAGAAGGCGTAAGCCGCCACCGTCATTGCCGGGCTTGACCCGGCAATCCATCCACTTTGAAGATTGATGGATGCCCGGATCAAGTCCGGGCATGACAATCTGTCGTCCGCATATGACAATCTGTCACTGGATTGCCGTCTAAAGTCTTAGTATGATGTCGGTAATATTAAACAGGAACCGCCCCATGGACACCGCCCCCGCCCCCAAGGTCGAATACGGCGTGACGCCGACCAGCGTGATGGCGTCGATGACGGGTCTCGAATTTGTCCGCGCGATTTTCGAGGGCAGATTGCCGGCGCCGCCGATCATGGAGAATGTCGAGCCGTTCGATTCCACCGCCGAGAACGGCGTCGTGACCTTTCACAGCGTGCCGGGCTTCCGGCACTACAACCCGATCGGCTCGGTGCATGGCGGCTACGCCGCGATCCTGCTGGATTCCGCGATGGGCCTCGCCGTCCACACTACGCTGCCGGCCGGCACCGGCTACACCACGCTGGAATTCAAGATCTCCTTCATCAAGGGCATGACCAAGGATACCGGCCCTGTGAAGTCGGAAGGCCGCACGCTCAGCGTCGGCCGCCGCGCCGCCACCGCGGAAGCGCGCATCACCGATTCCAAGGGCCGCCTGCTCGCCCACGCCACCACGACCTGCCTGGTGTTTGAAATCCCGAAGGGAACGTGAGGGGCGCACATCCGTTGACATCGTAGATGTCGTAGGGTGGGCAAAGCGAAGCGTGCCCACCATCGTGCTTGTGGTAGCATTGGTGGGCATGGCGCGAAGGGCGCGCCTTTGCCCACCCTACGATTCCCCGCGATTCCGGAGCACGACCATGTCCGTCGTCAGCGAAGACCTTCAGCCGCTCACCTTCGACTTCGTCGATGACGGCCTGGTGCCGAACAGCAAGATGCCGTTCCTGGTCTACAAGCGCGCGATCGACGTCGACAACGACCATCCCGAAAAGACCATCGAGGGCCTGTTCGGCGCCAATGGCTGGGGCGCGATGTGGCGCAACGGCGTCTATGATTATCTGCACTACCACGCCACCGTGCACGAAGTGCTCGGGGTCGCCCGCGGCAACGCCATCGTGCGGTTCGGCGGCGACAATGGCACGGACCTCGCGATCGCCGCCGGTGACGTCGCGATCCTGCCCGCGGGCACCGGGCATCAATGCCTGTCGTCGAGCGCTGACTTCTCCGTCGTCGGCGCCTATCCGCCCGGCCCGCCGGCCGAAATCACGCGCGCGACGCCGGAGAACCACGCCAAGGCGTTGAAGACGATTCCGAACGTGAAACTGCCGAAGGCCGATCCGGTGATGGGGGCGAATGGTCCGCTAGTAAAACTATGGAAGCGCGGGTGATACTGCGGTTCGACGGGATTGCGACGATTTGTCCTGTGTCGTCTGGGGCACGATTATCTGGCACAAAATGCATAGACGGTGCGCGCCGCCGGTCGTGAAGACGCAGATCGGCGCAGCTAGAGATACGCCGTATAGGAACTGATCCACACCAGGATCGACGCAAGAAGGCCGATCACACCCGCCTTTTCTGAAAATGCAGTTGCGCTGCCGGACATTCCGAGACGAAGTGAGTCACGGTCCATTCCGTCAGGGATCGATATCTCCGCCGGAAACACCGTCGCCCCGCCGAACGTATTGGTGCGCGCCAGCGTTCCCGACACGGCGATCTGCCCCTGGCCGATGCCCCTCGGAATGGCGGTAATCTTCGCGTGATAGATGCGTCCCGGGACGTTGTCGAAAACGATATCGACAGCTGCGCCCTCCTTGATGGTCTGAAAGCCGTTCTGCGAAAACATTCCAACCAGCGTGATCTCCTTCTCGACGATGAACGACATCGCCGAGCGCGCCTGCAGCGCCCGATCGCCAACGGTCAATGCGACGACGGTGACATAGCCGTCGGCCGGGGCACGAATGGTCGTCTGCGACAATTCCCAGTTGGCGTTATCGAGTTGCGCCTGTAGCTGCGCGACTGAGGTGTTGACGCCACCGATCTCCGAATCCATCGCCAGCTTGGCGCTCTGCTGGGCCGCTTTGGCGACGTCGAGCTGCGCCGACACGGTTTCGTACTGAACCTGCTTGTCCTGCGCTTGGAATTGCGTGCTGGCATCGTCAGCGGCAAGTGTCTGGATATCGTCGAGCCGCTTCTTGTTGTAGGCGACCTGCGTGGTGAGCCCGCTGACATTCGCCGTCGCCTGCTCGTAATTCGCTTTCAGTATCTCGGTTTGCTGCTTTGCAGCAGCGAGCGAGGCCTGCAACTGCGCGACCTTGTATTGAAATGGCGCCGGGTCGATTTGAAACAGCACATCGTTGGCTTTGACCGGCACGTTCGGCTTGACCGGGATTGCAACGATTTGCCCGGTCACATTCGGTGTCACTTCCACCACGCGGCCGGTGACCGTCACGCGCCCCGATGGCGTGAGATAATTAAAAAGCGCGAGAAATGCGGCGAGAAGAAATATTCCAACAGCGATTGAGACCGTGCCGGACAACCAGCCCCACCGCACCAGTTTGAACTTCGAGAACACGGCCCACAGCGCGACTAGGTAGAGGCACAAAATAATGACCATGGCTGGCCCTCATTATTGGTTTGTGCTAACTTTTCTCCCGGAGGTAGCTGAAGATACGTTTGCACCGTTAGCTTCATTGCTCCTGTTTTTCCAGCACGATGTTTCGATCCTGCATACGCCGTGAGGCGTTTTATGCAGCCATGCAGCACGTTCTCCCGCATACGCGATCTCTTGCCTACGCAATCTCTCTCGCTCCAGAGCGAGATGCTTTCAAGCCGAGATAGGAGACAGCACCATGTTGACGAAACGCGACCTGCTTCGTTCCGCAGCGCTAGCTGCACTGACAGTTACGACGATGACGCCCATCCCGGCCAATGCGCAGGCCAAAGCCGAATGGCCTGACATCCGCGAGGCCAAGGCCATCGCCGAGGAAGGCTTCATCTATGGCCTTCCCATCGTAATGAACTACGCTGTCATGTACGAATATTCGGTCGACAGGAATTCGGGGCAATTCAAGGCACCGTTCAATCAGATTAAAAACGAGGCGCGCGTCTTTACCTACAAGGACACCTCGATCGTCACCCCTAACAGCGATACACCCTATTCCTTCCTCTGGATGGATCTGCGCGCGGAGCCGATGGTGCTGTCGGTGCCGGCGGTGGAAAAGGGCCGCTACTACGCGGTGCAACTTGAAGACGGCAATACCTACAATTACGGCTACATCGGCAGCCGCGCGACCGGTACCGAAGCGGGCGACTACATGGTCGCCGGCCCGGGTTGGAACGGTACGCCCCCGCCTGGCATCAAGAAGGTATTTCGATCCACGACGCAGTTCTCCGTCGCGGGGTATCGCACCCAGTTGTTCGGTGCGGACGATATGCCCAACGTTGAGAAGGTCCAGGCGGGCTACAAGGCCCAGCCGCTCTCGGCCTATCTGAAGCAACCAACGACGACTGCGGCCGCCGCTATAGACTTCCCCAAGGTCGATAAGGAATTGGTGAAGAAAAACTTCTTTGAGTATCTCGACTTTTCCTTGCAGTTCGCACCGGCGACGCCGGACGAAGCGGAAATCCGCGCCAAGCTCGCGCGCATCGGCGTCGGCCCCGGCAAGACCTTTGATTTCAAGGACCTCCCGATCGCGCACAAGCTCGAGATCGGCCTTGGCATGAAAGACGGCGAGGAGAAGGTCGACAAGTACCTCGAGAACGGCTTCAAGAATATCAACGGATGGAAAATCGGATCGTTCTTCGGAGATCGCGAGTTTTTCAACGGCAACTGGCTGCTGCGGGCGGCGGCCGCCAAGGGCGGCATCTATGGCAACGACGCCGTGGAAGCCGTGTACCCCTTCACCAAGAATCTGGCCAACGGCGACGTGCTCGATGGTTCCAAGAATAAATACTCCGTCACCTTCCCCGCCGGACAGCTTCCGCCTGTGAACGCGTTCTGGTCCGTGACCATGTACGACGGCAAGAGCCAGCTGCTGATCGAAAACCCGATCAACCGGTATCTGATCAACTCGCCGATGCTACCCGGCATGAAGAAAAATGCCGACGGCTCTCTCACGCTGTACGTCCAGAAGGACTCACCCGGCGCCGACAAAGACGCCAATTGGTTGCCGGCGCCGAATGGCCCAATCTATCTGGTGATGCGGCTGTACTGGCCGAAGACCGAAGCTCCGTCGGTGCTGCCGCCGGGCAACGGCACCTGGCAGCCGCCGGCGATCGTGGCGTTGCAATAGCGTTGAGGCAGCGCGGGACTCGTCATTACCGCGATCCCGCGCGTGTCCCGAAATCTGCAATCGACACCCGCTTGAGCCCAAGCGGTGAAGCGACAGAGGAGTGTTCACATGATCACGAAACGCGATCTGCTCCGTGCCGCAGCACTGGCTGCGATGACAGTTACCACCATGACGCCGGTTCCGGCGAGCGCGCAGGCCAAGGCGGAATGGCCCGACATCATCGAGGCCAAAAGAATTGCTGAGGAAGGCTTCATCTATGGCCTGCCGATCGTGATGAACTACGCTGTGATGTACGAGTTCTCCGTGGACACGAAGAACAGCCAGTTCAAGGCGCCGTTCAATCAGATCAAAAACCTGGCGTATGTCGCGACCTACAAGGACACCGCTGTCGTGACGCCCAACAGCGACACGCCATACTCCACGCTTTGGTTCGATCTGCGCGCCGAGCCGATGGTTGTTTCGGTGCCGGCCGTTGAGAAGAGCCGCTATTACACGGTGCAGCTGATCGACGGCAACACCTTCAATTTTGGCTATATCGGCAGCCGCGCGACCGGCATCGACGCCGGAGACTACATGGTCGTTGGGCCGAACTGGCAGGGCGCCACTCCGCCCGGAATCAAGAAGGTCTTCCAGTCCTCGACCCAGTTTGCCTTCGCGGCCATTCGTACGCAGCTCTTCAATCCGGAGGATATGCCGAATGTCGTGAAGGTCCAGGCCGGCTACAAGGCGCAGCCGCTATCGGCCTATCTCAAGCAGCCGGTAACGACCGCTTCGGCCGCGATCGACTTTCCCAAGGTCGATGCGGAGCTGGTGAAGAAGAACTTCTTCGAATATCTCGACTTCGCGCTGCAGTTTGCACCGGCGGGCCCGGAAGAACGCACCATTCGCGAGAAGCTCGCGCGCATCGGGGTTGGCGCGGGCAAGACCTTCAACTTCAAGGATCTTCCGCTCGAACACAAACTCGAAGTCGGGCTTGGGATGAAGGAAGGTGAGGAGAAGGTTGAAAAGTATCTCGCTGGTGGACAGAAAGACGTCAACGGATGGAAAATCGGATCGCTGTTCGGTGACCGTCTGTTCTACAGCGGCGATTGGCTGAAGCGGGCCGCCGCCGCAAAAGGCGGCATTTATGGCAATGACGCCGCGGAAGCCGTCTACCCCATGACCAAAACGCTCGCCAACGGCGAAGTGCTCGACTCTTCAAAGCGCAGATACACAATCACCTTTGCCGCCGGGCAATATCCGCCGGTCGAGGCGTTCTGGTCGGTGACCATGTATGACGGCAAGAGCCAATTGCTGATCGAGAATCCGATCAATCGATATTTGATCAATTCGCCGATGCTGCCAGGCATGAAGAAGAATCCGGACGGCTCTCTCACGCTGCATCTCCAGAAAGATTCACCGGGCGCCGACAAGGAATCCAACTGGCTGCCGGCGCCGAACGGCGAAATGTACCTGGTGATGCGGCTCTATTGGCCGAAGACCGAAGCGCCGTCGATCCTACCGCCGGGCGAAGGAACTTGGCAGCCGCCGGCGATCGTGGCGCTGCAATAGCGTTGCGCCGAGAGGCAGCGCGGGACCCGTCATTACCGCGATCCCGCGCGTGCCCCGAGATTCAGGATCGAATCCGCGCTCGAACCCAGGCAAGGGAATGTTCACATGATTACAAAACGCGACCTTCTTCGTTCCGCAGCGCTTGCAGCATTTACCGTCTCGACGGCGAATTCCATCCCGGCGCAAGCGCAGACGAGTGCCGAGCGTCCAGGCTTCTTCAAGGCAAAGGACATCGCCGAGGCGGGCTTCATCTTCGGCCTGCCAATCGTGATGAACTACGGCATCATGTATGAATTCGCCATCGATCGCACTTCGAGCCAGTTCAAGGCGCCGTTCAACCAGTTCAAGAACGACCCCAACGTCTTTACCTACAAGGACACCGCGGTCGTGACGCCGAACAGCGACACGCCCTATTCGATCGGGTGGATGGATTTTCGGGCGGAGCCCATCGTCATTTCCGTGCCGGCGATCGACCCGAAGCGCTACTATTCGGTCCAACTCTGTGACGGCAACACCTATAATTATGGCTACATCGGCACCCGCGCCACCGGAAGCGAGGCCGGAGATTATCTGGTTGTCGGCCCGGACTGGAAGGGCGCAACGCCTCCCGGAATCAAGAAGGTCTTCCAGTCGAGCACCCAGCTATCGATCGTCATCTTCCGCACCCAGCTTTTCAACGCTGGCGATATCGACAACGTCAAGAAGGTGCAGGCCGGCTACAAGATGCAGCCACTTTCCACCTATCTGAAACAGCCGACGACGACGGCCGCGACGGCCATCGACTTTCCGAAGATCGACAAGGAGCTCGTGAAAACCAACTTCTTCGAGTATCTCGATTTTGCGCTGCAGTTTGCTCCCGTGCAGGAAAACGAGAAGGAGATCCGCGCCGCGCTCGCGAAGATTGGCGTCGGCCCCGGCAAGACCTTTAACTTCAAGGACCTGCCGCTGGAGCAAAAGCTCGAGATTGGCCTCGGCATGAAGGAAGGCGAGAAGAAGGTCGAGGAAGGCGTCGCCAAGGCCGGCACGACCATCAACGGCTGGCAGGTCAGCGCGTTGCCGGGCGATAACGCCCACTACAATGGCGACTGGCTCAAGCGCGCCGTCGCCGCCAAGGCCGGTATCTACGGCAATAATCCGGCGGAAGCGACCTATCCGCTCACCCGCATCGATGGCGACGGCCAGACGCTCGATGGCAGCAAGCACAATTACACCCTGACATTCCCGCCGGGCCAGGAGCCACCAGTCAACGCGTTCTGGTCGCTCACCATGTATGACGGCAAGTCGCAGCTCCTGATCGAAAATCCGATCAACCGCTATTTGATCAATTCGCCGATGCTTCCGGATATGAAGAAGAACGCGGACGGGTCACTGACGCTCTACATCCAGAACAAATCGCCGGGTGCGGACAAGGAATCGAACTGGCTGCCGGCACCGAACGACACGATCTACCTGGTCATGCGGCTCTACTGGCCGAAGACGGAGTCACCTTCGATCCTCCCGCCAGGCGAAGGCACCTGGAAGCCGCCGGCCGTCGTGGCGGCGAAGTAGCGTTCAGACCGAAGGCACCGCGGGACTCGTCATCGTGATCCCGCGCGTGTCCAGGCTCGGAAGGCAAGTGAAAGCAAATTTGAGTGCCGTTTTGCACGGGAGTGAGTCATGAAAGCTGTACTCACACGAACGCTTTGCGGCGCTGTACTGACTTTTGCATTGACCGCCGTATTCGCACCAGCCGGCGCCCAGCAGACGAGCCTGTCGAAATTCTCCACCGAACAACTCGCCAATCGAATGCTGGAACGCCGCGCCGTGGACGCCGTCATCTGGGGCATGCCCATCGTCAGCTTCGACTCGCTGCGGCAAGCCTACTTCCGCGACGGCAAGGCGAAATACGGCGACATCATCTGGTGGCCCAAAGGCAGCACCTGGAAGAACCAGTCGTTCACCGTCAATACAACCCTTCGCTACCTTTTTGCCTTCTTCAACATAAAAGACGATGGGCCGATGGTTCTGGACCTGCCGCCGGCGGCCAATGGGTCCAGCTTCCTGGGCACCATTTGCGATGCCTGGCAGGTACCGCTCACCGACGTCGGGTTCGAGGGCAAAGGCGGCAAATACCTGGTGCTGCCACCCGACTACACGGGCGAGGTGCCGGCCGGCTATATCCCCGTGCGTTCAAAGACCTACAACACATTCGCCGGCCTCCGCTCCATCCTGGAGAGCAACTCGGAAGAGGACGTGCGCAGGGGTGACGCGCTGGTAAAGCAGATCAAGGTCTACCCCTTGGCCGAGGCCAGTAACCCGCCTGCGCCGCGGTTCGTGGATATGACCAACACCCTCTATGACGGCCTCGCGCGATTCGACGAAAGCTTTTACACCAGCCTTGCCCGCATGCTGAATGAGGAGACGGTACAGCCCCAGGATCTGCAGATGATGGGCATGCTCCGACCACTCGGCATCGAGAAGGGCAAGGAGTTCAAGCCCGATGCCGCGACCGTGGCACAGTTGAAGTCCGCCGCGGCGGAAGCCGGTGCCTGGCTCCTCGGACAGCAGTCTAAGATCGGTGAAGACTGGTGGCCGGGCAGCCAGTGGAAATTGCTGGTCCCGCCGATTGGCCCGCAGACGGGATTCAAGTGGGCCGTGCCAAACTATTTCGACGTGGATACGCGCGGCGCTGCTTTCGCCGGCTTCTTCCTGCCTCCCGCGAAGCTCGGCGGAGGCAGCTTCTACCTTGCCGCGTACTTCGACAACGGCGGCCAGCCGCTCCGCGGCGAGAACCCCTATCGACTGCACGTTCCAGCCAATGTTCCGGTAAGTCAGTTCTGGGCTGTCACCATTTACAACGCTGAAACGTCGGCCCTCTTCCTCAACCTGCCACGCCCGACCCTGGATTCATTGGACAAAGGGCTGCGCAAGAACGCCGACGGCTCGGTGGACATCCACTTTGGATCGCAGGCGCCCGCCGGTCGGGAGTCGAACTGGATTTTCACGCCGGCGGGAGCGAACTGGTTCCCCTGGTTTCGATTCTACGGTCCTGAAAAGGCGGTCTTCGACAAGAGTTGGAAGATGCCCGACATCGAGCAGGTAAAATGATCTGCGAATTAACGTGAACATCAGATGGGGCGGATGCCTTCACAATGCCCGATGAGGTGAACAACACGCGATTGTCTCGTGGCTTTGGCGCAACAGCCGCGACGGATATTCGAACTGGACCTTCTTTCCGAGCGATGGCTTGCGACGAGACATTCATTCCATGTCAATCTGGGGTTGATCGCTGTGATCTCCAGGCACCCGGGGGCAAGCAGATGACACACACCATCGCCCAACGAAATTCCAACCGTCGGCGCACGTGCTACAGCATTGGCGTGGCGCTGCTGATGTCCGGATCCATGTCCGGTGCCGCCTACGCGGACGAAACCGGCGTTTCGTACTGGCTTCCCGGGCGGTTCTCTAGCCTCGCGGCGACGCCGCAGGTGCCGGGCTGGTCGATGGCCGCGGTGTATTATCACACCACGGTCGAAGCATCGGGCGCCGTTGCCGCGGCCAGGCAGATCCAGATCGGGCGATTCCCGGCAAACGTGAACGTCAACTTCAATGCGAACCTGAACGCGCAGGCCGATCTCGTTCTGCTCAATCCCACCTATACGTTCGGAACGCCAGTGCTTGGCGGACAATTGGCCATCGGCGTCACCGGCCTGTTCGGTCGCGCTAACACCGGCATTGACGGAACGCTCACCACCGTGCTCGGACCGTTGGTGACGACCCGCACCGGAATCATCTCGGATTCACTCACTTCGGTCGGCGACCTCTATCCGCAGGCCACGCTGAAGTGGAATGCCGGGGTGCACAACTTCATGACCTATCTGACCGGCGACATTCCGGTGGGCGCCTACGATCCCAGTCGCCTCTCCAACCTCGGTATCGGGCACGCCGCGATCGACGGCGGCGGTGGCTACACCTACTTCAACCCGGCGACCGGGCACGAATTCTCCGCCGTCGCCGGCTTCACCTACAATTTCAAGAACCGCGACACGCAATACCAGAACGGAATCGACTTCCACGTCGATTGGGGGATGTCGAAATTCCTCTCCAAGCAGTTTTTCGTCGGCCTCGTCGGATATGGATATCAGCAGATCACCGACGACTTTGGTCAACATCCCCAGCTCGGCGGATTCCGTTCGCGCGTGTTCGGCATCGGTCCGCAGATCGGGTTTCTGTTCCCGGTCGGCGACATGCAGGGATACCTCAACCTGAAAGGCTATGGCGAGTTCGAGGCGCAGAACCGGCCATCGGGATGGAATACCTGGCTGACGTTCTCGATCTCGCCGATGGCGCCCACCAGCACGGTGACACCAACGCGCCGGACGGTCACGAAGTGAACGATCAACGCGCCCACTGACCCATCTGGAGGCAGGTCTGCAGGCTGACGTAACTTGGCGTGCCGCCAATGCTCTCCTGCGAGACGCAACTCGCGCGGCTGGACGCAGGGAATTTGGACCACTGGCTTGCGAGTTGCTGGCGCGCTTGCTGTTCATCGCTGATGCAGGTCTTGAGCGACTGATCGACGGTGAGTCCGGCAGTAGCGGCAATGTCGAGCTTGCAGTTTCGCGTGATATCGAACTTCGGCACTCCGTCAGCGACGGGCATGACCAGTTGCGAACCCAATACGATCATAGAGACGGACATAGGCATTTCCGACCTCCTGCTGCTCTGGCTCGCTTGCATCGTAGCGCAAGCCGTCCGGACCGCCAGTCTTATTTAGCTACTGTCGCGTGCGCAGGGTGAGCAAAGCCAACGGGTCTCCGCGAACGCGCGTCGCGTCGCTGCATTGGAGGCATGACGCACAGCGCTGGATCAGCGCCGGCGTTATGTGATTGACTTTCCCCTGCCCGAGATCAGGCCAACATGATCCGGGCCAGCACAGGGAAACGTCCGATGACCGCCAACCCAGACATGACCATCCGTGACATCCGCGTGACGATGCTGCGCCTGCCCTGGGCCGACGATCCCTGGCTGAAGGGGGCCGCGCTTGGCGCGACGCGCGACATCCTGATCTGCGAGGTCGAGACCGCAGGCGGCGTTACCGGCATGGGCTATCTGTTCGTGTTCCGCCCGGGGATGAAGTCGATCGCGGCCTGTCTCGAGGAGTGCATCATCCCGCGCGTGAAGGGCAAGGACGCCACCGCGATCGAGGCGATCTGGCGCGACCTGTGGACCGCGACGATGACCTATGGCCGCGGCGGCATCGCCGCGATGGCGATGTCGGCGATCGACATCGCGCTGTGGGATGCGGTGGGCAAGCGCGCCGGCCTGCCGCTGCACCGGCTGTGGGGCCATTATCGCTCGGAAATCCCGATCTACGGCTCGGGCTGCTTCCGCGGCGCCGGCGGCGACGGCATGATCGAGAAGGCGCTGCACTTCGTGAAGCAGGGCTACAAGGCGATCAAGATGCAGGTCGCGCATGTGCACACGCCTGCGCAGGACCTCGACAATGTACGCCGCATGCGCGAGGCGCTCGGGCCCGACATCGACATCATGATCGACGTCAACATGGGCTGGAGCGCCGATGTCGCCATCGAGATGGGACGCAAATTCGAAAAGTACGATATCTACTGGCTCGAAGAACCCGTGCCGGCCGACGATTTCGCCGGCTACCAGCGCATCGCAGCAGCGCTCGACATGCGCGTCGTCGGTGGCGAGACCCATTTCACGCGCTACGATCTGCGGCCGTTCTTTATCAATCCCTGCCTGCCGATCCTGCAGCCCGACCCGATGCGCGGCGGCATGACGGACCTTCGCAAGATCTCCGCACTGGCCGACACTTTTGGCGTCACCATCGCGCCGCATCTGTTTCCCGAACTCAACGTGCACCTCCTGGCCTCGATCCCGAACGGCATCTGGTGCGAGAACATGGGGCTGATCGACGACCTCTGGGTCGATCCACCGCAGATCGCCAACGGCATGATCACCGCGCCGGAGCGGCCCGGACATGGGCTGCAGTTCAAGGAAGAGGTAATGAAGTTCAGGATTTAGATCGTAGGGTGGGCAAAGCGAAGCGTGCCCACCATCTTATGTCGCGCAGGAATGGTGGGCACGGCGCAACGCGCCTTTGCCCACCCTACAAATCACAACCACTACGCCGCGTTGGCGCTTTCCTGGCGGCTGGCTTCGAACAGGAACCAGGTGCGGCGCTCGGTCTCGTCGACGAACAGTTCGAGCAACTGCGCGGTGCCGGTATCGTCGTGGTCGTCGGCAAGCTTGTGGGCTTTGCGCATGGCGGCCGCCATGTGCTTGTTGTCTTCCATCAATTCGCGCAGCATTTCGCGCGGCGGGACGTAAGCCTCGTTGTTGTCCTGGATGGTCTGCAGCTTTGCGATCTGCCCGATCGAACGCAGCGTGACGCCGCCAAGCTTGCGCACCCGCTCGGCGAGCTGGTCGGTGGTACCGAAGATCGCCTCCGCCTGCTCGTCCAGCATCAGATGGTAATCGCGGAAATGCCGGCCGGAGACGTGCCAGTGGAAATTCTTGGTCTTCATGTAGAGCGCGAAGGCGTCAGCCAGCAGCACGTTGAGCGACGCCGAAATCTTGTCCACCGCGGCCTGCGGCAGATCGGTCGGCGTATCGAGTTCGGGGGACACTTTTTCGGATTTGTTGGCTTTGCTCACGTTGAACCTTCCTGTTAGGAAACCGGACAGCGGTGGCATTGGACATTGGCCGCCGAACACCCTAACGCATCACTTTCCCGGCGGTTCCTTGCCGGAAACCCCTGTTTTGCCGGACGCAGCCCCGATGGACGAATGGATCGACTATTACGATTCCACGCATACGATCTATGCGAGCAAGCTGCATCGGGACCTGCATTTCCAGATCATCGCGCGCGACATCATCGGCTACATCTCGTCGCCTGACGCTGTCGTGCTGGACTATGCCTGCGGCGAGGCGCTGTCGGCGGCCAAGGTGGCGGACGCCTGCGCAAAACTCTATCTCGCCGAACCCGCCCCCGGCGTGCGCGGCCGGCTGATCGCGCGCTTTGCGCCGAACACCAAAATCCGCGTCCGTTCGCTGGATGAGCTCCGGAGTATGGACGCGCAGTCGATCGATCTCGTCGTCATGAACTCGGTGGCGCAATACATGACGCAGCAAGAGCTGGATTCCGCATTCGCGATCATTCGCCGGCTGCTGAAGCCGAGCGGGCGGCTGGTGCTGGGCGATATCCTGCGGCCCGAGGTCGGCATGGGGCGAGACGTGCTGGCGCTGTTGAAATTCGCAAGCTCCCACGGCTTCCTGACGGACGCGCTCTACGGCCTCGCCTCTACGGCCCTGTCGGATTACCGGCAATTGCGCACCCGCGTCGGCCTGCAGCGCTACAGCGAAGATGAGATGATCGCCAAGCTGACGCGGGCCGGCTTCGCCGCTTCGCGCGCCCCCGACAATATCGGCCACAATCCCTGGAGGATGACCTTCATCGCCCACCACCCATCGGTGCGCTAGTTAGGGTTAATAAAAGGTAAACGTAGCTCACCGGCCCGTGATCGGTAATGATCGCCTTGGCCCGGTGGCGGAAGCGACAACGCGAGAACGGTGCATCGTTCTTTATCCTGGTTCAAATCCAGGCCGGGCCTCCAGCCTTCGCGGCTCCGCCGCTTCGGCTAGGCAGGCCCCTTCGTGGCGAAGGCTGCCACGGCGAAGCCCGAAGGGCGAAGACGGGCCTCGGCAATCTCCATCTATCGGGGCTACGCGTGGCGCAGCCACGCTGAGACCGTCAGGACGAAGCGTGTACGGCGTAGCTGGAGCGCAGCGAAAGCGTAGACGGACTGACCATAGGCAAGCCCAAAATAGCCAAAATCGCGGTTGATGGCCCGTTTTTGGGGGTTTCGCGGGTGCGAAATCTGGTCTAAAGACCACCCGCGCGCGAGGGTAACCCGCGCTCTTGGCTTAGGGGACGCGCAGCATGCGCGCCCTTTTTTTGTGCCCAAATTCCAGTCCGCGAGACCTGATGCCCAAAAGAACCGACATCTCCACCATCCTGATCATCGGCGCCGGCCCCATCGTGATCGGCCAGGCCTGCGAATTCGACTATTCAGGCACCCAGGCGGTGAAGGCGCTGAAGGAAGAGGGCTACCGGGTCGTCCTGGTCAATTCCAATCCGGCGACGATCATGACCGACCCGGAACTGGCCGATGCCACCTATATCGAGCCAATCACGCCGGAAATCGTCGGCAAGATCATCGAAAAAGAACGCCACGTCATTCCCGGCGGCTTTGCGCTGCTGCCGACCATGGGCGGCCAGACCGCGCTGAATTGCGCGCTGTCGCTCCGCCGTCAGGGCACACTCGACAAGTTCGACGTCGAAATGATCGGCGCCACCGCTGATGCCATCGACAAGGCCGAGGACCGCCAGCTGTTCCGCGAGGCCATGACCAAGATCGGGCTGGAGACGCCAAAATCGCGGCTCGCCAACGCCTCGGCGCTGAAGAAGTCGTTTCGCGATAAATACCTTGCCGAGCGGGAGAAAGCGTCCGGCGCAGCACTTGAAGAGCTGGAACGGCAGTGGACGCTCGGCGAGAACGACCGCCGCAAGCGCTATCAGGAGCACGCGTTCGGCGAGGCGCTGATGGCGCTGTCCGAGATTGGCCTGCCCGCCATTATCCGGCCCTCCTTTACCATGGGCGGCACCGGCGGCGGCATTGCCTACAACAAGGAAGAATTCCTCGACATCATCGAGCGCGGGCTCGACGCCTCGCCGACCAACGAGGTCTTGATCGAGGAAAGCGTGCTCGGCTGGAAAGAGTACGAGATGGAGGTGGTGCGCGATAAAAAGGACAATTGCATCATCATCTGCTCGATCGAGAACCTCGATCCGATGGGCGTGCATACCGGCGATTCCATCACCATCGCGCCGGCCCTGACGCTGACCGACAAGGAATACCAGATCATGCGCGACGCCTCGCTGGCGGTGCTGCGCGAGATCGGGGTCGAGACCGGCGGCTCCAACGTGCAGTTCGGCATCAACCCGGCCGACGGCCGCATGGTCGTAATCGAGATGAACCCGCGCGTGTCGCGCTCTTCTGCCCTTGCTTCGAAGGCCACCGGCTTTCCGATTGCAAAGGTCGCGGCCAAGCTCGCGGTCGGCTACACGCTGGACGAGATCGCCAACGACATCACCGGCGGCGCCACGCCGGCCTCGTTCGAGCCGACCATCGATTACGTCGTCGTCAAGATACCGCGCTTTGCGTTCGAGAAATTCCCCGGCGCCTCCCACACCTTGACCACGTCGATGAAGTCGGTCGGCGAAGTGATGGCGATCGGCCGCACCTTCCAGGAGAGCCTGCAGAAGGCGCTGCGCGGGCTCGAGACCGGACTCACCGGCCTCGATGAAATCGAGATCGATGACCTCGGCCGCGGCGACGACAAGAACGCGGTCCGCGCCGCATTGGGCACGCCGACGCCCAACCGCATCCTGCAAGTCGCCCAGGCGATGCGGCTCGGCTGGTCCAACGAAGAGATCTTCAATTCCTGCAAGATCGATCCCTGGTTCCTCGCCGAGATGCGCGGCATCGTCGACATGGAAGCCAAGATCAAGGCGAACGGCCTGCCCGGCAACGCGTTCGGCATGCGGACGCTGAAAGCGATGGGCTTTTCCGACGCACGGCTCGCCGTGCTTGCAGAGGCCACCGAAGCCGAGGTGACCGCCAAACGCCACGCGCTCGGGGTTCGTCCGGTGTTCAAGCGCATCGATACCTGTGCGGCGGAGTTCGCATCTCCCACCGCCTACATGTACTCGACCTATGAATCGCCTTTTGCCGGCAATCTCGCCGACGAGAGCGCACCCTCCGACAAGAAGAAGGTCATCATCCTCGGCGGCGGACCGAACCGGATCGGCCAGGGCATCGAGTTCGACTATTGCTGCTGCCACGCCTGCTTTGCGCTGCATGACGCCGGCTACGAGACCATCATGGTCAACTGCAATCCGGAAACCGTGTCGACCGACTACGACACCGCGGACCGGCTCTATTTCGAACCGCTCACCGCCGAGGACGTGCTGGAAATCATCGCCACCGAACGGACCAACGGCACGCTGCACGGCGTGATCGTGCAGTTCGGCGGCCAGACCCCGCTGAAGCTGGCGCGCGCGCTGGAGGCCGCCGACGTGCCGATCCTCGGCACCTCGCCCGACGCCATCGACCTTGCCGAAGACCGCGACCGCTTCAAGCGCGTGCTCGACAAGCTAAGGTTAAAGCAGCCCAAGAACGGCATCGCCTATTCGGTCGAGCAGGCGCGGCTGGTGGCGGCCGATCTCGGCCTGCCGCTGGTGGTGCGTCCGTCCTACGTGCTGGGCGGCCGCGCGATGCAGATCATCCGCGAGGAAGAGCAGCTCAACAATTATCTGCTCGGCACGCTGCCCGAGCTGGTGCCGGCCGACGTCAAGGCGCGCTACCCCAACGACAAGACCGGGCAGATCAACACCGTGCTCGGCAAGAACCCGCTATTGTTCGACCGCTATCTTTCCGACGCCACCGAGATCGACGTCGACTGCCTGTGCGACGGCAAGGACACGTTCGTCGTCGGTATCATGGAGCACATCGAGGAAGCCGGCATTCACTCCGGCGATTCCGCCTGTTCGCTGCCGCCGCATTCGCTGGATGGGGCGATGATCACCGAGCTCGAACGGCAGACCCGCGAACTCGCGCTCGGCCTCGACGTGGTCGGCCTGATGAACGTGCAATACGCCATCAAGGACGGCGACATCTACGTACTCGAGGTCAACCCGCGGGCGTCGCGCACGGTGCCGTTCGTCGCCAAGGTGGTCGGCACGCCGGTGGCGAAGATCGCGGCGAGAATCATGGCCGGCGAGAAGCTCGCGGACTTCAATCTGAAGAAGCGCAAGCTCGGCCATGTCGGCGTCAAGGAATCGGTATTCCCGTTCGCGCGTTTCCCCGGCGTCGATACCGTGCTCGGTCCGGAGATGCGCTCGACCGGCGAAGTGATGGGCATCGATCGTTCGTTCGAGGTCGCCTTCGCCAAGAGCCAGCTCGGCGGCGGCACCCGCGTGCCGCGCAAGGGCACCGTGTTCGTCTCGGTGCGCGAGAGCGACAAGACCCGCATCGCGGACGCCGTGCGGCTGCTGCATTCGCTCGGCTTCAGGGTGATGGCCACATCGGGCACCCAGCGCTTCCTCACCGATTCCGGCGTGCCGACCGAAAAAGTGAACAAGGTGCTGGAGGGCCGGCCGCACATCGTCGACGCCATCACCAATGGCGACATCCAGCTCGTCTTCAACACCACCGAGGGGCCGCAGGCGCTGGCCGACAGCCGTTCGTTGCGACGGGCTGCCCTCTTGCATAAAGTGCCATATTACACCACTCTTTCCGGTGCTGTGGCGGCCGCACAGGGCATCCGCGCCTATCTGGGCGGAGACCTTGAGGTCCGCACGCTGCAGAGTTACTTTTCCGAAAACTGATCGTTCGCCGGGCCAAATTGCCCGCTAAACGGTTGGCAACAAAGCCGTATGGCTGGAACCCACCGCTCGTTTGGAAGTTGTATCGGCCCTTGACGGGGCCGAAAATTAATAGGCTGGCGGGCTCGCGTTTCGGGCCCGAATGGCCCCGAATCGAAATCGAAAGACTGCTTCGTGCGCGCAACTTCTGAAGGGGCGGCTCGCACGGGCGAAGGACGGAAGAGATGATGGAAAAGGTTCCGATGACCGCCGGTGGCTATGCCGCCCTCGAGGTCGAGTTGAAGAAGCGCCAGTCGGAAGACCGGCCGCGCATCATCGAGCACATCGCCGAGGCGCGCTCGCATGGCGACCTTTCGGAAAACGCGGAATATCACGCCGCCAAGGAAGAGCAGTCGCATAATGAAGGCCGCATCGCCGAGATCGAAGACAAGCTCGCGCGCGCCGACATCATCGATATTTCAAAGCTCTCCGGCGACACCATCATGTTCGGCGCCACCGTCACGCTGGTCGACGAGGACACCGAGAAGAAAGCGGTGTGGCAGATCGTCGGTGAGCCGGAGGCCGATGCCAAGAAGGGCCGCATCTCCATCACCTCGCCGCTGGCCCGCGCCTTGATCGGCAAGAAGAAGGGCACGACCGTAGAGGTCATGGCGCCCGGCGGCGCCAAGGCCTACGAGATCACCAAGGTCGAGTGGCGCTAGGCTGGAGCCAGGTTTGCCCCGGCGGGCACTGCCCGCCGGTCCGGGGCTGGAACATGCGTTCATCGCCTTGAGGAAGACGGCATGCGGCCAGATCACCATCTCGTTGCGTGCCTCGCTTTCGCACTGACGAGCGTGCTTGCCGGATGCAATATTGCGGCCGCGGCCGAACTCCCGATTCCGCCGCGCAACGCACCCAAAGACCGCGGCAATTATTCGATGCAATCCGGTCCGCCGAATTGCAGCCGCTGGACCGACGACTGCGTCAACTGCACGCGCGGCGCCAAGGATGAGCCCGCGACCTGCTCCAACATCGGCATTGCCTGTCAGCCCAAAGCGATCCGCTGCCTCGGCGCGCAGTGATCCAATGCAGCTTCCTGCTTGGGTTGGACGGCCTCGTAGTTCGCGACGCACCGCCTCGTCGCTCCCCACCATGAGGGTCGCCGCTGAACTGGATCACGCTCTAGCGGCAGAGTGCCGCAGCAAAGTCACCTGGAAGTAATCTCGCGCGAGACGCGGCAAACACGCAGCGCCCCCGTATAATTCCCGTGCTGCTCGCCAAAACGTCATCGGATTCCGGCCGCCGCGCGCTTTTCCTCCAGGCCTCGACACGATACCAAGTGGAACTCGATCCAACTTGGGGGACTCTCATGACAGAAGCACTCGCGGCGTGGACGCCGCGCGTATTGAGTATACTGCGTATCATCACCGGCCTTTTGATCATCCAGCACGGCATGGGCAAGATCATCGGATGGCCGGTGGTGGCGATGTACGCCACCGTGCAGCCGTTCTCGCTAGTCGGCGCCGCCGGCTTCATTGAACTGATCGGCGGCGCGCTGCTGATCGTCGGCCTGTGCACACGCCCGGTCGCCTTCATTCTTTCCGGCATGATGGCGTTCGCCTATTTCATCGGCCACTTCCCGAAGGGCTTTCATCCCTTGATCAACGGCGGCACGCTGGCGGCCTTGTACTGCTTCACCTGCCTCTATCTGTCGACCGCGGGCGCAGGTCCGTGGAGCGTCGACGCAGCAACCAAGCGGGCTTGAGGGAGCGGACAATGGACAAGTTCAACAAGATGCTCGCAAGCGGCGAGCCGATGGTTCTCAGCGTCTTCCGTTTCATCACCGGATTGCTGCTGTTTCAGTACGGCGTCGCCAAGCTGTTCAAATATCCGCCGGTGCCGATGTTCGCCAAGGTCGAGCTGATGTCGCTGTACGGCGCGGCCGGTTCGCTCGAACTGGTCCTCGGCGGCCTTCTGATGATCGGTCTTCTGACCCGGCCCGTGGCCTTCATCCTGTCAGGTGAAATGGCGTTCGCCTATTTCATGGGGCACTATCCCAAAGGCTTCATCCCGATCCTGAACGGCGGCAACGCCTCGATCCTGTTCTGCTTCGGCTGCCTCTATCTGTTCTTTGCCGGCGGCGGACCGTTCAGCGTGGATGCGATGATGGGAAAGAAGCGGTAGGGAGCGGCAAGGAGCGGCGCTCCAACTAACACTGTCATTCCGGGGCGCGCGAAAGCGCGAACCTCAGGTGCGCAATTGCGCACCGGGGAATCTCGAGATCCCGGATTCGATGCTCCGCATCGCTCCGGGATGACGGGATAACGCGCAGCGTTATCCCGTCACCTTCAAATCGAGCGGCACTGCCGCTTCGTATTTCGAATTGTGCAGCACCAGCGACGTCCTGACATTGCGCACATGGGGCGCCGACGTCAGATGGGTGACGAAATCCTGGAACGTCGCCATGTCGGGCGCCACGCATTTCAGGATGAAATCCACCTCTCCCGACAGCATCCAGCATTCGCGCACCAGGGGCTCGGCGCGGACAAATTCCTCGAAGGCGCGCAAGTCAGCTTCGGCCTGGCTCGACAGGTGCACGGAGGCAAACACGGTGACGTCGAAGCCGAGCCGGCGCGGATCCAGCATGCCGCGGTAGCCCTGAATGTAACCTTCTTCCTCCAGCGTCCTGACCCGGCGCAGGCAAGGCGGCGGCGAGATGCCGACCCGTTTGGCCAGTTCGACGTTGGTGATTCGGCCATCGGCCTGGATTTCGGAAAGAATTCTAAGGTCGATCTCGTCGAGATTCTTCGACACGCGGTCCGGTTCCTTTGGGTTCCCAAGGCTTTTTGGGGTTGGCTGGGCTTGGGAAGGTGTTTGCCGGCAACACTCTTAGCGCAGCTGCCATCGCTTGCGCAATTTTATTGCGCGTGCACTGCGCCATTTTGCGTGAATCCAGAGAAAATACCGCAGTTCCGGGGAAAATTCGCTTATTTGAATTGCAAATCTTGCATGGCTACCCAGATATCATAGACTTGGATTTGACACTTTTAGCGCCGCGCGACGCATTTCCCGGCGCTTCCCGCACAAGTCCTCATCAAAATCCTCCAAAGAGAGGGAATCTGCCGATGCCCGCGCCTATCCATGCCAAGGTCGTCATTATCGGTTCCGGCCCCGCCGGGTACACCGCAGCGATCTACGCCGCGCGGGCGATGCTTGAGCCGGTGCTGATCCAGGGCATCCAGCCCGGCGGACAGCTCACCATCACCACCGACGTGGAAAACTATCCGGGCTTTGCGGATGTCATCCAGGGTCCGTGGCTGATGGAGCAGATGGAAAAACAGGCAGCCCATGTCGGCACCAAGCTCGTCACCGATCTCGTCACCAAACTCGACACCACGCAGCGGCCGTTCCGCCTGACCTGCGACAGCGGCGACGTCTATCTCGCCGAAACCGTGATCCTCGCCACCGGCGCGCAGGCGCGCTGGCTCGGCATGCCGTCGGAAGAGAAGTTCAAGGGTTTTGGCGTTTCGGCCTGCGCGACCTGCGACGGCTTCTTCTATCGG
Source organism: Bradyrhizobium sp. JYMT SZCCT0180 (assembly GCF_018130165.1). Classification (GTDB taxonomy): domain Bacteria; phylum Pseudomonadota; class Alphaproteobacteria; order Rhizobiales; family Xanthobacteraceae; genus Bradyrhizobium. Next base: position 24,801 of record NZ_JAFCLZ010000019.1, on the reverse strand, counting down.
GCTAAGGAAGTCATGGTGGTCGGCGGCGGCAACACCGCGGTCGAGGAAGCGCTGTTCCTCACCAACTTCGCCTCGCAAGTCACCGTCGTGCATCGCCGCGATCATTTCCGCGCCGAGCGCATCCTGCAGGACCGCCTGTTCAAGAACCCGAAGATCAAGGTGATCTGGGACAGTGCGATCGACGAAATCTGCGGCACCGAAAATCCGGGCAAGGTCACCCATGTGCGCCTGAAGAACGTCAAGAGCGGCACGCTGACGGAGGTGCCCGCTGACGGCGTCTTCATCGCCATCGGCCACGCGCCGGCAACCGAACTCGTCGCCGGTCAGGTCAAACTGAAACCCTCCGGCTATGTCGAGGTGGCGCCGAACTCGACGGCGACGTCGGTGCCCGGCCTGTTCGCCGCCGGCGACGTCGCGGACGAAACCTGGCGGCAGGCGGTCACGGCCGCGGGCCTTGGCTGTATGGCGGCCCTCGAGGCCGAGCGCTTTCTCGCCGTGCGTGCGAGTGATCGGGCGGCGGCAGAATGATTACGCGTCGAACACGGGACGGATTCACGGACATGGATTGGGACAAGCTGAAGGTGTTTCACGCGGCGGCGGAAGCGGGCAGCTTCACCCATGCCGGCGAGCAACTCGGGCTTTCGCAATCGGCGGTATCGCGGCAAGTCTCGGCGCTGGAGCAGGAGCTTGCGGTATCGCTGTTCCACCGCCATGCGCGCGGCCTGATCCTCACCGAACAGGGCGACCTGCTGTTCCGCACCGCGCATGACGTGTTCATGCAGCTGCAGGCGGCGCGCGCCAAGCTCACCGACAGCCGCGAGCGGCCGTCAGGCGATCTCAAGATCACCACGCCGCCGGCGCTCGGCATCAACTGGCTGATTCCGCGGCTCGACGAGTTCACCAGCCTCTATCCGGATATCCGCATCTCGCTGATCGTGACCGACGAGGATCTCGACCTGTCGATGCGCGAGGCCGACGTCGCGATCCGGACCCGCAAGCCGACCCAGCCGGACCTGATCCAGCGCAAGCTGTTCTCGATCGGATTCCACGCCTATTGCTCGCCGGAATACATCAAGCGCTTCGGCACGCCGCGCACCCTCGACGACCTCGACTCGCATCGCATCATCATGCTCGGCGACGCGCAGGTGCCGCCGCATCTGCAGAACCGCAGCTGGCTGATCGACGCCGGCCGCAACGGCTCGGGTCCGCGCGAGGCTTACTTCAAGGTCAACAACATCCTTGGTCTTGTCAGGGCCTGTCAGCAGGGGCTCGGCATCGCCGCCCTGCCCGACTATCTGGTCGAGGAGAACAACCGTCTGGTGCAGCTGTTCGGCGAGACCGACTCGATCCAGATCGACACCTACTTCGTCTATCCCGAAGAGTTGAAGACGGTGGCGCGGGTGCAGGTGTTCCGCGATTTCGTGGTGAGCAAGGCGCAGCGCTGGCCCTCCTAGAGCGTGATGACTTCTCTTCGATTCGTCATCCCGCTCTAGCTCTTTGTTTGAGCATGATCTTTTCGGAAAACCGGTGCCCACTTTTCCGGATCATGCTTTAGCATTTCGGTCTGACTGGAATTTCGGTTCTGCAAGAATCTAGAGCTATTGATTCAGAACCGAAGCTCTAGATTCTTGTTTTGACGCGTTTTCTTGACGCGAGCCGGTATCGACCTCGCATCACGTGCGGCACACACTTCGCTCGAAAACGCTTTCGCAGCAGCCGACGTTTCCCGCCTTCCGGATTAGCGGCTCTTATAAAGCCCCCGGTCTCCGCATGTCAGACATGCGGCTTAACCGGTTTACGCAAGCCGCCGATGGGGATCATAGTGTTTACACGCTGAGCGATCGTGTCGCGCATATGTCCCCCTCCTCCAGTGGCGCGGGCGCTCAGTAATCCCTCTTGGAAGGTGATTGTGTCGGCCTCACGTGGCCAATACCTTAAGCCGGGCTCTTATGGGCCCGGCTTTTTTTCTTCTCCGGATCGCTTCGTCTGCAGACGATTTCCGCTGAACCTTCTTCGTCTCCAGATCCTTTCTTCTCCCGTAAAACAAACGTCATCGAGCGTGCGCGGATTGACAGCGCGCCGTTGCGCCATCATCATCAACACATGATCACGAATTCGTGCGCCGCTCTGTCGTCGAAAAAAGGTCCCCACCCGGGGACCCGAGATCGACGCGCGCGATAGATCAACCGCCAAGCCGATCCCGAAACCCCGCCGTCTGGACGGGGTTTTTTTATGTGTCCCGTCTCCGGCAAAAGCCTTCAAGGAGATGGAACCATGTCTACCGATCCGCAAAACCGATTACAGGGCCTCTGGCTGCCCCTCGTTACGCCGTTTCGCAACGGCGAACTCGATGAGCCGTCGCTGCGCCGCATGATCAGGCATTACGCCAACAGCCCGGTCGACGGCTTGATCCTCGCCGCCACCTCGGGCGAGGGCATGACGCTCGACCAGGGCGAGCTCGAGCAGCTGGTGTCGGTGACCCGAGCCGAGATCTCGGCTAGCCGCCGCTATATTCCGATCTGTCTCGGCCTGTCCGGCGCCAGCACGCGCAAGATGCTGGATACGCTGGACGAGACCGCCGCCTGGCCGATCGACTTCTATCTGATCGCCAGCCCCTATTACACGCGGCCGTCGCAGCGCGGCCTGCTGCGGCATTTCACGGTGCTCGCCGATCACGCCTCATGGCCGATCGTGCTCTACAACATCCCCTACCGAACCGCGGTCAATCTCACCAACGAGACCCTGCTGCAGCTCGCCGCGCATCGCAACATCGTCGGCATCAAGGATTGCTCTGCGGACCGCGCCCAGTCGATCGAGTTCCTCGCGCGGCGGCCGAAAGGTTTTCGCGTGCTGACCGGCGAGGACGCGCACTATCACGAGGCGCTGGTCGACGGCGCCGACGGCGCCATCCTGTTGTCGGCGCATCTGGAGACCGACGCGTTCGCCTCGGTGCGGACGCTGATGCAGCAGGGCGACCACCCGGGTGCACAGACGTGCTGGGACAATATTTCCGAACTGACGCGGCTGTTGTTCGCCGAACCCAGCCCGGCGCCTGCAAAATACTGGCTGGCGCAGAGCGGGCTGATCGACAGTGCCGAGGTCCGGCTGCCGATGGTGGAAGTCAGCGCGGAACTCGCGGCGCGCCTCGATGCGGAGCGGGAGCGGCGCGCGCCGGCCCTGTTGCGGCGGGCGTAGCAAAGGCGTCGCAGCCGGCTCCCTCCCGTTTGCGGGAGCATTGCGCACAAAAAAGCCGCCGCACGCGGAAGACCGCGGCGACGGCTTTTCTGTCGCTCCACACCGGCTCGGATGATGCGGAGGCGGATAAGGTGACCGGAATTTCTTCCAATCGTGTGGACGCCGGCCGGCAAAATTGCCTGACCGCGTTGGCGCAATGTTAACCGCATTCGCCCGCGTCGCCTCAGCCGATCGCCGCGCGATCTTTGCAAACGCGGCGGCGTTCCGGAACGCTGGTTAACGGTTGGTGAGAGCGGCGCTTCAAAATCGTTCAAAGCATTGCCGTCAACTTTAAAATCTCAGGCGTATTGATGTCCTCATTGAGAAAACGGGGGGACATCAAATGATCGATCACACCAGTGACAATTGGAAGTTTCCGACCAGCGAACGCGTCCAGCGGGTGCAGGACGTTCTGCTGGTTTCGTCCTTTGCCTTGTGGGCGACACTGATCGGCTTCGCGCCGGTCGTGACCTGGCGCCTGCTGATGGCTTGAACGAAAACGCAGGTGCTGCCGTGGTTAATCGGCGGTAGCACCTGCGGTCAAATGCGAGCGAAATTGCGACCGGGATTTTAAAAGCGGTCGCGTATCAAGCTCGTCACAACGGAAAAACGCGGGGGCGCGTCGTGGAAATCGAAAACAATACACTCCCTGATCAACAGGGCTTTACGACCGAGGACGTTCTTTGGGCGGTCGGCATCTGGTCGGTGATCCTGACCATGTCGCCGGTCGTCGTGTTCTACATGCTGATGGTGGCCTGAGCAGGCTTGCTCCGCCTGTCAGTCCGGGGCGCATCAACATCCAATCGGACAAAGAAAAACGCGCGGAGTCCCGCGCGTCTTTTTAAGTCCGTAAGCGGCGTTGTTACGCCGCTTGCTTGTGCATGGCGCCGGAAGCCGACGCGTTGCCGCGGATGGCCTTGATCGAACGTTCGATCGCAGCCCACAGCCGGCTGATTTCCGCAGCGGCCCGGCCTTCCGCATAATACTCGCGGGCGCCTTCGCCGTTGCCAAGCGCCAGCAACAGATCGGCACGGTTGGTGATCTGACCGCTCCACACCGGCGCACGGAACTTGATCAATGCTTCACGCGCGATGGTGACGATGCGGCTTTCAACGCCGTCCCGGCTCGCCGGGGCACCGTTGATGACGACCGCGTAGGGCTTGCGCGCCGCACGGCAGGTCTGAATGGTTTCCTGCACGGCATTGACGTCAAACACGCCGGGCCGCGCCGGAATGATCACCATCGTGGCGTTCTTGATGGCGTCGTCGACGACGGCCGACAAATTCGGCGGCGTGTCGATGAACACCCATTCGATACCGTCGCGCTTGGCGGCGGCGATAATTCCGCTTACCGAATTCACCGCAGCCTTGATCGGCGGCTCGTTCGTTCCACGCAATTTGTGCCAGAGAGTAAGCGATCCCTGCGGATCAGCATCAACCATTAAACAGGGCTTCGTCGACTTATGGACGTGCGCAGCAATGTGGGCAGCCAGGGTACTTTTTCCCGAGCCCCCCTTACGCGAAGCAAAAACTATGACGTTCATACCTTGGCCTCCAGATTGACCCCAGAAGCCGAAAATGAATCAGCGCACTGATTCGTGAAAGAAAAATTTGCTGCTTATCGCGAAGAAGCCACTGATTAGCCAAGAAAGCTGCTTTTTGAGTCACACTGCGTGCGACCGCGCAATCCGTGATGGAATCGCAAAAACGGAATCGCCAGAGTGGCTTGATCGATTCAGCGCATGCTTTTTGTGCGCTGACGTTCGATCCACTTGCGCTCGATCCATCCGAGCAGCTTCGCCATCGGCGGCTGCAGAAACGGGACGTCCTGCGCGAACAAAAGGAGTCCGAGCGGCAGCATCCAGAGTCCAAGCACCGGCAAGATGCTGAAAATGCCGCCGAGGATCAGCAGAATGGCGATCGGAATCCTGACGTAGCGCGACGACGGCTTGCGCAGCCAGCCGACGAATCTGGCCGGGCCGGCCGGCAGCTTGGCTTCGAACCAGGCGAAATGCCGGTCGAGCTCCATTTGCGATTCTTTGCTCAATTAATCTCTCCTCGTGCTGAAGAGATGTTGACTCGCAGCTGGAGGCACAAGGCGTCAGTCTGTCGCGCGAAAGGGGCTTGAAATGGCATGCCGCGCTCAGGTCCGGGCTGGTTTTGCCGGTTTCTTGGGCTTACGCACCTTGGCCGCGGATTTCCGCGGGGCCGGCTTGATCGCCATTGGCCTGCCGACGGGCGCTGCAGCGGCCCGGCTCGGTTCGGGACCAGATCTGAATTGCGCCCGGCAGGGCGGCGAAAGTTGAGACTTCTTGGCGACCATGCAGGCGGTGACTCGATCGACATTGGGAATTTCGGAGCTGCAAAGCCGGAAAGCGTCGCTGGTGCAGGCCTGTTCCTGTTCAGCGGTGTAGCTCTGACCCGAAGCCGGCAGCGATGAAAATGCGAGCGCCGTCGCCAACACCAAACCAAACCCGAAATTACTGATCCGAAAAGTCGCCATGAATCCCCCCGAGGCAATGATTCCACGAATTGTGGGTGAACCGCCCGGGATTGGCAAGCAGGGGTGGACAACACGCCACAGCACAATTGGGCGCGACGAGAGCTGATTTCACCGGCCGGATTGCAACCGCGATCGTCGTCGTCGTCATCCTGATGCGGCTGGCTATTCTTTTTCCGGCGATCGCAATTGACGCGCCCGGTGCCTCGCTGCGCCATGTGGTGGCCGATACGAAGGCTCGAAGCTGGCTGATCCTGAAAAGCTTTTTTATTGTGCTGCTGCCGGTATTGGCCGGGCTCCTGGCGGTCGGCTTGATCAGCGACCTCGACGATCTGCCCAGCTGGTGGCCCGCAGCCAGAACAACGTTCGACAGTCCGCTCGAGCTGCTGGCGACGGTGTTGGCGGCTGCGACCGCATCGCGGCTGTACGGCTGGATCGGCCATCAGGTGAAGGGCGTGCCGGTCTGATGCGGTCAGGCATCATTGGCCGGACACACGCCGCGGCCAGCGCAACGAATCGGGCGGTCTCGGGGAATATCCGCGATGGGGTTGGTACAGTTGGGTGGGCTCGAACCACCGACCTCCTGTTCCACAGACAGGCGCTCTAACCAGACTGAGCTACAACTGCATCCTGCGCGAGCCCCCACGAAAAGGGGGTGGCGAATGGGCGGGAAACTAGGTGCAACGCCACGCTTTGGCAAGGCCACCAGCCACCCGATTATCAGTCGTTTCGGGGGCGGACAAAGTTCATTTGCATCCGGGCATAGACGGCCCAACCTTGCGAAAGACCCGGCCCAAGGACAGAAGAGGCAACAAAAAAGCCCGGGCTGACCTGCCCGGGCTTCTTCGAACCTTGATGCGGGCTCAGGCGGCCGGCTGCTGGTACTTCGCGGCCGACGCCTTGATCGGTTCGACGGTTTCGGTCGCAACCTTCTGGCCGAGTTCGGCGAGTTCCTTGGCCTGGGCCGAGAACGTCTCGAACTGCTTCTTGGCGTGCGAGGTCCACAGCTCCATGGCGGCTGCCGGCGTCTTCACGCTGAGCAGGTCCTGCGCGAAGTCGAGTGAGGACGTGGTGTTGGCCTTGAAGAACTCGAACAGCTTGGCCGAGTAGGCGCTGGCACCCTTGCTGGCCGAGGTGAACACGGCTTCCATGGTGCCGTTATGGCTCTCGGCCACATCCTTGAACTTGGCGTAGTTGTCGCGCGCCTGCGAAACGCCCTTTTCGGCGAACGCACGCACCTGCTCGGGGACTTCGAAGGGAATGATGGAGGCGGAGAACGGATCGGTCGAACTGGTCATTCGCATGCTTCCTTCGCAACGGGGTGAATCGTGGTGACCCCTTGCGAACGCCACCGGTGAAAACGCCGGTCGCGCCGTACTGGATCACACGGTCTCTGCTTTTTTGAGCACGATCTTCTCGGAATACCGGTACATATTTCCGGATCGAACTCCGGTCTTGGGGAGTGCCCATCGTCGGGCATGCCCAATAAACACCCTTATCATGTCAATTTTGTGCAACGCAAAGCAAAACAATGTGCACTGCGACATGCATTGCCCGTACTGGCTGTATTTCAGTCCTCTATATCCTAAAGTAGAAGAGAGAGGCTCTTGAAACAAATGCCCTTCAGGCCTTCCTCAGATCTTGGGCTTCGCCGCATCCATCGCGGTGCGGCTGACAATCTGACCCATCTCGCTGGCTTGCTCCGCCAGCGCACGCATCTGGCCCTGCACATACTCGCTGTGCAGCCGCATCACCTCGGTCAGATCCTTGGCCTTCAGCAGCGCTTGCGCGTAGTCCAGCGAGGTCTGCACGTTCTTTTCGGCGAAGGCGACCGCCTTGCTGCCGATTTCCTTGGCGTTGGTGCGCGCGGCGTCGCCGCGATCCTCAAGCGAGCCCGCGGCCTGGTGCGCGGAGGACAGGAATTTCTCGAAGGTCTGGCGGGCCTGCTCGAAGCTCGCCTCCGCCATCGATCGCATTTCCTTTGGAATCTCGAAACGGCCATCGTCGCTCATGGTCCCACTCCTGTGGTGTTGGGGGCTGCTTGGCAGGCGTCCAGGTATCGCTAAAAGACCGCACCGGTATGGTGCCGTGGGCGGTTCCGAATCGTGCATCTTGGGCCGAAGGCTCAGGTTCACATCGTGAACCTCCGGCTGTCTTTTGCAACAAGCTCAACGCCGCAGAGGCCGGTTCGGTTCACCCGGATTAAGGTTATTGCGGCTTAGAATACCGCTTGGGTCCGCCCGGCCGTGGACCTGCCGCGCCGCGCTTGCGATACTGGCGATCCACTTGCGATCCTGAAAGTGCAGTCAGCGTTTGGCCGCCGATTCGCAAAAATCATCCTCGAGCAGAAGGCTCATATCCACGGTCATGTCGCGCTGATGAATAATGCCGAACTCCAGATGCTAGCGCTCGGCGATCCGCGGCTGGCGGTGCACGCGACGAGCGCGCTGGCCGCCTGGCTGTGGTCGAGCGACGGCACGCGGGTTCTGTGGGCCAATCCGGTCGGCGCACGCTTGTTCGGCACGGCCAACAGCACAGCGCTGGCGGGGAAAATTTTCGGACCGGCCGATCCGCATCGGCGGCAGATCGCGCGGCTCGCCGGCCGCCTGCTGGCGGGCGGTGCGGTCCGGCTGGAGCGGCTGCAAGGTTTTGGCGCGACGCCCGGCATGTTAGCTACCTGCGGCTGTTCGCGGCTCGATCTGCAGGATGGCAGCCACGGTATTTTGGTTGCCGCCGGCAACATCTCGGGCCGCGCCATGCCACTGCCGGAACGGCTGCAGCGGCTGGTCGAGGGTCTCGCGATGCCAGTTGCGGCGTTTACCCGTGACGGCATCCTGACCGGCACCAGCGATGCGGCGCGTCCCCTGCTCGGCTTTCAAAATCTGGTCGAGGCCGGCCTCGACGATGCGCGCCAGGACGCGCTGAAGCAGGGCGCCGTCGCCACCGCGATCGACATCGGCCGCATGGTGCTGCAACGGGTTGGCGCTGGCGCCGACATCGGCCTCGTCGCGCTGATCGTGCCGGACGCCGTGCACGCCGCAGCACCGGAGCCCGTCGCACCGATGCAGCCGCAAGAAGAGCAGCCGCAAGAAGAATTGCCTGAACCACGCGATCCGCCGATGGCGGGAATTGTCGCGAACGATCCCGCACCCGAACCGCCGCAGCCCGCCCCCGCCCCCATGGGCGAAGCGCCGGCCGCCTTGGCGCTGTTCGACGCGCTCGCAGAGGCGCCGGATGAAGACCCCGAAACCGAGCCGGTCGCCGCGGCGCCGTCCATCAGCGAACCAACCGCCGCGTTGCCGCCTGAACCATCGCCTGACGTCGAAGCGATCGCCGACGAAGCCACGCCCTCATTCGCCGCCGACGCCGCGCCTGAATCATCAGCCGAAAACCTGACAGCGCCGACCGCCGCCGCACCCGTCAAGGCGCCGTCCTGGTTCGAAGAGCCGTCGCCGCATGCGCGGCGGCTTCCGTTGCGCTTCATGTGGCAGATGGATCAGGAAGGCCGCTTCACGCTCGGCGCCGATGAATTCACCCGGCTGATCGGCCCGCACACCACCGCCGGCTTCGGCCGGTTGTGGAGCGACATCGCGCAAACCTTCGACCTCGATCCCGAAGGCCGCGTGATGAAGGCGTTCGCCACGCGCCAGACCTGGAGCGGCATCACGCTGAACTGGCCGGTCGACGGCGGCGCGCGGCTGCCGGTCGAATTGTCGGGTCTGCCGATCTTCGATCGCGCACGGCATTTTGCCGGCTTTCGCGGCTTCGGCGTTTGCCGCGATCTCGACGGCCTGGCACGGCTGGCCGCCTTGCGCCGCTACGAATTCTTCGGTGGAGCACCCGCGCCGGTCGCGCCGGAACCGCGCTCGGCTGATATCGTCCAGGCAGGCCCGGCGTCAGATTCGGTCGGCCCGGAGTTGCCCGCGCAGGACCCGTCCGCTGAGGACGCGCCTCAAGAAGCGTTGCCGCAAGAAAATTTAAGCGAAAATTTCAGCGAGAACGTGACCGCGCAGCCGACCGCGGCAGATGACCCGCCCGCGGAATTTGTCATCGAGACCAGCGTCGCGTCGCCTCCCGTTACGGAACTGCCCGATCCGATTGCTTCCGAGATTTCACACCCAACCGATCTGGATGCCGCCGTGGATACCCCAAAGGATACTCTGGCAGAAATGCAGGCGGAAACGCCGAAGAACGTTCTGCCGTTCCGCCCCCCCGGCGACGCCAAGCCGCCATCGCTGACGCCGGTCGAAAACAGCGCCTTCAACGAACTCGCGCGGCAATTGTCGGCGCGGCTCGAGAACGAGAACGGCAATGAGACGACACAGGCCGTCACCGGCCTCGATGAAACCGTGGTCGAGAACGCCGCATCGACGGACGCGCATGCGGCAGCTTCACAGGAAGCCGCGAGCGATGCCCCGGTGCCGCCGAAATGGCTGGCCCCCTCCGAGCCGCCGGCGCGCGGCGAAAGCAGGCGCGACAAGGCGCTGCTCGACTTGCTGCCTGTCGGCATTCTGATCTACCGGCTCGACCGGCTGCTCTACGCCAACCCCGCCTTCCTCACGCAGATCGGCTATCCGAGCCTGCATGCGCTGGAAGATGCCGGCGGGCTCGACGCGCTCTATGTCGAGCCCGGCGTCTCCAACGCGCCCTCGACGTCGGACACCGGCACGCCGGTGATGATCTCCGCGAGCCAGCCGCAACCTGCGGAAGAAGACCCGGAAGGGCGCGCATCGACGCCACCGGCGCCGACCGACGCGCGCCTCTACACGATTTCATGGGACGGCGATTCCGCGCTCGCTTTGATCTTCTCGGGCGCGCGCAACGAAGGCGCCGCCGTCGCCGCTGCGATCGCGGAAGCTGTGCCGGTTGCCGAACCGGCAGTTGAACCACTGGTCCCCGAACCTTTGCCGGCGGGCCACGCCGATGCCGAAGAACTCGGCGCCATCCTCGACACCACGGCCGAAGGCATCGTGATGTTCGACGCCGAGGGCAACATCAGCTCAGTCAACCGCAGCGCCGAAGCGCTGTTCGGCTATGACGGCGAGGACCTGGCGCGGCGCAATCTGGCGGATCTGTTCGCGCCGGAAAGCCAGCACGAGGTGTTCGACTATCTCGCCAGCATCAAATCCGAAGGCGTCGCCAGCCTGCTCGAACACGGCCGCGAGACGCTCGGGCGCGAGAGCAAGGGCGGCTTCATTCCGCTGTCGATGACGATGGGACGGACCAAGGCCGACGGTCCGAATTTCTTCGCTGTTTTCCGCGACCTGTCGCAGGCCAAGCAAAGCGAGAACGAGTTGCGGGAAGCGCGGCGCCTCGCCGAGCGCGCCGCCAGCGCCAAGGCCGACGTGCTGGCCCGCATCAGCCATGAGGTACGCACGCCGCTCAACGCCATCATCGGTTTTTCCGAGGTGATGATCGGCGAACGTTTCGGCGCGCTCGGCAATGAGCGCTATGTCGAATACATGAAGGACATCCGCGCTTCCGGCGAGCGGGTGATCTCCATCATCAACGACCTGCTCGATCTGTCGAGGATCGAGACCGGCAAGCTCGATCTGTCGTTCACCAACCAGAATCTCAACGAACTGGTCGAGAGTTGCGTCGCCGTGATGCAGCCGCAGGCCAACCGCGAACGCATCATCATCCGCACCTCGCTGGCGCACACGCTGCCGCCTGTTATCGCCGACGCGCGCGCGCTGCGCCAGATCACGCTCAACCTGATCGGCAATTCGATTCATCTCGCCAATGCCGGCGGCCAGGTCATCGTCTCCACGGCGTTGTCTGATTTCGGCGAAGTGATGCTGCGGGTCCGCGATACCGGCCACGGCCTCAACGACAACGAAGTCGCCGCCGCCCTGGAGCCGTTCCGCACCCCGGCACCATCCGATCAGGCCTCCGACGGCTCCGGCGTCAGCCTCTCGCTGACCAAGGCGCTGGTCGAAGCCAACCGCGCCCGATTCCAGATCAAGACCGGCACGCGCTCGGGCACGCTGATCGAGGTGGTGTTCTCGCACGCGACCGCAAAGGCCTGAGCGCGGCAAGCTGCAGGAGACTGCCATGGATGGACCTGGTGAAGCCGTAACGCCGCAAGCCATCGCAGCGTGCGAGAAGATCATCCGGCCCTATATCAGGCGCACGCCCGTGGTCGGGACCGATGGCCGCGAGTTCGGGCTGTCCGCCGGCGCAATCTGCCTCAAGCTCGAATTGATGCAGCACTCGGGAGCGTTCAAGGCCCGCGGCGCCTTCACCAATCTGTTGACACGGGCGATCCCCAAAGCGGGCGTCGTCGCAGCATCGGGTGGCAACCACGGCGCTGCCGTCGCCTATGCTGCGATGAGGCTCGGCATACCGGCCAAGATTTTCGTTCCCAGCGTGTCGTCTCCGGCCAAGATCGCGCGCATCCGCGAATACGGCGCCGATCTTACCATCGAGGGCGATGGCTATGCGGATGCGCTCGCCGGAAGCGAAGCATGGGCGCAGCAAACCGGTGCGCTGCCGGTTCACGCATTCGACCAGAACGAAACCATCATGGGTCAGGGAACGATCGGCCTGGAGCTCGAGCAACAACTTCCCAACATCGACACGGTCCTCGTTGCGGTTGGCGGCGGCGGGCTGGTTGCAGGGATAGCGGCCTGGTACGCCGGCCGCATCAAGGTGATCGGTGTCGAGCCGTTTGCGGCGCCGACGCTGACCAGGGCGCTGGAGGCCGGACATCCCGTTGATGCGGAGGCCGGCGGGCTGGCGGCGGATTCGCTGGCGCCGCGCCGCGTCGGCGAAATTGTATTCCCGATCGTGCAGAAATACGCGCCGCGCACCGTGCTGGTGACCGACGACGCGATCGCCGACGCGCAGCAGACGCTGTGGCGCGCCTTGCGCATCGTGGCGGAGCCGGGCGGCGCCGCCGCCTTTTCGGCGATCTTGTCCGGCGCCTATCGGCCGGCCGACGGCGAACGCGTGGCCGTCGTCGTTAGCGGCGGCAACACGGCCGCGGTGAATTTCGACATCACGCGCTGAGAAGGCGAACTGCGGGTATCTGCCGCTCTCGGATCGCTGCGGCACGGCACAGTTTTTGCTCGAATCCAGCTGCCTGAATGCATCCGGACCCGGATCGCCTATTTGTCAGGCAACTGGATTGGCCGACTATGCGCTGTCTCGTTGTCGCGGACCTGCATTATTCATTGCCGCAGTTCGACTGGCTGCTCAGCGCTGCACCCCGGTTCGATCTCGTGATCTTTGCCGGCGACGCGCTCGATATCGGCTCGACGGTCGATTTCCGCGCCCAGATCGTCGTCGTGAAGAAATACCTCTCGCTGCTTTCACGCATCACCCGCGTGATCCTTTGCTCGGGCAATCATGACCTCGACGACCATAGCGCCGAGGGCGAAAAAATCTCGCGCTGGATCGGCGAGGTCCGCGAACTCGGCATCGCCTGCGACGGCGACAGCCTGACCATCGGCGACACGCTCTTCACGGTATGTCCGTGGTGGGACGGTCCCTTGGTCAAGCAGCGCCTCGAAACGCAGTTGCAGAAGGCCTCGGTGGAGCGGCTGCCGCACTGGATCTGGGTGCATCACGCGCCGCCTGCGAATTCGCCAACCAGCTGGGGCGGCAAGCGGTATTTCGGCGATGTCGATCTCGTGCAGTGGATCGCGCGCCACCAGCCCTCGATGGTGATCTCGGGCCATGTCCACCAGTCGCCCTTCATTTCCGAGGGCTCATGGTTCGACCGGCTCGGCGATACCTGGGTATTCAATACCGGATTGCAGCCCGGCCGGCCGCCCACCTACATCGTGCTCGATCTCGACGAGGCGACCGCGTTCTGGCTTTCGGCGGACCACGCGCAATCGATCGACCTCAAGGCGCCGTTGCAGCGGCCGGCGGCAACGATTCAAACCGCGCCGCCCTGGCTCATATCCTTGGATCAGATTGCCGATCCGAGCCTGGTGAAACCTGTGTCGGCGGAAGGTTGATCATGCTCTGCAGGACGTCTCCGACCATCGCGAGGTGATTGCCGTGGCCGGCATATTGCCGCTTGAGATCGGCGAGATAGGTGTTGGCGACGTTGAGCCGCTGCGCCAGCATCCTCGCGATCATCAGCGACACCGCCGGCTGCTGCCGCAGGAAAGATGCGGCATCGTCGATCTCGTAGATCGCCGAATCCTGCGCCGCACGCACGGTGGCGGTGTGCGGCGTGTCGAGCAGCACCGACATTTCGCCGAGTACCGCGCCTGGCTCGGCAATGGTGGCAACGATGGTGTCGCCCTTGATGACCTCGAGCCGTCCCTCGATCAGCACATATAGATGCCCGGTGCGGGCGCCCTCGTGAAGAACTTCGGTGCCGGCGGCGACGCTCCGCCTCGTACCGCCAATGCAATATTCGAGAATGTCGCGCATCGGCTTACCTCCGCTAGGGCCGAGATTAGGCACGGAGCGTGCCAAGGTCGAACAAATATTTTGGAATGCTTCTAAATTAGAATCTGGAATCGCTCTAAAAGAATGCCGTCGCGACATCGCGGCGCTTCGTGCGCGCTATCCGCTGGGCTAGTGAAACCGGCATCATCCTCGTGCCTGCCGGAGCAGCCATCATGATTAAATTTCGCGTCTTCGCCGCATCAGCGGCGTTGTTTGGTTTGGCCTCGACCGCCATCACCACGGCTTCCGCCGATAACGGCGAGGTCAACGTCTATACCTATCGCGAATCCAAGCTGATCCAGCCGCTGTTCGATGCCTTTACCAAAGACACCGGCGTCAAGGTCAACGTCGTCTCGGCGAGTTCAGGGCTCGAGCAGCGCATGAAGGCCGAGGGCGCCAACAGCCCGGCCGACGTGCTGCTGACGGTCGATATCGGCCGCATGGACGATGCGGTGAAGGCCGAGGTGTCTCAGCCGATCAAGTCGGAGGCGCTCGACAAGGTCGTGCCGGCGCAATACCGCGATCCCGACGGACACTGGGCCGGCATTTCGATGCGCGCGCGCGTGATCTACGCCTCGAAGGATCGCGTCAAGCAGGACGCCATCACCTATGAAGAGCTCGCCGATCCCAAGTGGAAGGGCAAGATCTGCATCCGCTCCGGCCAGCACATCTACAACAACGGACTGTTCGCGGCCTACACCGCGAAGTACGGCGAGGCCAAAGCCGAGGAATGGCTGCGCGGCGTCAAGGCCAATCTGGCGCAGAAGCCGTCGGGCGGAGATCGCGAGGCCGCGCGCGACGTCGCCGCCGGCAAGTGCGACATCGGCATCGGCAATACCTATTACTGGGCGCTGATGATGAACAACGATCCCGAAAAGAAGCCGTGGGCGGAAGCCACCAAGGTGATCCTGCCGACGTTCGTGGGCGGCGGCACCCACGTCAATCTGTCCGGCGTGCTGCTGGCCAAGCACGCGCCGAACAGGGCCAATGGCGTCAAGCTGATCGAATGGCTCGCCGGTGAAAAGGCGCAGCAGATGTATGCCGACCAGAACTACGAATATCCGGTGCGCGCCGGCGTCGCCATCAACCCGACGATTGCGGGCTATGGCAAGCTCAACGCCGATACCCTGCCGATCGCCAAGGTCGCCGCCAACCGCAAGGCGGCTGCGACGCTGGTAGACAAGGTCGGCTTTGATAATTGATCTTATCCGGTCGCGGCACACTCCGATGCGTTCCCTCCCCCTTGTGGGGGGAGGGAGCAGACCTTCGCCAGTCGAGGCACCGGCACCTCTCACCTAAGACAACCCTCCAGTGACCCCTTCCGCGCACGCCGGACGGATCTCGGCGGCAATCGCGGTCATGACCGCGATCATGGTCGCCGCGCCCGTGATCGCGGTCATCGCGCTGGCGATGAATCCCGCGCCCGATCTGTGGCGGGACCTGATCGCCTATGTGCTGCCGCGGGCGATGCTCGACACCGCGCTGTTGCTGTTCGGCGTCGGCATGCTGGCGCTTGTGATCGGCGCCGGCACCGCATGGCTGATTTCGCTGCATGACTTTCCCGGCCGCGCGCTGTTGTTGTGGCTGATGCCGCTGCCGCTGGCGATTCCGACCTACATCGCCGCCTACGTCTATGCCGACCTGTTCGAGCCGCTCGGCCTCGTTCACCGCACGCTGGCGATCTGGTTTCCGCTGCGCGACGCGGTGGCCGTCCTGCCCAACCTGCGTTCGATGCCGGGCGCGATCATCGTCATCGGCCTCGTGCTCTACCCATACGTCTATCTCTCGGCGCGGACGATGTTTCAGTTCCAGAGCGCCGAATTCGCCGAGGCCGCGCGAACGCTCGGCGCCAGCCGCCTGCAGATATTCTTCCGCGTCTCGCTGCCGATGGCACGGCCGGCGCTGGCGGTCGGCGTGGCGCTGGTGTCGCTGGAAACCTTGAACGACATCGGCGCCAGCGAATATCTCGGCGTCCGTACGCTCACCGTGTCGATCTTCACGACCTGGCTCAACCGCGGCAGCCTCGCCGGCGCGGCGCAATTGTCCTGTTTCATGCTGGCGATCGTGGCCGGCCTGATCGCGATCGAACGCTATGGCCGCCGCAACGTCGCGACCGGGTTTTCCGCCGAGAGCCCGCGGCTGACGCCGCGCACGCGATTGCACGGCAGCCGGGGCTGGTGGACGTTTGCGGCCTGCCTCACGCCGGTGCTGCTCGGCTTCATCGTGCCGGTGCTGTTTCTGATGCAGCAGAGCTTCAAGCGCGGGCTCTTGACCAATTTCGACATGACGCTGGGGCGCGATGCCTTCAATTCGGTGGCGTTCGCAACGCTGGCGACGCTGATCGCGCTCGGGCTGGGCTTTGCCACCATCCTGGCCTGGCGCTGGCGCCCGGACCCGGTGCGCCTCGTCGCGATGAACATCTCGCAAACCGGCTACGCCCTGCCCGGCCTGGTTCTCGCGCTGGGCCTGCTGACCCCGGTGCTCGCGATCGACAATGGCCTGAGCGCGCTCGGCGGATGGCTCGGACGTTCAACGCCAGGGCTGATCCTGGTCGGCTCGGGCGCAGCCGTCGTGATCGCCTATGTGATTCGATTCCTGGCGGTGCCGACCGGACTGATCAAGGCAGGCTTCGAGCGAATCCCGCACGACTACGACGACAGCGCGCGCGCCGCCGGCGCAAAGCAAGCAACCACGATGCGGCTGATCCATCTGCCGCTGCTCCGGCCGGCGATGCTGGGCGCCGTCATCATCGTGTTCGTGGACTGTCTGAAGGAATTGCCGGCGACGCTGCTGCTGCGTCCGCTCAACGTCGATACGCTGGCAACCTCGATCTACCAGTTCGCCAGCCGCGGCAGTTTTGAGGACGGCGCGCTCGCAGCATTGCTGATCGTCGCCGCCAGCATCGGCCCGGTGGCGTGGCTGACGCGGTTTTCCGACGTGCCGTCAGGCCCGGCGTAGGTGGCACGAAGCGTAGGGTGGGCAAAGCGAAGCGTGCCCACCATTCCTTGCGTTGCTCATGATGGTGGGCACGGCGCACGAGCGCCTTTGCCCACCCTACGAGACCTCGTCCTTTAAGCGTTCTTCAGCGCGACGCGGAATTCGGCTTCGGTCTTGGCCTTGACCTCGTCCAGCGTGACGCCGTCGGCGAGCTCGATCAGCGCCATGCCGTCCTTGCCGTGCTTGTCGATGGTGAAGACAGCCAGATCCGTCACCACCATGTCGACGACCTTCTCGCCGGTCAGCGGCAGGTTGCAGCTCTTCAGGAGTTTCGGGCCGTCCTTGGCGGAATGCTCCATCACGACGACGACGCGCTTGACGCCGGCGACGAGGTCCATCGCGCCGCCCATGCCCTTGACCATCTTGCCCGGGATCATCCAGTTGGCGAGGTCGCCGTTCTGCGCCACCTGCATCGCGCCGAGGATCGACAGATCGATATGCCCGCCGCGCACCATAGCGAAGGATTCGGCCGACGAGAAATAGCTGGTCGACGGCAGTTCGCTGACCGTCTGCTTGCCGGCGTTGATGAGATCGGCGTCTTCCTCGCCCTCATAGGGGAACGGGCCCATGCCGAGCATGCCGTTCTCGCTCTGCAGGCTGACGTCGATGCCGTCGGGGATGTAGTTCGAGACCAGCGTCGGAATGCCGATGCCGAGATTGACGTAATAACCGTCGCGCAACTCTTTGGCGGCACGAGCGGCCATCTGTTCACGGGTCCAGGCCATGGTGTCTGCTTCCTGTTGAGTTACGCTGCGGGGCGCGGACGGGTGTTGCGGAACTCGATCCGCTTCTTGCCGGTGCCGACGTCGATGATGCGTTTGACGAAAATGCCTGGTGTGTGGATGTGGTCGGGGTCGATCTCGCCGGCCGGCACCAGATGCTCGACCTCGGCGATGGTGATCCTGGCAGCGGTCGCCATCATCGGGTTAAAATTGCGCGCGGTCTTGCGGTAGACCAGATTCCCGGCGGTATCGCCCTTCCAGGCGTGGACGATGGCGAGGTCGGCGAACAGGCCGCGCTCCATGATGTACTTCTCGCCGTCGAATTCCTTCACTTCCTTGCCTTCGGCGATCAGGGTGCCGACGCCGGTCTTGGTGAAGAAGGCCGGGATACCGGCGCCGCCGGCGCGGATGCGCTCGGCCAGCGTGCCCTGCGGGTTGAATTCGAGTTCCAGTTCGCCGGCGAGGTATTGCTGGGCGAACAGCTTGTTCTCGCCGACATAGGACGAGATCATCTTCTTGATCTGCCGGGTCTCCAGCAGCCGGCTCAGCCCGATGCCGTCGACCCCGGCATTGTTGGAGATGACGGTGAGGCCCTTCACGCCGGATTCGCGGATCGCGTCCGACAGGGTCTCGGCGATGCCGCAAAGACCGAAACCACCCGACATGATCATCATGCCGTCCTTGAGAACGCCATCGAGTGCCGATTTGGCGTCGGGGTAAACCTTGTTCATGGATGTCTGACCTGATGGAGGAAACGGCTCAAGGCCGGCATAATCTTAGGGATTATTAGGCGAAATCTTCGCACTGCGTCAATGCGCGCGCTTTTGGACCATCGGCAGCGGTTCACAACGCCAGGATGGCCTTGAAAGCGTCAAGAAAACCCTTCAGGTTGTGTGGGTTGGCAAGGGCTGAAAGCTAGACGCGGCCGCCCCCGGACAACCAAACCCTCGACCTCAACCCGACCTGGATATGTCTTTGACGATGGCCCAAGGAATGAAGCGCCTGGGGATGCCGATTGCGGCGTTTCTCGGCTTGGCTTTGATCGGCCTGATCGGGACCTCCTGGTTCCTCAACCGGGACGCGCTGCGCCAGGCGGTCGAGGCGCAGATTCGCGCCGTCACCGGGCTCGATCTGGTCGTCTCGGGTGCGATCGACGTCTCGGTATTTCCCGGCAGCTATGTCTCGTTTCACAATGTCAGGCTGAAGGGCGGCGCCACCGTCGACCCCGCGCTGCAGGTCGACGTGCTGACGGCGAATCTGCGCCTGCTGCCGCTGTTGCTGCGACGGTTCGAGATCGCCGACGTCATGATGCTGCGGCCGCATATCCGCGTCGTCAGGGACGGCCATGGCGAGAGCAACTGGACGCCGTTCGTCGAGACCATCGCTCGCGCCATGAAGCCGGGCGCCGAGAATCAGGTGTCGTTCTCCGAGATCCGGATCCAGGACGGCGTGCTCAACTATGAAGACGCCACCAGCCAGGTCTCCGAGGCGCTAAGCGATATCGACCTGTCGCTGGCCTGGCCGTCGATCTCGCGTTCGTTCGCCGCCACCGGGCAGTTCGACTGGCGCGGCGAGCGCGTCGACGGCTCGGTCAGCGCCAGCGATTTCGTCGCGCTGCTGTCGGGCGATCGCTCCGGCGTGAAGGCGCGGCTGGTCAGCGCACCGCTGAAACTGGCATTCGATGGCGCGCTCGCCAACCGCACCAGCCTGATGATGGAAGGCACGGTGACGATCGACAGCCCGTCGCTGCGCAACGCGTTGCGCTGGATGGGACAGTCGCCGCCCGGCGGCGGCTTCGGCCGCTTCGCGCTGAAGGCCCGCGCCAATGTGGTCGGCGGTTCCGTTGCGCTGACCAATGTGAATGTCGAACTCGACGGCAACGTCGCCGAAGGCGTGATGACCTTTGCCAATAACGGCCGGCAGACGCTGCAGGCGACGCTGGCCGCCGGGGCGCTGGATTTCACGCCGTACATCTCGACCTTCCGCCTGCTGGCGAGCGGCGCGCGCGACTGGAATCGGCAATTGTTCGACCTGAACTCGTTGTCGACCACCGATCTCGACATGCGGCTGTCGGCCGCCAAGGTGACGGTCGGCTCGACCAAGCTCGGCCGCACCGCCTTTGGCGCCAATCTGCGCAGCGGCGCGCTCGCGCTCTCGGTCGCCGAGGCGCAGATGTATGGCGGCATCGCCAAGGGCACGTTCGGCGTCGCCCGCTCGGACGCGATCGCCGACGTCAAGGCCCAGTTCCAGTTCACCGATGTCGACCTGCACGCCTGCGCATCCGAATTGTTCGGTGTCAACAAGCTCTCCGGCCGCGGCAATCTCAATGTCTCGCTGGTGGCCTCGGGCTCCAGCCCGTTCGGGCTCGTCACCTCGCTCGACGGCACCGCGACCCTGACCGGACGTGACGGCGCGATCGCGGGCTTCAATGTCGAGCAGCTGTTGAAACGGCTGGAACGGCGGCCGCTGTCCGGCAGCGGCAATTTCCGCAACGGCTCGACGCCGTTCGATACGCTCAACGTGTCGGTTAAGTTCAACGACGGCATCGCGACCGCCGAAGACGTCCGCGTCGAAGGTCCCACGACGCGTCTCACCCTGACCGGCACCGCCTCGGTGCCGGCGCGCGAATACGATCTGAAGGGCGTCGCCAGTCTGACGTCTGCACCCAACGCGCCGCCCGGCTTCGACCTGCCCTTCGTGGTGCAGGGCCCGTGGGACGATCCATTGGTGTTCCCCGATCCCGAAAGCCTGATCCGCCGTTCGCCGGGCGCCGCCCCGCTGCTGGATGCCGTGAAGGATCGCAAGACCCGCGACGCCGTTCGCTCGGTGATCGAGCGGATCACCGGCGGCGGCCCAAGGCCGGCGGCACCGGCGGCGGCAGAAGGTGCCTCGAAGCCTAACTGACGATGGCAGGACGACAAGCCTGTTCACGATGACGGTTGCGAGCAAGCTCGGACCGGCACCGACGTCGGCTGGTCTTCCGGAATAACTGAACATTAACCATACGAGCCCATGATTTGAGCCGAATTCAGGTGGGCAAGCGCGCGCGAGCCATTGCTGGTTTGTCACCACGATGGCTCTTTTGCTGACCGGTGATGGGAAGAATCTCGCGACTGGGCTGAGACGTAGGGAACACAGGTGGCCGAAGCACCGGGCAGGGAAGCGCAAGGGGGCAAACAGCCCGAGGCGGCACCGCGGGTAGCCTCTAGCCCGGTGCCGGTGTTAGCTGTCTCGCTGGCTGCCATGGCCGTCATTGGTGCCGCCACCGCCAATTCCTTGCCGAGTTTCGGCGGCTTCTCACTGCCGATTTTCAATCAGTTCTCTTTGCCGAGCGTCGATCAGTTCTCCTTGCCGGACTTCAGCCGCTTCTCCCCGCCAAATCACAATCGCGTCGCTGCAACTCCTCCGCCGACCCCGGCTCCGGTCCTCGTACCGGATCCGGTTGTCAGGGCGGGACTGCGGGACATTCAGACGTCGCAGGAGCAAAACGCCGATGTGTTGATGTCGCTCATGCAAAGCGCCTCAGCCCAACAGGCGGATTTGAAAAGAATAACCCGTCAACTTTCCTTGCTGACGGCGCAGGTGAGCTCCCTGCAGAATCAGGCGGCGCCGCTGACGACTTCCAGCATCCCACCGCTCACGACTTCCAGCATCCCACGTCCAAATCCTCGCACGCGGATCATCCAGGCATCGCGAAAAGTACCCCCTCCAGTTCTCCCTCCAACTCCCCCTCCACTTCCCAAGCCTGCCGGCCCCTTTTCGGTAGGGGGCGCTCCGCTCAGTCCGGCACCTGGATCGGGCGCAAGCTAGACGGACAACGCCTCCGCCATCTCCTCGAGCCGATCTTGGGAGCAAAGCAGGATCCGGCAAAGATCGTGATGTCTGCTTTTGGGGGCAAATCGGAAGTCGCCGACGCAGAGGCTCACGTCCGCAAATGACCCACAGCAGACATTGCTTCCGCGACGCACGGGAATACTACCGTTCTGGTTTCGACTTCCACTCAACCGCCAGCTTCTGCGCTTCGGCGATCTGTGCCGGGGTCATCTGTTGCGCGACGCGATTTCGATTGCTGATCGCATCCTGGTCACTTCGCGCAGCCGCCAAACTGAGCCACATGTATGCTTGAATATTGTCTTGCGGCACGCCTAGTCCCGTAGCGTAACAGAGGCCAAGATATACCTGCGCTCCAAGATGACCTTGGTCTGCAGCGCGGCGAAACCACTTCGCAGCCTCGATCCGGTTCTCGGACACGGCCACGCCCGCGAAATGCAGGACCCCGACGTTGAACTGCGCGCCATCGTTACCGCGCTCGGCGGCAAGGTGATACCACTTCAATGCTTCAGCTTTGTTCTGAGGCACCCCATTGCCGTTGTCGTACAAGGTCCCCAGGTTGTACTGGGCGAAGGTATGGCCTTGATCGGCTGCGAGGCGCCACCACTTTGCAGCCCTAGCGTAATTTTTCGGCACACCTTGGCCGCCGTCGTACATGAACCCGAGTGCGTACTGCGCCTCGGCATTGCCTTGGTCGGCCAGCGGACGCCAGAGCCGTAGTGCGGTTGCGTAGTCGCGTCTGCTATGCGCCACCTGCGCATCCTCAAACGGCCCCGCAACAGCGCCTCCCGCCATCGACAGCGGCGAAGCGAGCGCGAGAAGGACCAGGAGGATTCGGACGATCGGCATGGGAAGCCTCAATTGGCGTCGCGCGATCGGCGCGGCACGCGCCGCCGTCGCGACGATGGCGGCTTGTTTGTCGCGGGCCGCCCGCGAAAGGTTCACCGCCGACCGCCTCTTGCGGACACAACGAACGACCATTGTGCATTAGCCCGGATCAGATCCGTGCCTTTGCAAGCATGTCGCCTATTGGCACTTTTGAGACATGCCGACCGGCCCTGACGATGTCTGCTTCCGCGGGAAAACCGGAAGTAGTCTGCCGACGACCAAAGTGGGGCGATTGGCCCATAGCGGACATTGGTTCAGACAGGCTCTTGATCTCCATGTTCCCGTTGCTTGCTCCCGAAGTAGCCTATGAGACCCGCAAGTAGGACTGGCGGGAAAAGGGCGAGGTGAACCATAGCCAGTAGTGGCCCCCAAGGAAGCAACTTTCCAATGGTGGGGCGTTCAAGCATGGTCGTGGCAACGAGGGTAACTATTTCAGTCAGAACGACGCACGATTGCCAACTCCGCAACCGGGAGCCAACCAGTACGCCCGGGAGAATCGCAAAGGCGAACATTGCGGGCCAGAGCAGCGCGTACGAAAAACCTATCAGGTACCAACGGTCTCCTCCGACGACGGCGGACAAACCGACGAATGCTCCGAGCAGGAGCGCTGCAATGGCCATTTTCATGCAAAGGTTGTGGCGCGGATTTCCTAAAACTCAATAAATAATTCGGCCTAGTAGCCGATGCATGCTGGGCTGCCTTGGCACCTTTCGGACCTGCCGAACCTCGCAGCGAACGTCGGCTATGAGGGGTAAACCGGAAATGCCTCGGACATCGCCAAACCGACGCGATTGACCCAAAGCCGACATTCACGTCAACGGGACAGTCAGTTTAGCAATTACCGCGGCTGTTGCCGGCCTTACCCCGCGCCACCAAGCGAAAGCCTCGGCGGCTTGCTCGACGAGCATGCCGACGCCGTCGCAAACTCGGGCGACGCCCGATTCGCGGGCAAGGCGCAAGAATGGGGTCAACCCCTTGCCATAGGCGAGTTCGTAGGCGAGCGAGGCATTGCTGAAGAAGTTTGCTGAGACCGGGAGAGCTTCGCCCCGCAAGCTCGCCGACGTGGCGTTGATCACGACATCATAGCGTTCCGCATCCTTTAGTCTGTCATAACCGCTCGCGATGACCGAGCCATACGAGCCAAAGGCTTCAGCGAGCGACCGCGCTTTCTCAAACGTCCGATTTATGATCACAAGCTCTGCCGGTCTGGCTTCAAGTAAGGGCAGCAAGGCGCCGCGCGCTGCACCACCTGACCCCAACAGTAAGACGCGCTTGCCTGGCAGGGGAATGCCTTGGTTGTATTCGATATCACGCAACAGGCCGACGCCGTCAAAGTTGTCAGCCTCGACCACATCGCCAACGAAGGACATCGCATTGGTGGCACCCGCAAGACGCGCGCGGTCGAGCAACTTGGTCGCATAGCAAAAGGCATCGAGCTTGAACGGTGCGGTGATGTTCAACCCGCGTGCGCCCTTGTGGCGGAAGGCGTCTACAACTGCCGCGAAGCCCCCTTCGGGGGCCTCGATCGCCGTATACTCGAGCTCTTGGCCGGTTTGCTGTGCGAATGCACGATGGATCAGAGGCGACTTGGAGTGGCCGATGGGATTGCCGATGACGGCGTATCGATCAGTCATGGTCAAGTTGTCTTTCTGCCAAAGTGCTTGACGACCGGTTCCGCGTACAGCACGCCGTCGGGAACACGTTTATATCATGCGAAATCAAGGATGTCGGCTTCTGGCACTTTTCGGACCTCACGCCACGCCCTGAATTGCGTCCGTAGTCCAGGGTAAAGCAGCCGCCGGGCGATCGCTTGAGCTTATGGGCTCACCCCGCAATCTGCCTACGCGTTGAGAACTGCGTCGAGGCGTGCGCAATAGCAATCTGCAAGCGAGGGCGCGACAAATCAACCCGACGGGCAAATCACTTCCGATTGTCAGAAATCATGTCAAGTCCTATATTTCTGTAAATCAAAAATATATCTCTTTCCTTCGACCCAAATCACCGGCACATTCTCATCCATCCCGTCCCATTCAGAGGGGCGTCGGCCGTCGTCACGACGAGGGGCGGGTCGCGGTGGACGCTGAGGTTGCGATTGACGGTCGCGGCTGAAGCGTACGGCGAAAGCGTGTGGTCCTGGCGCCCGTAACGGCGTCAAGTCCTGCGGGAGCTAACGCTTCCGAGGGGCGACGGTGGCAATAGAGGCCGTCTCACCGGGGAGAGC
>NZ_JAFCLZ010000018.1 GCF_018130165.1 Bradyrhizobium sp. JYMT SZCCT0180 | reverse complement strand
GGCGCGCCCGCGACGCCTCAGGCGACGGGCGTTGGGAGTTGGGGCGTCGTGACAAGCGGCCGCCGTCCGATTGGAAACTTTCAATAGAAAAAGCCCGCGGCGGATTGCTCCGCCCGGGCTCTGCATGATTGTCGCGATCGTGAAAATCTGCCGGTGATTTGCCCGACGTGTCAAATGTTTTTCGGACCGTCGACAAATTACCGAAAATGCGATGCAACAGGTTGGATAATTTGAAACTTCCCCGCGGATAGCATCGCTGCAAATGAAAAAGCCCGCGGCCGATTTACCGGCGCGAGCTTTACGATATCGGCGATGATGAAGATGTGCCGCTGATTTGCCCGACGCGTCAAGCGCAAAAAATTGGTTCGGTACATCGACATTCAAATGGAAACATTGGGCGCAGGGCACCGGCCAACGCTCAATCAGATCGCAAGGAGGCCGTTGATGTATTTCGTCGCTACCGTGCTCGCGATCCTGTCGGGCCTGTTCTATGCAGCAAGCCATAACGAGATCGGCTCGCTCGGCGTCACGATGTGCCAGTACGGCAGTTCGTTTTGTGCCAACCCGCTTCTCGTCCTGGTGGGAGCGGGGCTTGCTGCCGTATGGGGCGCGTTCGTCAGCGTACGCTGATGCGCCGGTCACGAGCCTGATTTCGCGATGATGATTTTCTGCCCCTGATTTGCCCGACGTGTCAAACGCGAAATCAGGATCGCCGCATCAGACCTCGCGGCTTCTTGCGAGCTGCCCGAACGACTGTTCGTCAACGGCATCGGCTATCGGTACCTCCTGAGCGAACCCGCCGCAGCCCTTGCAAGGCAGCATCGAGCCATTCGTGTTTCACGCCATTCTGCATGGGAAGCATGCAGATCACAGGCCATTTTCCGTAATCTCCCGGATTGATCGCAGCGGCAAAGAATTGTCCCTCATGATATTGACCCAGCATGGGGCAGATCGTGATTTACAAGGGCGTGGAATACAGCGTCACGGCCACCGGCGAGCCAGATATCTGGCAATGGCGATTTCAGATCGGCGGGCAGACCGTGGCCGGCAAGACCAGGACGCGGCTGATTCACATGGCGGAGCGTCGTGTTCACATGAGAATTGATGCTGCCCTCAGGATTTCGCACGGCGAGAACCAACCCGCCGACTAGAGCCTCCGTTCCGATGGAATCGGAACGGGGCTCCAGATTCTTGTTTTGACGCGTTTTCTTCACGTGAACCGGTGTCCACTTCGCTGGAAAACGCTCTAGTTATCCCCGGACCGCAAGGGGTTTGCCGGCTGCACGGGCTTCGGCCCCGGCGCATCAGGCTCCAGTCGCGGCTTGGGTTCGGTCGGCATCACCGTTGCGCCAGCCGCCCGGGCGGCGTCGCCTGTGGTGCTGTAATGAGCTTCCGCGGCCGTTTGCACCTTGGGCTTATTCCTTGGGCCGTAATCAGCGATCAACATGCTGAACCCGCCTATACACGCGACTGCAATCGCGACCGCCAAAGGTGCTCCGCCGCGGCGTGTCGCATGGTTTTCCTTCGAATGATTGTCCGCCATTTCAGAAACCTGGATTGATTGCTGTGTTGGAATCAAATCCCGGGGCTGACGATTGTTCCGCCGTCAGACCGTCGCGGAACCGTGGCGGAACAAATCGCCTGGTCGCGCATTTCCAGCATGCTGAATAGATTTCGAAGTTTAAAGTGAGTGTCGACCGTGAGCATCGAGACACCTCCACCGCTACAGCCCAGCATGGCCGAACGCGCGATCGACACCGCGACCGATGTATCGCGCACGATCACGGATGTATCTGCAGCGCTTCAGGCCGCGGTCGATCGTCTAGCCGAGGCGATCGCAACGGCACGGCAACCCGGCAAGCCGCTATCCACCGTCAGCGCCATTACCCGGGAAGCGCCCCTCGCGAGTCTGTTCGTTGCGTTCCTGTTCGGAGTCGCGATAGCGCGCCGGCGGTAGCGGCTGCCGTTCAGAACTTGCCTTTGCTCGCGTCCTTGGCGGCCGACATGACACCACCGCTGATCTGTCTCATATGCTCGCCGGCATTGGTGAACTGGCTTCGCAGGAATTCGGACTGAATCCGCATCGCTTCCTGGAGGTCGGTCGCATGAACCAGCTTTCGGGCGTGCTCGAAGGCTGCCTTCATGTTCTGCTCGGTGAACGATAGCGCCTGCTTCGAAATCTCCGTCCCTGGCCCCGGCATCGACGTCATCGACTTGCCGGCGGCATCGAAGAACATGCCGAACGCCTTTTCTGCCTGATCGATGGTTTTCTCGGCCAGATCGCGCAGCTCGGCCGGAACTTCGAGTTTCGGTTCAATCATGATCGCCTCTCCAATGTCGTCTCTGGGAGGTTAGCATAGTTCAGGGCGGCGTCTGCGCCGTATTGGCCGGCGCCGCACTTCCCGGGGATGCATCCAGGCGCTTCCGAAAGGGAATTATTTCCTTTCCCGGCCCGTAGCGATACGGGCTAGCGTACCCGATTCCAATCATGTCAACAGTGTGGCATAGTGATTCGGGGGCTCGAGTTCGACGGTTTGTGGCGTTGCGTCGCTCTCGGGAACATGGGGAACAAATGCTGCAAACATTCCGGCCAACGCCAACCTGCACGCGCTTTCAAACCAGCATAGAAATGCCCTGCATCAAATGCGGCGCGCAAATGAGGCTGGCCATGATCGAGCCACGCGATCAAAGCTACGATGTGCTGACCTATCGATGCACGCCTTGCGACTCGGGCGAGAGCTTCTTGAAGGCCCGCTAAAGCGTTTTCGAGCGAAGTGGCTACCGGTTCGCGTAGCAATCAAGTTTGCGCAGATTGCGTAGACTTATCTGCGGTAGAAAACGCGACAAAAAAAGAATCTAGAGCTTCGGTTCTGATTCAATCAGGACCGAAGCTCTAGATCGGGTCACAGCACGGCTGCCCCTGCCTCCGTCAGCACCGGCCCCTCGTCTCGTATCTCGATCAGACCGAGTTCGGTCAGCACGTGCAGATCTTCGTCGCTGACAGGCGACATTTTCAGCCGGCGGGCCTGAATGTCCCGCAGCGTCCAGCGAAGGCCAATAGCCTTTTCGAGGCTGAGTTCAGCGAAAGGATTGTCCACCATTCCCTTCGACTATTGGTAGATTTCGATCAGATTTTGTCTGCATCACGGCAGCTTCTTGCGCGCACCGACTCAGCTCATGCCGACAATCAGCGCCTACCTTGCTGAGAATGGCGTTCAAGACCTGACGAGAGGTAACGCCGTGTGCTCAGTACCGGTAAGGCTCAATATCAAGCAGCGGGAATGCACTGAACGCGCTCGGCAGGTTGGTCGGCATCGCCGCTTGCAGATAGGATTTGTCGAGCTCCGCAAGACTGGTGACGCCGAGCAATCCGAGGCACCGGATCACTTCATCCTCCAGCAATTCAAGCATCCGGGTGATGCCGGCTTCGCCCGCGGCGGCGAGCGCCCAGCATTGCAGGCGGCCGATGCCGACGAGATCGGCACCCGAGGCGATCGCCTTCACAATGTCGGTGCCGCGGCAGAACGAGCCGTCGACCATGATCTTGGCGCGGCCGGCAACGGCGTCCACGATTTCGGGCAGCACATGCATCGAGCCGCGGCCGTGGTCGAGTTGGCGTCCGCCGTGGTTCGACACATAGATCCAGTCCACCCCATGATCGAGCGCAATCGCGGCATCTTCCGCGGTGGCGATGCCCTTGAGCACCAGCGGGATCTTATACTTGTCCTTGATCAGCTTCACGGTCCGCCATTCC
Source organism: Bradyrhizobium sp. JYMT SZCCT0180 (assembly GCF_018130165.1). GTDB lineage: Bacteria > Pseudomonadota > Alphaproteobacteria > Rhizobiales > Xanthobacteraceae > Bradyrhizobium. The sequence goes on along the minus strand of NZ_JAFCLZ010000018.1, from coordinate 193,396 downwards.
AGCCCCTTCTGGAAGTCGCCACCGGTAGCGCGGATGCGGCTTTCGCGGACATAGCGCTTGGCGATATCGCGTTCGCGCCGGCTGTAATGGGCGGTGTCGACCGTCAGGCAAAACGCGGCATAGCCGTTTTCGATCGTGCGGCTGACGGTATCTTCGACAAAGGCATCGTCGCCGCGAACGTAAAGCTGAAAGATGCGCAGCGCATCGGGCGCTGCTTTTGCCGTAGCCTCAAGCCCCGGCTCGGAGACCGAACTGAGCATGTGGGCCGCACCGAACGTCCCAACTCCCCGCGCCACCGCAGCACCCGAATCGGGATCGAAAATCTCCAGCGCACCGACGGGCGCGATCATCACCGGCAGGCGCAACTTGCGGCCGAACAGTTCGGTCGACGCGTCGACCCTGGCGACATTGCGCAGGACCCGCGGCCGGAATGCGATCTCGTCGAGCGCCATGCGATTGCGGCGCATGGTCGTCTCGGTCTCCGAGGCCCCGACGATATAGTCCCAGGCGTTCTGGTTCAGCCGGGCCCGCGCCTTGCGCACGAATTCATGGAGATTCTGGAATTCTTCGCCGCTGGCGCCGAGTTCGACGTTCCTCGTCGGCCGGATGGGGGTCCCATCATTCATGCTGTTTCTCTCCCGTTTTGGCGGCACATTAGCCGCAGACAAAAGGGAAAAGCTACCGCTTTGAACGGGTTAATCCGGTGCTGGAACGGGAGGCTGCTATTCGCTGGCGAGGTACATCGGCTTGGAATGGAAAATTCCCGCGCCCGAAACCTGGGAGGCAATCAGGAATGCCGCCATCACGGCCGGTACGCTGATGAATCGCAGGAATTGATCAATTGAAAGCATGCTCATCGTCCCCAAGGTGCTTGTGAGGCGCGTTCAATCCGCCCCTCGCGTCGTCTGCTGATCGCCCATGAAAAGCCGGTCGGTATAGGCCGCCCCGGAAACCGTGAGCAGCGCAAGAATCGAAATGACGGCCAGCGTTTTCATGTCGTCACGGTCGATTTGGATTGTGGCCAAAAACGTCAGAGCTTGGCGCATTTTGGGGACCAACACAGGGGAACTTCGTGGCCGGTGGCCCCCGCGGCGCCGCTCAACCGCCCGAAAAACGGCTTCTGTACTCGGTGGGCGATACGCCGAGGTGCCGCAGGAACGCGCGGCGCATGCGTTCGTCATCGCCGAACCCCGCGCGTTTGGCGACCTCGATCACGCCGCCGACCTGCCTGCTTTCCAGCAACAGACGTGCGGTTTCCACCCGCAGCGCTTCGACACCGCTCGCCGGCGTCATCCCGGTGCGGCTGGCATAGGTGCGAGCAAAAGTCCGAGGCGTCATCCCGGCCTTCGCGGCGAGTGTTTCGACCCTGAGATCGCTTGCGATATTCTCGATGATCCAGGCGTGCAACGCGCTGAACCGCCCTTCGACGTCGGAGGCTTGCGCCGCGAGCACGGTGGAGAATTGGCTCTGGCCGCCGGGCCGCTTGAGAAACACCACCAGCCTTCGCGCAACGTCGAGCGCGGTGGTGTGGCCGAAATCCTCCTCGATCATGGCGAGCGCCAGATCGATGCCGGCGCTGACGCCAGCCGATGACCAGACCCGCCCGTCCTTGACGAAGATCGCGTTCGGCTCGACGCGGATGCTGGGGAAGCTGTCCTGCAGCCTCGGGCAATAGCGCCAATGGGTCGCGGCGCGCTTTCCGTCCAGCGCGCCGGTCCAGGCCAGCGCAAAAGCCCCGAGACACACCGATGCCACCCGACGCGCCGTGGGCAGCGTCTGCGAGATCCATTGCATCAGCCGGACGTCGTCGCGGATATCCCAAATTCCGGGCCCGCCCGGGATCACCAGCGTATCGACCTGATGCGGCCGGACGCTTTCGATCGCGGCGGTATCCACCATCATCCCGACGTCTGTCGGCACCAACCCGCCCGAGGCTGACAGATAGGACAAGGAATAACCCGGACCGGGCAACTCGATCGCCGCCAACTCCGCGAACACCTGCGCCGGACCGGAGATATCCAGCAGGGTCACGCCCGGAAAGGCGACGATCGCGATACGTCGCGTCGACGGCGTTTCACGCGGTCCGGAGCGTCGGGGTTTGGCAGATTTCGAGGGCATATTGTCCTTTAAGCCATTCGAGGCTCGCCTGTATAGCTCAGGGGCGTAACTGGAGTTCGGCGATGACGCGAAATCTGGGCAGCCGGTATCAGGCGATCAAATCGCCCTGGACAGACTACGCAGTCTACAGCTTTCCGGATGCATCAAGCGTTGCAGCCTCCGACCGCCAACCGCTGATGGACGCGATGAACGGCATCATCGCCGTCAACTGGAAAGCCAGCGAGCCGCATTGGACGGCGGACGCCTCCCCGTTCGACAGCAAGTTCAGCCTCATTCTGGTTTTTAGCAGCTCAGGACTGGCCGCGTTTTCAGTCTATCGCGTGCTGAACATCTCCAGTGGACTTGCAATCTATCGCAGCGGAACCGAGGTGCTGCCCGCCCATCAGGGCCGCGGGCTCTACGGATTTTTCACCTCGGAAGTCCTGAGATGCTCTGGTGCCGCCGAGAAGGGTGACAGCGTGCTCTATGGATGGCGGACGCGAAATCCCATCGTATGGGCCGCCAATGCCAAGATCTGCGAGAAGGTTACCCCCTCGCTGCTTGGGGACACACAGGATCCCGCACTGCAAGCGGCCTGCATTGAGATGTGCTCCTCGCTGTACCCCGGCAAACTGCTGGAACTGCCCGGCATGATCATGCGTGGCGCCTACGGCCACATTAAGCACCACCGGCAGAACTATCATGGCGCGGCGTCGCTGGTCGACGCCGCGATGTCCCGTGTGATTCCCGATACGGCCGACGCCCTGTTCTCGGTCGGATACGCGAGGGTATGATGTCGATACCCGGACAACAGGCCATGGTCGCACCGGTCTCGCGGTTCACCGATCGCGCCTATCTGGCCTGGGCAGCGGTGGCCATCGCCTACGCCATCGCGTTCCTGCAGCGCGTGTCGCCGCAATCGGTCAGCCTGAACCTCATGCACGACTTCAGCACCGACGCCGCCGGCGTCGCGATGCTCGCCTCCAGCTACTTCTGGGGCTACACGCTGATGCAGATTCCGGCGGGTCTTCTGGTCGACCGTTACGGCGTCAAGCGCGTGGTGCTGTTCAGCATGGTGGCATCATCGCTGGGGAGCGCTGCGTTTGCGCTGGCGCCGAACATGCTCGACGTTTTTGCGGCGCGCCTCGTCATCGCTTGCGGCGACGCGCTGGTATTCACGGCGCTGTTGAAGCTCGTGGCGCAGAGCTTCAGCGACGAGCGGTTTGGCGTGATGTCGGGCATCTCGCAAGTATCCGGCTACGTCGGCGGTGTCATCGCGACGACGCCGCTTGCGGCCGCGGTAACCGGCTTCGGCTGGCGCGCGTGTTTCCTGTTCATCGCCGCCGTCGGATTGGCCAACCTTGCCTTCGCCAAGGTCGTGCTGAAGCCTGATCCGGTGTCGCGCAGCAACAAGACGTTGAAGGGCGTCGTTGTGGCCGCCGGACAATCTCTGACCCAGCTCGCCAACTGGGGCTGCGCCATGACTTTTGCCTCCCACTTCGCCGTCGTGACGACACTGTCGGGCGTCTGGGGCATTCCGATGGTGGCGCATTTCTTCAATATCTCGCCGACGGCGGCCGCCACTCCCCTGCTCGCCTTCATGATCGGTAACGCGGTCGGCTCGATCTTTCTCGGTCACATGGCTGACCGCGCAGCAGCCGCGCTCGACACCGCGCTGATCCGCATCTGCGTGCTGCGGATGGTGCTGATTGCAATGCTGCTGCCGCCGATCGCACAGGCGTTCGGCCTGATCTACGTGACCTTCGTGTTTACGGCGCTCGGACTTGTCGCCGGCGGGACGGTGCCCCTGGTGCTGAAATGCACCAAGAAACTATACACCACCGACCTGATCGGCGTCGGCGCGTCCGTGAACACGACGGCCGCGGGAATTTTCGCCGGCGCCGCGCAGCCCGTCATCGGCTTCGCCATGATTGCCGCCAGTCCGCTTGCCGCCAGCGGCGGCATGCAAGGCGCTGCCGCGATCGGCGACGCCGGTTACAGCATGCTGATCGGAATCCTGCTGCTCATGTCGCTGCCGGGTATCGCCGGGCCGTTATTGATGAGGACCAAATTGATAGTTCGCTAGACGTATTGAACGTAGAGGGGGCGTTATGGAGCGTTTGTTTTTGAGAAAAGAGGAAGTCGCTTCGAAGTATGCGGTGAGCAGTTGGCAAAGCGTCATGTTCTCCGAATTCGAAGCCCAGATGAGCAGCGAAGCGAGACCTTTTCCCTGTGTTTTCGGCGTGACCGGCCATCGGCAGGACCAGTTGCGTTATCTGTTCCTCGATCCCTACGACGTCGAGATTCTGGGGGTCCAACTCGCACAGTACGTCTCCGAGTCCAGATCCTACGGTCCCAACACTTCGTTGATCGTATTCACCCGGCCTCGCCCGGTGCAGACGCTTGACGCCTATTACCGCAAGATGTGGCTGACGCTCGACCAGCTGGCGCGGCTCGACAAGAGTCCATGGCCGGCAGAGATCCCCGAACAGATCGATCATCCAATGTGGGAGTTCTCATTCGCCGGAGAGCCAATTTTTGTGGTGTGCACGACGCCGGCACACGTGATGCGGCAAAGCCGCCGGTCGAGCGCCTTCATGCTCACCTTCCAGCCACGATGGGTGTTCGAGAAGATCCTCGGTAGCGAAAAGGCCACCAACGCCGCGTTCGCCGAAGTACGCAAGCGGCTCATTCCCTACGACAATGCAAGCCCCTCACCGCATCTTGGCCGTTACGGTGCGGCCGACGGGCGCGAGTACCAGCAATACTTCCTGCATGACGACAACGAATCCGGAGGAGGCTGTCCCTTCGCCAAGCTCGCGCAGAGCAAACCGTCTCAAATCGAAGACAAGGAGCAAGCGGCATGACCCAAATCATCGCAAGTCAGAAAACCGAGTTCGCTATCGATCCCGTCATCCTGAACCTGCTCCCCGAGCAAGGCAGCATCGAATTGCAGCATGACGCCGCGGGCAAGGTGCATCGCTTTCACACCCATCCGGTCGATGAAATCCTCGTGATCATTAGCGGCCGGCTCAATTTCATGTGGGATGGCGGCGAGCGCATCGTCGGCGCCGGCGATACCATCCACCTGCCCGCCGGCACACTCCACCAATCCGAAGCGCTGGAGGGCGGCGCTGTCTACGCGATCGCGACCCGTCCGCCCGCCCATCAAGCGAACAATTGAAGCAAGGCGCGTGCAATGGGGGTCAAGACAATGAGGGATCGTTAGACAAGGGGTCCGTCGCCACCCGTTCGACCAGCTCGATGATTTCGGAACGCTGACCGGACGGAAGTTTCACGAAGCCTTCAACAGTCGCAGGCTTTCGATCGTTTCGCTCGATGGAGCTCCGAGTTTCTTCTGCAGCTCTGCAACATAAGTGGGATTTTTCATCTCGCACCTTAGAAGAGGAACAGGAATGGCATATCCAGGTAAACGTGAGGGCTTGGCCCAGAAAGTAGATATTGCCGCGCAAGAAGCCGAACGGCTCGGCCTGACGACGGCGACCCTGATACTTCGCATGGCTCGCCTGGAAATCGATCGCGCGGAGCCGGAACAGGTTGCAACTATGCCGAAAAACAACCTGCGTAGCAAGCCGAACTGAACGGCCGAAACGGCCCGATTCGGCGCGTCGAAGGGTCGGCGGGAAATGTGCGGTGCCGGGACCGGTCCGAATGGATCAGCCCCCGCACCGGAAGCACGATTGGAAACGAAAGACGGCCGGTCAGCCGGTATTACCAGTCTTTCCGAAAGCCCCCGCCTCGGCCAAATCAGCGATACGGCGGTCATCGTATCCAAGCGTCTTGCGCAGCACTTCCTTGGTGTGCTCGCCGAGCAGCGGCGCTGCGACCGGATCGATCGTGGGCGTGAGGCTCATATTGAGCGGCGTTTCGATGTTGGGCACTGAACCAGCGGTCGGATGCGGGATGTGACTGAGGCGATCGCGGTCGCGCACTTCCGGCGCGTTGAAGCCCTCTTCCACGGTGCGCAGATAGCCGACCGGTATGTTCGCCTTTTTCATCTTCGCCATCCAGTTCTCGAGCCGGTCGCTGGCAAAGACGCCGGCAATGATGGCGCGCAGCTTTTCCTTGTTGGCCGTTCGGTTTTTCCGGTGAGCGAACTCAGGGTCGGTCACGAGGTCGGGCCGTTCCAGCACTTCGGTCACAAGGCGGCGGTACAGCCGGTCGTTGGCACAGGCCATATAGAGCGGCCCGTCGGCGGCCTGATACACGCCGACCGTCGGTGAGCCGTTCGGTGAATTACCGAAACGACCAGGGTTCTCGCCGCTGATCAGGTAGGCCATGCCATAAAAGCCGGTCATCGCTACCGCGGTGTCGATCAACGCCACCTCAACCTGCTGGCCACGGCCGAGCCGGTCGCGCGCGATCAGAGCCAGCAAAATCGCGTTGCACGCCGACATTCCCGTCGCCATGTCCACGATCGGCGGGCCGGTTCGTACCGGCTGAGCATCCGGAAAGCCATTCAGCGACATGAAGCCGCTTTCGGCCTGTGTGATCGGATCGAACCCGGGGCGCAAGGCGAGCTCTCCCTTGCGGCCATAGGCCGAGATCGAGCAATAGACCAGTCGCGGATTGCTCGGAACGACCGACGCATAGTCGAGGCCGAACTTCTTCATCACGCCGCCAGAGAAATTTTCCACCACGACGTCCGCTTTCGCGATCAGTTCGCGCGCGACCTCCAGCGCCGCCGGGTTGGTGAAATCCAGCGCAATTCCGCGCTTGTTGCGGTTGAGACTGAGAAAGGCCGCACTCTCGCCGCCGATTTCCGCATGTTCATAATGACGCGTGTCGTCGCCGCCATCCGGATTTTCGATCTTGATCACCTCGGCGCCAAAGTCGGCCAGCGTTTGCGTACAGGCGGGCCCTGCGACAACACGGGTGAAATCGACGACCAGCAGACCATCGAGGGCGGTCGGTTCGCCCGTGGCGCGCGGCGTGCGCTCCGGCAATTGCGGTCTGGCGGTCATGTCGGGCATTTCCTCGTGTTATTCTGCCTGGCGGAACAGATAGTCGCCGCCGCGAAGGTGTTTCAAGGCTTTTACCGGAAGCCCGCAGCCAACGCCAAACCCCGAATTTGCAGGGCGGGACCTGCCTCTCACATAGCTCTCTCCCAAAAAGCGAACGCCGCCCGATTCAGGACTACCTAGGGATCGAGCGGCGTGACGCTTCATGTTCGCCACGTCGTTCCCGTTATGGAAAGCTCATTCCCTCACGCCGACGAGGCCGCGCTCTTCGAGCAATATCCCGATGAAGATGTAGGCCGTGGTCACCGCCGCGAACAACAGATGTCCGACGCTCATGGTGGGCGCCGCCCAGAACGCGATGATGAAGCCGAGATAGATCGGATGCCGCACGAAATTGTAGAGCAGCGGCGCCCGGAAGGTCGGTGGCGGCATCTGCCGATCGGTCAGGTGGTTGGTGACCTGATGCAGTCCGAATAATTCGAAATGATTGATCGGGAATGCGCTGGTAAACACCACCACCCAGCCGATAAATGATAATATGGCGATCGTTGCGGCCATTTCGGGCTCTTCGATCTGCCAGACGACGGCCGGAATCGGCCGCCATTGCCAGAACATCAGAAGCAACGTCAGGCTGGCAAACAGAACATAGCTGCTTCGCTCGAACGGTTTCGGAATAAACTGCGTCCACCATCGCTTAAGGCCTTTACGCGCCATCACGCCGTGTTGAATGGCAAACATCGACAGCAACGCGAGATTGACGGCGATTGCTTCGAAAACGGGCGAATTCGCGCCGGTATCGATGGCCTTCGGCACGACCAGGTCCGATACGAACCCGATCGCATACAAAATCGTGAAGACAAATGTGAAATAGGCCACAGCGCCGAACAGAAATGCAGTGAATTTGAGCATTCGATTTGTCGGCATGACTGAGCCAATGGCTCGGGCTTCGGACATGAAACTAACTCCGTGGAGAGCAATGGGGTCGCGACTTCGGTTCTTGCAGAATGACTGAAGAGCGCCGACAAGACTTTGCCGGACGCTTGATCTCTCCATGAGATGGACTTGATTGTTTGTTGAGAATGGATGCGACAACGCACGTGAAATTCGACTTCGACAAGTACGCTCTGGACACCAATCTTCGCGAGTTGCGCCGCGACGGCGAACTGGTTGCGATGCAGCCGCAAGTGTTCGACTTGCTGGTTCATCTGTTGAAGCATCGCGATCACGTCGTCAGCCGGAACGATCTCATCGCGCTGGTTTGGGGCGGTCGGACCGTGTCGGACTCAACGCTCGACAGCCGCATCAACGCCGCCCGAAACGCCATCGGCGATCGCGGCAAGGAGCAACGGCTGATCCGGACAATTCCGCGAAAGGGTCTTCGTTTCGTGGGAGCCGTGAACGAGCACGTGAATGGCGTTCATCCGCCCCCCGAGCCGGCCGAAGCAGCTTCCGAACCGGCCCCCCGGCCATTGCCGTTACCGGATCGACCGGCGATTGCCGTATTGCCGTTCGACAACATGAGCGGCGACCAGGAACAGGAATACTTCTCTGACGGGATCAGCGAAGACATCATCACCGCGTTGTCGAAATTGCGTTGGTTCTTCGTCATCGCCCGCAACTCGTCGTTTTCCTACAAGGGCAAGGCGGTGCATCTGAAGCAGGTCGCCGCCGAACTGGGGGTGCGCTACGTCCTCGAAGGCAGCGTGCGCAAGAGCGGCGATCGCGTGCGCATCACCGCGCAACTCAACGACACTGCGACCGGCAGCCACCTCTGGGCAGAGCATTACGACCGCGATCTGGTCGACGTATTCGCCGTGCAGGACGAGATCACCGATGCCATCGTCGCGGCGATCGAGCCGCAGATCTATGCCGCCGAAAACTTCCGCAGCCGGCGCAAACCACCGAACAGCGTGGACGCGTGGGACCTTGTCATGCGGGCGCTGTCGCATCATTGGCGCGTGACGCGGACGGACAGCGCCGCCGCTCAGACGCTCCTGGAACAGGCGATTGCGATCGATCCGAATTACGGCCAGGCGCTGGCCCTGATCGCGACCAACCACATGTTCGGCGTGCATCTGGGCTGGGCGGACATTACGACCGTGGCCTCCATCGCCGAGCGCGCGGCGCTCGCAGCCATCGCTGCCGACAGCGAGGATGCGTGGGCGCATACCGCGCTCGCCAGCGTCTATTTCTCCACGCGTCGCCTCGATCACGCGCTGGCCGAATTCGAGCTGGCGTTACAGCTCAACCCGAACTTCTCACTGGCGCAAGGATACTACGCGCTGGCGCTGTCTTATTGCGGGCGGTGGCAGGACTCCTATGCGGCCGCGCAGCGCGCCATCCGCCAGAGCCCGCGCGACCCTTCGTCCGCCATCTACTACGGCGTCGCCGCCTATGCCCAGTTCGTCGGCAGGAACTATTCTGAAGCGATCTCGCTCGCCCGCGAAGCGACCCGCCAGCGCGGCGATCTCAGCGGCGCCTACCGGGTGCTGACGGTGGCCGCGGGCATGGCCGGGAAGATCGACGTCGCCAAAGCTGCGCTCGGGGAGCTGCGGCGGACCCAGCCCAACATATCGCTGGCCTGGATTGCGACGCAGCTGCCCTGGAGGCTCGACGCGGATCGAGAGCATTATTTGGAGGGTTTCCGCCGCGCTGGGCTGGAATAACCTTCATCGCGGGGGCGTTTTTGCCGGATCGGCAGTCGCGAACCCGTAGATCAGCGCCAGCCGGTCGAGGCATTCGCAGAACCGGCGTGCGAAATAGTCCTTCCAGCGCTGCGTGCGCAGTCCCCGCCGCTGCCCGACCTGCTCCATGGTCAAGCCATGAACCAGGACGTCATGCACCAGCGCCGAACCATCGGCACCGAGTTCGCGCTCGGCGCGATTGAGCCGCAGCACGGCCTTGCGCTGCCCCTCCGTGATCGGCTCCCGCATCTGCCCGCCATCCACGTACTCCCTGGTCGGATCGACCGCGCGCGGGCCGCGTTCGGCCCTCTCCCAATCGCTCTGAAAGGCTCGCCCGCCCTGGTACTGCGCCTCGTCGATCTGGCGATGCGTATGCAGGCGGGCAAGCGGATCGTTGCGGATGGAGCGCAGGGTAACGATCTTCTCACCCGGCTCCAGCGCCAGGGGATTGTCGACCTCGACGGTCGCGACCTCGGCATTGCGTGGCAAATCCCGGGATTTCCGGTCATGTGCCTTTGCAGGGTTATAGGGCTTGTTCCGTTTGGCTCTCGGCATGTCGGATGATCTCCTTTCAAGAACGATGGGGTTTGGATTGCGCCCGGAAGAACCTGGCGTTGCCGTTCATGCCGTCTCGACCAGCTTGAGCAAGACGGTGCACGCCGTACGTTCCGACGGCGTGCCGGGGCCGCGACTCAGATGAAAGTGCGGTGTGCAGTAACTCGAGCCGGGCCGGCCTGGATGACCGCAGAAGGTGATGGCTTCGCCCTCTTCGTCCCCACCGTAAGGGTAGCGGCAATTGCCGCGTTCCAGTTCGATCAGGGAAAGATGGAGCGGTTCGGTCTCCACGCAGCGCAGCCTGACCGGCTTCGTCCCCCTAAACGGTGGCATCGGCCATGGAAACCTGGGCGAAGTCGACTTTACCAGATGAATTTCGCTCGGCCGACTTAACCGCGGCTGCCCGCATGGGGACGATTCGGTCCGATCGTTCCAGGCGAGCCCCATCCGCCTGGCACGGCTCAGCACGGCATTGCGCGAGTAAGCTGTGTTGAATTTCCTGTTGATAGCTGCCGCGATCCTGGCAAAGGACAAACGCAGGGCAAAAAGCTCCCGCAGCGCGCCCGAGTGCTCGGGCGCCCAGTCTGTTGGTTCCATTAGCGAATTTCCTGTTTCTTTGAACGTCGCCCGACGCCTCCATCTATTTCCGATATTCCGAACGAAAAGTCAAGCTTGATTTCTGGTTATCGTAACTGCTAGTGTTTCCGAAATTCGGGAAAGGAAGAACCATGCTGGACGTCAAAATGATCGAACGGGCACTTGAGAGGACAGGCAAAAGCAAGGGGGGCCTCGCGGAGGCCATGGGGGTCCGTGCGGGCGCAGTCTCGGAAATCCTGTCCGGGATACGCCTGATCAAGGCGTCCGAGATCGCACCGATCACGGAGTATCTCGGGCTGAATTCGGTGCCGATCATGGGCCGGGTCGGCGCCGGCGCAACGATCGAGCCGGAGCATGAACAGGTGCCGCCGGAAGGCCTCGGCGAGGTCGAACTGCCCTTCCCGATGGCCGAAGAGACCATCGCCTTTGAAGTTGCAGGCGATTCCATGCTGCCAAAGTACGAAAATGGCGACGTTATCGTGGTTTTCCGCGAGCAGCGCCATCCGCTGTCGAGCTTCTACGGCGAAGAGGCTGTCGTGCGCCTGAAGACCGGCGAGCGCTATTTGAAGACGATCGAGCGAGGAAAGTCCTCACCTCTGGTCAATCTCAAGAGCTTCAACGCCAAGCCGATCACGGGCGTGAAACTCGAATGGATCGGCGAGATCTGCGTCACCCTGCCGCGGGGCCAGATCGAACGCCTGCGCACTAAGGCAGCTGCGAAGACACGCAAGACCGGGAAGGCAAAATAGCGGACGGGATGCCGGAGAAAGGCAAGCGATTCGGCAGGTAAAGCCATCAAGTGATTCGGCCGACCGGCCGCCGGGAACAGTCCGCGCTCCGACTTGATTGCTGATTTACCGAATTTTCGCTTGACTTTTTCCGGTTTTCAGCAATACTGCGGTCATCCGTTCCCGGGTGACTGACAGATTGCCAAATATGCAGTATTTCGTCGTGATGATCGATTACGGCCGTCGCGGCCGTGAAGCCATTGTCGATCCTGAAATTACCCGGCGCGAGGTCATCTCGCGGATTGCGTCGGGTGAATACAGGAACGTCAGTTTTATCCATGAAATCGTCGATTCCGCCGTCGAGGACATAACCGCCGACATTCTGAACGAAGCCGCGCTTCCCGACATTGGCACGGCAAGCGTCGATCTGCAGGCCGACCAATTCGACCACCGACGCGACCTGCGAAAACATGAAACCGTCTGAACTCGCGCACCCCTATTTCGTCGTCAAAATAACGTGATCATTAACGGGCTTTGATCGCCGCCGGCTTCCTTAAATATTCTTCACGCAAAGTCTACTCGGCCGGCGCAGACAATTGCGCTACATAGGCGATTCGATTTTCTCCGGCTTGCAAAGTTCTTACGCTCCATGTTTCCGTCAATGAAGGCCGAGATTGCCGCACGCGACGGCGATCCGCGGCTCAGTCTGCTGCTTGGTATCGCCGCCTGGTTCTTATTTCTGGATCACATCCCGCATAACGCGGTCAGCGTGTTGACCCTGCGGAATTTCGGATTCAGCGGCGCAACCGACCTGTTCGTGTTTGTCGGCGGCTATACCGCCGCAATCCTCTATGGAAAAATGATGCTGGAGCGCGGTTTCCTGGTCACCGCTACCCGCATTTTCAGGCGTGTATGGCAGCTATACGCCGCCTATGTCGTCCTGTTCGTGATCTATATCGACCTGATCGGATACGTCGCCAGGAAATCGGCGGCGCCCGAAATCATCCACGAATTCAATGTCGCCGGGATCCTCGGCCACACGATCCGGACATTGATTTACGGCCTGCTGCTCCAGGCCAAACCGCTCAACCTCGATGTGCTGCAGCTCTTCATCGTTCTGATGGCATTCTTTCCGGTCGTATTGTTCGGAATGTTGCGCCGGCCGAACCTGACGGCAGCCGGGTCGATTGTCCTTTACCTCGCCGCTCGCAAATTCGACTGGAATCTATCCTCATTTCCAGACGGGCACTGGTACTTCAATCCGTTCTCCTGGCAGTTGGTGTTCGTGCTCGGCGCCTGGTTCGCGTTGGGCAGCGCAAGGCAAATGCGGGCGATTCGTTCGCTCCAGGATCTTTCGATCCTGCGCATACTGGCTTTGCTCTATCTCTTGTTCGCGTTGATCGTGACCGTAGCGGGAAACCTGCCGCAGTTGGCTGGAATCGTTCCCCACGCCGTGTTCAATCTCTTCCTTCCAAATGAGAAGGAAAATCTGGCCCCTTACAGGGTACTTCATTTCCTCACCCTTGCCTTCCTCTTCTCGTTCGCGGTCCCGAGAGACTGGCATGGATTTCAACGGCCAGCCCTGCGGCCGATCGTGAAGTGCGGGGAAGAATGGTTGCCTGTCTTCTGCGCCGGCGTCTTCCTTTCCTTTGCAGGGCATTTCTTCCTGATCACGGGTCCGAATTCGCTCGCGATGCATTTCCTGGTCAGCATCGTTGGAATCGCGATCATGGCGGGCGTTGCCTATTACGCGTCGTGGTCCAAGCGGCAGGACTACAAACCTGCGCTCAGCACTCGTTAGTGAGCGAGGCTGCGGTCCGCGAAACCGCTACGGCGCGTATTCGATGTGGGCGCGGATCGAATGGTTGACCTGATCGATCCAGCCGAACTTCTGCACCGCTGCGATCATGTTCGACAGGCCATCCTGCCACCACGCCTCGTATCTGAGCGAAGGCCAATCGCGCAAGACCCGCTCCGAAATCCAGGCATGCTCGCGATCGCTGCGCAACGCCACGCTGCCGAGCAGCTTCTCCTGCACGGTGGCATCCATCGCCCCTTCGATGCGGACCGAGAATGCCTTGAAATTTCCGGGGTCATCGATTTCGACGGATCGGCTCGATGCAATAACGCGAATGATCATCCTTGGTGTTCCCAGGTGGTCTGCGTCACGCGCTCCCGCGCCACGGGCAGCATCTCGCGGGCAAAGATGCCAGCGGATTGCAATACCTCCTGTTGGCTGAGGTTGCCGAACGAAAACTGGCTGATGAAGTAGTTGGCGCCCGCCTCCTCGGTCATCGTTCTGACCTGCTCCCGGATCGTGCCCCGTGATCCCGCAATCGCACCGCCGTTTTGTACCATCGTATCGAAGTCCTCGGGCAGCCGGGCGAAACGCGGCTGCGTACCGTGCTTCTTCCAGAGCTTCATGAAGCTGCTGTAGAAGTCCGGCCAGGCGCGGCGACCGAGCGCCATCGCCTCCCGGTCGCTGTCGGCCGCCACCACAAAACGGTTGATCCCGAGCAGCGGCAGCTGATCCGGCGAATTGCCCGCCGCAGCCCATTCGGCGCGAAAGCGGTCGGTAATCTCACGTACCCGCGGCAAGGGCCCGCCGCACACGATGTTGATCCTGTTTTGCGCCGGCCAGACCGCGCCCTCGGGCACCGGGACCGCGTACCATAGCGGCGGGTGCGGAAGCTGCGCCGGCTTCATGTCGATCGGCACGTTCGTGAACTGATAATGCTTGCCCTGAAAATTCACCTCGGCCTGCGTCAGCGCCTGCATGATGACGGTGTAGGCCTCGACATACATCGCCTGTGCCCGGTCCGGATCGACGCCAAAATAATGCAGCTCATGCGGCGAAGCGCCCCGGCCGATCCCGACCTCGATCCGGCCCCGGCTCAGATGATCCAGCATGCAGATTTCTTCGGCCAGCCGCAGCGGATGGTGCGCCGGCAATACGTAGACCAGCGCACCGAGGCGCAGACGCCTGGTGCGCTGCGCCGCCGCTGCAAGGAACACGCTTGGCGATGGCGCTAAATTGAGCGGTGTCGAATGGTGCTCGCTCATATGGCAGGTGCGGAATCCGGCTTGATCGTAGAACTCGATCAATTGCAGCCGATTTTCATATTGTTCGGTGAGCGGATAGGGCCCGTGATCGTTTTGATCGAAGATTCCGAACTGCATTACACCACCCCGAGGACGTCTTTTCCGGCCCGCCGCGATGGTACCTGCGGCGACGACCGGCGCGTCGTCAGATGATGTTACATGGCAAACGCAAGACCTTCCAGCACCGAGACCGCGAGGAGCGTCTCGCTCAATCCGGCGGGAACGCCCGCCTTAGCCGCGCCTCGCTGTCGCGTAGCGTTACCGGATCGAGTTTCCCTTTAGAAGATGCCTCCTTGGCGCACGCAAAGATCCGATAAAACTGCGTACCGTCGAAGGCGACCAGCAGCAGATCGACGCCGGCATTGAGCGCTTCCACCACCGCTGTGCAGACATTGTTCTGATAGATCGCGCCCATCACCAGATCGTCAGTCATGATGACGCCCTGATAATTCCACTTCTTGCGAACGATGCCGTCAACCACAAGCCGGGAATGCGACGCCGCGCGGTCGGGATCAACCGCGGTCAGCGTCACATGCCCGATCATTAGCTGCGCCCTGGAGCCCGCCAGCACATCCCGAAACGGCCGCCAGTCGGACGCTTCGAGCTCCGCCAGAGGCGTGTCGAGATCGGCACTGAAGTGATGGGTATCGGCACGAACCCGTCCCAGTCCTGGAAAGTGCTTCACGGTCGCACCGACGCCAAAGGCCTCAAGCCCATGGACATAGGACCTGGCGATGTCGGCCACGATGGCCGGGTCGTCTGAAATCGCGCGCTGGCCGATCAGCGTGTTGAAATCGAACCGGTTACGCTTCGCGTCGGGTCGCAAATCCAGCACCGGCGCCAAATTGAGGTTGACGCCAAGCGTCGCCAGTTCCTTTCCGTGCGTTCGCCCGAAGGCCTCCGCTTTCTCCTTGCGAGCATCCGGCGGAAGCCTCGCCAGCGTCGAGAGCGCAGGCAATTTGGTCAAGGGCGGCGACAGATGCGAGACGATGCCGCCTTCCTGGTCCGCGGCGACAATCAATGGCGGCAGCCCGGCGGAACGTCGTTTTTCCTGAAGCGCCGAGATTTCAGATTTCAGCGTCTCCGGTGCTCTTCGTACATTGTGTTTGGTGATGTAGATGCCGGCGATCAAGCCCTTCTCGGCCAGCGCCGCCACTTCGGGGAATGATGAATACCCTACCATGAAATGCTGGCCGAGGCTACGCGCCTGCGCGACGTCGGTCTGCAGAACGTTTCGCTTGCGCAACTCGAACGAAGCTTGTGCGCACAGCATTGCTAGTGACGGCAGACACCACAGCAGCACCAGCAATTTTCCTGCGATCCCGCGCTTGCGCCAATACCCACATCGAATCAGGAGAATGAGAGCAGCAACGCTCACCACGACAAGAACGATGTTACCCGTACCACGCAGCGCAATCAGATAAGGATCGTTCTTGTTCGCCGCGACGAAAATGAAAGCCAGCCCCGCGAACCAGACCAGGCCGACGCCGATACGTTTGATGATTTGCATGAAGGACGATGCTGTGTGCGTGTGTGACAGGCGAGATCATCGCCGTATCAAACTTGTTATTGCTGCGCGAGCGCATAAGCGCCGTTGCACAGAAACTGCATAAGAATCCTGAAGTCTTGCAGGCAGCCTTCCCGGCATTTGCACAATGGCCGCGCATAGCTCGTCTTGCAAACCGGTGACGATCTTCGAATGCCCATTCCCCCACGTTTAGCCAATGATGGTTGGTGGCTCTGTGAACATCCCTCGACGGCGCTGGTCTGCAGTTTTCCCTCCAGACAGGCAGCGTAACGATGGTTGAATTCTCCACGCCGGCACCCCAGGCGGGCTCCATTCAGGAAAATGCTTTCCCAATCAAGCCGGCCATTGCCGTGCCCCTCGCGGCATTGGCCGATTGGCTGTTCTATGGTCAGCGAACCGGAATATCCGCTGTTATCTTCGCCGTCGCACTAACCGGCGGCGCGCTGCTTGCCAATTTCACCAGGCTGAACAAAGCGAAGGTCCTGCTTGCCGGCCTCCTTGTGCTCGCCGCCCTCATCCCGGCCATCGAGGAATTCAATGCCGCCTCACTCTTCTTCATTGTCCTGGCACTCGGCGTTGGCCTCTCGCTAACGACGGATCGCAAACTCGCCGGTGTTGGCGAACAAGTCTCCGCGCTCTCTGAACTTTATCTGGTCGGCCCGTTCAGATTGCTCCGGGACACCATCAGCGCATTCAATCTCCCGGCGCTGACGGCAGGTTTCACCGTGTGGTTCATTCCGGTGGTCCTCAGCGGCATTTTCGCAGTTCTGTTCGTATCGGCCAACCCGCTGCTTGAGAAATGGATCAGCCTGCTGAACCCCGGCAGCGCCACCTCCTATATCAGCCTGGGACGGGCGCTGTTTTGGGCGGCCGCTCTGTCGCTGGTTTGGCCCTTTATCCACGTCCGGTGGCGCCGCAAGTCCGACGTGCCGGCCGATTTGGCCGTGGCAACAACCGAGGAGCAGGAGAAGCCAGTTCATGACATCGACTTTTTCGGTGCGGCGACCATCCTGCGTTCGCTGATCCTGTTCAATTTGCTGTTTGCGGTTCAAACCGCCCTGGACGTGTTCTTTCTCTGGGGCAACGCAACGCTGCCGGCCGACATCAGCTATGCGGCCTATGCGCATCGCGGCGCCTATCCCCTGATCCTCACCGCGTTGCTGGCTGCGGGATTCGTGCTCATCGCAATGAGACCCGGCGGCCCGGCCGAGCAGTCGAAGGTGATCCGGCCGCTC
The DNA here is from genome assembly GCF_018130165.1 of Bradyrhizobium sp. JYMT SZCCT0180. GTDB lineage: Bacteria > Pseudomonadota > Alphaproteobacteria > Rhizobiales > Xanthobacteraceae > Bradyrhizobium. The sequence goes on along the minus strand of NZ_JAFCLZ010000018.1, from coordinate 175,888 downwards.
GTCTATCTCTGGGTCGCGCAGAACGTCCTGCTGGTTGCGTCGTCCATCCTGCGGCTCGATCTCTATGTGCAGACTTACCTGCTGACCTGGTGGCGTATCGCAGCCTTCATCTGGATGCTGCTTGTCGCGTTCGGACTGTTGCTCATCGTTGCCCGCATCAGGCTCAATCGTTCGAACGATTGGCTGATCCGCGCGAACCTCATCACTTTGACCGCAACGCTCTATGTTTGCTCGCTGGTCAATTTCCCTGCCATCATCGCAAATTACAATGTCGATCATAGCCGCGAGGTCTCGGGCAAGGGTCTCACGGTCGACATCAACTATCTGTTTCACCTCGGCCCTCAGGCCTTGCCGGCCATCAACAGGGTGATTGCCCTCCGTAGCTTCGATCCAAACCTTGTTTTCCGCCGCAACTACCTTGTAGAACAGCATCGCAATGATGTGGCTTCCTGGCGCGCCTGGGGTTTTCGGAGCTGGCGGCTCCAGCGTACACTGGACGCCCAACAGAAGAGTTCGACCGCAAGTTGACGACGACCTTTGTCCGGAGAGACGTTTGACACACCGTATCCTCATCGTCGATGACGACCTGCATATTCGCGAAGTCATCCGGGTCGCGCTCCGGAAGGCCGGGATGACGGTGTTCGAGGCGCGGGACGGCAAGGAAGCCTTGACCCGCTTCGCCGCCGACCGGCCGGACCTCATGATTCTCGATATCGGCATGCCGGAGTTCGATGGGTTGGATGTCTGCCGGGAGATCCGTAAGTCCTCGGACGTTCCGATCCTGTTTCTTTCGGCACGCGACGAAGAGATCGACCGTGTGCTGGGCCTCGAGATCGGTGGCGACGATTACGTCACCAAGCCTTTCAGCCCACGCGAACTCGTCGCGCGGGTGAACGTCATCCTGCGCCGGACCTCCTTGCGCGGGTCGGACACAAAGGCGACGGCGGCGCTTTCCCAGGGCGGGCTGCTGGTCGATCCGGAACAGCATGTTGCGGCGTTCGCCGGGACACCGCTTCGCCTGACCGCCATCGAATTCGGAATCCTCAGGGCTTTTCTGACCAGGCCGTCGGTGGTCTTCAGCCGCGAGCAGATCATGAATGCCGCCTATCAGCTCAACATCCAGGTGTCGGACCGCACCATCGACAGCCACATTCGCAATATTCGCGCCAAGCTCGCCGCGGTGAATTGCGACAATGTCATCGAGACCATCCACGGCGTTGGCTTCAAGCTCGGCCGATGCGAACCGCACGCATGACATCACGGGCCGGCGAGAAATGGCGGCCGTCGGTCGGAATGATCATTTTTGCCGCGTTGGCTGCCGTGGCCGCATTGCCTCTGGTCGGACTGTTCTTCTTTCGGCTCTATGACAACCAGCTCATTCACCAGACCCAGGCCGAGCTGATTGCCCAAAGCCGGGTATTGGCTGCGGTCTATGCGCGAGACGTGGAAGCCCGCCTCAGTGCCGGAGTTGTCCTTGGCGCTCAACTCCCGCCCGAAGCACGTCCCGTGTCAGACGACAAGATGACGCCAATCCGGCCGGCGCTCGACCTTGCCGCCGGCGCCGACCTGCTGCGGCGGCGGCCCGACGCACTTCCAGCCAGTGCGCCCGCATCTCAGGCCTATGTCGAGATCGGTGCCCAGCTGATGCCGATCATCCTGGAAACGCAGAAGGTCACGCTGGCGGGATTCCGGATCCTCGATCCCCGCGGCGTCGTGATCGCCGGCCGCAACGAAGTCGGCCAATCGCTGGCGCATATCGAGGAGGTGGCGACGGCGCTGCAGGGCCAGTATCGCGCCGCGTTGCGGATCAGGGTCCCCGACAAGCCTCCGCCGCCGATCTACTCGATCAGCCGCGGCGTCGGCGTTCACGTGTTCTCGGCCATGCCCGTGGTCGTCAACAACCGCGTTGCCGGCGTCGTCTATCTATCTAGGACGCCGAGCAACATCTTCGACCATCTCTATCAGGAGCGCGGCAAGTTCATTCTTGCGGGCTTCGCCGTCATCTTCGCCACTGTGATCATTGGCCTGGTATTTTCCCGCACCATCACCCGGCCGATGCGCGAACTGGTCGATCGCGCCGCCCGTATCAGCCGCGGCGACCGCGACGCCTTTCAGCCGCTGGCGCATTACGGCACCCGCGAATTCTCCCAGCTGTCGCACAGCTTTCTCGATATGGCCGAGCAATTGTCGCGCCGATCGGATTACATCGCGACCTTCTCGTCGCATCTCACCCACGAGCTGAAGTCGCCGCTGACCTCGATCAAGGGCGCCGCAGAACTCCTGCTGGATTCGCTGCAGAGCAAGACCGGCAATCTCACACTGACGGAGCAGAAGACTTTCGTATCGAACATTCTGGGCGACACCGAGCGCCTGGAAGCCATGACGCAGCGGCTGCGCGAACTGGCGCGCGCCGAGACCACGCCGCAGAACGAGCACACCGAATTAAGCCAGGTCATCAGCGGACTGAAGAGCCGTTTTCCCAGCCGCACAATCGACGCCACCGGCTGCCTCGAACGTTCGATCGGCATGTCCAATGAGAAGGCGCTCATCGTTCTTTCGCATCTGACCGACAACGCCATTCGTCACAACGCCGGGAATGTGAGGCTGGACGCGGTCGATGAAGGCGCCACGGTCAAGATGACCGTGAGCAACGACGGAGACCCGATATCGGAACCCAACCGGGAGAAGATATTCGACGCGTTCTTCACCACCCGCCGCGATACTGGCGGCACCGGAATGGGACTCGCGATCGTCCAGGCCGTGATGGCAAGTCACGGCGGATCGATCCGGCTTTTGCCATCCGACAAGGGCGTCGCGTTCGAGCTGCAGTTTCCCGTAGCTTAGATCCGCTCGATGATGATCGCCGGCGCCATGCCACCGGCGGCGCACATCGTCACCAGGCCACGCCTGAGATCGCGCCGCTCGAGTTCGTCGAGAACGGTACCGATCAGGATCGAGCCGGTCGCGCCGATGGGATGACCGAGCGCGATCGAACCGCCATTGACGTTGACCTTGTCGCGGTCGAGCTTGAGGTCGCGGATGAATTTTTCGGCGACGACGGCGAAGGCCTCATTGATTTCGAACAGGTCGATATCATCGAGCGTGAGGCCGGCCTTGGCCAACACCTTGCGCGCCGCCGGCACCGGCGCATTCAGCATCAAGGTCGGGGAGTCTCCCATGTTCGCCATCGCAACCACGCGCGCCCGCGGCTTCAGGCCATGCGCCTTGGCATAATTCGGCGACGCCAGCAAAATGGCCGCCGAGCCGTCGACGACGCCGGAGGAATTGCCGGCGTGGTGCATGAAGTTGATGTCGAGATCGGGGTACTTGTCCAGAATGAGATTACGATAGGTCGTGCCCTTGTCGTCGAGCGGATAGTCCGCGACCGCGGTAAAGGCTGGCTTCAATCCGGCAAGGCCTTCCAGCGTCGTCTGCGGGCGCGGATATTCCTCGCGGTCCAGCGCAAGGCTGCCGTCCTCGCGGTGAACCGGCACGAGGCTCTTGACGAAATGACCGCCCTTGATGGCGGCAGCCGCCCGCTTCTGGCTCTCCAGACCGAGTTCATCGACGTCCTGCCGCGAAATACCCTCCAGCGTCGCCACGGCATCGGCGCAGACGCCCTGATGCGACTGCGGGTGCCGGGCGCGCAGACGAAGATTGCCATTGTCCATCATGAACGGCCCCTCGCCGCGGCGGCCCTCCATCGACATCATCTCGGTGCCACCGGCGATCACGAGATCCTCGGAGCCCGCCATGATGGCATTGGCCGCCATGTTGACGCTGGTGATGCCGGAACCACAGAACCGGTCCAGCGTGACGCCGCTGGCGCGCACGTCATAGCCGGCATCCAGCGCCGACATCCGGCCGAGATCGCCGCTCTGCGCTCCGCGTTGGGAACTGGTGCCCCAGATGATGTCGTCGACATCAGCGGTATTGATCCCGGTGCGATCGGCCAGCGCTCGCAATACCGTGGCGCCGAGTTGCTGTGGATGGATACCCGCGAGCGCACCCTTGCCGGCCTTGCCAATGCCACGCGGTGTCCTGCAGGCGTCGATGATCAGCGCGTCAACCATGGTGCTTTCCTCGCGGTTATTGGTTGGCTGCATTTGCAGCCGGTTAAGCCTTGGAGTCAATTCCCCGACGTGCCGGGCTGCTCTGCAACACGTTATGATACTTTCCGCGCTACGGGCATTTGGTACGCCGCGACCTCTCCACGTCATTGCGCAGCGAAGCAATCCATAACTCGGCAAAACGGATAGCTGGATTGCTTCGCTTCGCTCGCAATGACGGGGATGGTACAGCGCCAACCAATGGTGTCGTCCTCCGCGAAAGCGGGGGACCCAGTACGCCGCGGCTTCTCGATTCAATCATTGGCGCCTCTGGAATACTGGGTCACCCGCCCCCCGTGCGCAATTGCGCACTCGGGCGGGTGACGACAGTTGAATATGTGTTCACGATCTCGCGACGCATTGCGCCCGAGCTTTGCAAGTAACTTCCTTGCCCTCTCATCAAGAGGGCGCAGGGAAGACCGGGTGCGCGCTGCACCCGCGGTCTCGTGTGCGGTTAGCACAAAACAAAGTGCACACGAGCATACAGGGCAGCGGAGAACACCCGGCCTTCCCTGCGCAATGGCTTTACGGCTTATGCCGTGATCTCCCCGGAGACGAGTTCTTGGTTGACTCCGTCGCTGCCGTTCGCGCTTGCGCTTCTCCGACAGCTTGACGCCTGCAACGGGTGCCAGGACCACACGGTTTTGCCGTACGCTTATTCACGCCATCGTCGAGACGTAAACCAGCGTCCACCGCAACCCGCCCAACGTCCGTGACGACGGCCGACGCCCTTCTGAGTAGGACGGGATGGCCAAAGATAGCACCTGATTTGGCCTTCTGCAAAAGCGAAATTTGCCCGACGGGCCAATTTGTCGCATCTCCATCGTCATTCCGGGGCTCGCGAAGCGAGAGCCCGGAATGACGGAGACAGGTACGCAGCGATATCCGGGATTCTTCTCAAAGTTACCCGGATATCGCTGCGCTCATCCGGGCTACGGGCCGCTCTACCGAGCCCGCAGTTCGTAGGGTGGGCAAAGCCTAGCGTGCCCACCATTCAGGCCATCGAAGTAGATGGTGGGCACGGCGCAAGAGCGCCTTTGCCCACCCTACTTAGCCCGCAGTGCCAAGATCTTTTCGGCGGCGCGCAGATGCGGCTTGTCGATCATTTTGCCGTCGATCTTGACGACGCCGGAGGCTGGATTGTCGTTGAAGGCTTTGACGATCTTCTCCGACCAGGCGATCTCTTCGTCCGTCGGCAGGAAGGCGGCGTTGACGACATCGACGTGCTTGGGATGGATCACCGCCTTCGCCAGGAATCCATCCTGACGCGCGGCGATCGATTCTTCCCGTAAGCCTTCGAGATCGTTAATGTCGGTAGCGATGGTATCGATCGCGACGACGCCGGCGGCCGCGGCGCTGATCAGGCAGAGGTCGCGTGCCAGCAAGAACGGCCCGTGATATCGGCCCGCGGTCCGGTTGCGCGAGGCGCCGAGCGACGCCGCGAGATCCTCCGCGCCCCACATCATGCCCCACAGCCGCGGGCTCATGTTCTCGAAGTCGAGCAGCTTGAGCACCGCGCGCGCCGTCTCCGTCGCCACCGTCACGATCCGGGTGGTTCCGTGTTCGATGTCAGATGCGGCTTCGAACGCATCGAGATACAGCGACAGCCTATTAACGTCGGCAGCACCAGCGCATTTCGGCAGCACAACACCGTCGGGCCGGCCCGGGATCACGGCGGCGAGATCGCCCAGCGTCATGCCGGTATCGAGCGCGTTGACGCGGATATAGACCTTCTGGTTCGGGTTCCGCACAGCGAGCATTTCGCGCACGGTGCGCCGGGCGCCGACCTTCTCGTCCGGCGCGATCGAATCCTCGAGATCGAGGATCAGCGCGTCAGCCGCGGTCTTCCTGGCGTTTTCGAACTTGCGCAGGCTGTCGCCGGGAACGAACAGGAAGGATCGCATCAAATCACGCCTTTGGTTTGCAATGCATCAGGCCGGTGCGACGGCAGCTCGCGACTACTTCGCCGCGCTGATTGGTCATGGTGTGTTCGAACTCGACGATCCCCTGCGTCGGCCGCGATTTGCTGGCGCGTTTGGAGATAATCTTCGTATGGGATTTCAGCGTATCGCCGTGAAACACCGGTTTAGGGAATTTGACGTCGGTCATGCCCAGATTACCGACCGTCGTGCCCAGCGTCGTATCGTAGACGCTCATGCCGATCATGATGCCAAGCGTATAGAGGCTGTTGAACAGCCGTTGGCCGAATTCGGTATTCTCGGAGAAATGCGCATCGATATGCAGCGGCTGCGGATTCATCGTCAGCAGGCTGAACATCGTATTGTCCATCTCGGTGACGGTCCGGCTGAACTCATGATGAAACTCCCGGCCGACCTCGAACTCCTCGAAATATAATCCGGCCATCAGCGCCCCTTGTAGTTTGGTGTCCGCTTCTCGACGAACGCGTTCAACCCTTCCTGACAATCTTCCGTCGTCGCCACCAGCGCAAAGCTCTCGGCGGTGTTCTCGACCGAACGGCGGAAATCGGCATCGACCGCCCGCATGAACGAATCGCGGCCGATCTTCATCACGATCGGCGACTTGGCGGCGAGCTTCCGCGCAATATCGCGGGCGCGCTCGAGCGCGGTCCCCTTCGGGACCACTTCGCTCAGAAGACCCATGCGGAATGCAGTCGCGGCATCAAAGGGCTCTCCCAGAAACAGCGGCCCGAACGCCTGGTGTTTCCCGACCAGCCGGGGCAGTTGCACGAAGTGGATCGCCGGGATCAGTCCGACATCGATCTCCGGATAGCCGAAGGTCGAGGCGTCGCCGGCGATGATCATGTCGCAAGAGATCGCAATCGTCATGCCGCCGGCCCGCACCGCGCCGTCGACCGCGGCGATGGTGGGCTTGCCCATGCGATACTGGGTGTCGTTGAGCGCGAAATACAGCCGCTCGAGGAATTTCTTGGTTTCGATCCCGGGCTTGCCCCTGACGATGTCGAGGTCGAGCCCGGCACAGAACACCTTGTGCAGGCTGCCGATGATGACTGATGATACCGACGGATCGTCCTTCGCTTTCTGCAGTGCGGCCAGTAGTGCATCGATCAGCGGCATGCTCAGCGCGTTGACTGGCGGCCGATCCAGCATGATCTCCGCGATCTTGTCCGAGACGGTGTAGCGAACGAGTTCAGCGCTCATGATGCCGCTTCCTTATTGTCTGGCCTGACGCACCGCGCCGGCTGCGATCAAATCATCGATGGTGCTGCGATCGAGTCCGGCCTCGGTCAGGATCGCTACGCTATCCTGTCCGATATCCGGCGCGGGGCAAAGTGCGTCTTCGGAAAGGCTGGCAATACCCGGCGTGCGCGGCGTGTAGACCGGGCCGACGCCGGGGGTATCCTGGCACACCGACGCGTTGGTCGCTTCGACGTGAGGATTGCGCAGCCACTCCCCGGGATTGAGGATGCGTTCGGCAATGATATCGGCCGCATGCAACCGCGACAGCCAGACGTCGGTCGGTCGCGCCAGGAAAACCTCGCGCAGCTGCGAGATCAACGTGTCGGCCGCGTCGGCCCGGCTGGCGAAGTCCGCAAAGCGCGGATCGCTGGCGAGATCGTCGCGCTCGATGGCGGCACACAGCCGCTTGTATTGCGGCTCGTTGACCAGCGTCACCATCATCCAGCCATCGCTGGTCTGATAGGAACCTGCCGGCACGTTAAGCGCCCGCGGTGCGCCGCCCTCCAGAATATGCTCGGCGACCTTGTGGCCGAGCAGCGCCGCCGTCGACTGGCAGAGATTGACGTCGATCCAGCGACCGGTGCCGGTGGTCGCGCGCGCGAACAGCGTGGTTGATATCGCCTGGAAGGCGTAGACGCCGGTCACGACGTCGGAGACGGTCGTACCGACCCGGTGCGGGGTCTTGTCGTTGCCGACATTGATCGACACCAGGCCGGAAAACGCTTGCGCAACGGAATCCGAGCCGGGCCGTTTTGAGTAAGGCCCGCTCTGCCCGAATGCGCTCACCGAGAGATAGATCAGGCCGGGATTGTCGCGCGAGAGTTCCTCGTAGCCAATTCCAAGCCGGGCGGCGACACCGGGGCGAAAGCCTTCGATCAAAACGTCGCAATCTTTCGCCAGTTTCCGGGCGATTGCGATCGCGTCCTTGTGCTTCATGTCGAGGCAGAGGCTGCGCTTGCCGCGGTTATAGACCGCCGACAGCGTCGTATGGCTCCCATAGGTCGTTCCCAGGAAACGCGACCAATCCCCCTCCGGGGGCTCGACCTTGATGATTTCGGCACCGTAGACGCCGAGCAGCATCGCGCAGTAGGGCGAGGCGATGCCCTGCCCGAAGTCAAGCACACGCAAACCGCGATACGGCGCCTCATGCGTCGGCGTTAGCATCCGATTGACTGCCATTGTTCCCCCACAGGAGCGCAATCGGTTCTGATGAAATCAGAACCGAAGCCCTCGATTCTTTTTTTTGCGCGTTTTCTTCACGCGAACCGGTATCCACTTCGCTTGAAAACGCTATGGCCGGGCCGAAAGCTACAGCGCGAGATAGCGCTGACGAATGTTTTCGTTGGCTTTCAGCTCTTCGATACCGGATGTGTAGACGATCTGGCCCTTGTCGATAACCGTCGCGTGGCTCGCAAGGCCAAGGCAAAAATGCATGTTCTGCTCGGCGATCAACACCGTGGCGCCGGTGCCGCGAAGCTGTCGCAGCAATTCGCCGATCCTTTGCACGATGATCGGCGCCAGCCCCTCGCTCGGCTCGTCCAGCAGCAAGAGCGCCGGATTGCCCATCAGGGTGCGTGCAATCGCCAGCATCTGCTGCTCGCCGCCCGAGAGGCGTCCCGCGATCCGGTGCCGCAAGGGCTCCAGCAGCGGAAATACATCGTAGATGCGCCGGATCGACCATTCGTCCTGGCCGTCGGGGCCCTTCTTGGCGCCGATCTCCAGATTGTCTTCCACCGTATGCTCAGGGAAAATCTGGCGATCCTCCGGCACGAAGCCGAGGCCGGCGCGGGCGATGTGATGCGGCTTCAGCCCGGATACGGTCCGGCCCCGCAGGGTGACCTTGCCGCGGCGCGCCGGCGCCAGGCCCATGATGGCCTTCATCGTGGTCGACTTGCCGGCGCCGTTGCGGCCGAGCAGCGCCATGGTCTCGCCCTGCCGCACCGACAGGCCAACGCCGAACAGTATCTGACTGCTGCCGTAGAAAACGTCGAGGTCCTCGACCTGCACCACCGGCTGCGCGCTCATATCGCAGCCTCCGCGTGATGTTCGGTGCCGAGATAGGCCTCGATGACGGCCTCGTTGCGGCGAACCGCATCGGGCTTGCCGGTGGCGAGAATCCGGCCGTAGCACAGCACCACGATCTCGGGCGCGATCTTGAACACGATATCCATGTCGTGCTCGATGAAGACGACCGTGATCTTCTGTTTCTCCCAGAGCTCCCTGACCTTGTCGATCATGCGCCAGCGCTCTTCGGTGCCCATGCCGGCGGTGGGCTCGTCGAGCAGCAGCACCTTGGGATCGAGCACCAGCGCCAGCGCGATATCGAGCAGCTTCTGGTCGCCATGCGACAGCGTCGCCGCCGTCCGGTTACGCTTGCTGGCAAGCCCCAGCAATTCCATCGCGTGCTCGGCGCGGTCACGGGTTTCAGCCAGCGGAAATCGTCGATGCATGACGCCGGCGCGGCGCTGATCGGCGCCGACGGCCGCCAGCATCGTTTCCTGCACCGTGAGCGAGGGAAAAATACTTGCGACCTGGAACGCCCGGCCGATGCCATAGCGCACGATCTCGGGCGGCGAGCGCCCAGCCAGATCAACGCCATTGAGCAGTATCTGACCGGAATCCGGCTTCAGCGCCCCAGTGATCAAGTTGAAGAACGTGCTCTTGCCGGCACCATTGGGGCCGATGACAGCGGTCAACGAACCGTCAGCAAAGTCCAGCGTCACGTTGTCGGTCGCCTTGACGCCGCCGAAAGATTTCGAGAGTGCGCGAATTTCCAGCATGGCTAACCATTCGCCTCCCGAAGTCCGCCATAGGTGCTCCATGATATACCGGCCAACCAGCCGCAATCGACCGGCAAATTGGCGCCCGTGATCGCGGACGCGGCATCGGAGGCAAGAAAGGCGACAACGCGACCGATTTCGGAAGGATCGACCAGACGGCGCAGCGCGGCATTGGCCGACAGCGCGGAGACATCCCGCTCGCCACGATCAATCGCGTTCTTCAGCGCGGGCGTTAGCGTATAGCCCGGAGAAACGGCATTCACCCGCACGCCGGAGGGGCCCCACTCCGCGGCGAGGCATTCGGTGATCGCAATCACGGCCGCTTTGGCCGGGGCGTAGGCATGCAAGGGCATCGAGCGCATGCCGGCGATCGAGGCGATGTTGACGATGCTGCCGCGTTTGCGCGCGATCATGCGCCGGGCAAAGGCGAGGCAGGCGACATAGGTGCCGCGCTGGTCGACACGAACGACGTCGTCCCAGACCGACATAGGCAAATCGTGCGGCCGCACCGGCACCTGGATGATCCCGGCACTGTTGACGAGCACATCGACCGGCCCGCATTCGCGCTCAATCGCTTCCGCGCATGCCTCGACACTGGTCTCGTCCCCGACATCGGCGGCGTAGGCCTTGCCGCCAAATTCCGCGGCGACATCTCTTGCTTTGGCCAAATCGCGATCGACGACGATCACGAGATCGCCGCTCGCGGAGAGCTCCCGCGCGCAGGCCGCGCCAATCCCGCTGGCGCCGCCCGTTACCACGCTGACCCGCGCTTTTGCCGCCGGGCTCATGATGCGCGCCCCCCGGAACGCTCGCGGCGCTGCACGTACCATTCGATCACGAAATCCATCAGGCCTTTGCGCAGGCCGATGGCAAAGAACAGGATCACGATGCCGAGAACGATGCCGTGATACTCGGTCACACGGGTGACGGTATCGTTGAGGATCAGGAACAGCGCGGTGCCGACCATCGGCCCGAGGAATGTGGTTACACCGCCGAGCATGTTGATGAAGATGCCCTCGCCCGAAATGGTCCAGTAGGCGAATTCCGGATAAGCGCCGGAGACGAACAGCGCCATGATGATGCCGCCGGTCGAGGCGAACAGCGCCGCGAGCACGAAGATCGTCAGTTTGGCGCGCCAGACGTCGATGCCGATAAAACTCGCCCGCGTGGCGTTGTCGCGGATCATGCGCAGCGTGTAGCCGAACGGCGACTGCGCGATCTGGTGCATCAAAAACAGCCCGATCACCAGCAGCGCGCAGCTGACAATGTACAAATGAAGATGGTTCGACAGGTCAATGCCCAGGAATGGCGGCCGGGGAATGCCGCCGCGCAATCCCTGATCGCCGCCGGTCAGCGACACCCAGGACAGGATGGTGGAATGGATTAGCATTTGGAATGCCAGTGTCACGAAGGCGAAATAGATTTCCTTCAGCCGCACGCAAATCGCGCCGATGACGAGGGCGACGACGAAAGTAATCGCCAGCGTTGCGACGAACGCCACCGGCACGGCAACACCCGTTTTCTGCATCATGAGGCCAAAACCGTAGGCGCCGAGGCCAAAGAACATGCCGTGGCCGAATGACGTCAGCCCGGTGTAACCGACCAGAAGGTTGAGCGACGTCGCGAACAGCCCATAGGCCGCGCAGCGGATCACGAAGTCGAGCAGGAATTTGCTGCTGGTGAGCATCGGCAGCACGGCGAGCACGACAAAGACCGCAAGCGCAATCAGGGCATCCCGGTTGGGGCGCGGCTTTGACTTGGTAATGGAGTTGTCGAGCACCTTGCTCGCCTGTTCGGCCTGCAATTCGGTCACGCGACCTCCTTGCCGAACAGGCCGGTCGGGCGGGAGACCAGCACGATCACCATGAACAGATACATCAGGCCTTCCGTAAACAGGGGAAAGCCGAGCGAACCGAACGAGCGGATCATGCCGATCAGGAGCGCGCCGATCAGCGCGCCCAGGATCGAGCCCATGCCGCCGATCACGGTGACGATGAAGGATTCGATCAGCACCGAAAATCCCATCCCCGGCGTCAGTGACCGCACCGGCGCCGCGAGCGCGCCGGCCAATCCCGCCAGCATGCCGCCGAGCGCGAACACGCCGCCATAGATCAGGCCGGTATTGATTCCGAGCGCAGACACCATGCCCGGATTATGCGCCGCGGCGCGGATCACCTTGCCGATCCGGGTGCGGGCAAGACCGAGGCCGAGAATGATCGCGGCCACCAGCGCGACGCTGATCAGCAGCAGATAATACGGCGGCACCACGCCGCCGGCGATGAACAGCGGCGGAATCTGGAACGCCGCCGGCATGCCCATCGACTTGAATTCCGGTCCCCAGATCATCCGTACGACGTCGTCGAATATCAGCACGAAGGCGTAGCAGACGAGGACCTGCATCAGCACGTCGCGGCCGTAGACCCGGCTCATGAAGACGCGCTCGAAGATCAGGCCGAGGAGCGCGGTGCCGGCCGCGCCGCACAGCATCGCCAGCGCAAAGCTGCCAGTGAGCTGATAGGCCGTCATCGCGAAATAGGCGCCGAACATATAGAAAGCGCCGTGGCTGAAATTCACCACCTTGAGCACGCCGAAGATCAGCGTCAGCCCGACGGCGACGAGAAACAGCAACATGCCGATGATGAAGCCGCTGGTGGTTTGCGTCACCAGACAGGCGGAGCTGGCGAGACAGCCGGTGAGTGTATCGAGATCCAAGGAAAATATCCGTTACGGCATGCCGGAAGATCGGCGCGCGAAAGAGCCAAGGGACGGTGAACGGAGGCGGCCTGCGCTGCCTCCGTTACACGGATCAATCAGGTGTAACCCTTGCTCTTCTTCCACTCGGCTTCGAGTTCGAGAATGGTCTTCCAGTCGCCGGCCTTGACCTCCGGCACATAGGGCTCTTGCGGGATCGTCGTACCCCACCCGATCGCATAGCCGATCAGGGTCTGGTCCTCGGCCCGCATCGTCACGGTGCCGTCGGCGCCGAACGGCGACTTGATCTTGAGGCCACGCAATGCCTCCGCAAGCTTCTTGCCGTCGGCGGAATTCGCCTTCTTCGAGGCCTCGGCGAGCAACATGATCGCGGTTGCGTTCTCCCACGACCAGTTGGTCGGGTACTCGTTGTATTTCGCCTTGTAGGCATCGCCCCAGGCCGCGTTCTCCGCGGTCGCAGGATAGGTCTTGATGTAGCGGTTGCCGGAATGAATGCCCTTGGGCAGGTTCTTCACCACGGTGAGCGCGGTGTAGTCGGCCATGTTGACCGCGAACACCTCCATCTGGGCGAACAACGCGTAGATATTGGCCTGATCGATGTACGACGTCAGATCGCCGCCCCACAGGCAGGAATACAGCGCTTGCGGCTTGGCCTGCAGAATCTTGGTGACGACCTCGGTGTAATCGGGCTGGAACAGCTTTGGCCAGGACTCGCTGATGATCTCGACGTCAGGCGCAAAGCGCTTCAGGTACGTCACATATTCGCCCGTGGTGTCGCGGCCGTAGGCGTAGTCGGGCGAGCAGGTCGCCCATCTCTTCAGGCCCTTGGCCTTGGCGATCGCCGCCGCGTAGCTGCCGCCGACGATCGAGTCATGCACGCCCTGGCGCGCGGTGCGGAAGCCGTTGGGAATATGCTGCTTGGGATCGGCGGTCAGCGACGAGGTTTCCGAATTGGTGTGAATGCAGAGCACGCCGAGATCGCGCGCGACTTCGTGCACGGCGAACGCTCCGGATGACGCCTCGGCATCGATCAGGAGTTCGCAGCCATCGGTGTTGACCAGTTCGCGCGCCACGCGGGCGGCTTCCTGCGGCTGCCCCTTGGAATCGCGGATCACCATCTCGATCTGCCGTCCGGCGAGACCGCCCGCGGCGTTGACCTTCTCGACTTCCAGCATCACGCCGTTGCGCGATGAGGTTCCGAGTTGCGCCACGCGGCCGGAGAGAATGGTGGGCATGCCGACCTTGATGGTCTTGGCCTGCGCCCGCGCCACCCATGGTGTCGCGAAAGTCACGGCACCGGCGCCCATCAGCGCCAGCGTTGAACGGCGGCTGATGCCCGGTTTGCGGGTTCTCGTCATTATTCCCTCCCTCTTGGGTTTGCGTTCCCAGTTTCCTGCCCAAATCCCAGCCGGGGATCGTGTTGCCCCCGTCCTCACAAGATTTCAGAGCAAAGGGGGTGACGTCAAGCCAAATATGAATTACGAGTCATAATTCATCTAACGGGAGATCGGGCCGGAATCCGGCCTTTTGAGCCGCGAAATGATCAACCTTTCGAGCTTCATCGCGTTTCACGCCAGGCGGACGCCGGGCCGCTGTGCGCTGAAATACCGCGGCGAGGAGATCTGCTACGCCGACTTCCACCGCCGCATCGGCCAGGTGGGCGGCTGGCTCGCCGCGCGCGGCATCGGCGCGGGCGATGTCGTCGCGGTGCTGATGAAGAACAGTGCGGCGTTTCTCGAACTGGTATTTGCGACCAGCCACATCGGCGCGGTGTTTCTGCCGATCAACTATCGGCTGTCGGCCGACGAGGTCGGCTACATCGTCGGCAATTCCGGCGCGCGCATTCTGATCGCGGACGAAGAGCTGGCCGGCGTCGCAGCAGGTAACGTTCCCCTCGTGCTGCTCGATGACGCCGCGCAATCCGGCATCTCGCGGCTCGCACCTGACATCGCCCCCGCCCCGATGCATCCAAGACAACCGCGCGACCTGGTGCGGCTGATGTACACCTCAGGCACCACCGACCGCCCCAAGGGCGTGATGCTCTCTTACGAGAACATCTACTGGAAGTCGGCGGACCAGACGCTGGTGCTGGGACTGAACGCCGATACGCGGTTGCTGGTGGTCGGCCCGCTCTACCATGTCGGCGCGCTGGACCTGCCGGGCATTGCCGTGCTGTGGCACGGCGGCATGCTTTCCATCCACCGCAACTTCGAACCCGAGCAGGCGCTGGCGGCGATCGAGGCCGAGAAACTGAACGCGGCCTGGTTCGCGCCCGTGATGACCACGGCGATTCTCACCTGCCCGACCCGCGACAGCTTTGACGTCTCGAGCCTGCGATGGGCGATCGGCGGCGGCGAGAAGACACCGGAAGCACGCATCCGCAGCTTCTCCGAATATTTTGCGAACGCCCGCTACATCGACGCCTATGGCCTGACGGAAACCTGCGGCGGGGACACTTTCATGGAGCCCGGCCGCGAGATCGACAAGATCGGCTCGACCGGCCGCGCCATCGCCCATGTCGAGATCGAAATCCGCGACGATGCCGGCCATCGCCTGGCACCCGGCGAAAACGGCGAAATCTGCCTGCGCGGACCGAAGGTCACCCAAGGCTACTGGAAAGATCCCGAGAAAACCGCGGCGGCTTTCTTCGGCGATTGGTTCCGCAGCGGCGACGTCGGCTACCTCGATGAAGACGGCTTCCTCTATCTCACCGACCGCAAGAAGGACATGATCATTTCAGGTGGCGAGAATATCGCGTCATCCGAAGTCGAACGCGTGATCTATGAATTGCCGCAGGTGCGCGAATGCGCCGTCATCGGTATGCCGGACGCGCGCTGGGGCGAAAAGCCTGTTGCGATCGTGGTGCTGGGAGAAGACGCCGCGCTGGAGCTGCCTGCTTTGACCGATCATTGCCGCGCGCGGCTCGCCGGCTTCAAGGTGCCGAAGCAATTGATCATCCGCGACAGCCTGCCGCGCAACCCGTCCGGCAAGGTGCTCAAGCGCGTGCTGCGCGCCGAACTGGAGGCTTCATGACGCAGGCAACGCGAGCCAATTCCGGCAAGGTCACAAAACTCAACCGCGTCGAGCGCAACGCCTGGACCAAGCGCAAGATATTCGATGCCGCGACCAAGATCGTCGGCAAATACGGCTATGCCGAAGCCTCGGTCGCCCGCATCACCGAGGAAGCCGGCGTCGCGCAGGGTACGTTCTACAATCATTTCGAAAACCGCCAGGAACTGCTGGATCAATTGCTGCCGAAAATCGGCATCGACATGGTGCGCTTCATCCGCGCGCGCACCGGCACGGCACAGACCGCGCAGCAGGAAGTCGAACGCTTCAGCGCCTTCTTCGACTTCATCCGCGAGGTGCCGGAGTTTCTGCGCATCCTTAACGAGGCCGAGTTCTTTGCGCCGATCGGCTATCAGAAGCATTTTGATAATATCTCGACTGCCTATGTCCGCATCCTGAAGCGCGCGCGGCTTGCCGGCACCGTCGACAGTTACAGCGACGCGGAGTTCGAAGCGATCGTTCAAATATTGATGGGCGCGCGCGGCTATCTGAGCCGGCGGTATTCCTATTCGGACGGTGCGGTCACGGCCGTGCCCGACCATGTCATCTCCGCCTACCAGAAGCTGATGACGCGCGGGCTTTTCAATTCAGCCGGCAAAGGCAACGACCATGAACGCTGA
Source organism: Bradyrhizobium sp. JYMT SZCCT0180 (assembly GCF_018130165.1). GTDB lineage: Bacteria > Pseudomonadota > Alphaproteobacteria > Rhizobiales > Xanthobacteraceae > Bradyrhizobium. The sequence goes on along the minus strand of NZ_JAFCLZ010000018.1, from coordinate 159,419 downwards.
GGGTATCATTCTCGTCACCGGCGGAAGCCGCGGCATTGGCGCTGCAACCGCAACGCTTCTGGCCGAACAGGGCCAGCGTGTCGTGATCACTGACATTGCGCCGGAACCACTGGCCGGCACCGGGACGATCCTGTGGCCTGCCCCTTTCGATGTCGCCAGCGAGAGCGCCGTCGTCAGCGGCATCGCCGATATCGAGACCGCCCACGGGCCGATCACCGGCCTCGTCAATGCCGCCGGCGTGTTCGGCAAGATGCATCCGGTCGAACGCGTGCGGATGGATCAGTGGGACCGCGAGGTCAATATCGACCTGCGCGGCACATTTCTGGTCGCCCGCAGCGTCGGTGTCAAAATGGCCGAGCGCCGGCATGGCGCCATCGTCAATGTCGCATCGGTCGCGGGCATGACGTCAGGTCCGATCCACGCCTATACGGCTGCGAAAGCCGGCGTCATTCAGATCACGCAGACGCTTGCCGCCGAATGGGGCCGTACCGGTGTGCGCGTCAATGCCGTCTCTCCCGGCTTCACCCGCACCGCGGCGCTCGAAGCCGGCATTGCCTCCGGCGCGCTCAACAAGCGCCTGCTCGAAAACCCGACCGCGATGAACCGATTGGTCGAGCCGATCGAGGTCGCGCAGGCAATTGCGTGGTTGCTGTCACCGATGAGCAGCGGTGTCACCGGCATCAACCTGCCGGTCGACGCCGGATATATCGCCGGCACCACCTGGGCCGCCTATGGCGGCCTGCGCGAAGCGCCTGGCATGTAACAAGGATACGAGCATGAACATCGAGATGCCCCGCAAAAAACTCGATTTGCCGTCGGCCATCGCCGAAGGCGATATCCGCGTGCTGCTGATGGTGCTGATCCACATGACCGGCGACGAGCGCTGGCTGGAGCCGCCGTACAAGCCGAGGCGCGACGTTCGCCTGATCCCCGACCCCGAGGCCGGCCTGCCTCGCGAAGTGCAGGACGAAATCCGCGCGGCTGTCGTGAAGCTGTTCGCCAATGGCGAGCCCAAGCCTGTGATATCGGACCCCGGCGACGAATTGATGCTGAAGATGATGCGCGCGACGCTCGGCGAAAACGTCACGCCGGAATATGCGCCGCTGATGCGCGAGGAGATGGGCTTTATCCCCCGCGACATCAGCTGGACCAGACCTCCGGCCGACGACAAACTGGCGCAGCAGCATGTGCTGATTGTCGGCGCCGGCGTCTGCGCGATCGCACTTGGCGTCGCGCTGGGCCGGCTCGGCATTCCCTACACCATCGTCGAGAAGAACGCCGAACTCGGCGGTACCTGGTACGTCAATCGCTACCCCGGTTGCGGCGTCGATACGCCGAACCACTCTTACTCCTTCTCGTTCGGCGCCCGTAATCCATGGACGCGCTACTTCGCCCAGCGTCAGGAATTGCTCGACTATCTCAAGAAGGTCGCGCTCGAATACGACATTCGAAAGCGCCTCCGCCTCAACACCGAACTGACGTCTGCGCGCTGGGATGAGAGCAAGCGGCGCTGGATTTCGACGCTGAAGACGGCGGATAGCGAGGAGACCTTTGAATCGACCACGCTCGTGAGCGCGATCGGCCAGCTCAACGACCCCTCGCCCGCGCATTTCAAGGGCGACGAAAACTTCAAGGGCCAGACCCTGCACTCCGCATTGTGGTCGGACGACATCGAGCTCGACGGGAAGCATGTCGCGGTCATCGGCACTGGCGCCACCGCGATGCAGCTGGTGCCATCGATCGCTGACCGGGTGGCGTCGCTGACCGTTTATCAGCGGACCGCGCAATGGGCACGGCCGGTCGCGGGCTATTCCGACCCGATCAGCGACGGCGCGCAATGGCTGCTCGCCCACCTGCCCTTCTATGTGAAGTGGTACCGCTTCAACATGTTCTGGCGCTACGGCGACGGCCTGCTGCCGTTCCTGCGCAAGGATCCGAACTGGCCGCATCCCGAGCGCGCCGTAAACAAGGGCAACGACCGCCATCGCGAGGAGTTGACGGATTTTATCCTGTCCGAACTGAAAGACCGTCCCGACCTGATTGAAAAATGTGTGCCGACTTATCCGCCCTACGGCAAGCGCATCCTGCTCGACAACAACTGGTTCAAGACGCTGACAAAACCGAATGTCGAACTGGTCACCGACAGCATCGACCATTTCACAAGTGACGGTATTGTCGCCTCCGATGGCAAATCGCGGCCGGCCGACATCATCGTGATCTCGACCGGCTTCAAGGTCACCGAGATGGCGGCGCGCCTCAACATCACTGGCCGTGACGGCAAGGACCTCAGGCAGGCCTGGGCCAACGATAACCCGACGGCCTATCTCGGGCTCACCGTGCCTGACTTTCCGAACTTCTTTGTCATGCTCGGCCCGAACTCCGGGCCCGCGCATGGTGGCAGCGTGATCTTTCAGTCGGAATGCCAGAGCCGTTACATCAGTGCCTGCCTGGTCGAGATGATCGAGCGCGACATCGCCGCGATCGATGTTCGCCGGGACGCGCACGATCAGTACATCGAAAAAGTCGACGCCGAGCATGAACAGTTGATCTGGTCTCATCCGGGCATGACGACTTACTACCGCAACAGCCAGGGTCGGGTGTTCTCGGCGATGCCATGGCGGTTCGTCGATTACTGGGCGATGACACATGATCCGGATTTCAACCAGTATCGGCAGACCAAAGCATGAGTTCATCGCTTTAAAATTGCGCTCAGGAGCGGAACTCTCTTCCATCCGGCGGGCGTAGGCACGGGAACCCAAGTGCGATTTTTCTCAGCATAAACTTGACACCTGACAATATCTGCCGCAGCATTTCAAACGCTGCACCTGTCGGCGTAGCGGAGCCTTCGGCTCCCTGCCTCGCGGGAATGGCGACCGATCATGTGATCGACCTGCAAGCAGCGGATGCGGACGTAAGTCCGTCGGGCCCACTCTTGGAGAGGAGCATGACGCCACCGGCTAAGCCAGTGACCTTGCTCAACCGCAAGGTCTCGACGCAAATTGGGTGAACAGCAGCTGCTAGCCCCGTTGCGCCGCCTAAAAATTCAAACATATGCGCAAGATCGGAGCGCAAAGGCCAAGCGCTTTTCGATTTTGAAGATGCACTGGTGTCTACCAGATAATCCTTCGCCTATAACGAAGATGTAGGGCCCCGCGCTGCTTGAATGCACCGGGGCCCATTCGTTTGGCTCTCATTCGTCTGACTCCATGACAGCTTTCCGGCGATCGACGAGGTCTCCGCAGATTGCTTCCGTCGTTTGGATCGGAAACAATTACCCGATCTGACAGGAAGCGGCGATGACAAAACCTCGCATACGAATCTATACCGACTACAAGAGCCCCTACGCGTTTGTCGCGAACAAGCGGCTGTTCGAACTCGAGGACGAATACGGCGTCGAGCTGGAATGGCTGCCCTATACGCTGCGCGTCGCCGAGTTCATGGGCACGGTGGAAGAGCGTACACCGCATTTCTGGCGCAAGGTTCGCTACGCCTATATGGACGCGCGGCGCTATGCCAACGCTCAGGGTCTCACCATGAAGGGCCCGCGGCGCATCTATGATGCCTTCTATGCCAGCGCGGGCATGCTGTTCGCGCAGCGTCATGGACTGTTTCGTTCCTACCACGACACGGTGTTCCGGCGCTTCTGGAGCCATGATCTAGAAATCGACGAACTGGCGGATATTGCCGGCGTGATTGCATCTGTCGGCGGTTCGGCCGAGGAATTCAAAGCCTACGTCCACGGCCCGGCTCGGTCCGAACATGACCGCATCATCGACGAGGCGGAGGAGCTCGGCGTGTTCGGCGTGCCGACCATGGTGTTCAACGGCGAACTGTTCTGGGGCGGCGACCGCATCGACCTGCTGATCGAGCGCATCAAGGACCCTGAATCGATTGCGACCGCGCTGGGCAGCCGGCACCGGAAATGAGGCCACTAGGCTCCTGTTTTCAATCTGTTTACCACCTTCAGCTAACCTGCGCGGTGCTGGAAACGCCAGGACCGGGGCATGTTCAGAGAAAGCCTCCCGATCGCTTATGATGCGCCTGCCGACCTGAAAAAGTGGCCCTCGCTCAGGAATGAGCGGGTCACCAGCAAGACGCCGTATCTCGTTTACAACGGAACATTGGCGGACTGCATCCGGCAATTGATGGCGAAGCCGATCAAGCAGATATCGCTCTACGACATCGTCACCGAACGCCAGCCGGCCTTCGACGGCAACGTGCTTTCACCAGGGGACGCCGCCGAAATCGCGATGCGCAAGGATTTTCCGAAGGGTTGAGCTTCTCAGAAAAATGAGTTGCTTTTCGTCATGGCCGGGCTTGTCCCGGCCATCCACGTCTTGCTTGCTGTCGGACTGAAAGACGTGGATGCCCGGGACAAGCCCGGGCATGACGACTTTCGCGGCAATCAGGCTCTCAAGAAGCCATCAAATGCGCCCAGCACCCGGTGCGCTCCAGCACCGGTCGTAACGCCACGCAATCGTCCGCATCGAGTGCAGCAAATTTGTCGCGAAGCTGTTGCAGGCACTTCACCTGATATTTGAACGGCGCCAGCGTATAAGGCAGGCCCCAGACGTTGATCTCGAGCCGATCGAGACCATTTTCAAAAGCCTTCGCGTTTGCGACCAGGAACGGCAAATAGAGTTCGCCCGTAATTCTCAACAGCGCCTCCGCCATTCCGCCAAGCGCCTGATCTCGCGGATGCCATTCGCCCTCGACACCGGAAGCGTCGTCCAGCCGCCGCACCCAATGATCGGTAAAGGGCGCCTTCTCGCGCATGATCCGCATCGGCGTCGGGTCGGCCGCCATCTCACTGAGCTGGCCGAACCAGGCGAAGTCGGCAAGCGACGGCCGGCTGCCGAACAGATAATTCGTCATGCCGACATGCGGCTCGAACGCCGCAAGCATTCGCAAGTAGCTTTCCTCGAGCAGCGGCTTGTTCTCCGCGGTCGCACCGAGAATAACCATCCGTGAAATCTGCCGCTGGCGGAAACTCTCGATCTCCTCAGGGCTGCCGGTCGCATCCTCCGACACCGACCACTCTTCGCCGGCCCAGCGTGAGACATAGGCCTGATCTTCCGGATCCCACCATCGATACAGGAACAACGGCTTGACCGCCCATTCGTCGGCGAGATCTTCCAGCAGGTCGCACACGAATGCGACCGCCTTGTCGTCGGGGATGACGGAGCGCTCCTGGTGACGCCGCTCCAGATCGTAAGCCAATGTCGTGGTCTCGCCACGAAACGTGCCGTCAGGATATTGCAGCACCGGAATCAGGTTCGGACGCAGGTGCTCCGTGGCCTTGCGCAGCGCCTTGGTCATGATGACCCAGTCAAAGGGAATCCGGCGATAGCGCATCAGTGCGCGCAGCTTGATGGCGTAGGGCGACGCGGTCGAACCGATCAGCCGATAGCGGCCTTCACTCATGACGCTCACTCGATCATCCAGAATCTAAACGTCGATGGTAACGCTTTGTCCTCATACTGGCATTGCAGCGGATTGTCCGGCAACGGCGCATTCGGATTTCGCCCGCCAGCCCTGCAATAAACCGCTACGACTTGCCTTGCGGCGCAACGAGCTCTGCAGCTATTCTGCGCGCCAATGATCGGGTCCTGCCCGCCCCAACAAATCCCGCCCGGTGGAGAAACGCCATGAATCCTCCTGTCAGTTCGCCTGCCATCAAGGTCGTGAAATCGGTCCGGGAACAGGTCAGCGCAGAAGAATGGCAGGCGCGGGTCGATCTGGCTGCCTGCTACCGCCTTACGGCGCTGTACGGCATGACCGAAATGATCGCCAATCATATCTCCTGCCGGGTGCCGGGAACGACAGACCAGTTCCTGATCAATCCTTACGGTATGCTCTATGAAGAGATCGACGCGTCGTGCCTGATCAAGGTTGACGTCGAGGGCAACACGCTGCTCAACGCGACCGACTACAACGTCAATCTCGCCGGCTTCGTCATTCACAGCGCCATTCACATGGCCAAGCACGACATGGATTGCGTGGCGCATACGCACACGCCGGCCGGCATGGCCGTTTCGGCGATGGAGTGCGGATTGCTGCCGCTGGCGCAGACCTCGATGCGGTTCCTCCACGTCGCGTATCATGATTTCGAAGGCATCGCCGATGATGTCGACGAGCGTGCCCGGCTGGTCAGGGACCTTGGCGACCACGAAGCCATGATCCTGCGCAACCATGGCCTGCTCGTGGTCGGCCGCACTGTGCCGTCGGCCTTCAACGTGCTGTGGCGCCTGGAGCGCGCCTGCCAGGTGCAGGTCATGGCACTGTCCTGCAACACCAAATTGATTTACCCGTCGCAAAGCATTCTCGAAGCGACCTACGACAAGATGCGGCCACGGGTTGACCGGCCGGCGCGAAACGGCGACCTCGCCTGGCCCGCGTATCTGCGTAAACTCGATCGCATCGATCCATCCTACCGAAATTGAGGTTCCGTCCGGCTCATTGACGCTTCGCACGAACTTTGGGCGGGGCTTGCCTGTAATTTGATCGCACACACCGTCGCTAAATCGCCGATGCTGGTCGTCGATGAGGCGATAGGTGCTTCCCGATGAAGACGTTCATTCGAGTGGTTGAACTGTGGGTACCGGACCGGACCCGCACGCGTCTGGAGTTCGGCGGCAGTCTTTGCAGCGAGGAGTATTCGGAGTTCAAGGCGGTCAGCGAAAATGCGCTGTTTGCCTTTGATGAAGGGTTGCCCGGCAAAGCCTGGGCCTCCGGACATCCGGTCATTCTCACGAAATTTGCCAACTCCTACTTCAAACGCACCGACGAGGCGATCGAAGCCGGGTTGACCTGTGGCGTGGCGCTGCCGGTGTTCGCCGGTGAATTCCTGATGGCCGTCATGGTGCTGTTCTGCGGCGACGACGAGAAGCACGTCGGCGCCATCGAGCTCTGGCACAATGATGCCGACGTCAGCCACGAAATGGGGCTTGTCGACGGCTATTACGGCACGGCCGACATGTTCGAGTTCAACTCACGGCACACCAAGTTTCCGCGGGGCTTTGGCCTGCCCGGCCGGACCTGGAAAGCCGGCATGCCGCTGATCATCAAGGACCTGCACAATTCCAAGCGCTTCCTGCGCTGGGAAGAAGCTTCCGAAATCGGCATCAATTGCGGCGTCGGCATTCCCTACACGACGTCACCTGAAAAAACCTGGGTGATGACGTTCCTGTCCGCGCAGGCCACCCCGATCGCCAAGCGTTTTGAAATCTGGGTACCGAATCCATCGCGATCGGCACTGGTGTTTCATTCCGGCGATTGCAGCAAGAATACCGAGCTTGAATCGCTTTACGCGTCAAAGAGCATAGGCAAAGGCGAAGGCAGCATCGGCGGGGCCTGGGCAACCGGCATGCCGGCGATCAACGAGCATCTGAAGGTCGATGAGTCCGTTGCGGCGCAGGCAGCGCGCGCGGCCGGGATGAATCAGATCGTCGTGCTGCCGGTGATCGAGAACGCGCTGCTCAAGGCCGTCCTCGCCTGGTATCTCTGAACGATCGGATCAACGCGCCATAGGCTGGCGCAAGGTCCTGAAGAAGTCTCGCACCTCCCCGGCAAACAGCTCAGGCTGCTCGAAGGCCGCGAAGTGACCGCCTTTCGGCATTTCGCGCCAGTGCCGGATATCGGTATAGCTTCCTTCCATCCACCGCCGTACCGGCGTGACGATCTCCTTGGGAAACACGGCAACCCCGCTCGGGATCGTCACCTTGTGGGGCGTCCGACGCTTCGGCCCAAAACTCTCCCAATAGAGGCGCGCCGACGAGGCCGCGGTCGCCGTCACCCAATACAGCATGACATTGTCGAGCAGTTCGTCGCGGCCGAGGATGTTCTCGGGATGCCCGTCGCAATGGGTCCAGGCCCAGAATTTCTCGAGAATCCACGCCGCCTGGCCGCTCGGCGAATCCGTCAGCCCATAGCCCAGGGTTTGCGGCCGGGTCGATTGCTGCTTGGAATAGCCGGAATCCCAGTCGGCATAGTATTTGATGCCATGCAGCGCCCGCGCCTCCTCCGGCGTCGGCTGTCCGTCCACGTTGGGGCGTGCTGCCATCGCCAGCGTGATGTGAATGCCGGCGCAATGTTCGCCATCCTGCGCGCCCAGCGCGGTCGTCACTGCCGAGCCCCAGTCACCGCCTTGCGCGCCATAACGCGCATAGCCAAGACGGTCCATCAACACCGCCCAGGCGGCGGCAATGCGATCAACGCCCCAGCCTGTCGTGGTTGGCTTGGCCGAAAAGCCGAAGCCGGGCATTGACGGGCAAACGACATGAAACGCGTCGGCGGCGTTGCCGCCGTATGCGGTCGGGTTGGTGAGCGGCTCGATCACCTTGTGGAACTCGACCACGGAGCCCGGCCAGCCATGGGTGATGATCAGCGGCATCGCCTGCGGATGCGGCGAGCGGACATGCAGGAAGTGAATATCGAGGCCGTCGATTTCGGTCGTGAACTGCGTAAAGCGATTGAGGCGCGCCTCGCGGGCGCGCCAGTCATATTCGTCGGCCCAGTACCGGCAAATATCCTTGATCCATTTCAATGGCGCGCCCTGGCTCCAGTCGTCGACCAGTTCGGCCTCCGGCCAGCGCGTGTTCCGCAACCGCGACTTCAGATCATCGAGCACATCGTCGCCAACCGAGATGCGATAGGGTTTGATTTCAGCGCTCATGGAGAGTTCTCACAATGCCTGATGGCAAGCCGCAATTGCATCCTGCCGACTTCATTTGCGTGACATTACGCAGACGCGTCAGCTTGATGCAAATTGACGGGTTGGTCGAGACGTTCCGGAGCGCTGTCGATTGCTCCTCCCTTGACCTTGCGGCAGTTGTGCGGCGCTGGCGCGTCAGGGCGCCAGACGCTGCTTGAAGAACCCCAAAATCTCGTCGCGGGCTGCGATGGTCGGCTGACCGGCTTCGTCGATCAGGTGGGCGGTCACGACACTGTGCGGCGTCGTGACGTAGCGCTCAAAGAACTCGGGAACATCGGTGTTCGCCACATTGTCGGGAAGCACCCGGCCGATGAAGCGGTCGCCAAGCGCCTCCTGATAGGCCGCAAAGCGCTGCGCCATGCAGAATCTGTCGCCCTCGAACCGATAGGCCAGCACGGTCAGGTCTTCCCGATCGAGCCGTTCGCGGACGGCCTCGATTTCGTCCGGCGCGATTTCGATGCCGGCCGGATCGTTCAGCGGTAGTGATGGCTGCGAGAGAACCGGCGCCAGCATCGACGGCTCCAGCATCATCGTCAGCGCGAAATTTCCCGTAAAACACATCCCGATGGCGCCGACGCCGGGACCGCCGCACTCCCCATGCGCAAATCTCGCCAGCGACCGCAGCCACTGCGTCACCGGGCTTGATTGATTGCCGGCCAAGGCCCGGAACTCAGCGCTGACACAGGCGCGTTGAAACACGGCGGTGCCCTCTTCCACATTGGGAACAGCGCCATCGCGGCCGAACAGCGAAGGCATGTAGACCGTGAACCCGGCGTCGCGCACCCAGCGGGCGAAACGCGCGACGTAAGGGCTGATGCCCGGCATCTCCGTCATCACGATCACTGCCGGCCCTCGGCCTGCGACATGCACCGCCTTGGTGATGCCGTCGAGTGCAATCTCGCGGCGCTCGAAATCCTCGAGCGGGTCGTCCTGCTTCATGGATCGCTTCGGCATCTGGTCACTCCCTGCGCGCGCAACGATCGGCGCCGCCAGATTTGACGACGCCGCGTCAGCCTTGATGCCGATCATTGCGATACCGCACCGGATTGCCTAGTGTCAAAAATGACATTGATCGGGGATTTTTGGACATGACCAGGGTGACGGTCGTTGAAATCGAGGGCTGCCTGGCTTCCGGCGCCGCCATCACCCATGACGTGATGGCGACTGCCAACCAGATCAGCAAGACGGCCAAACGCGCTTTGCCGTTCGATGTCACGACGGTGCGCCTGGGCCCGCGCCGAAAACGGGAAAGGCTGCGTGGCGCCGACCTCGTCATTGTGCCGGGCCTTGGCCTCGGCGTTGCGTCAGCGGACGAACTCGACGCGAAACTGAAAAGCCCGGCCTGCCGGCGTGCTTGCGACATGCTGATTCAATCGTTCGAAGCCGGCGCCGCGCTCGCGGCGGCATGCGCAAGCACTTTCCTGCTCGCGGAAACCGGATTGCTGGACGGCCGGCGCGCGACCACGACATGGTGGCTCGGCCCGCTGTTCCGCGAGCGCTATCCGATGGTCGAACTGGCGAGCGACCGGATTGTCGTCGCCGATTGGCCAATTGCAACCGGCGGCGCGGCGATGGCGCAGATGGATTTGATGCTTGCGATTGTGGGCAAGTTTGCCGGCCCGAAGCTTGCCGGCGCCTGCGCCAACTATCTGCTGCTGGATGAACGGCGCTCCCAGGTGCCGTTCATGGCGATCAATTATCTGGCGAGCCAGGACGCGAAAATCGCGAAGGCGGAAAAATGGGTGCGAGAAAATATCGCGCGCGATTTTGCGATGGAGGAACTCGCCGAGGCCGTCGCGCTCGCGCCGCGCACGTTTGCCCGGCGCATCGCGGCAACCTGCGGCGTCTCGCCTATTCAGTTCGTTCAACGCATCCGGCTTGAGACCGCCAGAACCCTGCTCGAGACCACGCGCCTGTCGGTCGATCAAATTTCCCGGCAAGTCGGCTATGCGGAGCCGTCCACCCTTCGCCGCCTGATCCGGCGCGATACCAAACGTTCACCCGGGCATTTCCGGCCAGCGGCCTGAATCATCGCCCGCGGAGATTCCTTGCGATCGTCTTGCCGATAAGTTCGGCGCCGGCATCGATTTCGGCTTCATTCCAGGCGGCGAATCCAAGAAACAACCCGTGCTCGGCGGTCTTGCCGGTAAAATGGCGGGAAAGCGGCCGCGCCGTAACGCCAACCTTGGCCAGATCGGCCACGAGACGGCAATCATCCGATCCCGGCTCCAGCCGGGCGAGAAGTTGCATGCCGCCGGCCGGCGGCGTGATCGCGAGCTTGCTTCCGGCCGCTGAAGCCAGCGCATGTGTCAGCCGGTCACGGCGGCCGCGATAGATGCGGGTCATCCGGCGAATATGGGCTGCGAAATCGCCGTCGCCGATAAACTCCGCCAGCGCGAGCTGCATCGCACCCATCACCATTTGGCCGGTATGCCGCTGCATCCTTTCGAATGTCTCAACGAGGCCGTCGGGCACGATCGCGTAGCCCACGCGGATATCCGGCAACATCGGTTTCGAGAAGGTCCCGACATAGAAGACGTTGCTGGCGGTATCGATGCCCTGCAACGCGACCACCGGCCGGCCGTCGAAATGAAACTCGCTGTCGTAGTCGTCCTCGATGATTGCCGCGCCCGCTTCCGCGGCGAACGCCAACAGTTCCTGCCGCCGCTTAATCGGCATCAGCCGGCCCGTCGGGTATTGATGCGAGGGTGTGCAGAAAATCAGCCGCGGACGATCCGTCCGCCCCGCCAGGCGCAGCCCGCTGCGATCCAGCGTCACTCCCTTGACCCGTGCACCGGTCGCCTCAAGCGCCACGCGCGCGCCGCCATATCCCGGGCTTTCGATCCACGCCGGATCGCCCTCATTGAGCAGGACCCGCGAGATCAGTTCGATGGCCGCCTGCGCCGACGATGTAATGATCAGCCTTCGCGCGTCGGCCTTGACGCCGCGATGTTCCACGAGATGGCTGAGCAACGCCGCGCGAAGAGCCGGATGGTTGGCCCTGATTCCCGCCGCATGCCTGCTGCGGGCCGCACGGCGTAGGCAGCGCGCCCACACCTCGTGGGGAAACTCGCGGGCATCGGCGAGCCCCGGAGCAAATGGCCGCGGGCTGCCTCCTTCGTTCGTGAAGTGCCAGTCCGACCGGGTGACCTGCCTCGCCCAACGGGAGACCCGCATGAAGCCGGAAGGCTCATGATCCAAAGATTGATCACCGGAGACCAGCTGCATTTTCTCGACCGCCGCGACCACCGGCCGGCGTCCGCGTGCGACGACGATGTAACCTTCCACCGCCAGCTGATCGATGACCGTTGAGACCGTGTTTCGCGAGACGGCGAAATCTTCCGCCAGCACCCGGCTGGACGGCAGCCGGTATCCGCGCGGCAAGGCGCCCGACAGGATTGCGGTGCGCAGGCGATCGTAGATCTGGCGTGTCAGGCTCCCGCCATCCTGCGGGGCGAACTTCAGATCGATCGTTCCGGAGAGCAGGCTGGACAAAACTGGCCCCATGATTTTCCGGAAAATGGACCTATCAATCATGCCAGTCAAGGCTATGGTTTGTGCGGCCCAATCCGCCAACAGGGATCATCATGCAGACCCATCTGTCGCGCCGCGGCGCATTCCTGCTGTTCGCGGTGATCGTGATCGCCTGGGGCCTGAACTGGACGATTACCAAGACCCTCGTGCAGAGCGCTTCGCCGCTGTGGATCACGGCGATTCGTTGCGCCATCGCCACGGTGGCCCTCGCCATGCTCCTGTTCGCGCGGGGCGAGATGATCGTGCCACGTCGCGGCGATCTGCCTGTGATCTTCGTCAATTCGATATTTCACATGGTGGCATTTTCAGCGCTGGTCGCATTCGGGCTGCAATACGCCGCGGTCGGCCGTTCAATCGTCCTTGGCTACACGACCCCGCTTTGGGTGATGCCTGCGGCCTGGCTGTTCCTCGGCGAGAAAATGACGCCATCGCGTTCACTGGGAATGGCCGTTGGCCTGGCCGGCCTCGCCCTCATGTTCAATCCATTCGCCTACAATTGGGCCGACGCCGACACCCTGGCCGGCAGCGGCTGCATCCTGCTGGCTGCCCTGTGCTGGGCGGTGAGCATCGTATACGTGCGCGCGCACCGCTGGATTTCGACGCCCTTCCAGCTCGGGTTCTGGCAAACACTGCTCGCCACGCTGGTGGTCTCCGTGCTGGCGTTTCTAAAGGACGGTGTTCCGCATCTGGAATGGAATGCGCAGCTGGTTGGGCTGTTTCTCTTCAGCGGAGTTATCGGAACGGCATTGGCCTATTGGGCGATGGCGACGGTCAATCGTAGCTTGCCCGCCGTCGTCACATCGCTCGGACTGCTCGCGACACCCGTCGTCGGGGTCGCAAGCTCAGCGATCATTCTTGGTGAAGTGGTCACGGCCGACCTGGTGGTCGCGATGCTCCTGATCCTGGGAGGCATCGCCATCGGAACGATCCCCCGCAGGGAAAAGGCTCCGGCGCAAAAGCACGCTCCCTTAGTCGTGGAGTCGTAGATCCCGCAATTCGGGCGGTGAAACCGGACGAACGCACTCGGCCGATGCGAGGACATTGACAGGCCGCGCTCTGTAAGGAGCCGGGTAATTGTAAGCAACCGAGCTCACCGCATTCCGGGGAAGGCGTTCGGCCGCAGCCGCGATGGTCAGCAATGCCAGGATCGCGGCGATAAGGCCCAAGGCCGGATTGAGCCACATCAGAACGTCATTCAGCCGAACGAGCCAATACGGAGCCATGTTCATCAGCCAGTTGCATTGTGAATCGACGTTGTATCGTCGTCCCGCGCCATCGCGAATACAATCTGGAACGTCCGAACCGTGCCTTCGTCGAATTCGAAGGCTGCTGGCAATAGGGTGCGAGACAACGCATTGTTGACATTCATGGCGATCCTGCAATTCTTCATCAGCGACCAACAAGATCTTGCGACAGCAAGACTGATGAAAGGGATGAGGAAACGCAGCATGGGGCTCAATCGTCGCGCAATTCTTGTCGCCTTCAGCGCATTCCTGTTCTGTGGCACCGCCACGGCGCAGGATTATCCGTCCCGCCCCGTCAAGATCGTCGTACCGTTTCCGGCCGGCGGCTCCAACGACATCATCGCCCGTATCGTGGCGCAGAAACTTGGCGAGCGGACCGGGCAGACATTCCTGATCGAAAATCGCGCCGGCGCCGGCGGAAATATCGGCGCGGATGCGGTCGCGACTTCGGAGCCGGACGGTCACACGCTGCTGCTCACGGCACCGCCGCCGCTCACCATCAACGCAGCGCTCTACAAGAGCCTGCCTTACGATCCGGCCAAGGCGTTCGCTCCGGTGGCGCTGGTCGCCTCGGTGCCGATCGTGCTTATGGTGCATCCGTCGGTCGAAGCCAGGAACGTCGGCGAACTCGTCGCGCTCGCCAAGGCAAAGCCGGGCACCATCAATTTCGGATCGTCGGGCAACGGCTCCACCAATCATCTTGCGGGCGAATTGCTGAAGAGCATGACCGGCATCAATATCGTTCACCTCCCCTATCGCGGCGCGGCACCCGCCATGAACGATCTGATCGCGGGGCATATTCCCATGATGTTCGACAACATCCCGGCGGTGCTGCCGCAGGTTCAGGCCAAGACCGTCAAGGCGATCGCGGTGGCCGGCGCCACACGCGCGAGCGCCCTTCCCGATGTGCCCACGGTCGCCGAATCCGGCGTGCCCGGCTTCGAAGCCTCCGCCTGGTTCGGGCTGGTGGCGCCGGCGAAAACGCCCGCGCCGGTGCTTGCGAAGCTGGAGAGCGAAGTCGACGCGATCCTGAAGATGCCCGACGTGCAGAAGCGGTTCACCGAACTCGGCGCCGAGCCGGCTAACATTTCGGGCGCGGCGTTCGGACAATTCCTCGCGGATGAAACCGCTAAATGGACGAAAATCATCCAGTCATCAGGCGCAACGGTGAACTAGGGCGTGACCCCGTCACACGCAACAGCCATTTTCCAGAGCCAGGTCCTCTACTGACGATATGGTTCCACGAACCTCGCGAAAAGCGAGTATGCCGTGGCATCAAGTTTCCACCACTCGCATGATTGGTCAGGATCTTCGCTAGTCCATTTTTCGCCATCCCAGCATTGGCCCACGTAGCTTGCGGCAGCGATAGGATTGAACTCACCCAAGAAATAGCGCAGCTTGGCGCTCGCTGGCATTGTGTCCCACATTCTTTCGTGCAAGCCGTTCGCCAGATCTTCATGATCCTCTTTTTCCTCGCTCCACCTGCACGCCGCGAACATCGCGGCCCCAACTTTGTCAGTCCAGCGGAAGCGGCCGTTCAACTGTCCTGCATATCCATGCTCGGCAAAGCGGCGCATTAGGATGAGATACTCCTCACGCGGCGTAAACCAGTTCCTGCTCGACGGAAGCAAGCCGTACTGGTCGCAGGCCAATCCCAAAAAGGCCGAGATCAACTTGTGCAAATCAACAGTAACGTCCGGGAACTGAGCCAGCACGTGCGCGTCCAGCTCATTCACGCTCAAGCACAGACGATAGGAATTTCCAGTTGGCTCGAATACACCAAACGGCTTCAACTCGCTCACGGCGGTCTTGAAATGGCTAACAAGTGCCCACGAACAGATTTGTCCGGAGTGCCCATCGGCACTTGATCGACCAATTTCGACGGGTTCTCCCCCATCGCTCAACGCAATCCGGACGGGTGCTGCCAAGTCCAGCGCGATGGCGTTAACCAGCGCTGCTACAAGGTTGCGCTGCGAGCTCATCATTTCGAGATGAATCCATTCCAGTGATTCGGCTTACCGCGATGCTACATCGTCAGCCGCCATCACGCAGTGGTTCGCTATCTGTCGAACAACGGACACGGCGGAGCTAATTTCGTAAACGGCGTGAATTGGCCCACAAGCGATGTCAGACTACGTCCGCTTATCGGTAGCACAGCAGACATCAAGTGCAGCGTGATCAATGGGTACACGCCCCAGAGCCTGGACCCTCGCTCATGGAACCACGCCGAGCGCCTTCAACTCGGCGTTGGCGGCCTCCCACTCGTGGAAACTGCGCGGGCAATCGCTTGCCGCCAGGCGGAAAAGGCGGGTTGCTTCATCTTTCAACCCCTTCGTCAGCGAGAGCTCGCCACCGTAGAAATTCGCCTCGCAGACCTGCCCCCTCTTCCTGCCGGCGTCACGATGGTCTGCGGCAGCAAGTGCAGCAGCGGGCGTTATCTGGCCCATGAACAATCTGATGACAGGCGCCGGCCAGACGTTCATGTCGACCCCGGAACTGGTTTGCGCCAGACGGCTCGGGAGATTGTTCCGCTGACTGGCGATCTCGACCCACAAGGCCAGATAGGCATTGTCCGGTGCATGCGCACTTGCCTGGGTGAGGTCGGCCAGCGCCTTTTCGGCCGAGCCAGCAAGGAGATATGAACGGCCGCGAGCAAAGTAGGCCAGCGGGGATTTCGGATTGAGCCGGGTCGCCTCATTGTAGTCGGTGATCGCGCGGTCGAGGTCGCCCTTGGCGTGATAAGTAACACCTCGGCCGACGAAAGCCTTGACTGACTTTGGATCGAGCCGGATCGCCGCGTTGTAGTCGGCGACGGCGCGGTCATGGTCGCCCCTGGCGCGATAAGCGCTACCTCGCCTGTTGAAGAAGCTGGCATCTTCGGGATCGATCCGGATCGCCTCACTGTAGTCGGCGATGGCGCGGTCGAGGTCGCCCTGTTCGAGATAAACGTTGCCTCGCTTGTCGAAGGCCATGTCGGATTTGGGATCGAGTCGGATCGCCTCATTGAAGTCAGCGATGGCGCGGTCGTTGTCAGCCTTGGCGCCGAAGGCGATACCTCGACCGAGGAAGGCCCTGGCGTGTTTGGGTTCGAGCCGGATCGCCTCATTGTAGTCGACTATGGCGCGGTCGTTATCGCCCTTGTCGTGGTAGGTGCTACCCCGATTTTGGAAGGCCCTGGCGAGTTTGGGGTCGAGCCGGATCGCCTCATTGAAGTCGGCGATGGCGCGGTCGTTGTCGCCCTTGGCGTTGTAGGCGTTGCCTCGATTGTTGAAGGCCATGGTGAATTTTGGGTCGAGCCGGATCGCCTCATTCAAGTCGGCGATGGCGCGGTCGTTGTCGCCCTGTTCGTTGTGAGCGGCACCTCGATTGTTGAAGGCCATGGCCAATTTCGAATCGAGCCGGATCGCCTCATTCAGGTCGGCGATGGCGCGGTCGTTGTCACCCCTGGCGCGATAAGCGACAGCGCGATTGTTGTAGTAAGCCGCCAGATCGCGCCCTTTCGATTTCCCCGACTTGATGCCCCGGGTACAGTCAGCGATCGCAGCCTCGGGGTCCTGCGCAGAATCACACTGATCAGCGGCGGCTGAATAACCCAGGAATGTGGCTGAATAACCCAGGAATATCGTGGCGGCAAAAAGCGCGCTCCAGAATCTCCAATCCGTGGGCCTCATGCCATTTCCCTGGGCGAACTTTGAAATCCTGAGATATGTGTCGGTACTTGGCGTTCCGGTTCACATTCAACGGGCAAAGTCGCTTACTATCGGGGCAATCACGTCGATTTTGGCATCTCGGCAGCATGTCCGGTTTGCGGCTAATCCCGGAAGTCAGCCGTCATCAACCCCGCTGTAATCCCTGATTTGGCTGCGCGCCAATGGGCGCCACGCCCTGCAGGGACCCGACGTACAATGCTCCACACCATGCGCCGACGGCGCACGCCTTTGCGCCGCTGGCGGGGCTGCAGCGTCGCTTTGGCACCAACGCGCCTGTATAGGATGCACCGAAGAGTTTTCCGCAGTGATGGCTCGCAACAAAACAAACGGGAGAAAGCCATGTCTGAGAAGGTCGCCATCATCGGAATGGGGCAGATGGGATCGGGGATGGCGGGGCGACTGAGGGAGTCCAACCGCGACGTCGTCGGTTATGACGTCAACGCCGATCAGCGGGCGCGCCTGACCAAGGACGGCTTTCGGATGGCATCGAGCATCGCCGAAGCGCTCTCGGGCCGCGGAATCGTACTGACCAGCCTGCCCGATCCGAAAGCGGTGACGGAAGCCTGGCTAGGCGCCAACGGCATCGTCGCCCACGCGGCCAAGGGCACCCTGTGCATCGAGCTGAGCACCATCGATCCGCAGACGATGCGGCAGGCCGCCGAGGCAGCGGCCGCCAAAGGGATCGCGGTGGTCGATTGTCCGGTCAGCGGCAGCCCGAACGAGGCGCGTGCCGGCAAGCTGATCCTGATCGCCGGCGGCGACAAGGCCGACGTGACCCGCGCCGAGCCGATCCTGAAACTGCTCGGCAACAACTGGAAGTACACCGGCCCGGTCGGTACCGCCAAGGTCGTCAAGATCGTCAACAACATGATGTCGATGGGCAACGTCCTGGTCGCGGCGGAGGCCTTCGCGCTCGGCGTGGCCGCCGGCGTCGAGCCGGACAAACTCTATGACGTTCTGTCGGTCAGCGGGGGCCGCTCGCATCACTTCACCAAGCGCTTTCCGAACGCGATCAAGGGGGACTTCTCGCCGGGGTTCAAGATGGAGCTGGGCGAGAAGGACCTTGCGCTCGCGGTCGAACTCGGGCGAATGACCCGGATGCCCACACCGTCGGCTTCCGCGACCCGCGAACTCTACGCCCTGGCGCTGGCCGAAGGCTTTCGCGGCCAGGATATCGTGGCGCTGCTGAAGATGTATCAAAACTGGGCAAAGCCGGCCATTTAGACCTGGCACCGCGCGGCCGACTCGTTGCCCCCTTGATGGCGATCGTAGGGTAACTGGCGCACGCCAAGGCGAACGCGCTCCGCCAATAGCCGAGCCGTAGCGATGGCTTGAGTTTGTGACACGCATCACAGTGGCTGTGGCTTGAAGCTGTATGATGGCACTAGTGGACTAGTTCACAAACGTACCTGAATGGAATTGAGAAGGTTGGTTGTCGTATCGATGAACTGCAGCGCCTGCTGCGTTTTGCCGAAGGCCAGCGGGAAGCGCGAACAGCGGTCCGACAACTGAACCAATCGTTTTCGTTCCTCGGCAAGAATCGTATTCGTCTTTTCGATCGCGAATTTGACGACGCCCTTCACCGGGCTGTTTTCGCCAAAGTCAGTGATCTCCTTTTCGATCGTGATGAGATATTCGTAACTCGAAAGCTCCTCGGAGATCTGAAGCAGTTCTCGGATTGTCGACGTAATGCAATCGGCATCGCCAGTGGAAATATCGGGTCGCTTGGCGGTCTGAACGAGATCACCCATCAAGTTCTGGAATAGCGGCTTTATGGCTTCGACCTTTTTGAAATCGCTTTCGCTGAGGACGCCGCTGCTGGACACGTTCGGCCCCAGCAGGAGCATCATGGTGCCGAGGGCGAGCGGCCGCACCCATTCGCGACGCAGGCCGGTTATGGATCGCCCATCAGGCGCGCAAGCGGGTTTCTTGCCGCCCACCGCCACTCTGCCAATCATTTTCCAGACGGCGGTTACGCCCATTGGATCAGCCTCGGACCTGGTGGCCAAGCATAGTTCGCGATTGCATGCGCTGCTAGGGCGGACCGGAGCTGGCCTGCGTCATTTTTGCACGACGAACGCGCGTTCCGGCGTGGGTGGGCAGGCCCGTTTGGTTGTTCTGCATCCTCTTTTGTGTATTATCTGCCCCGAGAGGAATAGAGCTGTGCGTGATGAGAAAAATCAGCGACCGCTCGCGGCTGGGGAGGCCATCCCCGGTTTGGTTACGGACCCGGGAAAATGACCGATCTCTCGCAGCGGACATTTCGCGCCGTCGCGCTGCAGCGCGCCGCATCACCCGAACAGCTTGACCATCTCGTCCGCATTACCAGACCGTTCGACTGGATGCTGGTTTTCGCCATTTGCATCGCCCTTGTCGCTGCGATCACATGGGGCATTGTCGGCCGCGTCCCTACCCGTGCTGAAGGCCAGGGCATTCTGATCAGCGGTGGCGGCCGTGTCGTCGAGGCGTCTTCTGCCGCCGCCGGCAGGTTGGCGACCATCAGCGTCATGGTCGGCGACCGCGTTACCCAGGGACAACCGATCGCGGAGATCGTTCAGACCGATATCCAGCAACGCCACCAGGCTGCCGTCGAGGTCTTCCGCGAGAAGGAACGCCAGCACGCCGACCTGATCGACAAAACCAAGCGCGAGCTCGCGTCGAAGGCGCAGAATTTTGCGAAGCTCGAAGCCGCGTTCAACCAGGTCATCAAGGCGACCACGCAGCGCATCGACTATCTGACGAACGATGTCAAAACCCTCGAGGATTTGATGACGAAGGGATTGACGACGCGGCGCACGCTTGAGGAGCGGCGCCGTGACCTCACCGACGCCCAGCAACGAAAAGAAGATACGTTCAACGAGATCCTGAAGCTCCGGACGACACAGACCGACCTGGAAACCCAGCGCGAACGCGAGACCCAGACATCGGAGTTTGCTCTCAATGACGCCCGCCGGCAGATGGATTCCGCGGCGGGGCTGCTGACCCTGAACACCAAAATCGTCAGCCCGGTCGATGGTCGCGTGCTCGAAATCAAGGTCTCCGCGGGCGCCGTGCTTGCGGTCGGCGCACCTGTCGTCGCGATCGAAAGCGAGGGCCAGAAGCTGGAAGCCCTGATCTATATTCCCGCCGAGCGCGGCAAGAACGTCAAGCTCGGAATGCCGGTCCGCATCGAGCCAAGCACGGTGAAGCGCGAGGAATTCGGGACCATGGTCGGCACCGTCGTGACGATCTCGGATTTCCCGATGACGCCGCAGGGCATGGCAGCCGTACTCCACAACGACAATCTGGTTACCCGGTTTTCAAAGGAAGGAGCCGCCTACGCCGCAACGGTCAGCCTGGAGCAGGACCCCGAAACCGTGAGCGGATACCGCTGGGCGGTTGGACAGGGGCCGCCGATCCGCCTCAGCAGCGGAACGCTGACGCGCGCGGAGATCACCACACGACGGCAACGCCCGCTCGACCTGGTGGTGCCCCTCATCAGGCGGTTGACCGGAATAGATGGATAGCGCCCCGCCGCAGCAACCGCTTCCGCCACAGTTCCGGCCGCCTTCCCTCTGGCACCGGTTCCGAAGGCTGTTTTGGCGCCGGAACGTCAAGAAGACACCGACCATTCTTCAGATGGAGGCCGTCGAGTGCGGCGCGGCGGCGCTGGCGATGGTGCTCGCGCACCACGGCGCGTGGATTCCACTGGAGCAGCTTCGCGTTTCGTGCGGCGTCTCGCGCGACGGCAGCAAGGCAAGCAACATCGTCCGGGCGGCGCGCACCTTTGGTTTCGATGCCAAGGGTTTTCGCAAGGAGCCGACGACGCTGCACGAACTGCCGATGCCGTGCATCATCCATTGGAATTTCAATCATTTCGTGGTGCTCGAAGGGATCGACGGCAACGACGTTTACATCAATGATCCCGCGACCGGACGCCGGCGCACCGATATGGCCGAGCTCGACCTCGCCTTCACCGGCGTTGCGCTCACCATGGAGCCGACGGCTGAATTCCAGCGGTCGGGCAGCAAGCCGCAAGGCTTGCGATTGCTGCTGCGCGAATTGCGCTCCTCGAAGACGCCCGTCGGCCTGCTGGTGCTCGTAAGCCTCGCGCTGGTGGTGCCCGCCATCGTCGCTGCCGGCTTTTCGAAAATATTCATCGACAACATCCTGATCCAGCGCACCAGCAGCTGGTTTATTCCGCTCTTGATCGGCATGGCCTTGACCGCGATCATCCGCGCGCTGCTGACGCTGGTGCGCCAATCGCTGCTGCTCCGGCTGCAGACCAAGCTTTCGGTCGTGATGGTCAGCCGCTTTCTCTGGCATGTCATGGCGCTGCCGGTCGAGTTCTTCACCCAGCGTCACGCCGGCGATATCTCCAACCGCGTGGGCGCGAACGAGCAGATCGGCCGCCTGCTCTCGAGCGGCGTCGCATCGAATGCGCTCAATCTGACGTCGATCGTCTTCTTCGCCGCGGCGATGGCCATCTACGATCTTCCGCTGGCCATCATTGGCGTGAGCATGACGCTGGCGAACGTGCTGGCGTTGAAGTTCATCGGAGGACGTCGCGAAGACCTCAGCCGCAGTCTCGCGCTGGAGCAAGGCAAGCTTGTCGGCTCCACCGTCAGCGCGGTGCGCAGCATCGAAACCCTCAAGGCCAGCGGCCTGGAGGACGAGGCGTTCGGCCAATGGGCCGGCATCCAGGCCAAGGCATTGAACGCTGAGCAGGAACTCGGCGCCTCCTCGATCTATCTTGATATGCTGCCGACGCTGTTCACGGGACTGACCGTGGCCGCGATTCTCGGTGTTGGCGGCCTGCGCGTCATCGAGGGATCGCTGACCCTCGGAGGCCTCGTCGCCTTCCAGTCCCTGATGGCAAGCTTCTCCGAACCGGTGACCGAACTCGTCAATTATTTCGGCAACGTGCAGACCATCAAGGGCGGGCTGGAGCGCCTGGAAGACGTCTACAACTATCCGCTCGGAAAGTCGGACAAGCCAACGATCGCGCCGGAGCGCTTTCCGCCAAAACTGACCGGCCGGGTCGAGCTCAGCAATATCAAATTCGGCTACTCGATTCTGGAGCCGCCGCTGCTGGACGACATCTCGATCGACATCCATCCGGGTTCGCGGGTGGCCCTTGTCGGCGCTTCCGGTAGTGGAAAATCGACCCTCGGAAAGCTGATTTGCGGTCTCTACAAACCCTGGGCCGGCGAGGTTCGCGTCGACGGATGGAATCTGCCGGAGATCCCGCCGCAGGTGTTTGCTAATTCGATCACCTATGTCGACCAGGACATCTTCCTGTTCGAGGGGACGGCACGCGAAAACCTCACGCTGTGGGACTCGACCATCACCGAGGCCGACCTTTCGCAGGCATTGAAGGATGCCGTGATCCACGAAGACATCGCGACGCGAACGGGAAACTACGACTGCTATATCAACGAGGGCGGCACCAATTTCAGCGGCGGCCAGCGCCAGCGGATCGAGATCGCCCGGGCGCTGGTTTCCAATCCCTCCATCCTGGTGCTCGATGAAGCCACCGGCGCGCTCGATCCGATCACCGAAAAGATCATCGATGACAACCTGCGGCGGCGCGGCTGCACCTGCATCATCATCGCGCACCGCCTCAGCACCATCCGTGACTGCGACGAGATCATCGTGCTGCAGCAGGGCAAGATCGTCGAGCGGGGCACCCACGAACAACTGATGGGCCTTCAGGGCACGTACGCAAGACTAGTGGCGCAGGAATGAGTGAATCTCTCCTCCAGCAGGCCCACGCGATGGCCAATCAGGAAGCGACCGCCCATCCGGCGGTCCACATCGCATTCGATGGACGGCATCCAAAGCTGCTTGATCACCGCGGCTATGCGCTCCAGATCACCGCGGGGCATGTCGATGTCTTCGCGGTCCGGGTTGTCGAAGGCAGTACCGACGGCGCCCGGCACCATCTGTTTCGGGCCGAGAGTGGAGAGATCATTCTCGATCTGCAGGAAGGCTTCAACCGGTCGGATCCGCAGATTCAAGTGCTCGCGGTCGGAAGCCCCGGCACCGAAGCCCTGCTTGTGCCGCGCATGGACGTTCAGTCTCCGGACCCGGTCAACACCTGGATCAGGCGGCTTGCGCGGCTGATCGCCGGACCCAACCCGAGCTGGGACATGCTCGAAGTCGCGAGCGATGGCGCGGCCGAGATCCCGCCGGGCGAACGGCGCCGCGGCCCCGCGCGCAGCATCGTCTGGGTCTCCCTGCAAGCCGGGACGGCAAAGCCGATGGGGCTTGAACCGTCGATCACCGCTGACGGACCCCCACTGCCGATGACGTCAGGCATGTGGATCGAGGCGGGTCAATCGGGCTGCAGTGCACTCGGCAGTGAGACGATGCCGGACGCCGACCAATTGTGGCGTGCCATCGACCAGTTCCATCTCAGCGTGGCCAGCTGCATCAGGGAATATCTGGCGCGCGACGTCGAGCGCGAGGCACGGCGTCTGGTGCTTCGCACCGAATTGATCACAACGCAGACTGCGGAATCCTTTGAACGCCTTTCCGACGTCGTCGTGCAGCGCTCCACCCACACCGAGATGGCAACCGACTCGGCGGATCCCCTGTTCAACGCCTGCCGGATCGTCGTGGAAGCGATCAAGATGCCGTTCTCCGTCCCGCCCCGCTCCGTCCTTGCCCAAGCCGGGTTTAACGGTGCCGTCGAGATCGCTCGCGCGGCACGCTTGCGCGTGCGCCGGACGCTGTTGCGGGGCGAGTGGTGGACCGAGGACGCCGGGCCGCTGGTCGCATGGTACGGCGAGGCGCGAAATCCGGTCGCGCTCATTCGCCGCGGAAACCGCCGCTATGTGATGCTCGACACAACAACGGGAACGCGGCGGCCGGTCGACCGGTCGGTCGCCATGGAATTGGCGCCGGAGGCCGTGTCGTTCTATCCGGCGCTTCCGGCCCGCCCGCTTCGGTTTCGGGATCTGCTGACCTTCTCGTTCCGGCACTCCACCGGCAGCTTCCTTCGCATCGCGATTTCGATCGTCGCGATCGGGTTGTTGTCGCTGGTGACGCCGCTGATCACCAACGTCCTGATCAATTCGGTGATCCCCCGCAGCGAACTCGATCAGCTCACGTTCTGCGCCCTCGCCCTCGCCGTCACGGCCATCGCTATCGCCAGCATCCAGACGATGGAGGGGCTCGCGATGCTGAAAGTCGAAGGCCTGATGGATTGGCGGCTGCAGGCCGCGGTGATCGATCGGGTACTCAGGCTGCCGACGTCGCTGTTTCGAGAATACACCGTCGGCGATTTCGTCGACCGCTCGATGGGCATCGACGCGGCGCGCCGGGTCTTCACCGGGCGTGCGCTTCGCAGCATGCTGATGGGCGTGTTCGCCTGGTTCAGCATTGCCCTGATGCTCTATTATGATGTCAAGCTGGGATTGATCGCGCTGTTGCTGACCCTGATCCGGGCGCTGCTGATCGTCGCCACCAGCGCGCTGCGCCTCTACTACGAAAACAAGTATTTCACCCAGCAGGGCAAGATCGACGGCTTCGTGCTGCAATTGATCGCCGGCATCGGAAAGCTGCGCGTCGCCGACGCGACCGCGCGTGCGCTTGCCGTATGGTCAAAGCAATTCGCCGGGCAGAAGCGCAATTTCATTTCGTCGCAGAAGGTCTCCAATGCCCTTGGCGTTTTCGAGACGGCATATCCGCTGATCGCCACCCTCATCATCTTCGCGGCGGCGACATATCTGCAGAGCAAGCTGCTGCTCGACGTCGGCGGCTTCCTGGCGTTTTTTTCCGCGTTCGGGCAATCGATGGCCTCGATCGGCGCCTGGGCATCCGGCATCAGCGAATCCTTGATCGCCATCCCCCGTATCACCCGCCTTCGGCCCCTGATTTCGGGGGCAGCCGAACTGTCGGACGAACGGAAATCCCCCGGCGAACTGTCCGGAACGATCGAGCTGTCGCGCGTGACCTTCCGCTATACGCAAGGTGGCCCGCCGGTGCTCGAGAATGTCTCGCTCCGAATCGCGCAAGGCGAATACGTCGCCATCGTTGGTCCGTCAGGCAGCGGCAAGTCCTCGTTGTTCCGACTGCTGCTGGGGTTCGAGAAGCCGGAGTCCGGCACGGTGTTCCTCGATGGAAAGGCCATCGACACGCTCGACATCAGCGCGGTGCGCCGCCAGCTCGGCGTCGTGCTGCAAAACGGCAAGCTGGCAACCGGCAGCCTCTACGACAATATTTGCGGCGGCGTCCAGCTGCCGCTCGACCAGGCCTGGGAGGCGGCGCGGCTCGCCGGCCTGGAGGACGACATCAAGGCGATGCCGATGGGCATGAACACCGTGGTCGCCGAGGGCGTCAATACGCTGTCGGGCGGCCAGCGGCAGCGCATCATGATCGCCCGCGCGGTCGCGCGCCGGCCGCGTGTTCTGCTGTTTGACGAGGCGACGAGTGCGCTCGACAATCAGTCGCAGGCGATCGTCAGCAACTCGCTCGGCAACCTCAATGTGACGCGGATCGTCATTGCGCACCGGCTCTCCACGGTCCGCCAGGCGGATCGCATCATCGTGCTGGTCGACGGCAAGGTGGTGCAGACCGGAAGCTATGACGAGCTCAGCAACACGCCGGGAATGTTTGCATCCTTCGCCAAGCGCCAATTGCTTTAGTGATATGAATCACCCGGCACGAACGCCTTTCGCAGCGTGATGCCAGTCACGGCGCCAGGCCGGGCACGGGTCTTAATCTCTTGACCATAGACGAAGCGGATCATCCCTTCGCTACAGAACAGGAGACGACCATGAACCACGACCTTCTCAACGACGAAGCGCTTTCCATCGTTAGCGGCGGCAAACCCGCCGGCGGGCACGGCAGCGGCACCGGTGGCGGCACCGGCGGCGGCGGCGGCAACGGCACCGGTGGGGGCGACGGCCTCGGCTGGCTCCGTAACCTGATCCGCAACATCTTCCCCTTCTAAGGGCTGAAGGCGTTGACGCCACGGAAGAGACCGCCTCCACAGGCGGTCTCTTTTGTTTTGGACGGTCGTTGCAGTGCCGCATCGCGTTTTGCTGCGCAGCAACGATCGACCTTTACCGCCTGTCCGGAGCCACGCCCAGCCATCGACAGTTGCCGCAGCAAGCGACGCGGACCTTGATATCGCTCGCAGTCCAGCCCCTTCGGCGATAGCATCACAGCCTCGCAGTGGAAGGCGCCGATGAGTAAGCCAGGTCCGGTATTTGCGTGGGGGAGGCTGTCGGAGGACCTCGCGTTGTTCAAGGCGCTCACGCCGGAGCAGCGATTCAAGACCTTTGATGCCATGGTCCGGCAAGACCTCGTCCGCGGCGAAGTGCTGGTCGCGCAGGGGGACCCTGCCGACTCACTCTACATCGTGTTGCACGGTGCCCTCGCGGTACGCCGAACCGGCGACTCCCTCCCCATCGCCGAGCTGCGCGCCGGAGAACTGGTCGGTGAGATCGGGTTCTTCGCCAACCTTGCCCGTACCGCCAATGTGATCGCCATCCGCGACACCAGCGTACTCGTGCTGACGCGCGCCGCCTACCAAAGCCTCGCGGAGAACACGCCGGCGATAGCCGAAGCGCTGCTTGCAGCGCTCGCGCTTCGGTTTGCCAAGCGAACGGAACAGATTCCAACGACCCGCACCTCGCCGATGGCGCGCACGGTGGCGCTGATCGATGGGGGCTTTGAGCCGATTCCAGCCGACTTTTATCGACGCATGCGCGAGACCCTCGCCAGGACCAACGCCCAGATCGTCGATCCGGCCCGCGTCAGCTCGATGTTTCCCGGCCGCGAGCTGGATGCCCCCGAGGTCACCGACTGGCTCAACAAGCTCGAACAGGTTTCGCCGCTCGTGATCTATCTCGGCAGCGGTGAGGTGCCGGCCTGGACGCGGAAGGCAATCCGGCAGGCGGACATGGTGGTTCTGGCATGTCGCGGAGACGCGCCTGCGGAAGGCCTGACCGACATCGAAACCTTCGCCTGCCAGGTGCATCCGGTGTCGGCCCGGCGGATCGTGCGCATCCATGACCGCCGCAGCGGCGAAGTCAGCGGCACCACGGCGTGGCTCGCGCGCCTGCCCTGCTTCATGCACCACCACGTCGCGCTCGAGGATCAGCTCGACATCCACAGCCTGATCCGTTTTCTGTCCGGGCGTGCGATTGGTTTCGTGGCCGCGGGAGGCGGCAGCTTCGGATCCGCCCATGCCGGCATCTACAAGGCGTTTCGCGAGCGCGGCGTGACGTTCGACATCTTTGTCGGCACCAGCGTCGGCTCCGCCATGGCCGCCGGCTTCGCCAAGAACTACGAGGCTGACCGTCTCGAACGCGGCGCCCATGAGATCTTCGTGAAGAGCCGCAGCTTCCGCCGCCCGACCTGGCCGCGATACGCGCTGCTCGATCACAAGGCGTTCGATCGCGCGCTCGCCGAACAATACGGAGCGGAGTGCAGGATCGAGGATTGCTGGCGGCCTTTCGCGGCGGTCGCAACCAACCTTTCGACGCACTGCCTCGAACTGATCCAGTCAGGGTTGCTCTGGCAGGCGGTGCGCGCGTCGAGCGCCATACCCGGGCTGTTGCCGCCCTTCTACACCAAGGACGGCGCGATGCTGGTCGACGGATGCCTGATCGATAACGTCCCGCTGGATCCGATGCACCAACTCAAGGGCGGCCCCAATCTGGTCGTGCATTTCGGCGAACCCGAGGTCGAGACGTTTGACGTCGACTACGCGGCGCTGCCCGGCCGGCTGGAACTGGCTGCCGCGATGCTGGTACCGTTCCGCAAGAAGCTGCTTCCGGCGGCGCCCAACGCGGTCAACGTGCTGTGGCGGAGTCTCGTCGCCCACCAGCGCTATGACACGATCCCGGCCGCACCGCTCGATCACGTCATGCGGCCACCGATTCCGGCCGGAGTCGGCGTAACCGAATTCGAACGCCACACCGAGATTTTCGACTCGGCCTATCTCTGGGCACAGCAGCGCATCACAGCGCTCGAAGCGGAGGGCAATTCCGCTATTGCCGCGATTCTTGGAAGCAGTGCGGCGACCAGGCTGTGAGCGCCGCATCTGGCTCAAGTCGACAGCACGGATCGCAACTCCGCGGCCAGCAGGCGCGGAACGGGGTCGCCAGGACACTCCGCGGCCAAGCCCTCAAACAACTGCGCCGCGCCGGCCTTATCGCTTTCGATCAGCCGGTACGCCGCAATGTATCGTTCGCGCCAATCCGCCGAGGCTTCCGGCGGCCAGGGTTCGAAAACCTCGACGGGCACGTCAAGGCCGCGCAGTGACGCGACACCGAGCGGCCTGAACAGGGTCGTCGTGCAGCGCGCGGCCGCGAATGGGCCGACGCAGATGGTCGACCCATAGCGCTTGTTGAGCGCCTCCAGGCGCGCCGCCGAATTGATGGAATCGCCGTGGGCCGTGTAGTCGAGCTTCGACCTGATCCCGATATCGCCGACAATGGCTTCACCGGTTTCGATACCGATACGCGTGCGGCCAAAGCCGATGTGAGACGGTTCGTTCCGGGACTGGAATTCCTTCGCCCATATCCGGATCTCCTCGGCGCAGTCGAGCGCGCGTTGCGGATGATCCTTGAGATCGAGCGGCGCGTTGAAGAACGCGTGGACGGAGTCGCCGACGATCTTGTCGACCATCCCGCCATGCTTCATCACAATGGCCGCCATCCCTTCAATGTATTCGTCGAGCACGGCGACAAGCTGCTCGGGCCCTGCGCGATGGGTCATCGCGGTAAAGTCCTCGATGTCGGTCCACAGCGCAGTGATCTCGCGCTTCTCGCCGCTCAACTTCAGGAGGCCCGGATTTTCGGCGATCCGCTTCACAACCGCGGGCGCCAGATGTTGCTCGAAGCGGCTCCGGATGCGAGCTTCGCGACGGGCCACCAGCGCGTAAGAGCTCACGGAGGCTGTCATGAAGACGAACAGGCCTCCTATGGACGGCATAACGGGATCGATCAGCCTATCCCCGAGCAGAGACGCCAGGATCGCCCCCGACCAGAGCGCCGCCAAAGCGGTCAGGCCGACAAAGGCACCCAACACCGGCGACAAAGCCGACGCCGCGACCACGGCTATCA
The DNA here is from genome assembly GCF_018130165.1 of Bradyrhizobium sp. JYMT SZCCT0180. Taxonomy (GTDB): domain Bacteria; phylum Pseudomonadota; class Alphaproteobacteria; order Rhizobiales; family Xanthobacteraceae; genus Bradyrhizobium. The sequence goes on along the minus strand of NZ_JAFCLZ010000018.1, from coordinate 130,156 downwards.
ATCCCATGACCAGGGTCAAGGCAAAGCCTAACGGGAGCGCTTGTGGCGCCCGGCGCGCGTAAATCTGCTGGATGGCATCGGCCTGAATCTCGACCGACGGGACAAGCGGATCAGTTGCCGTTTCGCGCAATCCGCCAAGCTCCGGCGCCGACCCGCCGATCAATACAATAGCGCCGGCAAGCCGCGCACGTTGCATGGCGCTGTTGTTGACGACATCGGCCGCGGAGATGGTGCGTGCCTCCCGTTTGCGGATATCGGCGCCGGCCAGGCGCAACAGGCCGTCGCCGGGCAGCGGCACTTCGAGATCGCCGACGATGATCCGCTGCGGGTTGGCATCGACGGAATAGGCCGGCGCGCGCTCAAACAGCCGGATCGCTTCCAGCGCCAGGCCCGGTCGCGTCGCTTCGCCGGCGCCGACGAGGAGCGGCACGCGCCTGATCCTGCCATCTGCGTCTCCGGGCAACGAAAGCGCGCCGAGCCCTTTCGCCGCGTCGACCAGCGGCGATACCGGCCCGAGGCCGCCGGTCATGCGCCAGAGGCCATCCAGCACAACCGGGCGGCGTGCCAGAACCGGCACCCCCGGCACGGCATCGGCCCTGTCGGCATCGAGAACAAATCCGAGCGCCACCGGAACGCTCTTCAGCGCCGCGGCGAGATGCTTGTCACCGTCGAGAAGACCGCCGGCGAGCGCGCTGATATCCTGATTGCCGGTGAGAGAGCCGAGCTGTCGCGCCAGCGCCGCTGGCGAGCGGGTATCCACTTGCGTAAAGAGGACATCGATTCCAACGACGGCCGGCTTGCCACTGGCCACCGCTTCGACGAGGCGCGCCATCGTCTCGCGCGGCCACGGCCACGGCCCCAGATCGTCAAGCGTGCGCCGATCGATATCGACAACGACGACCGGCACAGCGCTTGCTGTCTCCTGCGGCTTCGATCGGCGGATCTGCCGGTCGGCCGCAAGCACCACGTCGAATGCCCGTTCACGAGATACGTTCCGCCATTCCCTCGGCATCAACAATATCGCGGCGAGGAACAGCGCGAGCGCTAGAAGTCCGGCAATCAGACCCGAATGAGTCTTGCCCAGCCGGCTAAGCATGAGACCCGTCAACTTCGGCGAGCTTGAGCGGATCGCAGAAGATTCGGTCCAGCGTGCGGCCAATGGCGCCGACTTCCTCCAGCTTGCCCAGTGCCTCGTTGATCTTGGGACGACTGGCGCCGAGCAGCAGGGCGAGTTCGCCCTGTGACATGCCGAGATCAAGCGGCAGCCGCTTTCCCGGCACGGGCTTGCGGTCGCCAATCGCGACCAGGAAGAAGCGCGCCAGCCGGACATGCATCGGATGCAGCGCGATCGACTCAAGTTGTCCGCTGGTGTCGCGCAGCCGGCTGCAGAGGAACGATATCAGCCGCTCGGACAACACCGGCCGCGCGGTCCAAAGCTTGCGAAAATCCTCCTTGTCGAGCCGGTAGGTCGTCACCGCCGTGAGGGCGGTGGCATCGGCGCTCCTTGTGCCGCCATCAAGCGCCGCAATTTCACCGAGCAATTCGCCCGCTGTCGCATGCCGAAAGCTCAATTCGCGACCATCCTCGGTGGCGATCGCCAGTCGCACGCGTCCTTCGGCGACGAGGTAAAGGCCCGTCGCGCGCTCGCCGCGCGTAAACAGCGCCTGTCCCTTTTTGAATTTGGCTTCGCGAAAGGACGGAACGCAGGCCTCGAGATCCTCGATAGCCAGGCCCTTGAAGAGTTCGGTTTTCGACAGAAGAGAAACGAGAGTATCTTTGCTGGACATTTGCCGCCTGAATGAAAGGCCTCGGTTTGCAATGATTGACGTCAGACCGGAAAATCTCTCCGCGTCTTCAGGATCTCCATCGTGAAGTTTGCCTGCATGCCGTGCGAAATAGAAACGAGAAGCTAGCTAACGCTGTCCAAAGCGCCGCGGATCCGCTCCGTGCCCCACTTGGTGGCCGCGGAGGGTTTCGAACCCGGAGTGGCCAGGTTTGTCCCCTCTCCTGCCTGTAGCACGACCTCGCTTCCGCCTCCGGAAACAGTGACCGTGCCGTGATCGACAAACACGCCAAAAACGCCGTTGCTCGGTCCGGCAAAGAATTTTGTGCCGCGGACGGCGATGAGGCCGTAGGAACTCCTGATCTTCATTGCGACGGGCCGGCTTCCAATCGGCCGGTCAAGAAGCATCGGACCAGACTGCAGCGAGATTTCGCCTCCGGTCGTCGAAAGAAACTGGTCAATGACCAGTTGCGCCTTTTCGCCGAGCTTGATCGTCGTGTCCTCGCCCATCAACATCGTCAGGCGGGAGGATGGCCCCGTCCCAACGCGATCACCGACAAAAAGCGAGGATGCTTTCTGCAAGGGCCGCTGCTGGCTGCTCGCTTCGACAAATGCTTCGCCCTTGATCTCTTCAACGCGGCCGGCAGGATCGGCGGCGCGCGCCGGCTTGCTGAAGGCCGCTGACGCAAGCAGCGTACCGACGAAGCCCAACGCCTCTCGTCGATCGAGCGGATGCCCGCAATAGCGCCGCGATCCCGGAATCATGAAGCGCATCGTACAACCCGCTGTATTAGGGAAATTGATGCTAGCGGAGCTACCAAGTGCAGGCAACCGGAAGCAAAGGTCTGCGGGATACGGTCAGAACTCAGCTGCCGGTCAACGCGACGGCGAATTGTAAACCAAATGGATGACACGTGGTCACGGGTCATATTCCAAGGCCCGCGTCGCGCGCATTTAGATGCTGCCTTGATCGATCGCTGCGACAAAGTGCAGCGACGACATCAGCAACTCCGAAGCTCTGGCACCTGCATGCGGGCGCCGCGAAGCGAAATAGCCGCCGAGCTCTAAATTGCCAACCTGCCCGCACCATATTTCTCCAATATAATTCTTCATTTTCAATACGTTAGATAAAATGAAGTACTCGAATTCCGCTGCCTTGAGCTGTTCCGTACGGAACAGCGCGGCACAGCGCGGTCCTCTATTCTTCAAAATCGACCCGAGGGAAGCGATATCCGCGTCCTCTCGACCAGATGGAGAAAGTCATGATCAGCCGGCCCAGCAACACCCACAGCCAACTCGGCGACAACGAACCCAATGCCGTCATCGGCGGTCACCGCAAGTTTCGCTATAAAACGATGAACGGCCACACCTACGCCATCGGCTACGTCAACGGCCGCACCCTGATGGTGAGGGTCGACTGATTAGCCGGCCGAGGATACGGCCGTCATCATCACCGTATTCTTGCAGATTGATGGTTCGCTTGATGCAGACGAAAGAGGATGGGACAGCAATTCGCTGTCCCATCCTTTGCCCTGTCTGATGAACACCCTCAGCGACGCCTTCCGCGAGGCCTCAGCGATCTCGACGATGCCGCCTCGGCAACATCGAGTCCTTCCGGGCGATGTCGCAAACCGTCATGCGCGTTCGAGCAAGGCGGCAAGGCGCGGATCGCTGTACTTACTGGCGACTCCAGCGCGGCGCAGGTCCTCTGCATACATCTCCAGCATTGCACGGATGACGGCAGGGTGCTTAGGCGCCACGTTGGTCGTTTGCTTCGGATCGGAGCGCAGATCATAGAGTTCGACCGGCTCGCCCGGAGTGGCGTAGAGCAGCGACCAGTCTTTCGTGGTGATGGTGACAGGTTGCCATTCGACCACCGTCCGCATCAGGTCGTCGACCACTTCGACCGTCTCGCCGGGATTGGCGAGCGGCAGAGCCGTCAGCACGTGATCGCGCCCTTCGAAGGGCTGACCGCGGACCGCGGGAAGCAGCGAGAGTCCCTGCATCTCCGCCTGGCGCGGCAGGCCGGCCATGTCGCAGATCGTGGGAGCGAGGTCGAGCGCGCAGGTCAGCTTGCTGGTTCGTCCGGGCTTCGCGCCCGGCACATGGATCAACAGCGGCACCCTGGCGATCTCCTCATAGAGCGGCGAACGCATCCACGTCGCTTCGCCGGGCGCCCTGCGGACCATCTTGCCCATCAGCCCGTGCTCTCCCAGCAGGAAGCCGTGGTCCGAGACGAAGATGATGGCGGTGGAGTCCTCGATGCCGAGATAGACGAGTTGATCGAGCAGATGCCCGATCCAGCGATCGACCAGTTCGAGCTCGCCGCTATAGAGCGCGCGCGCCACCGCGATGTCGCGATCCGTCATGCCGTGCTTCTTGCAGTCGCCATAGGGCGGGTGCACGCGTTCGCCGGCATAGTCGGGAAGATAGTGCCTGACGTAGTAGGCGGGCGGGTCCCACGGTTCATGCGGATCCCAGGTGTCGACCAGCGCAAAGAATTTGTCCTGGTAGATTTCCTCCAGGCACTTGGCTGCCTGCACCATGGTGATCGGCGCAGGGCAATCCATCTCGCCGGTGCGCGGATCGGGCTTCACCTTGCCGGTGATCGGCCATTGCGGAAGCTTGCCTTCGCCCTGGCGCTTGGTCTTGTTGGGTGCGGTGTAGGAGCTGTAATGCGGCGTTCCCAAGAGCTGGGATTTCATGTCGTAGAAGAAGTTGAAGCCGCGATCATATGAATAACCGTTGACCTGGTAGAACGGCGTGTCCACCACGCCGAGCGTCGTGTAACCCGCTTCGGTCAATGAGGTCGCAATCGAGCGATCGGCGCGCGGCAGCGCGCCCCAGCCGACGCCGGCAAAGGCAGGCTTGCCGGTGAGATAGTCGTAGCGCGCAGGCACTGTCGGAAAGCTCGACGCATAATAGCGATCGAAGACCATCGAGCGCGCGGCGAGCCGATCGAGATTGGGAGTTCGGACGTGGCCCCCGTTGTAGCCGAGCATGTCCCAGCGGACAGTGTCGGATACGATCATCAATATGCGTTCCACCACGGCAAACCTCCCATTTCTGTGTTCTTTTCTAGTAATATATCACATATCACATTACATCGGTCAACAGTAATATGTCACACGTTACATTTACTCACCCGCGCGTTTCGGGTAGTGACAGCCATGGATCTTCAACAAATCGGCGGATCGAGCCTGGTGTCCGGGCCCAGCCTGCGGGAGCAAGCGAGGCAGGTAATCCGTGGACTGATCATCACGGGACAGATGCAACCCGATCAGCTCTATTCCGTCCCGCGTCTCGCGATCGATCTCGGCGTCTCGGCGACACCCGTACGCGAAGCCCTGCTCGATCTCGCGCGCGAAGGCCTGCTCGAGCCCGTGCGAAACCGCGGCTTCCGCGTGGTCTCGCTGTCGCCTGGCGAACTCAACGATATCTTCGCGATCCGCGTGCTGCTGGAAGTGCCTGTTGTCGCCGAGATCGCGCGGGCCCGCCTCACGCCCGCGCAGACCGAGCAACTGCGCGACCTTGCAGAAGCCACGAAACGCGCCGCCGATGACGGCAATCTCATTGAGTTCCTGGAGACCGATCGCCAATTCCACATTGGCCTCATCGCCACACTCGGCAACAAGCCCCTCGCCGACCTGGTCGAGACGCTACGTGATCGCGTTCGGCTTCACGGCTTCAAGAATGGTTCGACCCGGGAGCATATCGCGCAGTCGGCCAGCGAGCATTTCCAGCTGCTCGACGCGCTGTCGAAGCAGGATGAGGCCGGCGCTGTTGCGGTGATGCGCCGCCACCTCGAACGTTCGCGGCATGTCTGGGGCGAAGGCGATCGCGAGCCGCACAGCTGAAGGTCAGACCTGAACCGAGGTCAGCTTCTTCAGGCACCGCAGCGCGAACGACGATCGGCTATGGCGGATCCCCGGAATGCGATAGAGCTTTTCTCGCAGGAAGCGTTCGTAGCCGGCCGTACTCTCGACCGCGACCTTGACCAGATAGTCGTAATCTCCTGTCGTGAGATAGGCCTCGATCACTTCGGGCAAGCCCGCGAGCAATTCTCCGAACCGCTCCAGCACCTCCTCGTCGTGACGGTCGAGCGTGATTTCGATGATCACTGTTTCCGGCAGACCGAGCTTCTCCTGGTTGAGGAGCGCAACATAGCCGTCGATGTAACCCTGCTTCTCCAGTCGCTTGAGTCTGTTCCAGCACGGCGTCGTCGATAGCCCGACCTTGTTGGCCAGCTCCGCCGTCGTGAGCCGTGCATCGGCTTGCATCGCCCGCAGGATGCGCCGGTCGGTCTCGTCAAGGCGCAGAGAGTCCTTCCGCCGGGTCGCCTTCATAACCAAGAACTCTATTCTGGGTATTAGTTAGTTTCCGAGGATAATTATATCGCTAAATCGCCAAGTTGCCAGGAAAAAGGAAGCCTCTTCTCAGCAAATACGGATACAACTTCTCCAAATTTGAATGGGGACGGCCGTGTTCATTCTGGAGCTGCACGCAAGCGATCTACATGCCGCGCTCGGTCGCCTGCTCGACCAGGTGCGCGTCGCCGACCTTCGGCTGGCGGCCGTCGATGCCCGCGAGGAAGCCGGCGAATACAAAATCCAGGCTTCCATCGACGTCCGTGACCGCCAGGCCGTCGAAAGGCTCGCCCGCCGCGTCGGCGCGATCATCGGCGTTGCCGCGATCGAGGTGAGAGGCGGACGCCAGCACGCGATACTAGCGGCCGCCCCATGATCTCACCCGATCAGGCGCGCAATGGTCGCCGCAACAGCTCCCGACAGGTCGGCTAACCGCCCCTCGCGAGGCGGCTATTCCCAGGACCAGGCGGAGAAGTCGTTCTCGAATTGCGGGACTTCCTTCCACACGCCCTTCAGCTTCTTGCTCGCAATGGTGATCCATTGCGGCTGGAACAGGAAGCCGGCAACCGCGTCGGTCGCCAGCATGCGCTGCGCGTCGCCGAGCAGCTTGGCGCGTTCGGCCTCGGCGGGTGTCGCCTTGATCTGCTGGTAGAGCGCGTTGAAGGCCTCGTTGTTATAGCCGAGATAATAGTCAGGCTCGGTTATCTTCACGAGATCGAACGGCTCGACATGCGAGACGATGGTGAGATCGAAATTGTGCGGGCCGTTGCCGGCAAACACCTGTGACAGCCATTGCGCCCATTCGACGTTCTCGATCTTGGCTGTTATGCCGACCTTGGCGAGCTGGGCCGCTAGGATTTCCCCGCCGTTGCGCGCATATGATGGCGGCGGCAGCTTGAGGCTGAGCTCCAGCGGCGTCTTGACGCCCGCTTCTGCCAGCAGCTTCTTGGCCTTTTCCGGGTCGTATGGATTAATGCCTGTCGTGTCGACATAGCCGAGCGATCCCGGCGTATAAAAGCTGCCGATCGGCGTGCCAAAGCCATCGACGGCACCGTCGATCATCGCCTTGCGATCGATGGCCGCGAGAATGGCGCGGCGGACCCGTACATCGTCGAGCGGCTTCTTCCGTTCGTTGATGCCGACGATGGTCTTGGCCCTGGAGCCGCCAATCAGGACATTGAAGCGCGGATCGCTCTTGAACTGCGCCACGCTGCGCGCCACGGCGCCGCGCGGAAACACGTCGATGTCGCCTGACAGCAGCGCCGCGACCTGCGCGGCGGGATCGCCGATGAAGCGGATGGTCACCTTGGAAAGCTTGATCGCGGCGGCGTTGCGATAATCCGGCCATTTGTTCAGGGTGATCGACGAGCCTTTGGCCCAGGCACCGAGCGTATAGGGTCCGGTGCCGACCGGCTGCGTCGCATTGGTCGGCGCACTCTTCGGCTCGACGATCGAGCCGCCGGCCTGCCCGATCAGGAACGGCAGGTTCGGTTCGGAATATTTGAGCACGACCACGATCGTCTCCGCGTCGGGCGCGGTGACCGACTCAAACGCCTGGTACAGGCTCTTGTCCTTGTTGGTGCTGGTCGGCGCCGCGTTGCGATCATAGGAGAACTTTACCGCGGCGGAATCGAACGGCTCGCCGTTGTGAAAATTGACGCCCTTGCGGAGCTTGAACGTATAGGTCTTCAGGTCTTCCGACGCCTTCCAACTCTCGGCGAGCAAGGGCGACACCGAACCGTCCTCGTTGATCTTGGTCAACGTCTCATAGAGGTTATAGAGCGTGACCTCGGCGATGGCGGCTGCAGCTGCGTTGGTGGGATCGAGCCCCGGCGGCTCCAGCGTCATACCCATGACGACGCTGTCCTTCTTGCCCTGCGCCAGGCTCGGCAGCGGCGCGGCGGCGAACGCGGCCACAACTGCAAAAATGGCTAACTTCCTCAACATCGCTTGCTCCCCTGACATATCGCGCGACCAGATTAAGCCAGTCCCGCATAAAAGGCTAACTCTCCTCCGACGCTACCGGAGGCAATGCCATGACCGTCTCGGCACGATGGCACGCGGCTGATTGCAACGGACCCACCTTGCGCAGCGCAGGCGCGACCTCGCGACAGTGCTGGTCAGCGAGCGCACAGCGTGACGCGTAGGGACATCCCGTTGCGCCCACCGAATGCGAGGCGATCACCTGCGCACCGCGGCGCCGGCGCACTCCGCCGGCCCGGGCGCGCGGCACCGCCTCGAGCAGCGCCCGCGTGTAGGGATGGGCGCAATGCGCGAACAGATCCTCAGGGCTCCCCTGCTCGACGATCCGCCCGAGATACATCACCGCGATCTCGTCGCAGAGATAATCCACCACCGCCAGATCGTGGCTGATCAGGACGTAGCTCAACCCGAACTGATCCTGCAGGTCTTGCAGGAGATTGAGCACCTGCGCCTGCACGGAAACGTCGAGCGCGCTGACCGGCTCGTCGGCGACGATCAGTTTTGGCTGGGTGATCAGCGCGCGCGCGATCGCGATCCGCTGGCGCTGGCCGCCGGAGAATTCGTGCGGGAACTTGTCCATGTCGGCCTCGCGCAGCCCGACCTGCCGCAGCACGTCGGCAACGCGCTGACGCAGCGTGGCGCGATCCATGCGTCCGAGCGCGGTCAAGGGCTCCGCGACGATGCGCGCAATGGTCTGTCGCGGGTCCAGCGAGCCGTAGGGATCCTGGAACACCATCTGAAAATCACGCCGGGCTCGGCGTAACTCGTCGGCCGGCAGCCGGTTCAGGTCGCGACCCATGAGCGACACCGAACCCGACGACGGCCGCTCCAGCGCCATCACCAGCCTCGCGAAGGTCGACTTGCCCGATCCGGACTCGCCGACCACACCGAGGCTTCGGCCCGCCGTCACCTGTGCGGTGACGCCGTTGAGCGCATGCACCTGCCCGGCCGGTTTGAACACGCTTTCGCGCGGCAAGGTGTAGCGCTGCGCCAGATCTCTCACATCGAGCAGCGGCAGTTCGGCGGACGATGACACCTGGTCCAGCACGGTCATGCGCCCAAAACTCCAACCGCTTCGGTCATCGAAACATCGGTCCTGAGACAGCGCACGCCGTGGCCGGCGCCGACATCCACCGCGGCCGGCGGCGCCACGCGGCAACGATCCTCGACGATCGCGCAGCGGTCGGCGAAAGTGCAACCGGAGGGCAGATCGGCAAGCTCCGGCACGGTGCCCGCGATGGTCTTCAGCCGGGTGCCCTTGCGCGCGCCAAGGCGCGGGCGAGCGCGAAACAGACCCTGCGTATAGGGATGTCCCATGCGCGTGAACACCGCATCCGTCGCGCCGCTTTCGACGACGGTGCCGCCATACATCACCATCATGCGCTGCACATTCTCGGCGATGACGCCGAGATCGTGCGAGATCAGAATCATCGACATGCCGCGCTCGGCAACGATATCCGCGATCAGGTCGAGTATCTGTCCCTGGATGGTGACGTCGAGGGCCGTGGTCGGCTCATCGGCGATCAGCACGTCGGGCTGGCAGGCCAGCGCCATGGCAATGGTAACGCGCTGCCGCTGCCCTCCGGAGAACTGGTGCGGATAGGCATCGACGCGCTTCGCTGCATCGGGAAGCCCGACACGATCGAGCAAGGCGATGGCCTGCTTGCGCGCCTCTCCCGCAGAGCAGTTGGTGTGGCGCCGCAATGGTTCGGCCACCTGGCGGCCGATCGTGTGCATCGGATTGAGCGCGGTCATCGGCTCCTGGAAGATCATGCTGATGCGATTACCGCGCAGCTTGCAGTAGTTCGCATCCGGCAGGCCCACCAATTCGCTGCCGTCGAGGCGGATGCTGCCGCTGATGACGGCGCTGTCAGGCAAGAGGCCCATCAGCGCCAGCGCGGTGACGGATTTGCCGCATCCGGATTCGCCGACGAGACCCAGGGTCTCGCCGCGCCTCAGTGAGAAACTGACGCCACGAACGGCCTGCGCGGGACCGCGGCTGGTGTTGAGCCGCACGCCGAGGTCGCTGACTTCGATCAAAGGCGCGTTGTCGGACCCGGTCATGTTCAACGCTCCCGCGCCAGCCGGGGATCGAGCAGATCGCGCAACCCGTCTCCGAACAGATTGAGGCCAAGCACAGCGATGGCGATCGCAGCGCCCGGATAGACCGCAAGCATCGGCGACTGGAACAGCAGCGTCTGGGCGTCGTTCAGCATGCGACCCCAGGACGGTTGCGGCGGCTGCGTGCCGAGCCCGAGATAGGACAACGCCGCTTCGGCCAGGATTGCGAGTGCGAACTGGATCGTCGACTGCACGATCAGGATCGGCAGGACGTTGGGCAGCACGTGCTCGATCGTGATGCGGAAGCCACCCTTGCCGCAGGCGCGCGCGGCCAGCACGAACTCCCGCGCCCAGATCGCATTGGCCGATCCACGGGTCAACCGGACGAGGGTCGGAATCTGGAAGATGCCGATGGCGACGATCGAGGTCACCATGCCCGGGCCGAAGACCGCCGCCAGCATGATGGCCGAGAGCACCGCGGGAAACGCAAAAGTGAAGTCGCTCATCCGCATGATGATCTCTTCGGTCCAGCCCTTGCGCGCGGCGGCGATCAGCCCAAGACAGACCCCGAAAGTGAGGCCGATCCCGACGGCGATGATGCCGACCATGATGGTGGAGCGGGCGCCGACCAGCAGCAGCGAGACGATATCGCGGCCGAGCACGTCGGTGCCGAGCCAATGCGCAGCCGACGGCGGTCGCAGCTTGGAGGCCACGTCGATTTCATAGGCGGACCACGGCGTCCAAACCAGCGACAGCAATGCGGCACAGAGCACCATCAGGCTCAGCGTGCCCCCCGTGACAAAGCTGCGGTGGCGCAGCGCGCGGCGCCAGAAGCCGGTCGCAAGCCGCGGACGCGCAGTGGCGCCCCCAACCTCGACTGAGGCGCTCAGCGGGGTGCTCATAGGCTGTGTACCTTGATGCGCGGATCGATGAAGGCATAGAGCACATCGACCACGAAGTTGACGATGACGACCACCGCCGCCAGCAGCATCACGCAGTTGCGCACCACGATCAGGTCGCGATTGGCGATCGACTGGAAGATCAGCCGGCCGAGACCCGGCAGATAGAACACGTTCTCGATCACGATCGTCCCCGCCAGCAGGTTGGCGAACTGAAGGCCCATGATCGTCATCACCGGGATCATCGCATTGCGCAGCACGTGCTGCCACAAGACGGCGCGCTTGCTCAAACCCTTGGCGCGTGCGGTGCGCACGAAATCCTCACGCAGCACCTCAAGCACCGCCGAACGCGTGACCCTTGCCAGGATCGCCGCCTGCACCACCGATAGCGAGATCGCGGGCAGCAACAGCGACTTGATCCCCGCAATGATGCCTTCGTCCCAGCCGGCAAATCCGCCGGCCGAAAGCCATTGCAGCTTCACCGAGAACAGCAGGATCAGCAGGATGGCGAACCAGAAATTGGGAAGCGCGATGCCGAACTGCGTCAGCGACATCACGCCCACATCGCCGAGCTTGTTGTGATTTGCCGCCGTATAGATTCCGGCAGAAAGGGCCAGCACGACCGTCATGGACATCGACATGACGGCCAACGGAATGGTCAGCGTGAGGCGCTCCCCAATCAGGCCGGCGACAGGAGTGCCATAGGCATAGCTGTTGCCCAGATCGCCCGTCAGCATCCCCTTGATCCAATGAAAGTACCGATAGTACAGCGGCTGATCCAGCCCGAGCTTGACCGTCAGCGCCCGGACGGCGTCAGGCGAGGCATCCGCTCCCATCAGCATCTGCGCGGCGTTGCCGGGCAACGCATCCAGAACGAAAAAGATGATGAGCGACGCGCCGACCAGCGTCGCCAGCAGCGTTAGAAAGCGGCGGAAAAGGAAGACGCTCAAGTCTCGATTCCCATGTTGGCGGCCCGTCCCTTGTCAGCGATCAGGTGTGATGGCGGCCGCATTTTCGTTTAGCCGTCCAGTCCCGGCCACCGGCCAAGAAGATCTTGCGAGCCCTCAAACAACGCGCTGACGCGCAGCAGTTCGATGTCTCCACGGAATTTGCCGACGAGTTGAATGCCGATCGGCAGGCCGTCCGCGTCAAAGCCACAGGGCATACTGACCGCCGGGTGCCCGGTCATGTTGAACGGCATCGTCCAGGGAAACCAGCTTGGCCGGACGTCGCTCAACACCCGCCCGTCGATCTCTATCGTGCCGAACAGGTCCTGATCGATCGGAAGCGCGGTGCGGGTGATGGTTGGCATCGCGAGAATATCGACCCTCTGCAACAAGCTCTGAATCCGCCGGAACAGAGCCGTACGGTCAAACATCGCCTGCTGATAGTCAACACCACTTACCTTCGTGGCCAGCGCCAGTTGCTTCATGAAGGTCTCGCTCAGCACGTCGCCATGATCGGCCGCTAGCTTCTCGAATCGTGCGCGCCAGGCGGTGTGATTGATGGCCCGCCAGATCGGCTCCACCTCAAATCCGTCGGCGGACATCTCCTCGACCTCGGCCCCAAGGGCTTCCAGTCTGGCAAGCGCCGCCTTGAATGCGGCTGCGACACCGGCCGCAACCGGCCGGCCTGAAGGCGCAAGGCAGAATGCAACCTTGCGCCCGCGCAAATCGCCGTTTGGAGCCGATCCCTCGACAAAATTCCATTGCGGGAATCCCATCGACCACGGATCGGAAGCGTCCTCTCCCGACATTGCCTGCATCATCAGGGCGGTGTCCGCGACGGTGCGCGTCATCGGGGTGACGTAGGTCTGGTTGCCGAACGCGTCCTGCACCTGGCTGTGGGGAATAACGCCGTTGCTTTGCTTCAGCCCGACAACGCCGTTGCAGGCCGCCGGAATCCGCGTCGAGCCGCCACCATCCGTCGCGATCGCCAGAGGCGCGATGCCGCTGGCAACGGCAACCGCCGCGCCCCCACTTGAGCCACCGCTCGAGCGCGCGCCGCTCCAGGCATTGCGCGTGCGGCCGAACAACGGCGAATCCGTCAGGCACTTGGTGCCGAACTCCGGCGTCGTGGTCTTGCCTATGAGGATGGCACCCGCTGCCCGCATTCGCGCCACGGCGACCGCATCATGGTCAGGAACGTTGTCATTGTAGGGGACCGCGCCGAAGGTCGTTCGCACCCCCCTGGTGTTGACCAGATCCTTCACGGTGTACGGAATGCCGTGAAGAACGCCCAGCGGCTCCCCCGCCATGACCGCCCGCTCCGCCTTGCTTGCCTCGGCCATAGCCTCATCGCCGCAGAGCGTGATGAAGCAGTTCAACTCGGGCTGCATTCGCTCGGCGCGCGCAAGCACGGCACGCATGATCTCAAGCGGCGAGGCGTCCTTGCGGACAATCCGCGCGCGGAGTTCGGTGGCGGGCAGCAAGCACAGTTCGTCGCTCATCACGCTAAAGTCCCAGGATCGATTTGACGCAAAGATGACATTGGCATTGACTTCAGGTCCAATACCATTGCACAGCTGAGCCATACGATTTCGGTATGGCATGAGATTTTGGTATGCCGATAATGGACCTCCGCCGTCTTCGCTACTTCGTTGCCGTTGCAGAAGAACGCAGCGTGGGTCGGGCGGCCGTCCGCCTTCGTATGGCGCAGCCGCCATTGTCGGTTCAGATTCGCAAACTGGAATCGGAAGTAGGAACTTCGCTGTTTCGTCGGGACACCCGGGGAATGGAGCTGACGGCGTCCGGCCGCGCCTTACTGTCACGTGCGCGCGAAGCGCTGGCCTTGACGGCTGAAGGTTTCGAGGCAGCCCGCGCGGTGGCGGCGGGCCGCCGGGGAAGATTGTCAGTCGGATACATGTTCGCGCTCGCCCACGCCGTGTTGCCCAAGCTCGTTCCAGAACTCCGAAGGTCGCTTCCGAAGGTCGACCTCGAGTTCATAGAGCTGAGCGCGTCGACGCGGGAGGCGCGGTTACTGGACCACAGCGTGACTGTCGCACTGTGCATGCCTGCAATTCGCCACAGCGAGATTGACGCCTCCACCATCGGAACGCAGCGATTGATGCTGGCCATGCCGGCCGGTTCGCCGCTGGCACGCTCCGCGGCCGTACCGGTGAAAAGACTTGAGGGCCGCCCGCTGATCAGCCTCCCCTGGCCCGCCGAAGATCCCGCGACCTCTATTGTCACGTCGCTGCTGAGGCGGCATCAAGTCGGTATGCCGGTTGCGAACCGGGTCGAAACGGTCCACTCGGCTCTCAGCATGGTCCTCGCCGGGGAAGGCCTGGCGATCCTTCCAGCCTGCGCCGAACTCGGATGTCCAACGGGCGTCGTGTTCAGGCCCTTCCTGGATGCCGACGATGCCATCGATGTCGCGGTTTGCTGGCGCCGCGATTCTCTCAATCCGTTAGTCCGGAATTTCCTGAAGTGCGCCGAAAAGGTGATCCGTCAGGCTTGAGCCGATCGATATTATCGCGCGTTCGCGCTCTTGCCGGCCGGGTTGGCGACGAGGACTCTTAACCGAAGATTCTCCGGGACAGTTCGGCCGCGCTCCACAATTTCCAGCAGGCTTAAGCCGATGCCTGGACAGCGACCTTACTGCCAGATACGGAAGCGCCTGCTATTGCGCCGCGCCCAGGGCGATCCAAACCGCAACAGCGATGCACCAGACAATAGCCGCGTATGGCAGAGCAATACGCATTTTGCCTCCGCTCGAAAACGCAGAAACCAACGGGTGAACAATATTTGAATAACGTTCCTTCGTATCGCCCTGATTGAGGTCGATAGCCGCGCGGCGGCCGGCACACAGCCCGCGTTGATCATGAACTGCACGAATCGCACCTAAGACTGTCGCCAGACGACGCGCCAAGTCTACCACCCAATGGGGGTACCCCTTAAAAAACGCTTCTGCGCCAAGGAAGTGTTCTGGTTGCACCGCATCCAGCCGAATATCGTCGTGTGTCAGAAATGCTCTGCACTGAGTCGATTGCAGCCTGGACTGTCCCATGAAGTCCAATCTATCGATTGGCGTTCGCGTTCGAATGAGCGCTCTTGGTGCGTCACGTTGCGCGCGCCTTCCGGCCCCCGATAGTTTACAGGCGTGCCGGGCCGGCCCTCGGCCGTCGATGCCCCGAGATGACGGCCTCAGCTCGCCCCCGCGCTGCAGCCGTTCCCTGATTAGCGGCGGCCAGTCGCACGCCAGCGGCCCGGCGTCTCAATCATTCATGAAGGCTCAACTCAGATAGAATTGGAAATTGACGACTAATCGGTGTTTCACAAGAGCGGCACGAGATGAACTGGACGAGGAGTCTGCTGCAGCTGAGCGTTCTTGCTCTCTTTTGGGTCTGTGTTGCGGCCCCCATTTCGATCGTCATTTGGAAGCGAGATGCCGATACGCGCGCATACGCGCGCGCGGCGGCAGCAATTTCGGCCAAGTACGATATTGACTGTACGCCGCCGGATAGGAAGGGGCCTTTGTGCGATTTCCCTCCCGCCGCGCCCACACGCGCTCCTCCGCTTCCGAGAGCCGCCTATCCGGCGATGGTTTTAGGTCCTCCTCTCCTACTCTTCATCCTCGGTTGGATGGGTCCTTGGGCGGCGAGCGGCTTTCGCCGCTAAACCCTCGCGGCTCCGAAAATTTGCGCGCGGAACGGAATCCCATCTACTGAGTCAGCGCATGGCGCAGAGCTTCTGCTATTTTTCTATTCCGATTGATCACAGTCCACATGTGGCAAGGGAAAGGCGTCGCCTCCCGGCGACGTCAGCCCTCCATCATGTCAGAGTGTTCCGTCTAAGTCGACGATGGAGGTAACTCCGATTCTCCGCTCCTGACCTAAGTGCCAGTTGCAACAAAGCGAGCGAGCCCGCTTTAATCGCGATGTGTACGTCGCATCGTAATGGTGGTGGATTCAAGTGAGGATCTGGGGCGCTCGGGGTCGTTCATCCATGCACCACGACTACAAGGTCCGCATCCTTGGCGATGACGGCCACATCAACACCGTGCACCTATCTTCCGTAGATGACGAAACTGCAAAGTATCGCGCCAGGCGGCTCGCGTATGGGCAAGCCGTAGAGCTATGGGACGGCGGGAGCCGGATCGCGATCAAAGGCCGGATGTCGCAAGCAAATGTGCGGTCGCAACCAAGCCGCATCGCCGCCGTCGACACCGTCCGCGATCTCGATACCGCCGAGGCAATCTGGCGCAATCTTGAGAGCCCGAACCATTCCGTCGCGCCTTATCAGCGGTTCGACTTCCTCGCCGCCTGGCAGCGCCACGTCGGTGAGCGCGCGGGGCTGTCGCCGTTCCTGGTGATAGCCCGTGATGATGACAGTCGGCCGCTGGGCCTGCTACCGCTTGCCCTGCAAACAGTCCTTGGCGTGCGCTGCGCAAGCTTCATGGGCGGCGCGCATGCAACCTTCAACATGGGCCTGTGGGAGCGCAAATTCGCGGCGAGCGCCACCGAGGCCGATCTCCGCGCGCTGCTGGCAATGCTCGCGGCGCGCGCCGAAGTCGACTTGCTGGCGCTGCGGCAGCAGCCGGCACACTGGCGCGACCTGCAAAACCCGTTGGCGCTGCTGCCGCATGAGCCCTCGACCTCTCACTGCCCGCTGCGCACCATCGAGCCCGGCGCGACAGCGGCGAGCCTGGTCAGCGATTCCCTCCGCCGCCGGCTGAGGCGCAAGGAGCGAAAGCTGCAGCGGCTTGCCGGCTACCGCTATTACATCGCGTCGGTTGACGCCGACATCACCCGCCTGCTCGACTGGTTCTTCGAGGTCAAGCGGCGGCGAATGGCCGAGCAGAAGCTGCCAAACGTGTTCGCCGAACCGGGCGTAGAGCAATTCATCCGCGCCGCCTGCATGACAAAGCTGGCCGACGGCGGCCGGGTCATCGACATACATGCGCTCGAATGCGACGAGGAAGTGATCGCGATCTTCTGCGGGGTCGCCGACGGCCAGCGCTTCTCGACGATGTTCACCACCTACACCATGTCGAGGAATGCAAGATTCAGCCCCGGCCTGATTCTCGTGCGCGACATCATCGATCATTTTGCAACCCAGAACTATCGCGCCTTCGACCTCGGCATCGGCTCGAACGACTACAAGCTGCTGTTCTGCAGGGAGCACGAGCCGATATTCGACAGTTTCATTCCGCTTAGCATGCGCGGCCGACTGGCCGCGGACGCACTGTCCGCGGTCCGCCACGCCAAGCGGTTGGTGAAACACAATCCGACGCTGCTCGGCGTCGCGCAGAATCTGCGCAGCATGTTCCGCCAAACGGTGGGATAGGCCAACCTCGTCGCAGCGCGCCGGAACCAGCTCACCAAGGCCCTTTGCGGTAACGGGTTTTTGCTGAACTGGGTTTCGAGGATGAGGCCCCCTTCCGCAAGGGTCTGAATTCTACGCTGACGATGTCGCGGCCAGAAGGAATACGCGGCTCGCTTAAGACGGAGTCGACCATTTTCGTCGATCGAGGTCGAGCCGCGGTCAGGCATAAAGCCATGTCCGCTATCGTGGGTGAACCAGACTATTCGGGTGCATCGCGGAATCAACAGCAATGCGCCACACACTGCATTTGCAAGGTCGTCCTTGCCGGATGGTGGGTGATCGATGATTTCCCGGCCACCGCGCGACGTTCGCCGTTCCAAACTCACCAGCTGCGCCGTCAGTTTCGGAAGATCAAGCAGCGCCACGTTCTTGCTGTTCAATTGCGGCAGCGCGTCGCGGTAGAGGTCCGACTTCGGCTTTTCTGCCGAGAGGTACGCAATGCCGTGACGCTGGAATGCTTCCTTTGGCCTCTCGCCAGCGTATCGATCGCCGCGCACCTGGCTGATGCGATAGCTTTTCAGCGTTTCTGCAAAGTCAGAGACCACGGCGACATGCGGTTAACGACGCGAACTACGCGGCAGCCGTCCGTTTTGGATTTGGCACCTCGGGACGATTCCACCGTTACCTCGCTCTCCGTGCTGCCCATCTTCCGGGTGTGGTCGATCAGGTGGACAGCACAGTTGCCCGCGATCTGCCACCTTGCCCCACTCTTTCACGATCATGTCTTGGGCCATGTTGTCGTTTTCGGCTACCTCGTGGCAGGAATGAACGGATCGATAATGAGGGCGTCAATCCGACGATCTATTACTTCAGCGGTCAGGGCATCCACGATGGGTCGAATGATCATAGCGCCGGCACGGGCTGTCGTGGCAATTACAAGAGGCTGGTTCCGTCCACTGTCTACAAACAGACGGCCATCGATATCTTCCGGCGCAAGGCGGTAATGCAGCGCGGCCGCCTGAATTTTGCGTTCGGTCTCTTCCTGCGGGTCCTCCAGATTCCACAGCCAGACGCGCAAGCGCTGCGATAGTGAGACCCCGAGCAAGTCCCGGCCGGACACCTGCGCAAGCGCTTCCGCGGCGATCAACGAGGACTTGCCAACGCCGCCTGGCGATATGGTCGCGGTGACGAATTTTCGGATCAGCAGATTGCCGTAAATCCATCCCCGCCGCTCGATGGTGGACGGATCTTTCCAAGCATAGGGGGGCCGCGATTAACGCCGTCCTCATCAGGTCTTCTTTCGACGGCCTCAAACGCACCTAGAATAGCGTTCTCGATAGTATCGGGACCATGCGCCTTTACTAGACCCGCAATCTCGGAAGCTTCCCACAACCGCTCAATGATATTTCCTTCATCAGAAAAGCCACGGTATTGCGCGCGGCCATATCTCTGCGCCAATGTCGCCAGCACTAAGATCCCGATACTCTCGTCACGGTTTTCAAAGTAGTATTGCGCCTTGGCAAATTCTGTCCGTGCCATAGTAGGCGTGAGTTCAGCAATTGGCGGAAATACCAGAGGCGCCGTGTTTATGCCGATGGCTTCGCGAGATGGCGCCAGGCGTATTTCATACTCAATCCGTTGCTTGGCCCCCGGAGCCTTGCAAGCCTAGAGGTGCTCAAAAAGCGGCCGCTGGATTGTAGCGTCGGGCCTCGCCCTGCTCCTCATCTCAGCACCTCTGGAATTGAGATGCGATCCGGCGCCGCGCCAATCGGCGACGACGCGATGCCGAACTTGTCCGGGAGTGCCTTCACGTTGTCCGGTAAGCGGCGTTAGGCTCAAAGGCCGCCTCAGTTGGCGGGCCTCGTTCGTGTCACCCCTGCCCTCAATCGGCGCGGACCGGCCGATTTGCAGAGCGTGAGTCACGGCAGGTATTCGATTTCCGCAGTGTAAACGGCCATGAAACCGTGCGCCAACCAATGTCGCCGCTCACACCAGTTCCCAATATTTTCGATTAGCGGCACGAATTCATCGGCATAGACATTCAGCGGCCCCGTCGCTTCTGCCATCGCCCTAGAAATCGCATTGGGCGTAACTGGTGAGGTAGCGGCCGCGCAAATATCAGGCTCGATCCATGAGTTTCACAAAATGCGCATCAGGGAGTTCGTTTGGCATAGCTTAAATATGCACAAAAAGCTGTAAGTGTGCGCCGGACCTAAGCCCCGCGCCAGACGAATGATTGCGGCCAACTGAGGCAGCCACTATTGGTTTAAGATGATCCTGAGCACACATGCGGTCGTTGGGGCGGCTCTTGCCACTCTGATGCCGTCCCACCCGGTTGCCGCATTCGTGGCGGGCTTTGCAAGCCATTTCGTGATCGATTCAATCCCTCATTGGGATTATCGGCTCAGATCGATATCGCGGGGAGCCGGCGCTCGAAATAATTGGCGGATAACCGCGGCCCGGATACGCGATTTGGCCGTGATTGGCTTCGACGCCTTCGCGGGCCTAGTCCTCGCAGTCGGAATCTTTGGGACGAAAGCGAACATGGTCGCCGTCCTGGCTGGTGCCGTTGGGGGGATGCTCCCGGATCCACTGAAGTTGGTTTATATTATTTATCCTCGCCAGCCCTTGGCCACCCTTGTGCGCTTTCACAACTGGATGCACACCAAGCGCAAACTTGATTGGCCGCTTGGTGTGAGTTCCCAAGTCGCCTTTGCATCCGCAGTTATCGGGGCATCTGTTGCCGTGCGATTGGCAACCTAGGGGCTACTGCCGGCGAACGCGCCCGGCCTGACCAATCGAACGGAAGCTTCTCTTGGCCCTCGTGCCATTCGAGACGCTGAAATTCATTCCTCGCTTTAGCATCTCAGCTTCAAGGTCGGCTGCATGCTTATTCCAGTCCGGCGTGTCGCGGACCTTGAATTTCGGCTCGCCGACCTCGCGCTCCACCGCGTCGTCGGCAGCCAGCGCTCCCCGGACGGCTTCGTAACCTGGTAGTCCATCCAGCATGGTGAGGCTCTCATTCGTAAAAGGCCGTCGCGGAATTCCCAGCTAGTACTCGGTACGCGCGACCACCCAAGCCCGACCTTGTGGCAAAGGACGAAATTTGCGGCTACAATTCCGGATTGCGTAATTTTACGAGCGTTTCGAAGTTTGGTGTCGCCGTGATCGATATGCATGCCGGGCTCATCCAATTGGGTGAAGGTCCAAACCCGGCGTCTCCCGCGATGCTACGGGTCAAGAATGCGTTTTCCTGATGGACGAAAAAGCCCTACCTTCACCGGGCGGGGCTATGTCGAGAGAGTATCATTGCTTTGACCCGCGTGAGGGCCTGCCGCAGGGTATGAGGGGGTCACTCGTGAGTCTAGCCAAGCCTTCATTGGAACGTTTGCGGTCACAGCGCGTTGTGGGACGTCAGTATCGGCGGGCATTGGTGATGAAAAGTGCTTAGATAAAAAATTAACGGCCCCAGCGCTGGGGACAATTCGGCCGCGCTCTACAATGTCGAGTAGGCTTAGGTCGATGCATGAACAGCGACGTTACTACCGAAGCGCCTGCTATAGCGCGGTGCCCAAGGCGATCCAAATCGCAACAGCGATGCACCAGACAATAGCCGCGTATGGCAGAGCAATACGCATTTTGCCTCCGCTCGAAAACGCACGAAACCGACGGATGAACAATATTTGAATAGCATTCGTTCGTGTCGCCCTGATCGAGGCCTTCGATGACCGCGCGCCGGCCGGCACACAGCCCGCGTTGATCAAGAGCTGCACGAATCGCACCTAGACTGTCGCCAGACGACGCGCCAAAGTCTACCACCCAATTGGGGTACTCCTTAAAAACCCCTTCTGCGCTAAGGAAGTGTTCTGGTTGGCCGCATCCAGCCGAATATCGTCGTATGTTAGAATAGCTCTTGCACAGAGTCGATTGCAGCCTGGACTGTCCCATGAAGTCCAATCTATCGGTTGGCGTTCGCGTTCGAATGAGCGCCCTTGGTGCGTCACGCTGCGCGCGCCTTGCCAACAAGACGGGCACGATTGTTGGAGGGAGCGTCTACGTTAATAGCGTCAGCGTATTGTTCGATGGAAATAAATCGCCGACCACCATTCATCGCGAATACGTTGAAGTCGTGCCGCCAGCCCTGGACACAGCACGAGATAGCTTGGCAAAGCGACACTAAAAGAAAAATTTCGCCGCGGCACACTGCTCGGCCGCCTTATCATCGCAATGCACATTGTGAATACCTGCCCTATCCTCGCGCCATCGACCAAGGGGTGCCGCGCCCGTGCCGGATGGCCAAATTATTCGACCGTCACTGACTTGGCGAGATTACGCGGTTGATCGACGTCGGTCCCCAGGACGAGCGCCGTATGGTACGCAAGAAGCTGCAACGGCACCGCGAAAGCGAGCGGTGCCACCAAGGGCGGCATGTCCGGCAGGACAAGCGTCATCCAGGCCCCGGGTGACGCGAGTGCTGCCCCCTTCCGATCCGTAAGAAGGATTGTGCGGCCCTCGCGAGCGATCACCTCGTGCATGTTTGACATGGTTTTCTCGAACATCATGTCGCCCGGGGCGATCACGACGACGGGTACATCCTTGTCGATGAGCGCGATCGGCCCGTGCTTGAGCTCTCCGGCAGCATAGCCCTCGGCGTGAATGTAGGTGATTTCCTTGAGCTTGAGCGCGCCCTCCAGCGCAAGCGGATAGTTCGTTCCGCGGCCAATGAACAGCACGTCGCGAGACCTTGCCATCTTGCGAGCGAGCTGGCGGATCTTCGGTTCTAGCTCAAGCGCACGCATCATGTAGCTGGGAACATCGGCAAGCGCCCGCACCAGAGCGACCTCGTCGTCGGCCGAGAGCACACCGCGGGCGCGCCCTGCCGCAACGGCAAGGCAGGCCAGCGTCGCCAGCTGGGAGGTGAAAGCCTTGGTTGATGCGACGCCGACCTCCGGACCTGCAAGTGTTGGCAGCACGATTTGGCTCGCGCGTGCCATCGTAGAGCTTGCAACATTGACAACCGCAAGGGCACGTTGCCCATGAGCCTTAGCGAATTCAAGCGAGGCGAGCGTATCGGCGGTCTCGCCCGATTGCGATACAAAGATCGCCAGATTTCCCGGATCGAACGGAACGCTGCGGTAGCGAAATTCCGACGCGACATCGATTTCCACCGGGAGTCCCGCGTACCGTTCGAACCAGTACCTAGCAATCAGCCCCGCGTAGAAGGCCGTCCCGCATGCAGTAATCGATACTCGATTGATATCGCGAAACTCCAATTCCACGTCTTTCGGCATTTTGATCGTGCCGGTGGCGGCATCAACGTACTGCGCGAGCGTCAGGCCGACCACTCTCGGTTGTTCGTGAATTTCCTTAATCATAAAGTGCCGATGCTCGCCTTTATGGACGAGGACGGTCGAACCGGCGATCTTGGCTGGCAAACGCCGCAGCTGCTCGCCCTTCGCGTTGAAGAACGCGATGCCCTGTCGCGTGATGACCGTGACGTCACCGTCTTCCAGGTAATTAATCGTGTCGGTAAGTGGCGCAAGAGCAATCGCGTCTGACCCGAGATACATTTCGCCTTCGCCATACCCAACCGCCAACGGCGACCCTTTACGCGCTCCAATTATTAAATCGCCATAACCTTCAAACAAGAACGCCAGTGCAAACGCGCCTTCCAGCCGCGGCAATGCAGCACGCACCGCCGCGACTGGCTCGCGTCCTTTCTTGAGCTGCTGACTTACGAGATGAGCGATCACCTCGGTGTCGGTCTCGGTGGCGAAACGCGCGCCGGACCGATTAAGCTCCTCGCGCAATTCTCGATGATTTTCGATGATGCCGTTGTGAACGACCGCAACACCGTCAACCGCGTGCGGATGTGCGTTCGTTTCGTTCGGACGGCCATGCGTCGCCCAACGCGTATGTCCGATCCCGATGCGACCAACGAGCGGCTCACAAGCGAGCATGCTCTCGAGGTTCTTAAGTTTTCCCACTGCGCGTCGCCGAGTAAGGAGACCGCGTTCAAGCGTGGCAATTCCGGCGGAATCATACCCCCGATATTCAAGCCGTTTCAGCCCATCCAAAATCGGAGCGGCGGCTGGCCCTCGACCCACAAAACCGACGATTCCACACATGTTCGATCTCCGATCTGCCTACCATCCGCTCGCTGAAACAAGGCGCTGGTCGCGCGCAGTCAATTAGCGTGGCTTGACGGCTGTCCATTTGGGAGCCCACTCCAGCAATTCCTATCGTTGAGTTACGAACGCTTATCTCTGGTTCGAAACGACCGAAGTGAACGTCGAGCCGCTGCACGCAGCAAGATTATTGAGAGTAGGTTTAGCAGGAACCCCCGGACGTCCAAATCGTCACGATGGAGTAGGCCGAAAGAGCTCGCCACCAATATCGATGAGGCTACCGTTTAAAGCGAAAATGGCCAGCCGTGGGAACGACGTGTTCAAACCACGACGGCGCGCCGATGACTTGGCACTTCTACAGTTACCCTTATTGTTGCGCACTAAGACAGGCACGGGTTTTCCCAGGGCCTACCACCACCTTCCGCTCAATCGGACGAGATGGGCTGCGCCGGCTTGTCTTCAGGGGATCCCGCGCGATCGCTCTGCGAAATCGCGAGCGCCGCAAGCACTGTCCGGTTACTGATTTCGAGCTTCTGAAAAATGTGATGAAGATGTACCTTGATGGTGCCGTCCGTAATACTTAGCCGTCGACCAATTTCCTTGTTCGACAATCCTTCGGACACCAGGCGCATGATCTGGCGCTCACGATCCGTCAACGTTGTCAGCGCACTTTCAGCGACCGCGCTTTGCTCCCGAGTTATTGTTTGCTCAGGGGAAAGCAGCGGCAACAGCCGTTGACCTGTCGCAACCTCGCGCAAGGCCTGCATCAGAGCTTCGGGGTCCGTATCCTTCGAAATGACACTGTAGCCTTCGGCCGCAGCTGCCATAACCAGTTCGCAGTCCTCATCAGTTGCGGTGAAAAAGACCAGTCGCGTGGCAAGATTCTCGGAATTGATGAGGGAGAGAATTTCCGATTCGGTCACGCCAGGAATTGAAACGCCGAGAATTGCGATATCCGGCCCGAACTTCCGCAGCGCCTCGATGCAACTTGCACCATCACTGCAACTCGCAACAATGTTGAAGTCGCCGTCGGCGCCAAGCAGACGGCTCAACCCCTGCAGAACGATCGGATGCCGGTCTGCGATCACTACGTTGGTACAACGCATCGGGCGGTCCTCAGCCTGTCCCCCCAATAACTTAAACCCCACTCGCCCCTGCTTGTTTCATTGCTAGCCTAAACGACTTCGAGACAAATTTCCAACAATGCAACGCATTCGATACCGCAACGCAAAACGAGGTTAACCCGCGTCCTGTCAGCCTGTCTGTGTCTCAAAAGATGTAACCCCTTCGCGGTGCTTCCGTAGAAGTACGGATCGGTTTCGAGTGACACGTTACTTCGCTTTCGCATTTCATCATTTGAAGCTTTCGCGCCACTGTACATCCGCCCTCGGCGACACCGTCAGCAGCGCAAAAGTTTCACAACGCTTGATTAGCGTCGCGCTATCAACTCGCTCAGAGAATGCGGAAGAATGGGTCGTTAGCCATTATGAACGACATCCATCTGCCCGAGCCGGCACTATAACCAAAGGTATATAGGGATACGGAGAATTCGAATCTAACATTCGTAAAGACTTTACTAACGCGGATCCCTCGAAACCTGCCAAGCCGATATTCTGCGAACGTAGGAAAACAAGCATCACAGATTCGGAGCCTTTCAAATCCGCCAATAAAAAACCCCTTTGAACGAAGGAGCAAGACGACTGGAGAAGAAGACCGACTGAGTACAAAGCCAATCATTTAGTTCAAACAATTGCGTTTGGCGGGAGAGTAAAATGCGGAGGCAAAAATCTTTTACAACGGTTCTCGTTGGCAGAAGCATCTTAGTTAGGGAAGGAATTGCCAGAATCCTACGCGCAGCAAATTGTCGCACATCCGCCTCGGTATCGTGCGCTGATGATTTGCCGCCCGGCAAACTCCAACCACACCAATTGCTATTTCTCATTGTCCACACCGGTGACGATTTCAGCGTCGCCCTCGAACAGATCGAAATTTTGCGACAGAGGTATCCGGGCGGCCGCTTTGCAATCGTGGCCGATCACTATCGGCTGGATGAACTGGTTTCGGCATTTCGGGCCGGCGCCAATGGCTTTTTCGTCGACGTAATGAGGTGTGACGTATTCATCAAATCCGTCGAGTTGGTGATGATGGGTGAAACATTTTTTCCGCCGGCGTTCCTGTCATTGTTCCTCGATTCCAAAGGCAACCAATTGCCTGAGGTGGCGCCGAGCGACGACAGCGGCGAGGCAATCGTCGTCACAAGCGAGGATACGATCGCGCCACAGCTTTCACCTCGGGAGAAGTCGATTCTGCGCGGCCTGATCGAAGGCGAGTCCAACAAGTCGATAGCGCGAAAGATCGACATCGCCGAGGCAACCGTGAAGGTCCACGTCAAGGCAATTCTGCGCAAGATCCGGGTCCAGAACCGCACACAAGCGGCGATCTGGGGGATGAACAATCGGGCAAGCAGCTTTCAGCCCTCAATCTCAAATGTGAGCGAGCGACACCCGAGCCCCATCGCGGCAATCTCCGAGATCAAGCAAATCGGGGGTCCGGCGCCAGTGGAAGTGCTTAACCACGAGACAAGTCATGCCGAGGTAGCGCGTTACGACGGCCTGATCCGCAAGGACATCAACCCAAGGTCTCTTGGCGCAGCGCGGTTAGCTAAATAACAGGCGATCGCGGCGGGATTTGAAAGTCAGTCCCGCCGCGATTTTCATGCGTTGCGTATGCAAAACGAAGCGTACCGCCACGGCGTCTTCGCGTTGCGCGATGTCCGGCTGCCGACATTGAGCCAGAATGACGCGCGAAGGTTGCGGCGAAATCGAGCGGTCGCTGCAGGCGGCCGACGCTGGTGGCTGATCTCGATCTGCACGAACCCACGGACGCATCGGTACCGAGACGCTGCAGAAGGCGATCCGGGCCCGGAGCCATGATGCCGGGCTTGGCCGGCCCAGGGAAGCCTCGCGAGAAGCGGACGGCATCCGGCCGCCACCTGAAGACCGTACCGAATGCAGAGGCCTGGCTGGGGCTCAGGGACGCGCGCATCGCTTGGCGATGATGAGCTGGTATGTGATCGAGCGCGCCTGCTTCTTGGTTTCGGCGGTGGTCGGATCGTCGATGATGCGTTGGGATCATGCTGGCTGGAGCTGCGACCGTTCCATCAGACGATCCCTGAAGTTATCGGAACGGCACAATCGGCATCGGAGTGCGGCAGTGCCGTCACAGTGCGGCCAGGTGTCAGGATGGTGGCGGTGCGTGACTGCGTTGGGTCCTAGTGCGCGAGGGCGCCTCGTCGCCGCTTGGATCGGTCCGGCGGATTCTCGAATTTGAACTGCGCGACCTGCCGCCAAAGCTGCACCTCGTGCGCGTTCCCCAACTGCTTGGCCCGCTCTTTCGCTGCATCGTCGTCAGCGCAGTCAAAGTTGACCACGCCCACCAACCGGCCGTGTTCATCCGAAACGTAGACACGATAATGCGGCATCGTTTGTCCCTATCGTCACCGTTTTATCTGCAAGTTACGCTGCCAGGCATGGAGATTTCGGGTCTTAACGGGCTACCTCTGATGGGCGGCGTGCTCGCTGCCGCAACTCGTCCTCAAGCCCGCTCATGCGGTCGGACCATGCGGTGCTTGCTCACCCCCCGGGAGCGAACGCTCGGACGGTGACGGTCGGCATGCCTGGACCGCTCCAGCTCAGGCTCGATAGCACGATAGCCGTTGGGGTTCTGCAATTGCCAACGCCAATGGTCCGCGCACATTTGCTCCAACGATCGCGCCGATTTCCAACCCAACTCCTCCTTCGCAAACGTGGGGTCGCCATAACAGGTGGCGACATCCCCTGCCCGGCGCGCCCCGATCTCATACCGAATCGACCTGCCGCTCACCGCCTCAAATGTTCGAATGACTTCCAGAACGCTGCTGCCGCTGCCCGTTCCAAGATTGACCGTGAGCACCCCGGGCCGTTGCAGGTGGCGCAGGGCACTGAGGTGACCGGATGCAAGGTCGACGACATGGATGAAGTCGCGGATACCGGTGCCATCCGGCGTGTCATAGTCGTTGCCCCAAACGAGCAGCTTCTCTCGCCTTCCAATCGCCACTTGCGCCACAAACGGCAACAGGTTGCTCGGAACGCCCAGCGGGTCTTCTCCGACGAGTCCGCTTTCGTGCGCGCCAACCGGATTGAAGTACCGCAGGATACCGATCCGCCACTCGTCGTCGGAGCTGTAAAGGTCCCTCAGCATTTCCTCGATAAAGAACTTTGTGCGGCCGTACGGATTTGTCGGTCCGAGCGGATGCTTCTCGTCGAGCGGCAGATAGCTGGGTACACCGTAAACGGTTGCGGACGAACTGAAGACCAGTGACTTCACGTTTGCTCGCTTCATGGCCGACAGGAGCCGCATCGTTCCCAAGACGTTATTCTCGTAATACGTCATGGGCCGAACGTTGGAATCGCCCACGGCTTTCAGCCCCGCAAGGTGAATGACCGCAGTCACCCCGCAGGAACGAAGTATTTCGTAGATGGCCTCTTCATTCCGGATGTCAGCGTGCCGGAAGACGAGCGACCGCCCGCAGATGGATTGCACCCGCTGGAGAGAGGCCTTGTTGCTGTTGGAGAGATTGTCGACGACGACGACGTCGAGCCCGGCCTCCATCAAGGCGATACAAACGTGAGACCCAATGTAGCCAGCGCCGCCTGTCAACAAGATCATTTCGGCCCCTTTCCGTATTCGTCCAACCGGCTTCCGTGCAATGCCTGCCTGGGCGCCGGCTACGCTCTCCAGACTCGGACCGCGATTGTTCTGCGAGAAGGCTTCGGCAACCGCGCCAAGGCGTGTCGTGGCGTAGACGAACGCCGTTGCGGCAACCCTCGTCACCTCCTCCCGACGCGCAGCGAATCGCTCCCAGTCGCGTCGACCCGGTCTATCCCTGACGGGATACTTGAATGGCTTAGGCTTCGGGGAGAAGCGTCAGGCCGGTCATGGTATCGCAAGGTGACCTCGACTGCGTCACCCGGCTCCAACTCGGTATCTTCGCTTGCGACGATGCGTTCCTGGCCCTTGTCGCCTTTTCTAATGATGGCGATCTCTGTTTTGTTACCGCTTCCACGTGCGAGTTGTGATCGCACCATCGAGGTGTACTGAAGCTTCTCGCCGACGCTCTGCAACTTCTCGCGAATCTGGTTAAGCTTTACGCTGGTGTCCTGCAGCTCACGGAGCAGATCGAGCCTCCGCTGATCGTCAAGTTTTGCCAGCTTTCTGCTGAGCTCGTCCTGTTGCTTCTTGGCCTGCAGCAGTTGCGCAGTGGTCTGCAGCTTCCGGGTTGACGACAGCAACACCGCGCGACGGGCATCCGTAACGCGAGGGCTGGTCAAGGAACCCCTGGCGAAGAGATCGGACGCTTTCTGCAGTTCTTCGAGGTCTGAGTGAAGCCCCTCTTCCTCTTTCTTCTGCTGCTCCGAGAGCACGCGGATCTCGTCGTCTCCCCGTCGCACGCCGCCTTGAAGGAATGTCTTTTCCTGCTGAAAGTCACTCTGCTTCGTTTTCAAATATTCCGTTTCTGCATTGACTATCTCCGAGATCGCCGATCGAGCTATGGGCACGTCCGTCAGAATGCCTGGATTGAGCTGCGTCGCCTCTCCGAGCTCATTCTTGATGCGCCACATACGCGCCTGTTCTTTGGCAAGATCTGTCCAAAGCGATCCGTACTCGCTTCTCAAATCCGCCGACTCGAGATACGGATTATTCATTCTGATACGCATGATGTCGTAGCCGCCTGCCACAGCGACGAGCTGGCGTGCCGTGATGGACGGACGATAAGGGTACTCGCCCGGCTTTGACACGTCCCCATTTACGTATATCGGCCTGTATTCCGCCACGGTCGTCGTGACCTCATTCGCGTCGATCACGATGACAGCCTCGCGGCCATCGGAAGTCCTCTGTCGAAACACCTTGCTCCCCAGTGCGGCCCCGATTTTGGTTCGGATCTGCGGTAATAGTAGGCCGGCCACTGGTAGCGTTCCGACCAATGGCAAAGAAATGCTCCCGTCCATTTGGACGGCAGCACGATGCCGTAGCTCAGGCACGCCCGGCACCGAGACCTCCAGCACATCTCCGATGTTTACCCGATATTCGGCCTTTGCTTGAGGGACAAAAATCGTCAGGCCAACGGCCACCAAGCCCCATTTGATGCTGCGGCCGAGGTTGCTGCCGAAGACATCGATATAGAAATCATTGCGCAGTCCAGAGTTCGGCATGGTAGCAATTCCCTGCATGGACGTGGTCTATGGGTGAAGTTCTTCTCCTGATGGAAGGCAGCGCGCGCCTGCATCGCTATCGTCCGAGCGACCGTCCACGATCCGCAAGACTTACCGTTCTTGCTCCCCTCATTGGCGCTGGGTCGCTCAGTGTCTCCCTCGCTGTTTCGATTGATCAGTGCTGAGCATTGCGAGCGGATTTCTTTCCGGCAATTTTAATCCCGCGTTGCCGCAGCTCAATCGACCATCGTGGTTACCCCTCCCTACCCATTTATTGCCAGTTCGAACCGTCGACTCCGATGGTACTGATTTGGCCAGGGGGACGGAATGGCTGGGTGGCAGAGTGCTATGAGTTACGCCTCCTTTACCAATTTGCCGGTCTCTACCAAGTTTCCGGCAGGTTCGGTCGACGCCGGCAGGGCACGCGTCGGCAAGAACCGATTGGCTGCCCTATTGGCATTGGCAGCAAGTACCGAATTCCTGTTCATAACTGTAGCGGCCTATTTCGCAGCCATCCTGTATCATCAGCTGATCCTGGGGCAGGTCCTGGTCTCGCTGGATCCCGCCAAGTACATTCAGGAATCCCTTCTGATTGCTACGTTGGAGCTGCTCGTTTCCATAGGGCTCGGGCAATACTCCCGGATCCTGACCCAGCCACGCCACATGTTCCTATGGAGTGGCGCCAGCAGCGTCTTCCTCGCGTTCTGCTTCTTCCTCTCGACGATATTCCTTCTGAAAATCTCAGACGGCTACTCGCGCGCCACCGTCATCGCCCAGGCCGTGAGTGTCCTCCTCGCGGTACTCGGCACACGGGCAATATGGTTCGCACTACTGCAGCCGGCCATTGCAGCGGGACTGATCGACGCCAGGCGCATCGTTCTGATTGGAGACCAGGGTCACTGCCTGCAGTTCTCTATTCGAGCGATGGGCACCGGAATTCGCACCATCCACTCGTTCGACTTTCCGACGGTTCGCACCGACGCCTCCGTACCACCGCTTCCCGGCGCGGCCCAAGCACTACTTGATGCGCGTCAGCTTGTCGCAAATTGCCGGCCCCTCCGAGCAGATGACATTGTCATTTTGCCTTCGGAAGCAGATGTTCCGTCTGCTCTCGCGCTCGCCAACGCCCTAGCAGACCTCCCAGTTGACGTTCACGTCCTCCCTGTCGGATCCATCGATCTCATGGCCGTGTCACGGATCACTCAGTTCGGCGACATGGTGACGATGCGGATCTTCCAGTGTCCCCTCGATCCTTTCAAACGGGCATTAAAGCGAGCATTCGACGTCGCTGCGGCAATCGCCGGACTGATTATGGTTAGCCCCCTCTTCGTCATCGTTGCGCTCGCAATCAAGCTCGATTCCCGTGGGCCGGTGTTCTTTCGCCAGACGCGGCATGGCTACAACAACGAGCCTATTCGCGTGCTGAAATTCCGAACGATGACCGTGATGGAGGATGGCGACAATTTCAACCCTGTCGTCAAACACGATCCACGGGTGACTCGTCTGGGACACCTCTTGCGCCACACCAATATCGACGAGCTTCCGCAGTTGTTCAATGTCCTGGTCGGCGATATGTCGCTCGTCGGGCCCCGTCCACACGCGACCTCGCAAAACGAGGTGTTCGGCGAGCTGATTTCGTCATTCTTCCGCCGCCACAACGTTAAGCCAGGCATTACCGGCTGGGCTCAGGTCAACGGCTATCGTGGCGACACCGATACTCTCGAGAAAATGCAGCGGCGTGTGGAGCACGATCTGTACTACATCGATAACTGGTCGCTTCTTTTCGATCTGCGAATTATTCTGCTCACGCTTTTGTCCAGGAAGGCCTACACAAATGCCTACTGAAACGTTGAAAGGCCAAACCTCTGTCAGCCGATAGGGGCAACAACGAACGCGATGCAATTCGCAGATGCTTATCGTCTCGCTGGCAGGTCCGCCCGAGTGTGGCGTTGGAAGGTCTATCTGACGCAACAATCGGTCGATCCCTCGCTGCAGCGTAGTGGCGAAGCACGGGGGTAATCCGAAAGGGTCGCATCTTGGATGAATATTGCGCTAGGACTCGTGCTTGTGGCCGGGGCATCTTGGATCTTCCGCCCGCGGTTTGCCAGGATGATCCCGCCTTTGTCCTGAAGACGTTGCGCCGGAGGTCTTGATTGGAGCAAGAGAATGGTTGGTCTGTCGAATTTGCCGGTAGCAATCACTGACGCAGGGCCCTTCTGCCTCTCAGTCTTGTCGTTTCAGCAGAATGAATTTACTGAATCCGAAGAATTCCCGCTCGCCGTCAAGCCAGCGGCGGCATGGCTCGATGCGAAACTGAAGGTAACAATTGTCCAGACGGAACGAGAGCTTGTCGACGTCTGGCATCGGGCCAACAGGTCGCAGAAACCGGACCTGCTAATGACAACCGTGGCAAAGGTCCAAAGATTAGCAGATAGGGCACGCACTAGTTCAATAGCATCTGGCGTCCTGGCAGGACTCAAATGAGGGAAGTCCTGGTCAACAGCATTTTGTACGGCACGCAATGGACGGGCCTCATGCCGATATTCCGTCGGCTATTTGCCGGACGGGCGGTCATTGTAACGTTCCATGAGATCCAGCGGGATTTCCAACACGAGCTGATGACGGGTACATCGGTTGAACTCTTCCAGCAATGTCTCTCGTTGCTCCAACGGCAAGGTTGGAAAATCGTCAGCCTTGATGAGTGTTTGCGCGCGTTGTCCCAAAACGAAGCGAACGCGCCCAGGTATGCAGTTATAACATTTGACGATGGATATCGAGACATCAGCTCTGTGGCGCTTCCGCTCTTGGAGCAGAACAGGGCGCCGTTCATGGTCTACGTACCAACTGGCGCTCCAACGCGCTCCTTGAAGCCGTGGTGGCTCGGCCTGAGGGAATTATTTCGCAGAGCGGACCACGTCACGATTGATCCGATGGGCGTCAAGTTTGATTGTTCGGACTTTTTCGGCAAGAAGGTGGGATTGAAAGCGGTAACCAAATGGGTTCATGAGGATTATCGCCGTGCTGCATCGCTCGATCGTACTTTCCAGAACTACGGTATCTCGCTATCGGCCTTGAACGCCGCATATTTTCTGGACGAACGAGAACTGCAAGCGCTGTCTCGTCACCCTCTGGCGTCGATTGGTGGTCATACCACTTCGCACGCGGCGCTTGCGACCCTTGACCCCTCCTCGGCACGAGCCGAACTTGAGGACAATCGCAAGTATCTGGAAACCCTCCTCGAACGGCCAGTTCGGGACCTGGCGTATCCCTATGGCACACCCGGCGCATGCGGGCCCCGCGAAGAGTATCTTGCCGGGCAAGCTGGCTTTTCAACTGCGGTGACGACACGGAAAGGTTGCTTGGCCGACGGAAATCTCAATCGTTTGGCGCTGCCCCGCTTCGGCGTTGGATGCCATTTGGACGCACTTATGTCGTTTGAGGCGAACGTGGGCGGCGTCTACGCAGCCGGACAGGCGCTCAAGGGCGCCGTCTCTTTGCGGCACCGTTCTTAGGTCTGCTCGTTTAATCCGCAGCGCCCCCCGGCTTGCCGATTTGTCGGACACCGAGCTGGCGATCTGCGGACCGCAGCCCTGTCTGTCTGTCCATCACCAGCGCATGATCCGGAAGCGTGTGCAGCGGCTTTCCCTCCCGGAAAATGCGCAGCCTTTGCGTGGAGATAAAGCTCTGTTCGCCAACAACTCTTCAAGGGGTGCTGTATCGACGAATGTGATTCCGGGTAATAGTGTGCCAATCGCCTCATCACCGCAGTCATGGACAGCGGCCCCTCCTTAACGAGCAAACCGCTCCACTAGATTGCCCCAGCCCATCTCTCTCCCAAGCTCGACCGATCCAGCCGGGCTGAGGTGACCGTTATCGCGATAGAGCATCGTTCCGTTCAACCGTGTCTGACACCGTTCGATCCCGCATATCTGCTCGTCGAGATCGAGCAGCGGCGCCGCATCTTGCGCTCGCACTTGATCCAAGAAGCTTAGAACTTCGCGACGGTGCTTGCGGTATTCCTCCGAGGTGAACGTACAATCGGGATGGTCGGTGATCGTCAGCTTGCCCGCGGCGATCCGCTCGAGACAACGCCCGATATCGAAGGGGCCCGCAGGGGGCGGAGCCACGAGGATGACCCGCTTGCCGAGGCGGCGGATCCCGGAGACGGTGGTGGCCAAGGCTTTGAGCAGCAAAGCAGTGCTCTGCGGCCGCTCGCTGAATCCGTCCGGCGTTTTCACTAGATAGCGCCAGTCCAGATCTTCCGCACCCGGCACATACTGGGTAAGAGCAGCGGAGAGTACTACGGTGTCGATCTCCGGATGCTTAGCCAGATAGCTGAACACCGACTCGTTGAACCTGGCACATCTCTCACTCCAACGCCGATTGTGCGCGCCATTCAGGGGGGACAAATCGAGGAGGGGTCCACATACGCTCTTCGTAGCCTGAATAATTCCCTGCGGAGAAGACGCCGCTAGGCCCGGCGCCAAGGCCATCGCAAAGGAGTCGCCCCAAAGCAGAGTTCGCGAATTAGGCTTGCTCATACAACTAGGAATCGGCTCAAACTGATCCCTGTATTCGCATGCTGGCGCTAGACCATATCCGCCAGTTCGCGCCTGCGTGTCGACAGTGCTCATCCACCTGGCAAGCATGAAGCTCGCCGCGATCAGAATGATCGGCAGAAGCAGGAGAATTGCGACGCTCCGCCTCGTGATCAAGAACCTGCGGAAGCGGTTTTCTACGAAGCGGTACTGCAGCTCGGTCAAGATAGCAGCAATGCCGAGTAGCGCGATGTTCACTTGGGCGGGCACAGCGGTCAAGAAAACGTTGCTCGCGAAAGCGAACAGCGGCCAATGCACTAGGTACAACGAATAGGACCGATCGCCAACGGCGGTAAGCGGCCACAGTGCAGACTCGGCTCTACCGAGGTTTGCGCCAGGGACGAGGAGCACTGCAGTCGCGAGGCACACAACCGCAGCGGCTACGCCCGGGTGCCCGCGCTCGTCTGTGATTACGGGGACGACCAGGAGGACCGCTACGCACGCCCAGCGTAGCGCTGTGATCGGGATTGGTGCGATGATGTTACGTCGCACCATCAGGGCAACCACGGATCCGATCCCCAGCTCCCACGCCCTGCTCGGCAGATAATAGAAGGCCGCCGAGACGTTCCGCGACAGGAACGCCTCGC
This sequence comes from Bradyrhizobium sp. JYMT SZCCT0180, assembly GCF_018130165.1. Taxonomy (GTDB): domain Bacteria; phylum Pseudomonadota; class Alphaproteobacteria; order Rhizobiales; family Xanthobacteraceae; genus Bradyrhizobium. Next base: position 95,233 of record NZ_JAFCLZ010000018.1, on the reverse strand, counting down.
AGATAGCTACGCTGATGACTACGCCAACGATGCCGAGAAACAGCCGAAAGCGACGGGGGCATAAGTACAGCGCGATGGGGAGGCAGAGATAGTATTGTTCCTCGAGCGATAGCGACCATACGTGGAGCAGCGGCTTCATCGCCGCCTCGGTCCCGAAGTAGTTCGTCTGATGCAGAAGCACGACGTTTGCAGTGAAGGTGAACGCGCCGGCTAGCTGCGCGACGAAGCTTCGGAGCTCGGTGGCGTCGAGAAGCAGAGGTGCCGCGATGGCCGTGACGGTGAAAGTCGCGTAGGCTCCCGGCAATAAGCGACGAACCCTACGCGCATAGAAGCCACCGAATGTGAAGCTGCCGTTGTCGAGACCTTCGTCGATCAGCCAGGTCATCAAGTAGCCGGATATGACGAAGAAGATGTCTACTCCGAGAAAGCCCCCCGTAAGATAGGGAAGCCCTGCGTGATGAAGGACGACTACCAGAACCGCCCATGCTCTGAGCAGCTGGATGTCCGAGCGGATGTCCTTTGCACTGCTCTGAACCACCTCTTCGGACCGACCGACGGCCTCATCGACAACCAAAGAAGGAGTTAACGTTCGTTGGTGGAGCATCAGCTGTGCCTAAGCCTCGCCAGAAACCAAAAAGCTTCGCCCAAACTGTTGGCAACCGGTCGCGGATGGTGCCTGGCCGTTCAGCCACCATGGCCGCCGACTTGCGCAACTCGGTTTGCCGAGGATCGGTGATTTCGGATACTCGGTCACTCCATCTTGCGGGGTAGTCAGAAATGAACGACGAAAGAAGGACGCCGAATCGTGCACTGCGCGCCCTACCCCTTTATGGGTACATATAGATTTCCCCATTTCCAGTGAGATTGCGTTGACGCGGAGAGAGTTAAACAGCACGCTCCATGCTGTGCTCGCAGCGCGCCAGGAGTTGCCAGATCGTGAATCGAGCAGAAAATACTCGATCCGCTGCAATCTCTCCAGCGGGTATGCGGAATCTCGCTTCCGCAACCACGTTCGGATGCTTGTCCGAAGCCGACACTCCCTCGCGAAAAATGCGCAGCCTTTGCTCGGAGATCATGCTCATCGCGCCTGCACGGCCTTTAGAAGGCGCGGCGAACCTTGGCCTTGCTGTCGCGATTGGCAGAGTCAAAGCCTCGACCCGGCTCTCTTTTTGCGACCGGCTTGGCGGATATTGGTGATGTTGGGTTAGCGGCGGGGAAGATAATGTTGTTTCGAGAGATTATGGAGGCGCGGCGAGACGAGTTCGTTAATAAGGGAGTTAAGGCGCGATATTTTTTCCCGCATCGCCTGTACTATCTTCCCAAATGTGGACCCGATGGATTCGTATCAGCCGAACGACTGTTTCCGGACGCTGTCCCCAATCAGCTTTGGCAGATCGTTCTCTACGCCGCACCAAGTGCCATCGCGGACTTGCCGCCCGATTTGTTTTTTGATGACGATATTATCTGGCATCAGCAGCACTTGGGGGAAGTTGGGCTTGTTGCAACTGCAAACCTCGTGCTCCGCGGCGATACGCTCTACACCAACAACCATCTTTCGGATTTAGTACAGCGTATCTCACGGCGGCGCGAACTCAAAACCCGGATCGAGAATCGATTCAAGGGATGGAACCACATGCTGCTCAATGGCATTCTGAATTTTGCCGTCGAGCGCAATTTGAAGCGCATCTTGATGCCGACTGCGGAACTGGTCATCTCGATGACGGACCCCAAGCGGCGACAAACAATTAATCGTGAGCTCTTCGACCGCATCTATGACCAACATGTATGCGCGTATTTTAGAGCGGAGCGCGCGGGTCTATGGTGGGTTATTGATGTACCTCAACATCGAGACCGGCTGGTTGAGCCCGTAAAAAACCAAACGGGCAGCACAACCAAGGCAAGGACGATCTGCATCTATCATGACGTGGAAAGAGGCGTCGGTCATGCAGGCATTGACCCGCAACTCGAAGCGTACGCAAACACAAACGCGGCGCAGGCGCTTGAGGAGATGCTTTCTGTCGAACGCCGACTCGGTATTCGTGCCACGTATAATGCCGTTGGTTTATTTTTGCCGGATGTCCGGGCAAGCATAGCCCAGGATGGGCATTGCATTGCTTTTCACTCGTTTGACCATCGCGCCGGATCGGGCGCTGCACATCGGATTGAACAGTTCTTGGCGAATCGCGCGCTTGGTGGCAGGCGCCGGTACGCCCGCATGATGCGAAAGGCAATGCGTCGGCTTCTGCCTGCACCCCTGCGAGGGGCAGTACCACAACTCGAAGCATGCCGACGGATAGATTACCGCATCAAAGGATATCACCCTTGCCGATCCGCACTCACCCCTGAATTGATAGACGCCAATTTGTGTTATCACAATTTTGAATGGCTGGCGGCTCCTGCGGAGCGGGTCGGCAGCCAAGCGCCGCATGTAGAAAACCGCGTTGTAAAAATCCCGGTACAGTTTGATGATTTTGGCTTGTACTATTATGGAGATGAATACCAAAATTGGGAGCAGCGTGCGCTAAAGACGATTGAGGAAAATGAATTGGTTGTCTTTGGCTTGCATGATTGTTATTCGCAATACTGGCTGCCGGGGTACTGCAAGATGCTCGAACGCATCTCTCAATGGGGAACTTTCAAGACATTGGACCAACTTGCGGCAGAGACATTCTTGGCGAGCGCGGAATAGATGGCCAATACCGCATCTGCCCCTGTCGCGCCTATCAACACACCTCTTTTCGTACGTAAAAGACGCTTTGAATACCCGATAAAATTCAAAGTGAGCAAGCCGGCGCCGATGCGCGTCCACCAAGATCTGAGCGTGCCGCGCAACCTTGTATCCGCTTTGGACCATGGTCAGGTGAAGGTGATTGAGCCTGGCGCAGAGCGCCCCCGTCGTGTGCCTTGCGGTGAAGCCGGCCGGAAAGCGGATGCCGGAAACCGGCACGTCCGGTTTGATGAGTGGTAGAAGCGACGTCGGTGAAGGACACCGTGGTGGCCGACGGTCGATCTGGCGACTCCAAACAATCGGTCGATCTCTCGCCGCGGCCTTGGGCTGACGTAATGGCGAAGTGGAGAGGTCGCCGGAGTAACTCGAAAGGGTCGCGCCAGGGGCGCATTTTGCGATAGGACACGTGCGTGTGACCACGCTATGATGGAACTTCCGCACTACGGCCCTTGTCCTGAAGGCCGCATTTTGCGCCGGAGATCATGAGCATATCTGCGGTAGGCCCATGCACCGGTGCTTAGCACAAATGGCGATTGGCATGTTTCTAAAGTCAGAATGGGACGCCTCCAGCCTTGCCGATCCGGCCACGCGCTATACGCTCCAGCAATGCTGCGCAGGCGCAAGGCTACCGTACGGAAATGCTCCAATTCCGCTCGACACATTCACCAGATACGCATTGTCATTTCAGCGGCATCTGGTTCTCATGGTTGAAGATGCGCTGGTGACGGTGGCGGACGCCCGGAACCGGGCCGCCGACCGCATCATTGCTGCGACAGCCTATCGATTTGCCGCTGCTGAAACCGCGAGATCCCCGCTCGTTGTCAAAGCCGCAGCGGGCGCGGAAAGACATACGTTTCAGCTGGAGAATACTCTGGCCTCGCAACCCAGGGACCTGCAGCTGAGGAGGTCCCGGAAGTGAATCCTGTTCTGAGAAATTGCCTGTTCTACGGGGCGGGCCACTTTAGCCAACTGCCCGGCGTTCGTGCGCTCTTCGCCGGTAGAGCCGTCATCATAGTGCATCATGAGATTCAGCGCGATTGTCAGTCCGAGTTGATGACCGGCACTTCAGTCTCCCTTTTTGAATATTCACTCAATTGGTTACGGCGAGAAGGATGGTCCATCGTCAGCCTGGATGAATGTCTTCAGAGACTGGCAAGTAATGATCGATCGCGCCGCTATGCAGTCCTGACTTTCGACGACGGTTACCGCGATAATGTGTCGGTAGCGCTTCCGGTCCTGGAGCGCAATAACGCACCGTTCATGATGTACGTGCCGACTGGCGCCCCTACACGATCCCTGCAGTCGTGGTGGTTGGGTTTGCGCAAACTGTTTCTCTTGAGAGACAAGGTTACAATCGATGCGCTAGGTCGCCAGTTCCACTGTTCCGATATTCGAAGCAAGATATCGGCATTTGATGAGGTCCGCCGCTGGATTCATGAGGATTACCGGCGTGGCGCGATGCTCGCGCCGACGTTAGAACAGAACGGGATTTCTCTAGCAGCGTTAAATGATGAATATTTCCTGGACGAGCGCGAGCTTCGTAACCTTGCGCGTCATCCGCTCGCGTCGATTGGCGGCCACACAACGTCGCACCCGGCGCTTGCAAGCCTGGACACCCTTTCAGCGCGAGCCGAACTGGCCGACAACCGCAGCTATCTTGAAAATCTGCTCCAATTGCCCGTTCGTCACGTCGCATATCCGTTTGGTACCCCGAGAGCGTGCGGGCCTCGTGAAGAGCGTCTGGCGAACGAAGTAGGCTTTCAAAGTGCGGTAACAACACGACACGAGCAATTGCACGATTCCAAGGTGAACCACTTTGCTCTTCCTAGAATCGGCGTTAACGGTCGTTCGGACTTCAGGGCTCGAATGAGCGGCATTGTTGAGGCGGCGCAGGCGCTGCGCTAACCCGAAGTAGCGTCCGAACTCAGGCGTCCTGACGTGATGATCACTCTTGGGGCAGCGCCGATGGCACGGCGGTTACCCGCAGATCCTGGTAGTTCACCGCGATTGTTTCGGCGCCCCCTCGCCCGCGATAGATACCTTGCTTCCAGTAGTACGCCTCATTTTCTCCGTATCCTATCGTCCCACGATAGCTGACGATGGGGACCCCATCCCGCCAGACATTGAGGGCTCCATTTTTCATGTCGTCAAACTTCACTTGAATGCTCATGGAATAGTATTGCCCCCGCTTGATGGGGTTAGGGTCTGCGTAGATGTCGTTCTCCTTACGGGAGTGATCACGTATGATGATGTACATATGCTCGCCGTACATTGCGACGGCGAACGGAGGCGGACCGTCCGCAGCGGTTTGATGAAATTGCCCGATGACTAGCCATGGTGAAGTATTTTTCGGTCCGGCTTCTATCATAAATCTGTAAGACAGATTTATGACTGCCCCGGATTTATATTGTTGTTCGATCGCGATCTCAGACCGTTCAGATCCGCTGTTGTGCAAAAGATCGCTGAATCTGGAATTGCTCCAATGATCACCGGGGTGGACCTCAAACCGGAGCGTGCGGCTATCCGGCGAGGTCAGGCTCCAACTTTGGTTCGCGTTATGCACATGGGCGCGGACTCCATCGATCGCTATGAATGAGTCATTGGCGCCGGAGAATGAGGTGATCTCTGTTTCGGTTACCACCCTACCAGTCGGCGCCGCCGGCACTTGGTCTGTGCCAGCCATATCCATCGCAGTCGAGTGGTGAGCACCGCGGGGAGTGCCGCCCGGAAAGGTCCAGGTGGCCCAGTTGTTTGCTGCCGCCAAGCCTGGAAGCGCGAAGAATTGCAACAAGGTTAGCCCTATCAGCGATGGCAGCCTACGCAGTCCGATTACCTCGTTGATCGATGTGATTGGTAACCACGTTCCGTTGTTCCGCATAGCTATCCAAGCCGTGGTTGATCTATCTCTTTGATGCGATGCTTGCTCGACGCGTCGAACCGGATTAGCAATCGCGATTGCATCGCATCGGTATTAGTAAGTTCCTTGCAGCGAGAAGTCATCGTGACGGCCGGATAGAGGGTGGCTACTCCGCATGAACTGAATCCGTCGCGATCGGTTCGAGCCTGCATCATGTCCGCCTCGGCATGTCCTGCCATATGCCGCGAGTGTCTATGACGTCCAGGTGACGTCGTTCGGCCAGCGGGACCATTTTGAATTCATCATGGTCGACGAGGATAATCGCGATCTCGCAGCTGCGCAGTGCCTCGTCGATGGTCATGAAGCCGACGTGATGATCGGCCAGTTCAGGCGGCAGGCGGCGCAGGTTTGGCTCGACAATCTTGATGCGTGCTCCGTACCTGGCCGCTAAATGCAGTGCGATCTCCATCGCCGGGCTCTCTCGGAGATCATCGACATTCGCCTTGAAGGTCAACCCACAGCAGGCGGCATTTGCATAGGGGTGGTCCTCGATGAGAGCGCAAGCCCGCTCGATCATCTTCTGCGTCTTGTTAAGATTGACTTCCCGACTCGTGCGCATCACGCGCGCGAGCTCCGGCGCCGAATCGATGATGAACCAGGGATCGACTGCGATGCAGTGCCCACCCACGCCCGGACCCGGTCGCAACACATTCACGCGGGGATGACGGTTCGCGATATCGATCACTTCCCAGACGTTGATGTCAAACCTGTCGCAGATCAGGGAAAGTTCATTCGCAAAGGCTATGTTGGTATCGCGGAACGCATTTTCGGTAAGCTTGACCAATTCAGCGGCGCGAGCCGTCGTGGCGACGCAGGCGCCACGAACGAACAATTTGTAGAAGCGCTGCGCGCGTCGCGTGCAGGCAGGCGTAACGCCGCCGATGCATCGGTCGTTGTTGACGAGTTCAGTCAAAATCCGACCCGGCAAGACGCGTTCGGGGCAATAAGCGACGTGGATCGCCGAATTGTCCGTGCCGTTCGTGCCGTTCGTGCCTATATGGAGATCCGGCCTGCGCTCACTTATCCGCCTCGCGATCCCCTCGGTGGTGCCGATCGGCGAAGTGGATTCTAGGATAACGAGATTACCCGGCGCGAGCACATCCAGGATGCTCTCGAGCGCGGTATTTACACACGACAGGTCCGGTCGGTATTCGCAATCGATCGGCGTCGGTACGGCTATGATGAACACGTCGGCTGGTTGCGGTTTGGTCGATGTCGTTAGCGCACCGCCCGAGACGACTTTGGAAACGAGACCGTCAAGATCGGGCTCGGAAATGTGAATGGCCCCGGAGGCCACAGTTCCAACGACGTCTTCCTTGTTATCGACGCCCAGTACCTGCATCCCGCGGCTGGCAATCAATGCCGCGGTCGGCAGCCCTATATACCCAAGTCCAATCACCACAACCTTCTGAAATTCAGGCATCGAGCAGAACCCTCACGATCCGTTCACTTGCGTGGCCGTCGCCAAATGGATTGTGGGAGCGCGACATGGACGCGTAGTACTCGTCGTCATCGAGCAAGCGAAACGTTTCCTCTACTATCCTGTCGTAACTGGCGCCAACGAGGCGCGCCGTGCCGGCTTCGATCCCCTCGGGGCGTTCGGTGGTCTCGCGCATCACAAGGACAGGCTTGCCAAACGTGGGCGCTTCCTCTTGGACCCCGCCGGAATCGGTCAGCACCAGATGGGACAATGAGAGCAAACTGACAAAATCGGTGTATTCCAGTGGTGAGATAAGGACAACGCGGGGATGGTTTGAAAGCTCGGCCGCGAAAACGTCATGGACGTTGGGGTTTGGATGGACCGGAAGAACGACGGCGACGTCCTCTCTCGTTAAGATGGTCTGCAGGGCATTGACGATGTTGAGAACGCCGCCGCCGAAATTCTCGCGGCGATGGCAGGTGACCAGGATGATCCGACGGTTGCCGTGGCGCTTTTTGATGCCGTCCCACCGCGACGACAGGCCGGGATCCGCCTCAACCATGGCCTTGGCCAGGATCAGCGCGTCAACCACGGTATTGCCGGTGACGTGAATGCGCTCAGTTGACACGTTTTCCGACCGCAGGGCCCGTGCCGCGCGCTCCGTCGGCGCGAAGTGTTGATCGGCGATCGAACCTACGATCTTCCGGTTCACCTCCTCCGGCCACGGCGCATAAATGTCGCCGCTCCGTAGGCCCGCCTCCACGTGAGAGACCGGAACGCGATGATAGTACGAAGCCAATGCGCCGGCCATCGCTGTCGCTGTGTCCCCCTGCACGATGACCCTGGTCGGCCGGACGCGATCCAGCACCTCCCCGATACTGCCCAGCAGCCGAGCGGTGAGCTGATCGAGCGTCTGGTTGGTCGTCATCAGGTTCAAATCGAAATCCGGCACCACGTTGGCCAGCTTGAGGACCTGATCGAGCAGTTCTCGATGCTGCGCAGTGGCGCAGACGGTGATGGCGATATCCCTTTCAGCCTTGAGACGGTTGATCACAGGAAACAGCTTGATCGCTTCCGGACGAGTCCCTAACAGAATGAGAAAGTGCTTCTGCACGTCTCACCCTCCGATCCGGCTGGTCTCGCGCGGCAACGAGCTGTTCGCCCGCGGTGCCATGCCCAGGCTTTGACGGACAATGGCGCGGGCCAGAACGCCGGCGAACAACGTATTGGTCCTGGCATAACGCCACCACATGCGTCCCGGCTCCTGATAGACGCGGTACAGCCATTCGAGCCCGAGGTGCTGGATGCAAACCGGCGCTCGCCGTACCGAGCCGGCAAGAATATCGAACGAACCGCCGACACCCATGATGAAGGGAACGCCGAGCACATCGCGATACGAGGCAAGAAAGTGCTCTTTGCGCGGCGTCGGCATGCCGATAAAAAGACAATCGGCGCGGCTGGTCCGAATTTCGCGGACCACATCAGCTTCCTGCTCGCGTGTGAAGTAGCCGTCCCTGAGGCCGGCGAAGGTGATCGAGGGATGATTGCCGCGGACGTGCTGCGCGGCTTGTTGCAGCACGCCGGGCGTCGCTCCGAGAAAATATGGCTTGAAGCCTTCCTTTGCGCAGAGTGCAAGAAGCTCGGTGAGCAGATCGATGCCTGTCACCCGCGTCTCAACCGGCAGGCCTAATGCGCGCGCGCCCCACACAATGCCCATGCCATCAATGCTGATCACATCGCTATTGGCCACATCGGCAGCGAGCACCGAATCGAAGCGCATGTTGACGAACTTGGCGACATTGAGAGCAACATGTTGCAAGCGCTGCTGGCTATGCATCGCCCGGCGCGCGAGTTCGACGGTGTCGGCCATCGTCAGGATATCAATGGGGCATCCTAGAAATGACGCACGCATCCCGCCCCCTTCCAGACCCTCAATTTCATCGACGCCGTCTCCGACAGAACCGAGAGGTGAAAATCGAAGATCTACAGCATAGCGCAACTCCCACGCGTGAGCTTGGCCAATAGGGGGTACCCAACTCGAGCACGCGCGTGTTTTCCGTTTGCTGGACGCGCCGTGGTCAACACGGGCGGCCGATCACCAGATCGCCTTCAGCGCATGGACGATGCAGCAATCATCTGCGCCGCGACCAGCCCGTACGGTGATGCCATCGACATCTATCTCGATACCCGGAGATCCGGCCTGCCTTGCGTCGCTGTGCCTTGCGCTCCGGGCCTGCAGCCGCTGCAAGTGTATCCACCACCGCCGGTACAAACTGCGGCTCGTTAGCCTTCGCAGCTGGCGCCTGCCGCCGCTAGGTGAAGATTAAAATGGATGCGCTAGGTTGCCAGGTCCACTGTTCCGTTATTCGAAGCAAGATATCGGCATTTGCCGAGCTGCGCCGCTGGATTCAGCATTACCGGCGTGGCGCGATGCTCTCGCCGACGTTTAAACAGAACGGGATTTCTCCTGCAGCGTTGAATGATGAATCCTGGACTAGCGCGAGCTTTGCAATCTTGCGCGTCGTCCGCTCGCGTCGATCGGCGGCCACACCACGTCGCACCTCGCGCTTGCTAATCTGGACGGCTCTTCAGCGCGAGCCGGGCCAATTACCCCAGCTATATTGAGACTCTACTTCAGTTGCCCATTCGGCACGTGGCAGACGCGCGACGCATTGCAACAAGGTTAGCACCGTCAGCGAAGGCAGCCTACGCTTTCGTCGTCGATGATGTAGTTGCTGTAACCACGGTCCGTTGTCCCGCATAGCCGACCAATGACCAACGTCGATGTGTTGCAACAATATTTTCGGTCAGCCTCTCAAAGCTCGCGCGCGGAAACGTCCGTAAAAAACATCTTCCTAGTTTTTAACTCCGGAGGTTCACTTAAGTATTTCCACGAAGGAGTATAGACTCCAAACTTGAGGTAGGGAGCCAATAAGTTGTCGTAACAGTTCGGGCCGTGCCGTTGGAAAACTAGATCACCGTCTTTTTCGACCTCGATATTCCCGTCCCCATCCAGCGACCACTTGGTACGAAAAGTCCAACTACTCCACTTTCCACGTTCAAACGGCTGCGACCATGGAAGATCATGACGAATGTCCCCATTTCGATCGAGCCACGTCGGCACCCGCCCCCAAGCTGTCCGGAGAACCCAGGTATTGTTGAGTAAGCTCAATTGTAGCGGGGGAACGAGCCCCCACTCACCTTTCCAATTATCCGGAACGTTGTGCATTTGCATAACAACAACTTCATTATCATCTGACTGCCAATCCGGTGGCACGAAAATCTTGAAACCATACTCATAAGGTCGACGAAACTCCGTCGCCTTCAATCGGAATTCTGATCGATGCCCCCCCCTAACGAGGGGGTCATCGAAGTTTATCTCGAATCTCACGGCGCTCTTAGAATTCCAGTTGGGCGCGTCAACAACCACTGCCGCCGCGTTACAGCAAATTTGTTTTGCCAAGCCACTCCATCGTGAAAAGTCGCGGGTTGCAAATTCGTCGTACATGGGGATGCGCCCCATCAGGAAGGTGGTCGAAAATATCAAAACGACTTGAACCGCACACGCGATGAGTACGCAAAGGACAACCCCTCCGCCTGCCAGCTTTACGAACGAAATCTTGCGCACGCTATACCTCACGTTCCTGTGCTGATTGACTCCGCGACAATCAGCGTTCAAAACGAATCTTGCGCACGACAGTCGTCGCAGCAATCATCACCGTGCCGAGACACTGACTCGTCATCCTGACGTCCTCGCCATCCTGGTGTCGCGCGCCCGTCGCAACGCTCGCCGCGCGAGCGGCCTCGGGCATATCTCCGCGGGCGAGTGTCCCCGGCCCTCATCGGATGCTTCCAATTTCGCTAATCCGTCGAATGCCGGTTGTAGCCGGCGCATCTCGATCCGGCGCCCCTCTCCAGATGACACGAGGAGTACTTTGCTCGACACGATGGCACTCCAAACGCTCAGGGCGGCCGCTCGATCGCCGCAGACCTATCCGCTAGCCACAACAGCCTAGTACGCCCTCAGCAGAAGGCATTCCTCCGCCGAGGTCATCTCAGAGAGATCGAAGGTCTCATTACAATAATGACAAAGCTTCCCACGTGGGCCTGCAATTTAGAGTTACCCCACTCGGTCACACCAATATTTTTCTGGATGCGCGTCGTCAGCGCCGGTCATGAACCAGGCTCCGGACATAGTGCCAACAGATCTGGGGGCGAGGCCGATGACGACGAGATCCATCCGCACAATCGAAGCGATAGACCGAGTACCGCGGCCGGGCAATGTATTCAGCTCCGAGGTCTATTGAATTGGTGGCACAAGAGCGCCTGAACGACGTCGGTGTAGCCCTCGATCACGCGATCCGCCGTGAATGCCATCGCGGCAGGAAGACTCCATACTTCAAGGTCTAGCGGCCTTTCGCCAGGTTGAAACCAGTCGCGTGATATAAGTGCTGATCTCAAATCGCTCGGCATAGTCGCGGCGTGCAGCCTCGCCCAGACTTCGCCGCAACCCCCGATCCTCGAGCAATCGATGCAGCGCACCCGCGAGCGCCTCGACATCTCCGACCGGCACGAGTAGGCCGTTGCGTTCGTGATCGATGACTTCGGGCACCGCGCCGACTGGCGTTGCAACCACAGCTAGGCCATAGGCGAAGCCCTCTATTACCACCATCGGGAGGTTTTCCACGAAGGATGGCAGCACCAGGATATCGGTGCGACGCAGCAAGGCCGCGGTTTCGTCGGGGCCAAGCCACCCCGGTATATCCACGCGATCGGCAATTGCGAGCCGTTGAGCATGGGAGCGACTTTGATCCAATTCGCCATTTCCAGCTATCGTCGCCGACCAGTCGGCGCGGGCTGATATCTTTCCAAGAGCCTCGATGAGTTGCGGAACGCCCTTCGCTGGTTGCACATGACCGAGGAAGCTAATCTGGATACGTTCACCATCCGCGCGATCTCGACGCGCGCCGTTCGGCAAAGTGGTCGTGTTCGGAAGAATTGTGATCTTGTCCTTCACGCTAGGCAGCCGATCGAGAATGTGGCTCGCCCAACATTGCCCGAGAACTATGATCGCCGCGCTATCTATGAAGAATTGCTCGATCCTTCGAGCTAAGTGTCTTCCGGCCTTTGCCCAATCGAACCGGCCGCCGTGAAGATGCACCACGTAAGGAACCCTGAAATACCGCGCGAGCGCTGCGATCATGAGTTTGCGATACAAGCTACCGCCCCACGCGAGTTGAATGTGTAGCAGGTCAACGTCACGCCGTCTTGTCGCAACCCCTACCTCAATCAGTGCTCGGGCAAAAACAACAGGCCACCACCTCTTTTCTCCCCTAGTCACCAATCGCCTTACCTCAACGCCGAGATCCTCGCGTCGGTTGATGGTCTCAACGATGAGATCCGTCAGTCGATCAATTCCTCCTCGGCCATACTGGCCGAGGGGTGTAGCCACCATTACGCGAAGCACATCCTGGTCGGTGGACTTCACGAGCCTGCTTGTATCAACTTGAACGCTGCCCCCTTGGGCGAGACCATTTGATCTCTTATGGGCACCGGAGGAGTCCGCTCCTTTAGTCTCAGCGCAAATTCCTTGATTTTTCTTTCGCGACAACGGCATCAGAGTGTTCATGGACGCACCCCCAATAAATCGAACCAGGCAGATAACGAACACCCGCCACAGAGTCCGGAACGCCACCAACGAGCGGGCGGCATGCAACTCACTTGGAGCGGAGCGCAGCGTGGGTATCTTCAGTTCGGCTCATTTCGTGGATCAAATCAGGATATTTTAGCTCGACCATCTCACCCTCCCGCTCAACGCGTTAGCCACACGGTCACGTTGCGAGGCCAAGACCACGATTCAGGTATCATGCTCAATGCCACGTCTCGCTCGGCGGCCCGTAGAGGGCGCAGGAGGAGAATGGCGCCGATCATCGCAGCCACGCATCCGCAGGCAACGGCCAGCGCTGCGCCATCTGAGGCAACTCCGATGAGTGCCTTGACGGTTAGACCCGCCAGGACCACAAGAAGGCTTATCAAAATAAATTCAAACATTCGCACGAGATCGATGGCACGCCCCACCACGTCTCTTCGATAAACAAACAGAAAGATGCAAAACCGAGCAGCACTCTCGATCAGGGGGAACGCAAGTACGCTCCAGATGCCGTACCTTCCTATGGTCAGATAGATCGCACCGGCCGACGCCAATCCCAATGGCGACAGAAGCAGGAATACCCTCTGGTTTAAATTCAAATTCCCTACAATTTCAAAAATCCTGTAGGATGCGTTGATGGCCATCATCGCCGCAAGCACCGGCAACACGAAAAAAAACTCGGCATATGTCGGCGTCGCGAGAAGCCGGACGATTGCTCCGCCGGCGACCGAAGTTGCTATCACAAGCGCGAGGTTACAAACGAGGTCGAGCTTGTAGACGAGCGACAATGGGGCGAATAGCTTTTCGCGCGGTACTCCCTGCGCCAAATTGGCCATGATCACCGGTTCCAGGGCGGGCAGCATCAGTGTCCCTGGAAGGCCACGCTGCAGCGATCCCACGAAGTTTTGTGCAAAGGAAAACCCGGCAAGGGCTAGGACGTCGAGACCAGTTGCCGCTACTAACCGCACGACGGAAGGACTGGACACCACCCAGGCATAGAGGGCCAGATAGATCGTCGCGGCAAAGCGTGGCGCCTGCTTGACGTCAACCGGCATATTGGTGTCCGCGGCGACTTGGCTTCGCGACAATGCGGTAACTGTCGGCACGAGAAGGATGGCGATCGTCGCCAATGCCAGCAGGGCGGTCGCGGCGCTGATCACAACAATCAACTCGGCGTTCGCCGCGTAACCCATAGCGAGAAGCACCACGACCATGGCAAAGCGGCTGACGATTTCCGCCGTTGTCGCGATTGCCAAGCGACTATGGGCAACCCATGTCTGCGCCAGCGCATCGACATCACCGAACGTACTTGTCGCAATGAACCAAACGGTGAATGCAACAAGGGTTGTAGGTGTAAGCCTTTCAGACGTGAACCATTCGAGGACGCCGTATTGGATACCGATGAGGAACAGCGTAATCCCGACAACGCGCGCCGCCCCGATCCCAAGGTAAAGTGCGAGCAGCTGGCCCCGCTCCCCGCGCAATGTTAGATCGGGGACAAACCGGTAAACCGTCCTATCAACGCCGAATGATAATATATTCTGCGCGAGCATCATCGTGGCAAGAAGCACGGCATAGGTCGCGTAGTCCCCGACCGGCAGCATCTTGACGACGAGGACCTGGAATCCGAGTCCGAGGATCAGGTTTACCGTTCTTGCACTGATATGAATACAAAGCGCACGCCTGAGTCGAGGCCGGACGTAGATCCCATCTTGTCCCCCGAAGACCGGGGTCCCGCCAGCGCTTACTTGAGTTTCGCTATGCATGGTCAACGCCCCGGCGGAAAGCGGCGGTCCGTGCGCTGAGCTCTCGAGCTTCAAGCCGTGCTCTTGTTGCAAGGCCCGCCGCCAGCGCAAGCAGTACAACTGCGTAATTGCTTTCGGTTATCAGCATCGATTCGATGCAGTTTGCGCCAAGCACGTATATGACGATAGTTAAGGGAAACCCGCTCAGATGGCCGAGGTGAGCGGGCGGAGCGGCAACAAGCCGCCCGGTTGCCCTCAAGAGCCATATTATGACAGCCAAGCAGATCCCAAGCCCGAAATAGCCAAAGGCTATCAATACCTCAAGATACCCGTTGTGGCAGTGCGCATATATGTTTCCCGTAGCGGCCAAAACTTGGGGTTGGACCAGTTGAACAAAACCGGCGAAATATCCGTATCCAAGGAGGGGCTGCTCCTGTGCCATGACGAGTATCGTGTCCCACAAGGGGACGCGACCTGTTAGGTCGGGTTGCTTATTGAGAAGGAAAAGCCCCGTAGAAAGCAGTTTGGGCGCAAGCACCATCAGAAGCAGGATGGTAACGAGCATCAAGACAAGGACCGCGCCGCGGTGAGCGGGTTTCAATCTGATCACCGCTTGCGTGACCACCAGGGCCAAGGGAACGAAGGCTGCCGTCAGGATGCCGCCACCGGAGTCGGCTCCTATGACGCACGCAACCGAAAGAGCCACGATCCCGTAACGAAAAAGACGGGACGACCATATGAGTCTCCCATAGCAGATCAACAAACCCATGGTGAGGCCCGCAACGTGCCCCAAAACAGTCCGATGGGCAAAAATCCCCCGCCAATCCCCCTCTAGCAAGTTCCCAGCATAATCTGATGAATTATGTATTGCATAGTACGGGAAAAGATACAGCCAAGCGACGCTAAACAAGGTTGCAAGCGACAGGACACGGCCTAACAGGCGAATGGCGTCTTTCGTACTCAACACAGTCGCGACCGAAAAACCGAACAGCACCGTTCCGAAAAAAGCGACGCTCTTTCGAACCGTGACCTCGGCATCCGGAGACCACAACATCGACGCAAATGCCAAGGCCGGCATCACGAAGATGGGCCAGGTGCCGAGTGCCATATCACTCGCCCGGCGTGAGCAAAGAACAAGTGCGCCAGCAGCAACAATGGCCGATGCAGTCAGGATCTGGACGATTATGGAGGCTGCTGCTCCGTCAACCGGGAGACCGGGATCCACTCCAGACAATTGCCTTCGGAACGCGCCGAATTCGAACAGCAGACCGGCTGCGACAAAAACGATCAGGAATTTACTGGCACGCGGACTCGCAACAAGGCGGGACACGTCCGCAGCGCGGGTTGGGCGCCCGCCCACGCGGACGTCAACGGTCATGGGTGGAGTTGGGCGCGTCACCGTGGTGTCACCCGGATGAGCTTCGAATAGACGGAGCTGACCAGCTCGGCATAAACGGCGTACGATCGGTGTGCAGTAACCCAAGGCGGGCCGCGCACAGCCATGGATTCCGCGGCGGTTTTATCCGAAAGCAGGATGGCGATCGCTTCGGCGAAACCTTCGGAAGAAAGGTCGGTAACCAATCCTGCTCCACTCGCTTCCAAGACCTCGCGCTGGTCGGGATGATCGTTCGCGACCACCGGCCGGCCCATTGCGAGATACTCCACCAGCTTGGTCGGAGTTCCGACGACTAGTATCGGATCGACGGGGCACGGGGATAGACAGACATCTGCGCGCCGGACATAGCCGAGCGCCTGTGCGAGGGGGAGATGGCCGGTGAAGATCAGGCGATCGGCCACCCCTTCCGCCCTGGCGAGATCAAGCAATGCGTCGCGATCTGTCGGTCGCGAGTCGCCGAGCAGCACGAGAACGGCATCATGGCCCTTGCGCACCACCGCGCCGAGCGCCCGAAGGATGACGTCGATCCGGCGGCCCGGCAGGCTCGTCCCCATGTACCCCATGTAGAGGAGGACATTCCTCCCATCCAGGCGTCGGTCATCGGCCGGTGCTACGTTCGACGGATTGAATCGATCAACCGAGACTCCCATCGGAACCGGCGTTATCTTTTGCGCCGCAACTCCTCGCTGAACGAGCTCGACCTTCATTCGCGGGCTCTGGGCGAAAACGTGATCCGCAGCTTGCAGAACTATGTTGTACAGGACACGCTTTCCTACCGTCACATAGGCTCGCATCGCCAAACGCCGCCAGGTCGGAATGGCTTCTTTAGGGTCGCGAGCCCGGCAGAGCATCCCCTCGAGCATTGGCCAGGACATCCAGTATACGAATGGCCGACCGGCCAATTTGGCCAGCAGGAGAAAAAGAAGCGATGATGTCGACCGGTCGCGGGCCTGCACAATGTCGTACTCACCGCGCAGAATGGCGACGGCGATCCTCCCGATGAGGCGCAGACCAGCGAGCCGGGCCCGGATCGATCCGGCCCCGAGCACGAAAGTGCGCTCCTCGGGCGAAGCAATCGCGATCTCCGACGGACCGGGGGCAGCTCTCGCCATCAACCAGTCGATGCGATATCCCGCACCTACGAGCCAGCGTGAGAAAAGCTCGGTTACGTCCACTCGAAATGCGGGATAACGGTCCTTGGCAACACAGAATAGTCGGGGGCTCGCCCCAGAAGCTGGGTCATCACGAACCGGATTTTTACTGGACACGGCAAAGAGGCCCGACGCGCCGGCTTTGTCGGCGGCTCGTTGGGACACGGCTTCGAGCGTCATCCCGAGTTCGGCAAATCGGTCTTTACCGGGATGATGCTCGCCAGATTCCTTCTCGTTACATAGGCTCATCGAACCGCGCTTGCATTGGCTGTATTACGAGATTCGCAGGTGCGGACGCCTCGATCTAACCGATCACGCAGCAATGCGATGGCAATTCCAAGAAGCAGCCCGCCAATGCCCGATATTCCAAGCACGATTCCGATTTTCGGGGAACTGGCCCTCAAAGGAGGGGACGCCCTGGAGAGCACGTGCGCCTCTAACGTCGGCAACGATTGTTGTTGCGCTTCCATGTAACGCAGCACACGAAGGAAACTGTCATAAATGCTTGCCGCGGTTTCTGCGGCGTCTTCCAGCTCGCTCAGGTCCCTTTGCGTCCTCGGCGTGGATTGCGAGGCAGGTGTGTTTGCCCTGACGGCATCCGCGGACTCCCCGATATCTTTCCTGTTCTTCTGATAATCCGCCAATGCTTTCTGGGCAGCCGATGCTCGACTACTTAACCTGTTCAGCCGATCCTTGACCCATTTCTCACCTCGCAAAGACGATGCGTATTTTGCGTCCAGTTGAGCCGCAACATATGTTTCCGCGACAGTGTTTAATATCCGTGCCGCTCGCTCAGGGTCAGTGGATTCGAAGGTAATCTTGATGATGTATGTAACGCCGGCGCGCTCAACCGAGAGTTTGCGTTTGAAAGATTCCGCGGCGTGGCGGATCGCGCCAGATTCGGTTGCTGGTCTGCTCCAGCCGAGCAGCTGGGATATCGACCTGACGGCGTCGCGCACGACGCTATCTTTCCGGACAAATTCCGGATCCTCTGTCAGATCCAATTCCTGTATCACTGTACGAGCAAGATGCTCAGACTTTATGACCGCGATCTGACTTTCCACGATCGTCGACACGGACACAGCATCTCCCGCAGCCGCTTTCGAATCCACGATGAGTTCTGCGTTGGCAGTAAACGTCGGTACTGTAACAATAAGGTAGAGCACACCAATGCCAAGCATGATCGAACACGTCAGCAATATGGTCGGGAGGCGTCGCCGTATGAATGCCACCGCTTCAGCCAAGGACTCGATCGGCAAACGAAATTCAGGTGGCATATTGTCCGGACTGTCCGGATTTACCGAGTTATCCGTTCTAGTAATCTGCAGCATTTCAAGTTCCAGTCGCTTACAGTTGCACTACTAGGGCTCCGCAGGTCACCTCAAACATGTGGTAGGTCACGACGGGGCCCCGATTCCAATGCGCTCCGGGATCTACCAAGTAGAAGGCCGGTTTGAAGGTGCAGCGGAAGTGGTTGATAGAGGACGGCGGCGAAATAGGCCGCAACCGTTGACGAGCAGGAATTCGGCAGCTGTCGCCATTTTCATCACATCTGCAACCCCAGCACTCCGACATCTCCAGTCAAATTGGTAGCATTCGGGTAACTGGGTGAGGACCGACTAACTTGGGTGGGAACCGACAATAAATGGGTAGCCACAATGGTCCATTGAGCCGCGGCAGTACGGGCTTAAACTTGCCAAGTATCAATCCGCTTCAAACGTTCATCCCAATGGGCTGATGGGATGCCTCAATTGAGGACCGCTCAATCAAACATAGCGAGGGAAGAAGGCCCGGCGACAAGGGAACCCATGGGCTTGGGATCGTTGCGGTACAACATTCGACGCCCCGGTTCGCTCAACCGTATATCCGGGCCCAAGCTAGCGTCCCACGAACTTGTAACGCTCGGACTCGGGGCGCTCGGACTCGGGATGCACCTCGCGATGCGGCACTGCACGAGACGATGAATATGATGACATCGTTATTCAATCAGGCGCGTCGCCTTCGCGGGCTTCCTGGAGCCGCGGCGGGATGGCGGACAAGGCGCTCGCCGCCATGGTGCAGGGGGCTTATGTGCCGGGCGTCTCGACCCGCTTAGTGGACGATCTGGTGCAGGCAATGGGGACGAGCGGCATCTCGAAGAGCCAGGTGAGCCGGCCATGCAGTGAGATCGAAAGTGAAGGACTTCCTTGCCCGTCGGATCGAGGGCGACTGGCCGTATTTGTGGACTACGCCACCCACGTAAAGTGCGCCAGCAGGGGCGCATCGTCTCGGTCGCGGTATTGTTGCGGTTGGCGTCAATAGCGACGCCCGGCGCGAATGGATATTGCCCCTCCGAAGCCGAGACGTTCCGCACGGCATCCTGCGCAAGCTCGCCCGCCGTGGCCTACGCGGCGTCAAGCTGATCGTCTCCGACGCCCACGATGGCATCAAGGCCGCCATCAGCAAGATGCTGACCTCGACCGGCACTCTCGTGAATGGTGGGACAACACAACCCGACTGTGACGCCCGCGAACTTGAGCCCCCGTTGCTCTCCGAAGATGCCGACCCCGCGTTCGATCCACGAAACCGCACGAGAAGTCGCGCGCGATATCGCCAGGATCGATGCTTATGTGAGTCGCGGCGCGAACGGAGAAGGTCGAGATGCCGTTCGCACATCTGGAGCGCCGCCGCTTTCGACCTCCCGCAAACGCTGACGACGAAGCCATCCGACGGAAAATCGTGGGTGTGCCTTGAATCGACCAGATATGGGCACGTATTGGGCCCACATACATGGGTATAAATCATACTTTGAAAGTTTTTTCGCCATTTTTGCTTATTAACCAGCCAGCCAGCAGTCGGGGGGGCGAAATCCCACTGCTTTGAAATACCCTCGCGGTTCGAGGCTGCAATGCTTTGAAATGCGTTCGTGGTGCCCAGGCGCTGCGAGCAAGCGGTATGTCGTGCGCCATCTGCACGGCAGTGAAATATCCTCGCGGTTCGAGGCTGCAATGCTTTGAAATGTGTTCGCCGGCGGTAAGCCGCGAGCATGCGGTATGTCGTGCGCCCTTATGATGCGCGGCAGTGGAATTCAGCGTCTTCAACTTTCAAGAAGGAATGAACGGAATGACAATCACCTCGTTCTCGGGTGTAAATGGCGGAACGGTAACAATCGATGGGATGAAAGCTCAGGTCGAAAACGCCAGCCGGAGCTATAGCCTAACAGAACCCGATAGCAACACGCTCAGGTTCGAGGTTCATTCGGGGGATTATTGGCCCAATGACGTCCGGAACGGCAACACGTCCGAACGGTCTGAGATCGACATGTTCCAAAGCTATAAAGCAAATACTCAAATCAACGTATCCTACGGCCTTACCCTGGAGCCCGGAGCGCCAAATACTGCTGCATGGATGCTCCTCGGCCAGATTCACCAAACCCTAGGGTCCGGTTCACCGCCATTCGCCATCGGCATGTACGGCGAACGCATGGTCGTCATCGCACGCGGTCCCAATAACGCTGAGAATCGCGTTTATTTCGACGCGAACCCGATCCAGCGTGACCATCAATATCAGTTGAACGTCCAGGTCAACTTCGGAAGTAACGGCACCGGCACGCTGAAAGTCTGGCGAGATGGGGTTCAGATCGTCAACTACAGCGGCGCGCTCGGAACAGGGCTGAGCGGCGAGAGTTACTACTGGAAGGAAGGCATCTACCGCGCGCCGGCCAAGGAGGTGGTTGCGGCGGAATTTTCCAACCTGCAAATCACGACCGGGGCGGCCGCGGCTCCCACGGCACCGACGCAGCAACCCACGCCCAACGTCGCGCCCACCGTGACGCTGGTCTCCGCTTTACCGGGGACGGGAGTCGAGCATGTCGGCGATACCATCACAATGACGGTCCGCTTCAGCGAGGCCGTGACCGTCTCCGGTCAGCCGGCGCTGTCGCTCAACGATGGCGGCAAGGCCACCTATGTGAGTGGGACGGGCTCGAATACGCTCACCTTCAAAACGACGGTCGCGGCGACCGACCGCGATACCTCGGCGCTTGCCATCACCGGCGTCAATTTGAACGGCGGGAGCATCAAGGATGCTGGCGGCCTGGCGGCGAACCTTTCGGGCGCGGTGAAGACTTTCACTGGTCTCCAGGTCGATGTCGATCCGATCTCACCGACGAACCCGACATCACCGACATCACCGACGAACCCGACGAACCCGACGTCTCCATCCGCGGTCACACCGGTCCTCACCGTCGCGGATCCCACGCTCACGGTGAAAGGCAGGGGCGGCACGGTCGATTTGGGGGTGAAGGTGTCGACGACCGATTCCAACGACAAGGTGACCGTGAACATCAGGGGATTGGCGTCGTACGAGACGATCACCGACGGCCTCGGTCACACGTTCAGTGGAAGAAACATCACCTTGACCAAGGAGCAGGTTGACAGCGGACTGACGCTGCACAACTACCATCGAGGCTGGGATGATCCGGTCGACACGATCACGCTGACGGCAACCGCCAAGGACCCGGTCACCGGCGCCGTTACGACATCCGCGACGCAGACGATGACCCTGTCGGATGCTCCGCGCGGTTGGACCACCACGGCCACCACGACGCCGCAAACCCCCACGGTGCAAACCCCCACGGTAATGGCGCCTTCGACCTCTACCCCGGTCACCAGCACGGTGACGGCACCGCAGCCGATCTCCGTGACGAATGCTCCTCCGGGGATTACCACGGCGCCTGCGACCACCACGACTGCAGCGTCTTCGACGAGCCCGGGTTCGGCGCTGCTTAGCCGCATCGGGGATTTCGCCGCCGGCGGAGTTGCGACCTCTGCGGCGCAAATGTTCAATGTGGCCGATCTATCGCCCGCGACCAGCAGCAGTCCCGCAGCATCCCTGGCAAATCAGAGCTTTGCGCTGCTGAACCAGTATATGGCCGCCAGCCCCGGCCGGGTCGATCCCGGTCAGATTGTGTCGGCTATATCGAATGGCACCACTTGGGGGCCGGAATCGTTCCTCACCAGACCACCAGCTGCGTGATCTGCTTCCGCACCCGGGCGCTCGCCGCCCGGGTGCGGCACCATCGAAATTTGGGAATGCATGAGAAGGAACATCGGAAGCGGCCGGTAGCCGCGAAGGGTTGAGTAGAAAATATGGCGATCCAGAATGGAAATGCCCACGCCGCAGATCTAGGGCTCCGAGCCCTGGCTCTGTTCCTGCGGATTCATGGCGTCAACGCTACGCAAGAGCAGCTCCGCGATCGATGCGGCAGCGACGCAATCAGCATCCGCGCAATGCTGCGCTGTGCGCGCGAGTTTGGAGTCAACCTCGGCTCGCGGACGACGCATTGGAAGCGACTTGCGGCCATCCAGCTGCCTGGAATCGCAGCGCTGC
Source organism: Bradyrhizobium sp. JYMT SZCCT0180 (assembly GCF_018130165.1). GTDB lineage: Bacteria > Pseudomonadota > Alphaproteobacteria > Rhizobiales > Xanthobacteraceae > Bradyrhizobium. The sequence goes on along the minus strand of NZ_JAFCLZ010000018.1, from coordinate 72,856 downwards.
ATGACGGCGGATTCCTGCTTCTCGGAAAGATCGATGACAGGGGTGCGCTTGTGCTGCATCCGACCTGGTCAAATCCCAGGGTGATGACGCGCGCAGAGTTCGAAGAAATCTGGGACGGTCGTTTGATCCTGCCCGGACCTCAGAACGTCGCCAATCGGGTGCTTCATGCACTCGCCGGCATCAGCACCCGCGGAGTTGACCTGGCGCGCCGTGCCGGCGACGCCCTGCTGCGTGCCCTCGAGCCTTTGACGCGTACGCGCGATACCCTGATGCGCACGCGCGATACCTTGGTGAAAGCCCGCGATACCCTGATGCGTGGACGTTTCGCCGCTCGAGGCGATACTGCTTCCCCGCTGGCTTCCCCGCCGGTGAGCACCGAAGTCACGGCGGCAAATGCCGAAACCGACAATGCCGATGAATCCGCGCTCGTTGCGCTGACGATATTGCTGCGTTGCCATGGTATCGCGGCCGACCCGGCTCAAATCCGCCATCGGATAGGCGCGGCGGGCGTAGGCGTTACCGAAATCCTGCGCTGTGCCAAGGAATTCGGACTCAAGGCACGGGTACAGAGAACGAGCTGGAGCCGACTTGCGGTTACCCCGCTGCCCGGGATCGCCGTGCTGCGCGACGGCGGATTTCTGGTCCTCGGCAGAGTGGACGAGGGCAAGCTCCTCGTTCAGCGCCCGTTGTCTCCCCGACCCGATAGAATGACGCAGGACGAGCTGGAGGCCATCTGGGACGGCGACATCATCCTGATGGCCCGGCGCGCGAGCCTGACGGACCTCGCCCGACGCTTCGATATCGGCTGGTTTGTCGGCGCGGTCCACAAGTATCGCCGCCTGCTCAGCGAGGTGCTGGTCGCCTCGTTCTTCCTTCAGCTCTTTGCCCTCGTGTCACCGCTGTTCTTCCAGGTGGTCATCGACAAGGTGCTCGTGCATCGAAGCATGAGCACGCTCGACGTTCTGATCCTGGGCCTGGTCGCCCTCACCGTCTTCGAAGCCATTCTCGAAACGCTGCGCGTCTATCTGTTCGCGCACACCACAAACCGTATCGACGTCGAGCTCGGTGCCCGGCTGTTTCGTCACCTGATGGCGCTGCCGATCGCCTATTTCCAGACCCGCCGCGTTGGCGATTCGGTGGCACGCGTCCGCGAGCTCGAGAATATCCGCCAGTTCCTGACGAGTTCGGCGCTTACGCTGGTCATCGATCTGCTGTTCACGGTCGTTTTCCTTGTGGTGATGTTCTACTACTCGCCGACGTTGACGCTGATCGTCCTGGCCTCCTTCCCGTTCTACATCGGAATCTCAGTAGGGGTTGCGCCGCTGTTTCGCCGGCGCCTCGATGAGAAGTTCAATCGCGGGTCCGAGAATCAGGCCTTCCTCGTCGAGAGCGTCACGGGCGTCGAAACCCTGAAGGCCATGGCAGTCGAGCCACAGATGCAGCGCCGCTGGGAGGAGCAACTCGCCGGCTATGTGGCCGCAAGCTTCCGCGTGCTCAGCCTGAACAACACGGCGAGTCAGGCAGTCCAGATGATCAACAAGCTGGTCATCGCAGCGATTCTTTACTTCGGCGCCAGGCTCGTGATCGGCGGGGAGCTGACAGTCGGCGAGCTCGTTGCGTTCAACATGCTGGCCGCGCGCGTCAGCACTCCGGTGCTGCGGCTTGCACAGCTCTGGCAGGATTTCCATCAGGCCAAGCTGTCGGTCGATCGCCTGGGCGACATCCTCAACACCATGCCCGAGCCGAGCTTCAATCCGGGTCGCGCCGCACTGCCGGCGATCCGCGGCAAGGTCACATTCGAGCACGCGACCTTCCGCTACCGCATCGACGGCCCCGAGGTGCTGCACAACGTCTCCTTCAGCGTGGAGCCCGGCCAGGTCGTCGGCATCGTGGGCTCCTCGGGCTCGGGCAAGAGCACCATCACCAAGCTGATCCAGCGCCTCTATGTGCCGGAGAGCGGACGCGTGCTGGTCGACGGCGTCGATCTCGCGATGGTCGATCTGAGCTGGCTGCGACGACAGATAGGTGTCGTGCTGCAGGAGAACGTGCTCTTCAACCGCTCTGTTCGCGAGAACATCGCGCTCGCCGATCCGGCCATGTCGATGGAGCGGGTCATCGAGGCGGCATCGCTCGCCGGCGCTCACGACTTCATCCTTGAGCTGCCCGAGGGCTATGACACCGTGGTGGGCGAACGCGGCAGCAGTCTGTCCGGCGGACAGCGCCAGCGTATCGCGATCGCGCGCGCACTTATCACCGATCCGCGTATCCTCATCTTCGACGAGGCGACAAGCGCCCTGGACTACGAAAGCGAGCGCGCCATTCAGCAGAACATGAAACAGATTTCTGCCGGACGGACCGTCTTCGTCATCGCGCATCGGCTCTCTACCGTGCGCAATGCGAACCGGATCATCACGATCGAGCATGGTCGGATCGTTGAGGACGGCAGCCATGATGAGTTGATCCGCACCAACGGTCGTTACGCGAACCTTCACTATTTGCAGGCTGGTATCCATGACGTCCGCTAACCGAAACGTCGTTGCATTTCCGAAAGCCGAGGTTCGCCGGCGCGAGAACGAAATTGCGTTCCTGCCGGCGGCTCTCGAAATCACCGAATCGCCTCCGTCGCCGATCGGGCGTGCGATCGGTGCGAGTATCATCGCACTCTTCTGCGTCGCACTGGCCTGGGCCTCGCTCGGCAGCGTCGATATCGTCGCCACGGCGACAGGCAAGATCGTGCCGGGTGGGCGCACAAAGCTGATCCAGCCGTTCGAAACGGGCGTTGTCCGCGCCATCCAGGTTCGCGATGGACAGCGTGTCAAGGCCGGCGACGTCCTGATCGAGCTCGACCCGACGATGACGGAAGCCGACCAGGAGCGCCAGAAGAGCGATCTCCTTGCGGCCGAGCTCGAGGTCGCGCGGCTGCGCGCGGCACTGGCGGCGGATCCTCTCGCCGCCTTCCGGCCGCCGCAAAGCGCAAGCGCCGCCGAGGTCGAAATGCATCGCCAGTTCCTGATCAGCCAGCGCGCCGAACAGAACGCCAAGCTCGCGGAGATCGAGCGCCAGCTGGGTCAGAAGGAAGCGGAACGGGCGACCACGTCGGCGAGCGCGGCGAAGCTGCAGGCGACGATACCGGTGCTGCAGGAGCGCGTCGACATCCGCAAAGGCCTCGTCGAGAAGGCACTGGCCTCGAAGGTCATCTATCTCTCGGAGTACCAGGAACTGGTCGGCCTTCAGCAGGACCTCCTCTTGCAGCAAAGTCGACTGCTCGAAGCGGACGCGGCCACCGCGCTGCTGAAGGAAACCAAGGAAAGGACCGCAGCGGAGTTTCGTCGCACGACCTATGACGCACTCGCGAAGGCCGAGCAGAAGGCTGCGACCGCCGCGCAGGAGGTGGTCAAGGCGGATCGGCGCACGAAACTACAGCGCTTGACCGCACCGGTCGACGGCATCGTGCAACAGCTTGCGGTTCATACGGTGGGAGGCGTGGTGACGCCGGCGCAGGCGCTGGCCGTGGTGGTTCCGAGTGACAGCCAGCTCGAGATCGAGGCCATGCTCTCCAATCGCGACATTGGCTTCGTTCATCCGGGACTGAAGGCCGAGATCAAGGTCGACACCTTCAACTTCACGCGTTATGGGCTCCTTCATGGCGACGTGCTCAGCGTGTCGTCGGATGCCATCACGCGCGACAGGCCGCAGAGCGGTTCGAATGACCGGGGATCGGGTACAGCGCAGAGCAGCAGTGAGCCGAAAGGTCAGGAACTGGAATATGCCGCGCGCATTTCGCTCGACCGTCCGGAGATGCAGGTGGAGGACAAGCTCGTCAAGCTCGGCCCCGGAATGGCGGTGACGGTCGAAATCAAGACCGGCACGCGCAGGATCATCAGCTACCTTCTGTCGCCGCTTGCGCGATACAAGCAGGAGTCGATGCGAGAGCGGTAGGCGAACACTATCGATGAGCCTTGCGGGCAACAATTGCCCGTAAGGCGCTTGCCGCTTTCGAACGAAGCACCTGCCGGGAGATGCCGGCCGTGGAGACGGTTGCGCGGATGTCGCCGGTCGACTGGCATATGCGCTAGCGACGCAGCGCTTCCAGCCGTGCTTTCGCCTCCTGGATTCCCGCGGCATCAGCCTTTGCATAGAGGCCCTGCGCCTTGCTCGCATCGCCGCGGGTGCCCTGAGTTTTCCATTTCGCAAGGATCAATGGATCGTAGGTCTCTGCCAGCGCGAAGCTGGCCTGGGCGCTGCCCATCTCGACGGCGCGCTCGAGTACAAGCCGCGCCGCGCCTATGTCGCCCTGCCGGAGCAGCGTGGCCGCGCGCGCAACCAACCCTGTCGCCACCGCGGCTTGCTCGGAATCGAGCTGGGCATCGCCACGCGCGGGCGCCGCTGGTGTCCACTCGGCACGCGCCTCTGCGAGATCCTGCTGCAACCACGCGGGCCGCTCGCGCTGGTCCTGTGCCGATTTGCGAGGCAACGGCGCGCTGTTTGCAGCCGCCTCTCTGAGTTCCGCCGCTTCGCCTCCAGCTTTGCGGGCCTGCGCCTTGTACGCATAGATCGCGCTCCGCGTCATCGAGAGGCCTTCAAGCAAGTCGGCCGTTTCGTACTCTTTTTGCGTCGATCGCCTCAATTCCGCGGCACTGGCTACCGTCGCCTGTTTCCGCCGGGTAGCTTCCTCGTCGGCCTTTGCCGCCAGCGCGGTCTGGATCTCGACATCACGCCGCATCGCCGCGAGATCCTGCTCCAGCCGCACGGACCGCTCGCGCTCCTGTTGCAGGGACTTTTGCAGCCCCGCCGCACCGCTCTCCGCCGCCGCTTTCAACCGGGACGTTTCCGCGCCTGCCCTCGTCGCCAGCGCGGTCTGGGTCTCGACATCACGCCGCGCCGCCGCCAATTCCTGCTCCAGCCGCGCGGATCGCTCACGCTCCTGTTGCCGGGACTTCTGCAGCTCCGCCGCGCCGCTCTCCCCCGCCGCTTTCAGCCGTGAAGTTTCCGCGCCTGCTTTCGTCGCCAGCGCGGTCTGGGTCTCGACATCGCGCCGCGCCGCTGCAAGCTCCTGCTCCAGCCGCGCGGATCGCTCACGCTCCTGTTGCCGGGACTTCTGCAGCTCCGCCGCACCGCTCTCCCGTTCCTGTTTCAGCCGGAACGCTTCCTCACCCGCTTTCGCCGCCAGCGCGGCCTGGGTCTCGACGTCACGTCGGGCCACCGCCAGATCCTGCTCCAGACGTGTAAACCGCTCGCGCTCGTCCGGAGCGGCCTTGCCGGGCGACGGCGCGCCGCTTGCGGCTGCTTGCCTGAGTTCCGCCGCTTCGTCTCCAGCTTTGCGGGCCTGCGCCTCGTATGCGTAGATCGCACTCCGCGTCAGGGAGAGGTCTTGTGCCAGCGCGTCGGCCCTTGCGCGCGACTGCCTCAGTTCGGCAGCCCCGGCTTCCGCCGCCTGCTTCCGTCGCAAAACCTCCTCGCTCGCCTTTGCCGCCAGCGCGGCGTGGGTCTCGACATCATTCCGCGCTGCCGCAAGATCCTGCTCCAGCCGGGCGGATCGCTCGCGCTCCTGGTGCAGGGACCTCTGCAGCTCCGCGCCGCTCTCCCCCGCCGCTTTCAGCAGGGCAGTTTCCTCACTCGCTTTCTTCGCCAGCGCGGTCAGGGTCTCGACATCATTCCGCACCGTCGCCAGATCCTGCTCCAGCCGCGCGGACCGCTCGCGCTCCTGTTGCAGGGACTTCTGCAGCTCCGCAGCGATGCTCTCCCCCGCCTGTTTCGACCGGGAAACTTCCTCGCCCGCCTTTGCAGCCAATGCGGTCTGGGTCCCGACATCGCGTCGCGCCGCCGCGAGGTCCTGCTTCAGCCGCTCCGCCAGCTCAAGCGCCTGTTGCAGGGAGTTCTGCAACTCCGCCGCACCGCTCGGCGCAGCCTGCCTCATGCGCGCGGCTTCTTCGGCCGCTTTAGCCGCCAGCGCGCTCTGGGTTTCGACATCCCTTCGCGCTGCCGCAAGACCCTGCTCCAGCCTCTCGGCCCGATCGCGCTCCTGCTCGAGACGTTGCAGCAACTCGATATCGCGCCTTGCATTGGTGAGTTCGCGGGACAGGGTCTCCGCCCAGTGAAGCTCCTGTTCCGGAGACCGCCTTGTGTCGCCGATCGTCGCTTGGACAACCTGCACCGATCTGTCGTTGCCGGCTCGGCTCGGCGGCAAGGCTACCGACAAGGCCACTGACAAGACTACTGAATCGTCATCACCTTCCGTTCCAACAGAATCGATATTGCGGGCAGCCGTCACCAGCTGCGCATCCGCCAACAGTCGCTCCCGATCGGGGCAAGCCTGCGTTTCCGACGCCCATGTCATTGCGAGCATGGCAGCGGCCATCCACAGGGGCGCGGATCGTCCGGGCGCGGGCAGCTGCCTCCTTTGCTTTGTCTTCTGCGCAAACGGCGTCGTGTCCGAATCGTTGCGCGACGCGCTTGCGATATCGGAGACGGTACTTGATCCGTCACTGAGAATAGCCGTGCGGCCCATTTGCAATCACCCGTCGCTTGGCGATGCGACCTGTTCAGGTCGCGCTATTTTGCGCTCCGCCGCCATGCAAATCCTAGGATTCGCATGGGGGAGCCCCACCCCTTTCGGGTCAGGGTTTTACATAGGACCAACCCTTCTCCTGCAGCTCCATCACGCGCACGACGCCTGACTTCACCACCTCCGCCTGACGAACAATCGGGATGCTCTTGTTCTCGGCCTTGTGCATTCTTTCCTGAGTGTTGCCGCAGGCCTTGAACGATACCTCCGGCGTGCTCAGCGCCATCTCCTCGATACGTGCCTTTACCGGCGAGGTGTCGTCGCGCAGCATGTGCAGGCCGGGCCCGAACGTGACCACCTCGATCTTCACCTTCTCACCGGCATCCTTGTAGTACTGCGCGACGTTCGTGGCGTTGTTGAGCGCGAGATTCATGGCGGCAGGGTCGTTCGTGTTCACCTGCAAGATCAAACGGTGCGCTTTGGAGTCGGCAAGCCGAGCGTTGGCGGCAAGAGGCGATCGTGCGGCAACAGCGGATCGTGCCTTCTTTGGTTTGGTTGCCTTGTTATGTGTGGTGGCCTTTGCTGCAATGCGCTGATGGGGCGTAGCGGGCTCCGTCGTTGTCGGCACCCAGTACCGTCCGCCTTGTTCCGCCGCAGCGAGTGGCGCGGCGAACAGTACCGTTGCGGCTGCCATGGTGATTACCCGCGCAATATATTGAAACATGCTCATTATGCCTCTCCTATCAATAAACGTCATTGGACTGCTCATCCGTTAGGTTTCGTGGCTGGATGTGGCCACCTGCACACAGTGGCCATCTTCGCTCGCACCGCCTCCAACCCGCCTAGCGAGAACACTGCATCCAGAGCAGTCCCCATCCGGGATGTAAGGTGAATACTGAGGCTTCCGCTGTCTGGAAGGGACTGCACCAAGCGAACAACGTCGCCCCCGAACGCCACTCCGATTCCGGACGTCGGCACGGCTGCTGCGATCTGCAGCCCCTGACCGTCGTTGACGCGATAGGAAATCGTATAATCGTTGCCGCGACCGGGAACGCCGGGCCCGGCGACCACCAGTTCGCTCCGCCCGCCGCGGCATCGAATCGAAAGCGTCACTCCGGATTCGCCGGCACCATCGCGTGACGATGTTGTGGCGGTAGCGACCGGTGAATAATCGACGGGTGAGATCGTCACGCTAATGATCCAGTTGTTTCCCTGGTTCGCCTGACGAGGCGCGGTGGTCCGCGGCGCCCTCTCGGGGCACTCCAGGCCTGCTGCGCGTTCCGCCGGGGAACAATCGTGAAGCTGCGCTGTCGGATGATCTTGTGTCCCCTGCGCCAAAGCAGTGCCGCTTGCGAGCGTGATTCCAGCCACGAACAGACCGGCCGCGCGTCTCATTGCGATGCATGCGCAGCACGCGGCCCACGATCGAGCCATGCCTGCGCCGCAGGGAAGCGCGCAAGACCAGGAACGGTAGCCGCGAGATTGATCGATTTCCACTTCTGGTCGAAGCCAGGCTGCTGCAACTTTTCAATCCGGGAGAACAGATGGTCCACAAAGCGCGCTAGCCGCTCGTAGCGGTTCGATTTGGCTGGAAAATTGAAGGCGACGAGCGCGGTCGGCACCGCAATCGTCGTTACGCGTTCGCCCTGCTTGATCAGATTGGGGTATTCTGCGGCATCGAGCGCGGCGGGAAGATAATAGTCCTCGAACTTGCGGTCATAGGGGACGGGCAGGAACTTGAACCCCGCCTCCCAGCGGCCGCGCACGAAGGCATCCACCGGCTTCGAGGTAATGAAGACGACCGCGGCCATCTCGCCCTTGCGCATCTGCTCGAGCGCGATCTGATGCGGGATGAAGGTCTTTTCCACATCGAGGCCCAGACGACTGAAGATCAGCGGCCCCGAATAGGCCGCCGCGGTGCCCTGGGTATTGAAGTTCACCTTCTTGCCGACGAGATCGTTCAGGCTCTGAATCTCGGGACGAACGAAGATATGAAGCTCGGACGGAAACAAGTTCAGCACATAGGCCAGCCGTTGCTGAATATCGGGCACCTGGCTCTTGTATTCCTCAAGCACGTCGGAATTGATGATGGCGGCATCGACGCCGCGCAAGTAAAGCAGCGAGTTCACGTTTTCCGTGGCTCCGCGCGTCACGATCGGAAGAACGTGCAGTTTGTCACCATCATCGACGACGCGGGCTACTTCGGCCGCCAAACGGATGGGTGCGCCTTCGAGAAGGCCTCCGGCGAGGCCAACCGTCCAGGCGTTCATCGTCACTTGCGGCTTTTGCGGCGGCACCTGTCGCAATTGACGAGTAGCAGGTTGCGTCTGTGCATCCGCGTCGGACGGCTGAACGACCGTGAGCAGCGGGGCCAGCGCCGCCAGCACAAGCAGCTTGCGCAACGCAGCCTTTGCGTGCCGCGCCCCAACCGCAATCACCTGTCCCATGGTGATATCCTTTTCTAATCCGTCGTTGCGCGATTTTATGCCCCTCGCCTGCGCATCCTATTCCCTGCATTAGGGAATCACACCTACCCTTCCGGGCTATGCTCTGCACGGAGCCTCATCACGTGAACAGATGGACGGCACGAATGGGGTATCGGCTCCCGCGCTCCATCAATGCGCAGCTGATATCCGTAGGTAACCCTTCAGAGGTACACCTAGCGGACACAATCAGCACATCAGGCGCTCGCGGCCCGAGGGCCGCACATAAACAGCCTACCGGCGCTCCGATGCATCGGCGCGCGCGGCAGCGAGGGATCGATCGGGCGTTTGGCGTACATCAGATCGAACTTCGAGCACTACGGGGCCCTTGGCCGACATTGCTTCCGCGACGACCTCCGCTGCCTGCGCTGCGTTCGTGATCGTATAGCCCTGCGCGCCGAATGCGCGGGCAAGGGCCGCAAAGTCGGGGTTGGACAGATCCGTACCGCAAGGACGCTGCGGAAACGCTTTCTCCTGATACGAACGGATGGTGCCGTACGATTGGTTGTTGGAGATCACGATCTTGATGTTGAGCCGGCGGGCAACGGCTGTTGCCAGCTCGTTCCCGGTCATCAGGAAACCGCCGTCTCCGCAGAACGCGATCACCTGATTGTTCGGATAACGAAGGCTCGCGCTCAATGCAGAAGGAACACCACTGCCCATCGCGCCGCAGGCAGAGCCAAGCAGCCGGGCCGACGGCTGGAAGCGGAATATGCGGTGTACCCAGGCGGCGAAGTTGCCGGAGTCGGTCGTCACGATACCATCTGCCGGGAAGCGCTTGGCGATGGCCGCAACAGCATGCCCGAAGACATCGGCGCTCGGGATACCCGGCTCGGGCCATGCGTGCACCGCCTCTCGGGTTTTCGTCACGGCTTCAATCCACCCACCGCGCTCGCGCGACGCGACCGGCAAGTCGAGCCAGGATTTCAAGAACGGATGGGCCGACGCGACGATTGGAAGATCCGTATGAAAGTGAGTCCCGATCGCATTCGGATCGGGATAGACGTGAACCAGAGGCTGAGACGGCGACGATTGTCGCGGAAACCGAAAGCCCAGGGACGACAGGTCACCGAGCCGCGTTCCGATCGCAACGATCAGATCCGCTTGCTCAAAGAGCGCAACATGCGCCGGCGACGTGAAGAAGCCAAGCTGCCCAATCCAGAGCCGGTGATCGTTCGGAAACAGATCCTGCATCTTGTTGGTGGCGGCGACCGGTACATTCCAGCGCTCGCTCAGCGCAATCAAGTCCTTACGAAATTCCGCGGTGCGACACTCTCCTCCGACCAGCAGGATCGGTCGCTCCGCCTTGCCAAGCATGACGGCCGCCTGCTCGACGGCGGCCCGGCTGGGCTCGGCTCGCGCGACGCCGTGAACCCTGGCGGAGAGCGGACCCGCCTCCATCTCGAGAACGTCTTCAGGAAGCTCGATCACCACCGGCCCGGGCGTGCCGCCAAGCGCCACGGAGAATGCCCGCGCCATCATCTCGGGCAGCTGGGCCGCCGAATCGATTCTGGTGGACCACTTGATAAGGCCACTGAACGCCCGCCCCGTGTCGATCTCCTGCACCGCGTCGCGATTCAGCTCAAACGTACCGACCTGACCAACGAGCAATACGAGGGGTATGGCCTCCTGGGAAGCTACATGCAGACCAAGCGCCGCGTTGGATGCCCCCGGCCCGCGGCTTACCATCACCACGCCGGCCCGGCCGGTGAGCTTGGCGTCGGCAACTGCGGCAAGGCTGGCGTTTCCCTCGTGGCGGCAAGTCACGAGATCGATCTCGTCGCGCTCGTACAGAGCGTCAAGGAGCGCAAGGAAGCTTTCGCCGGGTACGCTGAATGCCCGGTCGACGCCGTGCGCGATCAGAGAATCCACGAGTAGATCGGCAACTCGAAAAGCCATGCGACTTGATCTCGGTTGAAAGGTCATCATCACGCCGCAAGCTTTACCGCGTGCGCAAATTCCCAATACAGCTTCCGCGCACGCGTATAGAACGGCCCGGGCGTAAGCTGCCGGTCGTCGATCCGAATGACGGGCGCAACCTTGGCAAAATTGCCGGACGAAAAGATCTCGTCCGCGGCAAGGAAATCGGCATAGCGCAGCGTGGCCTCCACCACGGTGACGCCCGAACCGCGCAGCAGTTCGATCACCCGCTGCCGGGTGATGCCGTTCAGGAAGGTGCCGTTCGCCGCCGGCGTGTAGACGACACCGTCTTTCGCCATGAACACGTTGGCATTGCCGAACTCCGCGACGTTGCCGAGCATGTCCAGCATCAGGCAGTTCTGGAAGCCGCGCGAGGCGGCCTCGATCAGGGCCCGCGAACAGTTCGGGTAGAGACAGGCCGCCTTGGCATCGACCGGCGCGCATTCGGCGGTCGGTCTGCGGAACGGCGACAGCGTGATCGCGTTGCCGACAGGTTTCGGGAGCGGCGCTTCGTAGATGCTAAGGCACCAGTCCATCGTCTCCGGATCGAACAGCACGCCGCCGCCCACGCCATTCTGCGGCCAATACATCGGGCGAACGTAGAGTTCGGCATTGGGCGAGAAGTGCGCGATGCCTTCGCGCGCCAGACCCAGCCATGTGTCGAGATCGACGATCGGCTTGAGCCCGAAGTTGAGCGCGGATTGATTGACACGGGCGCAATGGCGGTCAAGATCGGGCGCAACACCTTCGAAGGCGCGTGCGCCATCGAACACGGTCGAGCCGAGCCAAAGCCCATGGGTGCGTGGCCCCATGATCGGAACATTGCCTTCGTGCCACTGGCCTTGGAAGAATGTCCATGTCTGCGAATGGCTGACGGACTTGCTGGTGGGAATCATGACGGCTCTCCATTGGGCAGCAAAATTACGGTCCATAGATGACCAGCTCGGTATCCGACAGATCGGCAATCCGGGGACACTGCGGACCCTTGAAGTATTTGCGGCCGCGCTGTCCCCTGTAGAAGCCGATCAGATCCTTCATGCGGCCATTGGCGTCGAGGGCGAGCAATATCCGGCCGCGCCGGAGCAGGAAGCGGCCGATGGCGCCGGCGCAGGCGACAAAGTCGGCCACGTCGGGGCAATAGATCAGCCGCATCGCTGGCAGGGGGATCCCGCGTTTGCGCATCGGCTGCAGGACGAAGGGGTAGCCGCGGCCGTCGCCCGCGCGGCACACCAGGCTTAGGCAACCATAGGCCGCATGCCGCGTAAGCAGCGCGACGTCGGCGTCGGACAAGCCGTCGACCGCATATGCGCCCTGCTGAACGACTTCGACGCGCATGCTCTTCGGACGCGAAAGCGCCGGAAAGGAGAAGAACAGGCCGCCACAATAGGGGCGGAATCCCTGAGCCTCAATGGTCCGCCAGGTCGAGAAGGCCGGGCTGATGTTGACGTAGGTGACGCGCTTGTGGCGCTGCGCGACGCTGGTCAGCATCGAGGCGTAGTTGCGGAAGGCAGGTTCCACATACCAGCTGGAGAGGTTGCAGCGGATCGAGGTCCCGCCGTCATCGTCCCGTTCCGTGTAGATCAACAGCAGAACGCCGACGGGCATCCCATCATTGTCGAGCATGTACCCGAAGCGGGGGAAACCATCGGGTACCTGGCGCACGGAAGCGCGCTGGAGCCCGTCCATCCAGTAGTCGCGCGAACGGCGGGCAAAGCCACGCGTCAGAAGATCGGCAATGGCAGCAAGGTCGGCCGGTCCTATCTCGCGGCATCGGATCACGGTCCGAACTCCATCATACAATCCGCTCCCGCTTCTTCGTCGGCAGGCCGGCTAGCGAGAGCCCGGCTAGCGGATCGCGGCCGTTGCTCCGGTTCTCCATGTTGCCCGGACGCACCCATGATCTACGCCGCGGCAGGCCTGGGCCTCGTTCGATAACTTCCGTTGAAGGCAAACGGCTTTGAGCGTCCAGCTCGCTGCGAGGCCATGTACAGCAGCCAGTTGCGGTATATGCGCCGTGCCGGCGGATGCCAGGCGTTTCTCAAATCCTTCGCCACTTGGTCTACCGGGAAATCGGCGAAAAGCTCCGGACTTCTGTCGGAAAGGGCTTTGCGCCGGAAGGCCGTCAGAATCTCTTCCGCCTCCGAGGCGAAATAGCCGCTCGGTATCGTCGGACAGACCTCGCTCTCGCCGCGGAGGAAACGACCCATGTCCCTTCTGAATTCAGCCAACAGGCTGTGGGTGTCGTACTCCGGATGGCCCTGGAAATTGACGAAGAGGCTCTTCCCCTGTTGCTTGACGAAGCAGTCGACGCCGGCCTCTGCCGACTTGGTGAGAACGGAGTATCCGCAGCTCTCGACAGCCCTCTCCTGCACCTCGTTCCACCGGGCGTGCGGCGTTCTGAAGGTCGCCGGAACGTTGCGCATCAAGGGATGATCCCTCGTCTTCGTTTGAGCGAAGACGCCGATGCATTTGGCAGGCAGCTTGTGGCGCTCCACGCCATCCAGGTGCAGGACGGCCCCATGGACGGCCAGACAGGAAAACACCGACGACACGGTGCTCTCCCTGGCCCAGTCGATGATTTGGACGAAGCTGGACCAGTATGGTTCTTCCGGCAGGCTGGCGGCTCTCGGTTCGGCGCCGGTCACGATCACGCCGTCCAGGCGCCTGTTCAGCAGATCGTCGGTGCCACGGTAGTAGCGACGCACGTAATCGCGCCCCCAGTCCGAACGGGGCGTCGTCTCCATCGTGTAGAAATGCAGCCTGACCAGGAGCTCGCCGGCCGCCGCGCCGAGCAGGTCGAACAGCTGGCGCTCGGTGGACATCAAGGCGGCATCCGACATGTTGTTGATCAGCCCGATGTCGAGGCATTCCTTCCGGTTTCCGGGGGACTCTGCGCCGCTTCCGTTCCGCGCTCTTGAGAAAAGGTGGTGTTCGTACGAATCTATATTTACAAGGACGGGCATCTGAATGCCTTCATGGTTGACCTGCACTCAATCTGCGGCACGGAGCGCCTGATCGAGGTCGGCGATGATGTCGTCGGCGTGCTCGATACCAACGCTCAGCCTGATCATCTCGGGCCGCACGCCGGCCCGTTCCTGCTCTTCGGGCGACATCTGCCGGTGGGTGGTCGATGCCGGGTGGCAAGCAAGCGATTTGGCGTCCCCGATATTGACCAGCCGCTTGAACAGTTTCAGCGCGTCGTAGAACCGCTTGCCAGCCTCGAACCCTCCGGCCACGCCGAAGGTCAGCAGCGAACACGCGCGGCCGCCCAGATATTTCTGCGTCAGCGCGTGATAGGGGCTATCGTCAAAGCCCGCGTAGTTGACCCATCCGACGCGGCGGTTGTCGCGCAGAAACCGCGCGACCTTCTCGGCATTTTCGACGTGCCGCTCGATCCGCACCGCGACGCTCTCGATGCCCTGGAGCAGCAGGAAAGCGTTGAAGGGCGCCAGGATGGAGCCGGTGGTCCGCTGGGAGACGGCGCGGCACCGGGCGATGTAGGCGGCGGCCCCGTAGCGCTCGGTGAAGACCATCCCGTGGTAGGATTTCTCCGGCTCGTTCAGCATCGGAAAGCGCCGGCGATGCTTCGCCCATGGAAACCTGCCGCTATCGACGATGATTCCGCCGAGCGTGGTGCCGTGCCCGCCCATGAACTTCGTGAGCGACTCGACCACGATGTCCGCTCCGTATTCGATCGGCCTGAGCAGGATCGGGGTAGGAACCGTGTTGTCGACAATCAGCGGCACGCCATGCCTGTGGGCGACCTCGGCGATCGCTTCGATGTCGCAAACGTTTCCGGCCGGATTTCCCACGCTCTCGCAGAACACCGCACGCGTATCGTCGTCGATCAGCTTCTCTATGCTCGCCGGACTGTCGTCTTCCGAGAACCGGACCGTGATGCCCTGCCTCGGCAAGATGTGCGCGAACAGCGTATGCGTGGTGCCGTAGAGCTGCGGGACCGAGACGATGTTGCTGCCCATATCCGCGATGTTGACCACCGCATAGTTCACCGCGGCCTGGCCACACGCCACGCTCATCGCCTCGATGCCTCCTTCCAGGGCGGCAACGCGCTTCTCCAGCACTGCGTTGGTCGGATTGCCGATCCGGGTGTAGCGAAAGCCGTCCACTTCGAGGTTGAAGAGCGCGGCGCCATGGTCGGCACTGTCGAAGGCATACGAGGCGGTCTGATAGATCGGAACGGCGACGGCTTTGGTGGTCGGATCGTTGTCGAAGCCGCCGTGTACGGCGAGGGTCTCTCTTTTCATGGAGGTTGGCCCTTCGGCTCTTCGGTCGCGGGCTACCTCGGGAGTTCGTTGGTGCATTTCAGTTCCTCGAATGCCGACGTCGGCTACCGGTCGTTCCGCGGGAAGCCGAGCAGGTCCCGCACCGCGGTCGGCCACCTTGCGACGGACTTGCCGTGGATATGGAACATGGCGACGGCGAGACGATCCATTCCGAAGGCCACGCAACCAGTATGGGCCGGCTCACCGGTCGCGTCCTTAATGCCCCAGGTGGTGCCGAAGTGATCGCGGTGATAGTTGAAGCTCATACATGCAGTCGGTTTCTCCTCGGAGCGCAAAGGCACCAGCAACTCGAATTTCAGCGACTGCTGCTTTTGGCTCACCGCCATCATCTGGCCGACCCGGCCGAAGAATGGATCGCTGGCATAGTCGACCCTGAAGGTCAGTCCGAGATCGCGGGCGATCTCCTGAGCGCGCACCATCCAACGCTCGCGGAACGCCGAGACGTGGTCGGGGCTGCCGATGCAGACGTATTCGCGCATCCTGAAGGACTGCAGCCGGTCGAGATGGAGCGAGGGCTCGCGACGGAAGCAATCGGCGGCCACGTCGAAACATAAGCCGCCCGCCGGCAGGGGACCCCGGCTCGCCGCGATCGGATAGACCGGATAGCAGGCGGCCGGCGACAGCACGAGGTCGGCCGGTGAAAGTGACATGGTCCAGTCGCCGCCAGCATCGAAACGGCTGACCGCCGCGTCGATCTCACTGTCCGTGCCGTGCAGGCCGCAGACACAGCCGAGCAGGTTCGGAAAGCTCTTCAGATAGCCCGACTTCTCAAGCTGCGCGCGGCTCATGACGGGAGGAAAGCGCATCACCTCGGTGTCCGGTTCGCGGTGCCGCGTGATCAGCGCCGCGAGCCGCTCCACAACGTCTTCATAGAGCGCGGTGCGGGCATAGACACCCGGAGAGCCCATCTTGTGGAACAGCGCGTCGGCAAGATGGTCCAGCGGATCAGCCTCAGCCTGAGTGGGTTCCGCCGGTGCAGTAAACATGGCTACGTTCATACCAACCCCATTTCTTCGAGAAGAAAATCAATCGCGCAGTGACGCCGGGACGGCGCTCATCAGAGTGGCGCTACCCATGCTGGCAAGGATGCGATCGTTGTTGATCATGATCGGAGCCGACAGCACGTCGCGGAGATGGCGACCGACACTGACATCGGTGTCGTTGCGATAGCCGGAAAGGCCGCACGCGCGCATCGCATGCATGACGACCGTGACCGCGAGTTCCGAGGCCTCCACCTTGAGAAGGTTGATCGAGGACTGGAAGTCGAGGGACGAAAGCGCGCGCTCGTCTTGTTCGCGGGCCGCAAAGGAATCGAGGTTCGCGGCGATGAGGGCGCGCAGTTTCGTCAGAGTCATCTTGGCGGACGTAAAATGCGGCGCGCCGGGAGGAAGGTTGCCGCCGGCCCCGCGGGCGGCCTTGCGGATGAAGAGCTGCGCCCGGTCCACTGCCGCAGCCGCGATACCCGCCCAGACCGACGACCAGCATAGGTGCGCGACGGGCGTCATGGTCTGCGCATGGACCTTTTCGTATGCCACCGGGAATATCTGTTCCGCCGAGCCCTTGAAGCTCAGCTTGAAGCCGGCGCTGCAGGTGCCACGCATGCCGAGCGTCTCCCATGCGAGAGTTTGCTCCAGCGTGTAGTCGTCGCGTGTGATGGCCAACAGTACCTGATCGGATCCGGTGGCGTCGTCGGAGCGGCGGGCAATGGTTACGATGCCGTCCGCCTCGGCGCCGTAGGAAATCACCGTCGCGTCGCGCACCAGCGAGATCTCGGCGCCCTCGTGCTCCACCGCGGCCGAGCTGAAGCGAATGTTTCCGCCGTTCTGACCTTCCGTTGTCGAAGACGCCAGGAGCATTTGTTCGGCCGCCACGCGGCGCATCAGCCTTTCGTGCCAGCTGCTGCCCGCGCCGTGACGGACCAGACAGGCGATCTTGGTCTGATGCATCGCGAAGATCATCCCGGCCGAAGCGCAGGCGCGTCCGAGCGCGTAGCACATGTCGGCCACCTCGGAAATCGACGCGCCGTCGCCGCCGAACTCGATCGGGATCTGGGCGCCTAGAAGTCTTTCCGCGCGCGCAGCGTCGATCGCCTTCTGCGGGAAGCGCGCTTCGCGGTCGACCGCTACGGCCTCCGACGCCGCAGCCTCCGCGACGGCGGCAGCCCGCTGCGGGAACGAAGCGCGATCGGGAGAGAATGGCACTCGGCTGGTTTCCCGAGCGAGACTGCGGAACTGGACTTCCTGCACATTCATGGCCCAACAGCTCCCATTTGGATGGTTTGATGGTCGAAGACCCGACGGGTCGAGACCAATTCCGCGAGTGCGACGGCGGCAATCTAACCGACCGCAGTTGTGGAGTCGGCGGCGCAAAGGTGGATGTTACCGAGAACGTGCTCCCAAGCGGGGTACCCCCGAAGTGGAGCTACTGACCTGAGCCGCAGTCAGGTATCGTCACGTCCATCATGATCTGCCCCCGTCACGCGATGAGTGGAGCTGAAATGCAAGACTTTGCCGCAAACGTCCAAGAGCGTGTTCTTTCCGTCGTCAGGAACGTCCTCGCGCAGAACGCTATCATCGCGGATGTCCACCCGGAGTCCCGGCTGGTGGATATCGGACTGGACTCGATGGATATGGTCGCGCTGATGCTCAAGGTCGAAGCCGAGTTCGATCTCACCCTTCCCCAGCCCGAGATCACACCCGAGAATTTCCAATCGGTGAAGACGCTGGAGGTTATGATCCTCAACCAACTCGGACCCGCGACGGGATAAGGGAGTTGGACAGAGATGCGTCTTGTGCGATCGAGCGAAACCTCATCGACAGTGATCGCAAGATCGCGCGCGGTCCGATGCGCCTCGTCACTCCTTCCGCCGCAGCTCTGCCGCCTCGCGACCTGGTCGGCGCGAGCAACGATCGAAATCATCTGGGTCAGATCATGAAAGCAGGCGCACTTCAGCGGGCGACTGAAAGCGGTGACCCGCGACCCAGACCGTCTGCCACCAAAGCCTGGCTGAAGGCCATCGAACTGACCTCGCGGATCGACGCCGAACCGCAACGGCTATTCGCCGACGTCGTGGAAGAATGGGCGAAACGGCAACCCGAACGCCCTGCACTGCTCTCGGACCGTCAATCCTTCACCTACGGGGAACTCAGCGCCCGGATCAGCCAATATGCGCGTTGGGCGCGGAGCCTGGGCGTCCGCGCCAGCGATACCGTCTGTCTGCTGATGCCGAACCGGCCGGAGTACGTTGCCTGCTGGCTCGGAATCAGCAGCGTCGGCGGTACGGTGGCGCTAATCAACACCCGGCTGGTCGGCCGGTCCCTTGCCCATTGCATCGACGTCGCGCGTGCCGACCACATCGTTCTTGCCGCCGATTGCATGAATGCGTTCGAAGCCGCACGTCCGCACCTGGATCGCGTGCCCCAGATCTGGAGGCTGGGTCCTGGCAGCACTGGCGCCGATCTGGATGCGGCGCTCGCCGGCACGGATCCACGCCCGCTGTCCTCCGTCGAGCGCGGCGACGTCACGATCAGTGAACGCGCCTTGCTGATCTACACCTCGGGCACCACGGGATTGCCAAAGGCGGTAAACGTCAGTCATCGCCGCATCCTCAGCTGGGGAGGATGGTTTGCCGGGCTGACAGACGCTTCCAACCACGACCGCCTTTACAATTGCTTGCCGCTCAATCATTCGGTGGGCGGTGTCGTCGCGCCTTGCAGCATGCTTCGCGCCGGCGGTTCGGTCGTGATCGCCGAGAAGTTCTCCGCGGAAGACTTCTGGGACGACATCATGTACTTCGACTGCACCGTCTTCCAGTATATCGGTGAACTCTGCCGCTACCTGCTGAACGCACCGGCGTCGGGGCTGCAGGTCGGACACGGGCTGCGGCTGGCTGTCGGCAACGGATTGCGCGGCGACATCTGGGAGGCGTTCGCGAAGCGGTTCGCGATTCCGCAGGTCCTGGAATTCTACGCCGCGACGGAAGGTAATTTTTCGCTGTTCAACTTCGAGGGAAAACCCGGCGCGATCGGCCGTATCCCGCCGCTGCTGGCGCATCGCTTTCCCGCCTCGATCGTTAAGGTCGATGCCGACAGCGGCAGCCCGGTCCGCGGCGACGACGGGCTCTGCATCGCCTGCACCCACGGCGAGGTCGGCGAGGCAATCGGGCGCATCGGCACCGCAGATCGGGGTGGCGGACCTTTCGAAGGCTATACGGAGCCGGCCGAGACCGAGAAGAAGATTCTCCGCAATGTGTTTGCCGAAGGCGATGCCTGGTTCCGGACTGGCGATCTGATGCATCGGGACCAGCAGGGCTACTTCTATTTCGTCGACCGGGTCGGCGACACCTTCCGTTGGAAGGGCGAGAACGTCGCGACCAGCGAGGTGAACGACGCGATCATGGACTGCCCCGGCGTTGTTGACGCCTCAACCTACGGGGCCGCCGTCCCCGGCGCCGACGGCCGCGCCGGCATGGCGGCCCTGGTCGTGGACCAGCATTTCGATCTTGGGATGTTCGCGGAACACCTGTCGCGCCGGCTCCCGGTCTATGCCATTCCGGTCTTCGTCAGGTTCTGCGAGGAACTCGACGCCACCGAGACCTTCAAGAGGAACAAGCAGCGGTTGATCCGCGAGGGATTCGATCCTTCCGTCGTGAGCGACCGGCTGTTCCTGCGCGATCCGGCGACCCGCGCCTATCGTTCGATCGACCGGGCCGTCTACGCGCGCGTCGCGGAAGGCGGAATCAGGTTTTAGCATCGGCTCGAAGAGCCGCTTTTTGAAGAGGTGAGGTGTTCATGTCGGTAAAGTTGAGGATTTTTTCGGCGATGCAGCAGATCGCTGAAGAGCAAAAGGTCACCCTTCCGCCGCTCCGGGACGATCTGGCGCTGCAGGACACCGGGTTCGATTCTCTGGCGTTCGCGATCCTGGTCGCGCGGCTGGAAGACGATCTCGGCTTCGATCCGTTCACCATCGCGGAGGACGCCGCCTTCCCGTCGACCGTCGGCGAGTTCATCAGAGCATACGAGAATGTCCCAGCCTGACGTATTAGCGCTTCGCGAATATCTCGGCCCGGAGCTGAAGGGCCGCACGATTTCCGATGCCCGGCACGTCATATCGCTGACCGACATTCTCGGGTACAGCTGTCTGATCGGCAGATATCGCGAGCTGTCCGGCCGCTCGGTGCTGCTTGCGACGTCGGGACAGCTGCAGTCTGCGCTCGCGATGATCGAGCTCGACGGCGTCGCACGCCGCATGCTTCTGTGCCCGCCCGACCTCGATCCGGATCACATCGAGGGCCTGCTTGCGGATGCCGAGATCGACGCCATCGTGACCGACAGGCCGCTTCACCGATGCGATGATGGCGCGCATCTGGTCGTCGGCGCCGGTCTGCCTGAACGGCCGGGTGCGGGATGGAAGACCGAACGCGCGACCGAGTGGCTGATGCTGACCTCGGGCACATCCGGGCCGCCCAAGATCGTCGGCCATACGCTCGACGGGCTGGCCGGCGCGATCATCGCCGACGGTGCTGC
The DNA here is from genome assembly GCF_018130165.1 of Bradyrhizobium sp. JYMT SZCCT0180. Taxonomy (GTDB): domain Bacteria; phylum Pseudomonadota; class Alphaproteobacteria; order Rhizobiales; family Xanthobacteraceae; genus Bradyrhizobium. Next base: position 52,119 of record NZ_JAFCLZ010000018.1, on the reverse strand, counting down.
GCGCTACCAGAACGCGACCTGGGCGACGTTCTACGACATCCGTCGCTACGGCGGCCTGCAGATCTTCCTGCGCGCGGTGATCGGCGGCGGATCGATGGTGCTGTCGGAGCCCAAGGAAGCCACCGTCGATCACGTGGCACGGCTGCGCGCGGGCGGCGTCACCCACATTTCCGGGACACCGTCGCACTGGCGCAAGCTCCTGATGAGCAGCGCGGTCGCGGACTTCTCGCCACGCTATGTCCGCCTGTCCGGCGAAATCGCCGACCAGGCGGTGCTCGACGGCCTCGCCCGGGCGTTTCCGCAGGCGTCGATCGGCCATGCCTATGCTTCGACCGAGGCCGGCGTTGGTTTCGCGGTCAACGACGGGCGCGAGGGTTTTCCCGCCGACCTGGTCGGGCAGAACCGCGACGGCGTCGAGATGAAGGTCGTCGACGGCTCGCTTCGGATCCGCTCTCACCGCACGGCACGCTCCTATGTCGGCACCGGCGCGCCGCAGCTCACCGACGCCGAGGGCTTCGTCGACACCGGTGACCTGGTCGAACTGCGCGACGAGCGCTACTACTTTGTCGGCCGGCGTACCGGCATCATCAACATCGGCGGGCTGAAGGTCCATCCCGAGGAGGTCGAGACCGTGATCAATCGGCACGAGTCCGTGCGAATGTCGCGCGCGCGGTCGCGCAGAAGCCCGATCACTGGCGCCATCGTGGTCGCCGACATCGTCCTCGCCGACGGCACCGACGCTGGTCGCCACGAGACGATCCGTACGGAGATTCTCAGCCGGTGCAACGACGCGCTGGCAGCATACAAGGTGCCTGCGGTGATCCGCTTCGTCGAGCGGCTGGACCTGACGGCAGGCGGCAAACTGACGCGCGCCGATGCATAACGTCCTCGTCACTGGCGGCAGTCGCGGCATCGGGCTTGCGATTGCACGCAGGCTTGCCGCATCCGGCGACTACAATGTGGTCGCGGTCGCGCGCCGCGAGAGCGAGGAGCTGGGACAGGCCATCCGCGAGGTGGGAGCGGACCGCCTGCACTTCAGGGCGTTCGATCTCGGCCAGACCGACAAGATTCCCACCTTCGTGAAGGAGCTGCGCGACGCCTTCGGCGCGATCTACGGCCTCGTCAACAATGCCGGGATCAGCAGCGAAGGGCTGCTGGCCAACACGCGCAATTCCGAGATCGAGGCGTTGATCCGTCTGAACGTGCTGTCGCCGATCGTTCTGACCAAATACGTGGTGCGCCATATGATGGCCGACGGCGCCGGGCGCATCGTCAACATCTCCTCCATCATCGCCTCGACCGGCTACAACGGCTTGGCCGTCTACGGCGCGTCCAAGGCAGCGGCCGGCGGATTTACCCGTTCGCTGGCCCGCGAGGTCGGCAAGCTCGGCATCACCGTGAACGCGATCGCGCCCGGCTTCCTCGACACCGAATTGACCAAGTCCCTGGACGACGACGGCCGCCGGCGGATCGCCGGCCGCAGCGCGTTGCGCCGCCTGCCCGAGGCCGACGACATCGCTTCGATGGTCGAGTATCTCCTGGGCGAAGGCGGCCGGAACATCACCGGCACTGTGCTGACGGTGGACGCCGGCAACACTGCCTAAGTGTAGCCGGCGCCTCGCCTCGGCCTACCCTGGCATGCCGGGGAAGTAGCGGCTGAAAACTTCCCGAACAGCGATCAGACTGCCAAGCTGGCCCTCCAGCTCCTGCACGCGCTTTTCGCCGGCTATCATCTGGGACTCGTATTCCTTGATCATGGATGCATCCCTGGCATCCCGGGTCAGATATTCTTCGTAGTCCGTGCCCGCGGCAAAGGAAGCCAGATCGCGCGCCGCATCTACTCGCCCACGCAACGCGTCCCTCTCCTTCTGAACTGACGCAACCGCTGCGCTAATCGCGGCCGAAATCGAACCGAACCGTTCGCTGTCGGTCTGAGCATCGCGTTCAGCGGAACGAACCTTGAAACCTCGAATCATAGCCGGTCTCCTAGTCACACCGGCTTCGTCGCATCATCGACCCTCTTCGCCGGGCGCCAGCTCGCATTCTAACTTCATCTCGAGTTTCGACACGGCGCCTGAGATGCCTCTTTAGAGGTAACCCGCGTTGAGCGACCACTCTTCATTGTTTTTGGGATAGTCTAGTCCCATCCGTTCCGGGAGAATTAGCAATCTGCAACTCGCGTGGCCGGGACGCTGTTGACCGTGCACACTTTTTCAATCCGCTGAGGTGATCGATGCCGCTTGCGCTTATTGAAACCGGCCATTTGAACGTGGATCTCAAGCCGTCGCCGATCGAGCCATCCTGGATCCTTGAAGGCAATCCGGAAGCCCGCTCGCATGTGCTGTCGACGAGCGCGGACGGCGCTGCCACAACCGTGATCTGGTCCTGCACCGAGGGCAAATTCAACTGGTACTACGATGTCGACGAGACCATCGTGATCCAGGAAGGATCGATCGTGCTCGAGAGCAAGGGCATGCCACCGAAACGTTACGGCGTCGGTGACGTGATCGTTTTCCACAACGGTGCGCACGCCAAATGGCATGTCGAGGGCTATGTGAAAAAGGTCGCCGTCTTCCGCCAGACCAGTCCGTTCCTGCTCGGTCTGGCCGTTCGCGCCGTCAACAAGCTGAAGCGGACGCTCGCCCCCGTCCATTGACTTCCTGACTGCCGATCCGCCCTGCGGAGCATTCAGATACAGCTCAGCCGCGACCGCGCAAACGGTTCGCGGGCTGCGGGCGGCTATCTGGCCAAATTCTTGAAAAGCTTGGTGGGCGCACCAGGGCTCGAACCTGGGACCCGATGATTAAGAGTCATCTGCTCTACCAACTGAGCTATGCGCCCGGACTTGGTCCGGAAAAGCCTTCGCAAGAGGGCGTCGTTTAGCAAAGCGATTCCCCGATGTCCAGCAAGCTGGAGCGAGTTTTCCCGGCCTTTGGCGCGAGCCCGGAAAGGCAAAAAGCCGCTGGATTTCAGCGGCTTCCGCCCTAGAGCCTTTTCCGTTCCGATGGAATCGGAACGGGGCTCTAGATTCTTGTTTTGACGCGTTTTCTTCACGCGAACCGGGGTCCACTTCGCTGGAAAACGCTCTACCTCGGCAAACCTGTGCTCAGAGCCGCTCCGGGCCCCCCCGGTCCGGCCCGTCATCCCGGTCATAGCGGTTGCGGTTGTAGCCGCGGTCCCGGCCGCCATCGTCGCGATCCCGCTCAAAACGCTCCATCCGGCGCTCCCGCCAGCCTTCGCCATGGCCACGAAACCGGTCCATTCCGGTCAGCACGGCCAGGCGGCGCTTCTGGCCGTCATCCAGCGTCTTGTAGAGCGGATCGGCCGCATCGGCGATTTTCTTCATGGCGGCCGCCGAAGTCGCCATGTTGTCGGCCCGCTCGCGCAGCCGCGCCACCGGATCATCCGGCTTCTGCGGGCTCGAATCGTCCCGACGCGCATCCATCCGCGCATTGGCCCGATCGATCCGCAGTTTGGCGAATTCCCGCACCGCGGTTTCCACCGCCGGCCACAGCTTTTCCTGGTCGGCGGTCAGCTTGAGCCCGGCATGAACGGAGGCGATCCGCGCGTCGGCAAACGCCGCCCGGTCTTCCGGGTTCATCCGCATATGCCCGTAGCCCCAATGACGGTGCTGGGCATAGACCGCCGTCGAACCGGCGATGGCGAGCACCGCGACCGCGGCGATGGTGAACTTCCTCATGCTGACCTCCGTTGAAAAGTCGCATGAAGATGGGCCCGCGGCTGCCGGCAATCAACTTAACGATAGGCAAGAGTGCCTTCCCTTACCAAGATGTAATGTCGATGAACCTCGTCTGTCCAAATCGTTAAAGCATCCCGAGCGTACGCGGCAGCCACAGCGACAATTCCGGGATGTAGGTGATGAGGCCGAGGAAAACCAGCAGCGTGACCAGCCATGGCAGCACCGCGATCGACAATTCGGTAATGCCCATCTTGGCGATGCCGGAGGCCACATAGAGATTGAGGCCGACCGGCGGATGGCACATGCCGATTTCCATGTTGACCACGATCATGATGCCGAAATGCACCGGATGGATGCCGAGCTTGACCGCGATCGGATAGAGGATCGGCGCCATGATCAGCACGATCGACGACGGCTCCATCACGTTGCCGGCCAAGAGCAGCAGCAGGTTCACCACCAGCAGGAAGGTGATCCATGTGATGCCGCTGTTCGTGATCCAGTTCGACATCGCCTGCGGGATCTGCTCGCTCGTCATCAGGAACGAGAACAGCACCGCGTTGGTGACGATGTAGAGGATCATCGCGCTCATGTTGGCGGAGACGAGCAGGACTTTTGGCACGTCCTTCCACTTCAGGTCCTTGTAGATGAACATCTCGATCAGGAAGGCGTAAACCGCGCTCATCGCCGCGGCTTCGGTCGGCGTGAACCAGCCGAGATAGATGCCGCCGAGAACCACGACTATCAGGGAGACGCCCCAGAACGAGTCCATGAACGCCGTGAACGCCTCGCCCCACGAAGCCTTCTCGACCCGCGGAATATTGTTCTTCCAGGCGCGATACCACGTGGTCCCCGACAGCATGATCGCCAGGATCACGCCCGGCACCATGCCGGCCATGAACAACTGCCCGACCGAGGCAGATGCGACTTTCTCGCCATTCGGGCCAAAGTAAACCGCCCCGCTCGTCGCCACCGCATAGATCACCATGATGATCGACGGCGGAATGAGGTTGCCGAGCGCGCCGCCGGTGACGATGACGCCGGCGGCAAAGCGCTTGGGATAGCCGACCGACAGCATCGCCGGCAGCATGATCGAACCGATGGCGACGACGGTTGCGGGCGAAGACCCCGACACCGCCGAGAACAGCGCGGCTGCCATGGTGGCGGCGATGCCGAGCCCTCCGGGCCAATGGCCGATCATCGTTCTGGCAAAAGCGATCATGCGTCTGGCGACGCCGCCATGGGTCAGAAAGTTGCCGGCCAGGATGAAGAACGGGATCGCCATGATCTCGAACTTCTCGATGCCGGTGAAAAGCTTCAGCGCCACGGACTCGATCGGCACCGAGGTCATGAAGAACAGGAACGTCAGCACGGTCAGGCCGAGCGCGATCGAGATCGGCATACCCGTCAACATCAGGGCGACGAGCAGCCCGAAGATCATCAGCGTGATCATCGGGCGATCCCCCCAGCGCCGACACCGGGCGCATCGATCTCCACGCCCTCGACCTGGGTTTCGTCGTGATGCGGCAGATGCCCGGTATGCCAGAAATTATTGGCCACCTGCAGGAAGCGGAAGCACATCAGGTAGGAGCCGAGCGGAACGCAGAGATAGGTGATCCAGCTCGGAATCTCCATGTCGGCCGTCACCTGGTCGGTGTGGTAGAGCCCGTAGACAAATTTCGCCCCCATGGATCCAACGACGAACGTAAACAGCGCACCGCACAGCAGACTGAACATGACGATGACTTTGCGCTTATTCGGACCGAGCTTGTTGACCAGCACGTCGACGCCGACATGGATGCCGGTGCGCACGCCATAGGCGGCACCGAACTTCGCCATCCACACGAACATGATGATGCAGAGCTCCTGCGCCCATGCGAGGTTGATGGGAAACAGGTACGGATAGAAAACAGGAATGCCGACCAGATAGCGATGCACCACCGCGATGAAGATAATCACCGTGGCGGCCGCGATCAGGAATGTGATCAGCAGTTCCTCGAGCCGGTCGAGGATTCGTAGAAACATCAAGTCCCCCAATATCGAAGCTCGTCATGGCCGGGCTTGTCCCGGCCATCCACGTCTTTCACGCTGCTAAGCGAATAAGACGTGGATGCCCGGCACAAGGCCGGGCATGACGGAGAACGATTTATTTGCCCCTACCAAGAGCTTGCTCCCGGCATCTCAAATCGTCGTCTCAGTTGGTCGCGCCCCTGGTCTCCTTCAGGAACTCGTCGATCAGCCCTTGGCCGACGCGGCCGGCGACATCCTTGTAGATCGACTCCATCGCCTTGCGCATCGCAGCGTCCTGTTCCGGCGTCAGCGTGACGATCTCCGCCTTGCCGCTCTTCTTGATGTCGACGAGCGCTTCGTCGTTTTCCTTCTGCGACTGGCCGTTGCCGTAAGCGGTGGCTTCCTTCATGGCCTTGTCCAGCTGGACACGAACATCATCCGGCAGGCCGTCCCAGAACTTCTTGTTCACCACCACGATATAGCCGATGTAACCGTGATTGGTGACGGTGATATGCTTCTGCACCTCGTGCATCTTCTGGGTGTAGATGTTCGACCAGGAGTTTTCCTGACCGTCGACGACGCCGGTCTGCAGCGCCTGATACACTTCGGAGAACGCCATCACCTGCGGGATCACGCCCAGCGCACGCATCTGCGCCTCGATCACTTTCGACGACTGGATGCGGAATTTCAGGCCCTTGTAGTCGGCCGGCGTGATCAGCTTCTTGTTGGCGCTCATCTGCTTGAAGCCGTTGTCCCAATAGGCGAGACCGGTCATTCCCTTGGCATCGAGCAGCTTCAGCAGCTTTGCTCCGAGCGGACCGTCGGTGACTTTGCGCAGCGTCTTCAGGTCGGGGAGGATGTACGGCAGATCGAACACCTCGAATTCCTTGACGCCGATCGGCCCGAACTTGGCGCTCGATGGCGCCAGCATCTGCACCGCGCCGAGCTGCAGCGCCTCCAGCTCTTCCTTGTCCTTGTAGAGCTGCGAATTCGGGTAGACCTCGACCTTGACCTTGCCGCCCGTGTACTTCTCGGCCAGTTCCTTGAATTTCTCCGACGCCAGCCCCTTCGGCGTGTTCGGCGCCACGACATGGCTGAGCTTGATGACGATCGGCGATTGCGCCGACGCCGGACCCGCCAGGGCCAAAGCTGCAATCGATGCCGCAGCCAAAATCAATTTCTTCATGTTTCCTCCCACGTAATTTTTTGCGGAGCGCGAACACCCGGCTCCGAAGCTTGTATGCCACCGAACCAATACAGAGAAGCCGGGCGAAACGCCATTGCCCGTTAGCAGGAGACGGCCTTCAAGGTTTGCTGCATCGCAAAATGCGACATCCTGTCCAACCAGGGTGGGTTAGCCAAGGGGTCGACTTTCGCAAGGCACAGTTCCGCACCCTCGCCGCGCGATGCGCCCGAGTTGTGCAACCGAGTTACCCTCCAAAAACGAGAGGGCGCAGGGAATGCCGGATGCGCGCTGCACCCGCGATCTCATGTGCGACTGTGCATAAGAATGCTGCACATGAGCATACAGGGCAGCGGAGAACACCCGACATTCCCTGCGCAATGGCTTTACGGCTTATAACGCGCTCTCCCCGGTGAGACGGCCTCTATTGCCACCGTCACCCCTCCGAAGCGTTAGCTTCGTCAGGGCTTGACGCCGTTACGGGCGCCAGGACCACACGCTTTCGCCGTACGCTTCAGCCGCGACCGTCAATCGCAACATCAGCGTCCACCGCAACCCGCCCCTCGTTGTGACGATGGCCAACGCCCCTCGGAGTGGGACGGGATGGCGATAGATGCGCACTGATTTGGGGCGGATGGAAAGAGAAATATTTTTGATTTACAGAAACTTAAGACTTGACACGATTTCCGAAAAACGGAACTGATTTGCCCGTCGTGTTGTTTTGTCGCAGCTGCCGTCCCGGCTCAAGGCCGGGACGACCAAGTTCACAACGCCTCACCCCTGCGACGCAGTTCGTAGGGCGGGTTCGCTTTAACCCGCCATCTCGCAATCAAAGCGGCGGGTTAAGGGGAACCCGCCCTACGAAGCGGGAATGATGGGTTTCGCGAAGAGCTCAACCCATCCTACAGTGCACAAACAACTTCGGTCACCAGACGATGCGGAAGCCGCCGGAGCCCTTGTAGCTGTGGTTCACCGCCGCGTGCTCAAGGCTCGCATTGTAGGAGACCTCGCCGAAGACGGCGTAGCGCCCGTTGGCCCAGCTATAGATGCCGCCGCCGCCGAGGCTGCCCCACAGCCGGTCCTGCGCATTGGCAAAACCGGTGCCTGCGACATCGACATTGGTGCCGCTGAGGAACTCGTAGCGCAGATTGGCGATGCCGTAGACGTCGGATCGCACGATGCCCGCGCCGTCGTTCCAGGTCTTCTGATGGTTGAGTGCAAGGCCAGCGCGGCCGAGCAGGCTATCACCGTCGCGGAGCGACACCTGAGCGCCGAACCGATCGGCGAAACTTTCGAAAGCGACCTTCGAATAGGAAAGCTGCGCCTGCGGCGTCAGCGACCAGCCGTTGCCGACGCCAAACCGCTTGCCGGTCTCGGCGCTGAAGGCATAGCCGACCCCTTCATTGCCATGGGTCATGCTGCCGACCAGCACGGAAGACAGATCGCTGCGGTAGAACATCGACTGCGCCTGGCCGTCGACATAGAAGCCGTTGTCGCCGTACCAGGTCAGCGTACCGCCGACACCGCTGCCCTCGGTGCGGATACGGCCATTGCCGAACATCGAAGCGACATTGGCAGTGGCCAGGCCATATTGCGCGGTGAGACCGACGATCAGCCGGCCGCGTTCGTTCTCCAGCGCAAGCCCGTCGAGGCCGGCCTGCACTTTCATCTGATCGGCCTTGGTGGTCGAGCCTGTCGTGCTGGCGGGCTGCAGATCGGCACGCCCGCCTTCGATGCGGCCCCAGAACGCGGTCGGCGCCGGCGAAGTGGCGCCCGGCACCGGCGCGACACCGGCGCGCGCCATGGCATCGCTGCCGCCCCAATAGCGGTTGCCGACACGCTGCTGCAGCGTCGGTACGTCGTTCAGGCCGAGCAGCACCTGGGCATAGTTCTCGTACAAGGGAACGCCGGGCTGATAGAGCGGCGGCGGAGCGACGCCGGGCGACGGCTGATCGATCAGGGCCGAACGCAGGTACCAGTCGCCATCGGCGGGATTGCTGACCCCGTTCTTGCGCAGCGTGTAGGCATAGGCGCCGCCGACCACCGCCTGCTGGCCCTGAATGACATAATTGCCGAGCAGCGAGAACACGCCGTTCGACGCGCCCGCGACATCGACGATCTTGATGCCTTCAACGGTCTGCGCGCCGGTGCCGCCGAGATTGATCACCCGCACGTTGGTGTTGCCTGCGGTGTTGCCGGTGACGACAAGCCGATCGGTCGGCGAGGCATCGCCGCCGAGCACCGTCTCGATCTGCAGCGTTCCGCCATTGCCGGTGTAATTGCCGACTACCGTCAGCGTGCCGATGGAATTACCGGGCGCCACGATACCCGCGTTCACTGTGTCGCACACCGAACCGGTGCCTTGCAGCGTGCCGCCGGCAAGGACGCTCGTCGCGCCGCACAGGCTGCCGTTGACCGCAAGCGTGCCACCACTCACCGTGGTTGCGCCGAGATACGTGTTGACACCGGAAAGGGTCTGCATGCCGCCGCTGATGGTCAGCCCGCCGGTGCCGGAGATGACGCCGGCAAACGTGTCGCTCGCATTGGTGATGGTGAGCGTCTTGGCGCCGAGCGCGACGCTGCCATTGCCGGCGAGACTTTGAATATTGGTGCCGGCGCCCGCGAGGGCGGAGATGTCGAAAGTCGAACCCACCACCACATGGCTCGAATTGCCGATCGCGCCCGTGCCAGCAAGCGCCAGCGTGCCGGCGGAAATCGTCGTCACGCCGCCAAAAATGTTGACGCCGGACAGCGTCTGCGTGCCGCCGGCGAGCGTCAGCCCGCCGCTACCGCCGATGACACCGGCAAAGGCGTCATTCGCCGCCGTGAGCGTCAGTGTCCTGGCGCCGAGATCGACGCTGCCGGTGCCCGACAGCCGCTGGATGCTGGTGCCGGCGCCGGCAAGGCCGGCAATGCTGAACGTGCCGTTCGCGATCACCTGGCTCGAGGCCGCGACCGAGCCCGCATCGGTCAGCGCCAGCGTGCCGCCTGATATCGTGGTCACGCCGCTGTAGGCCTGCGCGCTGGAGAGCGCTTGGGTGCCGCCGGTGACTTGCAGCCCGCCGGTGCCGCCGATGCTGCCGGCGAACGTATCGTGCCCATTGGTGACGATCAGGTCCTTTGCGCCGAGTACGACGGTGCCGGTGCCTGCCAGGCTCTGGATGTGCGAGGCGGGGTCGAAGACGGCGGAGATATCGAACGTCGCGTTGGCGACGACCCGGCTTGAATTGATCAGGGCATCGCTGGCGCCGGCGATGACGCCAATCGACAGCGTGCCCTGCTGGATCACCGTCTCGCCGGTGTAGGTGCTGCCGCCACGGAGGAACAAGGTTCCGGCGCCAGTCTTGGTCAATCCGCCGACACCGCTGAGGCCGCCGGCACTTGAAGCGATGACGGTGAATCCATTGGTATCGAAGGTCAGCCCGCCCGCGGCGATGTTGTTCTGGGCAGCCGTTCCGCCAAAGAAGTTGGCGTTATTGCCGACCGCGCGGACAACGGCGTTGTCATAATTTGCCTGGCCGCGAGGGCCAAAACCGATGTTGGTCACCTGCAGCGTGCCGCCGCGGATGTTGAGGGTGCCTGAGCCGGTGCCGCCAGGGCTGGTGACGTTGATCCTGCCTCCGGCGACAACGGCACCGTTCTCGATGTTGAGGGTGTTTGTGCCAAAAGCATTGACATTAAGTATGCCATTGATGTTCCACCGCGATCCGGCCCCGGTCACGGTCACGCTGGAGGTCGTGCCAGTGGTACTGCCCATCGTAAGGGAGGCGCCGGTGGTCGTCAGTATCGCGCCGTTTTGAATGGTGAGGTTGGCCGTTACCCCGGCCGTGGTTCCGGCTAACCTGAAATTTCCCGTCGTGCCCGTCGCCCCGGCGGCCACGCCCAGGACGATGTTCGAATTCTGCTCGATGACAACCGCACCGCCGGCCGGCACCGTTCCCGTGTTCCAGTTCAAGCCGACCGTCCAGTCGTTGCTGGTGGCGCCGGTCCAGCCCTGCGCCGCCGCCGATCGCGGCGACAGCGCGGCGAGCGCGGCTACCGAGACGCTCATCAGGAGCAGGCGCTCGAAGTGCGCGCGGGCGCTGGACGAGAATCGAGTCCGGCGTGGGCTTAGGCGTGGCTTGTCATTCGCCTGTCGTCGGATTGTTACATCCCCGATGCATTCGCGCATGGGTGGCTGCTCCAGACTCTTTTTGGCCCACCGGGCGAGTGCATTCAGTGCGTGCAAAGGCGAGTTGAGCGTCACGCTAGATGAATCGATTCCAGCAGACAATCGCAAGTTCAGTTCAATCAAAGGGAACATGCGGCGTGTGTCGCTCGCGCAACAAAAGACGCTTAACAAAGTATTTCGGACACAGCGTCCGATACGACCTCGGCGGAAGCAGGCATCAGTCGTGCTGTTTCGACGCAATATCGAATTCGGGCGGGCCCTGCTCGCGTGATATCGCGCGCGGGTCTACGAGAATCGCCAAGCAACGCCGATAGCCGGCGTTCTCCGACATCGGACTCGCAAACGTGCGCGTCTAGTTGCCGAACAGCGCCACGCGCGAATTGTCGTCACCACCAAAGGCCATGACCGGGGCTTCGTCGCGCTCTCGCGTTTCCAGTCGCTGCCTGGCGCGGGCAGCCTCGCGCTTGAATTTGCGTTCGGCGTAGCGCTTGCGGCGTTCACGCACTTCGGCTTCTGCCTTCTTCGCGTCCGGCTTCTCAACGCGTTTTTCCGGTTGCGCCGCCTGCACGGGCTCGGGCGCCGGGTCCACCACTGCAGCCTGTTGCGATGTCTGTTGGGGCGGTTGCGGCGGCTGGGCTGCCTCCGCCGTCGTAGGCAGAATGACCCTGACGGGGGACGGCAGTTCTGCGGTCGTACGTGCCTGGTAGCCGGAGTGGTCCTTGAGCGCCGAGTTGGCCATCAGGAGGCCGCTGCCAAAGCCAACTCCCAGGATGACAAAAGTAGTTCCCACACCTGCAAAAAAAATGCGCGCGCTCGATGCCATGACCGTGTCTCCGACAATGCACGTCAACACAATGATCGCGAGATATGTTCCGGGTCGGGAAAAATAGGTAGCCGGCGTTTGCTTGGCCGCTGCAATTCCTGCCCTCACGCGCCTGAGGTTTGCGCCTCGCTTGAGCAGTGGCCGAAAAACTTGTCGCCGCGATGACCGGCAGCGCTGCCGAACATTATGAAAAGCCCTGCCGAGCGGGTGCTCGGCAGGGCTCACGCAGAGAAGTCGACGGACGGCAAGCGGGGACCTTGGTGGCCCATCGAGGGTCTGCGAGCGTGTTAGCGTCGGCACTAACGTCCCGTATTGCCACTTGTTCCCGGTAAGATACTCGAGAAGGTCGTCGCCTTAACGCCGTCCGCGTTTGAACCTGATAGCGAAACCGACGGTTCGCGAATGTGGTTTATGCCGACAGACGTCGATCCAACGGCCCACAATGGGTGCGCTCAATTTTGCCTGACGGGCTGAAGCGAAAATGCGCCCGCACCGGACTGGCTTTGTTGTTTCGATAATCAACCCAAATGCCGTTTTCCGTCACCGTGAGATCGTCGAGGGTAAAGGCAGTCGGGAGCTGGTTTTGCAGTTTGCCGGTCCAGTAAGCCGACAACGGCTCTCGCCCGGTCAGCCGCGCACCCTCGCAATCGCATTCAAGCGTGGCGCGCTCGTCGTAGAGATCGAGCAAAGCGTTGAGGTCGCCTGATCGACATGCGTCGAGCCAGTCAATAACAACGGCCAGCGGATCGAAGTCATCAGGGGCAAGCGACATAACGGTCCCATTATAAAAGCCACCCCCGGCGCTGAATAGACAGCGCATGATGAATGCATCTTGAACGGCCCAGGCCTCGCACCCCGTAAAAACACGGTGCCGCCCCTCTCCTCCTCATGCCAAGCCTTCGCCGTGCCGCGAGGGAAGTCATGTTTGTGCGTGCATGCATGCATGCATGCGGAGAAGCGATGACTGGCCAATGCCGATCTGGCCAACAGCAGACTGCGCCCGACGCAGGTCTTGTTCCCCAGGGAACAGCGGGGGGCGGCAGACGGGGGCATGGTCCTGCTCACCGATGAAACGGAGCGATGATCGCCCCGGTCGGACACGACGGAGCAAACCGATGACCAGCAATACCGGACTTCTGAACGACACCGAGCTTGCGACCGCTTCAGGTGGCATCACTTCGCTGATTGGCACCAGCACCATTGCGCATCCGCACATTCCCCGGAATCACGACCTGCTGACGCCGCAGCAGATCGCGAAGCTGCTTTCGTTCAACGGCGGCTTCAGCCCCCCGATCCCCCGCAGCTGATTTCAGCAAGCCGAAAGCTGAATTGCCTGATCTCGCCTCCCCTGGCCAGGGAGGCGAGGTCTTTCACGGCGCCCAATCGTTCATGGAGAAGCTGGCTTCCGTCGCGACCGCACCGCTTCAGAACCTCACTTCGCCGCGCCCTGCTTCTTGTCGCGCGGCAGGAATGGCTTGAGCGGTCGCTTGATCGCGCCCGCGCAGGCACGGGTGACGGTCTTGCCGCCCTCGGTCCAGGTCTGCGTGCCCTTCAGGTTGGCGCTGCGCCGCACGAAGCTGCCGCTGTATTTCGCCTGGTACTCGCGGCTGCCGCTTTTCCAGGTGCCCTGAAGATCGATTTTCTGGCCATCGATTTTTCCGGTGCCCTGCTCGGCCGTGGCCTCGACGACGGCGTTGCGCAGCCGCACCACATGCGTGTAGCGCGCGGCGCTGCCGCTGATCGTGACCTCGATAGCCTCGCGCATCTTGTCGCTGGTAAACGGCAGCTTGTCGCATACCATGGTGCCGCGATAGGTGGCGTCGATCACTTCCGCCGCGACGGGCGTACCCATCGTCGCCATCATCGCCGCCGCCAGCACTGCACGTTCCAGCCGCACCATTGCCGCCCCCTCGTCTCGTTGCCGCCGCCGAGCGGTCTTCCGCCGCTTCCTTCAATCCGCATCGTACTGCCCAACCGGGGACGTCGATAGGGGCTGAATCCTGCTTCGCTGCTGCAACATGGCTGCGCTGGTCGTTGCCCTGGCCTAGTCTGGTGCCGGTCGCAATGATGTCGTGCTGCGACCGTTGGTCCGCAAAATCAAGTTTGACCGCTGCGCCGCCGTGGAACAAACTATCCCTCTTAGTCACTTTTCAATGGGAGGCGGACTTGAAGAAACTCGTTACGGCGGCAGCCATTTCGTTCTTTGTCCTTGGATCGTCATTGGCGTTGGCTCAGACCGCGCCAATGTTGATAGGAAAAGACACCAGCAAGACAGGCGCCACTCCACCCAACCAGGGCGGCAGTGCGCCCATCGCGGTTGATCCAAAAGCCAAGAAACCGGCTCCCATGGCAGGTGCTGATTTCCAGCACAAAGCAGGCGCCCAACCACCCAACGCAGGCGCCAGTGCGCCCATCGCGGTTGATCCAAAAGCCAAGAAACCGACTCCCATGGCAGGTGCTGATTTCCAGCACAAAGCAGGCGCCCAACCACCCAACGCAGGCGCCAGTGCGCCGATCGCGTCCGCGCCCGCGGCCAAAGGGAAGAAGTAGGACCAGAGCAGTTTTTGTGCGTCTGAAGGCCCCGTCCCCACGGGGCCTTCTTCGTTTGCTGCGAGCTCACAGATTTACGTCGAGGCCGAACTCCCGCTTGACCATGAGCACGTAGTCTGCGTCGCTCACCGACCCGATACTGATCACCTCCTCGTCGGTCTTGCTTGCCCGCCATTGCAGGAACGGCGCGGCGTCGGGGCCGACCGGGTAACGGAACTGCCAGCTGTCGCCATCGACAATTTCGCGAATTTTTTCGCCAACGACGTAGGGCGACGTCGGCTTGGTCAGCGACTGCGCGAACAAAGCCCTTTGACGCCGGGAGTGCGGGTAAGGACTGTCGCGGGGTACCGGCGCGGCCTTGGAGAATATCGGCGTCGCAATGACTCCCGGTTCGATAACGGCAACCCGCACGTTGAACGCCTTCATTTCCTGCGCAAGACACTCGCTCAAGGCCTCCAAGGCAAACTTGGACGCGGAGTAAGCCGCTGCAGGAGCCAAAGCCATTCGGCCGGCAACCGACGTGACATTGACGATGCACCCCTGGCGCCGTTGGCGCATCCCGGGCACGACGGCCTTGATGCAGCGGAGCGCACCGAAGAAATTGGTTTCCATCACCTGGCGAAATCTCGTCGTGGAGCATTCCTCCACCGAGCCGCCACCACCAATCCCGGCGTTATTCACCAGTACGTCGAGACGACCGTGCTCGGCCATGACCTTGGCGAACGCACTTTCGACCGAAGCATCATCATCCACGTCGAGGGCGGCTATCGTGACCGGGAGGTTCTCGGCCGCCACGATTTTCCGAAGCTCGCCCGCACTCTCCGGATTTCGCATCGTCGCGATGACGGTATGTCCACCACGCGCGAGAGTTACGGCGGTCGCTAATCCAATTCCGCTGCTCGTTCCGGTAACCAATGCAATGGCCATGAGAATCTCCACACCGTTGAAGTGCATCCATTTGACACTGCAAGTGCTATTATTAGGTCATTCTCCGGGAAATTCCGCAATATCCAATCGGCGACCTGCGGGCCCCCCTGTGAGGCAGAGTACACGCTGGTGGTTGGCTATGACGCGACGTGCGCCAGCCCCTTCCAGTCGAAGGTGATGCCATGGCCCGGCCGCGCCGGCGCCAATGCCATGCCCTGTTCGAGGACGAGCGGTTGCTCGATATAGCGGTCGAGCCCGAAACCGTGCGCCTCGAGATAGGAGCGGTTTGAGCAGGCTGCGAGCAGGTGGACGGTAATGTCGTGCGCGCCGTGGCTGGTGACCGGAAGATTGAACGCTTCGGCGAGCCGCGCGATCTTCATAAAGACTGTGACGCCGCCGCAATTGGTGACATCGGGCTCGGGATACGACACCGCACCGGCCGCGATATAGTTCTTGAACTCCCACAGCGAGCGCAGGTTTTCGCCCGCCGCGATCGGCACGCCGCCGGCAGCCATGATGCGGGCGTGGCCGGCAACATCATCGGGAATGATCGGCTCTTCAAGCCAGGTCAGGTCGAAGGGTTGCAGGGCGCGCGCGGCGCGGATCGCCTCCTCGACCGTCCACTTCATGTTGGCATCCGCCATCAGCGGAAAGCCGTCGCCAAGATGCTTGCGCATCGCCTGCACGCGCGTGACATCGGAGGCGAGATCGGGCCGGCCGACCTTCATCTTGATGGCGCGAAAGCCCTTGGCGAGATTGTCGTCGGTTTGCCGCAGCAGCGCCTCCACGGAGAGATCGAGGTCGATGCCGCCGGCGTAACAGGGTACGCGCGCGTCGAAGGCGCCGAGCAGACGAAACAGCGGCACGTTGGCGCGGCGCGCCTTGAGGTCCCACAGCGCGATATCAAGCGCCGACAGCGCGAGCACGGGCGGTCCGCCGCGGCCGCCATAGTGCAACGCCCACCAGACATGATGCCAGATCGCCTCCGTGTCATCCGCTTCGCGGCCCTCGATCAGTCCGGGAATTTCCCGACGGAGCGTATCGGCAATCGCGCCGCCATTGCGGCCGACCGTGTAGGTATAGCCGACACCTTCGGCCCCGTCGGAATCGCGGACACGGCACGTGATCAATTCGAAGGCGTTGATTTGGCCGTGCGTGCTGTCGGAGAGGCTAACGGTCAACGGGATCCGATAGAGCCCGGTGTCGATCGTCCTGATAAGCGCCATGGTCCGCCCTTTTTGGGCATCCTATGCTGCCGCCGTTAGCAGGGCAATTGCTTCAACAATTTACATCCGATGGGTGCTCTCCGGAAGGAACGGTCGTGATCGGCGGCCTGGTTCACCTTGGTCGCATGGTCCCCCAAGATGTGAATGTCTGCCTGGCAAGTTCGCGGTAGAGCTCGCAAATCTTTTGCGTCTCGGCAACAAACGTCAAATAGGCCTGCCTTGCAAATTCGGTCTGAATCTCAATTGCCTTGTCGAACGACCGCGCGCCGATGAGCTTCTCGACGAGCAACCCGCTCTCCTGAAGCGACATCCTGGTGTAGTCCCGGTACGCATTCGCGATGGTTTGAATACTGACTGGGTTCTCTTGAATACTGACTGGGTCCTCGTTCGCCGGAAGAACTGCGATAATCGAGGGCACATCCGCCTGTTCAACTTCACCGATGACGGCCGCAGGCGCGGCTGTGTCGTCCGTGGAAACCTCAGGTGACACCATTTCCGCGGAAACCTCAGGTAACGCCATCGCCATGGAAACCTCAGGTGACGCCACCATTGGGCCGATCTGAGCTTCATTCTGCGGATCAAGATTCGGACTTGGCCGTTGTTCTGACTTCCGGCTCTGCTGGTCCGTCTTCCGGTTGCGCTGGCGGGGCTTACCGCCGGATTTGCCCTGGTGCGTCGTCGACATTGTTGAACTCCACTAAATTCCGCTGTCGAAATCAGACCAGACATCAAGACTTCGCCATGTTTGCGATGGAATCGCGGTTCTGGCTTGTCCCTTGGGCGGCTTTGGTGTGGTAGCGGAAAATTTGAACGGAACGCGGGACGCTTGCGCGGAGCAAGGTTCCTTGTCAGGCATCGAGGAGGACGGCCGCTCTTGGCGCAAACGGGCATGCTGGAAGCTCGACGTCCGGCAACTTCTATCAGCGGACGTCACCAGACTCATTCAGCTTCCTTCATCCAGCGCACGATCCCGGGCCAATACTCTTCAAGCGTGCGCCTCCCCATGAACAGACTTAGATGGCCGCACGGGGCGACCGCGTGGCGCAGGGATTCCGCCGGCGTTCCTACCAGCCGTTGCACTGCCAGCAATTGTTCCGGGGCAACCACGTCGTCGGCGCTCCCGGCCAGAAGATACATCGGAAGCTGCAGCCGCGAGAGGTCGATCTCTTTTCCCAGGGCGACGAAGTTTCCGCTGGCGAGCGCGTTGCATTTGTACAGTTTCTCGACAACTTCGAGATAGTATTTTCCGGGAACGTCGATCGTCCAGGAATTCCAGTTCTTGAAGATGGCTTCGAGTCGGGTGAATTCCGGCGAGCCGATCGGCTGCACACTCTGCAGAGCGCTTCTGATATCTTTCGGGTCAGTCTCGTTCCCCCAGAACGGCGCGACGTTGCGGCCGATAACGAGACCATCGCCGGACTTGACCAGGTTCTCAAACACGAACCGCGGGGTCGCCTCGGCAATCGCAGACAAGCCGGATTGCTGCGCGGCAATATCAACCGGCGCGCCGGCCATCACAAGCTTGCGTACCTTGGCCGGGAAGCGTCCCGCATAGACCAGGGATAACCAGCCACCCTGGCAAAGCCCCACGAGATCGACCAGGCCGCCGAGATGATCGACAAGGACATTGAGTTCGGCAAGATATTCGTCGATTCCAAGAAATCGCATGTCAGCGCTGGCAGAGTGCCAATCGGCCATGAACAGCCGTTCAATACCGGCGCCCTGGAGGGCCGCAACGAGACTATGGCCGGCCGCAAGGTCGGCGATAGCGGCTCCATGCAGTGCGAGCGGCGGGCATAGCAGGGCGGGAACACCGCTTCTGCCCACCGTAAAGTCACGAAGCCGGACGCTGTGCAGATCCAGCGCGATCGTGCTTGGCGTGGCTCCTTCCGGCTCCTGCGCAGGACCGGCGCCACCAGCGTCGGCGGAGAATCCAAGAAGCTGCGCCGCGACGGACGAGGCGGTTTCAGCGGCCGATGCAGCGACGATCGCAGGCCAGAAGAACGCCGCATAAGGGAATTGATCGCCTGGATATCGATCCATTTGAAAGATGTCCCGTGCGCCCCACGCGATAAGCTAGCACTTTTCGCTGGGCATCGAGCCGGGAAATGGCGCGGCCGGGCTCAGCTATTGAGCCATGACGGCTCCCGGCGCAAAGCGGACATGCGCATAGACTACCCTTGTCGGCCAAGGATCAGAAGCTGACTTAAAGCGGCAACTCGAAATTGTCTCCTTGTCCCCAGTTGCAGACCGAGGACGGGGACTAAGTTACTGGACCTCGGCGATCTTCGGTCCAGACGACGGCGTATGCGCGTTAGTTGCCGTGGGCCGGTTCGACGGCGATGCCGGATCCGGCGATCGGAAAGCGGCGTCGGGCGGCGCTCCCTGGGACGGCCGACGGGCAGCGGTTGGCGGAAGCACGATCACTTTCGCTCCGACTTTCACCCGCTCATAAAGGTCCACGACGTCCTCATTGGTCAGCCGGATACAGCCGGACGAAACCCGCTTCCCGATCGTATCGGGCTTGTTGGTGCCGTGAATTCTAAATTCGGTCTCGCCCAGATACATCGCCCGAGCGCCGAGCGGGTTGCCGGGACCGCCTGCCATGAACCGCGGCAGATAGGGCTGACGCACAAGCATGTCTGCAGGCGGACGCCAATCCGGCCATTCTGTTTTACGAGCCACCGTCTGTTCACCGGACCATACGAAACCTTCGCGGCCAACGCCGATGCCGTAGCGCATCGCTTGGACGTCGTTCAAGACGAGATAAAGGAATGTGTTCTTGGTATCGATGATCACGGTGCCCGGTGTCTGGTGGCTGGCGTAGTCAACCACCTGCCGAACAAATGCTCCGGGAGCGTCAGCGGCTTTTGGGGTTTCGAACGGAGGCGCGGGGGGCAAAATCGGGGCCGGGGTCGGGGTCGGAGTCGGAGCCGGAACTGTCGCTGATGCATGAACTGGAGTTGACACGTAAACCGGAGTTGACGACGCCATGGCCTGGTGCGCGGACGGTTTCCGGATCGGTTGCACGCTCGTCGGGGGAGACAGCAAACAGTACCCCAATGCGGCGACGGCAACTACGCCAATTCCAACTCTCCCGAACATTGGTATTGCGAGCGTCTCTGCCTTTTTACGTTTAGCCCGCTTGCTCATATCGTTCCCCAGGTCACCATGCCTGGATGGGGTACACAGCAAAATTTAAGAAACTTCGAAGCGATTTCGCTCAGACTGGAACCGCTTGCGATGGTTAACGCCGAAATCCCGTTGGCAACAAAAAATTGGGCAAAGCGGACACGCTCCGCTGTTTTCGGTGACGGCGGCTTTGGTCAGAAGTCGACTTGGCGCGAATGTCTGCTACTGGCGCAAGGCAGACCTTTGGACCATTAGCGATGTCGGCTAAGTGCCATAACCGGACTCATGCGCCGCAGCAAACAGCCTCTCTATTCGATGACCTCATCGGCGCGTGCCAGAACATTTGGCGGGATTTCGAGGCCGAGCGTTGTTGCGGTTTTGAGGTTGATAGCGAAGAGGAACTTGGTCGCTTGCTGGTACGGAATTTCGCCCGGCTTGGCTCCGCGCAAAATCTGATCGATTTGCCCGGCCGCGCCTCTATAAGCTTCGGAGAGCTTGATGCCGTAGGCCATCAACCCGCCGGAAGAGACGAACTCCGGATAGGCGTACATCGCTGGCAGGCGGGCGGCCGTTGCCAGCTCGGAGATAAGCCTGCGGTTTGCGATGTTCTCGCTCTGATCGCTCGCGAGGAGCGCTTGCGCTCCTGCATCGGCGATCGCCAGGATGACTCGGCGATACTCCGGCTCCTGAAGAGAACCATGGAGCTGCGGCCCAACAAAGTTCAGGCCTTGCCGTTGCGCAGCCTCCCGAAGGGCCGGGCCGTACCACGAGTCCCAAGTCTCGTGGTCCGCAAGGAAGCCTATGCGGGAGAGGCCAGGGATAGCTTCTTTCAACAGTTCGAGACGCTTCCCCCAAACCTCTCGACCGGCGTCGACACTGACTCCCGTAATGTTACCACCAGGCCGCGCCAAACTCGTCGCAATGCCGGCAGCGACCGGATCGGCCGAAATGCCGACGATCGGCATGGTTAGGGTGGCGGCTTTTAGCAACAAAATCATTTCGTTCTTTCCCGACAGGATCACGTCTGGCCTGCGACCTACAACCTCACGGGCCAGATCGGCATATTGCGCGGTCCGCCCCTCGGCGGAATAACGCTCGACACGTAGGTTTTGGCCTTCGATATAGCCGAGGCGGCGAAGCTCCGCGAAGAACGCGGGGAACCACGGGAGACGGTCGCTCGCCTCGTTCATCTCGGACACGGGGTACGACGGATGGGCAATGGCAATGCGGTAAACCTTGCCCGCCTGCTGCGCCTCAGCGCGGCTGAGCGCGGCGGTGCAAACGAGACCGGCAATGAACGCGCGGCGCCTCATCTGATCCCCTCCTTGGCTCCTGAGCCGGGAGCGTAACAGCGCTTTAACTTGCGCTATCTTATCACGTCGGAATGAGGGCGGGCGCGCTAAACTGGATACACCGGCTCACGATCACGGCCGTTCTGGCCGACTGCCAAATGTCGTTCGCCCTTCGAGCTGTAAGCAGACGAAGATGCGTTTCGAGACGGCTCATTTCAGGCCACGCAAGATATCGTGAAGTCGCTCAGAGTTTGGGACACCGCCCCTATCCTGCTCGGCGCGCCGCATCGGTCCGCTTGCATCGCGGACAGCGGGTTGCGATTAGAAGCAGCGACGCACGTCGGGTTCGGGTCATTCGCGTCAGCTCGCCCGGACCACCACGACTTCCAGTGTACCCCGGTGAACGGACATTGTCAGGATAGGCGGGCATGTCTCAAAGGTGCCAACATGCGACATCTCGATATTATTCAATCACCTCGCCAGCTTGCGCGGCCAGGACCCGGCGAGAGCTGATCTATGCGAAGAACCTGCCGCGCAACTCGCCGACAAGCTGCTTGCGGGGAATTGCGGACGATCTGCGGCAGCGGATGAGGCAAAATAAAACGCCTCTTCCTCGCGCCGCTCCTATTGCAGGAGAATCGGCAGATTAAGCGGGCCGCGGAAACCGAATCCGTGCCAGCGCACGCCCGCGGGATCAGGCAAGGTCATGTTGGGGAAGCGCTCGAACAGCATGGGCAGCAGGATCGCGCCAACGGTTCGCCGCGACAGGTGCGCGCCCGCGCAGTGATGCGGGCCGTTACCAAAGGCCTGGTGAGGATTGGGCTCACGCAACCCGTAATAGTTTTCGCCATCGTCGAAGACGTCCTCGTCTCGATTGGCCGACGCCTGGATCGTCATAACGGTGTCGCCTTTCGGGATGAAGCAGCCGCGGATCTCCGTGTCCTCCATAACGAGCCGCGAACTCGCCTGGATCGGCGCCACCCACCGCACCCCTTCCTCGAAGGCTGAGCGCCATTTGTCGCCTGCGCGCACGGCGTCAAGCTGATCCGGATTGGTGAGCAGGCCGTAGAGGATCGTCAGCAGGGCGTCGCGCGGCTCGTTGATGCCGCCGCCGATCGCGATCTTCACATTGGCGATCATCTGACTTTCCGGAATCGGATTCTTCGCGTTCACCATGAAGGAGAGCGCTGAGGAATCCGGTTCGGCCCGCACGCGTTCGGCGTTGGCGCGAATACATTTGTCCATTTCCGCATTGGCGATGTCGGTCGCATCGAAAGGCCCCGGCGTCCAGCCGAAATTGCCAGCGCCGTCGATCAGCGTCTGCGACCATCGCTGCATGTCCTCATCGTTCGCGTCCGGAACGCCCATCGCATGTGCCAGAATCCGTGCGGCAAGCGGTCCTGCGAGACCGGGAAAAAGATCGACCACCTCACCGCGCGGCAGCCGATCAAGATACGCCGCGGCCAGTTTCGCATATAGCGGCGCCCAGACGGATTCGATCGTCTTCGGCATCAGGGCCGGCATCATCGCCATGCGTTCGGTCCGGTGCTCGTCGTGGTCCTTGCGCATCAGCGTATGCGCGAGAAAAGCGCGCTTCATGGGCGTGTTCGGGTCGTCGGAGCTGAACAACGCCGCGTTGTCCTTCACGTATTTGGTGTCGGCGGCCTTGGTGAGGAAGGTGCGGCCTACGGATTTGACCCGTAATACGGGCGCTTCGCGTCTCAGGCGCCGGTAGATCGGATAGGGATCGCGCGAGAGCTCTTCGATCGTGATGGTCTCGTCCAGGGGGGCCAGGCACGCGGTCGGCATGGGGTGATCCTATTGGTTGTGGGCCCGTATGTGCCGAGGCGGAGCATATTGGCAGGCGAGAAACAGCGCAATCCGGCGTCGCCGGACCGGCAGGCGCGAAGCCGGCACGCTCCTCCGCCGCGCCGGAACCGAATGAGAGAAGAATTCAGGACCAAGCCTGATTATACCGGGAGAGAAAAGCCGGCATCGACAGGGACAGGTCGCGCCGTTGAAGGTAATGCATGCGAGCGACACAAGCCTGCTCCCTAGCGGATTTGAGGAGAGAGCGTTACCTTTTGGCTATCCGCGCGAGCGCGTGTTCCGGCAGACGGCCAGAGTCCGTTGTGGGTCAAAAGCTGACTTGGACCGGATGTCTGCTTTTGAGGCAAAGCGGACATCCACCGAAAAGGCTGACGAAGCAACCGCCACGTCGAGACGGGTACAACCTGGAGTCCCGCAATCTTAGAGAAAGCTGCCCCGGGCGACTAGGTCAGACATGTATGACTAAACGGCACGAACTTCAGCTGGGCCAAGGTCAATCGGCGACTTCTGCTTCCTGAACGTCCCCTTGCCTTTGGCCGCTGTCAGAACGTCGAGTTGCTCGGTACCGGCCAGGCGACATGCCGTGATATCGATGGAACAGCTTCGAAAACGCCGCCGCTGTCTCGTAGCCGACCCGGCTGGCAATCCGCGCGATGGGTTCCTCGCTGGTTTCCAGCAGGAACGCCGCTTCCGCCATCCGGCGTTCGATCACATAGCGGTGCATGGACTGGCCGACGAGCTTGGTAAAGCGCGCCGAAAATACCGAGCGGCCGAGCCCCACGCGGTGGCCAAGGTCGCTCAGGGTCCAGGGCCGCTCCGGGCTTTCGTGAATCAGCTTGAGCGCCGGTCCGATATGCGGGTCGGATATGGCCCCGAGCCAGCCGCCTTGTCCGGGACTGAGTGACGCGATCCAGCTTCGGAGCACCTCGACAAAGAGCACTTCCGTCAGTCGTGAGAGCGCGACGCGTTGGCCAGGACGCTCAAGCGCGGACTCGCTGACCATGCGGCGCAGGATTGCTTCAAGCCAACCACCGTCCGCCGTCGGCTTCAGCAGGAGCACGGGTGGAAGTAGCTCCAGCACGTTGCCAAACAGCGGCCGTGACACCGTGAAATTTCCGCAAA
Organism: Bradyrhizobium sp. JYMT SZCCT0180; assembly: GCF_018130165.1. Taxonomy (GTDB): domain Bacteria; phylum Pseudomonadota; class Alphaproteobacteria; order Rhizobiales; family Xanthobacteraceae; genus Bradyrhizobium. Next base: position 28,156 of record NZ_JAFCLZ010000018.1, on the reverse strand, counting down.
TCATGGTCGATAGCGGCTTTGCACGGGTGCCGTGACGGATGACGCCGAGAAGCGGCGACGATCGATCGATATCGATAATCCGCAAAGGCTTGGCCCGGCGATCCGAGTAAAACACATGCGGCTCTCCGCGTGTGATGACGACGAAATCGCCCTCGGTCATCTGGATTTCCTGTCCCTGTTCGAGCGCGAGGGTCGCTGAGCCCTGGCTGAGATAGTGAAACAGAGCGTAGGGGCGCGTCGGCAACTCAAGATGCCAGGGATGGCCGAGCTCGAAGTGAAAAAGCAGCGTCCCGCCGAGACGAACGCGATCGAGCACTTGGGCGAGGATGTCCATGCCGCCGAGATTAGACCGCTGGACGATTGGACACAACATCCGGACGATTGATCTCTATCGTCCGAAAGGTCCGCGGAATAGGTCATGTCGCAGCGGGCCGACGTCACGTGCGGCAACCATCTCGCCGACGGCGGATGGGAAAACCGCGACCTTTCTGGAAACGCTCGTCCATTCCCCCGGACCGTGTTCGTCCGACATGCCAACAGGAACAATCAATGCGAAATATTCTTCTCTCAGCCGCCACCGTACTCCTGGCCGGAACGACATTGGTCGGCTCCGTCCATTCCGCCGAACTGCCCAAGGGAGCAGCCCACAATATCGTGCTCGTGCACGGCGCTTTCGTGGACCAGACGAGCTGGCAGCCCGTTGCCGATATTCTCACGAAGAAAGGCTACAGCGTAACGCTCGTGGAAAATCCGCTCACTTCGCTCGCCGCCGACGTTGATGCCACCAAACAGGCGCTCGCCAAGCAGGACGGCAGGACCGTTCTGGTCGGCCATTCATGGGGCGGCGTGGTGATCACGCAAGCCGGCAACGATCCCAAGGTTTCGGCGCTGGTCTATGTTTCCGCTTTCGCGCCGGAGGTCGGTGAATCCCTGGCGTCGCTGGCAAAGGCCGGCCCGCCGACCGAAGGCGGCAAAGCGATCCATCCGGACGCGAAGGGCAATTTGTACATCGATCCCAAGGTGTTTCCGTCGGCCGTCGCGGCTGACCTTCCTCCTGAGATCGCTCAGCACCTCGCCAACACGCAGCTTCCGTTGAATCACGTTGCGTTCGAAGCCCCCGTCGACATTGCGGCCTGGCATGACAAGCCGACATTCTATGTCATCAGCACGAAGGACAAAGTCCTCGCGCCCGAGGCCCAGAAGTCGTTCGCATCCAGGATCAAGGCTCAGACGACGGAAGTCGCCGGCAGCCATGCCTCGCTCGTCGTCCATGCGAAGCAAGTCGCTGAGGTCATCGAAAAGGCTGCACTCGCGAAGTGACGGTACCGCTCCCGGCGCTTTCGCACCGGGAGCGCGTGCGCTCGCTCAGAGAACGCAGAACGCATCGGACCGCGATGGCGAAAACCAGTCAAAGCCGCGGAAGCGCCAGCGACATCCTGGGGGAAGGTCCCGGTCGCTGCGCCACACCGGTCCCCCACTCGATTACTTATGCCAAGCATCCAGAGGATGACATGACTCAACTCGACATCGCGAACCAGGACGCCGCCACGCTCGAAGCGGCGCCGACCCGTTACATCGAAGGCCACGGAATCCGCTTCGCCTATCGCCGCCTCGGCCCCGCGACCGGAACGCCGCTGGTTCTCCTGCAGCACTTCTCTGGCAACATCGATGCATGGGATCCCGCCGTCATCAACGCTCTGGCCGCTGATCGCCCCGTGATCGCCTTCGACAACGCCGGGGTCGGCCGCTCGACCGGTCAAACGCCCGACAATGTCGCGGCGATGGCACGAGACGCGGTCGACTTCATCAACTTGCTCGGCCTGACCGAAGTCGACCTGCTAGGCTTTTCCCTCGGCGGCTGCGTCGCTCAGCAGATCGCCGCCGAGCACGGACGGCTGGTCCGCAAGCTTATCCTCGTCGGTACCGCGCCAAAAGGCGGTGAGGAACACCTGTTAGCGGTTTTGCAGGAAGCGTTTTCCCAAACCGATGCGCCGGACCCCCGCCTGCCGTTGTTCTTCACGAGTTCGGCCGCCAGCCGGTCGTCCGGTTTGGCCTTCCTGAAGCGGACGAAGCTGCGTAAGGACGATCGGGACACCGATAACGGCAGCGCGGTAACCGATCCGCAGGCCAAGGCGCTGATCACCTGGTGCGCCACACCAGATCCCGGGCACGCCATTCTGCGCGCCATCCGCCAGCCCGCTCTTGTGGTGAGCGGCAGTCACGACACCATGCTGCCCGCGAGCAACGCCTACGCAATGTCTAGGGAATTAAGCAACGCCCAGCTGGTCCTCTATCCCGATTCAGGGCACGGCGCCCTGTTTCAGCACCACGAGATGTTCGTCAGCCACGTCCGGACCTTCCTGGATGCACAGCCCGCGGCTGCATGACTCCCGGCGCGTTCCGACGCGATCAGAGGCACTTTATCCATGAGAGTTGTTACGGAGGACAAATGACAATCGCTAAAGTCGAGGTGGAGCGTTTCAGCCTCACGAGCTTAAAACCATTCGACGCTGTCGTGGCCGCGCTCAAGTCGGCGGTCGGGCAACCTAACATGGCCGAATTCTTCAAGGAGACCAGGGCGACAAAATCCTTCCCGGATTTGGAGCACGTTGTACAACGCGGCCTCGGCCGAACGGACCTTATGCTGTTTGCGGAGTTCGACTTGGGCGACATTCTGCGTCGCGAAACTGGATCCAAGACGCCCAAGATCATACGGCTCGTGGTCGGCAATCCACTCATCATGAAAGAAATGGTCAAGCACGTGCCCGATGCGGGATCTTACGCTCCAGTCACAGTGCTCATTGATGAACGTCCCGATGGCGTCCACGTCTCCTATGACAAAATGGAGAGTTATCTGCTGCATTATGGCAGCCCGGAAGCCCTTGCCGTCGCCCGAAATCTCGATGCGAAAATCACAACCTTGCTACGCGAATGTGCAAGCTAAAACGTCCCGATGAAGTCTCGGCCGATGGAATTGGTAACTGATACCAATCTCGGAACGCGACGGGCGTTGTCATGACGCGAGCCAGACGTTGGAAGGGATACTCCTGCATGTACAAGGCACTTCTTGTCACTCTCACTGCTTCGGCTCTTTTCACCGGGGCTGTCGCGCCTCCCGCCGTCAGCAAAGAGCCGCTGGATGCTGCGACCCTCAGCGCGATAAAATTGAAGTTCTGCAGACTGATGGAATTGGCCAACAAGCACGATTTCAAGGCCCTGCATGGGATGTTCTGGCAATCGCCTTCGACCCTGTTGGTGGCAAAGAGCGCGATCCAGTCCGAGGGGAACTGGGCTGGCTTCTGGGGCAACGAGGCGGTTGATCAAAAGCTGCATGATATCGGCAGCTCCGGTCCGGTCGTGCTCGAGCCGGATTATTCGAAGCTCAGGGTCGTCGGCCTGACGCGCGACGTCGCCGAGTCCTACGTGCCGATGAACATCACGGTCTCTTATGCGGGGCAGGATGGAACGGCCAGACCGTTTCTGATGATCATCAATTGGCTTCGCGTCGGGAAGGACTGGAAGATCGCTTCCGAAATCATTCTGCCGGTGCCGCCCGTACCCGCCGCGAAGGGCTAGGCGCGAGGCTTCGACTGTTCGGCGCTGACTCCTCGCATTCCTCTGTATTGAGCGCAACGTCCTGGGACTGTCTTCTCGCAGCTGACAGACCAACCGCTGGTCGTGCGAGACGCCGGCGACGCGCCCGCCGAGCGGTCGACTGACGGTGCGTCAACGTTAACCATGCGGCAGCCTGATCTCGCACGGGGTGCACGCTTAATTAGCGCTTAACGCTTTTGCGCAACAGATAACCCCTCAGCAGTAAAATCAAGAAGTTGCGGCAAGAGTGCAATGGGAATTCCGCCCTCGAGGAGGGGAATTGCATGGGATTGCTTTTCATTGGCGTACTAGCTGGACTCCTTATCGGCTATGGCCTTGGCCCGTCGCAGGCAAGCCTCCGGGAGTGCGCGCCACAAGGCTGCCTCGAAGGACCCCCGACCGGTCCGCCGATGGCGCAGAAGTCAGCGGCGCGCAGGCCATATCTTGCAACAGCTGGAGCGAAATCCGCTGCGGTCAAGTCCAGGAAACCATCATCGGCCGGATCCCGCGGACGGGCTCAAATCGTCAAAACCGCGCACGCGCCGTCGACGACCCCCGCCTCGCCAACCTATCGATCCGCCGAACGCCCGGATCCCGTCCTGGCCAAGGCAAAGATCTCAGTCGCCGCAAAGATGGACGATCCGGCATCCGCCGAATTTGGCGACATGAAGCGGGCCGTCAGACTGAATATGTGGGGGCGTCCGGTGGACACCATCTGCGGTCACGTCAGAGGGAAGAATGCGTCCGGTTCAGATACCGGAGACAGGCCGTTTCTATATCTCGTGAAGGAGGATGATGCATACGTCGTCGCTGGCAAGGCAGATTCAGCGGCGGCGATCGCGTATCGTAACATCTGCAACTAAGGCATGATCCGGGATTGCGGATACCGGTTCTATCATGCTCAGAAGCCCAGAATGCGCGCGACGCGATGAAATCGCATCGTGCCCGGCTGTGAAATTGCGTGGAAAGAATTTCCTCCTGCAACTGCGGCGTCGTGGATATCCCTGAGACCTTTGAGCACCGATTGCTCAATCGGGCATCTCTCATGGACCTGGCGCCAGGCAATTATGATCGGTGGAAATTTGGAATCAGTGGGGTGGCCCAACAGCTTTTTGAATTCGGGGTTATTATGGACCAAGTCGTCAACCACGCTGAACGGCTCAATGGATCGCCGCAAATGCCGGCCCTGGTGATCATCGAGCCTCTCACGTTAACGCGCACCTGCATCTTGAGCATTCTCCGGCGGGAATTGCCGGGGTTCGAAATCGTCGAAATGGCGACCACGGACGGTCTGGATTTCGTGTCGGGACGAGATGTTTGCCTGGTGGCGCTGAGTACCGGGGACAAGTCCATCGCCGATCCGTCTGTCGAGGACGATCTTGCTCTCCTCGTGGACTACTGCCCCAATGCCTCCATCGCGCTCTTGTCGAACCGTGACGACGAGGCCACGGCATTGGCTGCAATGCACAGGGGAGTACGGGGCTTCTTCCCGACCTCGATCCCGGTCGAGGTCGCGGTTGCCGGCCTGCGTCTTGTTCTCGCCGGCGGGGTCTACAGACCACTTCCGATCATCGCGCAAAATGGGACGACGGCGCCGGAATTGCTCTCTGCTGCCGAGTTGCCGTCGGGATACCTGGCCGCCGACGCTGCGAAAGACGTGACAGAAAAACACCTGATCGACTTCACGCCTCGCGAGCAACACGTGCTTGCGGAACTGGAGCTCGGTCTTCCGAACAAGCTGATTGCGGCTAAGCTGAACCTTTCGGAAAATACCGTAAAAATGCATATTCATCATATCATGCGCAAGTGTGCCGCTCGCAACCGCACTGAGGCGGTGCTCCGCTGGAGCGGCCGGCTGTCGGGTCATGAACGCGATACCAGCACAGGCGCATCTTGAGGCTCAATCCTCCTTGAACGCGCCGCTGAAGCTGTCGAGCAAGGGCCTCAGGGCATAAAGCGCCACGGTGCTGCGCCCGGTTGTGATGAACACCTGTGCCGGCATTCCGGGGATGATCCGGATGTCGTGCTCGGCGATCCGCGCATCCTGCACGCGAATTTTGGTTGCGTAGTAGGGTTGCTCGGTACGCTTGTCGACGAGGCGGTCGGCGGATACGTGCGTCACCGTCCCGCTGAGACGCGGCGCGCGGCGCTGATTGTAGGGCAGCAGTTGCACGTCGGCATTCAATCCTGGATGAACCACATCGATGTCCTCGGGCTTGATGCGCGCGGTCACGATGAGGCGATCCTGCCGGGGCACCATATCCATCAGCGGGGCACCGGCCCCGATCACGCCGCCGGGGGTATGAATCCGCAGGTCGGTTACCACGCCGTCCTCGGGAGCCTTGACCTCGGTTCGCGACAGCTGGTCCATGGCCGCCCGCAATCGCTCGCGTAGCTGAAATATCTGGTTTTGTGCCTCGCGCAACGACTGCGCGATTTCGTTTTGCCGATCGTTCTCGAGCTTGAGCAGCGTCGCCTGCGATTCGCTGATGACCTGCTCGGCGCGCGAAATATGCGCGGCGATCTCGCCCCGCCGCCCCTGTATTTCAGCCACTTCCCGTTCGAGGTTAAGAAGGCGCGGCCGCCGTTCGAGCCCCTTGCTGACGAGGGTGGCCACCATGTCCAGTTCCTCGCGGGCGATGGCGGCCCGCTGCGCGACAGCGGTTTCCTGCGCCCTGAGGCCCAGGATTTCCTTGTCGACCTGGAGGCCTTTCTCCCGGACGACGGCGAGCTGAGACCGGAAGACCTGCCGGCGCGTTTCAAAGATGTTTCGCTGCGCACTAAGGACATCTGCGGCCGATAAACTCTCCTTCCCCGCAGTCGCCATGCTGGCGGGAAACGACACATGCTCTTGCCCTTGCATCTCGGCCTGGAGCCTTGCTTCACGTGCCGTCGCGTCCCACAATTGGCCCTGAAGGCTCTGCGCCTCGGCGCGGGCCCTGGTGTCGTCCAGCCAGATCAGCACCTGCCCGGCGCGCACCGCGTCGCCGTCGGCAACCAGGATTTCCCTGACGATGCCGCCCTCAAGGTGCTGAATCGTCTTCCGGCTCGATTCCGTTTCCACGACGCCGGAAGCGATCGCGGCACTCTCGAGTGGCGCAAAGCCCGACCAGATCCCGAGGCCCAGCACAAAGCAGACGACCAGCAGATTGCCTGCCCAGGTGAAGCCACGGAGTGCGGCGCGAGGTGAGGCCGGCGTCGGGGCCGTCCACCATGCAAACTCCAGAGGCTCGATATCGTCGATCGCGGTAATCACGACCTTGGTTCGCCGCTCAGGGACGAGGGACGACGAAGGCGGCGGTTTGTCTGGAACGTCGGTCACGGGACAACTCGCTGCGGTGACACGTTGGCGGCCGCGGGCGTACTCTCGGGCAACGTGACCTGTGATGCGACTTGCGGTCGGCTCAAATACCTCTCGAAGATCTCCTCGCTTTCGCCACATGCCATGACGGCACCGCCCTGCATGATGGCAATTCTGTTCGTGGCCGCGAGAATACCCATTCGATGGGTGATGATGATCACCGTGATGTTGGCTTTCTTCAGCTGCTCGATGGCATCGAACAGCACGCGCTCGCCCACGTAGTCGAGGCTGGCGTTCGGCTCGTCGAGCACGACAAGGCGCGGGTCATCGAAGAAAGCCCGTGCAAGGCCGAGACGCTGGCGATACCCGCGCGAAAAAGCACAGCCGCCACCGGGAATGACGGTGTCATACCCCTGTGGCAGCCCCACGATGGTGTCATGGATTCCGGCAAGCTTCGCGGCTGCGATGACCTTCTGCGGATCGCTATCATCCAGCCCTGCGATAACTTCCGTTATTGTCTCCCCAAACAGGTTGATGTCCTGCGGCAGATATCCGAGGTGACGATCGCCCCCTCCCTCACGCAAGACCGAAACGTCGACGTTGTCGAACAGGACGCGCCCCTGAGTTGGCGTCGAGATTCCGGCAATGACCTGGCCGAGCATTGATTTGCCGGAGCCGGACGGTCCGATAATGCCAAGGCATTCACCAGGCGCGAGGCTGAACGAGACTTCCCTCAGCAGGAATCCGCCGGAGCCTGGCAATACCACGCCGACATTGTCGACGACGAGACGACCCCGGTTCGACGCAATGCCCGCGCTCTCCGGGACAGCGGGGATGACGACAAGGATGTCCGTGAGCCGCCGGTAGGCGCTCAAGGCCGTCGCGAAAGCTTTCCAGCCAGCGATGGCACCCTCGACGGGTGCGAGCGCGCGGCTGAACAGCAGTGTCGAGGCAAAGATAATGGCGGGGCTTCTGTTGTAGTCGAGCACCAGCCACGCGGCGGCTCCCATGATCAGGACCTGCGACAATGCGCGTGCCGGCTTTGCGACAAGCATGATGATCTCGTATCGCTGCTGGGCCTCGTCGTGCTCGCTTCGCGCATCCTGCGCGGCCTGGCAGATCAGCCGCGCGGCGCGGTCGCGCATCCCCATGGCATGGATCAATTGAACATTATCGACAGCCGTCGCGAACCGGCTATGGCTTCTGGCCCAGGCAGTTCCGGACCTGGCCTGCGCATCCTCGGTGAGGACATCGCCGACAAGCGCGAGGCCGAACAGGAAGAGCACGCTGCAGGCTCCTATCACTCCCAGCAAAGGATGTACGAGAAAAAGCACACTTAGAAACAACGGTACCCAGAGCGCGTCGAACAGTATCGGGCATGCATTGGATTCGACGAACTGACGCAGAACGGTGAGATCCCGATACGCCTGCGATGCCTGCGCCGGGTTGCCGCGGTTGGCGCATTCGAGGCTGGCCGAGAGCACGGAGGGACGAAGGCGATCGTCGAGCCATGCCCCTAGCCGTCCCAACACGGCGCGGCGCAGCGCGTCAAGTACGCCACCAACCACGACGGTGAGCGCGACGATCAGGGTGAGCATCAGAAGCGTGTGGCCGCTCCGGCTCGACAAGACCCGATCATAGATCTGAAGCAGGTAGATGGACGGAGCGAAGAGCAGCAGATTGTAGCTGCAACTGTATGCGAACACGATGCCAAGCGTGCTGGCGCAGGCCCAGAGCGCCGCCTGCAGCCTCGTCTGTGGCTGTGCTGCGAGGTGTAATCGGAGGGGCGGCATCAGCATTGTCGTCACCGCCAGAGCCCTGAGGATTCGACCGGGTCGTGGACCGGCGGCCGCTGCCGCCGGTCTTGCCAGTCGGACAAGCTGCCGATCAGAAGGTATCGAAAACGAAGTTCACGTCTCCACCCAGCGCGATGTTGCCGTTTCCACCGTCGCCGCCGATACCAGCCACCACTTCCTGATGCATGTCCGCCTTCAGCGAGTTTGACTGCTGCGCCGTCGTGTTGGCGTATACCTTGGAGGTATTATGGCCGCTGTCGGAGTCCTGGTTTCCGTTCGACGTGGCCTTTCCTCCCTCGGCCTTCGCAAACCACGAAGCCTTTCCGTTTGCGCCCCCGGCATCCCATTCCGCCTTTTGATTGACGTGATCGCCGGTTTTCACGTCCACGCTGGCACCGCTCGCCTTGTTGTATGGATCGAAGCTGATGCTCGGTTGGTTGACGATTTTTCCCGAGAAGCTGCCGTCGCCGCCATTTCCGGCGGCGTTGCCCCCGGTGTTGATCGATTTGAATTCGATGGAGTCGGAAACGTTGATCAATCCCTTTGCCTTGGCCATCATATCAGCCTCCGTCCTGTGTTAATTTCACGCACCATCCGTCCGGATCAGGATAGCGGATGTGTCAACAACTCTGATCCCCACTTGCGTGGGCCGGATAGATGGCAAATGGAGTGCCATCCTGTTCGGTAGGCGATACACACGAAAGGATTACATGCCTTTTACATGCCTTGGCGCCTCTCGATGGCGACGCAGCATGGCGAAGCTGCGAGCGCGCCTGGTCGATCAGCGGACCGCGAGCGGCTTCGGCCTCACCATCGGAGCGGCAGAAAATTCCCGCCCTATCCTATCAAATGAAGTTCAGAGAGAAGATGCGTGGCGACATCACCACCCAGCGCAAGATTGCCGTGGCCGCCGTACCCACCGTTTCCCGCGATCTGGACCGTGCTCTGGTCCAACATCACATTGTTGATCTGGTCGGCTTCGGCCGTCGAATTGGGGCCAGCGATCGCAATGTTGATCGGCGCATAAATCGCGATGCTGACATCGATCATGCTGCCGGTGAAATGGCCGCTGCCACCGTTGCCGGCAGTGTTGTCCCCGGTTGCGATGGCGTTGGAGCCACCTCCGAAGCCGGAGAAGACGTTTCCGCCCGCTGCGGCATTGCCGTTGCCCCCATTTCCTCCGAGGCCGGCCATCTGAAAGGAGAACTGATCCAGCTGCACGTTGTTCGACTGGAAGGCATGCGCGCTGGAATTATACCCGGCCACCGCAATGTTGACCGGGTTATAGATCGCGAAGGATGCGTGGACGAGGCCTCCATAAAAGTAACCGTCGCCGCCATTGCCCGCATGGTTGTCGCCAGTATGTATGAGCGAGTCAGTCCCGCCGTTGCCCGATCCGGAAGTGTGTCCGAGCATCGATACGTTGCCGCCGCCTGCCGCATTTCCGCTACCGCCGTTGCCACCGACACCGGCGATCTGGACGGCGGATTGATCGATCTCAACCGTATTGGATTGAGTAGCCACGGCCGTGCCTCCTGCGCCGGCGATGGCAATATTTACTGGATGGTAGATAACGACAGGAGCGTTCACGAGGCTCCCGAAGAAGTAGCCGTCGCCACCATTGCCGGCGCCATTGCCGCCGGTCGCGATAAGGTCGGCGCCAGAAGAAGAACTGCCGACGTTTCCCCCCGATGCGGCGTTGCCATTGCCGCCGTTTCCCCCGACGCCGGCGATTTGAACGGCTGATTGATCGATACTCACATTGTTGGTTTGTTCAGCGTGGGCGCTGGAGCCATATCCAATCGCGATCGCGATGTTGATCGGCTGATAAATGAGGAAGGAGGCGTGGATGGTGCCTCCATAAAAATATCCATCTCCGCCGTTGCCGGCCTGATTGGCCCCGGTCTGGATCGTGGTGGAATCAAGCCAGCCATGGCCTGGGCCGGAACCAGAATTGAGGGCTGATACCTCTGCGCCAGTCGTCGCGCTGCCGCCTCCATCTTTGCGGCCCGTCTGGCCGGCGTGTTGATCGGCGTGCACCGCATTGGACTGGGCATCGGCCTTGCTTTGAATACCTCCGTGTCCTGCATCAAGCCAATCAGAACGCGCGACAGGCGGATGCATCGCGCCGACGAAGAAGCCATAGCCGCCGTCGCCAGCGCTATTGTAACCGGTGCCGATCGCGGAATTCAGTGTAGGATCCAGCCATGCCACGTCTCGAACGCCTTGGCCATCGTACCCGTCATGGTCAGGGGGCTGTTGATGATGCAGCCGGATTCCGTCGGACATCTGCCAAAAATTCATGGTCGCCTCCCTCGTCGCAATCGCACTGCACAACCCGACGGGACTCTCCCGACCCAAGGAAGGAATGTCACCCTGCGCCAGTCAAAAGCCGAGTCGCCAATTCGGTTTGCAGCGCTTCGGATGATAGACGTCATAACGGCTATACCCGTTCGGGCGGAAGGTCCGCTCCAATAGCGGCGCGCGTCATTGCTGATCGAAGCGCCATATCAGCCCGCAATTGCAGTGCAGCAGGCCATCCATTAGACGCCAGATACAAAAACGCTTACGATCTTGATCGGCGATTGGCGCAGCCCTTCGCTGGAAAACAACATGCGGGAGGGACCGATGGCTTCGATGATTATCCATCACAGAGTCCGCGACTACGCAGCATGGCGTCCGGGCTATGACGCCCACGAATCGAGCCGGACCGCGGCTGGAGTCACGAACTGCCGCGTCTACCGCAACACGGAAGACGCCAACGACCTTGTAATCGTTGCCAACGTGGCGGACCTGGCCAAGGCGCGCGCCTGGACGGCGAGTGATGATTTGAAGTCTGCGATGCAAAAGGCCGGTGTGGAAGGCGCGCCGACAATTCATTTGATCGGCTGATCCTTGATCGGCTGATCGGCTGATACTCTCGGTACGGCGAGATCGGCGGGCGGTTAACCCTGTCGGCAAACATCCTGCACGCGGGTGAGGTTCCTGCGTGGACCGCCGCCAGATTGCCCCATTAGAGCGGAGAATTTGCACCGGCACTATCATGGCCGGAGAAGCATCATGTTGAGAATGGTGTTGTTGGGCCTCCTCATCCCATTGGGGATAGGAGCGCTTGCGGCGATGGAACTCAGAACTCCGCCGCGTACTGCAATAGCGGTCGTTCAGCCCCTTGCCGAAACAACCGTCGACATTTCCGATTCACATGGTGCGTTGGCGAAGGCCGATAAGCTCGAAGTTAACTATGCGAAAACCGAGACGCCAGCGCAGCCTGCTCTGGTCAACGAACACGTTTCTCCCTCGCCGCCTCCGGAAGCCACCTTCATATGGCCTTCGGAGACCCCGAGGATGAACCGCCACCGGCACGATCCCAAATCAAAGAAGGTCACTACCGCTGCCCTTCCCAAGCCGAAGCCAAAGGCCCCCGGTATCAGGCGAACTGCCGATATCAGGCGCACTACCAGCGCCGAGCGTTCAAAAGCCGCCCCCAGCGAGCCCCTGCACTGCCGGCTGAGCGCGTTTGGTGGCTTGCGCAAGGCCTTGAATACAGCCGGCTGCGAAATCTAGTTCAGCGAGCCGCGATCCCCGCGGCGCCGGCGATCAGTTCGAAGGAGCGCAGCCGCTTGGCGTGATCGTAGACATCGGACACGATCATGAGTTCGTCGGCGCCGGTTTCCGCAACGAGCGCATCGATGCCGGCGCGAACCGTCTCGGGCGAGCCGATGATGGAGCGCGCGAGCATGCCCATCGCTTGCCTCTTTTCCGCGGGCGACCAATAGCTCTCGATGTCGTCGATCGGCGGCTGGCTGAGGCCGCGCGCGCCGCGGAAGATGTTGGTAAAGGACATCTGCTGCGTCGTCGCCCAGCCGGCGCGCTTCGTCATCGCTGTCGGCGGCGATGATGTTGACCCCGACCATCGCGTAGGGGCGGTCGAGCTGCTCGGACGGCTTGAAGCGGCTGCGGTAGATCTGCAGCGCCGGGATCAGGAGTTCAGGCGCAAAGTGCGAGGCGAAGGCATAGGGAAGCCCGAGTTCGCCCGCCAGCATCGCGCCGAAATTGCTCGATCCCAGAATCCACAGCGGCACTTCCGTTCCGGCCGCCGGCACCGCCTGGATGCGCTGATTGGGACCGGCCGGCGCCAGGAACGCCTGCACCTCCAGAACGTCCTGCGGAAAATTTTCGGCCGCTTCAGGCGTGCGGCGCAAGGCGCGCAGCGTGAGCTGGTCGGTGCCGGGGGCGCGGCCGAGCCCAAGATCGATGCGGCCGGGAAACAGCCGCGCCAGCGTGCCGAACTGCTCGGCAATGACATAAGGCGCATGGTTGGGGAGCATGATGCCGCCCGCACCGACGCGTATGGTCTTGGTTCCCGCTGCGATATGACCGATCACGACCGAGGTCGCGGCGCTCGCGATGCCGGCCATGTTGTGATGCTCCGCCACCCAGATGCGGCGATAACCCCAGGCCTCGGCATGAACGGCGACATCGCGGGCGTTGTAGAGCGCGCCGCGGGCATCGGTCTCTTCGGTGACGCGGACGAGATCGAGGATAGACAGTGCAGTCATGAAAACTCCCGAACGAAACCACTTGAAATGACGCCGCCCGAGCTACAAGGCCGCATACTTGTTAGTCCGAAACGGCAGGCTTCATCCGATTCTGACTTCCCATATGGATATTGTCGCCGTGTGGGTCAATCTGCTGAAATCGAATGGCGACCAACCGACAGCGCCGGGCGCTCGCTGCGCCGACGACCTCTATGGGCGCAAAGTGGTCAGCCGCGGGAATGTCCGATTTTAGGGACAAAGCTGACGTCCCGGACAGCCGCCCACGATGCTGCTATGATGGACAACTAGTTTCCCGAGCCGGGAGCGTGTCTTGAGCAGCGAGCCCGTAGAACGGCGATTGGCGGCGGTACTGGCTGCGGATGTTGCCGGCTATAGCCGCCTCATGGGTGTCGACGAGGAAGGCACCCTGGCCCGGCTCAAGGCGGCCAGAAAAGCTTTTATTGACCCCGCTCTCGGTTCCCATCGCGGCCGCATCGTCAAGACCACGGGTGATGGCATGCTGGTGGAATTCGCGAGCGCCGTCGACGCCGCGCGCTGCGCGGTCGAAATCCAGCGTGCAATGGCCGCGCAAAACGCCGACGTCCCCCAGGACGTCAGGATTGAATTCCGGATCGGTATCCATGTCGGCGATATCATCATCGACGACAACGATATCTTTGGAGACGGCGTCAACATTGCCGCGCGGCTGGAGGGCATTGCCGAGCCCGGCGGCGTTTGCATATCCGACGACACCTATCGGCAGATCCGGGGCAAGGTCGAGATCGGCTGGGATGACCTTGGACCGCAGACCCTCAAGAACATCGCGGAGCCCCTGCGGGCATGGCGGGTTCAACTCGGTGGTCAAGCCGCTGCCAAGCAGCAACCGGGTTCGCCGGCGGGCCGGGCTCCGGTACTTGCGCTCCCCGACAAGCCGTCCATCGTGGTTCTTCCATTCCAGAACATGAGCGGTGATCCGAAACAGGACTACTTCGCTGATGGAATGGTGGAGGAGATCATTACCGCGCTGTCGCATTTCAAGGCGCTGTTCGTCATCGCCCGCAACTCGAGCTTTACCTACAAGGGGCGCGCCGTCGACGTGAAGCAGGTCGGGCGTGAGCTGGGGGTGCGCTACGTGTTGGAAGGCAGCGTTCGCAAGGCGGCAACCCGGGTGCGCATCACGGGACAGCTCGTCGATACCGCCACGGGCGCACATCTTTGGGCGGACCGGTTTGATGGCGGCCTCGGCGACATCTTCGATTTGCAGGACCAGGTGACAGAGAGCGTCGTCGGGGCGATCGCGCCAGCGATGGAAAAAGCCGAGATCGAGCGTGCCAGGCGCAAGCCGACCGAGAGTCTCGACGCCTATGCCCTCTATTTACGTGGTTTGGCCGCGTTCTATCAGTTTGACAACCGGCAAGCGAACGAGGAGGCTTTGCGCCTGTTCAACAGCGCAATCGCGCTCGACCCCGATTTTGCGTCCGCCTACGGTCGTGCCGCCTTTTGCTACTCTACGGCCAAGAACAATGGCTGGATTTCAGACACAGCGAACGAGATTGCCGAAGTGACGAGGCTCGCCCAGCGGGCGGTTGAGTTGGGCAAGGATGACGCGATCGCACTCGCCGCCGGCGGGTTTGCGCTAGCACACTTTGTTCGCGATCTCGAGGTGGGCGCTGCCTTGATCGATCGCGCGCTTACGCTCAACTCCAATTTGGCCCAGGCGTGGAATTCCGGCGGCTGGGTAAAAAACTTTCTCGGCGAGCCAGAATGGGCAATCGAGCGTTTCGCTCGTGCCATGCGCCTGAGCCCATTTGATCCGTTTCTGAGAGCAATGCGAGGCGGGACCGCCTATGCCCATTTCTTACAGGGCCGCTATGACGAAGCTGTGTCATGGGCGGCAATGGCATTGCAGGACAGTCCGGACTTTCAACCTGGTTTACGCATTGCCGCCGCGAGCAATGCAATGGCCGGACGGCCGGAGCAAGCACACAAGGCAATGGCTCGGCTGCGGCAACTCAATCCCGCGCTACGTATTTCCAATCTCAAAGACGCGCTCCCCCCTTTTCGACGGGCCGAAGACCTCTCGCGATTGGAAGAAGGATTGCGGCAAGCCGGGCTGCCTGAATGACCATCGCAGCCAGTGTTCGCCCCTGGGCTACGGGTGAACGAATGAAGTGCGACTTCCGCTAATGGCAGCGCAAAGCTGACATTCACGGGGCTTTTCGAGCCACGGCGAGAGCATTGCCGCGAATGTCGCCAGGTAGTAGCGCCATCAATTCCCAAGCATTCATCCCTGCGAACGATTTGCGAACTGGATGCTTCGCGCGGATACCTGCGCTCCAACCAGTGTCAACGACTTCAACTATGAAAGAATGCGACGGAAACGAAATTCTTTCGTGTCGGGAAACGGGTGGTTGGAACATCGGTCGTGCAATAGGTCAGAGGACGATGACACGCGGCAAGAGTTTGAACGCGAATCTGAACGCCGCCGCGTACGTTTCACTTACGACCTGTGAGACACACAACGGAGAAGGAATTACGAATGTCGAAGGAAGAGGAAAATAAAGCGATCGTCGGCCGTTGGTTCAAGGAGTTCTGGGGCAATCCGTGGAATCCCGATATCATCGACGAACTCGCTGCGCCTGACATGCTGTTGCAGTATTCGCTGCATGAGCCGCGTCGGGGTCGCAAGGACGTGAAGGAATTCATGATTGGATTCCGCGATGCGTTTCCAGATCTCGGCTTTGGGGGCACTGCGGACTTGATCGCGGAAGGTGATTACGTCGTCGGTCGTTGGGAAGGCGGCGGAACACACACGGGGTCTGCTTTCGACGATTTCATCATCGGATCACTGCCGGCGGCTTCCGGCCGGAAAATGCGCTTCAGCGGAATAACCGTGCTCCGCGTCGAGAACGGCAAAATCGCGGAAGAGGTCGGCCTGGACGATGGCGCGACCGCGCTGCAGCAGCTCAACATCTTGCGCGCGGCCTGATCAATCGTGATCGCCGTCTCCGACAATGTCGGCAGCAGCCATCCGGAAACGAGTTGGACCGGGGTCACTCCCCGGTTCGGTTCGCTGCGGGGAAGCTGCGAGATCAAAAACAAGGAGGACGAGCTCCATGAGTATGAGTCGCAAGGAATTAACGTTCGCCTCCGGTCATGACACATGCGCTGCGTGGTTTTACCCCGCTGCGACGGATAAAGGACCGAGACCTGTGATCGTCATGGCCCACGGATTGACCGGCACACGCCGAGATCGGCTTGGTGCGTTCGCCGAAAGGTTTGCCGCCGCCGGCATCGCAGCGCTCGTTTTCGATCATCGAGGCTTTGGCGACAGCACGGGCGAGCCGGACCTGTTCGAACCGTCTCTTCAGTTGGAAGACTGGCGCGCTGCTATCGCGTTTGCTCGTTCGCTACCCGATATCGATGCCGGACGCGTGGCGACGTTTGGCTCCTCGCTGGGCGGCGGCAACGCGCTCGCCGCGGCAGCGGAGGACCCCAGGGTGGCCGCGGTTATCAGCCAGGTCCCATATCTCGACAGGGATTCTCAGACTTACGCCAAACCTCAGCACGTCGTAGAGGCAATGAAGGCTGCAGCGGTCGAGGGTCGCTATTTGGCTGCCGTTGGTCAGCCCCATGAGGCGGCATTCATTAGCGCGCCCGGATCTGAGGTCGGTTGGCGTCGTGTTGTCGCCATCGGCGAGGAATCTCGATGGCGGAACCGCGTCTCCGCGGCCTGGCTGCTCGGTCCTCCATATAGCGCCATCCGGCATGCCGCCTCGCTTCACTGTCCCTGGCTGGTTTGCGTCGCTGCGGACGATCAGGTTGCCAAGCCGGGACCTGCGGTTGAGGCCGCGCGCCAAGCCCCGAAAGGTGAACTCCGCATCTATCCAGGTGTCGATCACTTCGACATCTACGACGGGCCGGCCCACGAGGCAGTGGTCGCGGACGAGATCGAGTTTCTTCACCGTCACCTTCTTGGCCGAAGCCTCTGCGGAACAACCAAGGCAGCTTCGGAACTGGCGCGGGTCCATCTTCCCACGTCGGTCTCGGGCGACAATCGAGTTGGCCAAGATATTGCGACAGCACGAAAGTAGCGTCGGCAAACTGCATGGCCGCGAACCAGGGCTCCTTTTCGGTGACTCCTGAGATGCAATCATCCCGGGAATGGCCGCTTCTGGCGCAAAGCTGCCCTTCATGGGCATGTCTGCTCCTGGGGTCAAAATGGACATTACATATGTGCGGGCGGAGGTCGCCTTTTGACCCTAAACTGACGTCGTACCCCGTCGCCATGACGGGCAATTCGGGTTACGCTTGATCCTTTCCGTGCCAAGGACAAGCAAGTTATTTGCGCCCTCGAGGATTGAAATGAGTGATTTTAACTTCCCGGAGACGCGTTACGCGCTCAGCGGCGACGTCAATATCGCCTATCAAGTAATGGGCGCTGGACCGGTTGATATCATCATGGTTCCCGGTCTCGTTTCGCATGTCGAGTTCACGCACGAACTGGCGGGATATACTGCATTCTTGCGCCGTCTTTCGACATTTGCTCGTGTCGTCACTTTCGACAAACGGGGCCAGGGGTTATCCGACCGGATATCGGGCGCGCCCTCGCTTGAACAGCGCATGGACGACGTCCGCGCCGTCATGGACGACATAGGTTCGGAACGGGCGGTGGTGATGGGGTTTTCCGAAGGCTCCGCTATGAGCGCATTGTTCGCTGCGACATATCCCGAACGCGTCATACAACTCATTCTTTTCGGAGGTTTTGCCCTTGCCCCGGCGTCTCGGTCGGACGGTCTGGAGCATAGAATTGCCAGGATTGTAAAATCCTGGGGCACGGGCGAAATCATGAAGACTGTGATCCCGAGCCAAGCGGCAAACGGGGATACGATTGTTCAGTTCGCCAAGTTGGAACGGCTATCCGCCAGTCCCGGCGCAGTTCGGGCAGCCATTCTCTTGAATGCGCAAATTGACGTCAGACCGATACTGTCAGCGATACAAGTTCCTACACTTGTGTTGCATCGGCGCTTGGACGCGCGGGTCCCTATCGAGGCTGGCCGCGCTCTGGCGGCAGGCATTCCCAAAGCGGGATTTATTGAATATCCCGAGGGCGATCACGCGTTCTGGGCTGGCGACACCGAAGCACTGCTCGGAGACATCGAGGAGTTTGTAACCGGACATAGGGAACGTTCATCGGCGTATCGCGAGCGCATTCTGGCAACAGTTCTCTTCACCGACATTGTCGATTCGACTCGCAGCGCTGCTGCCATGGGCGACCAAGCCTGGCGGCGGTCTCTCGACAGCCATGATCAGCTTGCGAAACAAGTGATCGAGAAGCATCGCGGGATTCTGGTCAAAAGCACCGGCGACGGAATTTTAGCGACCTTCGACGGCCCCGGCCGCGGCGTTCGATGCGCGTTGGCATTCGGGACGGCTGCGGGGCAGATAGGCTTGCCTTTACGGGCCGGCCTCCATACGGGTGAAATTGAAATAAGAGGCCGGGATATCGGAGGCATCGCTGTGCACGCGGCCGCTCGCGTAATGGCCCAATCCCAACCAAGCGAAGTTCTCGTTTCAAGAGTTGTCACCGACCTTGTTGCCGGGGCGGGCCTGAAATTTTCCGAGCGCGGTTCGCATGAACTCAAGGGGTTGCCCGGTCGATGGGACTTGTTCGCCGCGAGTGCATAGTCCATGTCCGAGTTTGGCACAAAGCTGACGTGGCCCCGCAGCTGCGCGATGTCCGCTTCTGGGTGAAAGGCAGACATCGATATTCCATCCAATTTGCGAATGGCCGCTTCTGGCGCAAAGCGGCCGGTCGGAAAAGTCTGCTCCTAGGGAAGAGTGGACAAGCCGCACCGGCAGATTGAGGTCTCAGTTTGACCCGACCCGGACATGGGCGCACTCCCGCGCGGTCCTGGTTTTGACCAAGATGCAGGTTACGCTACGATGGGGTCGATCTCAGGCGCCTTGCAGTATCAACTCGCTGGTGCGGTCCGGCGCATCAAGCATCGACATGTGCCCGATGTCCGGCAGCTCGAACGTAGCCCAGGACTTGTTACCCTTGCAGTCCGCGAGTGCCTTATCGAAAGCCGGCTGTGGAAATTTCGGAAGCCGGATGTACGTTTTCTTCGCGACCCTTTCGAGCGCTCCGGAAAGCTTGATCGGCTGGACATAGGTGCCAACCGGATGGGCGGTGACCTTAGACTGCGCAAATGCCTGATCACGGTCAGCTACACCAGCCACCGAAATCTTCGGCGGACCAACGCCTGCCTCGCCCTTGTCAATGGCCGTCTGTATGATTTTGGCAAAAGGGCCCGCGCCTGCCAAGTCCAGCACCTTCTGTCCGTCGGTAGGCAGATAGGCATCAAGCCACACGATGGAGGAGACTTGATTGCCTATACTTTCGAGTGCGCCCGCGCCTACGAAGCCTGCATAGGACCACGCCACAAGGCAGACATCCTCAAGGCTCTCCCACTTGATCAGGTTGACGACGTCGGCGATGTGGGTGTCCAGACTGACGTCCTTGCTCAGCAGATGCGAGCGCTCGCCTAAACCCGTCAGTGACGGAGCGAATACTTTGTGGCCGCCCTGTTCGAGCCGATCAGTGACCCGGCGCCATATCCAGCCACCGCAAAAAGCCCCGCTGACAAAAACAAAGGTCTTTCGCGCCGATTGCGCGCGGGCGGCACCGACCGCCCCTGAGGCCGCGGCTACCGCGAGACCGCCGGTTGCAGCACTGCGAAGAATGCGACGTCGCGTGATTCCACTGTTTGTCATGACAAAATTCCTACTGCTTAAGGAAGATCGGACTGAAGCGGTTTGCAACCTGGAGGATATCCGCGCATCGGTTCGCGGCCAAGGTCTGTAATTGGCGCAAAGCGGCCGGTCAGCAAAATGCGATGCTATTGATTTCTGCGAGCCGCGACGACATCGCGATACAGGGCGGCGTAGCGGCTCGCCCGATTGCGCCATGATACATCCGTCGACAAACCATTGTATTGCAACCTTCGCCAGGCTTGCTGGTCGTGCCACAGAACGTTGGCTCGTTGCAGGGCGCCAGCGAGGGCTTCGGCCGTGACGGGCCCGAACTTCAAGCCGGTTGCGGCGCCTCCGGCCTCACTTACGTCAATGACGGTATCCGCAAGGCCGCCGACCTGCGATACGATCGGGATAGCGCCGTATCGCAAGGCGCAAAGCTGGGTCAAACCGCACGGTTCGAAGCGTGACGGCACGACCAGGGCATCGGCGCCGGCTTGAATGAGATGGGCGACAGCCTCGTCGTAGCCGATCAGAACCGCTATCCGGCCCGGGTGCGCTTTTGCGGCGGCCTGATAAGCTTGCTGGAGACCCGCCTCTCCGCTCCCGAGCAAGACGAGCTGCATCCCTTCGCCGAGGATGGTCGGCAGGTTCTCAAGGAGGATATCCAGTCCCTTTTGCCAGGACAGCCGACTCACCACGCCGAGCAGCAGGGCGCTTGGGGATTGATCGAGACCAAACCGGCGCTGCAGGGCCAGTTTGTTTGCCGCACGGGAATCCAGCTCGGTCGCGCTGAAACGCGCGGCGATGTCGGGATCGGTTTCCGGGTTCCAGACCGACATATCGATGCCGTTGAGGATGCCGCTCAGAACCTGCGACCGTTCGCGCAGCAACCCACCCAGCCCCATGCCTCCCTCATCGGTCTGAATCTCGCGCGCATAGGTCGGCGAAACCGTCGTGATGCGATCGGAGAATTGCAGGCCCGCTTTCAGGAAGCTGATCTCACCATAATATTCGACGCCGTGAATCGAGAACGACTCACGCGGCAGGCCGAACACATCGAGCATGTGATGCGGAAACTTGCCCTGGTAGGCCAGATTGTGGACCGTCATCACGGTGGCAGGCCGGCGCTGATGGGTAAGGTGCAAATAGGCAGGCGCGAGGCCAGCCTGCCAGTCATGGGCATGCACCACATCAGGCACGAACGAGGGAATGGCGCCCTGGCCGATCTCGGCGGCCATCTTCGAAAGCGCGGCAAAGCGCACGCCGTTATCGGGCCAGTCCTTGCCATCAGGGGTGACGTAGGGGTTGCCGGGCCGTGCAAAGAGATGCGGCGCGTCGAGCACAAGCAAATTGAGGTTGCCATGCACGCGACCGAGCAGGCGGGCCGGTCCGCCAAAAAACTCCGGCACATGGAGGAACTCCTCCGCGACCGTCAGCCCCTTGATGACATCGGGATATCCCGGCACCAGGGTCCGCGTTTCGATGCCATGCGCTTGCAGCGCAGCCGGGAGCGCGCCGACGACGTCGGCAAGACCGCCTGTCTTGACGATCGGATAGATTTCAGAGGCGACCGCAAGGACGCGAAGCTCGCTCATGCATCCAGCCTGTCGATCATCGGCTGCGTGATCAGCGTGATACCCTGCGCCGTGGTTCGAAACCGTTTCGCATCGAGTTCAGGATCTTCGCCGACCACGAGACCTTCCGGGATTCGAACGCCGCGATCGATCACGACATTCTTCAACCGCGCATACCGGCCCACATTCACGTAAGGCATGACGACGGCATTTTCCACGTTTGCATAGGAATTGACGTGCACCCCGGTGAACAGCAGCGAGCGGCGCAATGCGGCGCCGGAGATGATGCATCCGCCGGAGACCAGCGAAGTCACCGCCTGTCCGCGCCGATCCTGCTCATCATGAACAAACTTGGCGGGAGGCGTGATCTCGGCATGGGTCCAGATCGGCCATGCGCGGTCGTAAATATCGAGCTCAGGCAGAACGTCGGTGAGGTCGATGTTGGCGGCCCAGTAAGCATCCACGGTGCCCACGTCCCGCCAATAGCTCCGTGGATCGCCGTCGGACCTGACGCAGGAGGTCGAGAATTGGTGCGCCACCGCCCGGCCGTTCTTGACGAGGTAAGGGATCAGATCCTTGCCGAAATCATGGCTCGAATTCGGGTCGTTCGCGTCACGCCGCAACTCGTCGAACAGGAATTTCGAATCGAATACATAGATCCCCATGCTGGCCAATGATTTGTCGGGCTTGCCGGGCATCGCCGGCGGATCGGCCGGCTTCTCGAGGAAGGACTTCACGATGCCATCCTCGTCCACGTCCATGATCCCGAAGCCGCTGGATTCCGCACGCGGCATTTCCAGGCAGCCGATGGTGACGTCGGCGCGCTGTTCGACATGCTGCTTCAGCATGCGCTCATAGTCCATCTTGTAGATGTGATCTCCGGCGAGCAGCACGATGAACCTGGCATCGTGCGACTCGATGATGTCGATGTTCTGATAAACCGCGTCCGCCGTTCCGAGGTACCAGTTGGTCTCCGAGACGCGCTGGCTTGCGGGGAGGATATCGAAGCTCTCGTTGCGCTCCGGGCGAAAGAAGTTCCAGCCCATCTGCAGGTGCCTGATCAGGCTGTGGGCCTTGTATTGGGTTGCAACCGCGATCCGGCGAATTCCGGAGTTCACCGCGTTGGAGAGGGCAAAATCGATGATGCGCGATTTTCCGCCGAAATAGACCGCCGGCTTGGCGCGCCTGTCGGTCAGCTCCAGGAGCCGGCTTCCACGACCGCCCGCAAGAACGAAGGCGAGCGCATGGCGTGAAAGCGGTTCGTTGACGATGGCCATTTTTGTCCTCCCTGGGAACCACAACGCATGCCCCAACGCCTTCTCTTGTCCGGAAGGCAGGGTCGGGCCACGGGATCGATAGTAGCTGGACGATTGGTTGATCGGAAAGTGGTATGTAAAACGGCCGAGTTCTGAAGTTTGTTCCTTCCACAGCAGTCGGCGCCGTTCCACCGGGCCTAATGGCTGCTGCTGGCTGCCATGAACGGGCATACGCTCACTGAATGAAGGCATCACCGACCGGAGCGTATTACGGTCTGGACCCATTTCTCATGGATGCCAGTCAGCCACCGAACGCACCATATGCCATCCCAGCATATCAAGAGCGGCGGTCATGTCCCGGAATTTGGGCCGCGTATTAGTAAACGCGGACCAACAAAAATCACTGTTTGTTCGTACAGAAAGGGTTTCTGTTCCAGGCAACGAACCGCCATGCCACCAATTATTGGCCGAATTAACGAACAGGCCTTTGGCATAACGGGGATTTGCGGCGGTCGGGGTGCTCATTGTGCGGAGCGTGTCGTCGGTCAGCAGTTGTTTCGAAGTCTTGAACCCATCGATATGAACGAAGAACGTTGTCATCTCGCTCGGTGTCGCAATCCAACCACCGTGAGAATCCATTCGGGCGACGTTCATCCCGTAAGGATCGCCCCCGGCCGGACTATAGTATTTTACCTCGTTGATCGCTCGGTCCGTCAACCTGTTTCCCGCAATCTGCATATCGGTTATTCCACAGCGCTTCAGAACGTTTTCCTTGATGTATTGTTCGTAGGTCTGACCAGTAAGTTTCTCAATCACCCGCCCAAGTATGCAGTAGCCGAAATTGGAATAGGCAAAGGATGTCCCTGGAGGAACGGCAAGAGGCATCTGCTTCAATGTCCAGGTAATTAGTTCGCGATGGTTCAGTTCCTTGTTCAGAAACATTGGATCGCGAGCATCGTTTTTCCAGCCGCCGGTGGTGTGAGTTAGCAGATGCTCAATTGTAATTCGTGTTTCAGATCCATCGGCCGACCACGGGTAATCATCACCAAAAATGGAATTTGGTCCAAAAATGCGCTGATCCAGCTGCAATTTTCCTGCTTCGATGAGTGTGAAAATTCCGGTGGACGTAATCGGCTTCGATATGCTTGCCACGCGAAATCGATGTTGCGGCGTCAATGCTTCGCCGGTGTCTCGATCTGCAACGCCGAACGCCTCAACGTAGGCAGGCTTTCCCTTGATTGCGATCGCAATTGAGAGACCCGGAACCTCATAGGTTTCCATGAAAGCGGCGGCCAACCGAGCCAATCTCTTGCGCTCATCCGGCGTCGGTGCCGAGGCGGGCTCCTGAGGAAGAGCCGGGGACGATCCGTGGACCATTCCTGCAGCACAAAGTAACGAAGTCTGAAGCAACCGTCTGCGTGAAATGGACATCGCGGCCTTTCTCAACGGAGAGCGATATCCCTAGCGTAGATTGTTTTTTTGTACTTTGCACCTGGTCCCAGAACGGCGTGAAGTCCGTCCAGGGTCAAAAAGGACCAGAGGGAACGTCTGCTGCCGGCGCGCCCAGCGGGCGTCGCTGCAAGCCATCAAGAACGCATCAAGAATCGCCCGATGGCGAGAAAGTTCGGCGCGCTGCGCGAAAGAAAGAAAAAGGCCGGCGGGCATTACGCCGCCGACCTTGTCTTGCAACTGCCGTCTCGGGAGGTCCGGTTCCGTTGCTTGCATTCCGTCGTGCTGGATGGGTAGCGCGACGCGTCGGCGGGCACCATTGCACGCAGGTATGGTACGGCCGTTCCGAGGTAGCCTCTGCGTTTGGGATCCGGCCCAGGTCGTCATCAGCCCATGAAACCTTCCAAATGACGACGGGCCAGAGAGATACTGACCTGTATTTGAGATTCTGGTAATGTCCTGAAGGTCAGGCTCGCATGAAGGGGGCCAGATGCCCCACCCAACGTCGGTTGCGGAGTGGTTGACGACCGTCGGAATGCCCGAGTACGCGGTCCGTTTTGCCGCGAACGATATCGACCTCTCCGTCTTGGTCCATTTGACCGATCAGGATTTGAAGGAGCTCGGTGTCTCGCTCGGTCATCGCCGAAAGCTGCTGGCGGGGATTGCGGAACTGCCAGGTGCCATTCGCGCCGGATCCCCTTCCGCGCCATCCGGGCCGACTCGGCATGACGATGCCGAGCGCCGCCAGATCTCCATCATGTTCTGCGACCTGGTCGGGTCCACCACGCTGTCGACGCGACTCGATCTCGAGGACCTGCGCGCGGTCATCGGGACGTATCACCGATGCTGCGCGGAGTTGATCGGCCGACACGGCGGTTTCATCGCAAAGTACATGGGGGACGGTGTACTCGCTTATTTCGGCTATCCGCAGGCGAGCGAACACGACGCCGAGCGCGCCGTCCGAGCGGGCCTCTCACTCATAGAGGCCGTGCCGAATCTTCAGACCGCCGCCGGCGTGCCGTTGAGCGTAAGGATCGGGATCGCGACCGGGCTGGTCGTGGTCGGCGATCTCCTTGGGACGGGCGCGGCTCTAGAGCAGGCGGTCGTTGGCGAGACCCCGAACCTCGCGGCCCGGCTCCAGGCATTGGCCGAGCCGGGTACCCTCGTCATCGCGTCGACTACCCGCAATCTGACAGGTGGCCTCTTCGAGTACCGCGATCTCGGCGCCGTTCCGCTGAAGGGCTTCGACCAGACCGTTCAGGCCTGGCAAGTCGTGGCGGGCGAGGCGACAGACAGCCGGTTCGAGGCGCTGCGCGCCGCCGGCACGCCGCTCATCGGTCGCGAAGACGAGATCGGGCTTCTCGCGCGGCGTTGGGAGCAGGCAAAGGCGGGAGAAGGTCGCGCAGTCCTGTTGTCGGGAGACCCGGGCGTCGGCAAGTCGCGGATCACTCAAGCCCTGCTGGAACGACTGGCTCACGAGCCGAACGCGCGCCTACGATATTTCTGCTCACCCCACCATCAAGACAGCGCACTCTATCCGATTATCACGCAGTTGAAGCGCGCAGCGGGCATTCGACGAACCGACACCGATGAGCAGCGCCTCGCCAAACTCGAAGCAGTGCTCGCGCGCGCCACCCTCGATTTGGATGAGTCCGTGCCACTGTTCGCCGAATTGCTGAGCGTACCGATCGGCGACCGCTATCCACCCCTCGAACTGACGCCACAGTTGCGCAAGGAGAAGACGCTTCACGCGCAGCTTGCCCTGACAGCGGGATTGGCCGCGCAGCAGCCGGTGCTGATGGTCTTCGAGGACGTGCACTGGAGCGATCCGACCACGCGAGACTTGCTGGACATCCTCGTCGACCGGATATCGGGCTTGCGGGTACTCTTGATCGCCACCTTCCGACCGGAGTTCGCCCCACCGTGGGGCAATCGTCGGCACGTGGATCTGCTGAGCCTTGGCCGGCTGCCGCCCGAGCAATGTGCAAAGATGATCGGTCATCTGACGGGCGGCAAGGCGCTGCCGAAGGAGATCGCCGATCAGATTCTGGATCGTACCGATGGAGTTCCGCTGTTCGTCGAGGAGTTGACCAAAACGGTCCTGGAGAGCGGCCTGGTCAGGGATGCCGGGAAGGCCTACCTCGCGACCGGCCTCGTCAGCCCGACGGCGATCCCGACGACGTTGCACGCGTCCTTGCTCGCCCGTCTCGACCGGCAGGCGCCGACGCGCGATTTGGCGCAAGTCGGCGCCGCACTCGGCCGCAATTTCTCGTACGACCTGATCAGTGCCGTCGCGCAGCTTGCGAAGTGGCAACTGGACGATTCGCTGATGCAGCTTGAGCGCACCGAACTGATCTTCCGGCGGGGAACGCCGCCGGAAGCGGAATACACCTTCAAGCACGCGCTGGTGCAGGATGCCGCCTACAGTACGATGCTCCGGGAGAAACGGCAGCAGTTGCATGAGCGCATCGCCGCGGTCCTCGAACTCGACTTCCCCGAGATACGAAGGACCCAGCCCGAAACCCTCGCCCGCCACTGCGCCGAAGCGGGTCTGACGGAAAAGGCAGTGGAGCTGTATATTTCGGCGTCGCAATGCGCGACCGCTGCGTCGAACAATATAGAGGCGGCGGCGCATCTCAAAAAGGCCCTCGCACTGGTCAAGACGCTTCCACCTCTGGCTCAGCGCACGATCGAACTGCGAAACCGGATCATGCTGGGTGGATGGTGGTGGTGGTCAGCCTGACGACGCTCAAGGCACGACTTTCACGTCTCAGTATTTGAGTAATGGAGAGGCAGGAGGGAGAGATGATCGGAGATCTTGAAGGAAAGGTAGCCTTCGTGACCGGCGGCGCCAGTGGCATTGGTTTCGCCTTAGCGCGTGTCTTTGCCGAAGCAAAGCTAAAGGTAATGCTCGCTGATGTTGAAGAAAACGCCCTGTTTGCCGCGCTGGAGAACCTAAAGGCTTCCGGTATTGAGGCGCGCGGAGTCGTATGCGACGTGTCAGATCGCGCATCGGTGCAGCGCGCCGCAGGCGAAACGTTCGCAGTCTTCGGCAACGTTCATATCGTATGCAACAATGCCGGTGTCGGCGTAGGCGGACCCTTCGAATCCATAGCCCCGGCGGACTGGGATTGGATCATCGGCGTCAATCTGATGGGTCCAATCTACGGGGTTCAGGCGTTCCTACCACATATCAAGGCGCATGGAGAGGGCGGCCATATCGTTAATACCGCGTCCATGGCAGGCCTAATTGGTCCGCCCGGAATAGCACCGTACAATGCCGCAAAGTCCGCGGTGATCAGCCTGACCGAGACGCTCGCTGCCGAGTTGGCCGGCACTGAAATCGGGGTGAGCGTGCTCTGTACGGCGTTCGTGCGTACGCGAATTGCGACGAGCGCTCGAAACCGCCCGCCACGCTTCGGCGCTCGCCTCGACGAGCCGGCCAACCCGCAAATGGCCGCCCTGGTCGACGCCGGGTTGGATCCAACAATTGTGGCTCGCCGCGTTTTAGCGGCAATCCGAGAAAATGATCTCTACATCCTTACGCATCCGGAGTTGCGCAGCGCAGTTGCGGGACGATTCGACCAGATACTTACCGCTTTCGACAAATCCTCAATCCAGGAATGAAACCGATAGCTGCCGCGCGTCTGCTTAGCCTCCAGTACCGGTGCAAAACGGGGAATCGCCTGATGTCGGAATCGGGTCAGAGGAAACGTCTGCTGCTGGCGCGCCCAGCAGCCATTCGTTTCAGGCCATCAAGAACGCATCGTGAATCGCACGATGGCGAGAAGTTCGGCGCGCCGCGCGAGAAAAAGAAAAAGGCCGGCGGGCATTACGCCGCCGACCTTGTCTTGCAACTGCCGTCTCGGGAGGTCCGGTTCCGTTGCTT
>NZ_JAFCLZ010000017.1 GCF_018130165.1 Bradyrhizobium sp. JYMT SZCCT0180 | reverse complement strand
CGCGGCATAAGCCGTAAAGCCATTGCGCAGGGAAGGCCGGGTGTTCTCCGCTGCCCTGTATGCTCGTGTGCAGCCTACTTAGTGCAAATCGCACACGGGACCGCGGGTGCAGCGCGCACCCGGTCTTCCCTGCGCCCTCTTATTTCGGGGGCGAGGAATTTCTGGCAAAGCTCGGGCGCAATGCGTCGCGAGAACGCGAACCCACATTCAGCTGTCATCACCCGCGCATAGCCGTTCGAAGAACGGCGTCGCTTCCGCTCCGCCTATGCCCGGGTGATCCAGTATTCCAGAGACGCCGATGATAGAACCGAGAAGCCGCGGCGTACTGGATCCCCCGCTTTCGCGGAGGATGACAGCGTGTTGCGGAGCGACGTCGAGTAACCGACGCCTACAGCAAATCCCCACCCACAGCGCTCGCCGTCGTGCCATGCTCGCGGAACGCCTTGATGACGTTCTTGCCGATCTTCCACCGGTGCACCTCGTCCGGACCGTCGACCAGCCGCTGCGAGCGCACCTGCGTGTACCATTTGGCGAGCGGGGTATCCTGGCTGAAGCCGAGCGCGCCGTGGAGCTGGATCGCGGTGTCGATCACCTTGTGCACCATGTGCGCATGGTAGACCTTGGCGATCGAGTTCTCCTGCCTGATGTCGAGGCCCTTCTCCGCCTTGTAGGCGATATGGAGGAGCATGAGCCGGCCGATATAGAGCTGCTCGGCGCAGTCGGCGAGCATGAACTGCACGGCCTGGCGGTCGGCAAGCAACTGGCCGAAGGTCGAACGTTTGGTGATGTGGCCGACCGCCATGTCGAGTGCGCGCTGCGCCTTGGCGACGTTGTGCATGCCGTGGCGAAGGCGGCCATAGGCGAGACGGTGCTGGCCCATATTGAAACCGTTGCCTTCGCCGCCGAGCAGATTGTCGGCCGGCACTTTCAAATCCTTGATCTCGATCTCGGAGTGGCCGCCATGGATCGCGTCGGCATGCGGGCCCTCGATCGCCATGTTGGCGACGTTGCGCTTGATCTTGTAGCCGGGGTTCGGCAGTTCGACGATGAACGTCGAATGCTGCTTGTGGCGCGGCGCGTTCGGATCGGTCCTCGCGACCACCAGCGCCATGTCGGCCACGCTGGCCGAGGACGAAAACCATTTCTCGCCGTTGAGGATGTAATTCTCGTTGCCGTCCTTCACCGCCGTGGTCTGCATGCCTGTTGCGTCGGCGCCGGCGGCCTTTTCGGTCATCGAGAAGCAGATGCGCTTGTCGCCGTTGAGCAGGGGTTTAAGGAACTTCTCCTTCTGATATTCCGTGCCGTGGGCCAATATCGTCATCATCGAGGCATCGTCGGGGCCCTGCGTGTTCATCGACAGCGCCCCTAACATGCTCTCGCCGAGCTCCATCTGCACCAGCGCGTTGGCAAGCGGGCCGAGGCCCATGCCGCCATACTCCTTCGGCACCCACGGGCACCACAGCCCCTGCGCCCGCGCCTTCTTGCGCAGCGGCCCGAGCACTTCAGCGAGCGGCTTGGTATCGAGTTCCTTTTCCGCGGGGATGCACTCTTCCTGCACCCATTTGCGGACCTTCTCGCGGATCGCCTTGGCTTCGGCCGGAATCTCGAAATCGATCGACATGGCACTTCCTCGCTTTTGCTTCTTGTTGGGCAGACTTGATGAATGGCATAAACCCGGGACGTGCCAGCGGCAACGCCAAACAATGTTTAAAGCAGCGCGGACTGTCATACCCCCGCGCAGGCGGGGTATCCAGTACGCTGCGGCTTCGCGGTTCTATCGCTGACGCCTCTGGAATACTGGATCATCCGCCCCCGTGCGCAATTGCGCACTCGGGCGGATGATGACGGGAGGATGTGAAGATGCCTGATCTTGCCGATTTGTTTCCCGGCTACGCCTCCGAATGGATCAACACGTCAGCGGGCCGCATTTTCGCCCGCGTCGGCGGCAAGGGGCCGCCGCTGTTGCTGCTGCACGGATTTTCGTCCACGCATGTGATGTGGCATCCGGTAGCATCACAACTGGCTGATAAGTTCACGCTGATCATCGCCGACCTGCCGGGCTATGGCTGGTCAGACATGCCGCGCACCGACGAACACCACACGCCCTACACCAAGCGCGCGATGGCCAAGGTCATGGTCGAGGCGATGGAGCAGCTCGGCCACGTGCATTTCGCGCTCGCCGGTCACGACCGCGGCGGGCGGGTGTCGTACCGCCTCGCGCTCGATCATCCCGGCCGGCTGTCGAAACTCGCCGTGCTCGATATCGCGCCGACCTATGACTACTGGGAGAAGCTGAACCGGCTCTCCGCGCTGAAAATCTATCATTGGGCGTTTCTGGCGCAGCCATACCCGCTGCCGGAAACGCTGATCGACGGCCATGGCGAATTCTTCCTCCGCCAGAAGATGGCGAGCCAGACCAAGAGCCAGACGCTTGACGCCATCGACCCGCGCGCGCTGGAGCATTATCTCGCGCCGTTCCGTGATCCCGCCCGCGTGCACGCGATGTGCGAGGACTACCGCGCCGGCGCCTATGCCGACTATGAGATCGACAAGGCCGATTTCGACGCCGGCAAGAAGATCACGATCCCGATGCTGGCGCTGTGGGGCGACGCCGGCGTCGCCAGCGCCGCGACCACGCCGCTCGACACCTGGAAGAAATGGGCAACCAATGTACAGGGCGCGCCGGTCGACAGCGGGCATTTTTTGCCGGAGGAAAATCCGGATGTGACGGCGAGGTTGTTGAGGGAGTTTTTTCTGAGTGGCTAACCAAGCTATAGGTCGTCGTACCCGCGCAGGCGGGGATCCAGTACGCCGCGGCCTATCGATGATTCACGATCGTCTCTGGGATACTGGATCATCCGCTTTCGCGGATGATGACAGCGGTGGGGAGGCGCGACTGAGCTTCTACCTCCTCACCCGGAAAAAATCCTTCAGCAGCGTCGCCGCCTCGGTCTCGCCGACCGACGAGTACACTTCCGGCACGTGATGACAGGTCGGCTGCGCAAAGAACCGCACGCCGGAATCGACCGCGCCGCCCTTCGGGTCGGCGGCGCCGTAATAGAGCCGCCGGATCCGCGCGAACGAGATCGCGCCGGCGCACATTGTGCAGGGCTCCAGCGTGACATAGAGGTCGCAATCGACCAGCCGCTCGGTCCCGATGGCGTCCGCGGCCTGCCGGATCGCCAATATTTCGGCATGGGCGGTCGGATCGCGGTCGGTCAGGGTCCGGTTTCCGGCCGTGGCGATGACCTCGTAACCCCTGACAATGACGCATCCGATCGGAACTTCGCCCGCCTTGGCGGCGTTTTTGGCCGTTTTGAGCGCCAAATCCATGAAAGAAGGGGCAGTCATCCCTCGTATCATCGGAAGAAACCTGCTACTAGAAGCGCCTTCAGCAAACGTGGATACCGGTTTTGCGTGAGATTGCGCCTTGAGCCAAGTGCGCGCGCGTTACCGCTATGACAGCCGATCCACATCCGCCTGATCGCCATTTCAGCTACGAACGAGAGACTATTCATGCCCCGCGACAACGACAAAGACAACGATTCCCGCGGCCGGCGTGATCGCCCCGGTGGTGGCAAGGGCCGCTCCGGTGCTGCCCGGGGGCCGGAGAAGAAATTCGCCAAGCGCGGCTTTGCCGGCAAGGGTGACGGCGACAAGCGCGACGGCGAGCGGCGTCCCTATGCCGGCAAGTCCGACGGCGCGCGGTCGTTCGACAAGAAACCCTATTCGGGCGGGGCTAAGCCCTACGCCGGCAAGCGCGACGGCGATCGTCCGCCGCGCCGCGACTTCGACGCGCCGCGCCCGCCGCGTGGCGATCGGCCGTTCCGCGATCGCAGCGAAGGCGGTGACCGTCCGCCGCGCTTCAACCGGGATGACCGTCCCCGTGGCGACCGGCCGTTTTCCAGCCGTCCGTCTCGTGGTGATGACGGTGAGAAGCGTTCGTTCAAGCCGCGCGAGGATCGTGGTGGCGAGAAGCGCCCGTACACGCCGCGCGGCGACCGCCCGAACTTCAATCGCGACGACCGTCCGCCACGTCGGGACCGCGAGAGCGGCCCTCGGGACCGCGAGAGCGGCCCTCGGGACCGCGAGAGCGGCCCTCGGGACCGCGACGATGCCCGTCCGGCTTCGCGTTTCGGCGAGAAGAAATTCGGCGAGAAGCGTCCCTATGCACCGCGCGAAGGCGCCGGCGAGAAGCGGCCTTATACGCCGCGTGGCGACGGCCCCCGTGGCGATCGTCCCGAGCGGAAATTCGGCGGCGACAAGAAATTCTCCTCGCGTGGCGCACCTGATAGGGGACCACGGAAGAATTATGGTGATCGTCCCGATCGCGGCGATTCAAAGCCGTGGCAGAAGCGCGAGGATCGCGGCGACCGGGATTCCCGCCCCGCCCGCGACGGTGCGCGCAGTTTCGACAAGCCGCGCTTTTCCCGCGACGATCGCGGCGGTGACGAGCGTCCGCGCTTCTCGCGTTCGCGCGAGGATCGTCCCGCCGGTGATCGTCCAAAGTTTGATCGTCCAAGACAGCGCCCCGAGGGCCGGACCGACTGGCAGGAGCATCCGCGCAGCGACGCACGCGATGAACGTCCGCGCCGCGAGAACGAGGACGACAGCAAGATCTTTGCAAAACGTCCGGCGTTCGGTGGCCGTGGCGCCTATCGTGAGCGCAAGCCCGACTTCGAAAGGCGCGCACCGCAGCCGCCAAAGGTCAAAAAGTCCGGTGAGCGCATCGCCAAGGTGGTGTCGCGCGCCGGCCTGGCCTCGCGGCGCGATGCCGAGGAATGGATCACGCAGGGGCGCGTCAGCGTCAACGGCCGCGTCATCAATTCGCCGGCGCTCGATGTCACCGTCAATGATGTAATCACCGTCGACGGCAAGCCGTTGCCGCCGCGCGAACGCACGCGCCTGTTCATGTTCCACAAGCCGCGTGGCCTGATGACGACGCATGCCGATCCCGAAGGGCGGCCGACGGTATTCGATAATCTGCCCGAAGGCCTGCCCCGGCTGATCTCGATTGGCCGACTCGATTTCAACACCGAGGGCCTGCTGCTGCTGACCAATGATGGCGGTCTGGCACGCGCGCTCGAACTGCCGGACACCGGCTGGCTGCGGCGCTACCGCGTCCGCGCCCATGGCGAAGTCACGCAGGCGCAGCTCGATGAGCTGAAGAAAGGCGTCGAGGTCGACGGCGTCAAATACGGCTCGATCGACGCTGTGCTGGAGCGCGACCAGGGCGCCAATGTCTGGCTGGTGTTTGCGATCCGCGAAGGCAAGAACCGCGAAGTCCGCAACGTGATGGCGCATCTCGGCCTCGAGGTGAACCGGCTGATCCGGGTCTCCTACGGCCCGTTCCAGCTCGGCGAACTCGCCGAAGGCCAGGTCGAGGAAGTCAAAACCCGCGTGCTGCGCGAGCAGCTCGGCGAGAAGATTGCGACGCTCGCGGGCGCCGACTTCAACCGGCCGATGCCGGGTGACAAGGAGGCAACGCCTCCCAAGCCCGTGACCCAGCGAGGCGTGATCGCCGACCGCAAGGGCCGCCGCGTGCTGGTGCAGCGCACCGGCAGCGAGGAAGCCCGCGCGCGCAACGAGGAAGAGGCCAACGGCTACGGCCCGCCGCGCCGTCCCCAGCGCGGCTATCACGGCAAGCGCGATCTGAAGCCGCGGGACGAGTAGTTGGCCTATGCGTGTCGTCGGCGGACGGTTGAAGGGTCGTAATCTGGCCTCGCCCTCATCGCGCGAGATCCGCCCCACCGCGGATCGCTTGCGCGAATCCGTGTTCAATATCCTTGTCCACGCCTATGACGATCCGATCGAAGGCGCGCGCGTGCTCGACCTGTTCGCCGGCACCGGCGCGCTCGGCATCGAGGCGACCTCGCGCGGCGCATCATTCACGCTGTTCGTCGACAATGGCGCCGAGGCGCGGGCGCTTTTGCGCAACAATGTCGAGGCGCTCGGTCTTGGCGGTGTGACAAAAGTCTATCGCCGCGACGCCACCAATCTCGGCCCCGCGCACCCGATGGAGCCGTTCTCGCTGGTGTTCCTCGATCCGCCCTACGGCAAGGGACTCGCCGACAAAGCGCTGGCCTCGCTGCGCGAGGGCGGCTGGCTGACGCCGGGCGCGCTGCTGGTGGTGGAAGAGGCGAAGGCCGCGGTGTTCGCGGTACCTGAAGGGTTCGAAGAGCTGGAGCGGCGGGCGTATGACGACACGGAGTTCGTGTTCCTGCGAGGTCCGTAGGGTGGGTTAGCGAAGCGTAACCCACCAACTTCGCGGCCGCACGGGCGGTGGGTATCGCTTCGCTCCACCCACCCTACAAATCCCTACCTCCGCCCGAACAGCTTCTCGATATCCGACAGCTTCAGTTCCACATAGGTCGGGCGGCCATGGTTGCACTGGCCGGAGTTCGGCGTGTCTTCCATCTCGCGCAGCAGGGCGTTCATCTCTTCCGGTTTGAGGCGGCGGCCGGCGCGCACCGAGCCGTGGCAGGCCATGGTGGCGGCGACGTGCATCAGCCGGCGCTCCAGTGGCAGTGCCTCATCCCATTCCGCCATGTGCTCGGCGAGGTCACGCAACAGCCCCGCGGCATTCGCCTTGCCGAGCAGCGACGGCGTCTCGCGCACCGCAACCGCGCCGGGGCCAAAGGAATCGATCGCCAGCCCGAACGTCGCCAGTTCCAGAGAGCGATCGAGCAGCTTCTCGACCGTGGCCTCGTCGAGTTCGACGATCTCGGGGATCAGCAATATCTGCCGCTGCACGCCATTGCGCGCCAGCGAGGCCTTCAACTTCTCATAGACGATGCGCTCATGGGCGGCGTGCTGATCGACTACGATCAAACCGTCGCGGGTCTGCGACACGATATAGGTCTCGTGGATCTGCGTTCGTGCCGCGCCGAGCGGGCGATCCAGCATGTCGGCGGCGGGCTGCGCCTCGAAGCGCACATCGGCCGTCGGCGTGCCGACATCGAACGCGGCCTGCCCCGCTTCCGCGAAGGCCGGCGCCGCCGAGCCTCCGAAGGCGGGCATCGGTCCTGTCGGATAGGAAGGCGAACTGCGCCAATCCCAACTGGTCGGGCGCGGCGCGAATGACGGGCGGAACGAGGCGAGCGCCGCACCATCGGTATTCGCAGCGGTGCGGCGGCCTTCGCGCGCGAGGCCGTCCTTCAGCGCATGCACGATCAGCGCACGGACCAGGCCGGCGTTGCGGAACCGGACCTCGGTCTTGGCGGGATGCACGTTGGCATCGACTTCCTGCGGCTCCAGCGTCACGAACAGCGCCACGACCGGATGGCGGTCGCGCGGCAGATAGTCGGAATAGGCCGCGCGCACCGCGCCGAGGATCAGCTTGTCGCGCACCGGGCGGCCGTTGACGAACAGATATTGCCCGAGCGCATTGGCGCGCGTCAGCGAGGGGGCGGCGGCAAAGCCTTCGACCACCACGCCCTCGCGCTCGCTGCGCACTTCGATCGCGCTGGAACGGAAATCCGCCCCCAAAATATCGCCGAGCCGCGTCAGCCGGCCCGGAGCACCGGGCAGTGCGGCGGCCCAGGTCACCGGCGCGCGTTCCTCGCCGGCCAGCGTAAAGGCGATGTCGGGCCGCGCCATTGCCAGCCTTCGCACCACTTCGCGGATCGCTTCGGCTTCGGTGCGGTCGGTCTTGAGGAATTTCAGCCGCGCCGGCGTCGCATAAAAGAGATCGCTGACCTCGACACGGGTGCCCTGGCTCAGCGCCGCCGGCATGATCGGCGACTTCGCGCCGCCTTCGACCGACAGTGACCAGGCATGCGGCTCGCCTGCATGGCGCGTGGTAATGCCCAATCTGGCCACTGCGCCGATCGAGGGCAGCGCCTCGCCGCGGAATCCCAGCGTGCGAATCCGCAAGAGATCCTCGTCGTCGAGTTTGGAGGTGGCGTGGCGATCGACCGCCAGCGCCAGGTCGGCATGGGTCATGCCGCTGCCGTCGTCGGTGATGCCGATCCGCCGCCGGCCGCCGCCGTCGGTGAAGATGTCGACCCTGGAGGCGCCGGCGTCGATGGCGTTCTCGACCAGTTCCTTGACCACGCTCGCAGGCCGTTCCACCACCTCACCGGCGGCGATGCGGTTGACGACCTGTTCTGGGAGCTGGCGGACGGGCATGGCTTCGTTCAGGGACCGATTCTGGGCTTGCCGCATTCTAGGCCGCCGTGACGGCAAATGCATTGGGGGCGCCGACCGAATCGGTTCCCGCTGGGGATGGGCACTGACTATCACATTGAAGATGCTGATGTTCGGCGCCGCAACGCGGAGCTCGCGAGAGCTTTCGCTGTCCACGACGTGGGATTGTGAGGTCGCCTGCGCAGGTATATCGTTTAGAAAAGTTATAAACTGACGGGAGGACTGCCATGTGCCAGCTGTTCGCGCACCAGCCGCAACGCGACTACGAATCGCAGACCCGATCGCTGCGGATCGGTGGCCATTGCACCTCGATCCGGCTGGAAATGTCGTTCTGGGACACGCTGGAGGAGATCGCGGCGAAGGAAGGGATGAGCCTCGCAAAATTTCTCACCAAGCTGCACAACGAAGTCCTCGACCACCATGGCGAGGTCAACAATTTTGCGTCGCTGCTGCGGTGCTCGTGTCTGATCTATCGCTCCAGAAGTGCGGTGGCAGTGAGTGCCGCGGCGATCGCGGAGTTTGGTGGCAACGCGCCCGTCATTCTCGACGCGGCCGAATAGAGCTTGCGCCTTCCAAATAGAATGCGGCCCTGTCCGGGACAGGGCCGCATTGTTATTCAAGCAGCTAGATTTCCTTGCGTTGCATCGCCCCTGCGATGTGATCCGCCTGCCGGATCGCCAATGAGACGATCGTCAGCGTCGGATTGCAGGCAGCTCCGCTGGTGAACTGGCTGCCGTCGGAAATGAACAGATTCTTGATGTCGTGCGTCCGGCCGAACTTGTTGACCACGCCATCCCTTGGCTTCTCGCTCATCCGGTTGGTGCCCAGATTGTGGGTGCTGGGATAGGGCGGCGTCGGATAGGTCACCGTGGCGCCGATCGCCTCGTAGACGGCGGCGCCCTGCTTGTAGGCGTGGTTGCGCATCGCGATGTCGTTGGGATGGTCGTCGAAATGCACGCTCGCCACCGCCATGCCGAACTTGTCCTTGGCCTTGGGATCCAGCGTGATGCGGTTGGTTTCCTGCGGCATGTCCTCGCCGACCAGCCACATGCCGGCCATGCGCGGATAGGCCTCCATCGCGGCTGAGAACGGCCGTCCCCACGCGCCCGGATTGAGGAACGCCGCCATGAAGGGCACACCGATCGACAGCGTTTCCATCTCGTAGCCGCCGACGAACCCGCGCTTTGGATTGTTGGTGGCCTCATCCCGGATGATGCCGGCCATCGTGGTGCCGCGATACATATGCACCGACTTCTCGAACGCCGCGTAGACGCTGCCGGTCATGTGCCGCATGTAGTTGCGGCCGACCTGGCCGGACGAATTGGCAAGACCGTCGGGGAACATGGTCGATGCGCTGTTGAGCAACAGACGCGGGCTCTCGATCGAGTTGCCGGCAACCGCCACCACGCGCGCCTTCTGGCGTTGCATCGCGCCTGACGCGTCGGCATAGACGACGCCGGTCACCTTGCCCGACGCATCGTGCTCGATCTTGATCGCCATGCTGTTGGGCCGCACCTCGAGATTCCCGGTGTCTTCACCCTTTGGAATCTCGGTATAGAGCGTCGACCACTTCGCACCGGACTTGCAGCCCTGGAAGCAGAATCCGATCTGCTGGCAGGCGGCACGCCCATCGCGTGGCTCGCTGTTGATGGCCATGTTGCCCGTATGCACGGTCTTGTAGCCGAGCTTCCTGGCGCCGGCCTCGAGCACCCTGAAATTATTGTTGCCGGGCAGGCCGGGAATGCCGTTGGTGCGCGTCACGCCCATCTTGTTTTCGGCCTTGGCGTACCATGGCTCCATTTCGGCGAGCGTGATCGGCCAATCCAGCAGGTTCGCGCCGGGCAATCCGCCATAGGTCGCCTTCACCTTGAATTCGTGCTCGTCGAAACGCAGCGACGCCCCGGCCCAATGGGTCGTCGAGCCACCGACGGCCTTGACGATCCAGGCCGGCAGGTTGGCGAAGTCCTTGGCGACCCGCCAGCTTCCCGACGTGGTGCGCATGTCGGTCCATGCGAGCTGGGTAAAGCTCTCCCATTCGTCGTTGACGAAGTCATGGTTCTCGATGCGGGCGCCGGCTTCGAGGATCACGACCTTGACGCCCTTCTGTGCAAGTTCATTGCCCAGCGTTCCGCCGCCGGCGCCTGAGCCCACGATCACCACCACGCCGCTGTCATTCAGATCGAATTTTGCCATTTGGATTTCCTCCTCACCGCTGTTTGTTGAGTTGCCTGGGCCTAGACCTTCGGCAGCCAGTCGATGTCGGCGAAGCCACGTTTGATGTAGCCGCCATGCTCCGCGGAGGAACCTTCGTAACCGAACTTCGGCCACAGCTCTTTTTGGTTGTAGAGCGAGACGACGAGGTCGCCACGAATCTTCTGGAAGAATGCGGTCTGCTCGATCCGCTGCAGCAACACCACGCGATCCGCTTCCCAGGGCACCTGGGCATAGGCAACCTTGTGTCGGTCGTTGGCGTCCTGATCCAGCCGCGTGACGCCGTCATTGATCAGCGACTTCACCGCCGGGTCCTTCGCCGCCTTGCCGTCCCATGGCTTGATCGCGGTGATGTAATAGCTGTCGCCGAGAAAATCGTGCGGATAGATATCGCGCGCCATCTTGACCAGCGTCTTGAGTGTCGCAGGGGTCAACGACGTGGCGTCGTCGGCCCAGGCTTCCCCAATGCCGAGACCTGTGCTGGTCGCAATCGCAACGGCTGGTACCGCGGTTGCCGCGCCTTGGAGAAAGATGCGGCGATTGTATTTGCTTCGACGATCGACTTCTCTCATGGGTTCCTCCATTGAACGTTTATTGATTGCAACTAACCGAAGCGGCCACCCCGCTGGATCACTTCGATCTTGTAACCGTCGGGGTCGGCAACGAAGAAAAAGCGCGCCAGCGTCCGGCCGTCATGCTTGAAGTCGCGCAGCGGTCCGGGAGACAGTTTTTCCTGTTCGAACCGGGCATGTTCGGCATCGACGTCGTCGACGACAACGGCGAGATGGCCGTAGCCATCGCCGAGGGAGTAGGGCTCCTTGCGATCGTAATTGACGGTCAGTTCGACCTCGAAGGGCGAGGAGGGATGGCGCAGATAGATCAGCGCAAAATCCGGAAACTTAAGATGATCGGCGACTTCGAGCCCGAAGGCGCGCGCGTAAAAGTCCAGCGACTTCGCCTCGTCGAGCACGCGGATCATCGAATGAACGGGTTTTGCCATTCAGTTCAGCTCCTTTGGGCAGGCGATGATGGCCGTTCGCGTGCACAGAACTTAGGTCGCTGTCCGGAAGCGGTGGTAGTAGCGGGCTGTTTCACGGCAGAACAAAAGCGGCCATGCTGCGGGTCGGGTTCCGGAAACGGGCGAGATCGGGGCGCTAAAAAAACTTGCCGGTCGGCGAACCGAAAGCCCGGCGGGGCGGCTCTATGACACGAGAACGGACAGTTCTCTCGTGAAATCAAAGGAGCTGCTATGTTCTATCGCAAGAATCTGCCGGGCTGGGAGCGGGCGATGCGGGGTATCGGGGGCATCATGATGATCGCCTATGGGCTGATGGCGATGCCGGGCACGATGGCCGGCTATGCGATCGCCGCTGCCGGCGCGGTCGCGATCGCGACCGGATTCCTCGGCTTTTGCCCGATGTGCGCCATGGTCGGCCGCCGGCTGCCCTCGCCATGAACGCGCTGGTCCGAACCAGCCGCTGCGATCCCAAGCTGATCGAGGCGGCGCGGGGCGGGGACGCCGACGCGCTGGTGTCGCTGCTATCAGCGGCCCAGCCTGACGTCCGTCGCTACGCGGCGCGCAACTGCCGCGCCGCCGACATCGACGATGCGGTTCAGGAAACGCTGCTGCTGCTGTACCGGCGCGTCGGCACGCTGCGGGCGGTGACGTCGTTTTCGGCGTGGCTGTTCGCGGTCGCGCGGCGCGCCTGTCTGCGGCTCCTGCGCCGGTCGGTCGGAATGGCCGACGCGCCGGCGGAAGACGCCGAGGCGCGTCTGGCGCATTGGCGTCCTGAAGACCTTCGCATCGATCTATCGCGCGCCATCCAGTCGCTGCCCGAGCATTATCGCGAAGTGATCCTGCTGCGCGACATCGAGGAATTGTCGATTGACGAGATCGCCGGCGTACTCGGCCTCTCTCGCGAAAGCGTCAAGGCCCGCATTCACCGCGCGCGGATCATGATCCGGGAATATTTGATTCGCGACTGACACAACGACAGTTCCACGCGCCGCATATTGGGTCGATCCGTGGCCAAGTTTTCGTGAAATTGCCCCGAAATCCCTAAACGAAGACCACACGGCGCGGATTGTCTGGTGCGTGCGCCGTTCGCGACAAATTGCTCTGTGCGATGGGCAGGTCCGGACGGATGGCGCGTGGAACAACCGAACCGCTCATCGCGAATCAAACCCAGGAGAACTGAATGAAGTTAGTGAAAACCTCGGCGATCGCGCTTGCCATCTCGGCCATGGTGGCCGGTCCCGTGCTGGCGCAGGGTGCCTCGTCCGATAGCAAGCTCCGCGGCGGCGTGCAGGGCAAGAGCCAGATGCAGGGCGGGACGTCGGCCACCGACGACGAGGAACTCAGTGCGCAGCCGCGTGCGGCCGGACAGAAGGCCGCCAAGACCGGTGCCAAGGGCACGGTCGGTGCCGGCAGTGGTGCGGCCAAGGGCACTGGTGGTGCAGCCGGCGATCCCGCGACCGGCGGCAAGCGCTACTAGTACCGCGCGCGCTTCAGCAGGTTCCAGTTGCAACTCGGAAACTCCGGTCGCGCGTCGGCCGGAGTTTTTATCAGAGCGTTTTCAAGCGAAGTGGGTACCGGTTCGCGTAAAGAAAACGCGTCAAAACAAAAGTCTGGAACTCAATCAGAACCGAAGCTCTGGCGCAGCAGACCAATGCTCGCCGCCAACTCCGTCAGTCGTCGAAGCGCACCGCGCCGCGCTTCGACTTGACGTCGCTGCGGCTCTTCTTGCCTTCCAGCCGCCGTTGCTTGGATCCGAAAGTCGGCTTGGTGGCGCGCCGCGGCACCGGCCTCACCATGGCTTCGCGCAACAATTCGAGCAGGCGGTCGATGGCATCGGCGCGGTTGCGCTCCTGGGTACGGAAGCGCTGGGCGTGGATCACGATCACGCCGTCCTTGGTCATGCGCTGGCCGGCGAGCCGGTTGAGCCGCAAAGCGGCGTCTTCCGGCAGCGTGATCTTGCGCGTGTCGAAACGCAATTGCGCGGCGGTCGAGAGCTTGTTGACGTTCTGCCCGCCCGGACCGGAGGCGCGGACAAAGCCGATCTCGATGTCGTTCTCTTCAATTGAAAGGTCGCGGGAGACCCGCAGCATGGCGTTCACCGGGCGTGGATTAGAATCGGTGCGCGCAAGATAGCGGGTTTGTGTTCGGCGCTGAAGTCGATGCGTTCCCCGGATGCTGCGCAATACGCCGCCTTCGGCGTGGTGCGCTGCTGATCCGGGGTCCATTGCTGGAAGGAGGTCTGGGTCCCGGCTCTGCGGCGCACCGCTAAGAGGCGCTGCACCGCGTCCGGGACACGAGCGTGGCTCAGTTCGCCTTCGGCGGTGGGGCAGCAACAGCCGGCTGGGCGGCGGCTTGCGGGGCGCGGCCGACGATCACGGTGAGCAGGCCCTTGCCCCACAGCCGCTGTGCGGCCTTTTTGGCATCATCGAGCGTCACCGCGTCGACGAGGGCGTTGCGCCGTTCGATGTAATCGATCGGAAGCTTGTCGAGCTGGTACTGCAGCAGCGCTGCGGCGAGCTTCGAGGAGGTGTCGAGCGCCAGCATCTGCGAGCCCTTCAGATAGGACTTGGCCTCATCCAGTTCCTTCTGGGTCGGGCCGTCCTCGGCGATACGGCGGATCTCCTTTTCAACGGCATCGACCGTTTCACCGGCGCGGTCGGCGCGGGTGCCGGTATTGCCCACGAACAGGGCGGAGCGGTCCATCCAGAGCAGGGATTGAGAGATCGAATAAGCCAGCCCGCGTTTTTCACGAACTTCCTTGTAAAGCCGCGACGATGATCCGCCACCGAGGATGTGGTTCACGACATAGCCGGCCATGAAATCCGGATCGTGGCGGCGGATGCCGGGACCGCCGAACATGACGACGGTTTGCGGCACGTCGAGCGGAACGAAGGCGCGCTGCGGCGGCTGGGCGGCCTGGATTTCGGCGACCGGCGTCAGGCCGGCTTTGGCCGGCAATCCACCGAACGTCTTGTCCAGGAGTTTGCCGAGCGTGTCGGCGTCGACATCGCCGACCACGGATATCCGCAGCGTGTCCTTGGCGATGATGCGGCCGGCATAGGCCTTCATGTCCGACACGTCGATCTTGGGCACGCTGTCCAGCGTGCCGTTGGACGGACGGCCATAGGGATGATCGCCGAACGCGACTTCCAGGAACTTGCGGCTCGCCAGCGAGGAGGGGTTGGTGGTCTCGCGCCGCAGGCTGGAGATCACCTGCGCGCGGATGCGCTCGACGTCGGCGGCGTCGAAACGCGCCGAGGTCAATGCCAGCTGCAGCAGGTTGAAGGCTTCGTCCTTGTTGTCCTTGAGCATGCGCAGCGAGCCGCGGAAATAATCCCGCGTCGATGAGAAGCTGAGCTCGATGGCGCGGCGGTCAAGCCGCTCGTGAAAGGTCTTGGAGTCGAGATCGGCGGCGCCTTCGTCGAGCAGGCCGGCGACCAGATTGCCGGTGCCGGGCTTGTCGACGGGGTCCTGGCTCGAGCCGCCGCGGAAGGCATATTCCATCGCGATCAGGGGCACGGTGGCGTCCTGCACGAACCAGGCTTCAATGCCGCCGGGTGACACCAGACGCTGGATTTTTGCGGCGGCGTGCGATGGTGCCGGGGTCAGCAACAGCAGCGCCGCGAGGGCGGCAATGGCTGATGTGAAGCGCTGCGCGCCAATCGAGAAATGGATCACGAGCGCTTCTCCTCGCGTTTCGGCGTGGGGTCCTTGATCAGATAACCCGTCACCGAACGCTTCTTGTCGAGCCATTTTTGGGCGGCGTCACGGACTTGTTCGGCGGTGACGGCGCGGATGCGATCAGGCCAGCTGCGGATGTCCTCGATGCTCAGGCCGGTGGTGAGCGCGCCGCCATACCAGCGCGCCAGCGTCGCCTGATTGTCCTGCGCGTAGATCGCCTCCGCGATCAGCTGGGTCTTGACGCGTTCGATATCCTCGGCGCGGGCGGGATTTTGGATGACGTCCGTTATCACGTCGTCGATCGCCTGCTCGACTGCCGAGAACTCCACGCCGGGTTTCGGCGAGACCGAGATCGAGAATTGCGACGGATCGAGCGAGGTGCCCTGATAGCCGGCACCGGCGTTGATCGCGAGCGGGCGGTCGATCACCAGCGCGCGGTAGAGATAGGAGTTGGAGCCGCCGCCCATCAGTTGCGCAAGCACGTCGAGCGCCGGGCTTTCGCCGGCGGCCGCGGTCGTGGAGGAGGGAACGAGGTAATAGCGCCGCAGGCCGGGCTGTTCGACGCGGGGATCGGACAGCGTCACGGTGCGCGGTGCGGCGGGTGTCGGCTCCTGCGGACGAGTGCGCTGCGCGGGAATCGCCGGCTGCGCGGGGATCGCGCCATAGGCGCGCTCCACCATCGCGCGGATCTCCTTGGCGTCGACATCGCCCGCGATTACGAGGGTGGCGTTGTTCGGCGCGTAGAAGCGCTTGTAGAACGCCAGCGCGTCCTCGCGGTCGAGCTTCTCGATCTCCTGTCGCCAGCCGATCACGGGGCGGCCATAGGGATGGTTGAGATACAGCGCGGCCATCATCTGTTCGTTCAGCCGCGCGTCCGGGTTGTTGGCGACCCGCATGTTGTATTCCTCGAGCACGACGTCACGCTCGGGCA
This sequence comes from Bradyrhizobium sp. JYMT SZCCT0180, assembly GCF_018130165.1. Classification (GTDB taxonomy): domain Bacteria; phylum Pseudomonadota; class Alphaproteobacteria; order Rhizobiales; family Xanthobacteraceae; genus Bradyrhizobium. The sequence continues at coordinate 189,363 of NZ_JAFCLZ010000017.1, read as the reverse complement.
GAACATTTTCGTCCTTCAGAATGAGGCCGGTCATGCGGTCGGCCTCGAATTCCATCATCCGCCCCAGCTGGTCTCGCGGCACGCGCTGGAAATAGCCGGTATAGTCGACCGAGGTGAAGGCGTTTTCGTTGCCGCCGATCCGGCGCACGGTTTCGGAGAATTCACCGGCGGGATGCTTGGCGGTGCCCTTGAACATCAAATGCTCGAGGAAATGCGCCAGTCCCGATTTTCCCGGCGTCTCGTCGGCGGAGCCGACCTTGTACCAGATCATCTGCGTCACGACGGGAGTGCGGTGATCGGGGATCACCACCACCTGCAGGCCGTTGCCGAGCGTGAAGCTGGCGGGTCGCTCCGACGTCACCGTGGTCTGGGCCGGCGCGCCGCTGGTGGAAAGAGCTGATATCGAAATCAAAGCGGCAGCGAGCGAAACGGCAAAGCGATGTGGGGACATCATGACCTGTCTGGAAGCCCGAACCCAAGCGTTCGGGACAAAGCCGCGGGATCGTACACCGCGCGTATCACGCCTGATGTCACGATGCAGAGAGCAAAACGCCTGGCGGAACCAACAGCGGTCCTCACCGGTGAGGGCGCGGAGCCGAAATTGGCGTCAGCGTTCCTTGCCCGTCATGACGTCGTAGTTCTTGTTCAGCGATTCCTTGGGCCCGGTGCCGTAGGCAAAGTTCGGCGAGGGCGTCTGGTACCCAGACGGAGGCTCGACCAGCGACTGCCGCGGCGGCTCGCCCTTGAACTCCGCCGACTCGGCCTTGTTGCCCTTGAACATACCGAACAAACCGCCTTCATAGCCGAGCTGCGATGGGCTCAGCTGCGGGGCGTTGTTGGTGGTGCCCGGCTGGATCGGATCGTTGCTGGTGCGGGCGGGCGCGGCTGTTCTGCCGACGTTGAGTTCGGATGGCGACAGGGCTCGAGCCGACTGAGAGTTGTCCTTGTTCTCTTTCTTGCGGGCCGCGATCGCAGCCTTGCGGCGCGCTTCGTCCGGATCCTTTGGCCAGTTCGGCGCGTTCGCTGCGGCCGAATTAGCCGGCTGCGGCAGATCGAGTTTCGGGGGCACCACCAGCGGGGAACGCTCGCGGTATTCGATGCCCTTGCTCTCCATGTTCTTGCCGCCGAGGCCGCTCATGATGTTGCCGATGATCTTTTCCTCGAAGGTCCTGTCGTCTTCGTCATCGTCATCGGCCGCGCGCACGGGACCGGCGGCCATCACGAGGCCGATGCCAAGGGCAATGGCGGCGAACCGCATCGCCCGCGTCAGCGAGGTTGTCTGCACCATCCAGTAGCTGGCTTCGGTCTCGCGCATCGCGCTCGTTCCCATTTCAAATTTCCGCAAAACTTGCAAATTTCTACAAACCTTGCCGGCTGGCCTTGAGGCACAATCCCGAGTTTGCGAGGCAATATTACCGCCAAGGAGCCGCAACGGCCCGTATCGACCGGGATCAGGGCGCTTTTGCGGCGGGTACCCCCAGGAAGGAATCATACAATAGGGCTGCTACCCCGGCAACAATGGCCACATCGGCCACGTTAAACACGTACCAATTGAAGGTATTTCCCCCGATCTCGACGTGGAAGAGGGCAAAATCGACCACCGCGCCATAGGCGACCCGGTCGATGGCGTTGCCAATAGCCCCGCCGATGATCAGGCCGAGCCCTACGGTGGCCAGCCAGTTGCGCGAGTGGGCCATCCAGACCGCCAGAACGACCACGGCGACCGCCTTGATCGCGGTCAGGATGGCCTGGGCCAGAAAACCGTCGTTCTGGAACCAGCCGAAGCTGATCCCGACATTCCAAGCCAGCACCAGATCGAAAAACGGCGTCACCTTCACCGCACCCCGCCGGCCGATATCGAACACGAACAGCAGCCAAAGCTTCGAGGCCTGGTCGAGCACCAGGGCTGCGACGGCGGCGATGATCCCGGGGCGGAGGTGAGGGCTCATGGGCGTGACGCCAGCACAACGTAAGCTGTCGTCCCTGCGAACGCAGGGACCCCCAGCGTGAGCGCGATAGCGCTCATCGCGTCGCCGTGCTGGTTATTGGTTGAAAGACCGTGGATCATCTTCCTTGTTCTATCTCAGACGCCGGTGGTTATGGGTCCCCGCGTTCGCAGGGACGACGATAGAATCTTAGACTCGCACTCAAGAATTTTAGACACCCACTCCGAGCGCTTTCCACTCCCGCAGCGCCTGCGCGTCGCGCGGCGAGACATCAGGATATTCGGCGTCGTCGCCCACGGTCGGCAGGATCTTCCACGACCGCGCGCACTTGGTGCCGACGGCCTTTTCGACCACGACCGCGACGCCGGGAACGTCGGCGAGGGTGAAGGCCGCGGCCGGCGCGTCGTCGTTGGTCGCCATCGCGTTCGAGGTGATGCACACTTCGGCCAGATCGACGTCGAACAGCGTGTTGAAGATCGCCTTGTCCGACACGTAGACCAGAGGCGACGCTTCCAGCGACGAGCCGATGTTCTTGGCGGCGCGTTCGAGTTCGAGCGCGCCGGTGACGACGCGCCTGACGTCGCGGATGGTTTCCCATTTCGCAGCCAGCGCATCGTCACGGAATGAACCCAGATCCGTCGGGAACAGCGTCAGGTGCACCGACGGCGCGGCGCCCGGCCGGTACATCCGCCAGGCTTCGTCGGTGGTGAAGCTTAGCACCGGCGCCAGCCATTTCAGGATCGAGTCGCAGATGATGTCGATCGTGGTCAGCGCCGCCTTGCGCACCGGCGAGGACGGCGCGTCGCAATACAGCACGTCTTTCCGGATGTCGAAATAGAACGCCGACAATTCGGTGTTCATGAACGCCGACAGACTGGCGACAACCGTCTTGTAATCGAACTCGGCATAGGCCTGCCGCACGATCTCGGCTTGTCCGCCGAGTTGATGCAGCATCAGCCGTTCGAGTTCCGGCATCTCCTCATGCGCGACGGCGTCACTGGACTTGAAGTGGTGCAGCGTGCCGAGCATCCAGCGGATCGAGTTGCGCAGCTTCTTGTAGGTCTCGACGGTGTTTTTCAGGATCTCCGCACCGATGCGCTGGTCGTCGGCATAATCGGTCGAACAGACCCACAGCCGCAAAATATCTGCGCCGGAATCCTTCATCACCTTTTGCGGCTCGACGGTGTTGCCGAGCGACTTCGACATCTTGCGGCCGTTCTCGTCCAGCGTGAAGCCGTGCGTCAGCACCACGTCGTAGGGCGCGCGGCCGCGGGTGCCGCAGCTTTCCAGCAGCGAGGAATGGAACCAGCCGCGATGCTGGTCTGAGCCTTCCAGATACATCACGGTGTCCTCGCCGCCATCGACCTTGCGGACGATGTTGCCGAGCGTGGGAAAATTCTGGTGGTCTTCCAGCACGAAAGCGTGCGTCGAGCCGGAATCGAACCAGACGTCGCAGATGTCGTCGACCTTCTTCCAGTCTTCGCCGGCACGTGACCCAAGAAAGCGTTCGCGGGCGCCGTCCATGTACCAGGCGTCGGCGCCTTCCTCCATGAAGGCCTCGGCGATGCGCTGGTTGACGATTTCGTCCAGCAGGATTTCGGCGGAGCCGTCGCCCTTTTCGCGCACGAACACCGCGATCGGCACGCCCCAGGCGCGCTGGCGCGAGATCACCCAGTCGGGGCGGCCGGCGATCATGCCGTTGATGCGGTTCTGCCCGGCGGGCGGCACCCATTGCGTCACCGAGATCGCATGCAGCGCGCGGGCGCGCAGCGTATCGCCGGGCTTGGCCTTGCCGTTATCAGCGATGTCCTTGTCCATCGCGATGAACCATTGCGGCGTGTTGCGGAAGATCACCGGCTTCTTCGAGCGCCAGGAATGCGGATACTGATGTTTGAGGCGGCCGCGCGCCAGAAGCTTGCCGCCTTCGATCAGCACCTTGATCACGGCCTCGTTGGCGTCGCCCTTCTCGCCCTTGTCGTTGATCACGCGCTTGCCGGTGAAGCCCGGGGCGTGGTCGGTGAAGGCGCCGTTCTCGTCGACGGTATAGGGGATCGCGGTATTGATGCCGCGGCTGTCGAGCTCGCGCGCATTCGCCATCCAGACGTCGAAGTCTTCGCGGCCGTGGCCGGGTGCGGTGTGCACGAAGCCGGTGCCGGTGTCGTCGGTAACGTGGTCGCCGGGCAGCAGCGGCACGGTGAATTCGTATCCGCCGCTGAAGCCTTTCAGCGGATGGGCGCATTCCACCGCGTCGAGCGTGTCGGCCGGCAGCTCGCGCACCTTCTTGTAGGCGGTGACGCGGGCCTGCTTGAACACGCTCTCGGCGAGCGCGTCGGCGAGGATCAGGAGGTCGCCGTTCTTGGCCCAATTATCCGCCGGCGCGTCGGTGACCTCAAACAGGCCGTAGGCGATCTTCGGCGAGAAGCTGATGGCGCGATTGCCGGGCAGCGTCCATGGCGTCGTGGTCCAGATCACGACGGACGCATTGGCCAGCGCGCCATGCGCCGGCGAGGTCACCGGAAATTTCACCCACACCGTGTCCGAGGTGTAGTCCTCATATTCGACCTCGGCCTCGGCGAGCGCGGTCTTCTCCACCACGCTCCACATCACGGGCTTGGAGCCGCGATACAGCGTGCCGTTGGCGGCGAACTTCATCAGCTCGCGCGCGATCTGGGCTTCGGCGGGATAGCTCATGGTGGCGTAGGGATGATCCCAGTCGCCGATGATGCCGAGCCGCTTGAATTCCTCGCGCTGCACGTTGAGCCAGTGCGTCGCATAGGCGCGGCATTCCCTGCGGAACGCCACCATCGCCGTGGAGTCGCGGAAGTCGGGCTTCGGCTTGCCCTTGGAGCGGTAGTTCTCTTCCTCGATCTTCCATTCGATCGGCAGGCCGTGACAGTCCCAGCCCGGCACATAGTTGGAGTCGAAGCCGAGCATCTGCTGGCTCTTGGTCACGACGTCCTTGAGGATCTTGTTCAGCGCGTGCCCGATATGGATGTTGCCGTTGGCGTAGGGCGGGCCGTCATGCAGCACGAATTTCGGTCGCCCGTCGGCCGCCTCGCGCAGCCTCTCGTAGAGACCGATCTTGTTCCAGTGGTTGAGGATGTCAGGCTCGAGCTTGGGCAAGCCGGCGCGCATCGGGAATTCCGTCAGCGGCAGGAACAGGGTCTTGGAATAGTCTGGTCCTTCGGACTTTTCGGACTTTTGCGGTTTTTCGGACATGAATGCTCTGGTTTGGCTGAAAAGGCGCGAGATACGCTGGTCATTCGCGGGGTAAACGGGGAAATCCCGGTCTTGCGCCGAGCCAAGGCTCAGGCGGAAGCCGGGCCGCTAATGGGGATGGTGCGCCGCGCAAACATGGGCTTTCCATAGCAGCCGGAAGCGGAAACCGCAAAGCCCTGCCGGGCCCCCCCGCATCTCAGGACGACTGTTTCGGCCTTGCCGGGTTTCCCGTGACGGTCACTTCAGCGCCGACGTCGCGCGTGACCACGCTGCCGGCGCCGATCACCGCACCGTCGCCGATGGTGACACCGGGCAGGATAATGGCACCGCCGCCGATCCAGACGTTGCTGCCGATCCGGACCGGGCGCCCGAATTCGAGGCCCTCGCGCCGGGTCTTGGCGTCGCGGGGATGGTCGGCCGCGTAAATCTGTACGGCGGGTCCGATCTGGGTGTGGTCGCCGATCGAGACTTCGACGACATCCAGGATAACGCAGTTGAAGTTCATGAACACGCCGTCGCCGATGCGAATGTTGTAGCCGTAGTCGCAAAAGAACGGCGGCCGGATCACGGCATGCCTGCCGACATGGCCGAGGCGTTCGCGGAGCAGTGCGAGCCGTTCCGACATCGGCTGTGCCAGTGCCGCGTTGTAGCGCACCAGCCAGGTCTTGGTGGCGGCCTGTTCGGCGCCGAGTTCGGCGTCGGGGCGATACAACTCGCCCGCCAGCATCTTCTGCTTTTCACTTCTGCTCAATCGATCACTCCGAGCTTCGGATACGCGTCGGGCGCCGCTGCGAGCGCCGCGCGGGCCCGGACGCTGTCGTCGTCCATCTGGCGGATCAACGCCTCGATGCCGTCGAATTTAAGTTCATCGCGGATGAAGGCGATGAAGGCGACGTCGAGCACGGAGCCATAGAGGTCGCCCTTGAAGTCGAACAGGAACACTTCCAGCAGCGGCGCGCCGTTGTCGAAGGTCGGGCGGCGGCCGTAGCTCGCCACGCCGTTCAATCGTTCAGTTCCGCGCCCGACCCGCACCGCATAGATGCCGTGCTTGAGCGCGCAATTCTTGTCGAGGCGGATGTTGGCGGTGGGATAGCCGAGGTCGCGGCCGCGCTTCTCGCCATGGATCACCTCGCCGGTCGCAAACCACGGTCCGCCCAGCATCGCGGTGGCGTCGTCGATCTGGCCCTCCGCCAGCGCCATGCGGATGGCGCTGGAGGACACCGGCCGCTCGGCGATGTCGACATGGGCCTGGACGTCGACCTCGATCCCGAGCCGCGGCGCCTCGCTGACCAGAAGGCTGGGCGAGCCGACCCGGCCCTTGCCGAAATGGAAGTCGTAGCCGACCGCGATGCCGCTGATGCCGAGCCGGCCGATCAGGTCATGGTGAATGAAATCTTGCGCCGACGTTCCGGCGCGGCCCTTGTCGAAGGTCATCACCACGGCGCCGGCGAGCCCGGTGGCGGCCAGGAGCCGGAGCTTGTTGGTCTCGTCCGTGAGGCGGAATTGCGGGCTGTTCGGGCTGAAAAAGCTGCGCGGATGCGGCTCGAAGGTCACCGCAAAAGCGGGTTTTCCGTGGGCATGCCCCATGTTCAGCGCAGCTGATATCACGGCGCGGTGACCGAGATGGACGCCGTCGAAATTGCCCATGGCGACCACCGCCCCCTTGGGGATGTCGGCGGCGGGGGTGGTGTCTCGAATAACGGTAAAACCAGTTGTCATGTGACGGATTCTTGCAGGATTCTTGCGGATTCCAAAAAAGACCTTGGGTCGCGATGCGCGCGGCCGGACCGTGACGTGGGGGCGCGGGCGAAGTCAAGCCGGACGGCTTTGGTTCAAAACCGAGGCAATCCACCTGCGCCCGATTAACGCGCTGTTTAACGCCTTGATGCTAGGGGTGGGGCGAGGACTGCGGGTCGCGCAGGCCTGCCGATATTTAGTGGCCTAAGCGTTAGTGGGGGAAGAGATGGCGGTTGATTTGTCGATGTCGGTTCTGGTGGTCGATGACTACAACACCATGATCCGGATCATCCGAAATCTTTTGAAGCAGCTCGGCTTTGAGAACATCGACGATGCCAGCGACGGTTCGGAAGCGCTGAACAAGATGCGCGGCAAGAAATACGGGCTCGTGATTTCCGATTGGAACATGGAGCCGATGACCGGCTACGACCTCCTCAAGGAAGTCCGTGCCGATCCTAACCTCGCCACCACGCCCTTCATCATGATCACGGCGGAATCCAAGACCGAGAACGTGATTGCGGCCAAGAAGGCCGGCGTGAACAATTACATCGTCAAGCCGTTCAACGCGGCGACGCTGAAGACCAAGATCGAGGCGGTCTTCCCGGATATGGCGACGGCGTAAGGCGCGGTCATTCTTCTTAACCTCGCCCCGCTTGCGGGGAGAGGTCGGCGCGTAGCGCCGGGTGAGGGGGTACCGCTCTCACCACATCTTCAGAATTCGCCGAGAGAGCCCCTCACCCCAACCCTCTCCCCGCAAGAGCGGGGCGAGGGAGCAGAGGCGCGTGCGCACCCTACCACTTCAGCTCCCGCATCAGCGCCTTTGGCGGATGGCCGAACAATTCCCTGACCGAGGCCGGGTCGAGCTGGTCGATGCCTTCGAATTCCTCGGAGTGGATGCCGCGGGTCACGAACAGGCAGTCGATGCCGAAACCTAATGCCCCGGTGAGGTCGGTGCGGACGGAATCGCCGATTGCCAGCACCCGGTCGAGCGGGGCGGCATGGCCGCGGTGTTCGGCGGCGAGCGCCATCGCGCGTTCATAGATCGGCCGGTGCGGCTTGCCGTAGAAGATCACCTCGCCGCCGAGTTCGCGATAGAGTTCGGCGATCGCGCCCGCGCAATAGACCAGGCGGTCGCCGCGTTCGACGACGATATCGGGGTTGGCGCAGATCAGCGGCAGCTTGCGTTCGCGCGCCTGCAGCATCATCGCGCGATAGTCTTCGGCCGATTCGGTTTCGTCGTCGAACGGTCCGGTGCAGACGATGTAGTCGGCCTGTTCGAGCGGAGCCATCACCGGATCAAGTCCGCGGTAGATCGAATTGTCGCGCTCCGGACCGAGCCAGAAAACTTTCTGCCCCGGATGGTCGGCGACAAAGTGCCGGGTCAGATCGCCGGAAGAGACGATCGCGTCATAGGTCTCGTCGGCGACGCCGAGCTTGCGCAACTGCCGCTGCACCGAATCGGCGGGCCGCGGCGCGTTGGTAATGAGGATGACGGTGCCGCCGCGCTGGCGAAAATTGTGCAGCGCCGCGCAGGCCACCGGAAATGCCTCGAGCCCGTTATGCACCACGCCCCAGATATCGGAGAGGATGACTTCCACGCCATCGACGAGGTCGCTCAGGTTTTCGACGAACCGGAGTGTGGTCATGACATCGGGCGCCGGTTAGCCCGGTCCGGCGGCGCGGCGCGCCAGCGCGGCATTGCCGGTCGCCCGCGTCGAAGGTTCGACGATCGGCGTGGCGACGGGAGCAGGGGTGCTTGCAGGCGGGCTTGGGCCATTGGAACCATTGGTGCTGTTCGAAGTCGCCCCGCCGGTAGCAGATGCCCCCTCGGGCCGCAACGGCCGGGGCGGCGCGAACAGGAAGCCCTGGCCGAACCGGACGTCGAAATCCAGCAGATCGACCACCGCGCGCTCGCCCTCGATCTTTTCGGCAATCAGGTCGATGCCGAAGCGGCCGAGCAGATCCGACAGGTCAGAGGGGTGAATGTCCGACGTCGAGCTCTGCCTGGGATCGAGCAGCAGCGCCGCTGGAACCTTGATGAAGCGGACGCCGCGGTCGGCGAGTTCCCGCGGCTCGATCCTGATATCGCTGACATGGTCGATCGAGAAACGATAGCCGCGCTGCGACAGCGCCGCCAGATGCTCGGTCTCGGTCGGACCGAGGTTGCGGAACGTGGCCTGCTTGAACTCGAGCACGAAGGACGGCGCCAGCGCGCGATTGGCTTCGAGGAAATCGAGGCATTGCGCGAAGGTGGTGGGATTGGCCAGCGTCGCGGCGGAGACGTTGCAGAACACGCCGACATCCTTGTTGCGCACCATCAGGCGGCGCAGCACCTGCACACAGCGCAACATCACCATGTGGTCGATGCGCCCCATCAGGCCGCCGGCTTCGGCGGTGGCGATGAAATCGTCGGCGGCAAGAATCTGGTCGTTGTCGTCGCGCAGCCGCGTCACCGCCTCGTAGAAGCGCACCTTGCGCTGCGGCAGCGTCACCATCGGCTGCAGATAGATGTCGAGCCGGTTCTCCTCGATGGCATTCTTCACGGCGGCGAGAAGCTGCGGCTGGCTGCGCGCGGCGGCTTCGGCGACGGCTGGGGCTGGCGCGGCTGATGGTGCCGGCCTGGCGACGACGGGCGGTGCTGCGAATTCGGTGGACAATGGCGGTGAGGTTTGCGGTTCGGCGACGGGCGCAGCCACAATCGGTGCCGGTGCTGCTGCCGGTGGCGCTGCCGCAGCGCCCGAGGCAATCAAATCCTCATGGCTGGCGACGGAGACCGCGAGCTGCTTGACCAGCACGCCCAGCTCGTTGATCTCGCCGACCACCGCCTGGATGCGGTCGCTGCCGGCGGAATTCGCCGACACCACGCGGCCCTCGACAGCCGCGAGCCGGCGGCCGAATTCGGCGACCTGGCGGGCGAGGTCGGCGGTGCCGCGGGACAGGTCCGCGATCTGGCCGCCGACATCGGAGCGATCGCGCAGCCGCATCGAAACCGCGTTGTAGAGGATCAGGAAGGTCAGCGCCGTCAGCGCCACGATCGCGGATTCGGTTCCGCTGATGCCGGCGACCGCATGCAGGACCAGGCCAAGCGAGGCTGCGACCAGCACCATGCAGATGGCGATAAAAATCGTCGAAATGCGAATCATGTCGCGCGCTACGCCTTCAGGTCCGAACTACCCCCGCCCGGGAAAACGCTGGTGTCGTCAGGCATCGTCCGGTTTGCGCTCCCCCAAGCGCAATGAGCTTAGCATCATTGTTGATTCGCGGGTCTAGTGTTCTTTCAGGAGGCTGGAACCGCCGGTCCCAGCGTATCGGCCATGGTGGCGCCGCGGGTGCCCAGCGGCTTTCGATGGCCGACGGTGGTATCGACTGCGGTCTGGTGCTCGATTTCCGAGTTCAGTTCCGCCCCGAACAGCACGACAATGGCCGACATCCACATCCACATCATCAGGCCGATCGCGGCCCCGAGCGAACCGTAGGTCGCGTTGTAATCGCCGAAGTTCGACAGATACCAGGACAACGCCGAGGAGCCCGCGATCCACAGCAGAGCGGCAAGCAGCGTGCCGATGCTCAACCATTCCCATCGCGGTGCGCGGCGGCTCGGTCCGAACCGGTAGAGCAATGCAAGCGCCGTCAGCAGCGCCGCGAACAGCAGCGGCCAACGCGCAAGGCTCACCAGGAACAGGCTGTCCGGGGGCAGGCCCAGATGGTCGAGCGCCAGCGGAAACGCCACCACGGCTCCGACCATAACCATCAGGGCGGCGATCCCACCGACGGTGAAGGACAGCGAAAGCAGGTTCAATCCGACGAAGCTGCGCTTCTCTCGTTCGTCATAGACCACGTTGAGCGCATCGATCACTGCCTTGACGCCTGCATTGGCACTCCAGAGGGCAAGGCCGAGGCCAAACAGGAAAGTCCAGCCCAGCGCGGTGCTGCCTTTGTCTAGCACCCGTGCGATCTGCTCCTGCACGATCTGGAAGGAGCCTTCCGGCAGCATCACCGCCAGCGTCTGCAGATTGGCGCCGATGGTCGAGGGGTCGGCGAACAGCCCGTATGAGGAAACCAGCGCGGTTACAGCCGGAAACACCGCGAGCAGGCCGAAGAACACGACGCCGGCCGCAGTGGCGAGCAGACGGTCGTCGTTGAACTCCTCATAGGTTCGCCAGAGAATATCTTTCCATCCCGCCCAGGGAATGCTGAACGGACTGCGCGCGCGTCGCCCGTGGCCATCTTGAGAGAGTTCGCCCGTAAAGTCGCCGCCTTTCGTCGCCGCGGGGCTGCGGGGTTCGGGCGTGGCTGGATCGAGGGGGTCGGGCGCGGACGCCTGGAAATAGCGCTGCGCGGTCAGGATCACGAGAGTGGTGGCTGCAATCAGGATCAGATTATCCGTATGCTCGGAGCGGGCGCGGGACATCAGATCCCCGCGTGTCGTGCCTGCTGCCGCCGGCGCACCGCCGCGTAGCCCAGCAAGCTTGCCATCAGGATCAAGCCGATATTCGTGTTTCTATTGCCGTGCCCCGGCCGGTTTCGCCGCCTCCGATGTTCCACCGGCGCCGCGGGGGCTTGCAGGATCGCCGCGGCGGTATCCCGGACCGCCTCGATCTGATCGGGCTTCACGGGGCTGGCCTTGATCGCCACCCGCAAGCGGCTGGTGAGCGACGGGAACTGCGGCGGAGGGCGCTTGAGCCTGCTGGCCGCCACGGTGGCGCAGATGCAGGCGATGATCGCGAGCAGGCCGCCGATGACGCCGAACGCCCAAAACTGTCCGTAGTTGATTTCAACCCAGCGAAACAATGCTGCCGCGCCGACGAGAAGCGCCGCGATCAGAAAAATACCGGCGGCCGCGAAGAGGCCGGCGGCGATCGCGTAGGAGGTGACGGTGCCGGTGGCCTGGTTGGTCCGGTCGCGCAGATAGGATTGCGTCGCGCGCTTGACCTGGTTGAGCTTCAGCGCAATGCCGGCGCGCAACAAGCCGCTCGAAGGCCCGGGCATGTCAGCTTTCCTCCGTCGGCAGAGACATGATTGTCTCCGCCGGGAGTGAACGCGCCTTGGTTTCTAATGTTCCGAAAGAGCGCGTGTCCCGGCCTTGAGCCGGGACCCATGTCGCAATCGGATGTGGAGCGATGGGTCCCGGCTCAAGGCCGGGACATGAAAGTGTGCGCCCTACGCCGTCGCGCGGATTACCTTGGCGACCTTGTCGATGACTTCGCCGATCTGGTCCTCGCTGATGATCAAGGGCGGGGTCAGCACCAAAGTATCGCCGGCGACCCGTATCATCAAATCGTTGTCGTGGAAGGCGCTGTTGAGCCCGTCGAAGCCGCGCTTGCCGGGCAGGTCCGGACGCGGCGCGAGGTCGATGCCGGCGGTGATACCGACGGTGCGGATATCGAGGACGCCGGGTTCCTTGCGCAGCGACATGACGGCTTCGGCGAACTTCGGCTCGAGCTTGCCCGCCCGCTCGAACAGTTTTTCGTCGCGGTAGATGTCGAGCGTGGCAAGCGCCGCGGCGCATGCGATCGGATGAGCCGAATAGGTATAGCCGTGGGTCAGTTCCACGGCATGTTCCGGGCCGCTCATGAAGGCGTCGTGGATGGTGTCGCGCACCAGCACGCCGCCCATCGGCGCCGCACCATTGGTGACGCCCTTGGCGAAGGTCAGCATGTCAGGCACCACGCCATAGCGCTCGGCGGCAAAGGCAAAGCCGAGCCGGCCAAAACCGGTGATGACCTCGTCGAAGATCAGGAGGATGCCGTGCTTCTGGGTGATCTCGCGCAAGCGCTTGAGATAGCCTTTCGGCGCCGGCAGCACGCCGGTCGATCCCGCCATCGGCTCGACCATGACGGCGGCAATGGTGTTGGCGCCGTGCAGATTGACCAGCCGCTCCACGTCATCGGCGAAATGCGCGCCATAGTCCGGCTCGCCCGTGCTGAAGGCCTGCTTCTCGCGGTCGTAGGTATGGGAGATATGATCGACACCTGTCAGCAAGGAGCCGTAGATCTTGCGGTTGCCGACAATGCCGCCGACCGACGTGCCGCCGAAGCCGACGCCGTGATAGCCGCGCTCGCGGCCGATCAGCCTGCTGCGGCCGCCCTGGCCGCTGATCTGGTGATAGGCCAGCGCAATCTTGAGCGCGGTGTCGGCAGCTTCCGAGCCGGAGTTGCAGAAGAACACGTGGTCGAGGCCCGCGGGCGCCAGATCGGCGAGGCGGCTTGCGAGTTCGAAGGCCTGCGGGATGCCGAACTGGAACGGCGGCGCGTAGTCGAGGTCGGCGGCCTGCTTGCCGATCGCCTCTGATATCTGGCTGCGGCCGTGGCCGGCATTGCAGCACCACATGCCGGCAGCACCGTCGATGATCTTGCGGCCGTCGACCGTGAAGTAATGCATGTCCTTGGCGCCGGCGAGCATCCGCGGGTTCTTCTTGAAGGCGCGGTTTGCGGTGAACGGCATCCAGTGCGCGGCGAGGTCGTTCGGAACGTTGACCTTGGTGGGGCTCTTGTCCAGCATGGCAGGCCTCTCTGGCGTTGCGGCGTGGAATCACCGCCAAACTACCAGTTTCGCGCTGCGTCGGGAACGCCAATGGTGCGTGATATTTCCGCGCAATCCGACGATTCAAGCGCAAAAACGCTACAGATCGTCGGCCGCAATATAAAATACTTCGGCTTCCGAATCTTCGGTGTCGAGCCACATCAGCGGTAGCTGCGGATAGGCCGCTTCAAGCGCGGGCCGGCAACGGCCGATCTCGCACAACAATCCGCCATCCGGCGTCAGATGCTGCTTGGCCTCGTCGAGGATGCGCCTGACGATGTCGAGCCCGTCAGCGCCGCCATCGAACGCGAGTTTTGGTTCGACGCGGCATTCGCGCGGCAGGGCGGCCATGCCCTCGGCGTCGACATAGGGCGGGTTTGAAATGATGAGGTCGTAGCGTTTGTCGCCCAGCGGCTTGAACAGGTCGCCGCGGTGCAGCGTCAGGCGATGCTGCAGTCCGTAATCGGCAACATTATGCGCGGCGACATCGAGCGCATCCCTCGAAATATCCACCGCGTCGATTTCGGCGTTGGGAAAACTGCGGCTCGCCAGGATCGCGAGGCAGCCCGAGCCGGTGCAGAGGTCGAGCACATTTTCCACCGCTGCCGGATCCGCGATCAGCGAACCGCCGGTGACGTCGTCGTCACCGCCGAAATGTGAATCCAGCAACTCGCCGATGAAGGAGCGCGGCACGATGGTGCGCGCGTCCACATAGAACGGCAGGCCGCGCATGTAGATCTTGTTGACGAGATAGGCGGTCGGCGTCCGCGTGGTGACGCGACGCTCGATCAGGCTGAGGATCGCCTTGCCTTCGGCCGCCGTGACCCGCGCGGTGGCAAACGCCTCGAACTGGTCGGGATGAAGGCGCAGGCTCTCGCAGACCAGGAATGTGGCCTCGGCGACCGGATCGGTGGTGCCATGAGCGAATACCAGATCGGCCTCGATAAAGCGGCTCGCGGCAAAGCGGACGAAATCCAGCAGCGTCAGTAATTCGCCGGCACGAGGTTTTGGAAATTTCGGTTTGGTGTATTTCGGCAATCCGGGGCGGCGTTTGACGGAAGCCTTGCTCTGTTTGGCCATCAGGATTTGGTCCAGCGCGCCGCGGCGTCGTCGTCATGGCCGCGCGCCTCGATCCAACTCGTTCCCTTCGCGCTTTCTTCGCGCTTCCAGAACGGCGCATTGGCCTTCAGATAATCCATCAGGAACTCCGCCGCCTGAAACGCCGCTTGCCGATGCGCGGAAGCCGCCAGCACCAGCACGATGTTTTCGCCCGGCGTGATGCGCCCGACGCGATGCACCACGGTGAGGCCGGTGAGCGGCCAGCGCGACATCGCTTCGTCGGTGTGCCGCTTGATTTCGGCCTCCGCCATGCCGGGATAGTGCTCGAGCGTCAGCGCCGCGATCGGCTCGCCGTTCTCGCTGCCGCGGCAGATGCCGCTGAAGGTCACGACCGCGCCGACATCGCTGCGGCCCTTGGTCAGCGCCGCAATCTCCTGCGCGATGTCGAAATCGGCTTGCTGAATGCGGATGGTCGCGGCGGCGGTCATTGGAGAGGTCAACCGCCGGTCATCGGCGGAAAGAACGCGATCTCGCGGGCGCCTGATATCATCGCATCCGGCTTGACATGGGTATGGTCGATCGCGGCGCGGATCACCTTCGGCTTCTCGAACGCGTAGGCATAGGTCTCGCCGCGCTGGGAGAGCCAGCCGATCAAATCGTCCACCGTGCGCACGGCGGCCGGCGGCTCGACCATTTCCTCCGAAATGCCGATCCGTTCGCGCACCCAGGCGAAATATTTGACCTTCATCCCTCATCCTCCTTGATGAGGTGGTGAATGCCGGCGCGGAAATAATCATAGCCGGTATAGATCGTGACGATCGCCGACGTCCACAGCAGGGCGATCCCGATCATGGTGGTCGGGGCGAAAATCTGTTCGCCCGCCTCGCCGGCGATCAGAAAGCCGATCGCGACCAGCTGGACGGTGGTCTTCCATTTCGCGAGCTTGGTCACGGGGACGCTGACCCGGAGCGCCGCGAGATATTCCCGCAAGCCCGAGACCAGGATTTCGCGGCACAGGATCACGATGGCGGCCCACAGCGTCCAGCCATGGATGCTGTTGTCGGCGGCCAGCATCAACAGGCAGGACGCCACCAGCAATTTGTCGGCGATCGGATCGAGCATGCGGCCGAAGGCGGATTGCTGATCCCACGCCCGTGCATAATAGCCATCGAGAACGTCGGTCACGGCGGCGGCGATAAAGAGCGCCAGCGCCACCCAGCGCAGCCACAGCGGGCCGTCCATGATGGATTGGGCATAGACGCAGCCGACCACCACCGGGATGGCGGCGATGCGGGCATAGGTCAGGATATTCGGGAGGGACAGGCTCTTGGACTGGCCCTTGGTGGTTGCGATGTTCATCCGTCTTACCAATACCGCTCAGGCGTGAAGGTCAACCGTGCAGGCCCCAGATCATCTGTCGCAGGCGACGGCCAAATGAAACGCCCAAATGAAACCTCCATGTGAATCGGCTCCCTTTAACCCGGTTGCGCATGGAAAAACTCGAAAATCTTGCGGGCGCTTTCGGCGCTGACCCCTGGAACCTTGCCAAGGTCGGCGATCGAGGCCCGCTCGATTTCCTTCAGCGTTCCAAAGTGATGCAGCAAGGCACGTTTGCGTGACGGGCCGATGCCCGGAATCTCCTGCAAACCCGCTTCGCGGATGTCCTTTTTGCGCAGTTTGCGGTGCGATCCGATCACGAAACGATGCGCCTCGTCGCGCAGCCGCTGGATGAAATACAGCACGGGGTCGCGCGGTTCGAGCTTGATCGCCTCGCGGTCCGGCATGAACAGCGTTTCCCGCCCCGCATCGCGGTCCGGCCCCTTGGCCACGGCCAGCAGCGTGACTTGCGTCAGTCCGAGGGTCTCGAAGATCTGCCTTGCCGCGTTGAGCTGGCCGCGGCCGCCGTCAATAATGACCAGATCCGGCCATTGCGGAAACGAATCGTCGTCGGCCTTGATCTCGGCTTTTGCTTTGCCGGTATCGTCTTCCGGCGGTTTCAACAGCCGCTTGAAGCGCCGCTCCAGCACCTCGCGCATCATCGCGTAGTCGTCGCCGGGCGTCAGGCCTTCCGACTTGATGTTGAACTTGCGGTACTGGTTCTTGATGAATCCGTCGGGTCCCGCCACGATCATCGCGCCGACCGCGTTGGTGCCCTGGATGTGGCTGTTGTCGTAGACCTCGATGCGCTTGGGCGCATGCGGCAGCCCGAGCGTCGTGACCATGCCCTCCAGCAGGCGGCCTTGGGTCGCGGTATCGCTGAGCTTGCGGCCGAGCGCCTCGCGGGCGTTGGTCAGCGCATGCGCGATCAATTCCTTTTTCTCGCCGCGCTTTGGCGTCGAGACTTCGACCTTGAAGCCGGCCTTGACGGCGAGGGCATCCGCCAGCAGCGCGCTTTCCTCGATCTCGTGCGACAGCAGGATCAGTTTCGGCGGCGGTTTGTCGTCGTAGAATTGCGCCAGGAACGAGGCCAGCACTTCTTCCGGCGTGAAGGATTTCTCCGCGCGCGGGAAATAGGCGCGGTTGCCCCAGTTCTGGCCGGTGCGGAAGAAGAACACCTCGACGCAGGAATAGCCGCCCTCCTGGTGGATGGCGAACACGTCGGCCTCTTCCACGGTGCGCGGATTGATGCCCTGCTGCGACTGGATCGCCGAGAGTGCGGCGAGGCGGTCACGGTAGAGTGCGGCAGTCTCGAATTCGAGTTCGGCGGACGCTTTTTCCATCTCACCGGCCAGTTCTTTTTTGACCAGATGGCTGCGGCCGGACAGGAAGTCGCCCGCCTCGCGCACCAGCTCGGTATAGCCGGGGAAATCGATCTCGCGGGTGCAGGGGCCGGAGCAGCGGCGGATTTGATAGAGCAGGCAGGGCCGGGTGCGGCTCTCGAAGAAGCCGTCGGTGCAGGAGCGGATCAAAAACGCGCGCTGCAGCGCCGTGATGGTGCGGTTGACGGCGCCCGCGTTGGCGAACGGCCCGAAATAGCGCCCCGGCCGCGACTGCGCGCCGCGATGTTTGAGGATCTGCGGCGCCCAGTGGTCGCCGGTGATCAGGATATAGGGAAACGACTTGTCGTCGCGCAGTTGCACGTTGAAGCGCGGCCGCAGCTGCTTGATCAGATTGGCCTCGAGCAGCAGCGCCTCGGTCTCCGTCGTGGTCGAGATGATCTCGACCGCAACGGTGGCCGCGATCATGCGCAGGATTCGCGCCGGCAGCGGCGCGTTGACGCGGGCGTAGGAGGCAAGCCGCTTGCGGACGTTCTTCGCCTTGCCGACGTAAAGCACGTCGTTGCCGGTGTTGAGCATGCGGTAGACACCGGGCGAGGTCGGCGCCAGGCGCACGGCATTTTCGATCGCGGCATGGCCGACCGCAAGCGGACCTTCGGCCACCGCCTCCGTGGTGTCCTCGGCGGTTTCCTCCGCGGGTTCCGGCAGGCGGGCCTCATCTTCGTCCTCGGCGGCAGACGTCGCCGGATCGAGATCGGCGGGGCCAAGCTCCTGAGCAGGGTCCTTTGCAGGGTCCTTTGAAAGCAAATCCGGCTGGGAACCCCGTCGCGGCTTGCCCGGGGCCTTCGGATGGTCGGTAGAATCGTGATCCATGGGCCTAAATTAAGCGCTGCTGGCCGGCATCGCCAGCGTGCCGGCGGCGACCGAGGCCATGCCGGGTAACACATTCTTAAGACTGATGATCGGGCGGTAAGAGGGCTTAACAACCCTTTAACTTAAAACTCTCGATAAATCTTACAGGAAAAAAGTGGAATTCCGTAACCAAGCCGGCCTCGGCCGGAAGGGTGCGGCTGTTGCGTGGTGGAGTTGAGTGATGGGCAGCTTTGTTTTGCGGGCGCTGGCGGTGGTCGCCGCCGCCTGGACGATGTCGGCGCAGGCGGCCGACATGAATTACGGATCGCGCGCGCCCTATACCGTCAATCAGCCGCTCAACGCCTATAGCTGGGCCGGTCCCTATCTCGGCGGCAATCTCGGCTATGCCTGGGGCTCGGTCGACAACAACCCGACCAAGCCGTCGGGCTTTGTAGGCGGCGTGCAGGCCGGCTACAACTTTCAGAACGGGCCGTGGGTGTTTGGCCTCGAGGGCGATATCAACGCGACCGGCGCGGCCGATACCTTCGCGCCGTGGAAGTTCTCCAACCCCTGGTTCGGCACGCTGCGCGGCCGGGTCGGCTATGCGTTTAACAACGTGATGTTCTACGGCACCGGCGGTCTTGCCTTCGGCGAACTGCGCGCCACCACGTTCGGCCTGTCGGAATCCCACACCACGGCGGGCTGGACCGCGGGCGTCGGCGCTGAAATGGGCTTTGCGCCGAACTGGAGCGCCAAGGTCGAGTATCTCTATGTCGACCTCTCCAACACCAATTTTGTCATCACCGGAGCCTCGAACGGCTACAGCTTCGGGCTGATCCGCGCCGGCGTGAATTATCGCTTCTGAGATCAAAAAAACGCAAAGAAACCATCTGTTGCAGCCTCCCGGCGGCGCCAAGCCGCCGGGATTTTTTTTGTCTCGTGGACAGTGCGCGGCGGCACGCCTAAAATTGTTCGATGCAGCCGGGGCAGCCAAGTCTGACCGCGTTGGGCGCCGCCCGCTTGCGCGCGGCGCACCAGGTGCTGGATAACGCATCGATCCTCATGGATCCGCTGGCGCTGCGCATTCTCGGCGACGATATCCAGGTCTCGCTCGACCATGCCATGGCCCACACGTCGGGGCCACGGTTGCGCTGGTTCATCGCCGCGCGCTCGCGCATCTCGGAAGAAGCGCTGACGGAAGCGGTGAATAATGGTGCGACGCAGCTCGTGGTGCTCGGCGCAGGGCTCGATACGCTCGCCTACCGGACGCCGCTGGCGGGTGGCCTGCGAATTTTCGAAGTCGATTTTCCCGCCACGCAAGCCCGCAAGCGCGAGATGCTGGCCGCTGCGACAATCGCCGTACCGGACACGCTGACCTATGTCGGGATAGATTTCGAACGGCAGACATTGGCCGAAGCGCTGGACGCCGCAGGCTTTGTCGCCGCCAAACGCAGCTTCTTCAGCTGGCTCGGCGTGGTGCCGTATCTGACCGAGACGGCGGTGTTCTCGACGCTCGGCTATGTCGGGCAGCTAGAGGGCGGCGCTGAGGTGGTGTTCGACTACGTCAACCCCGCAAGCTCGGTCGCACCGGCCGGCCGCGCCGCGCATCAAGCGCTTGCCGAGCGGGTGGCCGCGG
The DNA here is from genome assembly GCF_018130165.1 of Bradyrhizobium sp. JYMT SZCCT0180. Classification (GTDB taxonomy): domain Bacteria; phylum Pseudomonadota; class Alphaproteobacteria; order Rhizobiales; family Xanthobacteraceae; genus Bradyrhizobium. Next base: position 169,675 of record NZ_JAFCLZ010000017.1, on the reverse strand, counting down.
TTGGCGAAAGCCTTCAGAGCTATTTCGACACCGCGCCGCTTTGCGCCCGCATGAGCGCGACCGGCTTCCGGCATGTCGATGATGTCGGCCCTGACAGGATCGCGGCGCGGTTCTTCCCCGAGAGCGAACGTGACGCACCGGCGCGCGGCGGCCACATCATGCACGCGTCCACGTTCTGAGCCGCGCCTCGCGCTCAGCGGGATTTGGTGCAGGCAAAACTTCAGTTCGCTTTCACCGAGAGCTTAAGCTCACGCGTCAGCTTACGATGAAATCACCAGGTTGACCGCCTTGGGGCCTTTGCCCTTCTTGTCCGGTTCGACCTCGAATGTAATGCGCTGTCCTTCAGTCAAATCCTTCAATCCGGCCCGCTCGACGGCAGTGATGTGAACGAACACGTCGCGGCCGCCGTCATCGGGCTTGATGAAGCCGTAGCCGCGTTCTCCATTGAAGAACTTGACTGTACCAGTCATGGCCATCGGGAAAACTCCTCCCCCGCATTGCTTTGCCGCTACGCGCAATTCGCGTATCGGCCGACCGGACATTCGTTGTCGGAAGCTTGGCCACCTGAACCGATCGGGTCACGCACCGATCAGTCTGGATTTTTTTAGGCCTTGATCACTCCGCCGCAACCATTCGCGGAAGCGGAACGTAAAGCCAGTCATAACAGCCGAGCATAATACGGTTCCGCGCAAATTGACTATGGCTCAATCGGCACTTTTCAGCCCAATGCACCGCCTTGAAGGCTTACCCCGAAAGGTTTGCGTTCAAGGCTTGCATTCAAGACGAGCCTTCAAGGTTTGGGCGTCTCAAGCCTGAACCGGCCGGCGCCGCCCTGGCCGAGCGGTTTTTCCAATTCGGGTAAAATAGTCTTCAGCTCGCCCGCCAGCGTCCACGGCGGGTTGACGATCAGAAGCCCGGTGGAGGTGAGGGGACCGCCGGCCTGCTGCGGTGCGACGCTGAATTCGAGCCGCAGACATTTTCCGGCCGGCTTGCCGGTCTCAGCCACGGCGGCGACATGCCGGGCCAGGCCGTCGGTGATGCGCCGGCTCTTGACCGGGTACCACAAGAGATAGCTGCCGGTCGGCCACTTCGCATAGGCCTCGGCAAAGCCGTCGGCGAGCTTTTCGAACTCGTCCTTTTGCTCGAACGAAGGGTCGATCAGCACGAGGCCGCGCCGCTCGTTCGGCGGCACGAAGGCCGGCAACGCCGTCCAGCCGTCGAGATCGACCACCCGGGCCTGGGTGTCGCGGCGCAGCGCATCGATCAATTGCTTGTGGGCTTTCGGCTCGATCTCGCATGCCGTGAGGCGGTCCTGCGGCCGCAGCAGCGCGCGCGCGATCAAGGGCGATCCGGGATAGGCTTTCAGCTCGGCTTGCGCGTTGAAGGCCCTGACGATGTCGAGATAGGGCGCCACCAGCGGCAACGCATTTTCCGAGAACCGCGCCTGCATCACCCGCGCGATGCCGGTCAGCCATTCGCCGCTGCGGCGGGCCTCGTCGCCGGACAGGTCGTAGCGCCCGGCGCCGGCATGGGTGTCGATGACGCGAAAGGCGGCGGGCTTTTCCTGCAGATATGTCAGCATCCGCACCAGCACGATGTGCTTGATGACATCGGCAAAGCCGCCGGCATGAAAGGCGTGTCGGTAGTTCATGGGAGAATTCAAGAGCCGTTCGAGAAGACGTCTACGTCTTCTACTCGTCATGGCCGGGCTTGTCCCGGCCATCCACGTCTTTGATCACCGAACGAAGGAAGACGTGGATGCCCGGGTCAAGCCCGGGCATGACGACGAGGGAGGTTTCAACTTCCCCGCACCGGCGGCATCACGACCTCGTCGCGGCGGCAGGCGCGGCGGTCGATTTCCTCGCAGGAGCGGAATTGCAGGTCCTTGCTCATGCAGACCCTGACTTCGCTGAGCCGACGGCTGCTGCAGACGACCGAAATCGCCGAGCTGCTCAGGCCGGGATTGACCTTGATAAAGGCTGCCTCGAGCGCCTCGGGGGCGATCGTCTTCGATTCCGACAATTGCAGGAATTCCTCGGGGATCTTCACCGCGGCGCGGGCTTTGCGGATGTTCTCGAAATAGGCCCGCGCGCCAAGGCCGGAACAGGTGCCGTGCTTGTCCCACTCGTTGAAGATCAGCCCGGGCGCCGGCATCAGGTCCAGCATCGACGTCATGATGTTGCGGTCGAGACGGGGCGACGGCCGCTGGCAATATTCGGGAAAGCCGCGCTCATATTGCGGCCACAGGCCGTGGACCACGAAGGAAAACGGGCGCTCGCACTGGATCTGCGCAGAACGGCCGCTATTACCGCGTTCGGAGGCCGCCTCGCAGAAGGAGGGCGACCACGACAGGGCCAGCACGTAGAAATCGAACTCGCCAGGGGCGTTCTGCCGGCGGTCCTGCGCGGCGGCGTGGCCCGCGGTGACCAAGACAAGTGCCAGCGAAATCAGCAGCCGCGAAACAATGACCGATGGAAACATCAAACGCTCCCTTACTCGCCAAGCATGACGTACTCGATTACCCGAGCCTAGCAGGGAACCGGAACATTTCAAGAACAAAAATGGTGAGGCGCGAATCGGGTGGCGCCGGCCGCCGCGATCGAAAAACTCTGGCAGGAAGCTTAGGGGTAAGCTTTAAGGCCGGGCAGCCTTGCAGCCGGGGTTATAGGCCCAGTTGCGGTCCAGCCCGGTGACGCACCATTCGACGCCCTGGCCGAAGCCGGCAAAGCCGCCATCCTCGATGATCGAATAGTGCACGTTGCGCACCTTGCCGTCGCTCAGCATCACGTCGCCGGTGCAATAGCGGCGCGGAATGTTGTCGGATTGCCAGGGACGGAACGTGGTTTCGTGGACCCGGCCATAGGCGGTGATGGTCAGGGGGGAATTCCAGAAGGTGCTTTCCTTCTCGCGGAACTGCGAAATGATGGTCGGCAGCGCCGATTCGCAAGGCGCAACGCGCCCGTCATAGCGGGGACCGGACAGCCAGAAATTCAATTCCAGCGGATTGGCGGCCTCTGCCGACTGGCCGAATGCCAGCACGGCAAGCGCCGCAGCCAGGCCGAAGGTTTTCAACGATGTGAAGAGGGTGCGCATGGGAATTCCGCCGGTCATCCAACCCTCCGGACCGTGCCGTGAAGCCCGGACGAGGTCAAGTGCAGCGCGGCAACACCTTGCAGACAAGTAGGGGGTCGGCCGTAACCCATTCTTTTCACAGCCGCCGGCGCACTCTATGGTGACCTCAGCGAAATGGAGTCGGCGATGCAGAGAATTGGGGCCGCGTGCCTGGTTGCGATATGCGGGTTGCTGGCGGCTGCGCCGGCGCAGGCCGACTGGGTGCCGCCGTTCAAGGGCAATGATACCGGCGGCATTATCGCCTATTCGCTGGCCAGGCAGGCGGATGCGCGCCAGCTCGCGGTCGATCACTGCGCCGGCTACGGCAAGGTGGTGAAATTCCTCGCGGTGCAGCCCTATGACGGCGGATACGTCTCCTTCGCCTGCCGCTGGGTGCCCTATGGGGCCAACGCCCGGCCGCTGCGCACGCTCTACTGAGCCGGACCTGAACGCCTGATCCACGACCAGCGGAGCGCGAGCATGGCGCGACAGCTTCATTCATTTTGTTTGGCGCTTGGCCTGCTCGCCGTGTGGCCTGCGAGCCATGCCGGCGCCGTCGAGCTGCCGGTGCGCAAGGCCGGCCTGTGGGAAATGAAGGTGGTGCAGACCGGCTCGCCGGTGCCCGAGATGACGATGCAGCAGTGCACCGACGCGACCACCGACAAGGATATGAGCACCTCGTTCTCGCCGATGGCCAAGGACGTCTGCTCGAAAAACGATATCCAGAAGACCGCGACCGGCTACGTCACCGATTCCGTCTGCGGCTCCGGCGGCATGTCGGTCAAATCGCGTGCCGAGATCACCGGCGATTTCAACTCCGCCTACACCGTGAAGTCGACCTCGAACAGCACCGGGGCTCCGGCCGGCGTGCCGCGCGACTCCACCACCACGATCGAGGCGAAGTGGCTAGGGGCCTGCAAGGCCGATCAAAAGCCCGGCGACATCATCATGCCCGGCGGCATGAAGATAAACCTCAAGGACATGGAAAAGCTGAAGGGCCTGTTGCCGAAGAAGTAGCGGAAGTCAGGCGGCTATGTTTCCTCATCTGGTGGCCGCATGGTTCGAGACGCGCGGCTTCGCCGCGCTCCTCACCATGAGGGTCTAGCGTCTCATCTGAAACTGCCAAACCTCATCCCCGCGCAACGGCTTTGCCGTTGTCGCTGGAGGAGCGCGTCTTCGCGCGTCTCGAAGGATGAAGGCCCCAATCCGGCAGCAAATCAAACCGGCACCCTGACCGCCGCCCTTAATCCGCCCATCGGACTGTCGCCGAGCGTGATGTCGCCGCCATGCGAACGGGCGATGTCGCGGGCGATCGCCAGCCCAAGGCCGGTGCCGCCTTCGTCCTGGTTGCGGGCGTCGTCGAGCCGCAGGAACGGCTTGAACACTTCCTCGCGCATGTTGGCCGGAATGCCCGGCCCATCGTCGTCGATCGTGACCGTCAGATAGCGGTGGTCGCGATGGCCGGTGATCGAAATCGTGTTGGCGTGCCGCGCGGCGTTGGAGACGAGGTTGGCGAGGCAGCGCTTGAACGAGGCCGGTTTGACGGTCACGACCGGCAGGCCGTGGAACGCCACCGTCGCGGTGTGGCCGTGGCGCTCGGCATCGCTGCGCAACTCCTCCAGCGCCATCGACATGTCGGTCGGTTGCGCGACCTCGCCGCTGTCGCCGCGGGCAAAGGCGAGATAGGCCTCGAGCATCGCGGACATCTCGTCGACGTCCTTGCGCATGCCGTCGACCTCGGGAACGTCGCCGATCAGCGCGAGCTCGAGCTTGAAGCGGGTCAGGATGGTGCGCAGATCGTGGCTGACGCCGGCGAGCATCGCGGTGCGTTGCTCGATCGAACGCTCGATGCGGGCTTTCATTTCCAGGAAGGCCTGCGCCGCGCGCCGCACTTCGCGCGCGCCGCGGGGACGGAAGTTCGGCGCCTCGCGGCCCTTGCCGAAACTTTCGGCGGCGTCGGCGAGCCGCAGGATCGGCCTGATCTGGTTGCGCAGGAACAGCACCGCGACGATCAACAGGATCGAGGACGTTCCCAGCATCCAGAAGATGAAGATCTCCGAATTGGAGGCATAGGCCGCGCTTCTTTGCGCAAAGATACGCATCACGGCGTCATCGAGCTGAATGCGGATCTCAACGAGGTTGGATTTGCCGACGGTGTCGATCCAGAACGGGCGGCGGATCTGGCGGCCGATCTGTGCCGACAGGGTCTGGTCGAGCAGTGAGAAGAACGGCTTCGGCCCGGGGGGCGGCATGTCGCCGACCGGGAGAAAATCAACCACGAGCTGCAGCCGCTGCCCGACGAGGCGCAATTGCGCGCGGTCCTTGTCCTGCGGAAAGAACTTGTAGATGTCGATCAGGCTGGCGATATCCTGCACCACGGCAGCCGACAGGCGCCGCGTCACCGTGTTCCAGTGCCGCTCCATGAACACGAACGCGACCACGGTCTGCAGCACCACCATCGGCACGATCATGATCAAGAGCGCGCGGGCGTAGAGGCCGGTCGGCATCCAGCCCTTGAACGCGTTGCCCATCCAGCCATTGACCTTGGAGACCCGGCCGGCGGCGGTGCGGATCAGCGTGAGGCCGGTGTCGAGCGTGCTCATCGCGCTTGGTTCGTTTGGCTCACGGCGACGCCACCAGGCGATAGCCGATGCCGCGCACCGCCTGCAGGAACAACGGATTGGCCGGATCTTTTTCAATCTTGCGGCGCAGCCGGTTGATCTGCACGTCGACGGCGCGCTCGTTGACGGTGCCGCCGCCGGTCAGTGCCGCGCGCGGCACGGTCTCGCCGGGGCTCAGGCTCAGGATGCGCAGCATCTCGCGTTCGCGGTCCGTCAGGTGGATGATCTCATCGCCTTCGCGCAGTTCGCCGCGTTCGAGATGATAGACGTAGGGCCCGAACGCGATCTGCTCCAGCGCTTCAACTGCCGGCGTTGCGGTGCGCTTGAGGATGTTGCCGATCCGCAAGACCAGTTCGCGCGGCTCGAAGGGTTTCGCCACATAATCGTCGGCGCCGATCTGCAGGCCTTCGATGCGGGCTTCCGCCTCATGGCGCGCCGTCAGCATGATGATCGGCACCGAGGAGGAGGTGCGGATGAAGCGGGCGAGATCGAAGCCGGTTTCGCCGGGCATCATGACGTCGAGGATCAGAAGATCAAAATGCAGGCCGAGCAGCTTGGCGCGGGCGTCGGTGGCGCTCGCCGCGGTCGTGACGCGATAGCCCTCGCCGGACAGGAAGCGCGACAGCAAGTCGCGGATACGGCGGTCGTCGTCGACCAGCAGCAGATGCGGGGCGTCGTCGGCCATTTGCCGCGGCGACCGCACGGTGGCTGCGGCGACGGTTGGGTTGGCAGTTCCTTGGGCCACGGTCACTCCCTTGGCTTCTTTCCGCTGCCGAAGATCGTCTCCAGCACCTTGTCCGGATCGTCGCGATCGATCATCGCGCGCAGGAACTGCCGCAGCACTTCCTGGCCGGCGGTATCGATGTCCTGCATGGCGCGGTTGATGCGATCGGTCTGCAGCCCGGCGAGCTTGCCCACCAGGGCCTCGCCCTTCGCCGTGGCGTAGAGAAGGCGCTGCCTGCGGTCGTTATTGCCGGTCTTTTGCACGATATAGCCTTCGTCCAGCAACTGCTTGAGCACCCGGCCCAGCGACTGCTTGGTGATGCGCAATACGTCCAGGAGGTCGGCGACCTTGAGGCCGGGATAGCGGTGGACGAAATGCATCACCCGGTGATGGGCGCGGCCGAACCCGAACGCCTCGAGCTCATGGTCGGCATCGCCGACGAAGTCGCGATAGGCGAAGAACAGGAGCTCGATGATATCCCAGCGCAATTCGCCCGCGCGCGGGGCCGGCGACACACCGTCAGGCCCCCTCGAATCAGGGTCACCGGCAGGCCTCGAGAAATTTATGTCAGTCATGTTGACATATCTTGGGTTCAATGTTACAAAACTACCAGCCACGACGAAACTTTAAGTCGTTTCGGCCTTGGCAACGTTAGGGGCGGCCGGAGTAAGCCAGCGATGGCGGCAACGGCCGCGAATTGGACTACCGTGCGATTGTCGAGCGGCATTTGCGCAAACATACTGGACTTCGGCACTCCGCAAAAGCGTGTCCTCAAGGGACTTGCCAGCGATGGAAACCAGCGGCAAGGCCGGTGGTGGTGAAGTTCGGACCAATCAAGCAAGCAGGCTTGACGAAACAGGCCTGCGCCAGGAAACGCACCGGTTCCGACAGCAGGAAGCAAGGGCGGGAAGCAAGACAATGAGTTTGAAATTCGAAATCCGGCCAACGCCCACTCCGACATCCGAGCAGGAGCGCACGGCAAAGCTCGCGGACCCCGGCTTCGGCCGGGTCTTCACCGATCACATGGCGATCGTCCGCTACAACCAGGCCAAGGGCTGGCATGACGCGCGGGTCGAATCCCGCGCCAATTTTCCGCTCGATCCGGCCGCCGCCGTGCTGCACTACGCGCAGGAGATTTTCGAAGGCCTCAAGGCCTACAAGCGCGACAACGGCGTGAACCTGTTCCGTCCCGACGCCAATGCAAGGCGCTTCAGGAATTCGGCCGAGCGCATGGCGATGGCGCCGATCCCCGAGGACGTCTTCATCGAAGCGGTCGAACAACTGGTGCGCATCGACAGCGCCTGGATACCCGGCGGCGAGGGCAGCCTCTATCTGCGGCCCTTCATGATCGCGAGCGAGACCTTCCTCGGCGTCAAGCCTTCCTCCGAGTACATCTTTTCCGTCATCGCCTCGCCGGTCGGCTCCTATTTCAAGGGCGGACCCGCGCCGGTGTCGATCTGGGTGTCGGAGAACTACACGCGTGCCGCGATCGGCGGCACCGGCGCCGTCAAATGCGGCGGCAATTACGCCGCCAGCCTGCGCGCACAGGCCGAGGCGATCGAGCACGGCTGCGACCAGGTGGTGTTCCTCGATGCGGTCGAGCGCCGCAACGTCGAGGAACTCGGCGGCATGAACGTGTTCTTCGTGTTCGACGACGGCTCGCTGCTGACGCCGCCGCTCGGCACCATCCTGCCCGGCATTACGCGGGATTCGATCATTGCGCTGGCCAAGGATTCGGGCACGCGCGTGCGTGAAGAACTCTACACGATCGACCAGTGGCGCAGCGACGCCGCCAGCGGAAAGCTGAAAGAAGCCTTCGCCTGCGGCACGGCCGCGGTGATCTCGCCGATCGGCAAGGTATGTTCGGCGAGCGGCGATTTCCTCATCAGCGGCGGCGCTGCCGGCCCCGTCGCGATGGGGATGCGCAAGAAGCTGGTCGACATCCAGTACGGCCGTGCGGACGACCCGCACGAGTGGATCCGAAAGGTCCTGTAACCGGCGGCGGAATCTTCCGCCGCCTCTTGAGACAAGCAGCGTTTCATTGATTTGAGCACGGGGCCGCGCACGCCTCGCGGAGTCGCGCGCGCGTGCGCGGTCAAACTGGGAGAGAGGCCATGGGAATTTCCTTCGACAAGATCGATGGTGTCATCTGGTACGATGGCAAGCTCGTGCCGTGGGCTGACGCCAACGTCCATGTGCTGACCCACGGCCTGCATTACGCGAGTTGCGTGTTCGAGGGCGAGCGCGCCTATGGCGGCAGGGTGTTCAAGAGCACGGAACATTCCGAGCGGCTGAAGAATTCGGCCAACATCCTCGATTTCGAGATTCCGTATTCGGTCGCCGAGATCGATGCCGCCAAGCAGCTCGTCATCGACAACAACAATCTGCCTGATGCCTATCTTCGCCCGATCGCCTGGCGCGGTTCGGAGATGATGGGCGTGTCGGCGTCCTCAAACACCATTCATCTGGCGATCGCCGCCTGGGACTGGCCGAGCTATTTCGATCCGGCCACCAAGATGAAAGGCATCCGCATGTGCCTTGCCGAATACCGGCGCCCCGATCCGATGACGATCCCGGCGATGGCGAAGGCCTCGGGTCTCTACATGATCTGCACCATCTCAAAGCACAGAGCGGAGCGTGCCGGCTATGCCGACGCCATGATGCTGGACTGGCAGGGGCGGGTCGCCGAATGCACCGGCGCCAACATTTTCTTCATCGCCGATGGCAAGATACACACCCCGATCGCCGACTGCTTCCTCGCCGGCATCACCCGCGCCACCGCAATCGATCTCGCGCGGCGTCGCGGCATCGAAGTGATCGAACGCCGCATCATGCCGGAGGAGCTCTCGGGCTTTACGGAATGCTTCATCACCGGCACCGCCGCTGAGGTGACACCGGTGGCTGAGATCGCCGAGTGGAAGTTCACGCCCGGCAAGATCTCGGAACAGCTGATGGCGGATTTTGCGGTCGAAGTGCAGCCCGGGGGCAAGGCAGCAGCGGCGTAAGGCGCTCTCCGTGTCCCGGACGCGGTGCAGCGTGCAACGCTGCGCCGCAGAGCCGGGACCCATGGCACCTACATGGATGGACCCCGGATCAGCAGCGCACCACGCCTGCGGCGCGCTGCGCAGCATCCGGGGAACGTCGGAGCAACTGCCCTTTGCCTCTGCCAGCCCATGAACTGTTTCGCCCCCTTGCGCGACCAACTCCGGACTTGCGGATAGCGGTGCGTGAAATGGTTACAATGAGCTCAGCCCTCTCGACATGCTCGAAATGCGTCGTGGCGGCCGCCTTCGCGGCGGCGCTTGCGCTTCTCGGCTCCCCCACAACGAGTGTCAGGGCCGAAGACCGTTCCCCCGTGATCGACTTTCGCAACGGCGACCCGGAGATCAATGCTGCGATCGCGCAGGCGCGGTCCACGCTGCCGAAATTCTGGGCCTCCTACGACGCGCCAAAACCGTCGGAGACCGGTCACTCTCTCAAGGCGCGGTTTCCATATCCGAACAACAGTGGCGAACATATCTGGATGGCCGAGGTGAAGAAGATCGGAGACGGCCGCTATTCGGGCAGGTTCGCCAATGCGCCGCGCCATTTGCCCGGCAAGCGGGCCGGCGACCTGGCCGAGTTCAGGGAGGCCGACATCTCGGATTGGATGTTCTTGCGGAACGGCAAGATCGTCGGCGGCGAGACCATCCGGCCGATGCTGAAGAAGATGTCGAAGGCCGACGCCGATGCGCTGCGTGCCAGGATGGAAACTCCCTAAACGCCGGGCAGGACGTTCTGGTCAAAACCGGCCCGGTGGGCTAAGTGCGAGGGATGGGCCCAGCGAAACGAGCCCACCTGTTTTTCCCGGTGAGCGCGGCGCCAGAAGCGGCATTGCCCACCCTACACAAGTTGCAACGCCGCCCATGGCCGACAAACCCAAGAAACCCCAGAAGCTGAAGGCGCGCCTGCCGCGCGGGCTGGAAGACCGTGGCCCGGCCGCGATCTCGGCGACGCGGCAGATGGTCGAGAAAATCCGCGAAGTCTATGAGCGCTACGGTTTTGAGCCGGTGGAAACCCCGGCGATGGAATTCACCGACGCGCTCGGCAAATTCCTGCCCGACCAGGACAGGCCGAACGAAGGCGTGTTCTCGTTTCAGGACGACGACGAGCAGTGGATCTCGCTGCGCTACGATTTGACCGCGCCGCTGGCGCGCTATGTCGCGGAAAATTTTGACTCTCTGCCGAAGCCCTATCGTTCCTATCGTTTCGGGTGGGTTTTCCGCAACGAGAAGCCGGGTCCGGGTCGCTTCCGCCAGTTCATGCAGTTCGACGCCGATACCGTCGGCGCGCCGACGCCGGCCGCGGATGCCGAGATGTGCATGATGGCGGCGGATACCATGGAAGCGCTCGGCATTCCCCGCGGCAGCTATGTGGTGAAGGTCAACAACCGCAAGGTGCTCGACGGGGCGTTAGAGGCGATCGGTCTCGGCGGCGAGGAGAATGCCGGACGCCGCCTCACGGTGCTGCGCGCCATCGACAAGCTCGACAAATTTTCGGCCGACGAAGTTCGCAAGTTGCTCGGTCCCGGACGATGGGATGGAGGCGAAGAAGGCAAGGGCGACTTCACAAACGGAGCCGGCCTGAGCGCCGCGGACGCCGACATCGTTTTGGCCGTCACGCAAAAACGCGACGACTGGAAAGAGGCCATTGCCGCCGCGGATGCTTATCTCGCCAAGAGCGACGTGGGTCAGGCCGGCGTCAGCGAATTGGAAGAGATTGCCAAACTGGTCACAGCATCCGGTTACGCATCGGATCGCATCCGTATCGATCCTTCCGTCGTCCGCGGTCTCGAATACTACACCGGTGCAGTCTACGAAGTTGAACTGCTGCTGGACACCAAGGACGAAAAGGGCCGCCCGGTCCGTTTCGGCTCGGTCGGCGGCGGCGGACGTTACGATGGTCTCGTCTCGCGCTTCCGCGGCGAACCCGTTCCTGCAACCGGCTTCTCCATCGGCGTGTCGCGGCTGCAGGCGGCGCTGACACTGATCGGCAAGGTCGATACCAAGCCCGCTGTCGGGCCTGTCGTCGTCACCGTGTTCGGCGGCGAAATCGCCGATTACCAGAAAATGGTCGCGACGCTGCGCAACGCTGGTATCCGCGCGGAACTATATCTCGGAAACCCGAAGCACAGCCTCGGCCAGCAGATGAAATATGCCGACCGCCGCAACGCGCCCTGCGCGATCATCCAGGGCTCGGACGAGCGGGCGAACGGCAAGGTTCAACTCAAGGACCTGATCCTCGGCGCGGGGCTGACCGAGATCAAGGACCGCGAGGAATATCTGAAGAAGCAGTCCGAAGCCCAATATGAGGTCGATGCAAGCAAGCTCGTCGATGCCGTGCGCGAAGTTTTGGCGCGCCATGACGCGAAGTGGAATTAAAAGCCCTCATGGTGAGGAGGCGCCCTTGCGCCGTCTCGAACCATGAGGACAATAGGCCATCCTTCGAGACGCGGCCAAGAGGCCGCTCCTCCAGCAATAACGGCGGAGCCGTTATGCAGGGATGAGGACTGAGTTTTGTGGCGAGTACAGCAAGAGCAAAGGGAGAAGAAAAAAATGCCCGAGATTACCGTGAGCATGGCCGCCGGCCGCACCGACGAGCAGAAGGCCGGCATGATGCGCGACATCACCCAGGCGCTGGTCAAGAACCTCGGCGTCGATGCCGATGCGGTCGTGATCCAGATCAACGAAGCGCCGCTCGCCCACAAGATGAAGGGCGGCAAGACCTTTGTTGAGCGCGCGGCTGCGGCGAAGAAGTAGGGCGCCTGTCGTCCCGGCGAACGCCGGGACCCATACCGCGTTGTGCTCTCGGTTGGAGCAAGGTGGCCGACACCTTCGGCAACAACAACGTTCGGTGGCTATGGGTCCCGGCTCAAGGCCGGGACGACGATATCATCAGGACCACCCATGGACGCACGCGAAATCATAAAAATAGGCATGAGCGCCGAGCGCACGCTGGTGGTGCCGCCGGAGCGCACGGTTGGGCATTTCGTGCCTGATATGCCGATGGTCTATGCGACGCCGATGATGATCCTGGAGATGGAGATGGCATCGGGTGACGCTGTCCGGGACCATCTTCAGCCGGGCTGGATCACCGTTGGCACCGAGGTCGATATCCGCCATCTCGGCGCTTCGCTGGTCGGCGCGACCGTGCGGACCACGGCAAAAGTGGTCGCAGTAGAACGCCGCGTGATCCGCTTCGAGGTCGAGGCCTTTGAGGGCGAGCGCAAGATCGGCGACGGCCGCCACGCCCGCGGCCTCGTCAATGTCGAGATGTTTAACAAGCGGTTTGGCGCGAAGTAGTTTCACGTAGGGCCGTAGGGTGGGCAAAGGCGCTCTTGCGCCGTGCCCACCATATCTCCACGGTGTTGCTCTGAATGGTGGGCACGCTTCGCTTTGCCCACCCTACGATCTTCGACTACTTCGCCAAATCCTTCGAGCGCTGCGTCGCCGCGGCCACCGCGCGCGTCATCAGCTTCTGCATTCCGTCCGAACCCATCAGCACTTCGAGCGCGGCCGCGGTGGTGCCGCCCGGCGAGGTGACGTTCTGGCGCAAGGTCGCCGACGACAGCTCCGAGCGGTGCAGCAGTTCGCCGGAGCCGGCGACGGTTTCCCGCGCAAGCTTGGTAGCGAGCTCCTCCGGTAGTCCGGCCGCAACACCGGCGCGCGCGAGTTCTTCGGTGAGCAGGAACACGTAAGCCGGCCCCGAACCGGACACTGCCGTCACCGCGTCCATCAGGCTTTCCTTGTCGACCCATTCGACCGAGCCCGTCGCGCGCAGCAGCGCATCGGCGATCACGCGCTGCGCGGCGCTGACTTTCTTGGCGGCGACCGCAACCGTGATGCCGCGGCCGATCGCGGCCGGCGTGTTCGGCATGGCGCGAACCACGCTGCCGCCGACGATCGATTCAAGCACGGCAATCGTCGTGCCCGCCATGATCGAGACCACCAGCGTCGATGATCCTGCAAAAGCCTTCAGCGCCGCACCGGCTTCGCGAAAGGATTGCGGCTTCACCGCCACCACCAGCGTATCGACCTCGCCGACATCCTTCGGCGTTGGGTTCAGCCGGATGCCTTGCGCCGCCAGCGCGTTGATCTCGCCGGCGGGATGCGGCTCGATCACCACGACGCGCCGGGGATCGAGCCCCTGCGCCAGCCACCCGGTCAGCATCGCGCCGCCCATCTTGCCGGCGCCCGCAAGCGCGATGGTGCCGTGGAGGTTTTTGAGTGCGTTGGTTGTGCTCAAGGTGATCACCACGAATTCGCTGTCGTCCCGGCGAAGGCCGGGACCCATAACCACAGCCGGTTCTAGTGAAGCGAAGGATAGGCCACAAGCAGTTTGCTTAAGCCATTGCCGTCACGGCGTATGGGTCCCGGATCGCGCTTCGCTTGTCCGGGACGACGGTGAGGGGCCTACGCCTCGCCCTCGGTATCAAACATCGCGGCGCTCATGGCTTCCGCGGCGGTCTTGCCGGCCCAGACCACGAACTGGAACGCGGGGTAATAGCGTTCGCAGGCGTGGATGGCGCCGACCAGCATGGCTTCGCATTGCGCGGTCGAGGCGGTGAGGCCGTTCGGCAACACCAGCGCCTGCCGGTACATGATCATGCCGGTGTGGGTCCAGATGTCGAAATGGCCGATCCATAATTGCTCGTTGATCGCTGATATCAGCCGCTGCACTTCGGGCCGGCGCGCGGGTGGAATCTTCATGTCGAAGGCGCAGGCCAGATGCAGCGCCTCGATCTCGCCCATCCAGGTGAAGGAGAGCTGATAGTCGGTCCAGTCGCCCTTGGAGACGATGGTCACCTCGTCTTCGCCGGAACGCTCATACGCCCAGTTGTTATCGCTGGCGATGTCCTCGACAACCGCGAGCGGGTTGTTCGGGGAATCGATAATGCTTTCGAGGAGGGACATTCCGTCTCGACCTTGCCATTTCACGTGAGTTGATACGCACAACGGGGACCGGCGGGCGCGGGAGGTGGTGCGTCGCTGCCGACTGCAATCCCCTGATTATTCCTGATCGTCTTTGGGGCTTGCCGGCTCAAGTGATGTGATTTGCGGAATCTGCGCAACCGACCCCTGAGTCCGTCCACAGCCAATGCGCGGGCCGTCCACAGCTCTTCGTCGTCGTAATTATTAATTTGAGAACAAATCGGAATCGGATTCTGTGGATTGGTGTCGGCCGCCACCGGAAGAGCACCGGCCCGCCACAATGGTTAATTTTTTCTTAACCTGAATTGACAGCCGCTTCTGTCGAAGCGCATATTTTTCCACAGGGTGGATACGACCCGCTGCTTGCGCCCCTTCGAGGGTACGGTGAACGTATCGAGCCGTTCGAGGCCTCCTTTGCCCAGCGAACGAGTCAGTAACGCAAGCGCCTGACACATCTTGTTCGCCAATGCAGAGGACGTATCCCATGCGCGATTTTCGCGATGCCAAGGCTATGGCGCATTCGTTGCGCGAAGCTCTCAAGGCTAAATCGGTTTCTCTCACCCACAGCGAAAGCCTGGAACTTGTCGCCAGGACGTTGGGCCTGCCCGACTGGAATCATCTCGCCGCGCGAATTGAGTCGAGCCTGCCTCCGCTCATGCCGGCCGGAGCAACAAATCCGGTAACCGCGGGCATCCCGATCGTGCCGATGCGGGACCTCGTGGTGTTTCCACAAATGGTCGCGCCGATTTTCGTCGGGCGCGAAAAGACCCGGCGCGCGATCGAGCGCGCGCTGGCGACGGACCGCCGCGTCCTCGTGGTCACGCAGCGGCGCTCGGCCGACGACGATCCGCAACTGGATGCGCTCTATCCGGTCGGCGTCACCGCTGCCGTGATCAATCGCGTGGTGCTGACCGACGGAACGCTCAAGCTGGCGATCTCCGGCCTCGAACGCGCCGCGGTCGGCAAACCGGTCGCGGACGAATTCCTGGCGGCCGAGATTGCGCCGATCGAAGAGAGCAACGGCCAGACCGACAAGGCCGTCCTGCTGTCACGCCTCGTCCTCGACGCCTACCGGATGTTCGCCAACGTCGATTACTCCCACGTGCCGCCGCAGCTTCAGGCGCGTCTCCACCTTCCCGACATCGGCGATCCCAGCCTGCTCGCCGACACCGTCGCGCCGTTGCTGCCGGTGAGCATCGAGCAGCGCCAGCAGCTCCTGGAAACCAGCGACGTCACCGCGCGGCTTGAGGCGATCCTCGACCTGATCAAGGCGGCGCAAAAGGCGGCCTGAGGTTGAATTTAAAGTGGCCGGTGCTCTCTTGCTTACCTCGCCCCGCTTGCGGGGAGGTCGGGTCGCATCGAAGATGCGATCCGGGTGAGGGGGTACAGGTCCATCGATAGATCGCGATGGTGGAGAGAGCCCCTCACCCCGACCCTCTCCCCGCGAAGAGCGGGGAGAGGGAGATCAAACATCGAGAATCCGCCGCTGCCCTGTTCCGCCGTCATGGGGATCATGCAGATTCCTGGTGCTGATGGTGCTTGCCGATGCCGCGGCCTTTGGTCATATTTGCCGACAGGTCGTCCATTCCGGGCGGCCGATGTTCTCAGGGCGGGGTGAAAATCCCCACCGGCGGTAAGGGTGACGTAGCCCAAGCCCGCGAGCGCCTTCTTCTCCCGAAGAAGGGTCAGCAGATTCGGTGTGATTCCGAAGCCGACGGTTAAAGTCCGGATGAAAGAGAACGGTTGCGGCGGCCCGCGCGTTTGCGTGGGTCAATCGTCGTTCCGTGTGCCCTGATTCTGGTCCTGAAAGAGGAAAGCCATGAATCAGATGTTGCAAGAGCCTGAAGCCCAAACCCAGCTAGCCCAAACGGTGGAATCCGAGATTAGGGTTCCCGACACGCCCGAGCGCCCGCCGGCGCCCGTGCATCCGCGTTTCGTCAAGCCGCAGCGGGTCGCCTTCGTGCAGGCGTCCTGGCACCGCGACGTGGTCGAGGAATGCCGCATCGCCTTCCTCGAAGAGATCGAGGCGCGGCATATTTCGCGCGCGCAAGTCGATCTGTTCGAAGTACCCGGCTCGTTCGAGATACCCCTGCATGCGCAACTGCTCGCCAAGACGCGGCGCTACACCGCGATCGTGGCGGCGGGGCTGGTGGTCGATGGCGGCATCTACCGCCACGAATTCGTCGCCGACACCGTGATCAAGGCGCTGATGGACGTGCAGCTGAAGACCGAAGTGCCGATCTTCTCGGCGGTGCTGACGCCGCAGCAATTCCACGAAAGCGCCGTGCACCACGATTTCTTCCGCAAGCACTTCGTCATCAAGGGCATCGAAGTCGCCGAAGCCTGCGCCAACACCCTGCACAGCCTGGAGCGGCTGCGCGGACAGGTCGCCGCGGGGATCGTCGGATAGATCGTAGGGTGGGCAAAGCGTAGCGTGCCCACCATTTCTTGCGTTGCTCGTGAGGGTGGGCACGGCGCAAGCGCGCCTTTGCCCACCCTACAAATTAAAAGACAAGACAAACAAAACGGGAGGCCATCATGACCGGACAAAATCCACCCGATTGGCTCGGCCTGACCGGCCGCGTGTGCGTGGTGACGGGCGGCGGCGGCGGCATCGGCCGCGCCACGGCGCTGAGCCTTGCGCAGGCCGGCGCCCGCGTCGCCGCGATCGACCTCGATGAGCGCGGCCTTGAAACCACGCGCAGTGAGCTGCGCCAGTTCGGCGCCGGGCATTTCGTCGGACGCTGCGACACGGCGAATGCCGAGAGCGTCGCCGGCGTGTCCGAGGCGGTCGAGCAATCGCTCGGGCCATGCAGCGTCCTCGTCAACACCGCCGCCGTGCTGCGGCCTGGCGGTCTTGAGAATCTGACGCTGGCCGAATGGAACGCCGTGCTGGCGGTCAATCTCACCGGCTACTTCCTCTGCGCGCAGAGCTTTGGACGGCAGATGCGCAAATCCGGGCGCGGCAGCATCGTTCACGTATCGTCGATCGCCGGCAGCCATGCGCAGGGCCAGAGCGGCGCCTACAGCGTCAGCAAGGCAGGCGTCATCATGCTCTCGCGCCAGCTCGCCAGCGAATGGGGACCGGCAGGCATCCGCAGCAACGTCGTCAGCCCCGGCATGGTGATCACGCCGATGAGCCAGGCGTTCTACGATACGCCCGGCGTCACCGAACGCCGCTCCGCCGTGGTGCCATTGCGCCGTGTCGGCGTGCCGCAGGATATCGCCGACGCCATCCTCTATCTCGCCAGCGACCGCTCCTCCTACGTCAATGGCGACGAGATCACCGTCGACGGCGGCTACGCCAACATGCTGATGAATCTGGTGCCGCGGCCGGGGTTTGAGTGACGAAGTGCTCACTGACAATGCGCCGCCGATGCCCGATCGCGATGGTAGATCGGGCATCGCTCGGGGATCATGCCCCGGCGACCCTATCAGATTGCCCATAAAGAATGGTACGATGCCGCCGAGAACCTGAGGGCTCAGAACCTGAGGGCCAGCATGAAGCGGCGGAAATTTCTCGGTCTACTCGGTGGTGCCGTGGCATTGCCGATGATGGCGCGCGCGCAGCCGGCGATACCCGTGATCGGATATCTCGGCGCGGAATCGGCGGCCCGCTTTGCAAGTCGCCTGGAGGCATTTCGGCGCGGCCTGCGCTCGACCGGCTTCGATGAAGGCCGCAACGTAACGATCGAATATCGCTGGGCAGAAGGTCGCAACGATCGGCTGCCCGCGCTCGCGGCCGAACTGGTTAGCCGTCAGGTCAGCGTCATCGTGGCGCCCGGAAGTGTGGCTTCTGCGCTCGCCGCCAAAGCGGCAACGCGGACGATTCCGATCGTTTTCGAAATCGGCGCAGACCCGGTGGCCACCGGATTGGTCGCCGGGCTGAGCCGGCCGGAAGACAACATAACCGGCGTGACGTCGCTAAATTGGGCGATCGCGGCGAAACGGCTCCAACTGCTGCATGAAGTCGTGCCCACCGCAGGCAGCTTCGCGGTGCTGGTCAACCCAGGCAATCCGAAAAACGCCGAGGCGGTCGTAACGGACTTGCGAACAGCGGCCAGAACCCTCGGCTGCGATCTGCACGTCCTGCATGCCAGCAAGGAGAGTGATTTCGATGAGGCCTTTTCGGCATTCGGCAAACTTGGCGCCGGCGGACTTGTGATAGCCAACGATGCGTCTTTTGTGACCCGCAGTGAACAACTTGCTTTACTCGCGCTTCGCGATCGGGTGGCTGCCGTCCATCAGTCACGCGAGTTCGCCGCTGCCGGCGGCCTCATGAGTTATGGCGGCAGCGTGGCCGAATCTCATGGTCAGGCCGGCGCCTATGTGGGACGGATTCTGAAGGGCCAGAAAGTTGCGGAGTTGCCGGTCGTGCAAGTCACGAAAGTAGAGATGGTCGTCAACCTGAAGACCGCCAAAGCGCTCGGCCTCACCATGCCGCTGTCGCTGCTCGGCCGCGCCGACGAGGTGATCGAGTAACTTCTGTTTTTCTTTTATGCAGAGATGGCGTAGCGCGCGGCGGCGAGGTTGCGCATCCGCGCGGCCTTAACCGGGAGCGCGCTCCACGGCGTGACGTAGCCAGATCATGCCGCCCTCAAGCGTCTCGCAGTGCGTCAGCCGCAACGACTGCCCGGCGCCGGGACGGTCGCCTTCCGGGCCGTCGTAATCGACGATGCTTTGGGTGCCGGCCACGCCGTCGACGGCAGGCCAGATCAATGTGCTGAACTCGTCGATCAGCCTGTGCTTGAGGAATGCGCCGTTGATCCTGCCGCCGCCTTCCAGAAGCAGCTTCCGGGCGCCGAAAACAGCGGCCAGCTGCGCCATCGCGCGGGACAGATCATCGCCTTTGGCGCCGGCGAAGACGTAGGAAGCACCGTCTTCCCGAAGTTCGGCGAGGTAAGCGTCGGTGACGTGCTCGCCGAGTACCGCAACGACGTGGTCGCCGCCGACATTGTCCTTGCCGTAATGGGCCCGGCCAGACGGGTCGATCGCGACGGCGAGCTTGCGGCCCTGGCGTTCGCCGACATGCGCTTGTCGCGGCAGCTTCGGCGCGTCGGCGATGCTCCGTTCGGTTCCCTTGGCCATTTCACTCATGGTCTTGCGGCCGACGATCCATCCGTCGGCCTCGAACCCTTCATGTATTTTTTCATAGTGTCCGCGCAAAACATCCGCCGAGATGCCGGCAGCTGCCCGGGTGAAGCGGCTGGGATGGAGGCGTCCATCAATGGATGTGCCCATATGGCAGATGATGTAAGGCCGCATTGCTCCGCTCTTTCCTGCTGAGGCGCGAGCCTGACCGAAATTTCCAAAAAAGCCGACAGGATATTTTTACAGGGCAGGCGCGTGCCCGGCGCAGCGTTGTTGTGCGCTGCTTGCCGGAGTGATCAGGCAATTCAGCTCTGGGTTGCCAAAGCCGACGGTACTCCACAAAAAAACAACAATCCGGTCAGCTAATGGCGTGGCGCATCGAGGGACATGTCATGGTGCACCGCACCGACGTCGCCGGGGACCGTTTAGGGCAGGCAAGCCCTGGCAATGACCGCGTGTGCCGCGCTGCACTGAAAACGTCCCCGCCTCGAAAACAATCCTTCGCCCCGACCAATTCTTCATTCGGGCCAATGCCCGCTTCTCAATCAGGCAGCATGAAGTGCTGCCGTCTCACGACGGCAGTCCCGCCGGTCCACGCCATCCATCTCGAACTGCCGACCCCATGAGAATTTGACTCCAGAACATCCTGCAAGCGTCGCGACGAAAATTCGGCCCAACAAACAAACACAAAGGGAGGATGCAGATGACTTTCTATGGACGATCTGTTGTCGGCTGCGCTGCGCTGGCGGTGGCTGCCCAAGTCGCTGTCACTGTCGCCGTCTCGCCGGCGCGCGCGCAGAACGCCGCGGCGCTGAATGCCGAGGCGACCATGAACGACTGGCCGACCTATCACGGCACGTACAAGTCCTACCATTACAGCGGCCTCGACCAGATCAACGCCGGCAACGTCAAGAATCTCGAAGTCGCCTGGATGCATTTTCCGGAGCGCGCCACCCGCGGCCTGCAGTCGACGCCGCTCGCCCTTGACGGCGTGCTGTATTATTCGGGCTCCTACAGCCGCGTCTACGCGCTTGACGGCGCGACCGGCAAGACGATCTGGGCCTATGCGCCGGACCTCGACGAGGAGCTGGTCGCCAAGCAGACCCACTCGCCGTACAACCGCGGCATCGCCATCGGAGGCGGCAACCTCTATGTCGGCACCGTCGACGGGCGCCTGATCGCGCTCGATCTGAAATCCGGCAAGGCGGTGTGGGACACCAAGCTGCTGGATTCCAAGAAGGTGACCGTCGGCTTCACCGGCGCGCCGCTGGTGGTCAAGGACATGGTGATCATTGGTGCGCAGGGCGGCGAGTGGACCGGTCGCGGACCGATCTTCGGCGTCGACGGCAAGACCGGCCAGAAGAAATGGGAGTTCTTCACGGTGGCCGGCACCGAAGAGGCCATGAAGACCTGGGGCGGCGAATCCTGGCGAACCGGCGGCGGTGGCGGCTGGATGCCCGGAACCTATGACCCGGAAACCAATTCGGTGTGGTGGGGCACCGCCAATCCGGCGCCGCTCTACGACTGGTCGGGCGCGGACTGGAAGAAGAGCGGGCCGCGGCCGGGCGACAATCTTTATACGACGTCGGTCATCGCGCTCGATCCTGATACCGGCAAGCTCAAATTCTATCATCAGGAGCTGCCGCACGACGCCTGGGACTTCGACTCTTCCGTCGGCGAGTTCGTCATGATCGAGCGCGGCGGCAAGAAGCTCGTCGTGCACGCCAACAAGAGCGGATACGTCTTCGTCTATGATCGTTCCAACGCCAAGGTCGAGAACGTCTGGGCGCTGGTGAAGAACATCAACTTCGTCAAGGGCATCGATCCGAAGACCGGCGAACTGATCGGTCGCCGCGACCTCGTCGAAGGCAAGGTGGACCCGCCACTGTGCCCGGCCATCGCCGGCGGCATCAGCTGGAACTCCGGCGCCTACAGCCCCAAGAACGGGCTGTTCTACCGGATCGGGCAGGAGTGGTGCATGGAGATGAGCGTCGAGAAGACCACGCCGATCATGGAGCCGATGGCCCAGCTCAACATCGGTGCCACGTTCAAGATCGTGGCGCCGCCGGACGGGCCGGCCCGTGGTCATCTCAGCGCCCGCGATCCCGTCACCGGCGCCAAGAAGTGGGAGGTCGCCTACAAGCAGCCGCCGCTCGCCAGCGTTCTCGCCACCGCGGGCAATCTGGTATTCGTGCCGGACGCCGAAGGCATCGTGCACGCCTACAATGCCGATACCGGCGAAGAGCTCTGGTCGCGCAACAACGGCATGGGGCACAACGCCGGCATCATCAGCTACATGGCCGGTGGCAAGCAGTACGTCGCCGTACCGGCCGGCTGGGGCAGCCTGGTGGCCGATGAGTTCGTTGCGCTCTATGGCGAGCCCTTCAAGAGCATGTCGAAGAATACCGGCGCTCTGATTGTCTACGCACTCAGGCAATAATGGTTGGCGCGGGCGGCAGGGATCTCCTTGCCGCCCCCGTTCAATGCGTTGCCCGCTACCCCCATAGGTGAATACGGATGCTGGAATGCGAATACCGTTGCTAGTTGTTTCGGCCATCGTCTGGCCATTTCTGTCGACCGCCGCGTTAGCCCAACAGTCCTCCCCGGTGGGCGCGGCAAATCCGCTGCCGCAAGCCGAAGCCTCGCCTGATGACATCGAGGGCGGGAAAATGTTCGCCACCACCTGTGGCTTCTGTCACCAGGAGGGCGGCCGCCATGCGGGCAGGGGTCCGAAGCTGTCGAAGTCCGAGCGCAGCGACGAATACCTCGTCGAGCGCATCAAGAAGGGCAAGGTCGGCGCCATGCCCGCCTATGGTGCGGTGTTCAGCGACGGCCAGATCATCGCGATCCTGGCCTACATCAGAGGGCTTGATGACTGAAGCGGCGCGGAAACCGCGATATCGCCTCTCGCGATACGCGGCAGGCCTCGCGCTGATAATGCTGTGGCACGCGCCGGCGGATGCCCGCTCGCTGGAAGCCGTCATCGAACGCGGTGCGTTGACGCTCTGCGCCAGCCCCAACGCGCTGCCGTTTGCCAGCAAGTCCGGACCGCTTCCGGGATTTCAGGTCGAACTCGGCGAAAAAATTGCCGGGCAACTCGGGGTCAAGCTGACGCGGGAGTGGGTGGTCAGCGCGATCCAGTATCGCCGCGCCGACTGCGACCTCGTGCTCGACGTCATCGCCCGCAAGGATACGCCGCCCGCCGGCGGTGTGCGGACGTCGCGTCCTTACCATCGCAGCGGCGTCGTGCTCGCGGTGCGCGGCGATTCATCGGCGTCCTCGCTGGCCGGTCTCGGTCCCGATCAGCGGGTCGGGGTACCCGTCGGCTCAGTGGTCTCGATGACGCTCGCCAAGGGCGGCGCCGCCACATCGCCGTTCGCCTTCGAGGACGATATCGTTGCAGCGCTCGCCAATCGCGAAATCGACGCCGCCGCCGTCACCCCGATGACGGTCGGCTGGTTCAACCTGCAGCACGCCGACAAGCCGCTCCGCCTGATTCCGGCGTTCGGCGACGATCAGGACCTGAACTGGAACATCGCCGCCGGGCTGCTGCGTCCCGACGACCAGCTGCGCGCGCGTGTCGACGCGGCGATCGAGGCCCTGCTGGCCGACGGCACCATCGCGCGGATCTATGCCCGCTACGGCATCGAGCTGCGGTCACCGCAGTGAGGCCTGGTATCGCGCGAGATGTCCCGCGGTTGCCCGACGGGAAAACACTCGCGCGCTGTTAAGGCTCCAACTCGTTCACAACTTGTTAGTGAGAGGTGATGCAACCTGACATCTGCTGACCCCACGCTCTCGATACGCCAACCGGAAGAGTTCCTTAATGGAGAAGCAGAAGCGCTTAGCAAGACCTCTGTTGAACGTGATTATTCTTTCAACAGTTTTGTTGGCGGCAGCCTGCTCTCCACAAGGTGACGACCATTTCACCTGTGCGGCAATGATTGGCGCTGCGAGTCAGCTTGTAACGACTGGTCGAGTTGCCGCCGATGACTCGGTAACGCCAAAGGGTTTATATGCTGCGATGACCCATCTGAACGCGTGGGCGATTCCCAAAGGTCTTAAGGAAAGAGAAGCGTTCGATAATGTGTTGAAGGAGCGCGAACGGCTTCTTAGGCAGGTAACTCCAAACGAAATTGTAGAACGCGCAAAAGTCTGCATAGCACGAATAAAAGCCAAGTAGCGGCTTACATCGAAGCACATTGCTTCCTTGCCCCGAGTACCGGGCGCGCCGAACCTGCCATCCTTCGCGTGAGTTCAAAGACGATCGGTGAAGGGCGGCAGAAAGCTGGAATTGCGCCAGCCTTTCGTCTGCTCGTGGCGGCACTTATCTGACCTGACAGGCTAGGCGGACCATGTGTGTTCTTGAGGGCAAAGCGGACTTCCTCAGTGCGCGCTGTGATTTCTGGGTTTGACCCAACTGAGGCGTTGGCGGGGCTTCTGTCCCGCGTTTTGCTTTCAGGACCACGGCGGCTCTTCGCTCGCCGCGGCTGCCTCGTGGTGGGTCGTGACACCCGCCGAACGCAACCCGGTCAGCAATACAGTTCTCACGGAGGCAGAATCAAATCCAATTTCCTTGGCGTTTGGTGGATGTGCCTCGCTGCCCTTCAATCGGAGCGCCAGGTGCAATTGCTCACAAAGGTGCTGAACGACGAGATTGACCTGATCGTCAGTCATGATCGGTTTCTCCTGCTGCCAGTTTGCACGCAACTAGGTAGCACACATGAAAATAGGGTGGTACGCGATTGGACTGCCCTTGCGCGCGCTGACGCCGTAATTGAATAGCCCTGCTCTTCGCTGCAGTGCACGAGCCCGCTATTGGCAGTTTCCAGGCCTGCCGAAGCGGCCGGACGACGTCCGTTCATCGGCATCCCTGACAAAGGAACGCCGCTGGTTCAGGCGCGTTAAAAAAGGCGAAGCAAATCCATTCTACCCGGCCGTGCTTCTGACGTCGCGGGGTGACGATTTGTCGGCTCAAGCCTTTTCCCTGACGGCGAGCGAATGTCACGCCCGGGGCTGGTCTGGTCGAACAGGTGGGAACAATGAGGGTCTGCGGAGTGGTGCGGGTCGGTTTGTTGACCGCATTCATTGCGGCGGCTTGGCTCGGCCAACCGGTCCGGGAGGGGCTCGCCCAAACCCGACCATCCGCTTCCGCGAGTGAACCCGCCAAGGCGTCCGCGCCCAAGGCAAGCGCTCCCCGGAAGGAAGCGGGAGCAGCTGTGAGCCCATACACGGCGGGATTGGTAACCGGTCCGCCGCAAAGCACCGAGTTCGCCATCACGCAGGACATCGCGACAACGTTGGCCACCGGCCAGGAGACCGGTCCGCGCGGCGAGGTCGCCTTACGGGTGCTCCCGATGGTGGGAAACGGTGGCATCCGCAACATCATGGACGTGCTTACGCTGG
Organism: Bradyrhizobium sp. JYMT SZCCT0180; assembly: GCF_018130165.1. Lineage (GTDB taxonomy): Bacteria > Pseudomonadota > Alphaproteobacteria > Rhizobiales > Xanthobacteraceae > Bradyrhizobium. The sequence continues at coordinate 144,752 of NZ_JAFCLZ010000017.1, read as the reverse complement.
CGGGTGCCGACATGGCGATCGCGCCTGTCGTCCTGGTCGACCGGCTGCGGGATACAAGGACGATCCCGGACATCCAGAACAAGCTCGTCTACATCACCCCGCTTTTTGTCGAAGAGTTCCATCTCCTCGCGCGCTCCGAGATCAGGAGCCTGGCGGATCTTGAGGGAAAGACGGTCAATCTCGGCGAAGAAGGCAGTGCCGCCGCGGTGCTTGGCCGTGAGGTGCTCAACCGTCTGGAGGTGAAGTTCAGCGAATTGAACCTGGGGCTGGACGCCGCGCTGGATGGGATGAGGAAGGGGCAAATCTTCGCCAGCCTGCTGGTTTCGGGAAAACCGGTCAACGCCCTGTCCCGCACCGCGCAAATGGATGGCATTCACCTGCTGCCGATTCCCTATTCCCGGGCGCTGCAGCAAGACTATCTGCCATCGACGTTCCGCCGCGAGGATTACCCAAACATCGTTGGGACCGATGAAAGCGTCGACACGATCGCGATCAAATGCGCTCTTTTCGCCTACAACTGGCCGGCCCGCAGCGAGCGGTTTCAGCTCCTGGAACATTTTGTCGAAACGCTGTTCTCGCGGTTTCCCGAATTTCTCGGTGAGCCCCACCATCCCAAATGGCGAGAGGTGAATTTGCCCGAGGTGCTGACTGGCTGGCGGCGATTTCGACCGGCAGAGCGCTGGCTCCAGCGGCAATCGGGCGGAGAGGCCGCGCTTCGCAAGGCGTTCGGCCGGTTCCTCGAGCAAAAGCCAACCGGCAATCCGCCGGACCGCGAAGAGTTGTTCCAAAACTACATGCGGTGGCAAGAACGCAAGCAGGGCAGGTGAGATTGGGAGATCACGATGCGCCACGCGCTGGTGACCGCAGCTCTCGTCGCTTCGCTCGGATTGATCGCCGACGTGAGGCAGCCTGCCGCCCAATTTGGCCAACCGCAATTCGGTCAACCGCAATTTGTTCAACCTCCGTTTGTTCAACCCCAATTTGGTCCATCCCAAAGCGCGGCGCCGCAGGCGCTCGCGCCGACCCGGGTGCAAACCGCCGACAAGGTCGGAAAAGCCAAAACAGCCGCTCGCAAAGTCGGCAAAGCGCACCGGAAGCAGCACGTCGTTCGTCCGCCTCCAAATCAGCGGAAGCTTGCCGAAAGGAACGGATACAAGCGCGTCAGCGATCTCGTGAACTTCCCAAAGTTCTTTCCCAGCCTCGGCGTCCTCTATGTCAAACCCGAAACCTTGCCGCTCGGACCGTTCCTGTGCTTCGACCGCAAGGATCGCCTGGTGGCAACCGTGTACATGGTCCCGACAAGAGACATCGACGATCACAAGCTATTGGAGGCGCCGGGATTCCCTGGCGCAGCGCTTGACCACGTCAGCATCTACTTCAACCCGGGTCACCCCGGAGTGGACGTGCCGCATTATCACTTCGTGATCTGGCATGTGACCAGGAAGCAGGAGGCGCGTGTTGCAAAATGACGCGCGCCGACGATGTTCCGTCCTTGCGATAGAAAGGATATGATGGAGCGGATATGATCCGGGACACTCAGTCCTCGGCGGCACCGCCAGACGCATCCCCTCATGGGTTCGCCCCTGGCGATGTCGAAGATGTCGGCCGACTGTGAAGTAGTTTACAGTCCTGTGTTGTTGGCCCGGGCTAGGATGGCGGAAGGCTTCTTTCTTGAAGGAGGCATCAGATGCTCGAGACAACCAGGAACTCCCGATATAACGCTCGCGGATGGGTGACGATGGCTGGCGCGCTCGTTGTACTCCGCGCCCTGACTGCATTGCGACAGAGGGGTGAAAGCAAACCAAGGCTGCCACTCTGGAAACACTTCGACGACACCCATCATTGGGACTCAAGCGCGGAGGAATGGGTCCCCAATGATGATCGTGCGACGCTTTATGCGTCCCGGACGCCGAATTCCGAGACTCAAGATCCCTCTCGCTGACCGGGCCGTCGAGCGGTGCGAGCGCGACAAGTGGCTGGATCGGGATGTGAGTTGCGCTGGCCGCTTGATAGTGGTCAAGCGATGGCCCGGCGAGGGCTCAAAGCCACCGACATCTTCGTTCGCATTCGAGGACGATCTTGTTGCAGCGGTGGCCAATCGCGAGATCGAGGCCACCGCGGTCACCCCGACGACGGTCGGCTGGTTCAACCTGCAGCACGCCGACAAGCCGTTGCGTCTGGCTGCGCGCTGGCGAGTTGCGCGCAATATCGTTTGACCCGATTTCCCAGACCTGAAACAATCGTTTCATAGGGGAACTCCATGTATTGCAAAGGAAATTTACTGCACGCGGTCCGTGCATTGGTCGGCCTGTCGGCCGTGAATGCAGCCGTTATGTCAACGTGATCGGTCTGGAGGGCGTCTCGGCCCAAGCACTGTCGGATACGATCGGCGCGATCTATGACTGCGCGCTTGATCCGCAGCTTTGGCCCGAGACCTGCCGGAAGATCGCCGGTCTCTGTGAAAGCACAGGCGGCGGCATTTGCGTGCACGACATGCGGCACGTGCAGAACGATCAACTGTTCGTGTTCGGATACCAGCCGGAATTCCTGGAAAAGCTGGGAAGCCAGTATGCGCAAAGCCCGATGGCGGCAGCCGACATTGTCGCCAGCGTCGGCGACGTCAGCATCCTCTCCACCGACCGCCAGGAGTTGCTCGAAAGCCGTTTCTACCGGGATGTGCTGGCGCCGTTCGCCCTGACGGACATGATCTGGTTTCCGGCGTTGCGGACCGGCGGCCGCATGGCCTCGCTGCACGCATCCCGGAAGGAACAGGCGCCGCATTACCAGCAGCTCGAGATCGGGCTCTTCAAGCTGTTGTCGCCGCACGTCTGTCGCGCGCTCACGATTTCGGATGCGCTCGATATCCGCACCCTGCGCTCGGAGATGCTGGAGAAGACGCTCGATGTCCTCTCCGCCGGCGTTTTCCTCGCGGCCCGCGATGGCCGGGTCGTGTATATGAATGAAGCGGCCGAGCGTCAGGTCAAAGCCGGCACCTCCATTCGCATCCTGAACAATCGCCTCGATCCCGTCGATCCGGCCGCAAGCGCCGCCTTGTCGATGGCGATCGACCGAGCGGCCCGCGATGACGATAGTGCGGGTGCAAACCAGCGTTCGCTCGCCATCCCCAGTGGAAACGGCGCGGGCTATATCGCGACCCTGCTGCCGGTTCAGCGCGGTCAGCGCGCCGACATCGTGGCGCCGTTCGCCGCTTCCGTCGCGATCTTCATGCAGGATCCGCTCGAAGCCCCGATGCTGCCGGGGGAGGCCTTTGCCAGGCTTCACAAGCTGACCGGCGGAGAACTGCGCGTCCTGCTGGCGCTGGCCCAGGGGCTGGGCGCGAAGGAGGCGGCCGACATGCTCGGCATCAGCGAGCCCACCGTGCGCACCCATTTGCAGCATATGTTCGCGAAGACCAACACATTGCGGCAGGCCGACCTGCTGCGCTTGTTGCAGAGCTCAACGCCCGCGGTTCGCGCGCCGTAGCTGCTTAATCTGTAGATGGCGGTGTGGCGTGAGCGCCTCACCAAGACAAATACTTGCAAGCAATTCGTCGGTCTCATTGGTTCCGATGATGTGCAACGATCCCCCGTATACCAACATCGCCCCATGAATTCCTGGGCGGCTACCCAATCAATCAACAACCGAATCGCAAACGAACTGTCTCGATGGGACCAGCGAGCGTTGGCGCATGTATCTTTGCGCTCGTCCGTTGCATGAGGACGAAATCACGATGGCTAACCGGGGCATAAAAATCGAAACCGCAGATATCAGCGGAAGTTCCTGGAGCGGGGTGTCATTCTTTAGCTTTGGAAACGAGCCCTCGCGCGGAAACATTTCAACAGCCAAGTTTGCGGCCGGCGTTGGGAGTGCAGTGATTTTGAAATCAGGTATTGCATCGCATGTTTCCCGCCGATGCCGCTTGTCCCCATACCGCATTGCATTGCTGGCCGGCTCCACGCTGGCCGGGCTGGCACTAATGCCTTCTTCTGCTCAGGCGCAGAGTGTCTGGGGCGGCATCGGAAGCACAACAGCCACTACTGACTACCACCTCAACACCAACTGGAGCACAGCGCCCGTCGGCGCCCCGCCAGTGGCTGTCGGGCAGTCGGCTCAATTTGCCAACACCGGGACGGCCTCGGTCGTGGTAACGGCGGGGCCCATCGCGCCCGATTCGTGGACGTTTTCGTCGAACGCACAGTCGTATGTCGTGACCGGTGGCGCGGTAAACTTCGGTGGTGGCGGATTGACCAACGATGCGACTGCCGGTCAGGCAATTTCAGTCAGCAACAACATGACTGGAGGCACCCTATCCCAGGCCGGGGCCAGCGCGCTGACGATCTCGGGTACGAGCATCTTTGCGACCACCAGCGTGACCGCCGGTACGCTGATTAACACTGGAAGCCTCACCTCCGCAGTCACGAACGGCGCAACATTTACCAACTCAGGAACGTTGACGGGCGCCGTTACAAATGGCGGAACCTTCAACGCGAACGGCGGGGCGATCAACGGCGCTATCAGCAATACGAATACTTTCAACGTCAACGGCACCGTTGCCGCAACTAGCACGGTCACAAATACCGGGGGCCTTGTGGATGTGGTCGCTGGCAGCTTTACCGGCGTCACGACGCTCACCAATACTTTTGGCGGCTTTGTGTTTGTAAGGGCAGGCGCGACGCTCGGTGCGAACAGCATCATGAATGGTAACACTTCGGACCTCCGAATCTTCGGTACACTGACGGCGACGACAATCACCAATCACGGCAATATCAACAGCATGCTGCCCGGATCGGTCATCAATGGCGACCTGACCAACAACAGCGGCGGCGTCAACCTCATGGGCGCGATCAATGGGGCAATCGTCAACAACGGCAACGGACCATTCACGGTAACAGGCAATCTCGCGGGTAACGGGACCACGACCTCGTTCACGAACAACGGGACGGCGAGGTTGGAAGTGAATAACGGCGACTTCACCGGCATCACGACCCTGACCAACAATTCGACCCATGCGGTCGGCATCAGTATCTCTGCGGGACGCACCCTTGGGGCGATCTCACTGGTAAACGCCGCCGGCGCTACGATCGGCAATCTCGGCACGATTACGACAAACTCGACCATAAACGACGGCACGATCAGCGGCGCCTATGCGATGGTGGCCGGAACCCTGAGCGGCGTCGGCAACACCCAAAATCTTTCGGTCAACGGTGGCACATTCGCCCCGGGCAACGGCGCGCCGGGCGCCTCGATGACCGTCACCGGAAGTTTCGTGTTTCAATCTGCCGCAACATATCTCGTGCAGATCAATCCGTCGGCAGCCTCGTTCACGGCTGTCACCGGCGCGGCTACGCTTAACGGTGGCACTGTCAGCGCCAATTATGCCAACGGCAACTACATTGCCAAACGTTACACGATCGTGACCGCGGCGGGAGGCCTGAGCGGAACGTTCGGCTCCATCGTCAATACCAATCTACCCGGCGGTTTCCAGTCGAGCTTGAGCTACGATGCCAGTAACGCCTATCTAAACTTGGCGCTCACCTTCGTTCCGCCGCCCGGCACTGGACTCTCCACCAACCAGAAGAACGTCGGCAACGCCATCGTCAATTTCTTCAACACCACCGGCGGCATTCCGTTGGTATTCGGCGCTCTGACGCCAGCGGGGCTCACGCAGATCTCCGGCGAGACCGGCACGGGATCGCAGCAGTCCACCTTCAACGCGATGAACCAGTTCATGGGCGTGCTGATGGACCCGTTCATTGCCGGACGCGGTGACGCGGCAATTGCCGGCGGCAACGTGCCCGGTTACGCCGACGAGGAAGCGCTGGCTTATGCTGCGAAGAAGCGCAACCCGAACGACGCGCTGGCGGCGATCCATACCAAGGCGCCATCAATGGCGCCGTTCCAGCAGCGCTGGAGCGTGTGGGCGGCCGGCTTCGGCGGCTCGCAGACCACGGACGGCAATAATGCAACCGGCTCCAATGCTGCGACGTCGCGGATCTACGGCACCGCCATCGGTGCCGACTATCGCTTCTCGCCGTTCACCATCGCCGGCTTCTCGCTGGCCGGCGGTGGCACCAGTTTCAGTGTCGCCAACAACGGCACCGGGCGATCCGATCTGTTCCAGGCCGGTGCGTTCATCCGGCACAATATCGGCGCGGCTTACCTCTCCGGTGCGCTGGCCTATGGCTGGCAGGACGTCACCACCGATCGCACCGTCACCGTCGCCGGTATCGATCAACTGCGCGCGCGGTTCAACGCCAATGCCTGGTCCGGACGCGCCGAAGGCGGCTATCGTTTCGTCGCCCCCGTGATCGGCGGGGTCGGCTTCACGCCGTACGCGGCAGGCCAGTTCACCACGTTCGAACTGCCAGCCTATGCGGAAGGCGTCATCTCGGGCGCCAACACCTTTGCACTGGCCTATGGTGCGAAGAGCGTGACCGACACCCGCAGCGAACTTGGTCTGCGCACCGACAAATCCTTTGCCATGCAGAGCGCGATCCTGACGCTGCGCGGCCGCGTCGCCTGGGCGCATGATTTCAACCCCGACCGCGGCATCGGTGCGACCTTCCAGACGCTGCCGGGCGCCAGCTTCTTCGTCAACGGCGCGGCGCAAGCTGCCAACTCCGCGCTGGTCACCGCCTCCGCCGAAACCAGATGGACGAACGGCTGGTCGACGGCCGCCACCTTCGAAGGCGAGTTCTCCAACGTGACGCGCAGCTACGCCGGCAAGGGCGTGGTGCGGTACGCGTGGTGAGATGCGGGGTGCGACAAAACAACCCGACGGGCAAATCAGTTCCGGTTTCCAGAAATCGTGTCAAGTAGAAAATTTCCGTAAATCAAAAATATTTCTGTAGTCGGCCGACCCAAATCAGTGCGCATCTATCGCCATCCCGTCCTACTCAGAAGGGCGTCGGCCGTCGTCACGGACGTTGGGCGGGTTGCGGTGGACGCTTGTTCACGTCTGACGATGGCGTGCACTAAGCGTACGGCAAAACCGTGTGGTCCTGGCGCCCGTTGCTGGCGTCAAGCTGTCGGCTAGGCGCAAGCTGAACCGGTGGTGACGGAGTCAACCAAGAACTCGTCTCCGGGGAGATCACGGCATAAGCCGTAAAGCCATTGCGCAGGGAAGGCCGGGTGTTCCCCGCTGCCCTGTATGCTCGTGTGCAGCCTTTTTAGTGCAAACCGCACACGGGACCGCGGGTGCAGCGCGCACCCGGTCTTCCCTGCGCCCTCTTAATGAGAGGGCGGGAAGTTTCTGGCAAAGCTCGGGCGCAATGCGTCGCGAGAATGCGAAGGTGCGTTTGTATGATGATGCCAACAACAAATACCGCCGTCGTCCCGGGCTTGACCCGGGACCCATACGCCGCGGCCCATCGATGAGAGCGCTGGCGTTAGAGACCTTCGGTTACAACGACCGCCGCGGAGTATGGGTCCCGGCGTTCGCCGGGACGACGATACGGAGTTGTCTTAATCAAACAGGCTCGAAACCGACTCTTCCGCCGCGGTGCGGCCGATGGCTTCGGCGATCAGCGGCGCGATCGAGAGCGTGCGGATGTTGGCGGCCTTGTTGACCGCTTCCGTCGGCAGGATCGAGTCGGTGATGACGAGCTCTTTCAGCCTGGAGCCGGCGATGCGCGCGGCGGCGCCGCCCGACAGCACGCCATGGGAGATGTAGGCGTAGACTTCCTTGGCGCCGTTGGCGATCAGGGCGTCGGCCGCGTTCACCAGCGTGCCGCCGGAATCGACGATGTCGTCGATCAGGATGCAGGTATAACCGGCGCAGTCGCCGATCACGTTCATGACTTCGGATTCGCCGGCGCGTTCGCGGCGCTTGTCGATGATGGCGAGCGGCGCGTTGATGCGCTTGGAGAGGCCGCGGGCGCGCACCACGCCGCCGACGTCGGGCGACACCACCATCACATTGGCGAGGTCGAAGCGCTCCTTGATGTCGCGCACCATCAGCGGCGAGGCGTAGAGATTGTCGGTCGGGATGTCGAAGAAGCCCTGGATCTGGCCGGCATGCAGGTCGAGCGTCATGACGCGATCGATGCCGGCATGCGTGATCAGATTGGCCACCAGCTTGGCCGAAATCGGTGCGCGCGAGCCGACCTTGCGGTCCTGCCGGGCGTAGCCGAAATAGGGGATCACCGCCGTGATGCGGCGCGCGGACGAGCGGCGCAGCGCATCGGTGATGATCAGCAATTCCATCAGATGGTCGTTGGCCGGAAACGACGTCGACTGGATGATGAAGGCGTCCGAGCCGCGCACGTTCTCGAGGACCTCGACGAAGATTTCGTTATCGGCAAAGCGGCGGACGCTGGCCTTGGTCAGCGGCAGATCCAGCCCTTCGGCGATGGCCTTCGCCAAAGCAGGGTTCGAATTGCCGGCGACCAGCTTGATGGAGCCATTCTTGGCGGACATCGAGGCCTCTCCCCGCGCCTTGCTGGATACGACGTTCAGCATCTGGGATACCTGTATACCGGCGGGTTTCGATGCGCGAGGAGATATCAGGCAGGTGGCGCGGCTGGCAACCCGTCGCAGCTGTTTTCCCGATTAAAAATGAGCCGATACGGGACTTTACGGGGTAGGCTTAATGGCTGCTGAAGCCCAGCGCAGCGACACCGAATGCACCCTCGGCGGGTGCGGTCTGCTCCACGCTCGCGACCGCGGAGCCGCGGAGGCTGGGGGCCGCCGGCGCGGGCTGCGGTGCTCCTGGTGTGCCGTTGATCATGCCGCTGAGGCCGGCAAGTCCGGCCTGCGCGATTTTCCGCAGCACGAGATCGTCGGCGGCGGCCCAGGCGTCGCGGCCGGCCTTGCCCGCCGGCTCCTCGCCGGACAGCCGCAGCGCGCGCTGCTGGTTGTTGTCGTAGACGTCCCAGACCCAGGCGATCATGGTCTTGCCGCGCACCACCTGCGCCGAGAGATAGCTGCGTACGCGGTAGGAGGCGCCGCCTTCGCGCGAGACGATCTGCAGGTTCCGCAGCTTGGATTCGCTGTCGATGACGCCGACCATGCGGTCGAAGACGTGCGGCGGCGGGCCGTCGATCGATTCAAAAGCCACGGTCGAGCCGCCGCCAACGCCACTGGTCGCCATCGCGAACGATCCGCTCGCCGCGCCGCCACCGGCGCAGCCGCCGAGCGCGCACGAAACGGCGAACAGCGCCGCGGCGATGATCGCGCGCGGGGCTCGCAGGCAGGAGGCTGGGATGAGGTCCCTCATTGCCCCCCGATATCGTTAAAAAGCATTAAGGTCTAGGGCAGGGGAGCCACAGCAATGGTTCAAGCGCAATCACGGTTCCAGGGCGATGGCGTGAACGTGGCGGCCGTAGTCCGGCTCTTTGCGATGCACCGAGCGGCGGTAGCTGTAGAAGCGCTCGTCGGAATAGGTGTCGACGCCGATGTCGTCGATCATGAGCACGCCGGCATTTTCCAGCCGCATCCGGATGTAGCCGGCAAGGTCGAACATCGAATGGCCGGCGCGCTCCGAAGCAATGAAGTAGGCGGCATTGCCGGTGTCGGCATCGAGAAAACGTTCGACGAATTCGCCGCCGACCTCGTAGGAATGCTGGCGGATCAGGGGACCGATCGCCGCCACCATGCCGCTGCGGTCGGCGCCGAGGCTTTCCATCGCATCCACGGTGGATTCGATTACTCCGGTCAGCGCCCCCTTCCAGCCGGCATGGGCCGCACCGATCACGCGGGCCGTGGGGTCGACAAACAATATCGGCCCGCAATCGGCCGCGGTGACGCCGATCGCAAGGCCTTCGGTGCGGGTGACGAGGGCGTCGGCGCGCGGCTTGTCCCCGGTCCAGGGGCCGGTCGCCACCACGGCATCGGGCGAATGGATCTGGTGTACGCTGAGAAAACGATCCGGTGCGACGCCCATCTGCTCGGCCATCCGGCGGCGATTTTCCGCGACGTGGGCGGCATCATCGTTCGAACCGAGGCCGCCATTGAGGCCTTCGTAAATGCCGCCGGATACGCCGCCCTCGCGGGTGAAGAAAGCGTGGCGCAGGCCCGGAATGGCCGAAAGCAACGAGGATCCGAAGGTCATGACGCCTCTTCGTCGGCAGATTCCTGTTCGTCGGACAGGCCCGCGACCGAGGTGAGATGCGGCTCCGTGATCGCCAGCACCTTGAACATCGAGCCCATGCCGCCGCGGCCGCTGTCGGTCAGCCGCTTCAGCGCATTGGAAATATCGGCGGATACTTCCGGCGTGGTCTTGCCCATCAGCGTGAGGGCGCGGGTCTCGATGCCGAGCCGCTTGAGGAACTCGCCCTGCGTCACCGGGCCGTGGGCACGGGCGCCCATGTCTTCGGCGGCGCGCACCAGCGCCTGGAAATCGACATGGGCGGTGACGTCAGCCTGTCCCGGATTTTTCAGGGGATCGGCGAAGCTGTGGCGCGCGATGGCCTGGAAGGTGTCGCCGGCGTCGCTGCGCAGATGGCCGTAATCGATGATCAGCGCCGCGCCGTCCTGTTCGCGAACGCGCTTGGCGATCTTCATGATCTCGGCGTCGGGCCGCCATTCGAACACGGCGCCGACGGGGGCGGCACGCACCAGCGGCGGCAGCAGCACCTCGAACCGCGGCGTCGGCTCGTCGGCGGCCGCGAATACCAGTTTGCCGCCGTCGTCGATCTTGATCACGCGCTCGTGCCAGCCGGTCTCCCGCTTCACCACCTGGTGGATCGGCAGCACGTCGAAATACTCGTTGGCGAAGATGACCGCAGGGCCCTCGGGCACGTCGTCGATGCTGTCGTGCCAGCTGAGATTACGAACGCCCGACAGCGTCGCGCTTTGCTTCTCGCGCAGCACCGGATTGATCTCGACGAGGTGCGTGCTGAGCGACTGATAGAGTGGCGGCAGCACCCGCAGCGCGCGCAGCGCGTCCGCCATCATGGTGCCGCGGCCGGGCCCGAGCTCGACCAGCCGCAGCGCCGGCGGCGAGCCGATCGCCCTCCAGACCGAAGCGGCCCACAATCCGAGCAGTTCGCCGAACATCTGGCTTACTTCGGGCGCGGTGGTGAAATCGCCCTCCCGGCCGAGCGGATCGCGCGACACGTAATAGCCGTGCTCGGGATGCATCAGGCACAATTCCATGTACCGCCAGACCGGCATCGGGCCTGACGACTGGATCAGCTTCCTGATCTCGGACTGTAGCGGCGAAAGTTCGGTCACGGCCTTCCTTGCCTTAAATGGGCTTCTGCAAATGCTCCGGCGCCTTGCGCCATGCCATCACCATCAGGATGGCTCCGGCAATGATCATCGGCACCGACAACAGCATACCCATAGTCAGCCCGCCCCACAAAAATCCAAGCTGCGGGTCCGGCTCACGGAAGAACTCGCTTATTATTCGGGCAATTGCGTAGATCGCGATGAAGCTGCCGAGGATCAGGCCTGGCCGCTTCAGGGCACCCATCCGAATCATGACCGCCAATATCGTAAACAGCAGGATGCCCTCGAGCGCCGCCTCATAGAGCTGGCTGGGGTGGCGCGGCAGCGGCCCGCCGTTGGGGAACACCATCCTCCAGGGCACGCTGGAATCGGCCGGCCGGCCCCACAACTCGCTGTTGATGAAGTTGGCGAGCCGCCCGAGGAACAAGCCGATCGGCCCGACGCCGGTGGTGATGTCGCCGAGCGACAGGATCGGGATGCCGTGTTTGCGGCAGAACAGCATCACCGCGGCGACGCAGCCGAGGAAGCCGCCGTGAAACGACATGCCGCCGTTCCACAATTCGAAAATCTCCGCAGGGTGCTGCGCAAAGTAGCTGGGATTGTAGAACAGCACGTAGCCGGTGCGGCCGCCGACGATGATGCCGATCGTGACCCACAGGATGAAATCGTCGAGCTGCACCAGCGTGATCGGCGCCGGCCCGCCCCATAATCTCTCATTTTTGACCAGCGACCGCGCATAAATCCATCCCAGCACGATGCCGCCGATATAGGCCAGCGCATACCAGCGGATGGCGATCGGTCCGATCGAGAGCGCGATCGGATCGAATACCGGAAAGGCGATGGTCAGGAAGGGCATCTGGCTCACAGGGCTTTGGTGTAGACGGCATAGGCCACGCCGAAAATCGGCGGAGCGTCATAGGCTTTGACAAAACCCATCTTGAGATACATGGGCAAGGCCACCGTCATGATCGGACTGGTGTGGAGCGCGATCAGCGGTGCTCCGTCGCGTTTGGCCCTGGCGATACATTCGTTGCTCAATGCGTGCCCGATCCCTCTACCGCGAAATGCTGGATCGACGATGAGCATGCGGATGATCGGCCAGCTTTGATCGAAGAACGCGGCCTTGGGACGGTCCGGCCCGAAATAGGCGACCGCGCCGGCGAACTTGTCCTGCAATTCGGCAATGATGACTTCTCCGGTGGTGCCAAGCGCTGGGGTCTTCGACAGGCCGGCGAGCATCGCCGGCCAATCATTGTAGTGATCGCGAAACTGGCCAAAGGCAGCGGCGGCTGTCCGATTGAGGTTGTCCGCATCCGAACCTTCATAATCCCTGATTAGGATGTCAGTCATCTCGGCCCTGCATCGGAACCTTGCGATCAGGTGGCGAGGTTGCGGCGATACAGCGCCAGCAGCCGCTCCCAATGCCGCTCGGCGGCGTCGCGGTGATAGACCGGCCGCTTCGGGAAGGCGAAGCCGTGATGGGTGCCGGGATAGATCTCGACCTCGTTGTTCGATCCCTTCATGCCCTGCTTCAGCTGCTCGATGATTTCAGCCGGCGCGTAGATGTCGGTTTCGGCGCAGGCGAAGTACAGTTCGGCCTTGGTCTTGCCGGCGGCACTATGCGGGCTGTCCGGCTGGTCGGTCGCCAGATGCGTGCCGTAGATCGAGGCTGCGGCTTTCACCTGGTCCGGAAAATGCGTCGCCGCGTTGACCGCGTAGCGGCCGCTCATGCAGTAGCCGACGGTACCGATGATTTTGGTGTTGGCCGCGGGCTGTGTCTCGGCATAGGCGAGCAACGCCTTGGTATCCTCCATCACGAGCGGGATATTGAGCGAGTGCATCAGCTCGAACATCCGCTTGCGTTCGGGCGATTCCGGATCGGGATTGATCGGCCCCAACTCCATCACTCCGGCGCGGTAATACATATTGGGCAGCATCACGTAATAGCCTGAGGTTGCGAGCCGCCGCGCCATGTCGCGTAGTTCCTCGCGGATCGCCGGCGCATCCATGTAGAACAGGATGACGGGAAACGGTCCGCCGCGCTCGGGATGGGTGATGAAAGTAGTGGTCTTGCCGTCCTTGGTCTGGATGTCGATCTGCTGGTCGATCATGTGCGTTTCTGTTTTCTGATTTTGGTTCTTGGGGCGGGCGCCCACTACGATTGCAAGGAAAGGAGGGCATGACAAGGCAAACGGACATCACCTTGGCGTTGAACGGCACTCTTGAACCCGGGCGTTTGGATCGCCATTGTCTTGGTGGAAGCAGATCCAGTTGCAGCGACCGGAGCGTTTAGCGATGACCCAGACCAACAATCGGTTTTTCGACGAGATCGGTCGTTTGATGAACGACGCCGCCGGCGCCGCCCAGGGCGTCAAGCGCGAGGTCGATGCGGTCGTTCGCAACCAGGCCGAACGCATCCTGCGCGACCTCGACCTCGTCAAGCGCGAGGAGTTCGATGCGGTCAAGGACATGGCCCGGCTGGCGCGCGAGGAAAACGAGGCGCTGAAGGCCCGGATCGAAGCGCTGGAAGCCAGGCTAGGGGGTTCTCAGCCGGCGACCAGCTGAGGGGCATGTCATTGCCGGGCATAGCCGTTCGAAGAACGGCGTCGCTTCCGCTCGCCTGTGCCCGGGCATCCATCAATCTTCATGAAAAAACCCGCGAAGAGGGATGGATTGCCGGGTCAAGCCCGGCAATGACAGGCTTTGAAGGGGGGCAGAAAAATCCCCTGATTTCCTTGTCATTTTGGTGCTTTGGGGCTAAAAGCCCGCCACGTCCGCAGCCCCCGCACCCCTGGAGGCTTGCTGTCGGACGCTACCGGGCCGCGTTGCGGCCTTTAACTTTTTAGAAAACAAGGACTTAACACGATGGCGACCGTCAAGGAATTGAAGGCGACCGCGCGTCCGCAGAGCGGCAAGGGGGCCGCCCGGGCAGAGCGTCGCGCCGGGAGAGTTCCCGGAGTGATCTATGGCAACAACCAGCCCCCCGTGACCATCTCGGTCGATGACGCCGAACTGCGCCAGCGCATTTTGGCCGGCCGGTTCCTGACCACGATTTACGACATCGATCTCGAGGGCAAGAAGCACCGCGTGATCCCGCGCGACTTCCATCTCGATCCGGTGCGTGACTTCCCGCTGCATGTCGACTTCATGCGGCTCGGCGAAGGCGCCACCATCCGCGTCAGCGTTCCCCTGCATGTGGTCAACGGTGAAGTCTCGCCCGGCGTCAAGCGCGGCGGCACGGTCAACATCGTCACCCACACCATCGAACTCGAGTGTTCGGTCGATAATATTCCGCAGTACATCGAGGCCGATGCCAGCACGCTGGAAATCAGCCACTCGCTGCATCTGTCCGACATCAAGCTGCCCGCTGGCGTCAAGTCGCTGTCGCGTGAAGATGCGACGCTGGTGACCATCGTGCCGCCGTCCGGCTACGCCGAAGAACTCAAGGCGGCTGCGGCGGCTGCTGCTGGCGGTGCTGCGGCTCCTGGTGCTGCTCCGGCAGCGGGTGCGGCTGCTGCGCCCGCAGCGGGTGCTGCTGCTCCGGCGGCGGGTGCGAAGGCGCCGGCGGCTGGCGCCAAGGCGCCTGGCGGCGACAAAAAGAAGTAAGCGAACGCGGGATGCCGCGTCATGCGCCTGTTTGTCGGCCTCGGTAATCCCGGCACGAAGTACGCGAACAACCGGCATAATATCGGTTTCGCGGTCGTCGATGAAATTGCGCGGCGTCATGGTTTCGCACCATGGCGCCGCCGTTTTCAGGGCGAGACGTCGGAAGGCACGCTTGAGCGCGAGCGCGTGGTCCTGCTCAAGCCCACGACCTACATGAACGAGTCCGGGCGTGCGGTGCAGGAAGCCGCGAACTTTTTCAAGCTCGGGGTCGGTGAGATCATCGTGTTTCAGGATGAGCTCGAACTGCCGCCGGCGAAAGTACGCGTCAAGGTCGGTGGCGGCATTGCCGGCCATAACGGGTTGCGCTCGATCTCCTCGCATATCGGCAACGACTATCGCCGGGTGCGGCTCGGGATCGGTCATCCCGGCGTCAAGGAGCTGGTACACAGCCATGTGCTGTCGGATTTCGCCAAGAGCGATCGGCCCTGGGTCGAGGCGCTGTGCGAGGCGGTCGCCGACAATGCCGGCTTGCTCGCGACCGAGCGCGCCTCGACGTTTCAGAACAAGGTGCATCTGGCGCTGCAGGCCAAGGGATTTTTAGACAAGGGCGATGACGGCGCTGCGTAACGCGCCGCCGACCGCCAGCAACAGACTTCAGGACACGTCATGGGATTCAAATGCGGTATCGTAGGCCTGCCCAATGTCGGCAAGTCGACGCTGTTCAACGCGCTGACCGAGACGGCAGCAGCGCAGGCGGCGAATTATCCGTTCTGCACCATTGAGCCGAATGTCGGCGAGGTGGCGGTGCCTGATCCCAGGCTCGACAAGCTGTCGGAGATCGCCAAATCAGCCCAGATCATCCCGACGCGGCTGACCTTCGTCGATATCGCGGGCCTGGTACGCGGCGCCTCCAAGGGCGAGGGCCTCGGCAATCAGTTTCTCGCCACCATCCGCGAGGTCGACGCGGTGGCGCATGTGGTGCGCTGCTTTGAGGATTCCGACATCACCCATGTCGAAGGCAAGATCGCGCCGCTGGCCGATATCGAGACCATAGAGACCGAGCTGATGCTGGCCGATCTCGACAGCCTCGAAAAGCGCGTCGACAATCTTGCCAAGAAGGCCAAGGGCAACGACAAGGACGCCAAGGAACAGCTCGACCTCGTCAACCGCGCGCTGGTGCTGCTGCGCGACGGCAAGCCGGCGCGGTTCCTCGAACGCAAGGCGGAAGAAGAGCGTGCCTTTGGCATGCTTGGCCTGCTGACGTCCAAGCCGGTGCTGTACGTTTGCAACGTCGAGGAAGGCTCCGCCAAGGACGGCAACAGCTTTTCCAAACAGGTGTTCGAGCACGCCAAGAAAGAGGGTGCGGTCGCGGTGGCGATTTCGGCCAAGATCGAATCCGAGATCGCGACGCTGTCACGCGAGGAGCGCGCCGAGTTCCTCGATACGCTCGGCCTCGAAGAGGCCGGCCTCGACCGCCTGATCCGCGCCGGCTACCAGCTGCTCGACCTCATTACCTATTTCACGGTCGGGCCGAAGGAGGCCCGCGCCTGGACCATCAACCGCGGCACCAAAGGGCCTGCGGCGGCCGGGGTGATTCATACCGATTTCGAAAAGGGCTTTATCCGCGCCGAAACCATCGCCTATGCCGACTATGTCGCGCTGGGTGGCGAAGCCGGCGCACGCGACGCCGGCAAGCTGCGGCTGGAAGGCAAGGAATACGTCGTCGCTGACGGCGACGTCATGCATTTCAGGTTCAATACTTGAGAGATCCTAATGCGTCTGGCCCTGGTCGCGGATCGCGCCGAGGTGCTCGTTGATGCGGAATACGATCAGGATGAATTCTGCGGCGATGCGTGAGAACACCACGCCGACCACGACGCTGGCGATCGAGGACAGCAGCACGATGAATCCGCCGAACGGGCTGATCGCCATCGCGGCTAGCCCTGAGAAAATGCCGGATATGCCGAACAGCACGATCAGGCCGATCACCAGCCAGTAAAAGGTCTTGATGATCGTGGGCGTGATAAAACGGTCCCACTGAAACAGATCCTGAAAATCGAACATCGGTGGTTCTCCCGGCAAGTCGAAAGTGATTCGCGTCCAGCCTCGCTCCTGAGAGCACAGGGCCTAGCTCCGAATGGGGTCCCGAGCAAGCCGAAGGCGGGCACCGGTCGCGACGGTGTTCGCCCCGTCGGGCACGAGCCATGCGGGTGGACGGGTTGAGATTGCTGCAAATAACGGCCACAATCGGGCTTCCGCACTGTAAAATCCCATCATGACAACGCTCACCTTCGAAGATTTCAAACCCGGCCATTTCGGTACGTTCGGACCGCGCCACGTCACGCGCGAGGAGATCCTGACTTACGCTGCGGAGTACGACCCGCAGCCGATGCATCTGGACGAAGCGGCCGCAGCCAAGTCGATGCTGAAGGGCCTTTCCGGGTCGGGCTGGCATCTTTGCTCGCTCATGATGCGGATGATGTTCGACGGCTTCATCGGCCGCACCGCGTCGATGGGCTCGCCGGGAGTCAACGAGATGCGCTGGCTCTCACCGCTGCGGCCGGGCGACGATCTGATGCTCGATATCGAGGTCGCGGAGGCGCGAGTCTCGCGCAGCCGTCCCGAGACCGGCATCGTGACGTTCAAGGGCGTGGTCAAGAACGCCGCCGGCGTGACGCTGTGCGAGATGGTGTCGCCTATCATCGTGCGCCGTCGCGCCGATGCCGCGGCGGAATAGGATCTTCGATGCGTTTCTTTGAGGACATTGAAATCGGTTCGCGGCGTGAGCTCGGATCGTTCACCTTCACCGCCGAGCTGATCAAGCAATTCGCCGCGCAGTTCGATCCGCAGGCGTTTCATCTCGACGAGGAGGCGGGACGCCAATCGCTGTTCGGCGGGTTGGCGGCGTCGGGATGGCATGTCGGCTCTGTCTGCATGAAGCTCTTGGTCGCCGACGGCCAGCGCCTGACGCGGGAGGCTATCGCGCGCGGCGAGGAAGTTGCGGTCTGGGGACCGTCGCCCGGTTTTCGCGAACTGCGCTGGATCAGGCCGGTACTGGCCGGTGACACCATCAGCTTTTCGAGTGTCGTCGAAACCAAGCGCACGTCGGACAAGCGTCCCGAATGGGGCATCCTGCAGGCCCGCAACACCGGCGCCAACCAGCGCGGCGAACAGGTGTACTCGTTTTTGGCCACCGCGTTCGTGCCGCGGCGGAAGCCTGGTTCCTGACCCGAGCCGGTACGCTTAGCGAACCGTTTCTTGGTCCGGGCGCAGTTTACCATTCTGCGAAGCAATTTATTTGCTAACACATTTTGAACTTTCTGCCTGCCATATGAGACCTAGGGGAAGTACCGAGGGCACGACCATGGCAGATCGCAGTCACCTGAAACTTGTCGGCTTTATTTTCGCGACCATCACGCTTGGCGTGATGCTGACGACTGCGATGGTGGTGAAGGGTTATGCCGACGGCGGCTACACGCTCGAGAGCACGTCGTCCGTCCAATAAGGTCAGGCTTTGCTAACCACGGCGCTGGATCGTACCAGCACCTGGAACTGATCGTCGCCGGGTCAGCTGTTCCAGATCAGCGTCATCAGCACCACCGCAACCGTCAGCAGTCCGACGAACCGGACCATGAGCGTGCCCATGCCATGTGCCGAATGCGGCAGTGGATGGGTGTTGTTGGGCTGACTGTTTTGCATCTCGTATCCCTGGAAGTTTGCCTACCGTTGGTGGCGGCACCCGTCCCTTGATCCCGACGCGCTGCTTATAAAGTTCAAAACAGCCACACATCAAACGAAACCGCCGCCTTCTGTTGAAGGAGACGGCGGGTGTAGGATTTTTGCAACGGTCTGGAATCAGTAAAAGATTCCGGATCAGCTGTTGCGCAGCCCGTCGGCGGCGCGCTTCCACTGCGTGACGTTGTCGGCGATCATGCGCGTCGACTTCATCGCCGCCTGGCTGAGCTGCGCATAGCCGGAGATTTCGCGCTGAACGCGCTGGCCTTCGGCATGCAGGAGATCGCGCAGGCTTTCGAGTTCCGAGATCAGCTTCTCGATTTCAGCAAGCGAGGTGCCGGCGACGCGCTGGATCAGCGAGTTGACGTTGTTGACGGTGGCCTCCGCGCTGGCATCGAGCGGCACGGTTTCCGTGGCACCGGCAGGCGGACGGCGCAGATAGGCGATGTCGTTGCGGACGAAGTCGCGGATCCCGGCCTCGACTTCCGACACCGCAGCGAGGTTGCTGTCGACGACATCCTCAGTTGATTCAACTTGTTCGGTTCGATTGGTAGCGTTCATCGGCCATTCCTCTGTTTCGCGAAAAGCGAGCGCGGACGTCCCCCGCACGACGAAGTGAAGCGTTCCTATCAGTAGTGTGGAATTTGACCGCATCTGGGCCAATATGCGGCAATGCTGCATCATTCTGAAAAGGATTGGCGAAGAACTGCAGGGGCTTACCAGCTGCGCTTGAAGCCTGCGCCAAAGCTCTTGTTAACCACGCCCGAGGGGGTCTCGCCGACCGAACCCGAGATGGTGACGCCGTCGAACAGTTTTTGTTCGGCGCCGACCTTGCGCAGCCATCTGTCGTCCGAGGTCGACAGCGTCTGGCCGGCCATGAAGCTGGTGCCGGTGTCGGCGATGCTCAGTCGCGCCGACTGGTCGGTCTCATAGCTGCGGGTCGGATGGCTGATGATGCCGGGCACCGGAACGATGCCCTGCTGGATCAGATTGTAGCTGTTCTGCAGCGTCAGCGAGTATTGCTCGCTGAGCGGCAGCGATTTGCTCAAGGAGGTGCCGAGCTTGCTCTGGTCCGCCCCGGGATCGACGCGGGCTTCGACTGACGTCTTGTCCCAGATCGAGCCGACACCCGGCGCTGTGATCGCGGCCCAGGCGGTGCCGGACGATTGCGGCAGGCTGCCGCCATTGGCGAGTTTTTCCGACAGTAATTCCTGGGCCGTCAGCGTGCCTTGCCGGGCAACCGTCATGTCGGCGCCGATCCGCGCATCCCAGAACGGGGTCAGCGACTGCTTCACCGACACGGCGGAGCTGCCGTTCGCCTTTTCGTTCGCCGACCAGGCCGTCTCCGCGCTGGTCGCGGCTGCGGCTTTCGACGCGGCGCGGGTTTTTGCGCCAAGCCCGGTCAGGGGCGCGGCATCGAGGTCGAGCTGGCTCCAGTCGAGCTTGGAGACGTCGATATCCTTCATGATATCGGGGTCATTGACATCAGGCGCCGCCGCGACGTCGGGGGCCGCTTCCTCCACGGGCTCTTCGGTGTCTTCATCGGCGGGCGGCGTTTGCGCCGCCACGGCCAGCACCGCGCCCAAGCTGAAGCCGGCCACCAGCAACGGCAGCCTTATCCAGCCAAATCGTGTCGAGGAAATCATAACCCGCCCGCATTCCAAATCAGGCGGAGAATGCGTCGGCGGTGGTGCGAAATTATGGCGAGGGCGCATTCGCGCGCCCTCGCACTCCGTCATGTCCGGGCCACAGCGCCGAGTGCGGCTTCGCTGCTCGATCAAGCGCGAAGCGCGCCTCGACGTGTTGTCGCAACCACGTCTTCCAGGGGCTGGTGAGGAGGACGTGGGTCCCCGCGATCTCGAGCGCGAAGACGCGCTTCGCGCTTTTGTCCGGCCATGACGAAAGGGATTGGCGGCTAGACTGCCATTCGCGGCAGATGGATGGGATAACCCACCGCCTGCTCGACCAGGTCAAAGGTGTCGACCAGCACGCGCAAATTGGTCAGCTTGCCGGCCTTGAACTGGGCGAAATGCGCGACCCGCAGGCTGATCGGCTTGTTCGAATCCAGCGCGGTCAGCGAATAGCGCATCATCGAGGCGGCCGAATCGACCCCCAGCATGATCGACTCGCGGTCGAAGCGATGGACGCGGATGTTCTCGGCAATCTGCCTGATGACCTCGATCACGGCCGCCTTGCCCCGGCGCGAGCCGAAGAACGGAAACATGTCGATCGGGCCATAGATCGCCCAATCGACGTCCTCGTCGAGCAGGGCGTCGAGATCGGCGGGCTGGCGTTCATTGATCGCACGATGCAACGCGCGAGAAAAACGCCAGAGACTATGCTCTGTCATTTGAGATGGTCCTTGAAACTGATTTCAAACGGCAACGGCCCAGGAGGCGTCCGCATCGACGCCGTGCAGTTGCTAAATTCTCGCCGCTAAATTCATTCGTACACTAACAATAGGCGTTTTTCGCTAAAATACAACCGACGTTTTTGCATTGCACAAATGCAGGATTTTCCGTGTTTTTACCGCCCCTGGCGCCGCTTTTACCGCTCCCGGCGGCGCACCGGCTCGCGCTCGATGGCGATTTCGGCGTCCTTGATCGCGATCACGCCGAACAATAAAGCGCCTGCGATCCCGCCGATTGCGGCGCCCAGCGGCATGAAGGTGAAGAACACCAGCATGCCGTTATAGCCTTCAAAACTCGTGACTTTAAAGATTTCGACCCAGGCCAGCCCGGCCCCGATTCCAAGCGCTGCACCTCCCAGCGCCCCCAACGCCAAACCCAGCAGAGCCAGCAACGCGATCTTCATATGTTCTTTTGCCCCGGAAAAAGCCTTGTGGTGAGTCGCCGCCGGGGCGGTGAGGTTCAACGCTGTCGTATAATTCGTCATTCCGGGGCGATGCGCAGCATCGAGCCCGGAATCTCGAGATTCCGGGTCTGGTCCTGCGGACCATCCCGGAATGACGTCGTCATAATCTCTATTGCGGCTTGTCGCCCTTCAGGATCGCGCTGACGTCGCGCTCCAGCACCTGCTCGACCATGTCGAAGGTGTCGATGATCTCGCGGATCTGGGCGATGCGGCCGTCGCGGAAGGTATAAAACGCCGCGATGTCGAAATGCACCATCCGCTGATTGCTGCGCTTGCGGAAGAACACGCGGATGTTCGCCGCCACCCTGTCGCCCTCGGCGACCAGGATCGGCACCTCGCAGCGCATCTCGGAATAGCGGGCGTGGACGGTGGTCCACATCTGCCGCATCGCTTCGGTGCCCCGGCGATGACCCATGTGGGGAAGCAGGTCGACCGGGGCGTTGGCGACGAATTCGACATCGTCGGTGCAGCGCGCCAGCGCGCCCTCGATGTCGCCGGCATAGTAGACGTCGAGGAAATTCAGTAGGCGCTGCCGATGCAGGTCCGCGGTCATCCGGTCTTTCTCCGCCGATATTCAACCTGCCCCGCGCCCGCCGGTTCCACAACGAACGCCATAACACAGCGGCCGATCCGCAAAAGCAGGCACAAAGTCTGACGTCGCCAGCGTGGAAACGGTTCACTACCGCCAGCTGCAAGTCCTCAATCCACACGTGCAGCTGACGCCCGGCTGCATTGTGGGCCGAACCGCTGGATTGGCAATGCGAGGAACTACGGAGACCGCTGGCGTCCGCTGCACCCGGCGCGGCTGCCGGTGCGTTCGCGTGCGAATGAAATGGATTCGAATTTCAAACAGCCAGGCCGTCTTACCGACGATGCCAGTGTGCGCTCCACACCGTGCTGTCGTCACCCGCGAAGGCGGGTGATCCAGTACGCCGCGGCCTCTCGATTCAATCATTGGCGTCACTGGAATACTGGGTCGCCCGGTCGAGCCGGGCGATGACGACTGGGTATGTGGTTGCGATCTCGCGACGCATTGCGCCCGAGGTTTTCAATTTAGTTCTCGCCCCCGAAATTCAGAGGGCGCAGGGAATGCCGGACGCGCGCTGCACCCGCGGTCTCGTGTGCAATGTGCACAAGGAAGTGCGCACACGAGCATACAGGGCAGCGGAGAACATCCGACATTCCCTGCGCAATGGCTTTACGGCTTATGGCGTGCTCTCCCCGGTGAGACGGCCTCTATTGCCACCGTCGCCCCTCGGAAGCGTTGGCTCCCGAAAGACTTGACGCCGTTACGGGCGCCAGGACCACACGCTTTCGCCGTACGCTTCAGCCGCGACCGTCAATCGCAACTGTTACGTCCACCGCGACCCGCCCCTCGTCGTGACGACGGCCGACGCCCTCTGAGTGGGACGGGATGGCGATAGTTGTGCAGGTGATTTGGGTCGAAGGAAAGGGAAATATTTTTGATTTACAGAAATTTAGGACTTGACATGTTTTCCGTAAAACAGAAGTGATTTGCCCGTCGTGCCGTTTTGCCGCAGCTGACCACTATTGTCATCGTCGTCCCGGCGAAAGCCGGGACCCATAGCCACCAGCGGCAATTGGTACAGACGCTGGTCGTTATCTTCCTTTTTCACCAACGTCCGCTGCGGCGTATGGGTCCCGGCCTTCGCCGGGACGACGAGTTCACAACGCGTCACCCCTGCGGCGTCACCTTGCGTGTGACGAGATCGATGATGAATGTGCCGCGCTTCTCGTAGCTTTCAGGCACATAGGCCTCGCCGCGCGACAGCGTGCCAAAGACTTCCTTCGGTTTGGGAAAGCCCTTGCGGCAGGCCTTCCTGATCGTGCTCGCGTCGGCATGGCGAACCGTCACGGTCACGGTCTGCGGCCGCGGCCCGGCCTTGATGTCCGAGACCTCGAAATATTTCGAACGCTCCTTGCAGGAGACGACGTTGGCGCCATAGGCGCGAATGGAATCCGACGCGGTGATCAGAAAATCCGGGGAGATGCTGACGTTCCTGCTGTAGTCCTGGGTGAACACGAACTCGGCGACGCCGGTTTCCAGATTGCCCTGGCCGACATGACCGGTGATGCACATCAGCCAATCCTGCTGCGCGCTCCTCGCCAGGGTGATGCAGTCATTGACCTGCGAGCCCGGCTGGAAGCTTCGGAAAATGCTTTTGCCGCGGCTCTGCTCGAACACGACGGCGCCGCCATTGTCGGTGGCGTGCGGCTCGCATCCGCTCTCGTAATTGACCACCAGAAGCGGATTGCCTGCGGCGATGAACCGGCCGCTATGGCGATCGGCGGTCAGCTTGACGTCGCATTCGCGGTTTCCCGCATCCGGATAGTTCTTCGCCCGCTTGCAGGTCGATCCCTCGATATCGGCGGCGTCGCAAAACGTCGACAGCAGCGCACGGTCGGCATCGTCAGCGCGAGCCGGGCTGGCGAGAAGGCAGGCGCCGGCAGTGGCCAGCGCGGTGAAGGCATTAATTTTCGGCATCGGGCGGATCATGGTTTCAGTCGGCGGGAACAATTGGTTCATGTTGGCTTGGTCGGCGCAAGGCGGGGACGCGTTCAGGTCGGGAACGACTACGGCCTGTCCCGCGTTTCTCCTCCTATCAATGGAGAATCTGATGACCAAACCGTTTGAAAAAACCATTACGCCCGTTCCCGAGGAGAACAGGAGTCACAAGGGCCCCGGCAGCACGCCGAAGGTGCCCGTCGACACCACCAAGGGCCATCGCGACGACGAGAAGAACAACATCCGCGAGCAGGGCGACCACGGGAATATGACGCAGAACACGAGCAATCGACGGTCGGGGTGATTTTCTCCGTCATTCCGGGGCGCGAAGCGAACCCGGAATCTCGAGATTCCGGGTTCGTCGCTTTCGCGACGCCCCGGAATGACAAGGGGAGTGAATCCGTGACACGCATCACGT
Source organism: Bradyrhizobium sp. JYMT SZCCT0180 (assembly GCF_018130165.1). GTDB lineage: Bacteria > Pseudomonadota > Alphaproteobacteria > Rhizobiales > Xanthobacteraceae > Bradyrhizobium. The sequence goes on along the minus strand of NZ_JAFCLZ010000017.1, from coordinate 120,420 downwards.
CTCACCCCTGCGTGACCACCTATCCTGGCGGCATCAACCTCCCCATCGGGGACCACAGGAAGCCGCCGCCATGAACGCCATGTCAGCCCCGAAATCCAGCTCGCGGAACCGTCTCGAAGGCTTTGTGCTGACCGCGCTGTTCCAAGGCTTCCCCACCTTCGCCGCCGCCGCGCTGATGCTCAAGCTCGTCGGCAGCCACGAAATCGTCGGCCAGCGCTACGGCGCCGCGATCTTCGTCGTGCTGGCCGCTGTCTTTTACGCCCTGCTGACGCCATGGCTGGCACGCAAATTCCCGAAGCGGTTCGGGTACGGCTTCGAACCGCTGTTCTTCGACGCCAGCCTGTCCTTCATCGAAAAGATCGCGCGCTGGCGGACCCAGCCGCTGACCTCGCTGCAACTGGTAACCAACGTGATGCTGCTGTCGCTGCTGGCGGTGGGGGTGGCGGGCGTGGGGTAGGGCTGTTTCGTCATTCCGGGGCGATGCGAAGCATCGAACCCGGAATCCATAACCACGATGGGGAGTATGGATTCCGGACAGCCGCTTCGCAGCTTCCGGAATGACGACCTAGTTCTTGATCGCTACCTCTTCTTCCACCCGCCCCGATGCCCCGGCGCGCCACCGCTCGAACGCGGTGCCGGCCCGAACTCCGGCCCCGACTGACGCGAGTCGGTGGGCTGGAAGATTTTGGTGCTGCCGCCGATGTCGGGCTTGCGCGGTTTGGCGCCGCTGGGGCGGTAGGGCAGGGATTCCGGGCCGTGCATTTCGTCGAGGTGGGGTTTGTGGACTTTGGAGGTGGAGGGACCGCCCGTGGGGCGCCCCTCACCCCGACCCTCTCCCCGTGAAGAACGGGGAGAGGGGGAGGAGAAGCCGCCGCGCTTCTTCGAGGCGCTGGCCGGCAGGTTCGCAGCATCGCCGTATTTCTTCGTGCCCGCGTACGCACCGGCCTTCGCCGCCACGCCGCGCTGCTTGATGGTGGGATCGTCCACCACGGCAAGCTCGGTGGCGCGGAGGCGTTTGACTTCGTCGCGCAGTCTTGCGGCTTCCTCGAAGTTCAGGTCGGCGGCGGCTTCGCGCATTCTTGTTTCGAGATCGTTGAGCACGGTCTCGAAATTGTGGCCGATTGAGATGACGTCGTCGGCCATGCCGCCGTCGCCGATTTCCACCAGCACATGGTCGCGCTCGTAGACGCTGTTCATGATGTCGCCGATGGATTTCTTGATGCTTTCGGGCGTGATGCCGTTGGCGGTGTTGTATTCGACCTGCTTTTCGCGGCGGCGGTCGGTCTCGGCAATGGCGCGCTCCATCGAGCCGGTCATCTGGTCGGCGTAGAGGATCACCTTGCCGTCGACGTTGCGCGCGGCGCGGCCGATGGTCTGGATCAGCGAGGTCTCGCTGCGCAAAAAGCCTTCCTTGTCGGCGTCGAGGATTGCGACCAGCGCGCATTCGGGAATGTCGAGGCCCTCGCGCAAGAGGTTGATGCCGACCAGCGCGTCGAACGCGCCGAGGCGAAGATCCCGGATGATCTCGATGCGCTCGATCGTGTCGATATCAGAGTGCATGTAGCGCACGCGAATGCCCTGCTCGTGCAGGTATTCCGTGAGGTCTTCCGCCATGCGCTTTGTCAGCACCGTGATCAGGCTGCGATAACCGGCCTGTGCAGTGGCGCGGACTTCGCCGACGAGGTCGTCGACCTGGGTGCGGGCAGGGCGGATATTGACCGGTGGATCGATCAGGCCGGTCGGGCGGATCACCTGTTCGACGAACACGCCGCCGCTCTCGTTCAGCTCCCAGCCGCTCGGCGTCGCCGACACCGCGACCGATTGCGGGCGCATCATGTCCCACTCCTCGAAGCGCAGCGGGCGGTTGTCCATGCAGGAGGGCAGCCTGAAACCGTATTCGGCCAGCGTCGCCTTGCGCCGAAAATCGCCTTTGAACATGGCGCCGATCTGCGGAACGGTGACGTGGCTTTCGTCGGCGAAGACAAGCGCGTTGTCGGGAACGTATTCGAACAGCGTCGGCGGCGGCTCGCCGGGGCGGCGGCCGGTGAGGTAGCGCGAATAGTTCTCGATGCCGGCGCAGCTGCCGGTCGCTTCCATCATTTCGAGATCGAACGTCGTCCGCTGCTCCAGCCGCTGCGCTTCCAGCAGCCGACCCTGGTTGTTGAGCTGGTCGAGCCGCAGCTTCAGTTCTGATTTGATCGACTTGATCGCCTGCACCAGCGTCGGCCGCGGCGTCACATAGTGCGAATTGGCGTAGATCTTGATGAATTCGAGATCGTCCTGCTTGTGGCCGGTGAGCGGATCGAATTCCTCGATATTTTCGACGGTGTCGCCAAACAGGTTCACGCGCCAGGCGCGGTCTTCATAGTGCGCCGGGAAGATGTCGATGACGTCGCCGCGCACGCGAAAGGTGCCGCGGGTGAAGTCGGCCTGGGTGCGCTTGTATTGCAGCGCGACGAGGTCGGCGATCAGCTGCCGCTGGTCGATGCGCTCGTTCTTCTTCAGCGCAAACGTCATCGCAGTATAGGTTTCGACCGAGCCGATACCGTAGATGCACGACACGGACGCCACGATGATGACGTCGTCGCGCTCCAGCAGCGCGCGCGTCGCCGAGTGGCGCATGCGGTCGATCTGCTCGTTGATCGACGAGTCCTTTTCTATGTAAGTGTCGGTGCGCGGCACATAGGCTTCGGGCTGGTAGTAGTCGTAATAGGAGACGAAGTACTCCACGGCGTTGTCGGGGAAGAAGCTCTTGAACTCGCCGTAGAGCTGCGCCGCCAGCGTCTTGTTCGGCGCCAGGATGATGGCGGGGCGTTGCGTCGCCTCGATCACCTTGGCCATGGTGTAGGTCTTGCCGGAGCCGGTGACGCCGAGCAGCACCTGGGTGCGGTCGCTACGCTCAATGCCCTCGACCAATTCCTTGATCGCGGTGGGCTGGTCGCCCTTCGGCTCGTATTCGGACTTGATCTCGAAGCGCACGCCGCCTTCGGACTTCTCGGGGCGGGGCGGGCGGTGCGGCGTCCAGACCTTGACGCCGCCGCCTTCGCCCTTGAATTCGGGCCGGCCCTCGCGGATCAGGTCTTCCAGCGCATCGGCGGTGGCCTGCACGCCGAGCGCCTCCATCTTGTTGCGCGGCGGCCGCGCCAGCGCGGCGGCGTCTTCCTCTTCGGTGGTGAAGCCGAATTGTTTTGCCAGTTCCGGATCGAGCGTCGGGATGGTCGCTGAGGTGCCGTAATTGGCTTGCGGGGCTTCGTCGAGGCCATGCCTTTCTTCCCCCCTCCCTCCGCGAAGCGGCGGGGAGGGGTCGGGGGTGGGGGGTGTTTCGGCAAGTTCCGCTGGCAGTGAGTTTGCCGCGCTACCCCCCACCCCTGACCCCTCCCCGCCACGCGCTTCGCGCGTGGAGGGAGGGGAGGAAGAAGACGCATCACGCCTCGCCACATCCTCACTCGTTCCCTTCGTCGACGATCGCGCGCGATGCACGGCGGCTTCGCCGCCGGAACGACGGTCCTTCGAATTGTCCGGCGGCGGCTGCAGGCCGGTGCCCGAGCCCATGCCGGCATCGCCGCGGTTGATCGCGGGATTGAGCAGTTCCGCCAAAGCGGGCCCGATCGGCTGAACTTCCGGCCGGTGAGCTTTGGATTTCGGGGTTTTGCCTGATTTTTTTGGGGAGTCGGGTTTCTTCGCCATGGGGCGAATATGGGGCCAATCGCCGCGCGAAAAAAGGGCAAAGCCGGTGTTGATTGAACGGCCGATTCAGGCCGTTCCAATGTCAGCAGATGTCAGCGTCAGGCGAAGACGTCGCTGGAATCCGCAACCGTCGCGGCAGGTGAATCCGCCTGGACGATGTCGAGATGGATGCCGCCGCACTTCGTGCAGCGCATGGTCCAGTATTCGGCGCCGGCCTTGCCGGGGATGATGCGCAGCACGGCGAGGGAGGCGCTGCATTGCGGGCAGTTCGACATCACCTGCCTGGATGGCTGCGCCGCCGGATTGGATTCGGGGGACGACATCACGGCCGCTTGCTTCAGGCGGACGCCGCCGTCGTGTAGCGCTGCCGGTTGTGGTCGATATGGGCTTTCGCATCCGCGATCGCCGCTTCCGGATCGGACCATGCAAAGCCGACTTCGAGCGTCGGAAACGACAAGCCATCGATGACGACCGGCGCGAGATCGGTTCGTTGTATCCTGGCGTGCCATTGCCCTCTCCCCGCTTCGAACGACTGAATTTCAAAGCCGCCGTAAATCATGGCTGAACTCCCGGCATTACAATCGCCCCCGCGATTATCCGGGCCTGATCAGACCATGGTTTTTCGGCAGCCGGTGTGAACCGCTTCACATCTCGGCGTATTTTCGGGGAGAGGGAACTTCAGCGGCGGGCGGCGATGTGATCGGCGAGTATGGCGGCATCGTCGCCGACGCCGGACAGGAAGGCGGAATATAGTTTCGACAGATACGGCAGGCCGAGGAAATAGAGCCCCGGCACCTCTGACACGCCACCCCGATGGACCGGTTCGCCGCTGCCATCCCGGACCGGAAGGTCGATCCAGCTGAAATCGACGCCGTAGCCGGTGGCCCAGATTACCGCATGGATCTCCTCCTTGCCGAGGTCGAGGCGCCGGATCGGCTCGGTGACGCAAGGCGGGTCGGCCAGCACAGTACGGGCGGCGGGGTCAGCGGGGAGATCGAGGCCGTGCTGTTCGACATGCGCGTCCATCATGTCGAGGAAGCCTGCGTAATAGGCATCGCCGGTCGCGAGGCTCTCGGCGAGGCCGGGGGCAATCTCGAGCACGCCGTCGCGCGCCGCCAAAACCCGTCCCAGCAGCGTGATGCCGTCGGCGGCGAACTTGCGGAAGTCGATGGTGTAGCCGCCATAGGCGCCCGTGATCGACGGGTTGACCCGGATCGGCCCGCGCTGCTCCGCCGTCATGTCGAACAGGTGAAGGGCGCCGAACCACCAGGTCAAATCCTGTCCGCGGTAACGGCGCGGCATGCGGGTGTGCTGGCCGATCGAAAGAAAAACGCGGCGGCCGGCGCGATGCAGTTCGTCGGCGATCTGCGCGCCCGACGCGCCGGCGCCAACCACCAGCACGGCGCCCGGTGGCAGCTGGCCGGGATTCCGATAGCTGTTGGCATGGACCTGAAACACCGGATGATCGCGCAGCAGATCCGGCACCAGCGGCTGCTGATAGGGCCCGGTCGCGACGACGACGTTTCTGGCCTCGATGGTGCCATCAGCGGTCTCGGCGATGAAGCCGTCGCCGCCACGTTTCAGGCGCGTCACCTCGACGCCGCAGCGGATTGGCGGCGCGACGAATTCGGCAAAGGCGTCGATGAATTTGACGATCTCGCCTGATGTGGCGAAGGCGTCGGGATCGCTGTGCGGAAAGGCAAAATCCGGCAGCTGTACGGACCAGTTCGGAAACTGGAATTTTAATCCGTCCCAACGCTCGCTGCGCCAGCGCTCCGCAATGCGCGCCCGTTCCAGCACGAGGTGCAAAATGCCGCGCTGCTTGAGCCGGTAGCTCATCACGAGCCCGGCCTGGCCGCCGCCGATCACGAGCGTGTCGATGCGTTCAATTGGCATGGCGTGGGCCCTTGCGGCGCGCGGCGGGCTCGGCCGCCGCGCGGATGATCCAGCGCCGGAACGCGACGAAGTCGCGCTGGCCGGTGCGGAATTCGCGATAGACCAGGTACCAGCGCATGCCCTTCGGCACGCTCTGCGCAAACGGCGCCACCAGCCGGCCGGCGGCGAGGTCGTCGTCGATATAGGGGCGGATGCCCATCGCAACGCCGAGGCCGTCGACCGCGGCCTGCAGCGCCTGGCCGTAGAATTGAAACTCCGGTCCGCGCGCGCTGACGCGGGCGACGCTGGCCGCCTTCAGCCATGACGGCCAATCGTCGGGCGAATGCGCGACGCGCAGCAGCGTGGGCCCCTTCAGATCGCCGGGCCGCTTGAGCGAGCTTGCAAGGCGGGGCGCGCAGACCGGCAACAGGTCGGCCGCGAACAGCGGCTCGGCGATCAGTCCCGGCCATTCGCCGTCGCCGAGCTGGATGCCGCAGCTCCAGTCCTCGCCGAACGGCGCGGCCGCGCCGCCGGTGGTGATGCGCACGTCGATGTTGGGTTCCTGCTTGTGAAAATCCGCCAGCCGCGGGATCAGCCAGCGCATCGCAAAGGTCGGCCCGACGCCGATGGTCAGCACGCGGACGGTGGAGGGCGCGGTGACCTGCGCGGTCAGGCTCGCCAGCGCGTCGAAGATCGGCGTCAGCCCGCTCTGATAGGTGCGACCGGCGGCCGTCGTCACCAGGCGGTTGGCCTTGCGCTCGAACAGCGCCACGCCGAGCCGGTCTTCCAGAAGATGCACCATCCGGCTGACCGCCGCTGCCGAGACGTTGAGCTCGCTACCCGCCGCCGCAAAGCTGCCGCTCCGCGCCGCGGCCTCGAATGCCTTGATGCCGTTGAGGAAGAGCAGCCGCCGCATTCGAACCCTCAGGAAAACTGATGCCAGGGCAAGATAACTCAGTTTGCACGTCGCGTCCAAGCGCGGCAGTAGTATGTCAGGAGATTTAGGATGACGCCGCTTTTGATCGCAGCACTTGGCTTGTTGATGGTCGCGACAGCTTTCCTGTCGGGCCTGTTCGGCATGGCCGGCGGCATGATCCTGATCGGCGTGCTGCTGGCCCTGATGCCGCTGCCGACAGCGATGGTGCTGCATGCGATCACGCAGATGGCGTCCAATGGCTGGCGCGCCTTCCTGTGGCGCAATCACATCCGTTGGCGGCCGGTGTGCGTCTATCTGATCGGCTGCGCACTGGCGCTCGGGCTCTGGTCGCTGACCCGCTACGTGCCGGACAAGCCGATCGCGCTGCTGCTGCTCGGGGTCACGCCGTTCATGGCGCGGCTGATGCCGGCGAATTTGAAGCCGGACCCGGACAGCATCTGGCAGGGCAGTTTCTACGGCTTCATCTGCATGGGCCTGATGCTGATGACCGGCGTGTCCGGCCCATTGATGGATACGTTCTTTCTCGGCGGCAAGTTCGATCGCCGCGAGATCGTCGCGACCAAGGCGACCTGCCAGGTCGCGAGCCATCTCGTCAAGCTGGTCTATTTCGGCGGCATCATCGATCAGGCGGCGACGCTCGATCCGGTGCTGGCGCTGGTTGCGATCGCGGCCTCGATGCTCGGCACCACGCTGGCGCGGCGTATCCTGGAAGCGATGAGCGACGCGCAGTTCCGCACCTGGGCCGGACGGTTGATCACGACGGTTGCCAGCTATTACATCCTCTATGGCAGCTGGCTGCTGGTCACGCGCTCCAGCGCGATGGCTTTTTGATAGAGGCATTCCGAACGAAGGAGGGCCCGATGACCGAGACGACCGACGCACTGGTGCTCGATCTCGTCGAATGGGTAGCGCGCGAGCCGCGGCTTTATGCCGACGTGATCGAGACCTGGCGCACCTCATGCCCGCGGCTGACGATCTGGGAAGACGCGGTCGACCGCGGCTATGTCGCGCGCCAGCCGGTCGAAGGCCTCGGCGTGCGCGTCGCGATCACCGAAGGCGGCAGGAATTTCCTGCGGGAACACGGCCGGGCGAACTGATCGTTTCGCGCGCGTGCGGGAAGTCATCACATTCGCGCGCACGGCACCAATTCCATTGACTCCACGGCGCGACCCGACCACATTCATGCATCCGCATCCTTTTTGCGATGCGTGCAATTTCATCACAGCGGGACCGTGCCAATGATCGACCTTCATTACTGGACCACGCCGAACGGCCACAAGATCACGATGTTCCTCGAAGAGACCGGGCTGAAGTACAAGATCTTCCCGGTGCAGATTGGCAAGGGCGAACAGTTCAAGCCGGAGTTTCTGGCGATCGCGCCGAACAACCGGATTCCGGCGATGGTCGATCATGAGCCGAAGGGCGGCGGCAAACCGATCTCGGTGTTCGAGTCCGGCGCGATGCTGCTGTATCTCGCCGAGAAGACCGGAAAGTTCCTGCCATCAGATCTCCATGGCCGCTATGACGCGATCCAGTGGACCTTCTGGCAGATGGGCGGGCTCGGGCCGATGGCCGGGCAGAACCACCATTTCCGCAACTATGCGGTGGAAAAAATCAAATACGCGATCGACCGCTATGTGAACGAGACCAACCGGCTCTACGGCGTGCTCAACAAGCGCCTCGCCGACCGCGAATTCATCGCCGGCGATTACTCGATCGCCGACATGGCGAGCTATCCCTGGATCGTGCCCTACAAGAACCAGGAACAGAACATCGACGACTTCCCGCATCTGAAGCGCTGGCTGGAAACCATCCGCGCACGGCCCGCGACCGAGCGCGCCTACGCGCTGGCGAAAGAGGTCAATCCGAATTTCGGCCAACCGGTCAACCGCACCGAGGAAGAGCGCCGGGTGCTGTTCGGCCAAACCGCGGCGGTGGTGCGGTAGGCTCCGCTGTCATCATCCGCGAAGGCGGATGATCCAGTATTCACCGGCGGTGGTGGTTCACACGACCGCCGCGGCGTACTGGATGCCCCGCCTGCGCGGGGCATGACAAGAAGAGGGAGCACGCGCTTGCGCTCCTCGCAATGACGGATAGTCTGATGGCTGAAATCGCACAGGTTCAGCCCGCATGCCTCTCAAACTCTTCGAACTCGTCGGCGCCGACGCCGCCCGCCCGTTCAGTCCGTACTGCTGGCGGACGCGGATGGCGCTGGCGCATAAGGGGCTTTCCGCGAAAACCATTCCGTGGTGTTTTACGGAAAAGGACGCGATCGCGCCGCACGGATCCGAAAGGGTGCCGGTGCTGCTCGACGGCGAAACGTCTGTTGTCGATTCCTGGGCGATTGCGAACTATCTCGAAGACAAATATCCGGACCGGCCGTCGCTGTTCGGCGGCGAGGGCGGCCGTGCCATGGCGCGCATGCTGAACTGGTGGGGCGATGTCACCGTGATAGGCGGCTTGTCTCCGATGATCGTCGCCGACATCCCGTCAAACCTGAAGCCGGTGGACGCCGCCTATTTCCGCAAGTCACGGGAAGTGCGCTTCGGCAAGCCGCTGGAAGAGGTGGTGGCGGGCCGCGACAAGGCAGTCGAAGGCTTTCGCAGGTCGATCGACCCGTTGCGGCTGACCTTGAAGACGCAATCCTATCTCGGCGGCGAGCGGCCGAACTACGCGGACTACATCGTGTTCGGCGGGTTCCAGTGGGCGCGCGTGGTCAGCCCGTTCAGGCTGCTTGGGGAAGACGATCCGGTCTATGCCTGGCGCGAGCGGCTGCTCGACGCGTTCGACGGCATGGCGCGCAAATCGCCGGGGTTTGCGGTGTAGGTTCCGGCGCGCGACAGCCCGCTTGACAGAAACCGGTCGTCTCCGTCATTCTTGCCGGGCTGCATGTAGGGCGCATCGGCTTTCGCCGAAGGGGCAATGCCCACCTACGTAACGTCAACCGTAGCTGCGCCCATGCCGAATCTCGAAAACCTGAGGACGCAGGCCAAGCTCGTTCTGCGCTGGCATCGCGACCGCTATTATCCGGTCGCGGCCCAGATCAGGTCGGGCCTGCCTCGCTATGGCCAAATGACCGATTCCGAAATCCTCGCGCAAAGCTTCAAGCTCGGCGATGCGCAGGAACTGGTCGCGCGGCAGCATGGCTTTGAGAACTGGCAGGCGCTCAAGACAGGACTCAACACCATGTCTCCTGGCCTGCGCGACCGCGAGCAATTGCTCTCAGCGTCACTCACGGTCGCGACGGCGGAAGCGATCAGCAACTCTTCCTGGAGTTCCAGGCTGCGGGTGTCACGTTCTTCCAGACACTGAAGCGAGAGCCATGGGGCGCCAGGGATTTCATTCTGAAAGATGCAGACGGCAATCTGCTGCTGTTTGCCGGGCCGGCGGAGTAGTCCGGCAACCGACATCAGCGGCCGCCATAGCTCGGCGGCCGCCGTTCGCTCCAGGCGGCCAGGCCTTCGCGGAGGTCGCTGGTCGGCACCATCGCGGCGAACTGCTCGCTCTCGACTTGCAGTCCTTCGCCGATGGCCATGTTCAATCCGCGGGTGACTGATGTGATGATGCTGCCGACCGCAAGCGGCGAGTGACGCATGATGCGGCTTGCCAGTTGGCGCGCCGCCGGCAGCAGTTCATCATGCGGTACGACTGAATTGACGAGCCCGACCTCCAGGGCCCGCGCGGGCGAAAAGGGATCGCCGGTCAATAGCAGCTCCAGCGCGCGCTTGCGCCCGGCCAGCCGGGGCAGGCGCTGGGTTCCGCCGAAGGTCGGCGGCATGCCGAGATTGATTTCCGGTTTTGCAAATTGCGCCCGGTCGCTGGCGATGGCCAGATGCACCGCCTCGGTGATCTCGCATCCGCCGCCGAATGCCAGGCCATTGACCGCGGCGATCACGGGTTTTCGGAATGTTTCAAGACGCGCCGTCATCGCCTGTCCGCGCCGGACGAAGTCGCGTATCGCCGCGTTCGGGCCCTGCCGAACGCTGCCCGAAAACTCCTTGATGTCGGCGCCTGCCGAGAACGCCCGCTCGCCGGCGCCGGTCAGGATCACGGCGCCAATGCCGGCATCGGTCTCGATCGTGTCGAGCGCTGCCATCAGGCGGTCGATCAGATCGTAGTTCAGCGCGTTGAGTTTTTCGGGCCGGTTGAGCGTGATCAGCGCAATCGCGTCTTTGGTTTCGAGCAGCACGGCGTCGGACATGATGGTCTCCGCAAATGTCGGTGTCGGCGGCACCTTAGGCGCGGCAGTACATTGTGTATATTCACTGGTCGGTATACATAGAGTCATGGCGAAATCGGAAACTCCCACCCGCGAGCGGATCGTTTCGGCGGCAAACGCGCTGTTCTACGCGGACGGTATTCGCGGCGTGAGCGTCGACGCCGTGGCGGCGAAGGCCGGCGTCACCAAGCGGACGCTGTACTATCATTTCAAGAGCAAGGATGACCTCGTGGCGGCCTATCTGGCCGGCCGCGACCAGCCAAATCTCGCGCTGTTCAAGCAATGGTTCGCGGAGGCTGACGGCGGATTGCCGGTAAAGATCGAGCGGATTTTTCGCAATCTCGCCCGCTCGGCCCGGCATCCCAAATGGAAGGGGTGCGGCTTCCTGCGCACCTCCGCGGAGCTGGCCAACATGCCCGGCCATCCCGCGATGAAGATCGGCGCCGCCCACAAAAAGAAGTTCGAGCACTGGCTGCGCGCGACGTTCGAGGCCGCGGGGATCGCCGAAGCAGCGCAGCTCGCCCGGCAGATATTGCTGTTGCTGGACGGATCGTTCGCCGTCGTCCTGCTGCACCGCGATCCCAGTTACATGGAGACCGCAGGTCAAGCCGCGCATGCGCTGACCAAGGCGGCGCTGCCGGGGCGGGGGAAGTCGCGGGCGCGATAGTTAGCTGGTCGTCTGGACCCGCGTCCGATTTCCGTGTCCCGGACGCGGTGCAGCGTTCTTCACGGTGCACCGCAGAGCTCAGATGCGCAATTGCGCATCGGGGGACCCACGCTTTGCGCCGATGGATGGACCCCGGATCAGCAGCGCACCGCTGCGCGCTGCGCAGCATCCGGGGAACGCAGCTATGCCGAACGGCGCGTAAGCTTGCCGCGCGTTCGCAGCACTTCAAGCACCGCGCCGAGATCGTCCACCACCGCCGCACATCGCGCGCGCGACTCGTCGGTCGGCGGCACCATATCCGGCACCATAATGGTGATGGTGCCGGCAGCATGCGCTGAAGTCACGCCATGATTGGAATCCTCGACGGCCACGCAGAACTCCGGGTTCAGGCCGAGCCTGGACGCCGCCAGCAGATACAGATCAGGGCTTGGCTTGCCGCGCGTGACGTCGTCGCGGGTCAGGACATGATCGAAACGGCTGCGGATTCCGGCCAGCGTCAAATGCGCATCCGCCGTGCGACGCGACGACGAGGTCACGATTGCCATCGGGCATACGCTGCCGTGCAACGCATCGAGCAATTCGAGGGCGCCGCGCTTCAGCGGAAGGCCGGCGCCAAGAATTTCGTCCCGCCGTGCGATGAAGGCCTCGTTGATCGCAGGCAGCGGAAAGTCGTCACCATAGCGCGCAATGAGCATGGCCTCGCAGTCCGGAGCGGGCAGGCCGACCATCGCATGGCAAAGCGTCTCGACATCGTCGGTATAACCGAACGCGCCGAGCGCCGAGACCAGGCTGTCGAAGTAAACCCGCTCGGTGTCGAGCAGCGTTCCATCCATATCGAGCAGAACGGCCCGGACGTCCCATTCGCTTGTCACGTTGCGGCCGCGCTCGAGGCGTGCGCCGCCGCCTTGCGCAGGCAAGCCGGGCACAGGCAATCGCTGCCGTCCAGCGGCATCGGCATCCGGAAAGTTTCCTCGCTGCACCAGCACGGCCCGGACAGGCTGCAGGAGAACTCGGTGCCGCAGCCGGCGCAGGCGAGGCGCCGCGAGGGAGGATTGTCAGACCGATTTGTCATGAACGAGGCGTTTTCTAACCGGGTTTTAATTCGGGGTTCATCTCGAAAGGCGTTATGCTTGCCGGCAAATCATATACCGGGGACAGCTCAAGGGAAATCCGATGGCCCGCGATTCGCAAGCCGCATTGGTGGCGCTCAATCGCTTCGGATTCGGCGCGCGCGGCGGCGCATCGGGCGATTTCGTCAACGCGGCCTCCGATCCCAGAGGTTTCGTCAAGGCGGAAATGAGCCGGCCCAACGGCGTGCTGCTTGAAGTGCCCGGTTTGCAGTCGACCGCGGCGCTCGGCAAAGCGGTGTTCGACTATCAGTTCGAGATCCAGCAGGGCCGCGACGCGGCTGCCAAATCAGCGCCGGCAGCCGCGACCGAGGGACCGCAACCGCCTGTCGATGCGAAAGGGCAACGGCGAAACCTGTCGCTGAACAGCATCGCCATGGACATGGCGCCGAGGGAGCCGCCGGCAAAGCCGCAGGAAAACGCCAATGCGTCTATGACGCCTCCCGAGACGATGCAGCCCGCCGCGCCAAAGCCGCCGCCGCAACCGCTCAACATCATCCAGAAGACGTTTCGCGCCGAAGCGCTGGCGCGGCTGCAGCGGGCCGTCATCGCCGATTGCGGGTTCACCGAGCGGCTGGTCGTGTTCTGGTCCAATCATTTTTGCATCTCCGCCAACAAGGGCGGGGTGGCGCGGATGTGGGCGGGCTCGTTCGAGCGCGAAGCGATCCGGCCCTTCGTGCTCGGGCGTTTCGGCGACATGCTGAAGGCGGTCGAGCAGCATCCGGCGATGCTGTTCTTTCTCGACAACCAGCAATCGCTGGGGCCGGATTCGCGCGCCGGCAAAAATCGCAACCGCGGCCTGAACGAAAATCTCGCGCGCGAAATCCTGGAGCTGCATACGCTCGGCGTCGGCGGCGGCTATTCGCAGGACGACGTGACGTCGCTGGCGCGCATCATCACGGGGTGGACCTATGCCGGACGGCAGGGCCAGCTCGGCGCCCCCGGCACCTTCGTCTTCAACGCCAATGCGCACCAGCCCGGCGCGCAGCGCGTGATGGGCAAGAGCTACGAGTCTGGTGGCGTGGCGCAGGGCGAGGCGGTGCTGGCTGATATCGCGCGGCATCCCTCGACCGCAAAATTCATCGCCACCAAATTCGTCCGCCATTTCGTCGCCGACGATCCGCCGCCGGCGCTGGTGGCGCGGCTGGCCGACGTGTTCGGCAAGACCGACGGCGATCTCAAGGCGCTGGCGACGGCGCTGGTTGATTCCGAAGAAGCCTGGAAGGCGCCGCTGACCAAAGTGCGCTCGCCGTATGAATTCCTGGTCGCGTCCGGCCGCTTGCTGGCGCAAATCCCCGGCGATCCCGGCCGCTATCTCAACGGCCTCAACGTGCTGGGTCAGCCATTATGGGCGCCCGCCGGCCCGAACGGTTTTCCCGACAGCAATGCGGCATGGGCAGCCCCTGAAGGCATGAAGTTGCGGCTCGATATATCGGCGCAGATCGCCTCGCGCCTCGCCGACACCATCGATCCGCGCGACCTGCTTGAACTCGTCGCCGCCGACGCTGCGTCGATGGAAACAAGGCGCACCGTCGAGCGCGCGGAATCGCGGCAGCAGGCGCTGGCGCTGCTATTGATGTCGCCGGAATTCCAGAGGAGATGACGCCGATGGAAACGACTGTACCGACAACGGATTGCTGCGAAAGCCCGACATCGCCCTCGCGCCGCGCGATGTTGCTCGGCGGCGCTTCGTTTGCGGCCTGGGCTTATTTGCCGAAATTCGCGCGCGCTGCCGATGGGCGCGATCCACGTCTGGTCGTCGTCATCCTGCGCGGCGCACTGGACGGCCTTGCGACCGTCGCCCCGATCGGCGACCCCGATTATGCCGGCCTGCATGGCTCGATCGCGCTGACGTCGAGCGGGCCCAACGCGGCGCCGATGCTGGATTCGTTCTTCGCGCTGCATCCGGCGATGCCTGAATTCGCGCGGATGTACCGCCAGAAGCAGGCCGCGGTGATTCATGCGGTCGCGACCTCCTATCGCGAGCGCTCGCATTTCGACGGGCAGGATGTGCTCGAAAGCGGCTTTGCCGGCCCGGGCCGGGTGCAGTCGGGCTGGCTCAACCGTGCGCTGGAATCGTTGCCGAAGGGCGAGCGCGTGACGAGCGCGCTCGGCGTCGGCCCGACCACGCCGCTGGTGCTGCGCGGCGCGGCGCCGACCGTCGGCTGGACCCCGGTGGCGCTGCCGCAGGCCGCGGAGGACACCGCGATGCGCCTGATCGAACTCTATCGCCACCGCGACCCCGCATTGGCGGCGGCGCTGACGCAGGGGCTCGCGCTCGACAAGGCCGCGCAAGGCGACGACATGAAACCGAAGCCGGGCAGCAATGGCATTGCCGCGATGCGGCTGGTGGCGCGCGGCGCCGCCAAGCTGATGGCGGCCGATGACGGCCCGCGGATCGGCGCGCTCGCCTTCGACGGCTGGGACACCCACGCCAATGAAGGCGGACCGGTCGGGCGTCTGGCGCAGCTGCTGTCGGGTCTCGACGGCGCGCTGGCGGAATTCGAAACCGGGCTGGGGCCGCGCTGGCGCGACACGGTCGTGGTCGTCGTCACAGAGTTTGGCCGCACCGCGCGCATCAACGGCACCGCCGGCACCGACCATGGCACCGGCACCGTGGCGCTGCTCGCCGGCGGCGCGGTGAAGGGCGGCCGGGTGATTGCGGACTGGCCCGGCCTGAAGGTAGCCAATCTCTATCAGGCCCGCGACCTCGCCCCGACCACGGACCTCCGCGCCATCATGAAGGGCGTGCTGCAGGACCAGTTCGGTCTCGCCGAGCGCGTGCTGGCGGAAACGGTGTTTCCGGACAGCACGTCAGTGAAGCCGATGAAGGGGCTGGTGGTTTAACCTCGCCCCGCTCAACCAAGAGCGTCATGCCCGGGCTTGTCCCGGGCATCCACGTCTTTGGAGCTCCAAGGAAGCAAAGACGTGGATGGCCGGGACAAGCCCGGCCATGACGAAATAGTTGTGCGCGGACGGGGAGAGGGAGTGAGAGAGCCGGGCTCACCCCTTCGTAATCGCATCGATCTCCGCGAGTTCCTGCGCGCTCAACTGCCAGTTGATCGCTTTCACGTTCTGCTCGACCTGTTCGACGCGGGTGGCGCCGGCGATGACGCTGGAGACTTGCGGGTGCGAGGCGAGCCAGGAGAAGGCGAGCTCGAGCATGGTGTGGCCGCTCTTGTCGGCGAAGGCCTGCAGCTTTTCGACGATGTCTTCGTTGCGCGGCGTGACGTAACGCTCCCTAAGCGCGGGGGCCTTTGCAAAACGCGTGTCGTCGGGCGCCGCCGTGCCGCGCTTGTATTTGCCGGTGAGCAGGCCGCTTGCCAGCGGGAAGAACGGCAGCAGGCCGAGCTTGTATTCCTTGGCTGCGGGCAGCAGATCCTTTTCGATTCCGCGCACCACGAGGCTGTATTCGTCCTGGCAGGAGACGAAGCGGTTGACGTTCATCTGCCGCGCGACCAGTTCGGCTTCTGCGATGCGCCAGGCCGGAAAATTCGAATTGCCGATGTAGCGGACCTTGCCCTGGCGGACGAGATCGTCGAGCGCGCGCATGGTCTCCTCGATCGGCGTCAAGGGATCGTAATCGTGCTGCTGGTAGAGGTCGATGTAGTCGGTCTTCAGTCGCGTCAGGCTGGCCTCGACCGCGGACATGATGTAGCGGCGCGAGGCGCCCTGCTTGGTGCCGTCCGTGCTCATCGGCTTGGAATATTTGGTCGCCAGCACGATGTCCTTGCGGCGGTCGCCGAGCACGGTGCCGAGCACGGTCTCGGAGCCGCCCATCCCGGCATAGATGTCGGCGGTGTCGAACAGGGTGATGCCGAGGTCGATCGCCTTGTGGATCACCTTGCGCGAGGTTTCGAGGTCGGTGCGCTGGCCGAAATTGTTGCAGCCGAGGCCGACGGCGGAAACGCGCAGGCCGGAGCCGCCGAGATTGCGAATTTGCATGGGAGATCCTGTGGGGTGGGGCGAGAAGGCCGCATTGTGGCCCGCGCACCCCTGAGCCCGCAAGATGCGGTCTGACCGCGCACGGCATGCCTGAGCAGCAGTTCCGGCGTAGCTCGGCGTAAAGGGTCTGAAAGTGCTGCGAAAAAAGATGCGGCCCCGGTCAGACGCGGCGACTGACGGGGGCCGCTGGGGGCGCGTGATCCGAGACGGGGGGCCTGATCAAACGCAGGCGCAACCTAGCCGGGCTTTGTTACGCCCCGGTGACATCCAGATTTATCCACAGGCCGTGAAATGCATCCGTGTCCCGGACGCGGTGCAGCGTCCTTCACGCTGCTCCGCAGAGCCGGGACCTATCGCGCCACATCGATAGATGGACCCCGGATCAGCAGCGCATCACTTCGTGCTGCGCTGCATCCGGGGAACGCACATCAGAACACCTTGCGATAAACGATAATCCCGGTCTTCTCCGCCACCTTGTCGTAAAGCTGCATCGCGGTGTGATTTGTGTTGTAGGTGAACCAGTACACGCGCGGCGACCCGGCGAGCCTGGCCTGTTCGTAGACGCCGTTGATCAGCGCGCGGCCGACACCTTTGCCGCGCGCGGCTTGGCTGGTGAACAGATCCTGCATGTAGAACGTCGGCTCGATCGCGGTGGTTGAGCGGTGAAGCAGGTAATGCGCCAGCCCGAGCAGTTCGCCGTCGCGTTCGGCGACCAAAGCGTGCACCGGCTCGTAGGCATCGAAGAAGCGGGCCCAGGTCATCGCGGTGATGGCGGGATCGAGCGCGGTCGGTCCGGTCCGCTCGTAGAACGCGTTGTAGCCGTCCCACAAAGGCAGCCATTTTGCGTAGTCCTGTCTTGTGACAAAACGAATCGTTACATCGCCGGGCATGTTTGATTCCGTATTCGGCAAGGGAGCTTCGGGAAGGGAGCGGCGTCGTCGACGCGCTGGCTGATGGCGACAGCCTACAGGCGCCGCCGCGACGGATCAATCGGGAGAGAGGCTTTGCCGCGTCGCTGCCGCTATTCGGCGGCGCGCAGGTGCCGCGCCAGGCTGCGTTCGCTGCCGCCGCGCAGCGAACGGTAGTAGTCGGCATTGCCGATGTCGTCGGTATGGCGGACGAGGTCGGTGACCGGCGTATAGCTCAGCATGCGCCCGCCATCGGGCAGCGCCGTGCAGGAAAAGCGCAGCACCTGCCCGTCAGCCATCTTGATGTTGATCGGGGTGGAATCGCCGGCCCGCATCATCTCGGTGCGCTGCGCGATGAAGAGGCTCAATTCGTCTTCCGGCAGCTCGTAGGCGCCGGTGTCGCGGCCGTGATACATCAGCGCGATGAACGGCGGCTTGGCGTCGGCCTGCTGGTCGGACAGCGAAAAATAGTCGCGAAAGGCGCGGTTGATGAATTCGGCGCGGGTGTCGGAATCGAGCAGCACGATGCCGATATCGACCTGGTCGAGGGCTGCCGACAGCCGCATCGCGGTGGCATGGTGCTTCTGCTCCCAGGCGAAGGCGTCGATCCATTTTTGCCGCAACATCCCGGTGATCACGGCGGTTCCGACCGCGGTCGCCGCCAGCAGCAGCATGCGCATCAGGTCGGAGGCGTCATAGCCCGGCACGGCGCGATGGTTGAGGAAGAACAGCGCCGAGGACACCACGGCAATCGCGGCGCTGGTCAGGCCGGAGGCGAGCCCGCTGACGGAACTGGCCAATGCCACGATGCAGACGAACAGCGGCGCGGGGTTCGGGACCGCAATGACATAGCGGTCGACAAGGAAAGCGGCGAGCGCCGTCGCTGTCGTCAGAGCCGGACCGGAGATGGCGCGCCAGTCGAACATGCCGGTTCTCGCTGCCTCCCAAGGCGTTGATCGAGCGGCCGTTTGAGGCCGTTCCCGTTGCGTCGAGAATAAGGCACGCAGTGTGACGGATGTTTCGTTTTGTGGCGGGTTTTCTTTTTCTGTCATTAAGACGGGGTTGACTGCCTGCGCAAAGCTTTCGCGTTTTTGAATTCAAATGCTATGCGAAACGGCTGGAACCGGAATCCGTGCCCGCTTGTTAGCGCACGAAATTGATGAGGACATGATGCCGACCGTCTCCCCGCAGATCCTGCCGATACTGATGCTGTTCGCCTCCAACGTCTTCATGACCTTTGCCTGGTACGGCCATCTCAAATTCAAGCAAAGCCCGCTGGTGCTGATCATTCTGGCGAGTTGGGGGATCGCGTTCTTCGAATACTGGCTGGCGGTGCCGGCCAACCGCTGGGGCAGCGCGGTCTATTCGGCAGCCCAGCTCAAGACCATGCAGGAAGTGATCACGCTGGTGGTGTTCGCAGGCTTCTCGACGCTGTATCTGAAGGAGCCGCTGGCCTGGAATCACGCATTGGGTTTTCTCCTGATTGCCGGCGGGGCGTTTTTGATTTTCCACAAATGGGGGTAACTTTCAAAGCCCGGTGATCGAGCGGTAATGATCGAGCAGGCTTTTGCCGGAATCATAGATGATGTTGGCGATGCGCCAATCGTCGTCCGGGCCGATGACGTGAACCAGGATCCGGTGCGGCTGGCCGCGATGCTCGATCTCGACGCGGATGGTGGCCGGTCCCATCTCGTCGCCGGAATGGTGCTCGACCTTGCCGACCTTGATCTCGGCGCCCGGCAGCACGCCCCAGCCGAAGAAGGCGTTGAGCAGCGGGCCGATCGGTTGGTTCTTCGGATATTGCCGCGGCGCCTGCATCAACCGGCGCATGCCGGGCGAAAACAGCGCGTGGAACTCGTCGTTGCCAGGCGGGGTTTTGGCGGCGTGCAGGCGCGCCTGCTTGTAATAAGTGGTTTCGACGAATTCCCTGAGACTGAGGCCGCCGCATTCGGCGCGGCCGGGCCGCGTGGCGGCGAGCAGTGTCAGGGCTCCCGACAGGGCGAAAACAAACTGGCGCCGGTTCATGCGTTGCGTGTCCGAAAACTGTTGGACCTTGCCTTTGGTCGCAGCTTCCCGTTCACGCGTTCATCTGCGTTTGGGCGTCATCACTTTACAGAGGGCGTCACCCGCAGGATGCGTCCGTTGGAGCTGTCGGTCAGCAGCCACAGCGCGCCGTCCGGGCCTTGCCTGACGTCGCGAATCCGCTCGTGCAGATTTTGCAGCAGGCGCTCTTCGCCCGCGACGCCGTTGCCGTTCAGCGACAGCCGCACCAGCATGCTGCCGGACAGCGCGCCGACGAACAGGTTGCCGGACCATTTTGGAAACAGCTTGCCGGTATAGAACTGCATGCCGGAGGGGGAGATTGACGGCACCCAGTATTTGACCGGCTGCTCCATGCCGTCCTTGGCGGTGCTTTCGTGGATCTTGCCGCCGCTGTATTCGAGGCCGAAGCCGATCACCGGCCAGCCGTAATTCTTTGCCGGCCTGATGATGTTGAGCTCATCGCCGCCGCGTGGGCCGTGCTCGACTTCCCAGACGTCGCCCGACGCCGGGTTGATCGCGAGGCCCTGGCCGTTGCGGTGGCCGTAACTCCAGATTTCCGGCTTGGCGCCGGCGCGGCCGATGAACGGGTTGCCGGCGGCGGCCGATCCATCCGGTGCGATCCGGATCACCTTGCCGAGATGATTGCCGAGGTCCTGGGCCTGGTCGCGATGCGAACCATGGTCACCCAGCGTCACGAACAAATTGCCGTCGTCGGCCTGCGCGATGCGGCAGCCATAATGATTGCCCGATGACAGCGGGCCTTCCTGGCGGAAGATGATTTTGGTTTCGTCGAGGCGGCCGGCGGCGTCGTTGAGCTTGGCGCGCGCGATCGCGGTGCGGCCGCCGCCGCTGGTCCGCTCCGCAAAACAGAAATAGATCGTCTTGTTCTGCGCATAGGATTTGTCGATCGCGACGTCGAGCATTCCGCCCTGGCCGGACGCCCACACGTCGGGCACGCCCTTGAGCGGCGGCGACAGCTGTCCTTCCGCGGATACGATCCGGATTCGGCCGGGCCGTTCGGTCACCAGCATCTTGCCGTCGGGCAGGAACGCCAGCGACCACGGATTGACCAGACCCCTTGCAAAGGTTCGCACTTCGAGCGCGCCGGCGGACGACGGAAACTCCGTCTCTTCGCCGCGCGTGCCGGTGGCGATCACCAGGGTCGCGGTCAGCAGGATCGCTGCCGTCAGCGCCACGGTCACAAGTCCGACAGGTGTCTTCATCTTCGTCCGCCCGCGATGCCAATCATCGTGCGTTGCGCTCGGAAAAGGTCCAATCAGGAAATGCCGCAGTCACGCCGGAATCGGCATGGCCATGGTCACCTTGATCGAGAGCACTGTCAGCGCGACGACGAGGCACAGCGACAGCGTACCGATCGCCAGAGAGGCGGCAATGGCGTTGGTCAGTCGGGCGGAAGCGACTGGCGCAGGGCGGCTTTCGAAGCCGACCGTGCCGGGCGACCGTGTCATGGGTCTAATTCCTTCAAGACGCGGGCGAATCACCCGCGACATCGGGAAGTTCACAATTGTGGCCGGCAATATTGGGGCGCGAGAGTGCCAAAAATGGCGAAATCACGGCAAAGGTTAACGTTATTCCCGCTGTCCTTAACCTTCGGACGCCTCTTCAAGCGAACGTGAATCAGCCCGCGGCTCAGGCTCCGGCGGCGACGCTGGCGGGATCCTCAACCTCGGCATCCGGCCGCCAGTCCATGGTCACGAAACCGGGGGTCTGTTCGACCCGCCGCAGCCAGGCGCGGATCGCGGGGAAGGTCGCGAGGTCATAGTCACAGCGGTCGGCGACATGGGTGTAGCCGTACAGCGCGATGTCGGCGACCGTGAGCTGGTCTGCGGCGAAATAGGCCCGGGTCTTGAGATGGTTTTCCATCACCTGAAGCGCGGCGTAGCCGCGCTCCATCCAGTCCTCCAAGGCGTGGGTCTGCAGGTCGCGGCCGCCCTTGACCAGCGACAGCCAGAAATAGGCCGCGCCGAGATTGGGCTCCAGCGCGTGCTGTTCGAAGAACATCCACTGCAGCGCCTCGGCGCGCTCGACCCGCGATTCCGGCGCCAGCGAGGTGCCGCCGGCGACGTACCAGAGGATGGCGTTGGATTCGGCGAGGTAGCGTCCATCGGCGACTTCCAGCAGCGGCACCTGTCCGCTCGGGTTCATCGCCAGAAAATCCGGCGTCCGGCTTTCACCGCGCAGGATGTCGACTTCGATCGCGCAATACGGCGCTTTGAGCAGCGACAGCGCAAGGCGGACCTTGTAGCTGTTGCCGGAGCGCTGCATCGAATAGAGCTTGTACATCGTATGAATTTCAATCGATCAGTTGCACGTCTATCGCGCGCGGATCGCCGCAACGCGGTTAAACAATGATGCCGTTAGGGTTGCGTCGCAAGACCCGCATTATGGAAAAAGTCGAAAACCTCTACCGCACTGCACGCGCGCAGAACGCCATGCCTCGACGGAGCGATCACGTGGTCGGGATTTGTGATCGGAACGCTTCAAGCTTTCGCGATATTGTCGATGCGTGCAGGTGCGGAATTTGAAATCTCTGCGAGATGGATCGACGTCAAATCTGAATTGACCTCGGAGCAATCCATCGCGGCACCTGATCGCGTCGGAGGGCCATACCCCGGCGCGGCGTCCGGGCCGGGGATGATCAGGCCGTCGCCAAGACCGTCGTCCAAGACCATCTCCAAGACCATCTCCAAGACCATCGCGGCCGCGGCGGTTTCCTTCGCCGGTTTCCTTGGCCAGATATGAGTCATTTCGGCGCAGAATTTTTCCGAATATTGCGCCGATCGAGCCTGCGACCCCCGTAAAATTTGAGCCTTTCGGGCCAAGCTTCTTGCGATGCGGCGCTGAGCGCTTTAGGGTGCGCCGATCCCAACATTTGGAATCACGGATCATTCCCGAAACGGGCACACGTGTGCCCACACACGCCATTCCCAGGAGATGATGATGCCTTTTCTGTCCGCTGCGCTCGACCGTGTGAAGCCGTCCGCGACGATCGCGGTCACGGATAAAGCACGCGCGCTGAAAGCGGCCGGCCGCAACGTCATCGGCCTTGGCGCCGGCGAGCCCGATTTCGACACGCCCGCCAACATCAAGCTGGCGGCGATCCACGCCATCGAGGCCGGCAAGACCAAATACACCGCGGTCGACGGCATTCCCGAGCTGAAGGAGGCGATCATCGCCAAGTTCCAGCGCGAGAACGGCCTGACCTACAAGCCGAACCAGATCATCATCGGTACCGGCGGCAAGCAGGTGCTCTACAACGCGCTGATGGCGACCATCAATCCGGGCGACGAGGTCATCATCCCCGCGCCCTATTGGGTCAGCTATCCGGAGATGGTGGCGCTGGCCGGCGGCGAGCCGGTGTCGGTGGTGTGCCCGGCGGAGCAGGGCTTCAAGCTGCAGCCCGACGCGCTGGAAAAGGCGATCACGCCGAAGACCAAGTGGATCATTCTCTGCTCGCCGTCGAACCCGACCGGCGCTGCCTATTCGCGCAGCGAGCTGAAGGCGATCACCGACGTGCTGGTGAAGCACCCCAATATCTGGGTGATGACCGACGACATGTACGAGCACCTGGTCTATGACGACTTCGAGTTCACGACGCCGGCGCAGATCGAGCCGAAATTGTACGACCGCACGCTGACGGTGAACGGCGTGTCGAAGGCCTATTGCATGACCGGCTGGCGCATCGGCTATGCCGGCGGCCCGGCGGAACTGATCAAGGCGATGGCGACGATTCAGTCGCAGTCGACCTCGAACCCGTCGTCGATCTCGCAGTGGGCGTCGGTCGAGGCGCTCAACGGTCCGCAGGACTTCATCCCCGCGAACAACAAGGTGTTCAAGGAACGCCGTGACCTTGCGGTGTCGATGCTGAACCAGGCCAAGGGCATCGAATGCCCGCGGCCCGAGGGCGCGTTCTACGTCTATCCGTCCTGCGCCGGCACCATCGGCAAGACCGCGCCGTCCGGCAAGGTGATCGCGAATGACGAGGACTTCGTCACGGAACTGCTTGAAACCGAAGGTGTCGCCGTGGTGCAAGGTTCCGCGTTCGGGCTCGGCCCGGCGTTCCGGATCTCCTACGCCACCAAGACTTCCGATCTCGAAGACGCCTGCAAACGCATCCAGCGCTTTTGCGGCAATCTGAGATAACGCGTTTTGAAGCGAAGCCTGTTCCGCAAATGATGCGGGACAGGTTCCGGTTTGTTTCCCAAAGTTTCTGTCAAAGAAAACGCGAAAGAAAACACGTCGGAAAAAAGGCGTGTCAAATCACATCACGCGTGAAGCGCATGATGTTTTGAAGTCTTCTTTTTGCAAAGCGCCATGTTTTGGACACGGCGCTTCCTTCCTGTCCCCCGCACATTCAGTTCATCAAGCGGGGACGACACATGCTTTTCGGAAAACGTTTTACGACCTTCGGCATCGCGATCGCGGCGCTCGTTGCGCCGATCGCGAGCGCGGATGCGGCGCCGCCGGTTCGCGCCGGCGTCCTGCAATGCCAGGGCGGCCAGAATGTCGGCTATGTCGTCGGCTCCGTGACCAGCCTCGAATGCGTGTTCAAGAGCGAAGGCCGCCGGCCGGAGCCTTACATCGCCACCGTGCGCCGCTACGGCCTCGATCTTGGCATCACCGCACAGACGCAATTGGCCTGGGCGGTGAACGCGCCGAACAGCCGGGTCAGCCGCGGTGATCTCGCCGGCAATTACGGCGGCGTCGGCGCCAACGCGTCGGTCGGTATCGGCGGTGGTGGCAACTTCCTCGTCGGCGGTCCGGCCAATTCCTACGCGCTGCAGCCGCTCAGCGTGCAGGGCCAGACCGGGCTGAACGTCGCCGCCGGGATTGCCGACATCCAGCTGGAGCCGTTCCGCGGCTATGGCCCTCCGCGCCGTCACCACCGCCGGCATCATCGCCGCGGCTGAAGATAGTTTTGATGAAAAGGCCCGCGGAAGCGGGCCTTTTTTTGCGCCGTCATTCCGGGATGGTCCGAAGGACCAGACCTCAGGGGCGCAATTGCGCCCCGGGGAATCTCGAGATTCCCCGATGCGCAACTGCGCATCTGAGGTTCGCGCTTTCGCGCGTCCCGGAATGACGAACCAAGACCAAATCTGGAACGGCTGCGGATGTTGTGCCATAGAAAGGCGCTCACCGCTTGGCGGCGCCTTTCTCAATTCCCTGCTCGCATCACATCGTTTCAGCCGGAGATTTCCTCATGCGTCGCTCCCTCGTTCTCGCCGCTGCCGCCATCACCATGTGGGTCGCTTCGATTCCCGGCGCCAATGCGCAGCAGGTGGCGCGGGTGCAGGTCGGCATTCTCGAATGCCGCGGTGGCGCCAGCATCGGCTTCATCGTCGGGTCCGTCACCAATCTCGGCTGCGTGCTGCGCGCCGACGGCATGCCGGAAGACCGTTACGTCGCCACCATCCGCAAAGTCGGTCTCGATCTCGGCATCACCCAGGAATCCGCTTTGGCCTGGGGCGTGTTTGCGCCGTCGGCGCAGCTCGGGCCGGGCGGGCTCTCCGGCGATTATGTCGGCGCGCAGGGCAGTGCGACGCTCGGTGTCGGCGTCGGCGGCAACGTGCTGGTCGGCGGCTCGGCTAACTCGATCGCGCTGCAGCCGCTCAGCCTGCAGGGCCAGGTCGGCGTCAGCATCGCTGCCGGACTGGAAAGCCTGGAACTTCGGCCGGGAAGGTGAATTCGGTCAACCGACGTAAAAAGGGCCCGTGCGATGCGGGCCCTTTTTCTTAAGTCAGTACTTGGTGACGATGCCGTAATTGCCAAACCTGTAATTGACGCCAAGCTTGACGGTGTGAAGGTTCACATTCGTCTCGTTCGCTGTCGCGACCGCGTTTGTGGTGGTGCGGCTGTTGCTGATCGTTTTCGTGTCACCGAAGCTCATGAAGTTGTATTCCGCTTTCCACGACCAGTTGTCGAGAAAGGCGTTCTCGATACCGGCGCCAATGGTCCAGCCGGCCCGGGTCGCATGGGCGTCATTGCGGGCGCCAAGCAGCGGACCTGACAGCGCGTAGGTTTCGCGCAACAGCGCGCCGCCACCCTTGCCGTAAAGCATCCAGCGGTCCCAGGCGTAACCCACGCGCCCCGCCAGGGTAGCAGTCCAGTCGATCTCGACGTGGTAGGTTTGCAGGAAGGTCGCGGTTGAGTCGATGACGGTTGTTCTTGCACCAAGGTTGGTACCTGAAGCGTCGGCCTCCATTCCGAACACCCAGCTGCCTGCCTGCCGGTTGAAGCCAACCTGCCCGCCACCCACAAAGCCGGTGGGCTTCTGTGTGAAGGGCGGACTAAAGACGGTTCTGCCGAAACCAAAAACATCAAAATCAAAAATGGTGAGGAAATTTCGCTCGGCACTGGCCGAGCCGGCGTGCCCGCCGACGTACAATCCCGTCCAGTCATACACCGTCGCGACCGGGGCTTTGTAGGCAAGCGTCGGTCGAATGCCTGGCGCTGCAATGGGGCCGCCAAATCTATAATTTATGCCGGCCTTGACGAGGTGAAGGTTCACTTCCGTGTGCGACGTGACCCCGGCTAATGCTCTTAGTGAATGAACATTGGTAATGCTGTCGTTGCCGTCAAACCGCATATAATTGTATTCGGCTTTCCATGACCAGTTATCCAGGAAGGCATTTTCGACGCCTGCGCCGACGGTCCAGCCGAGTCGGGGGACCTTGGCATTATGGTAGGGGGAATCCGGTGGGAAGAGGCCGGGCGCCCTCAGGCCATAGGTCTCTTGCATCACGGCGGCGCCGCCCTTGCCGTAAAGCATCCAGCGGTCCCACGCATAACCGAGACGTCCGGTCAGGCTCGCGGTCCAATCGATCGACACGTCGTAGGTGTGAGTAGTTTGAGCAAAGAACGGGATTATGGGACCGGCAACGGTGGTCGAGCTGCGCTGTTTCGTGCCCGAGATGTCAGCCTCCAGGCCCCACACCCAGTTGCCGGTCTGCCGGTTGAAGCCGATCTGGCCGCCACCGGCAAAGCCGTTTGGATGCTGCGAGAAGCCGGGATTGATGGTCTCGCCTCCGATAAACGTTCGCTCGAACGTACGGTCGGCGCCAGCCCAACCGGCATGAGCGCCGATGTACAGACCGGTCCAGTCATAAACGGTGGCGACCGGCATCGCCTTATAGGCGGGGTGCGGCCCGAGATCGGCCGCGAATGCAGTGGCGATGCTGCCCCATGAGATGGCTGCGGCTGCAAGCGTCGTCCGCGATAGATGATACATGATGTCGCCCCCGAACAATTCTGCGGATGAGTCCTGATCCTGAATCGTCAGGTCCGGGTTCACCAATTCCTGTTTCATTCTTACCAAGGCCGCAATAATCGCCTTGTCCTGGTTGGCCTTCGATTTGTACGGCGTGGCATGGGCCGGCGATTGCCGGCCAGCGTTGCAATCGCGCCACGCTTTCTGGACCTGGTCGACAAAAAAAGGCCCGCGGAATGCGAGCCTTTTGTCTGTCAGATATGTTCAGGAAATCCTACGACCTGCAGCTCGTCGCGATGTGCTGATCAGTATCGGGCACTGACTGCGACCGGCGCCGGGCTGAAGTGATAGTTCACGCCGAACTTGATCAGGTGCAGGTCCTGCGGCATCTTTGAGAACTGGGCGGTAAAAGCGGCCGATCCTACAATGGGCGGGGCGTTCACGCTCTGGGTGCCGATCGCTGTAAAGTTCTGCGCAAGCATCTTGATGTAGTCATACTCGAATTTGGCCGACCAATTGCCGCCGAGGGCGTACTCGACGCCGGCACCCGCCACGAGCCCGGTGTGCAAGGCCTTGCCTTCCAGGTTGAATACCGAGCTGGAAACTGGACCGATCGTGCTTTGAGTAAACGTGTGCCTCTCGTCAGCGAGCGCGACGCCGGCCTTGCCATAGATCATGAAGCGCTCGGCGGCTACAAAGCCGGCACGCGCCGCTGCGATCGCAAGCCAATTGACCTTTGTGTCGAGGCCGAGCGTCTGCGTGGTTCGTCGACCTAAATCAACGACGGTTGTCTGATTGCCTTTGATACCGGTCCACATCCATTCGCCTTCGACGCCGAAGACGAATGAGCCTGCTTGCGCGTTGACCCCGACGGTTCCCCCGGCAAGCCATCCGTTCAAATCAAACTTTCCGGTTTGGGGATTCGCCGGATCGAACAGATCGGGCCATTGCTCGTGGCCGAAACCGTATCCACCCTGAACGCCGACATAGGCGCCCGACCAGTTGTATCCTGGCGCGGCCCTGACCGGTGCAAACGTCGGATCGGTCTGAATTCCGCCAAATCGATAATTCGCGCCGATCTTGACGAGATGGAGCGCCTGCTCGATTGGCACGTTGGTCGGATCAAGGGGAGCTGCGACGCCATTGAAGTTCGCCGTTCCGGTAAATCCCACCGTTCTGTTGCCCAGGTGGACGTAGTCGTACTCGGCCTTGACTGACCAGTTGTTTCCTAACGCATACTCCGTTCCGAAGCCGACCGTAGGAGCCCATCGACGCTCGCTGCTGCTGCCCGAGATGACGGCGGTAAACGGAGGTGCTGGCGGGAAGGTAGAGGTGTTATTGCTGAAAGAATGCCTTTCCTGCGCGACGGCAAGGCCGCCCTTGGCATAGACGAACCAACGGTCGGCGGCCAAACCGGCACGCCCCGTCAACGTTACAAGGCCATCGATCTTCGACCGGCCGGTGAAGTCCACCTGGAAGGCCGCGGCCGGTCCGCCGTCGGAAAGTAGTTGCGAACCCCCAATGTCGGCCCACGATCCATCAAGTTCCAGGCCGAACACCAGGCTGCCGATTTGCTTGTTGATTCCGATCTGGCCGCCGGCGAGGAAACCCTTCGCAGTGAAATTGTTCCCTAACGCTTGGGTCCAATCCTTCATGCCTCCGCCGTAGCCGGCATGCAAACCGATATAGACGCCGCTCCAGTCGTAAAAGGCCGGCGCGATCGGCGCCGCAGGGCGCGGTCCGAGATCGGCCGCCAATCCGGCAGAGAGACTGCCCAACGAAATGGCAGCGGCTGCGAGCGTCGTCCGCGATACATAATCCATAGTGTCACCCCCGAACAATTCTGCGGATGAGTCCCGACCCTCAAATCGTCAGGTCCGGATTCATCAGGTCGCGTGTCATCTGGTCTCGGTGCATTCTTACCAAGCCGCGCAAAATGGGATTGTCCTGACGGGCTCCTGATTTGCACCGCGTGGCATCGGCTCGCGATTGCCGGCGAGCGTTGCAATCGCGCCACGGGTTGCGAAACTGGCTGGCACAATTGGTTTAACTGGCACTGTCTGGATCGTGCCGATGCAGCTATTTTGTCTTGATCGGGATCAGCTCGAAGCGAAGCGAATTTTCAGGGCGTCGCAGGCGATGGACGTTGATGAGTTGGGCGGAAAGGCCGTTGGCGGCGGGATCCAGAAAGTTGTTTTTGCGTCAGAGCAACTTCCGTCCCATCTGAACGATCAGGAAAAATTCTCGCTTTGGCAGGATCAGTGGAATGCGGTTTATGGTTCAGTCGATCACCAGCGCGCGGATGACCGCCCGTCCACGGTGAACTTTGAATTCGTGCCGATCGGCGCGGTCGGTATCGTTCGGCTCGACGGCAGCATCGATCGGATGAAGCGCAGCCAGCGCGACGTCGCTTCCGATGGTGCGGACAATTTTTGCGTCGCGCTTCATAGCGGTCGCTCCGATATAATCCAGAACGGGCAGGAGGCGACGATCAACCGCGACACCGCGGTGCTTCTGACTGCCGAACCCGGCGAGTTGGTCGGAGGTCCGGAAAATGGCTGGTATACGATCAATATTTCGCGCGCCCGGCTTCTTGCATTGGTCCCAAACGCTGACGACCTCATAGGCAAGCCGCTCGATGCGTCCTCGCCGGCGTTGCGTCATCTTTGCCGGTACGCCGAGTTTCTCATGGGCCTGAAGCAGGATGGCGATCCGGCGCTCGACCGGCACATCGAAACCATGCTTGTCGATCTCGTCGCACTTGCGCTCGGCGCGCGCGGCGATCCGCCGGAGATTGCAGTGAGCCGCGGCCTGCGCGCAGCACGATTGCACGACGTTCTTGCGGCCATCAAATCGGGCTTTCACGATCCGGAGTTCTCGTCGCAGAGCGTTGCGCAGCGTTTGGGCCTGTCGCGTCGCTACGTGAACGATCTGCTGGCCGAAAGCGGATCTGGTTTCGCCGAGCGCGTGCTTGAGATGCGGCTGCATGAGGCGAGGGTGATGCTGACGGATGCAGTCCACGACCGATTGAAGGTGAGCGAAATCGCATGGACCTGCGGGTTCAACGAGGTCCCTTACTTCAATCGCCGCTTTCGCCGCCGTTTCGGCATGACGCCGACCGAACTGCGCGAAGCGTCGCGACGAACGAAGTAGGTGACGAGCCGACCGTTCCGCGAGTTTCAATCGCGTGCTGTCGTTGAGCTTACGCGACCCGAGCCTGCACAGCATCGTTGGGCGGGAAAGCCTGGAACTTAGGCCGGAGCGTCAACTTTTCTCCCTCGGCCGCCGCCGCGGGAGGCGGGTGAGCCGGCCGCCCCCGCGCCCGTCACGATGCACCGCAGCAACTTTTTCTGACTTGCCAAATCGTCGCGGCGGGCGGAGCATCTGATCCGCCGACCCAATCATGGGCCGAGCTCCAAACAAGGAGGCGGCAATGGGACAAGACGTCAGAAGTCCCCCAGGTACTAAAGAATCGGGTCCACGGTGCATTGCGCTGGTGGGCCCTTTCCAGAGCGGTAAAACTACACTTCTTGAAGCCATATTGGCGCGCACAGGCGCCATCCACCGCGCCGGCAGCGTCGATGCCGGAACTTCGGTCGGCGATTCCAGCCCCGAGGCGCGGCTCCACAAGATGGGCGTGGGCCTCAGTGCGGCCACCACCAGTTTCATGGGCGACAGCTATACCTTTATCGATTGTCCCGGCTCGATCGAGTTCGCGCAGGACATGCGCGCCGCGCTGCCGGCGGTCGATGCCGCGGTCGTGGTCTGCGAAGCCGATGAAAAGAAGCTGCCGCAGCTGCAGATCATCCTGCGCGAGCTCGAGGAATTGGGCATTCCGCGCTTTTTGTTTTTGAACAAGATCGACAAGGCCAACAAGCGGATCCGCGAAACGCTGGCGACACTGCAGCCGGCCTCGCGCGTGCCATTGGTGTTGCGCCAGATTCCGATCTGGAACGGCGAATTGATCGAAGGTTTTGTCGATCTGGCGCTGGAGCGCGCCTTTGTCTACCGCGAACACAAGCCCTCGGAAGTGATCGCGCTGGACGGCGGCAATCTCGACCGCGAGAAGGAAGCGCGCTTCTCGATGCTGGAAAAGCTCGCCGATCACGACGACGTGCTGATGGAGCAACTGCTGGAAGACATCCAGCCGCCGCGCGACGCCGTGTTCGACGATCTTGCGCGCGAATTGCGCGAAGGCCTGATCTGCCCGGTACTGCTGGGTGCCGCGACACGCGAGAACGGCGTGCTGCGGCTGATGAAGGCGTTGCGGCATGAAGCGCCCGGCGTGACCGAGACCGCCAAGCGCCTCGGCGCGTCTTCGTCGAAAGATGCGCTGGGCTATGTGTTCAAGACCGTGCATCAGCCGCACGGCGGCAAGCTGTCGCTGGTGCGGCTGCTCGCCGGGCACCTCGATGACGGTGCGACGCTGCAATCCTCGTCCGGCGAGGCGGGCAGGGTCTCCGGCATCCTCGCGGTCAGTGGCGGGCACGACAGCAAGCGGGCGGCGGCGGAAGCCGGCGAAACCGTGGCCCTCGGCAAGCTCGATTCCATCAAGACCGGCGACACGCTATCGAGCGGCAAGACCGCGCCGGCTTCGCTCGCGCGGGTCGAGCCGACGCCGCCGGTGCTGGCGATGTCGCTGGCCGCGAACGATCGCAAAGACGACGTCAAGCTCGGCCAGGCGCTGTTGCGGCTGAACGAGGAAGATCCGTCGCTGTCGATGATCCATAACACCCAGACCCACGACATCGTGCTGTGGGGCCAGGGCGAGATGCACCTGCGCGTCGCGCTCGAACGCCTCAAGGATCGCTTCGGCGTCAACGTCAAATCGCAGGCGCCGGCGATCGGCTATCAGGAGACGATCCGCAAATCGATCACGCAACGCGGGCGCCACAAGAAGCAGTCCGGCGGCCATGGCCAGTTCGGTGACGTGGTGCTGGAAATCAAGCCGATGCCGCGCGGCTCGGGTTTCGAATTCCACGAAAAGGTCGTTGGCGGCGCGGTGCCGCGTAACTATATCGGCGCGGTGGAAGAGGGCGTGGTCGACAGCCTCGCGCGCGGGCCGCTCGGCTTTCCCGTGATCGACCTCCACGTCACCCTGACCGACGGCTCCTATCACAGCGTCGATTCCTCCGATCTAGCCTTCCGCACCGCGGCGCGGCTCGGCATGGGCGAGGCGCTGCCGCAGTGCCAGCCGGTGCTGCTGGAGCCGATCCACATGGTGGAGATCGTCTGCCCCACCGAGGCGACGGCAAAAATCAACGCCATCCTGTCGGCGCGGCGCGGCCAGATCCTCGGCTTTGACACCCGCGAGGGCTGGGCCGGCTGGGATTGCGTCCGAGCCACCATGCCGGAAGCCGAGATCGGTGACCTGATCGTCGAGCTGCGGTCCGCCACCGCCGGCGCCGGCGGCTTCACCCGGCAGTTCGACCGCATGGCCGAAGTAACCGGCCGCGCCGCCGACCAGATCATCGCGGCGCATCGGGTCGCGGCGTGATGGTTTGTGCTCTGCTCCCTCGCCCCGCTCTTGCGGGGAGAGGGTTGGGGTGAGGGGCCCTTCTATCCGCTGGCTCTGAATTCGCGACGGGTATCGTGCCATGCCCCTCACCCGGATTGCTTCGCAATCCGACCTCTCCCCGCATAAGAGTGGGGAGAGGTTAGGGCCATCGTTGCGCTGGCAGCGAGGGGGATCGTCGCTAGCACCCCGGCATTGACACCGCCGCCGCCATGGCCGAATTGACTGCCATGACCCGTGCCCCAAGACCCCCCGCCGCGTGCCTGATCGGATGGCCGGCCGCGCATTCGCGCTCGCCGCTGATCCATCATTACTGGCTGCGGACGCTGGGCATCGAGGGCGGCTACGTCATCGAGGCGGTGCCGCCCGACGAGTTTCAGGACTTTGTCTTTCGGCTTTCGCTGCGCGGCTTTGTCGGCGCCAACGTCACCATTCCGCACAAGGAGCAGGCGCTGGTGCTGTCGAAGCCGGACGAGCGCGCCCGCGCGGTCGGCGCCGCCAACACCTTGTGGTTCGAGAACGGTGAGCTGTGTTCGACCAACACCGATGTCGAGGGTTTTATCAATAATCTCGATGCCTGCGCGCCCGGATGGGAGCGTGCCGAGGAGGCGCTGGTGCTGGGCGCCGGTGGTGCGGCGCGCGCCGTGCTGTTCGGGTTGATCGAACGCGGCGTCAAGCGCGTGCATCTGGCCAACCGGACCGGGGAGCGCGCGCAGGCCCTGGCGGATCAATTCGGCGCGAGCGTATTGCCGGTGGCATGGGATGCATTGAGTGAATTGCTGCCGCGCGCGGGGCTGCTGGTGAACACGACCTCGCTCGGCATGCACGGCCAGCCGGCGCTCGAACTCGATGTCGGCCGGTTGCCGAAGGGCGCCGTCGTCAACGATCTCGTTTACGTGCCGCTGGATACGCCATTGCTTGTCGCCGCGCGCGGGGGCGGGCTACAGACCGTCGACGGGCTCGGCATGCTGCTGCACCAGGCGGTGCGCGGGTTCGAATTGTGGTTCGGAAAGCGCCCCGAAGTGACATCAGAACTTCGTGCGATCGTCGAGGCCGATCTCACCAAGGTTTGAGCGGGAATATCGTTGCGGGAATTGGGGGCAGTGGCTACGTGGTGGCCTATCGGAGATCCCTCATGCGCAACAATCTGTCCAAGCATCGTTCTACACTCATTCGTCCGCTGCTCGCCGTCGCGATGGTGGCCGCGTCCACCATCTACGCCATTGCCCAGCAGCCGCCGACGCCGACGCGGGTTCGCGGCACCATCGAGGGCGTCGCGGGCGACGTGCTTGCGGTCAAGTCGCGCGGCGGTGAAGACGTCAAACTGCACATGACCGGCGATATCAGGGTGGTCGGGGTTACCAAAATCTCGCTGTCCGACGTCAAGGTCGGTTCCTTCATCGGCGCCACCACGGTGCCGGGACCGGACGGCAGCCAGAATGCGGTCGAGGTGCATGTGTTTCCCGAGGCGATGCGCGGCACCGGCGAGGGCTCACGGCCTTATGATCTGCGCCCCAACAGCACCATGACCAATGCGACGGTGGATCAGTCGGTAGCCGGCAATGACGGTCACACGCTGTTGATCAAATATAGGGGTGGCGAGAAGAAGGTTCAGGTCTCACAGGAGACGCCGGTCGTGACCTTTGTTCCCGCCGACAAATCCGATCTCAAGCTTGGTGCCAAGGTGATCGCGGCCATCAAACAGCTGCCGGATGGCTCGTTCGAAACCAACCGCGTCAGCGTCGGCCGCGACGGGCTGACTCCGCCGATGTGACGCGCAGCGTCATTCCGGGGCGATGCGTAGCATCGAACCTCAGATGCGCAATTGCGCATCGGGGAATCTCGGGATTCCGGGTTCGCGCTTTGCGCGCCCCGGAATGACGAAGAGAATGGGAATACGCATTCCCTCCCGGTGTTCGCGTTGAGGGGACGCTCAAAGACATCGGAAGGGATACCGCCATGCGGATGACGTCACGCCTGCTCGCTGCTGCATTGACATTTGCCACCGTGTTTGGGGCGTCCGCCTGGGCGCAACAACCGCCGACGCCGACGGTGCGGATCCGCGGCACCATCGAGGCCGTCGATGGATCTGTCCTGTCGATCAAGTCGCGCGAGGGCACCGACCTGAAGGTGCGCATGACCGACAATGTGGCGGTGTTCGGTGTCGCCAGGACCGAACTGTCTGACATCAAGGAAGGCTCCTACATCGGCGTCACCGGCATACCGGAGCCCGACGGCACCCAGCGGGCGGTTGCCGTTCACATCTTCCCCGAAAACCAGCGCGGTGCCGCGGAAGGTTTCCGGCCCTGGGATGCGCGCCCGAACTCGACCATGACCAACGCCACCGTCGCCCAGACGGTCAAGGGCACCGACGGTCAGAACATCCTGGTCAAGTACAAGGACGGCGAGAAGAAAGTCGTGGTGCCGCCGGACACGCCTGTTGTCACCTTCGTCGCCGGCGACAAGTCCGAACTGAAGCCGGGTGCCAAGGTCATCATCTTCAGCGCGACGAAAAAGGACGACGGCACGCTGGAGGCCGCCCGCGTCAATGTCGGCCGCAACGGGATCACACCGCCGATGTGAGGGTGAGGCGCGACCTCTCATCGAGTCGTCCCCGCGAAGGCGGGGACCCATAACCACCAATGCCTGTTGTTGCACCGGGCTGCAGCTCCAGCCTTTGCAAACACGTGGGGCGGTGGTTATGGGTCCCGGATCGCGCTTCGCTTGTCCGGGACGACAGTGGGGCTAAATCGCCAGCACGTGATCGTCGATTTCGGCGACGGTGTTGACGCCGCACAGGCCCATCGTGACAAGCATTTCGTTGCGGATCAGATCGAGCGCCTTGGCGACACCCTCTTGTCCGCCGGCGCCGAGGCCGTGGACGAAGGCGCGGCCGATCATGCAGGATTTGGCGCCGAGCGCGAGCGCGCGCATCACGTCCTGGCCGGACCGGATGCCGCCGTCGAACATGATCTCCATCTTGTCGCCGACCTCATCGACGATCTCGGGCAGCACCTCGATCGAAGACGGCGCGCCGTCGAGCTGGCGGCCGCCATGGTTGGAGACCACCATCGCATGCGCGCCGGTCTTCACGGCCTCCTCGGCGTCCTCGACGTCGAGAATGCCCTTGAGGATCAGCTTGCCCGGCCAGATCGAACGGATCCAGTCGACATCCTTCCAGCTCAGCGTGGTGTCGAACTGCGCGTTGGTCCATTGCGAGAGCTGGGTGATATCGTCGGTGCCTTTGACGTGGCCGGCGATGTTGCCGAAGGTGCGGCGCTTGCCGCGCATCACGCCGGCGACCCAGGCCGGCTTGGTGGCGAAGTCGATCAGCTTCGACAACGACCATTCCGGTGGAATCGTCATGCCGTTCTTGATGTCCTGGTGGCGCTGTCCCATCACCTGCAGGTCGACGGTCAGCACCAGCGCGCTGCATTTCGCCGCGATCGCGCGCTCGATCAGGGATTTGATGAAGCCGCGGTCCTTCATCACGTAAAGCTGGAACCAGAACGGCTTGTCGACATTGGCGGCGACGTCCTCGATCGAGCAGATCGACATCGTGCTCAGCGTGAACGGAATGCCGGCGGCCTGCGCGGCGCGGCAGGCGGCGATTTCACCGTCGCCGTGCTGCATGCCGAGCAATCCGACCGGGGCGAGGCTCAGCGGCAACGCGGCCGGCTCGCCCAGGATCGTCGTCGACGTATCGCGCCTCGACACATCGACCAGGATGCGCTGGCGGAACTTGATCGCTTCGAGATCGGCGCGGTTGGCGCGCAGCGTGTCCTCGGAATAGGAGCCGCGATCCGCATAATCGAAAAACGCCTTCGGCACCCGGCGCTTGTGCAACTGGCGCAGATCTTCGATGCAGGTAATGTGCTTCATGGACGATCCGGCCCCTTCTTGAATTTCTTGTCTGTGTCGTCATCTAGCATGGTTAGTACCTCAGCCAAATCAGGCTTGCGGAACCCTGCGGGGAGGACATTCCATGACCGGATCCGATCGTCATCCCAAGCCTGATCACAAGCCTGATCTCAAGCATGTTCGCACGCCCCGCGAGAGCGCCGAAAAGCGCCGTTTGGACGAGGCCCTGGAGGTGGGGCTGGAGGAGACTTTTCCGGGCTCGGACGCCGTGAATGTGACCCAGCCGGCGCCGTCGAAGGGCGACCATCACATCAAGCGGCGCGATTAAGGGGTACCCAAGCAGCGGGTGAATTGAAAAATATCATGTTTTGCAATGGTTTATGCGCCGATCGCGGCTTCCGGTGCCGGTAATGATTCATCATATTTTTTGAAGCCATTTTAGCGCCTGAGAGACTATAAGGCCGGTGCACGCTATGGTGCGCGTTCGCTGCTTCTTGCCGGATGGCTTTAAGAGACGCGGAATGGCTGGGGGTTATATGAGCCGCAAATATTTCGGTACCGACGGAATTCGGGGCCGTGCCAATGGTCTGATCACGCCGGAGCTCGCGCTCAAGGTGGGGCAGGCGGCCGGCCTGGTGTTTCAGCGCGGCGATCACCGCCATCGCGTCGTCATCGGCAAGGACACGCGGCTGTCCGGCTACATGATCGAATACGCCATGG
Organism: Bradyrhizobium sp. JYMT SZCCT0180; assembly: GCF_018130165.1. Taxonomy (GTDB): domain Bacteria; phylum Pseudomonadota; class Alphaproteobacteria; order Rhizobiales; family Xanthobacteraceae; genus Bradyrhizobium. The sequence goes on along the minus strand of NZ_JAFCLZ010000017.1, from coordinate 83,688 downwards.
TCGCGGGCTTTACCTCTGTCGGCATGGACGTGCTGCTGCTCGGCCCGATGCCGACGCCGGCGGTCGCGATGCTGACCAAGTCGATGCGCGCCGATCTCGGCGTGATGATATCGGCCTCGCACAATCTGTTCGAGGACAACGGCATCAAGCTGTTCGGCCCGCAGGGTTTCAAACTCTCCGACGACGTCGAGAAGCAGATCGAGCAATTGCTCGACGAGCCGATCGACCGGCGTCTGGCGCAGAGCGCCAGCCTCGGGCGCGCCCGCCGCATCGACGGCGTCCATGACCGCTACATCGAATTCGCCAAGCGTACGCTGCCGCGCGAACTCTCGCTCGACGGCCTGCGCGTCGTGATCGACTGCGCGAACGGCGCGGCCTACAAGGTGGTGCCGGAAGCGCTGTGGGAACTCGGCGCCGACGTCGTTGCCATGGGTGTCGATCCTGACGGTTTCAACATCAACAAGGAATGCGGCTCGACCTCGCCGGAGGCATTGAGTCGGAAAGTGCGGGAAATGCGCGCCGATATCGGCATCGCGCTCGACGGCGACGCCGATCGCGTCATCCTGGTCGACGAGCGCGGCCATGTGGTCGACGGTGACCAGCTGCTCGCAGTGATCGCGCAGAGCTGGAAGGAAGACGGCCGTCTCGCCAAGCCCGGCATCGTCGCCACCGTGATGTCCAATCTCGGGCTGGAGCGTTTCCTCGAAGGCATTGGGCTGGAGATGGTGCGCACGCCGGTCGGCGACCGCTATGTGCTCGAGCAGATGCTCAAGCAGGGCTACAATCTCGGCGGCGAGCCGTCGGGCCACATCATCCTGTCCGACTATGCGACCACGGGCGATGGTTTCGTCGCGGCGCTGCAGGTGCTGGCCGTGGTGCAAAAGCTCCGCCGCCCGGTGTCGGAAGTCTGCCACAAATTCGATCCGCTGCCGCAGATCCTGAAGAACGTACGCTATCGCAGCGGCAAGCCGCTCGACGACGCCGAGGTCAAATCCGCGATCGTCGATGGCGAAAAACGCCTCAACGGATGCGGCCGCCTGCTGGTCCGCTCGTCCGGCACCGAGCCCGTCATCCGCGTGATGGGCGAGGGTGACGATCGCATCCTGGTCGAGGAAGTGGTCGATCACATCGTCACCGCCCTCGGCCACGCCGCCGCGGCCTAGGCTAGCTCTCGTGGGCGTTTTCTTCCTTCTCCCACAACAAGGGGAGAAGGGAAGAAGTGCCTGCCAGCGAGCACCCCAACGCATCGCAGCCATTAGCTATTGATGCTGGTCGCAGCACCGCACGCGGCGTAGGAACGGGCATTATTGCAAGTCGATATTCGGGAATCGCGCCCTTGAACAAGCCCGTCACCGTCTCCGAGGAAGCGCTCACCGCGCCCGTGGTGGTGCCCGACGTGTCGCCGGCGCTCGCCGCGAAGGCGGCCGCCGCAGGGCCGGCCTATATCGTGCTCACCGGGATCAGCTTCTCGCACTTCCTCAACGACACCATGCAGTCCCTGATTGCGTCGGTCTATCCGATCCTGAAGGACAATTACGCGCTCGACTATGCGCAGATCGGCCTGATCACGCTGGCGTTCCAGTTCACCGCGTCGCTGCTGCAGCCGCTGGTCGGGCATTACACCGACAAGAAGGCGCAGCCGTTCTCGCTCGCGATCGGCATGGGGTTCACGTTCTTCGGCCTGCTGCTGCTCAGCGTCGCGCATCAATACGCGGTCATCCTCATCGCGGCCTCGCTGGTCGGATTGGGATCGGCCGTGTTCCATCCGGAATCGGCGCGGATCGCGCGGCTTGCCTCGGGCGGGCGCTACGGTTTTGCGCAATCGGTGTTTCAATTGGGCGGCAGTTTCGGCACCTCGATGGGGCCGGTGCTGGCGGCGTTGATCGTGGTGCCGTTCGGCCAGCCCAGCATCGCCTGGTTTTCCTCGATCGCGTTTCTGGCGATCGTGATTCTGTGGCGGATCGGCGTCTGGTACCGGCCGCAGATCACGACGAAGAAGTCCGCCGTGGTCGAACGCCATCCGGATGCGCCGGACGCGCGCCGCGTCAAGATCGCACTCGTGGTGCTGGTGGCGCTGCTGTTTTCAAAACAGCTCTACGTGTCGAGCCTGTCGAGCTATTACATCTTCTATCTGATCGACAAGTTTGGCGTGTCGACCCAGGCGGCCCAGCTCTATCTCTTCATCTTTCTCGCCGCCAATGCCGCAGGCGCGTTCTTCGGCGGGCCGCTCGGCGACCGCTATGGCCGCAAATACGTCCTCTGGTTCTCGATCCTCGGCGCGCTGCCGTTCACATTGGCGCTGCCCTATGCCGGCCTGTTCGGCAGCGCCGTGCTGACCGTCATCATCGGGTTGATCCTGTCCTCGGCGACGTCGTCGATCATCGTGTTCGCGCAGGAACTGATGCCGCATCGCTTCGGAATGATTTCCGGCGTGTTCTTCGGCGTCGCCTTCGGCATCGGCGGGCTCGGGGCGGCGGTGCTCGGCAAGCTTGCCGATCACACCGGCATCGCCTTTGTCTACCAGCTCTGCGCCTTCCTGCCGGCGCTCGGCCTGCTTGCCGTGTTCCTGCCGAAGATGCCGAAGCTCGCGCGTTAACGAAGTGTTTGCAAACGGCGGGGGCAGGCAAGCAGGTAGGTCAGCATCCGTGTCATTTCCGTCAACACATCGTTAGGATGTATGGCGGTTTCGCCATTTTCTGTGCTGCAAATGCATCAGGTTGCATGCCGCATAAACGCCCGCGCGAAAAATGTTCGGAGATTATCAACCTTAAAAATTAGGGTTAAGCGCCGCTTAAGCATTTGCTGGCATCGTCCGCCCGTGAGTTTTTGATGTGAGGCCTCCGCAGTCGCCTCACCGGACAAAAGGACGAAGCCAATGCGTAGCGTTAAGTCTCTTCTTGCCGCCGGAGCGGCATCCCTGTTGTCGTCGGTGGCCTTCGCCGCGGACATGCCTTCGATCGCGCCGCCGCCTCCGATGGCCTATGCACCGGCTCCGGCACAGGATTTCGGTGGCTGGTATCTGCGCGGCGACATCGGCATGACCAACACCCAGAGCAAGCTGCACGTCAACGCCTACGACACGCTGCCGGCCAATACGGTCTGGACTCAGAACGGCCATGGCTTCGACAGCGGCATGATGTACGGCGTCGGTGTCGGCTACCAGTTCAACAGCTGGTTCCGTGCCGACATCACCGGCGAATATCGCTCGAAGGTCAGCTTCAAGGGCAACGACTTCTTCATGTTCAATCCCGGCGGCGGGCTCGCTGATACCTACAGCGGCGGCTACAAGAGCTGGGTCGGAATGGTCAACGGTTACGTCGACCTCGGCACCTGGTGGTGCATCACGCCGTTCATCGGTGCCGGCTTCGGCGCAGCCACCATCAAGACCACCGGCTTTAGCGATGTCGCGACGTTCCCGGCGTTCGATGGCCGCAGCAGCGCGTACTTCGCCGAGGGCGCGAGCAAGACCAACTTCGCCTGGGCAGTGCATGCCGGTCTTGCCTACAAGGTCAGCAACAACTTCACGGTCGAACTGGCGTACCGCTACCTCGACATGGGTACCGGCATCCACGGCAACGGTCGCTTCTTCGATGGCACCAATGCCGGTCCCTCGACCTTCCAGTACCGCGACATGACCTCGCATGACCTCAAGCTCGGCGTGCGCTGGAACCTGGAAAGCCCGCAGGTCTATGCGCCGGCGCCGCTGATGCGCAAAGGTTAATTGCAACTGCCATCCGTTAAGGATTGAGAACGGCGCGGGATCTTCCCGCGCCGTTTTGCTTTTGGCGCGGCCGCACCAGGCGCGCGATGCATCTGGCTTTTTCCCGCAAGATCACGTCGCATCGGAGCCTGCGATAACGATTGGTTAGGGTTAACGAGCGATGATCAACGCAAGTTAGAGTTGCTCGATGGAGTATTGCGATGCGTCGTTTTTTGCTGGTGGCGATGATGTGTGGCGCGGCGGCTGGCGCGCAGGCGGCAGATATGCCGGACTATCTCCGCGGCAGTTTCACTGACGGGCTGAGCAGAATCGAAGTCAACTGGTCGGGCGTCTATGTCGGCGGCCAGGTCGCGCGCGGCGCCGCGGACATGGACTTCACCAATTCCACCACGGACATGATGACCCGGCTGGTCAACAATTCCTCGGCTGACACGCAGTTCAACGTCTCGCAATGGCCCTTGCTCGGCAAGGCGCATGCGCCGAGCAACTCCGCCTACGGGGCCTTTGCCGGCTACAATTTTCAATGGAGCGACGTGCTGATCGGCATCGAACTCAACTACAGCCATGGTGCGTTTGGGGCCTCGAGCACCGGCTCGCAGGTGCGAACCGTTACGTCTAACAATGTGACGACCAACGTCATCGGCCTGGCCAGCGGTTCGATGCGCGTGACCGATTTCGGTTCGCTTCGCGTCCGCGGCGGCTATGCGGTCGGAAGCTTCTTGCCCTACGCATTCGTCGGCGTCGGATTGGGGCAGGCCGATATCAACCGCAGCGTTGAACTCGTTGTCAGGTACGATGCGCCGGGTGTGGCTTCCACTTTCGCCCCTCGCATGGCCCTGACCGACAACGCCAATTCTCACCTCGTCACGGGATTTGCCGGCGGTCTCGGCATCGACATGATGCTGTATGCGGGTCTTTTCCTGCGCGCCGAGTGGGAATATCTCCGCTTCACCTCCAGTGTCGATACCACCGTCAACACGGTGCGCGCGGGCCTGGGCTACAAGTTCTGATGGGCTACAAGCTCAGACTTGGCCTCAGACCTGGCCCCATACTTGGCCTGGTCCGGCGTCGATTCTGATGCCGTTGACAGATTTGCCGCGGGCTGTTGCACTGTCGCCGTAACGAGGGCGGCCGCGCATGAAAATCTACGGCGACATCAACTCCGGCAACTGCCTGAAGGTGAAGTGGGTGTGCGACAAACTCGCGCTGCCCTATAGCTGGGTTGCGATCGACACGCTCAAGAGCCAGACCCGCACGACCGAGTTCCTCAAGCTCAACTATGCCGGCCAGGTGCCGGCGGTCGAATTCGATGACGGCCGCACGCTGGCGCAATCCAACGCCATCATCCGCTATCTCGCCCGCGGCAGCGACCTCATTCCGGCGGATGCGTTCGCCGCCGCGAAGATGGACGAGTGGCTGTTCTGGGAACAATACAGCCACGAGCCCTATATCGCGGTCTGCCGTTTCCAGATGTTCTATCTCGGCAAATCTGCCTCCGATCTCGACCCCGACAAGGTCAAACGCGGCTATGCGGCGCTGGCGCGGATGGAACATCAGCTCGCCATCACGCCGTTCCTGGTCGGCGACGCCGCCTCGCTCGCCGACGTCTCCCTGCTGGCCTATACAAGGCTGGCGCATGAAGGCGGCTTCCATCTCGACGGCTATGCCGCCGTGCGCCGCTGGATCGGCGAGACCGAAAAATTGCTCGGCCTGCCGCCGGCGCGCTGAATTCACCGGTAAGCACCATGGCCACCGTTTCGCAAGTCACCATCCGTCGCGCGCGCCGTGACGATGTCGGTCACATCGTTGCCATGCTGGCGGACGATCCGCTCGGTGGCCCGCGCGAGCGGCTCGAAGATCCATTGCCGCACGCCTATTTCGACGCGTTCGAACGCGTCGCGGGCGACCGGAATATTCAGCTCGTGGTCGCCGAAGACGGCGAGGGCGCTGTCGTCGGCTGCCTGCAGCTGTGCATCCTCCCTGGATTGAGTTCGCAGGGCGCCTCGCGCGGTTTGCTCGAGGATGTCCGCGTCGCCAGCCATTGCCGCAGCCGGGGCATTGGCGAGCAGTTGGTGCAATGGGCGGTTGCAGAAGCGCGCGCAAACGGTTGCAAGCTGGTGGAACTGCTGACGCATCATACGCGCGTGGATGCGCAACGGTTTTATGAACGGCTTGGGTTCGCGCGCAGTCATGTCGGCATGACCTTGAGATTCTGAGCTTTATTCTTGTGCAAAGTTGAGTCGCGGCGCAGGCAATTGCCTAGAGTAGTCGTGACTCTGCAATCCCATTAACAGGCGATAAACTACCTCGACCTCCGTGATTTTACGGAGAGGAACGTCTCCGCTATGTCAGCGTCTCCCATGGGGCCGTGGGCAACTCTGGGGATTTTCGATGAAGGATTTTTCGATCGTGCGGATCGGCAACGAATATGTCGTGCAGGCTGGCGAGAAAAGCGTTTTGAAAACTTCGAGCCGGCGCATGGCCGCCAGGCTGATCAACGATGCGGCCGGACTGCTGGAGCAGCAGCCGGTCTCGTCCACCGACGTCGATGCTTCAATCACCTGTGATGTCAGGGACATATCGGAAGCGCCCGAAGTTCCTTGACGATTGGGCGCGATTCCCTTAATCACCGCCGCGGGACACCTCCCCCCAACGGGAGGCTTGCTATCTGGAAGGATAGAATATGACCGTAGCGAAGCCCGCTTTGCGGCCCAACGTGCCGCATTTCTCCTCCGGCCCCTGCGCCAAGCGCCCCGGCTGGAACCCCGCAAATCTCAAGGACGCCACGCTCGGCCGTTCGCATCGCGCGAAGGTCGGCAAGGCCAAGCTCAAGCTCGCGATCGAATTGACGCGCGAAGTGCTTGACGTGCCGGCCGGTTACAAGATCGGCATCGTGCCCGCGTCCGATACCGGCGCGGTCGAGATGGCGCTGTGGTCGTTGCTCGGTGCGCGTCCCGTCACCACCATCGCCTGGGAATCCTTCGGCGAAGGCTGGGTCAGCGACATCGTCAAGGAACTGAAGCTCAAGGACGTCACCAAGCTGCACGCCGGCTACGGTGAAATCCCCGATCTTTCCAAGGCCGATCCCGCCTCCGACATCGTCTTCACCTGGAACGGCACCACTTCCGGCGTGCGCGTGCCCAATGCCGACTGGATCAAGGCCGACCGCGAAGGTCTCACCATTTGCGACGCGACGTCCGCCGCTTTCGCGCAGCCGCTCGATTTCGCAAAGCTCGATGTGGTGACGTTCTCCTGGCAGAAGGCGCTGGGCGGCGAGGCCGCGCACGGCATGCTGATCCTGTCGCCGCGCGCGGTGGAACGGCTGGAGACCTACAAACCGGCCTGGCCGTTGCCCAAAATCTTCCGCCTGACCAAGGGCGGCAAGCTCAATGAAGGCATCTTCGAAGGCGAGACCATCAACACGCCGTCGATGCTGTGCGTCGAGGATTATCTCGATGCGCTGAATTGGGCGAAATCGATCGGCGGCCTCAAGGCGCTGATCGCGCGCGCCGATGCCAACACCAAGGCGATTGCCGACTGGAAGGCCAGGACGCCGTGGATCGACTTCCTGGCCAAGGATGCGGCGATCCGCTCCAACACCTCGGTGTGCCTGAAATTCGTCGATCCCGCGATCACCTCGCTGACGGCGGACGCGCAGGCTGACTTCTCCAAGAAGCTGGTCGCGCTGGTGGAGAAGGAAGGCGCCGGTTACGACTTCGCCTATTACCGCGACGCGCCGGCGGGCCTGCGGATCTGGTGCGGCGCCACGGTGGAAGCCTCCGACGTCGCGCTGCTGACGCAGTGGATCGACTGGGCGTTCGCCGAGACCAAGGCCGCGTTGCCGAAGGCTGCTTGAGCTAGCGTCATCTCACATCGTCATGGCCGGGCTTGACCCGGCCATCCATCGAAAAAGAAGATGGACCCGCGGGTCAAGCCCGCGGGTGACGACATCAGTACATCGTCGCCCATAGGGATCACACCAATGTCCAAACCCAAAGTTCTCATCTCTGACGCGCTATCGCCCGCCGCCGTGCAGATCTTCAAGGACCGCGGCATCGATGTCGATTTCCAGCCCAATCTCGGCAAGGACAAGGACAAGCTCGCCGAGATCATCGGCAATTATGACGGGCTTGCGATCCGCTCCGCGACCAAGGCGACCGCGAAGATCATCGAGAAGGCCAAGAAGCTGAAAGTGATCGGCCGCGCCGGCATCGGCATCGACAATGTCGAGATTCCCGCCGCGACCGCCAAGGGCATCATCGTGATGAACACGCCGTTCGGCAATTCGATCACGACTGCCGAACATGCGATTACCCTGATGCTGGCGCTGGCACGCGAGATTCCGCAGGCCGATGCCTCGACGCAGGCCGGCAAGTGGGAGAAGAACCGCTTCATGGGCGTCGAGATCACGGCCAAGACGCTCGGCGTGGTCGGCTGCGGCAATATCGGCGCGATCGTCGCCGACCGCGCGCTCGGCCTGCGCATGAAGGTGATCGCCTTCGATCCGTTCCTGTCGCCGGAGCGCGCCAAGGACATCGGCGTCGAGAAAGTCGAGCTCGACGACCTCTTGAAGCGCGCCGATTTCATCACGCTGCATACGCCGCTGACCGAGAAGACGAAAAACATCATCGACGCGGGAGCCATCGCCAAGATGAAGAAGGGCGTGCGCATCATCAACTGCGCCCGCGGCGGCCTGGTCGACGAGCAGGCGCTGGTCGATGCCCTGAATTCCAAGCACGTCGCGGGCGCCGCCTTCGACGTCTTCATCGAGGAGCCCGCTACCTCGAACGTGCTGTTCGGCCATCCCAACGTGATCTGCACGCCGCATCTCGGCGCTTCCACCACCGAAGCGCAGGAGAACGTCGCCCTGCAGGTCGCCGAGCAGATGTCGGATTATCTTTTGACCGGCGCGATCTCCAATGCGGTCAATTTCCCCTCGATCACCGCCGAAGAGGCGCCGAAGCTGAAGCCGTTCATCGAACTGGCCGAGAAGCTCGGTTCGTTCGCGGGCCAGCTCACCGAGAGCGGCATCCTCCAGGTGCAGATCACCTATGAGGGCCATGTCGCCGAAATGAAGATCAAGGCGATCACCTCGGCGGTGCTGTCCGGCCTGCTGCGGCCGATGCTGGGCGACGTCAACGTGGTCTCGGCGCCTGTCGTCGCCAAGGAGCGCGGCATGGTGGTCGACGAGATCGTGCGCGCGGCGCAGAGCGATTACGAAAGCCTGATCACCGTCACCGTCGTCACCGAACGCCAGGAGCGTTCGGTGTCGGGCACCGTCTATCACGACGGCAAGCCGCGGCTGGTCGATATCAAGGGCATTCGCGTCGATGCCGAGTTCGGCAAGTCGATGATCTACGTCACCAATGAGGACAAGCCCGGCTTCATCGGCAGCTTTGCCGGTTTGCTCGGCGACGCCAAGATCAACATCGCGACCTTCCACCTCGGCCGCGTCAAGCAGGGCGGCGACGCCATCGCGCTGGTCGAAATCGACGGTGAAATTCCGGCCGACGTGCTCGCCAAGGTGCAGGCGTTGCCGCAGGTGAAGCAGGCCAAGGCGCTGGTGTTTTAAGAAAGGGGCTTTCTTTTTTGTCGTCCCGGCGAACGCCGGGACCCATAACCACAGGCATTTGTGGTTACCCCAGGTGGTCGCTCCAGCTTTCTCCAAATCGATGGGCCGCGGAGTATGGGTCCCGGCGTTCGCCGGGACGACATCGTGCCCATTCCTGCTGCCGTTGGCATGCTCTACTAGCCCGCCCGCCGCGATCCCGCCGCGGCGCTGCCTCACCGAAACCCCAATCGAACCAGTTCCTCGCTCGCAACGTCTCATCACCAGGGGTGGTGGGATTTTTTGCGTCGCCGTTCAGCAGGCGGCCTTTCGGAGAGGGAAACCAATGCAGTTTCTAGCCAAGTATCTTGTGACGACCAGCCTCGTCGTGGTTGCGGCGTTGGCCGCAGCTCCGGCGCGGGCGGCCGATGTTCCTGCAAGTTCGGCTGTCGATGCCGTCACCGTCTATCCCGACGGCGCCAGCATCACCCGGGTCATCACCGTCGACCTTCCGGCCGGCGACCACTCGGCCGTGCTGAAGGATTTTCCGCTGACGCTGGATCCGTCCTCGCTGCGGGTCGAGGGCGAGGCGGGGGCAAAACTCACCATTGGCGCCATCGACGCCAAGCCGCCGCGCGCGGCGCCGCCGGTCAATCTGCCCGAACTCGACAAACGCATCGAGGTGCTAAAGGACCAGCGCGCCGATCTGCAGGGCGCGATCAATTCAGCCGCGGCGCGACGCAAATTCGCCGAGCGGTTTGCGGAAGCCTCGCCGGCCGGGATCGGCGACAAGGGTGAGGCGCGCCCAATTGCCGAATGGCGCGCGGCCTTTGCCGCCGTGGCCGAGGAAGTCGCCACCGCCGACAGCGCGATCCGCGAGGCCGAACGCAAGCAACGCGAACTCGACCGCGAGATCGCGCGGCTGGAAGCCGACCGGGCGCAGAAGCCGCCGAGCAAGCTCGAGGTCCGGATCGAACTCGCCGCGGCCGCCGCGACCAAGGCCACGTTGCGGGTGACCTATGTGGTGCGTAACGCGCGCTGGATGCCGCTGTATGATGCCCGTCTCGACACCGGCGCCAGGGACCGCAAGCCCGCGCTCGAACTGGTGCGCCGCGCCGAGATCACCCAGAACACCGGCGAGGACTGGTCTAACGTCGCGCTCGCCGTTTCCACCGTGCGCACCGCGCGTGGCGGCAAGGCGCCGGATCTGAATTCGCTGATCGTGCAATATCCGCCGCCGCCGCGGGCTGCCGCATCCATCAGCGGTGGCATGGATGCCGCCAAGCCATTGGCGCGCGCGGCCCCGGCGCCGATGACGCAGGAGGCACGTAGCAAGGTAGCTGAGGAGCAACAAGCCACGGCAGAAGTCGACGGCTTCCAGGTCACCTTCAAAATTCCCGGTCGTGTCAGCCTCGGCGCGAGCGAGGGCGCCAAAAGCCTGCGCGTCTCCTCTGCGATCATCGCGCCCGATCTTGCGGTCCGCGCGGTGCCGGTGCTGGACACGACCGCGTTCCTTGAAGCCAGCTTCAAGCAGACCGAGGACGCGCCATTGCTGCCCGGCCGTGTCTCGATCTACCGCGACGGCGTGTTCGTCGGCCGCGGCCAGATGGCGGCAGCCGGCAAGGACGAAACGGTCCGCCTCGGCTTCGGCGCCGACGACAAGATCAAGATCGAGCGCACGGTGGTGAAACGCAACGAGGGTTCCGCCGGCCTGATCGTGACAACGTCGAAGACCGACGAACGCTCGTTCAAGACCACCATCCGCAACGGCCACGACTTCCCGATCAAGGTCGCGATCGAGGATCAACTGCCGGTCAGCGAGAACGAGGACATCCAGGTCGAAATGCTGTCGTCCTCGACACCGCCGACCACGAGCAACCTGCGCGACAAGCGCGGCGTGCTGGAATGGGCGTTCGAGGCCAAGGCCGGCGAAGTCCGCGACATCGGCTTTGCCTGGCGCGTGCGCTGGCCCAAGGACAAGGGCGTGGTGATGCTTCCGGCGGGCTAGAACTCGTCATGCCCGGCCTTGTGCTTGCCAACCTCGCCCCGCTTGCGGGGAGAGGTCGGATCGCACTTGCGATCCGGGTGAGGGGGTACAGGTCTATCGACAGACCTCGCTGGCGGAGAGAGCTCCTCACCCCGACCCTCTCCCCGTGAAGGACGGGGAGAGGGAGCAGAGGCTACTTCGCCTTCAAAAACTCACCCACTTCCAGCAGCACGAACTCGTTGTCGTCGGCCTTGTTCGGATCGCGGCTCGAGGAGAACGGCAGATTGTTGTCGTTGCCGACGATGATGTGGGTGTCGTCGACGCGGTCGACGTTCTCGATGGTGAAGAAGGGGAACGTCAGCACGCCGTCATTGAGCGGCTTCTTTGCCTTCTTGTCGGGATCGCGGATCTTCATCAGGTCGATGTAGGCGATCTTGCGCACCGGCTTGCCGGCGTTGGCGTCGTTAAGCTCGACCTTGTAGACGCGCTTGAATTTGGCGAGGTCCGGGAAGCAGTTCTCGCCGCGGGTGCCTTGCGGGCAGGCCTTGTCCGCGGTGCCTTCGCCATTGTCGCGCTCGATGATCAGGCCGGAGGAGGCGTCGATCATGTTGAAGTCGCCGATCGCGTGGCCGTTGGCCTCGAACACATAGTGCCAGTAGCGCCCGGTGAATTTTTCGGCCGCGACGTCGAATTCGAGGATCCGCGCGGCTTCCTTGCCGTCGACCTTTTCCCAATCCTTTTTCTCGGCGTCCCACAGCGGGCCTTCCAGCAGGCCGTAGAGGAACTTGCCGTCCTTCGATCCGCCAAAGCCTTCATAGCCCTTGGAGCGGCGCAGGTTGACAGTGGTGTAGCTGGCGCCGGGTGCGCCCGGCGACTGCACCGACCAATGGTCGGGCGAACGCACCGGCTTGCCGTCGGCGGTGGTGTCGAACACGGCGAGCACTTTTCCGGTCTTGTCGGCTTTCAGGATGTAGGGACCGAATTCATCGCCGATCCAGAAAGTGTCGCCGATGATCTGGAAACCTTCGGTGTCGAAGTCGGCGCCGGTGAGATAGCGCTTGGCGGTGGCTTCGTGGACGATGCGGAACGGCACCTTCTTGTCGGGGTCATGCAGGAAGACGGTTTCCTGGCGGTCGACCTTGCCGGTCGCCCAGTCGATTTTGTGCCGGTTCAGATACAGCATCGAGTCGGCCGAGTTATAGCGCGAGCCCATGCCGTTGTCGGTGAGCACCCAGAACGAACCGTCCGCCATCACCTTGATGCCGGAATGGCCCTGCAGCGGCTGGCCCTTGAACGGCAGCGCGACGCCGGTCGGGCGCTCATAGGATTTTCCCATCACGCTGCCGACGGCATCCACGCGGCGACCGGTGGTGTATTTGCCTGATGTCTTGAGATCATCAGGCGCGTCGGCGGGGGCCTCGACAAAGGATTGCGCGGGGAGGAGGGCGTGGCCCTTCAGCGTGGCGGGAAACTCGCCTTCGCCTTGCGCAAACGCGGCACCTGTAGCCAGAAACACCGAGGCGACGGAACAGAGCAGTGACATGCGCATGGTAAGATCTCCTGTGAGAAGCGATGCCGTGTTCTCCGGGGAGCGTGTAACAGCCGCCTGACAGTTTTATGAAACACCGGTGATGCCGTTGGATAAAGTTGCGGCCTTACGCCGCCCGCGCCAACGAGGATTCCTTGGGCGGCTACCGGGTCGCGACCGGCCGCATGGTCTGCGGCAGCAGGAACGGCACGCCATGGTCGGTATATTCGACCGTGACGTCCACTTCGAAGATGCGGCGGATGGTTTCGGCCGTGATGGCGTCGGTGCGGCCGCCGTCGATTGCCAGCCTGCCGCGGTGCAAGAGCACGATCCGGTCGGCGAAGCGCATCGCGAGATTAAGGTCGTGCAGCACCGCGATCACGGCGGTGCCGCCCCGCGCGCGCAGCTTGGCGGTTTCCACCAGATCGATCTGGTGGCGCATGTCGAGGCTCGAGGTCGGCTCATCCAGGAGCAGCAGTCCCGGCCCGTGCTGCGCCTCGCCGCAGGCGAGTTGCACCAGCACGCGGGCAAAATGCGCGCGCTGCTGTTCGCCGCCGGACAAGGTCGGCAATTGCCGGTGGCTGAAGCGCTCCAGCCCGACCTCGTGCAGTGCTGTCTCGACCAGCCTTTGCGTGGCGGCGCGGCTGTTGTCGCCGGCGCCCATGGCGACGATCTCTTCGACCGTGAACGGGAAGGTGACGTTGACGTGCTGCGACAGCATGGCGCGATGCTGGGCCAATTGGCGCGGTCTGTAGGCGTCGATGCCGCGCCCTTTGAGTTCGACATGGCCGCGGGTCGGCCGGAGATCGCCGGACAGCATCCGCAGCAGCGTCGATTTACCCGCACCGTTGGGCCCGACGATCGCGACCATCTCGCCGGCGGACACGCGCAGGTCGATGGCGTCGACCAGGGTCGCGTCGCCGATCCGCAGCGACACCGAGCGTGCTTCGAGGATCGGGTTCATAGCCCGACCAGCCCGCGCTGGCGCAGCAGCATGGCGAGGAAGAACGGCGCGCCGACCGCCGCGGTCAGGATGCCGATCGGCAATTCGGCAGGCGCAACGATGGTGCGCGCCAGCGTATCGGCCCCGACCAGCAGGATCGCGCCTGATAATACAGAGGCGGGCAGCAGCAGCCGGTGCGCCGGCCCGATCACCAGCCGCAGCAGATGCGGCACCACGATGCCGACAAATCCGACGACGCCGCAGATCGACACCGCGACGCCGGTCATCGCCGACACCAGCACGATCGAAATACGCTTCAGCCGCTCGACATCGACGCCGCTGTGAAACGCCTCGGCCTCGCCGAGCACGAGCACGTCGAGCCCTCGGCCGATCCACAGGCAGGCGATCAGCGCGAACAGCAGCACCGGCGCCAGCGTGGCGACCTTGGGCCAGGTCGAGCCGCTCAGCGATCCCAGCAGCCAGAAGGTGATGTCGCGCAGCTGGCGGTCGTCGGCGACGAACACCAGGAGCCCGATGCCTGCATTGGCGATGGCGGCGATCGCCAGCCCCGCCAGCAGGAAGATCGCAATCGAGGTCCGTCCCGAACGGCTGGCGATGCCGTAGAGCACGATGGTGGTCGCCAGCGAGCCGAAGAAGGCGGCGAGCGGCAGCAGCTGGTTCTGCATGAAGTGCAGGTTTTCGCCGAGATGGCTGTTGGTGAACACGATGGCGCTGGCCGCCGCAAACGCGCCACCGCTGGAGACGCCGACGAGGGCGGGATCGGCCAGCGGATTCCGGAACAGCCCCTGCATGATGGTGCCGGACGCGGCGAGCAGGCCGCCGACCATCGCCGCCGCCGCGATCCGCGGAATCCGGATCGACCACAGCACGAGCTGATCGCGCGCCGCCAGCGGATGCGGCGATGCATCGCTCCACAGGCCGAGCGCTGCCGGTAGCCGCGACAGCGGAATTCCCGCAGCGCCCATGGTCAGCGCGATCAGCGCCGCACCGGCCAGCGCCAGCAGCAACCCGACCAGTGTCAGCGTGGCGGCGGGCCGCAGCGCGATGCCGCTGCGGCGCTTCGCGCTCTCCGCCTCGGCCACGGCGGTCATTGCCGGCAGTTCGCCGTCAGCGCGGCCGGCGTGAAACTCGCCATCTGCGGCGCCAGCGCCGGATAGAGCTTGACCGAGAGGTCGCGCGCGGCGGCCGCGGTGCGCGGACCGAAGCCAAGCAGATAGAGGCCTTCCATTGCAATGAAGGCCTTGTTCGCCACCACAGGCGTCATCGCGAAGGCCGGATGGACAAAGACGGCTTCGGCTTCGAGCGAGCCCTTGCTGCGCTCGATCGAGAGCACCACGTCGGGCCTCGCCGCGACGATCGCCTCGTCATTGATGATCTTGTAGCCCTCATAGCTGTCGATCGCGTTGACGCCGCCGGCCAGCGCGATGATTTCATTCGCCGCGGTGTTGTGGCCCGCCGCCATAACGCGGCCGTTGAGCAGCGACATCACGAACATCACGCGCACGGGCTTTGTCACTTTGGCGCGCAGTGCACGCAGTTGCGCCAGGTCGCCGGATACCGCCGCGGTGAGGCATTCGGCGCGCGCGTCGGCGCCCATGGCGTGGCCGACCAGCTTGATCTTGTCGAGCAGGCCCTGTTCGGAAAAGGTCTCGGGCACCAGCACCAGCGGCACCTTTGCCGCCTCCAGCACGTCCATGGTTTCCTTCGGCCCCGATCCCTGCACGGCAAGCACGAGCGAAGGGTTGAGCCCGAGCACGCCCTCGGCCGAGAGCTGGCGCATATAGCCGACATTGGGTTTGTCGCGCAGCGCCGACGTCGGATAGAGGCTGGTCGCATCGACACCGGCCAGCCGGTCCTCGAAGCCCAGCGCGTAGAGGATCTCGGTGATGGCGCCGCCGATCGAAACGATCCGCGCCGGGTCCGAGATCGTGACGTCGCGGTTGCGCGCGTCATGCACCGTAATGCCCGCCGCCAGCGCCGCGCCGCCAATGGCGAAGGTGGTGGCGAGCAGAGCGAGTGTGCGACAGATTGCCATCAGGGATCACTTGGTCAGGATCAGCTTGTTTTGCGACGTCAGTCGCAAGCGGTAATTGTCTTCGCCGTGCGCAATGATGATCTCGCGTTCGGTTGCAAACAGCTCGCGGCTGTCGAGCCGGTTGCCGCTCATGACTACCGATCGTGCGGCAACAGGGGGAGTCCCTGCTTTCCCGGTGGCGTCTGCGAGTTTGTCTCCGGAAGGTGCGGCCATCTAATTCTGTTGTGCCCCAAAGAAGTTCTTATGATCCAACCTTGTATAGGTGGGCCGAAGCGCAATCCAACCGCGGCAATTTACAATAGATATAAAGTGCGGCCTGCGGTCATTGACCGCCCCGACGCCACCGCTTAACCAATTATGACAGAATGCGGGCCGGGGGGCCCGCGTTCGAAAAGTGGTAGCCAGCAAGCAGCTCGCACGTCGCGCAGCGCCCGCCAGCCAGACCCGAGAAATAGATAACAGGTTGGGGTTGTTATGGCTGACGGGGCTAGGTATCCGCGCGCGCTTTTTTTGGGCGCGTCGGTGGTGTCATTTGCGTTGCTGATGGGCGATGCCGCGGTTGCGCAGACCGCGGACACGCAGGAGACCGGTCGTCCGTCGGAACGGAAAAAACAGGCCAAGCGCAAACCCGCCAAACCGCAAGCCGAGCAGGCAGCCGCGCCGGTGTTGAATGCGTATGCGCAGGTCGGCCGCGCGCCGGTGCAGTCGCTCGACACCATCACCGTCGCGGCATCGAAGACCGAGGAGCGCGCGATCGATGCGCTGGCGCCGGTCAGCGTCGTGACGCTCGAACAGATCCAGGGGCGTCAGGCCTCTACGGTCGGCGACCTCCTCTACAATATCCCCGGCGTCTGGGTGCAGAATCGCGGCGATGAGCCGTCCACCGCAATCAACATTCGCGGCCTGCAGGATTTCGGTCGTGTCGCCGTGGTGGTCGACGGCGCCCGGCAGAATTATCAGCGCACCGGCCATTTTGCGAACGGCTCGTTCTTCCTCAATCCCGAATTGATCGCCGGTATAGACATCGTGCGCGGCCCGACCGCGAACATCTACGGCTCCGGCGCGATCGGTGGCGTGGCCTCGTTCCGCACCAAGGACATCGAAGATGTCGTGCGCCCGGGCGAGCGCTGGGGCGTGGATGCCAAGACGATCCTCGGAACCAATTACGGCCGTGCGCTCGGTTCGATCTTCGGCGGCGTTCACGTCAATCCGAACGTCGATGTGTTTGCCGGCGGCACCTACAGCACGCAGGAGAACTACAAGGACGGCACCGGCTATGAGGTCGCCAATACCGGAAACCGTCTCAACAGCGGTATCGGCAAGCTGACGGTGCGCCCGGCCGACGGGCACGAGGTCAAGCTCGGCGCGATCTTCCAGGAGAATATCTACAGCGTCGGCCAGCCACCGCGACTCGCCGGTGATCCCAATTCGACCAACGCGAACGGCACCAACAACCTCAACGGCACGTCGATCTACGCGACCAATGTGAAGAACTACACGACCACGCTCGGCTGGAAATATTCGAAGCCTGAGGACAAGTGGTTCGATTGGGACGCGAAGGTCTACTGGAACCGCACCGACAACGACCAGATCAAGACGGGACATACGACCACGACGGCGTCGGCCTTCTGCGGCGGCGTCCCCGGAAATGCGGTCTCGGGCTGCATCGGCAGCAACCGTGGATATCTGCTCGACACGGTCGGTGTCGACGTTCACAACACGACACGTTTCGAGACCTATGACTGGCGCCACGCCGTCACCTACGGGCTCGATGCGTTCCAGGACAGGGTGTCGACCGAGGACCTTCGCGGAACCTCCGAGATTACGACTCCGGGTGGCCGTCGCACGGTGTCCGGCGGATTCGTGCAGTGGAAGGCCAATTACACCTCTATGCTCGAAGTGGTGGGCGCGCTGCGTTACGACAACTACAAGCTGGAATCAGCCACGACATCCTCCAGCGGCGATCGCTTGTCGCCGAAGATCACGGTCGGCCTGATGCCCCTGGCCGTGCTGACGCCCTACGTCAGCTATGCTGAAGGCTACCGTGCGCCGTCGATCACCGAGACGCTCGTCAACGGCCCGCATTCCGGCGCCACTCCGCAGGACTCGTTCTTCCGCTGTCCGTCAGGCACGACAGGACCCGGCGCGGATTCGACATTCTGCTTCGTTCCCAATCCGAACCTGCGTCCCGAAATCGGCAAGACCAAGGAAATCGGCTTCAATCTGAAGAAGAACGACGTGTGGGTTGCCGGCGACAGCATCCGCGGCAAGTTCAACTTCTTCCGCAACGATATCACCGACTACATCGATCAGGTTGCATTCGGAACGCCGGTCATCGTTCCCGGCTTTGGCAGCTTCTTCCCGTTCCTGCAGTACCAGAACGTTGCAAGGGCCAGGATTCATGGTTTCGAGGCCGAAACCATGTACGACGCCAACCTCTGGTTCGTCGGGGTCGCAGGCACCTTCCAGGAGGGCAAGAACCTTCAGACCAATTTCGGGCTATACAGCGTCCCGCCGCAGAAGATTACGACGACGGCTGGTTTGAGGTTCCTTGAGAACAAGCTGGTGGTCTCGGTGATGTGGACGTCGGCGAAGGCAAACAGGGACATTCCCGTGACCTATACGCCTGCAACGTCGTACGATCTCGTCAACCTGTATCTTCAATACAAGCCGACGGCCGACCTGACCCTCAATCT
Organism: Bradyrhizobium sp. JYMT SZCCT0180; assembly: GCF_018130165.1. Lineage (GTDB taxonomy): Bacteria > Pseudomonadota > Alphaproteobacteria > Rhizobiales > Xanthobacteraceae > Bradyrhizobium. Next base: position 65,209 of record NZ_JAFCLZ010000017.1, on the reverse strand, counting down.
CTCAGCCGAGAATATCTTCAACACGTACTACCGGCCTTACGCCATCCCGGTCGGCACCACCGGCGACACGCAGAACGATGTGAAATGGGCGAGTGCGGGACCCGGAATGGTCTTCAAGGGCGGTCTCAAATATCACTTCGGAGGCACCTGATCGAGGTAAGAAGAATCGGCGGTCTCTTGATTGAGTGAGAGACGGCCACCATCGACCCACCGGGCCGCGTTGATGCTCCAGCGCGGCTGCGGTGCGTTCGTGTTTTCGTCAAATTCAACTGGTTCGCTCGCAACAGAGACGGACCGCAACAAGGAGATTTTCATGTTTATCGCGATGAACAGGTTTCAGGTGAAGCTCGGCCAGGAGCAGGCTTTCGAGACGGTGTGGGCAACGCGGGAGTCCTATCTCGGCTCCATGGCCGGCTTCGTCGAATTTCATCTGCTCAAGGGTCCGGTCGCCGACGACCACACGCTGTATTCGTCGCACACCACCTGGGTCGACAAGGCGGCGTTCGAAGCCTGGACCCGCTCGGACGAGTTCCGCCGCGCCCACGCCCGCGCCGACAACAAGACCGGCGAAAGCCTCTACCTCGGCCATCCCAAGTTCGAAGGTTTCGAGGTGATCCAGTCCGAGCGCAAAACCAGCGCCGCCGCCTGACGGGAGGCCTGCATGTCGAGCACGCAGAGCGCCGATCTCAAGGCGTATATGGCGGAAAATCCGGGCGCGGTGATCGAGGACGTTGCGCGCGAGCGCAACGTCACGCCGCGCGCGGTGATCGAGGCGATGCCCGAAACGATGGTGCGTATCGGTGCCGGCAGCCATTTCGCCGCCGCGATGCAGGACATCGCGCAATGGGGCGAGGTGACGCTGATTGTCCATACCGTTGATGCGATCTTCGAGTTCACCGGCGCGATCCCGGCGGGCGAGGTCGGCCGCGGCTATTTCAACCTGATGCAGCCGAAGGGATTGCACGGCCATCTCAGGCATGAACGCTGCGACGCGCTCGCCTTTGTCGAGCGTCCCTTCATGGGCAAATCGTCGGCCTTCGTCGCCTTCATCAATGTCGATGGCGGCATCATGTTCAAGGTGTTCGTCGGCCGCGACGAGACCCGCGCGTTGCGCGGCGATCAGCTGAAGCGTTTTCAGTCGCTTGCGGACAGCCTTGCTTCGGCAAAGGCGGCCTGACCATCCGCGTTGTTGTCAGCCGGGAGGTGACGATGCAGCAGAATGTGCGCAAGTCGGGATCGAGAAAGCTGGCGGTCTTGATGGCCGCTGGCGTGGCGGCGTTTCCGGCGGCGGCGCTCGCCGCCACCGATACCGCGTTGCTGCCGCGCAATCTCTCGCCATGGAACATGTTCGTCAATGCCGACATCGTGGTGCAAGCCGTCATGGTCGGTCTGGCGTTTGCCTCGCTGGTGACCTGGACGATCTGGCTGGCGAAGACGCTCGAGATCAGGCGCAAGACCGCGACCGCCAGGCGGCGGATTTCCCTGCTCGAGACCGATACGGTGCTCGCCGACGTCGAAAAGCAGTGCCGCAACAGTGGCGACGCGGTGGCGCAGATCGTGCAGTCCGCCGCGCGCGAAGCCAGTCTTTCCGACGGCATCGCCGATGACGGTTTCAAGGAGCGGATCGCACTGCGGCTGGAACGGGTCGAGGCCGCGATGTCGCGGCAGATCGCGCGCGGCACCGGCGTGCTGGCGACCATCGGCGCGACAGCGCCCTTTGTCGGCCTGTTCGGCACAGTGTGGGGCATCATGAATGCCTTCATCGGCATTTCCGAAGCCCACACCACCAATCTTGCCGTGGTCGCCCCCGGCATCGCCGAGGCGTTGCTGGCGACCGCGCTGGGGCTGGTGGCGGCGATCCCGGCGGTCGTGATCTACAACCATCTGACGCGCACGATTTCGGCTCACCGTGCGCTGCTCGGCGACGCCTCTGTCATGGTCATGCTGCTGATCAGCCGCGAGGGCGATCGCGGCTCGTTCCGGCTGGCGCGCGCCGCGGAGTGAATCATGGGCGCTAGATTGGGCACACGCGCAAGCTTCGGCGGCCGGTCGCGCGGCAGTGACGATGATCTTGCCGAGAACCACGAGATCAACGTCACGCCGTTCATCGACGTGATGCTGGTGCTCTTGATCATCTTCATGGTGGCCGCGCCGCTGGCCACCGTCGATCTCGGCGTCGATCTGCCCGCCAGTGCGGTCGAGCCGGCGCCGCGTCCGGACAAGCCGGTGTTCGTCACGGTGAAGCCGGACCTGTCGGTCGCGGTCGGCGAGGACATCATCGCGCGCGACACGCTGACCGCGACGCTCGATGGCGCCACCAAGGGCCGCAAGGACGAGCGGATCTATCTGCGCGCCGACAAGGCCGTCAGCTACGGCGACCTGATGGAGGTGATGAACCTCTTGCGCAACGCCGGCTATCTCAAGGTCGCGCTGGTCGGCCTCGACGGACGAACCTAGCGCATGATCCGGAAAAGTGGACGCCGGTTTTCCCTCGACAAACACGGAAGCGTTTGCTCGGAGATCATGCGCAAACAAAATAGATGACCATGAACGCGTTCGCGCTGTATGATGCCACCGATCACGCCGGGGTACGGCGCTGGAGCGCATCGAGCATTGCGATTCTTGCAGCCCATGCCGCGCTGATCGCGCTGTTCATGAACTGGTACACGCAGCGGCCGCCGCCGGGCGCCACCTTGCCCGCGATCATGGTCGAGATGGCGCCGGTATCGGCGGCGCCGCAATCGACTGAGCTGGAGCGCGCGCCTGACCAGTTGATGGAGCAGGCTGACGCCTCGCCGCCGGAGCCGGTCAAGCAGCAGGAGGTGGTCGAGGAGCAGATCGCGCCGACCCCGCCGCAGGAGAAGCCCGAGGTGGTGGCGCCGCCCGAGCAGAAGGTGGAAATGAAGCCGGCGGCCGAGCCCGCCAAGCCTGTCCCGACGGCCACGCCGACACCGGTCAAGCCGAAGGTGGTCCGGCCCGACGCGAAGAAGCCGAACCAGGCGACACCCGCGCCACGCACCGCGGCGCCGCCGCGTGTTGAGCGCCAGGCCCAGACCGCCTCCGCCGCCAGCGCCGGTGCATCGGCCTCGGCGCTCGCATCCTATAACCAGCGCGTCCGCGCGCATCTGATGCGTTTCCACCAGTATCCGTCGGGGGCCAACGGCCAGCGCGGCGTCGCGCGGCTGTCCTTTACGGTGAGCCGCGGCGGACAGGTCAGCGGGGGCCGCCTCAGCGGATCGTCAGGCGTTGCCGCGCTCGACGCGCAGGCCTCGGCGATGATCCGCCAGGCTTCGCCATTTCCCCCGATTCCATCCGAAATCCCGCAGGGATCGATCAGCTTCACGATCCCTGTGGCGTTTACGGTCAGATAATCGATCGTCTATTCCTTCACCGCGCCGGTCAGCGACGAGACGTAATAGTCGACGAACAGCGAGTAGAACAGCGCGACCGGCAGCGAGCCGAGTAGCGAGCCCGCCATCAGCGCGCCCCACTGGTAGACGTCGCCGGTGACGAGTTCGGTCAGGATCGCGACGGGAACGGTCTTGTTGGCGCCGCTCTGGATGAAGGCCAGCGCATAGATGAACTCGTTCCACGACAGCGTAAACGAGAAGATGCCGGCCGAGATCAGGCCGGGCACCGCTAGCGGCAGCGTGATCCGCCGCAGGATCTGCAGCCTTGTGGCGCCATCCACCAGCGCGCATTCCTCCAGCTCATAGGGAATCGACTTGAAGTAGCCGATCAGCAGCCAGGTGCAGAACGGCACCAGGAAGGTCGGATACACCAGGATCAGCGCCATCGGCGAGTCGAACAGGCCGAATTGCACGATCACGGTGGCCAATGGAATGAACAGGATCGAGGGCGGCACCAGATAGGCGAGGTAGATGCCAAGGCCGACATAGGGGCTGCCGCGGAAGCGCAGTCGCTCGATCGCGTAAGCGGCCAGCGTCGAGGCGAACAGCGACAGGAAGGTCGAACCAACCGCCACGAACATCGTGGTCTTCAGCCAGGTTGGATACGCCGTGTTGAACAGCAGATGCTTGATGTGGGCGATGGTCGGCGAGGTGATCCAGAACGGGTTGTGCTCCTTGTAGTTCAGAAGCTCCGCGTTCGGTTTGAACGAGGTGATCGCCATCCAGTAGAACGGGAACAGCAGGATCAGCACGAAGCACGACAGCGGCAGATAGATCATCATCACCCGCCGGGCGCGGGAATCCCACGACATGGTGTCCGGCGTGGCGCTGGCGACATTGCTGTTGCCCGGTGAGGCGGCTACGTCAGTCATTGGCTTCTCCTTGCTGCCATTTGCGGCGGGCGAGGCCGAAGTAGCTGAACAACGTCGCGAAAACGAGGAACGGGATCATCGACACCGCGATCGCCGCACCCTCGCCGAGCTCGCCGCCGGCGATGCCGCGCTGGAACGCCAGCGTCGCCAAGAGATGCGTCGAGTTGACCGGCCCGCCGCGGGTAATGGCGTAGACGAGCTGGAAGTCGGTGAAGGTGAAGATGATCGAGAAGGTCATCACGATGGCGAGAATCGGCATCATCATCGGCAGCGTGATGAAGCGGAAGCGCTGCCAGGCGGTGGCGCCGTCGAGCATCGCCGCCTCATAGAGCGAGGGCGAGATGGTCTGCAGGCCCGCCAGCAGCGAGATCGCCACGAACGGAATGCCGCGCCAGATATTGGCGACGATCAGCGAGAAACGCGCCGGCCACGGCGTGCCCAGGAAGTCGATGTTGGTGGTGCGGACGTGCAGCACGTCGACCAAAAGATAGGAAATGATCGAGAATTGCGGATCGTAGATCCACCAGAACGCCAGCGCCGACAGCACCGTCGGCACGATCCACGGCAGCAGGATGATGGCGCGGAGCAGGCTCTTGAGCGGGAAGTGGTTGTTGAGCAGCAGCGCCAGCCAGAAGCCGAGCGCAAATTTCCCGATGGTCGCGACCGCGGTGTAGAACACGCTGTAGAACACCGCGTTCCACCACAAGGGATCCTTCAGCAGATACTGGAAATTCTCCAGGCCGATGAAGACGCCGCGCTGGCCGATGGTGGTATCGGTGAAGGCGAGCCAGACGCCGAGGCCGAGCGGGTAGGTGAGAAACACCGCCAAGAGGCCGATCGCCGGCGCAAGGCACATCACGATCAGGAACGGCTTGTAGTCGAACAGGCGCACGATCCAGCCCGGTTGCCGCTGCTCAATGATGCGTCGAGGTCGAGAAGGTAGGGTCGTCACAGACATCAGATGGTTGTCCTAGGTGTCCCAGTCATTCCGGGCTGGTCCGCAGGACCGAACCCGGAATCTCGAGATTCCGGGTCTGGTGCTTACGCACCATCCCGGAATGACGGAATTTACTTCTGCAACGGCGCGCCGTTACCGCTCCTGGCGCCGGAAGTAACGCTTCGCACGCTGCTCCGCCTCGGCGGCGGCGGCTTCCGGCGTCGAGGCGCCGGTCGCAACCGCTGCGCACATCTGCACCAGCACGTAATCGGCGCTGACAGCACCCGTCGCGGTCGAGATCGGACCCTTGTAGCCGTCGTAATACGTGCTCTGCATGGTGTTCTTGAAGATCGCGACCTTGGGGTCTTCCGACCAGACCTTGGCCTCGGAGTAGGCGGCCAGCGGCTGCGACCAGTAGCCGGAGTTGGCGTTGAGCCACGGCTCGTACTGGTCCTTTTCCAGCATGAATGTCAGGAAGGCCTTGGCGGCGTTGGGATACTGGCTGTGCTTGAACAGCATCGCGTTTAGCGTCAGGCCCGCCATCGGCGAGATCTTGGCGTTGCCCTTCGGCAGCAACTGATGCTCGCTGTCCTCGGCGATCGCCTTGGTCGCCGGATCGTTCTTCAGCGAGAAATACAACGAGACGCCGTTGGCGGTCAGCGAGATTTCCTGCGCGGAGTAGGCGCGGTTGTTGCTCACGTCGTTCCACGACGGCGTGCCGGCGATGAAGGTCGGGTACAGTTCCTTGACCCATTTCAGCGCGGCGATGGTCTCCTTGCTGTTGATGACGATGTTGCCGGATTCATCGAGCAGGGCAGCGTTATGCGACCACAGCACCCAGTTGGCAAAACCGTTGCCGTCGCCCTTGGCGTTGCCGAGCGCGAAGCCGGCAGGCTTGCCGGCCTTCTGCAGCTTCTGGCACAGTTCGAGAATTCCGGCGTGATCTTCCGGGACCTTGTCGTAGCCGACCGACTTCAGGATCGACTTGCGGTAGATCAGGGGGCCGGCGGTCGCGCCGAACGGCAATCCGATCCAGGCGTTACCCTTGCTGCGCTTGCCGTAGGTCTGCGCCAGCGGCAGCCAGCCGCCGTAGCGCTTGTCGAGGTAATCGGCGACGTCGCTCAGTTCGACCAGCTTGTCGGCGTAAATGTGCGGCGCGTCGGAGAAGCCGATGATCATGTCCGGGCCGGCGCCGGAATTCGAGGTCACCGCGGTCTGCTGGTTGATGTCTTCCCAGCCGACGAAGTCAACCTTGACCTCGACCCCGGTCTCCTTGGTGAACTTGGCGGCATTGGCGCGGAACACGTCCTCGTCGGCCTGCACGAAGCGGACCGGGCGCAGCATGCGCAAGGATGCGCCTTTTTCGATCGCAAACTTCGGCGCCGGAACATCGGCGGCCTTGATCGGTGATTGCGCCGATGCGCCGGTGGCGGCCAGCGCGGCGGCGGAAACACCCAGTGCCAGCGCCTCGCGGCGGGTAATATCGATCGTCATTATTATCGTCTCCCTGTTTTCTGCTCCCGGCGTTGATCGCCAATGAGCTCGCGGCCTCCGGTTCCTGGCGGAACCAAAGGGTATTTCTTTCTGGTGCGTCTTCCCGGGCGCGGACCGCTCTCCGCGTTGCCCGATAGATAGCGCGTTCAGCCGGCCCTAGCTGTTGGGCCCCCGGTCCATGCTGACAGGTTGCCAGCGACGAAGCGAGGTGTTTTGCAGCACCGACGGATTGACGCAGCTTACCGGCCACATGCCGGACAATACCAGTGACAATTCGTAGCCCACGCGGCGCTTGCGCGCCTCGTCGAATCGTGCCGATGCCGAGGCGACATGCGCCGTCAGCGTGACGTTTTCCATTGATAGCATCGGGTTGTTGTGTGACGGCGGCTCGGTTTCCAGCACGTCGAGGGCGGCGTGCGCGATCCAGCCCTCCTGCAGCGCCTTGATCAGCGCTTCCTCGTTCACGGTGGCGCCGCGGCCGGTATTGATGAAGATTGCGCTCTTCTTCATCTGCTTGAAGTGCTTCTCGCCGAGCATGTGATGCACCTCCGGCCGCGCCGGGGCGTGCATCGAGAGGAAATCCGACTGCGACAGCACCTCCGACAGGGTCGCCGGGAGCACGCCATGGTCGGAAATCAGGGTTTCCTGGATGAAGGGGTCATAGGCGATCATGCGCAGGCCAAACGGGGCTGCGCGCTTGGCGACCGCGCGTGCCACCCGGCCGAACGAGATGAAGCCGAGCGTCTGGCCCATCAGCCGCGGAATCTTCAAAAGCTGTGGCCGGCCTTCGGACCAGCGGCCGGTGCGGACCATCTTGTCCTGCTCGACCAGGCGGCGGAAGCCCGAGAGCAGCAGCATCATGGCGTGGTCGGCGACCTCCTCGATGAAGGTGTCGGGGATATTGGTGACGGGGATGCCGCGGGCGGTCGCGGCTTTGACGTCGACGCTGTCGACCCCGACGCTGCCGAGCGTGATGACCTTGCAATTATCGAGCGCGTCGATGACCGTTTTCGAGATCCGCATGCCCTTGGCGTAGATGGCGTCGGCGGTGCGGGCGGCGGCGATGAATTCCGCCTCGTTGGCCGGCGCTTCGATGATCTCGGCCCCGATCGGGTCCAGCGCCTCCATTTCATAGTCGTAGCCGCCGCCGGCGACCGTGAAACTCGCGCCTTTCGGCGTCAATATCCTGAATTTCGGCATTTCCTGCTCCCGATTTGACTCTTCGGTGTTGATTATGGCTGCGGCGGCGTGCCGCGGCCCCCCGAATTATAAACGTCCTGATCAGCTTCTCGCACAATCCCGCCGCATAGAGACCAATGCTTTTTGCATGTCCGGGCTTCTACGGAGCGGCTTCGTAACAAAGCGCTAAAGGCTCGCACGATAACGTGCGGCGAATCAATTCGCCAATCGCGTCCCGCGCGCATCCCCGGAGTGCCCCCCGTGAAGCTGACAAATCTGAAGATCACCCCCAAGCTTGGTATCTTGGTGGGGGTGACGCTGTTCGGCCTGTGCGCGGCCGGCGTGCTCGCGGGCTACCTGATGCAGCGCGAGATGCTGAACGCGCGCATCGACCAGACCAAGGCGATCGTCGATATGGCGCTCAACATGGCCGCCGGCCTGAAGAAAGAGGTCGATGCCGGCAAGATGACCAAGGAAGCGGCCATCGCCGAGTTCGGCAAGCGCGGAAACACCCTGACCTACGACAAGGGCGCCGGCTATCTGTTTGGCACCGCCTATAACGGCATCACCATCATGGCGCCCAATCCGGCGCAGGTCGGCACCAACCGCATGGACGTGGTGACCAACGGCCGAAAACTTTCCCAGGAACTGATGGATGGCGTCAAGGCCAACGGTTCGATCCTGCTCACCTACGAATACATGAAGCCCGGTGAGGAAAAGCCGATCCGCAAGATGGGCTACGCGGTGGCGGTCCCCGGCTTCGACATGTATGTCGGCACCGGCGCCTATCTCGACGATCTCGATGCCAAGCTGAAGCCGATCGCGTGGCTGCTGGGGCTCGCCATTCTCGGTATCGGCTTGATCGCGGGCAGCATCGCCTGGATGATCGGTCGCAGCATCTCAAAGCCGCTCGGCGAACTCGGCGCGCGCATGCAGGCGCTGGCCGACGGCAAGCTCGACGGTGAAATTCCCGGTCTCGGGCGCGGCGATGAGGTCGGCGCGATGGCGGCGACCGTGCAGATTTTCAAGGACAATGCGGTGCGGATCCGCGGCCTCGAACAGGCCGAAGCGGCGACACAGTCGCGAGCTGCAACCGAACGCCGGACCGCGATGGAGAACATCGCCAGCGATTTCGAGCGCAGCGTCAACGGCATCGTCCGCTCGGTATCGACGGCTGCCGCCGGCATGCAGACCACGGCGCAGTCGATGACGGCGACCGCCAGCGACGCCAGCGCGCGCGCGGCTACGGTTGGATCGGCATCGGAAAGCTCGTCCAACAATGTCGGCACGGTCGCGGCCGCTGCCGAAGAGCTGTCGAGCTCGGTGGCCGAGATCGCCCGCCAGGTGGCGCGTTCCAGCGAAATCGCCAGCAAGGCCGTCGGCGATGCCGAACGCACCAACTCCACCGTCCAGGCACTCTCCACCGGCGCCGAGAAGATCGGCGAGGTCGTCAAACTGATTCACTCGATCGCCGCGCAGACCAATCTCCTGGCGCTGAATGCGACGATCGAAGCGGCGCGCGCCGGTGAATCCGGCCGCGGCTTTGCGGTCGTCGCTTCCGAAGTGAAGGCTTTGGCCAACCAGACCGCGAAGGCGACCGAGGAAATCTCGGCCCAGGTCGCGGCGATGCAGGCTTCCACCAGCGAGGCGGTCTCCTCGATCGGCGGCATCAGCGAAACCATCGCGCAGATGAGCGAGATCACCGTGAGCATCTCGACGTCGATCGAACAGCAGGGCGACGCGACGCGCGAGATCGCGCGCAACATCCAGTCGGTGGCGGCGGGATCGAGCGAGATCAGCGCCCATATCGGCGGCGTCACCACGGCGGCGGCAGCCACCGGCAAGGCGGCGTCCGACGTGCTCTCGAACGCACGCGAGCTCGACAATCAGTCCGGCATGCTGCGCAACGCGGTCGACGAATTCCTCGTCAAGGTGCGGGCGGCGTAAGCAGTTCTCAGCGCTAATCTCTTCATGCCCGGGATTTCGCGAAGCGCGTCTTCGCGATGTCCCGGGCATGATGCTTTTGGACCGGGGGCGGGCCTGCTATTCTGCCTTCTTGAGCTAATTCTCCCCGGAAGCTGGCATGACCGATCGACGCGCGCGTCTATCCAATTCGGAAGCAGGGGTTCTTGAGCTTCTGCGCCTGTTTGGCGACAGCCAGCCCATGGCGGACGAATATGCGGCCTCGTGCCTGCAGAAGGCGAAAGCCCTCGAGCCCGCGCTGAAAGCGTTTGAATACCTGCCGGTCGATACCGCGCGGCGGCCAGGCCCGCTCTCGGGCATTCCGGTGGCGATCAAGGATATCATCGCCACGTCGGATATGCCGACGACGAACGGTTCGCCCGTCTATGCCGGTCAGGTTCCAACCGCAAATGCCTGGGTGGTCGAGCGGTTGCGCAATCTCGGCGCGACGATCTTCGGCAAGACGGTATCGACCGAATTCGCCTGGCGGCATCCGGGGCCGACGGTCAATCCCTGGAATCGCGAGCATACGCCGGGCGGATCTTCGTCGGGTTCGGCGGCCGCCGTTGCCGCGGGACTGGTACCGCTGGCGCTCGGCACCCAGACGCTCGGATCGATCATCCGGCCCGCCGCGTTCAACGGCATTGTCGGATTCAAGCCGAGCTTCGGCGCCATCCCTCGCATCGGCGTGCATCCGCTCAGCCCGTCGCTTGACCATGTCGGTTTCTTTGCCCGGCGCGTCGACGATGTCGCGTTCGCATTGTCGCATCTCGCCGGCTCGAGCGATCGCGATCTCCATGGCCGGCCGTTGTCCGCCTTTACCGTCGAGATTGACACCGGCCTGCCGCCGCTGAACAAGCCGCGGCTTGCCGTCGTGCGTTTTGCAAAATGGTCGCGCGTTGAAGGCGAGCAGCAGAAGGTGTTCGACGCTGCAATCGACAAATTGCGTGGCGAGGGCGCCATTCTGGAGGAGCTAGAATTACCCGAACTCGACGAGGCGAACTGGACGACGATCAATTGCATCCTGTCGAGCGAGGCTGCATTGATATTCGCGGATCTCGTCGCAAATTATCCGGACCGCACCAGTGATCACCTGAAGTCGCTCGTCGAGAGCGGCAAGACGCATTCGGCGAGCGGCTACCTTGCGGCCAGGGCGTTCCAGGACGCCTGGCGCCACAGGCTGACTTCGGAAATGTCGGGCTATGATGCCGTGCTGACCTTGCCGGCGTTTGGCGAAGCCCCGCGCGGGCTGCACTATACCGGCGACGCGGAATATTGCGCGCCGTGGACCTTGCTCGGCGTGCCGGCCGTCACCCTTCCGGCCGGATTCGGCAAGCATGGCCTTCCGCTCGGCCTTCAGATCGTCGGCCCGTATCTGAATGACCATCGTATGCTGCGGGTGGCGAAATGGATCGAGGCCACTTTAGGCTTCGAGCCAGGTATTCCGACCGGCCTCGCTTCGTAGGGTGGGCAAAGCGCAAGCGTGCCCACCATTGCAGATGACGGTCAATCGATAGATGGTGGGCACGGCGCGGAGCGCCTTTGCCCACCCTACGATCTCAAGTGCCAGACCTCATCCTGAGGAGGCCGCAAGGCGGCCGTCTCGAAGGATGAAGCCACCTGTGTCAGCCACGCCTACTGCTTCTCGATCCCCGCGTCGGCGATCAGCTTTTCCCACAGCACCAGCTGCTCCTTCAGGAACGTGTCGAACTCTTCCGGCGTGCTCGAGAAGGCCTCCATGCCGCGCTCGGCGAGCTGGCTCTTGATGTCCGGCCGCTCGATGACCTTGCGGATTTCCGCGTTCAGCTTGGCGACCATGTCCTTCGGCAAATTGGCCGGGCCGAAATAGCCCTGCCATGAGGTGATGTCGAAGCCCTTCACCGTGGCGTCCATCGTGGGGAGCTGTGGCAACAAAGCGGAGGGTTTCTTGGTGGTGACGGCCATCGCCTTCAGCGCCTTGGCATTGACGTGGGGCAGGCCGGTCGGAACGTCGATGAACATCATCGAGACGCGGCCGGCGATGACGTCGGTCAAGGCGGGCGGCGAGCTCTTGTAGGGCACGTGCAGCAAATCGATGCCGGCGAGGCGGGCAAACGTCGCGCCGGAGACGCTCGCCGACGAGCTGCCGCTGGCATAGGAGTATTTGCCCGGCTCCTTCTTCGCCAGTGCGATCAGCTCGGCGACCGAATTGGCGGGAACGTCGGGATGGATCACCAGCATGAAGGGCAGGTCGCCGGTGCGCGCGATCGGCGTGAAATCCTTGACCGGATCGTAGCTCATGGTCTTGAGCAGATACGGATTGGCCGAATGCGTCGTGTTGGTCGTCACGAACAGCGTGTAGCCGTCCGGCGCCGATCGGGCGACATAGCTTGCCGCGATCGAGCCGTTGGCGCCGGCCTTGTTGTCGATCACCATGCTGACGCCGAGCGAAACACCGATTTCCTTCGAGATCAGGCGCGTCGTGGTGTCAGTGCCGCTGCCGGCGGCGAACGGCAGCACCAGCGTGATGTTGCGGTTCGGATACGGAGCCTGCGCGGAAGCCGTTGATGCCAGCGCGAACAGCAGAGATGTTGCCGCCGCCATGCGCCGGTATCGTTTCAAGGACGCGATCATAGGGTCGTTTCTCCCGTTTGGTTTTTTTGAGGGGTTGGCGGGCAAGCTAGCCTGCCCGGAGGGAAAGCGGAAGCGGTACAGCATGGTCGAGAAGTCGCAGCCGCGCGTTTTCATTTCCGCGCCGAGCCGCGCCTTGACGCGATCACGACGCCGGCCAGCACCAGCGCATAGCCGACCAGGTGAAACAGCCGCAACTGCTCGCCGAGCAGCAGGATCGCCATCGCCGAGCCGAACACGGGCACCAGATGGAAGAACGGCGCGGCGCGGTTCGGCCCGATCAGCGCCAGGCCGCGGTTGAAGAACGTGTAGGCCAGCGTCGATGGAAAGATCAGGACATAGGCCAAAGTGGCCAGCGTCAGGAAATCGAATTTCAGCACGGCACCGGTCGAAAACTCCCAGACCGAGAACGGCACCAGCATCATCGCGCCGCAGCAGGTGGTGAAGGAGATCAGCGATAACTGATGCGTCACCGGGCGGCGCAGCATCAGCGCCGAGTAAAGCCCGAACGACACCAGCGATGAGCCGAACATCACGTCGCCCTTGTTGAAGCTGATGCTGGCGAGCGCTCCGAAATCGCCGCGCAGGATGATGGTCAGGACGCCCATCAGCGAAAGGGCAATGCCGGCCAGCTGCGCGCCGGTCAGCCGCACCCCGAACAGGACCAGCGACCACATCGCCACGAATAGCGGGCCGGACGACTGGATCAGCAGCGCGTTCAGCGCCTGGGTGTACTGCATTGCCCAGAAGGAGATCGCGTTGTTGTAGGCAAAGCCGATCAGCGAGAGGAACAGCATCAGCGGCAGATGCGCGCGCAAAACCTTCCAGTCGCGCTTGAGATGCGGCCAGGCAAACGGCAGCAGGATCAGGAAGACACCGAACCAGCGGATCGTAGTCAGCGTGATTGGCGGCACGTGATCGCCGACATGCCGCGCCAGCACGATGTTACCGGCCCAGAACAGCGAGGTCAGGGTCAGCAGGATATAAGGCTGGTTGTTGAGCCAGCCGACCGGATCGCGGGCGGGCGGCAGTGGCGCGGGGCTGGTCATGGTCTCGCGGGAGTTGTGCCGGATTTTCGCTGCGCGACAAGGCCTGAGTCTGCAATGCTACTATGGCTGCAATGCTACAATGTCCTGAATTCGTCTGAGTCGGCCGGGAGCAGGTCATTTAGGAGCAAGTCACTTAGGAGTAAGTCATGGGCGTCGATCTGTTGAATGTCAGGGGCCTCAACGAGCTGGCGCATCAGGGGCCGGTCGTGATGGTCAATCTGATGCGGTTCCGCGAACGCTCGCTCGACGGTGACGGGTCGGGGTGGGATGCCTATCTGCGCTACAGCGCGCTCACCGTGCCGATGATCAAGGCGCGCGGCGGCACGCTGCTTTGGACCGGCGACGCCAAGGCGGTCGCGCTCGGCGCGCAGGAAGGTAACCAGTGGGATTATCTGGCGCTGGTGTATTACCCCGACGTCGCTGCTTTCATCGAGATGATGACGTCGGCGGATTACGAAAACCGCTGCGATGCGCACCGCCACAATGGCTGCGCCGAGCATGTGATCATTTGTACGAATGAGGCGTACAGCAAGTTCGGGATTGGGCCGTCGCCGTCATCCTGAGAGGGTGGCCGAACAAGGCGCCGGCGTTTTCGGGTCTTGCCCAATGGGTTGAAAACGATTCCCATCTCTCGTCATGCCCGGCCTTGTGCCGGGCATCCACGTCTTAACTTTACGTGACAAGCAAGACGTGGATGGCCGGGACAAGCCCGGCCATGACGCATTCCTCGTAACAGAGAAACGATCGTCCTACTTCTTATACGCGGAGATCACGGCTTCCCCATCGGCGCCGGCCTTTTTCGACCAGTCGGCCGTCAACTGCTCTCCGATTTTCTCAAGGCCGGACTTCAGCGCCGGAGGCACCGGCAGCACCTTCATTTTATTCGCCTGAAGCTGTTCAAGATACCACTTCGCCTTTTCTTCGTTGAGCTTCCAGCCGCGTTCTTCGGCGACAGCGGCCGCCTTGAGGATCGCTTCCTGGGTCGGCTTGTCGAGCGCGTCGAAAGCCGCCTTGTTCACGAAGGTGACGTTCTTCGGAATCCAGGCCTGCGCATCATAGAAATGCGTCATGGTTTCCCAGGCCTTGCTGTCGTAGGCGGTCGAGCCCGAGGTCATGAACGAGTTGACAACGCCGGTCGCCAGCGCCTGCGGCAGTTCCGCCGCCTGGATGGTGACAGGCTGCGCGCCGACGAGTTCTGCGATGCGCGAGGTGCCGACATTATAGGCGCGAAACTTCAGGCCTTTCATGTCCTCGACGGTGTTGAGTTCTTTCTTGGCAAAAATGCCCTGCGGACCCCACGGCACCGCGAACAGCAGCATCAGGCCTTGCGAGGCGAGCTTCTTTTCGACGGCGGGTTTTGACGCCAGCCACAGCTTCTTGGCCGCCGGATAGCTCGTCGCCATGAACGGGACGACATCGACGCCGAACAGCGGGTCTTCGTTCTCATGCAGCGAGATCAGGACCTCGCCCGCCTGCGCCTGACCGGTTGCGACCGCGCGCTTGATTTCCGGCGCCTTGAACAGCGACGCCGCCGGATGCACGGTGATCTGCAGCTTGCCGCCGGTGGCGTCGCCGACGTCCTTGGCAAACGCGATCAGATTGACCGAATGCGGATTGTCCGCCGGATAGGCCGCCGGAAGATTCCATTTCGTCTGCGCGGTTGCGGGAGCGACCGTTGCGGAAACCGCAAGCGCCGCGACGCCGGCAGCGATTGCGCACGTTTTAACAAGCCTCAACATGACAATACCTTTCTCTAGCCAGGGAACGCGATCCGCGGCAGCAGCATCACGATAGCAGGAAAGACCGTGATGATGGCAACCGCCACAACGAGCAAAAAGAAGAACGGCAGGGCGGCCTTGGCGACCGTGTTGGAATCCTTGCCGCTCATGGTTTGCAACACGAACAGATTGAAGCCGACGGGCGGAGAGACTTCAGCCATTTCCACCACCAGCACCAGGAAAATGCCGAACCAGATGAGATCGAAGCCGGCCTGCTTCACCATCGGAATAACGATGGCCGTGGTTAGCACGATCATGGAAATGCCGTCGAGGGCCGTGCCGAGCACGATGTACATGACGGTGAGCGCCGCGATCAGCGCATAGGGACTGAGCTGCAGACCGTTCACCCAGTTCGCCAGCGCCAGCGGGATGCCGGTATAGGCCATCGATGTGCCCATGTAGGAGGCGCCTGCCAGGATCAGCAGGATCATGCAATTGACCCGCGTCGCGCCCATCACGCTGGCCCAGAACGCTTCCCACGTCAGCGCGCCCTGCCACCATGCGATCGCGAGCGATCCCAAAACGCCCCAGGCCGCACATTCCGTCGCCGTCGCCCAGCCCATCAGCAACGACAGAAAGACGAAAGCGATCAGCAGCAGACAGGGGAACAGATTGAGCGATTCCGAGATGCGCTTGCGAAAGCTCATCGGCGGGTCGGCCGGCGGCGTCCGCTTCGGATTGGCAAGCGACCAGACGGCGATGTAGCCGGAGTAAAGCGCCATCACCAGCAAGCCCGGCAGAAAGCCGGCGAGGAAGACCTGAATGATGGAGACGTTGGCCTGCACGGCGTAGACCACCATGGTGATCGACGGCGGGATCAGAATGCCGAGCGTGCCGGCGCCGGCCAGCGAGCCGAGGCTCAGGCCTTCGTCATAGCCGCGCTTCTTCAGCTCGGGCAGCGCGATCTTGGCGACCGTGGCGCAGGTCGCGGCCGATGATCCGGAGACGGAGCCGAACACGCCGCAGGCGAGCACGTTGACGTGCATCAGCCGGCCCGGCAGCCAGTTCAGCCACGGCGCAAATCCGCGAAACATTTCTTCCGAGAGCCGCGTGCGAAAGAGAATTTCGCCCATCCAGATGAACAGCGGCAGGGCGGCGAGCGACCACGACGCGCTGTTGCCCCACACCGTTGTCGCCAGCACGCTGCCCGCCGGAATGGCGCCGCCGGCGAATTGCATGCCGGCCCATCCCGTCGCCAGCAAGGCGACGCCGATCCAGACGCCGCCACCGAGCAGCAGCGCCAGAAATCCCAGCAGGATGGCGGCGATCGAGAGCAGTTCCATGTCAGACCCCGCTCTGCATGGCGCGTTCGACGATCTCTTCGGCGCTCTTTGGTTTCGGCAATTCGTAGCGCGGCGGAAAACCGCGCAGCACGTGGATCAGCTCGTCGACAAAGGCGATGAAGAGAATCACGAGGCCGCCACTGTAGCCGAGCTGCGGGATCCACAGCGGCACCGCGATGACGCCTTGCGAGATGTCGAAAAATTTCCACGACTGCCAGGTCATGACCGAGGCGTTCCAGGCGAAAAAGCCGATGAAGCCGGTGCCGACCAGCAGCGCGGCGATCTCCACATAATGGCGGACGCCGTCGCTGAGGCGGTCGATCAAAAGACCGACGCGGATCATCTCGCCGTGCTTGAACGTATGGGCGAGCCCGAGGAAGGCGGTGGCCGCCATGCACCAGGAGATGAAATCGTCGCCCGCCGGAATGTTGATGCCGAGCGGCCGGCCGGCCGAAAGCAGCATCATCAGCACGAAAATCGCAATCAGGAAAAGTCCGGCGAGATAGCCGGAGAACAAATAGAGCCGATCGAGAAACAGGCGGATCATCGTGTGTTCTTTCCCCTCACGCGCAGATTGCCCGGAAGCAATAGACGTACCACTTCAGCCAACCGTCGCTGGCCGGAAATGCCCCGTCAGCCGTGCTCGAAACGGGCGACTGAAGTCAATCCCGAAAAGCGCGGGCAGGGTTTCCGAGTTGTTCAGAACCGTCAATGGGACGTTCTGAGAATGCCGAACAAGGCCGCCACGAACTATTTCAGCGCCAGGACGACCTCACCCGCCGCCGGATCGGTGACGCCGAGGCCGCCGCCGAGGTCTTCGAGCGTATCGCGAAAGGAATTGAGGGTAGCGATCATATTCGGCCGCGCCGCGACGCACGCGTCCATGTCTTTCCACTCGGCGATAATGCAGTAGGAGCGGTCGCCGGTCTTGATGATGTTGGCGTGCGTCAGGCCCGGCCACGTCGCTTCAACGTTCTTGTGGGCATCCAGAAATTCCTGATCGCGTCCTGGTTTCACCCGGAAACGCACCGTATTGAAAGCGGTCATCGGCCTTCTCCCCTCGCCTTTGAGGGGCCGAGGATACCCAGCCTGCACAGGGTTGGGCAATACAATAGGGGCCCCCTGACCCGCCGCGCGAGCAGTCCTGTGCCTGCAATGCGAGAATGTCCTGAACTCGTCTGACCGGCTGACCTTGCGCCTCTTTGGTCAGCCCCGCGGTCGATTGGTCGGGACGGCGATTCCCAACTCTCATTCAATCACCTCGTCGGCGCGCACAAGGATCGAGGGAGGAATGCTCAGGCCGAGCGCCTTTGCGGTCTTCAGGTTGACCCCAAGTTCAAACTTTGTCGGTTGCTGGACCGGAAGATCGGCGGGCTTCGCGCCCTTCACGATCCTGTCGACGTAGCTGGCGGCGCGCCGAAGCATGTCCGGCGTGTTGGCGCCGTAGGCCAGCAGCGCGCCTGCGCTGGCAAGTCCGAACGGCGGTGCGGCAAACACCGCCGGCAGCCGGTGCCTGGCGGCCGCCTCGATGATCTGGACGCGGTTCACGAAGAACATGCCCTCGATCGTCGACACCAGGAGCCCGTTGGCTTGTTCCCGCGCTTGCGCGACGGCGCCTTCGAGGTCGCCCGGCTGGCGTGCCTCCACCGGGTGGACGGTGAAGCCCAGGGCCGGGGCCGCCGCCTGCACCTCCTTCAACACGAGCGTCGCATCGAGGACTGCCGGGTTTACGAGTACAGCAAGCCGGGACAGGCCGGGAATGGCCTCCTTGCACAATTCGACGTTCTTGCCGACTTGCTCGACCATCAAGTTGGAAAAGCCGGTGATGGTTCCGCCAGGCCGCTGAAGGCTCGCGACGAACCCGAACCCGACAGGATCGGACACGTTCGCCATCACGATGGGGATCGTCGTGGTCGCCTGCTTCAGGAGCCGCACGACCGTCGCGGAGGGCGCCACGATGACATCGACCTTGAGCCGCAGCAGCTCTTCGGCAATGCCGGGCGCAAGCTCGACCTTTCCCTCCGCGAAGCGTGCCTCGATTGCGATCGTCTCGCCCTCGACATAACCGAGCTCACGCAGCCCCTGGCGGAACGCCTCCTGAAACGGCGCTACCTCCGATCGGGAAGCAATCCAGACAATGCCAACGCGCGGAATTACCGACTTCTGCCCATGTGCTGTGAGCGGCCACAGCGCCGATCCGGCCAAAACCCTGGCGAAGTCCCGCCGATGCAACAACGCCGCCATCGAACCCTCCGTCATGAGCAAGCACGTCTCAGAACCGGCTCTAGAACTTCCGCACCAGATCCGGCGTGATCTCGCTGATGCTGCGAATGCCGAGCAGCGCGAGGTCGCGGTCGATCTCGGCATGGAGCAGGCTGATGGCGCGCTGCACGCCGGCCTCGCCGCCGGCGATCGCAGCATAGAGGAAGGGACGGCCGACCCAGACGAAATGGGCGCCGAGCGCCAGCGCCTTGATCACGTCGGTGCCGCGGCGGATGCCGCCGTCGACCATGACGGTCATGCCTTTCGCCTCGGCCGCAATCTCCGGCAGCGTGCGCAGGCCCGACATCGTGTAGTCGAGCTGGCGGCCGCCATGGTTGGAAAGCATCACGCCATCGACGCCGCTCTCGCGCGCGATCCGGGCGTCGGTGGGCGAGACCAGTCCCTTGACGACGAGCTTGCCCTTCCAGCGCTTGCGGATCAGTTCGACATGCTTCCAGGCCAGCTGGTCGCGGGCGCCGATGTTGCGCATCAGATTCTTGGCCAGCACCGGCGGGCCGCGCTGCGCGTCCATGTTCTCGAAATGCGGCATGCCGTGGTTCTTCACGGTGCGCAGCCAGGTGCCGAACAGCCAGTGCGGATGGGTCACCGTGTCCCAGGCGACGCGCGGCGTGATCGCCAGTGGCACCTGAAAGCCGTTGCGGATGTTGTTCTCGCGGTTGGGCGGTACCGGCACGTCGGCGGTGACGACGAACGTGTCGTAGCCGGCCGCGGCGACCCGGTCGACCAGCGGCTCGATACGGGCGGGCAGGCCCGCCAGATAGGCTTGGTACCAGGCGGCCGGATTTTCCCGGCGCACGTCCTCCAGCGTGATCAGCGAGGAGGCGGAGAGAATCATCGGCACGTTTTCGGCGGCCGCCGCCCGCGTCAGCACGATGTCGCCGCGATAGGCGCACAGCGCCGAGGAGCCCATCGGCGGAATGCCGAACGGCGAGGCGTAGGCCTTGCCGAACAGCGTCGTGGTCTGGTCCCGGCCGGAGACGTCGTTGAGCACGCGCGGCACGAAGCCGTATTCGTCAAAGGCCGTGCGGTTGTCGCGGACCGCGGCGTCGGTCTCGGCGCCGCCGGCGATATAGCCATAGAGGAATTTCGGAATCCGCCGCCGCGCCGTCGCTTCGAAATCGTCGAGCGAGAGATAGCGTTTCAGGTGACGTGGAACCGCGCTCGTGGCCCGGGTCACTGTTGCGGGCGGAGCGGTCAGGCCAGCGGATTTATCGAGCACGGCGGAGCAGTCCCTGTTCTTGGTTATTATCGGGGCAAGACGCTACAGCATGATCCGGAAAAGTGCGAAGCGGTTTTCCGAAAAAGATCATGCTCAAACAAAGAGCGCTTTAGCGTCTGGCGGGGGGCGCGGCAAACTTGCTGCTGTTGATGGACTGGCTGAGATCGATCAGCATTTTCCGGGCTTCTTTCAGCGCCGTGTCGGACTTCTTGTCGAAGCTTACGATCAGTTCGCGCATCGAAATCACGGTCGGCAACAGGTCGCCGCCATATTTGTCGCTGCCGAGCCCGCCGAGGAAATCCCTGGTCTTGGTCAGCGCTCCGTCGACCGCATTGATGCCGTCATCGGCGGTGCCGATGATGTTGCTGATCCGCTCGCCACTGCCGGACAGCGAGGCGGTGAACGTTTCGAAATTGCGCAGCGTGTCTTTCACCGCGACTTCATTGTCGGCGATGATCTTGTCGACGTTGCGCAGCGCCACGCGGATTCTTTCCTGCATGTCCAGCAGTCCTTCCGGATCCGCGGTCAGTTCGGGAATGCCGTCGGCGCCGAGTGGTGGCGGATCGACCGTGCCGCCGGTAAAGGAGATCGCGGCGATGCCGGTCAGGCCCTGGAATTCGAGGCCGACCTGGGTGTCCCGGCGCACCGGGGTGTTGCCGTCGATCATCGTGAGCACGACGACGCGGCGGGGATTATCCAGTTTCATCGACACCACTTCGCCGACCCGCACGCCGGCGAAATTCACGCTGCCGCCCTGGCGCAGGCCGGAGGCGGAGCCCTCGAAGATCACCCGGAACGGCGTCTTCTGCTTATTGCCGGCAAATTTCTGATAGCCAAGGAACGAGCCGAGCGACCCGGCGATCAACGCCAGGGTCAAGGTCCCGATCATCAGATTGCTGGCGCGCGCCATTAGCGAAATCCTGCGAAGCAGGCCCAATAGATAACGGATTTGCCGCTGCAAGTCACCGCAACCGGGCTGTCCAAAACTAGCTGGGCTGCTTTCGCGACGCCACAAAAACACCGGTCAGGACCAGCGCAAACCCCAGGAAGTGGAAAGGCTGCGGGTGCTCGCCGAGGAAGGCGATCGACATCACGGTTCCGAACACCGGCACCACGTGAAAGAAGGGGGCGGCGCGGTTGGCGCCGATCAGCTGCACGCCGCGATTGAAGCAGAGATAGGCCAGCGTCGAGGGAAACAGCGCCACATAAAACAGCGTCAGCAGGTTGGCGGTGTCGATCCGCATCAGGGGCCGTGCGAACAGTTCCCACATGAACAGCGGGATCAGGCACGCAGCACCTGCGCCGAAGGTGAAGGCGACGAACGACAGGCCATGGATGGCCGGGCGTTTCAGCGACAGCACCGAATAAAGCCCGAAGATCGCCAGCGCCACGGTGAAGATGAGGTCGCCTTTGTTGAACTCGATGTTCTTGAGCGTGGTGAGATCGCCGTGCAGCAGGATCACCAGCACGCCGGCCAGCGACAGCAGAACCCCGCCGGCCTGGGCCAGCGTCAGGCGCACGCCGAACAGGACCAGCGACCACACTGCGACGATCAGCGGCGCGGCCGACTGCAGCAGCAGCGTGTTCAGCGCCTGGGTGTGTTCGAGCGCCCAATATTGCAGGGTGTTGAAGGCGCCGATGCCGGTGATCGAGAGCACGATCATCGTGCCGAGACGGCCGCGGATCGCGGCCCAGTCGCGCACCAGATGTTTCCAGGCAAAGGGAAGAATGATCAGGAACGCGAACGTCCAGCGCAGGAACGACAGCGTTATCGGCGGGATATGGCCGGCGGCCAGCCGCCCGACGATGGCGTTGCCGGCCCAGCACAGCGCGGTGATGCTGAGCAACAAATAAGGCTGGTTGGCGATCCAGGTCGCGGGCTGCGCGGGCGCGTTGGGTTCGGAAGCAGACATTCGCAAAGACAAGGCCCGGTTCATGACGCCGCGGCCCGCCCGGCGACAGAAGCCAGGCCGGAGAAGGTCGCCCGGCCTGTGTCACAGACACCGATTTGCCGGGTTCATCAATGGGGCAGATGCATCGCGACCATGCGCGGAGGGAGATGCGCGGGCGTTCCGGTTAACCCGCCTGGTCGGGGCCCGCGGCCTGACGCTTGACGATCTGTTCGGCGAGCTGGATCAGCATCCGCTTGGTATTGTTGTCCTGCACTTCGCGGAACACGCGCAGCAAACGCAGTTCGAGCAGCGCCTGCATCGTATCGGCATTGGCGTTACCGGATTGCGGCTTGGTCGACGGCGACAGGCCCTCGAACAGATCGTGGGAAACGCCGAGCGCGTCCGCCACCTGCATCAGGCGGCCGACGCTGACGCGGCCCGACCCGTTGTTGGTTTTCGGCGTCGGCTGGCCGGCGAGTACTTCCGCAAGATCGTCCTGCGAAAGCCCGAGCGCGAGCCATCGCGCCTTCACCAGTTGATCGATTTGCCCGTCGGTCGACTTGCTCATTTGTCTCGCTCAGCCAATCTTTGACCGTGATTCTTTCATGAAACCAGCGAACAGATTCACCAGCGGCTCACCCTTGTAGGTTTTCTGCAAATCGTTGGGATGGACAAACTCATCCCGAAACCACGGATATTTGCGGCCGTCGAACGCCTGGATGGTCCAGTCGATCAATTGCTTGACGCGTGGAATCCGCTTCGCATCGGGATGGTAGGTGAGCCAGATATCGAGCGGAAACTGGACGCCGAGATCGAGCGGAATCAGGGGCCCGGCGATCGCCGGTATGTAGGTCGGCAACCAGCCGATGCCGGCGCCTTTGGAGACGGCCCAGACATGCGCGCTGGAGACGTTGTTGCGCATCGCGACAAAGCCGAGCTGTTCGCGTGCGGCATGCCGCTCGTACATCTCCTTGCCTTTGGTCTGTTCTGATTCCTGAATCACCATGCGATGGTTCTGCTGCAGGTCGTCCAGGTCTGTCGGCATGCCGTAGATTTCGACATAGGACGGACTGACGAACGGCATGATGTGAAGCCGGCCGATCTTGACGCGCTTCAGGTTGGGATTGGCGGGCTCCTCGAGTTGCACCGCGACATCGGCTTCGAGCCGGAGCACGTCCGCGGATCGCATCTCGCATTTCAGATCGACCAGCAGTCCGGAATAGACCCGCTGGAATTCGACCAGCCGGGGCGCCAGCCAGAACGTGCCGAGCCCCTCGGTCACGGCAAGCCGGACCTCGCCGGTGAGCGCAGGCGTCGCCCGGCTTAGCGCGCGGTCGAGCCCGAAGGACGCCTCTTCCATCCGTTTGGCGGCGTCCAGAACCGCTTCGCCTTCCGGCGTCAGCCTGATGCCGTCGACGTGGCGCGTCATCAGCGGCGTCTTGTAGGCCGTCTCCAGGACTGAAATGCGCTTGCTGAGGAAATTGGCGGACATGCTCAGCTCCGCAGCTGCAGCGCGGAAGCTTCCGGTTCTGGCGACCGCCAGGAAAATCCGGACCAGATCCCAGTTCGCCATTCGTCCCGGCATGTGCGCGCCGCTGTGCGCGCCCCTGCGCTCACCTGAGTGCATACAAATCGCCTCGTTTATCGCCTTCTAATTTAAGGGAACCATATTTCTATTCTTGGCAGAAAATTCAGCCTTACACAATCAAGAGACGATCAATGAACGCGCTCGACATCGATCTGATCAGAAAATCCGCCCGGGAGCACGCTCGCGCCAGCCGCTCGGTTCCCGCCAGCCGCTCTACGGCCCATTCTCTCGAGAGAATGACCAATCTTCAAGTGGCCAGACGCACGGTGATTTTCACCGTCGGGGCGGCCGGCATCGCGGCGCTGGTTGATAGGGCCCGCGCCGACATACCGGGATTAACCAAAAACGAAATCCTCCAGGCGGCGGCACGCCACAACCCCGATATTTTCTGGGCCATCGCGCGAAGCGACCGGTTCGACATCAGCGACCCCAAGGGCGAAGGCTTCCTTGCGGTGTTGCCGCTAACCCACGAGGGCATGCGCCGGCTGCTCGACGGCCGGCTCAACACCAAGGATCCCGAGCTGTGCTATGTCGCGCGGCAATCGGAACGTCCGGCCGGCATCTATGTCTGGGCGATCCATGCCAAGGGTACGCTCGCGGCAGCGATCCCGCTGGTGCTGCAGAAAATCTCCTCGCCGCTCTACCAGGGCGTCAACCTCTATTCGCGTCCCATCACCAAGGGCGGTCTGCGGGTGCTGGAGCCGCTCGGCTTCCAGCCGGGCGCAAGTTACGAGGAATTGTTCGCGCCGCATCTGCAGATGTTCGACCGCTCGAAGGATCTTCCGCTGGTCAAGCCAATGCCGCCCGAGCCGGTCACCGTCGAGGTCGTCCGCTCGATGGACGAGATGGCGCGCGTCATTGCGATCCGCGGAGCGGTCTACATGGGCGAACAACATTGCCCGTTTGAAGAGGAATTCGACGGCAACGATTTCTCCGCCACCCATCTGATCTGCCACAAGGATGGCGAGCCGGTCGGCTGCATGCGGATCCGTTACTTTGCTGGTTTCGCCAAGCTCGAACGACTGGCCGTCCGCAACGAAAGCCGCAACGCCGGCTTGGCCGGCCAGATCGTGGACACGGCCATCGAGCTGTGCCGGAAGAAGGGCTACCGCGTGCTGTACGCGCATGCGCAGGCCCGGCTGCTCGGCTTCTGGCAGCAACGTGGCTTCAAGCGCTCGCCCGGCCGCAAGTTCGTATTTTCCGACTTTGACTATGTCGAGGTCAAACTCGAGACCGAGAAGCATCCGCAATGTATCACCCTCAACGATGATCCCTACGTGCTCATTCGTCCCGAAGGCCGCTGGGATAGACCAGGCATCCTCGAAAAATCCACCAGCCGGGGAACTTGCGAAGCGGCGGATGTCCAATGAGTTCGGTCATTGATCTGCGCACCTATGTCGGCGCCTCGCGTGGCCGCCTGCTGATCATGGTCGACCTGCAGGAGAAAAACTACGCCGCATTGGCCAGGGACAACGCGCGCGACATCCAGCGGTCGATGAACAACTGCATGGCCGCGATCCGGCATGCGCGCGAGTTCGCCATACCGATCGCGTTCACGCGGCAGGCCGAGGGGCGGGGCGATGGCCCGGGCATACTTGAACGCTCGAGCCAGTCGGCCTGGATTTCCGGTCTCGAGCCGCGGCGGTCGGACATGGTGTTCGAGCGCCAGCAGCCGTCCTGCTACAGCAATCATCTGTTCGAAAGCGTGGTCTCGCAGGCCGGAAGCTTCGCCATTGCCGGTCTCGTCGCCGAGGAAACCTGCCTTGCGACGGCGATGGATGCCGCGCGCAGGGAGCACAGCGTCACCTTCCTGAGCGACGCATCCGTGAGCCGGTCGCGGCCCAATACCGATGCCGCCACCGTGCATGTGCTCGCCACAAGGGCGATCGAACTTTTCGCCGACGTCGCCACCACGGGCCAGTGGCTGGTCGCGACGTCGCAGCGACCTCTCAAAGGGCATCGCTATGGATGAGTTAAGTGCGCGTCGTTTGCGTAATGTGCTTCCGGTGCTGGTAGAGCAGCGCAATTTGCTGGTTTCCGGCGGCGTCTCCTTTGCCGGCCACCTGGTCGATCTTGCGATCATGCAGCTGCGCCTCTCGCTGCACGAGATCTCCGAGGACGAATTATCCGAGTTCTCAAACGTGCTCAGCGGCGAACGCAGAGATTGAACCCCGGGAGTATCCGTATGCCCGGACGCAAGTGGATCGTCCTTGCGGTGTTGTTCGCGACGCGCGCGGCCATCGGATTCCAGTTTCAATCGATCGGGTCGGCGGCCAATCTTCTGATGGCCGATCTCGGCATCGGCTATTCGGAAGTCGGCATGCTGCTCGGCGCCTATATGCTGCCGGGCGTCCTCGTCGCATTCCCGGCCGGATTGCTCGGTGGCGGAGGCCGCGAAAAGACGCTCGGGATCGTCGGCCTGGTGCTGATGGCGGTTTCCGGCCTGGCATTGGTTTATTCCGGCGATCTTGTCTTCGCGCTGGCGGCGCGCACGGTTGGCGGGGTCGGGGGCACGATCGTGGGGCTGGTCGCGACCAAGATGGTGGCGGACTGGTTCGACGCCCGCGAGATGGTGCTGGCGATGTCGATCTTGCAGATGAGCTGGCCGTTCGGCGCCATGATTGCGCTGCCGATCCAGACCTGGATCGCCCATTCGCTCGGCTGGCAGGCGGTGATGGCGTCGGGCGCGATCTGTTCGGTGGCGGCGCTGCTGGCGTTTGCGATGATTCCGCGCGCGGCGCAGTCAATTCAGGCGGAGGCCGCCGGCCCCGGACGGCTGCCGCGCGCGGCGCTGATACCGGTGGTGATATCGGGCGCGATCTGGGGCGCGATGAATCTCGCCTGCGTTTTGTTCTTCAGCTACGCGCCGCTGTTGATGGTGGCGCAGGGATCCTCGCCGACGGTTGCGGCGTCGCTGACGAGCCTGTCGATCTGGTTCACCATTATTGCCATTCCGGCCGGTGGCTATCTCGTGCACCGCGCGGGCCGGCCGATCACCGCAATCATCGCCTGCAGCCTGATCGCAGCCTGTGCGCTGTTGCTGTTCGTGGAGAATTTTCATTCGACGATCGCCTGCCTGATTTTTGGCGTCGCGATCGGTCCGATGTCGGGCGCGATCCTGTCGATGCCTGCCAGGGTGCTCGAGCCGGCCGATCGGTCGATGGGATTCGGCCTGTTCTATACCTGCTTCTACGTCCTGATGGCGGCCGGACCCACCGCCGCCGGAAGCCTGCAGGACGCCTGGGGATCGCCGTCGGCGGCGCTGGTCGCCAGCGCCGTGCTGCTGGCATCGATGGTGCCGCTGGTCCTGCTGTTCCTGGTCGTCGCCAAGCGCTGCGAGTTCGCGCAGCCGAGCCCCGAAGCAAAACTGCGCGCGGCGTCTTGAGGGCCACATGGTTCGAGACGCGCGGCGTTGCCGCGCTCCTCACCATGAGGGTTCAACACCTGATCCTCTCGACCTCATCCTGAGGGAGCGGCGTTTTCGCCGCGTCTCGAAGGATGCAGCCCCTGGCCTCACACCGTCAGCGCCGGCGCGATCGCGGCGAGCGCCTGCACCGCGTCATCAGGATCGAGCTCGACCTGCAATCCGCGCTGCCCGCCATTGAGAAACACGGTCGCGTGCCCGAGCGCGGTGGCCTCGATCGCGACCGGCACGCGCTTCTTCTGCCCGAACGGCGAGATGCCGCCGACATGATAGCCGGTGAGCCGCTCGGCATCCGCAGGGCGCATCATCTTTGCGGCCTTGCCGCCGAACGCGCTGGCGAGCTTCTTCATGCTGACTTCGCCGTCCGACGGCACCACGACGCAGACCGGCTTGCCGTCGACCTCGGCCATCAGCGTCTTCAGCATCCGGGAGGGCTCCACGCCGAGCGCCTCGGCCGCCTGCAGGCCGATGCTGTCGGCGGTGGAATCATAGACATAGCTGTGCAGCACAAACTTCACGCCGAGCTTTTCCAGCGCCTTTGTCGCAGGAGTGGTTTTAGACATTTGCCAGATTACTCCGCGTTCATGTCGCCGCCTTGGCGCCGCCACAAATTTTTGGGGGATATCAAAGGGTTGTCCTCCTTTTTGACGACCCCCGACGCTTGCTTCTTGCTTGCCTAGACGGGCTGCTTCCTTTATCCGGTTGGGCTGCCTCGCATGCGAACGGCCCTCGGCCGTGAATTCGGCTGGGCAAGCTAAAGCATGATCCGGAAAGTCGGGCAGTAGTTTTCCGGGGAGGTCATGCTGAAACCACGTGAGCCGCAGGGAAAACCTTAGAAATGGCCAATGTTGTCGTCGTCGGCGCCCAATGGGGTGACGAGGGGAAGGGCAAGATCGTCGACTGGTTGTCGGAGCAGGCTGACATCGTCGTGCGCTTCCAGGGCGGCCACAATGCCGGCCACACGCTCGTCATCAATGGCGAGACCTACAAGCTGGCGCTGCTGCCGTCGGGCGTGCTGCGGCCTTCGAAACTGGGCGTCATCGGCAATGGCGTGGTGTTCGATCCGCAGGCCTTTCTCGACGAGGTCACCCGGCTGAAGGGCCAGGGCGTCGCCATCAGCCCGGAAAATCTCCGTATCGCCGAGAACGTCACGCTGATCCTGCCGCTGCACCGCGAGCTCGACGCCTTGCGCGAATCATCCAACGCCGGCACCGCGATCGGCACCACCCGCCGCGGCATCGGCCCGGCCTATGAGGACAAGGTCGGCCGCCGCGCCATCCGCCTGATGGATCTCGCCGACCTCGACACCCTGCCGCACAAGATCGACCGCCTGCTGGCGCACCACAACGCGCTGCGCCGCGGCCTCGGGCTGGAGGAGTTCGACGGCGGCGTGATCCTGAAGGACCTCACCGCGCTGGCGCCGCAATTGTTGCCCTACACCGAGACGGTGTGGCGGCTGCTCGATCTCAAGCGCCGCGAGGGCAAGCGCATCCTGTTCGAGGGTGCGCAGGGCGCGCTGCTCGACGTCGACCACGGCACCTACCCCTATGTCACCTCGTCCAACACGGTGGCGGCGCAGGCCGCGACCGGCAGCGGCCTCGGGCCGAGCGCGGTCGGCTATGTGCTCGGCATCTGCAAGGCCTATACGACGAGGGTCGGCCAGGGCCCGTTCCCGACCGAATTGGACAATGAGATCGGCCGCAAGATCGGCGAGCGGGGCCGCGAGTTCGGCACCAATACCGGCCGGCCGCGGCGTTGCGGCTGGTTCGACGCCGTACTGGTTCGACAAGCCGCTAGAACCTGCGGCATCACCGGCCTCGCCCTGACCAAGCTCGATATTCTCGACGGCTTCGACACGATCGAGGTCTGCACCGGCTACATGCTGGACGGCAAGGAAATCGACCATCTGCCGGCCGGCGAGGGCGCCCAGGCCCGGGTGGTGCCGATCTACGAGACCATCGAAGGCTGGAAGGAGCCGACCGCCAATGCCCGTTCCTGGGCGGATCTGCCGGCCCAGGCCATTAAATATGTCCGCCGGGTCGAGGAATTAGTGGGCTGCCCGATCGCGTTGCTTTCCACCAGCCCGGAACGCGAGGATACTATTCTCGTTCAAAACCCGTTCGAGGCTTAACGAGTTGTTACCCATAAGTCCGCATTGTTGAGTCGTTATGGCTGACTACTACCCGCTGATCGCCCGCGCCATTGCCGGACTGGACCCCAGTGCTCCCGGCGAGAGCCGTCGTGCGCTCTATGAGCGGGCCCGCTCGGCGCTGATCGCGCAGCTGCGCAGCGTGCAGCCGCCGCTGAGCGAATCGGAAATCACCCGGGAGCGGCTGTCGCTGGAAGAGGCCGTCCGCAAGGTCGAGTCCGAGGCCGCCCAGCGCGCCCGCGACGCCTCGCGGCCCGGCGGCGCCGGGGCTTCGCGCGGCGGCGACGCCTTCCGCCGCGCCAATGCGCGCCCGCCTGAATCCGGCGCGCCAGCAGCTAACCCACCCCGTCCGCGCCCGGCTGCGCCGCCGCCCGCGCGCGAGCCCCGTCCGCCGTCTGGTGACGGCGACCAGCAACGCGCGCCGCGCAACCTGCGGCCCGATTTGCCGCCGCCGCCACCCCGTCCGCCGCAACTGCCGGCGCAGGAACCGCCGCTGCCGCCGACCCGTGAACGCACCGGCGCCGCGCGCCGCGGCCCCGACAATTCAGCGCCGCAGATGCCGCAGCCCCCGGGCATGCGCGGCTTCCGCGACATCGCCGCCGACGCCGACGATCTCGGCCGCGCCGCGGCGCAAGCCAACCGTTCGGCGCGCAAGACCTACGCCAACGTGCCCTCGCCCTCGCCGGAGTTCGACCGGCTCGAGCCGAGCATGGAGAACCGCGGCGCCGATCCGGAAGCGCCGTATTCCTATGAAGAGTCGCTCGAGGAGGCCGACCGCTATTCGCCGCAGGCTTCCCCGATGCAGCCGCCGCCGCAGCGTTCGCGGTTGTCGCAGGATCGCGACCGCGAGCCGAAAAAGCCACGCCGGGTCGGCGCGGCTTTCCCGTTCAAGAGCGCGATCGCGGTCGGCATCGTGCTTGTCGTGATCGGCGCTGCGATGGTCGGAGGCAAGTCCGCCATCAACGTGGTGAGCAGCCTGTTCAAATCCTCGCCCGTCGTCGAAGCGCCGAAGGATCCCGCGGCGCCGCAGTCGAAGCCGAAGATCCCCGATCGCGTCGGCCAGCCGTCGTCGGACCAGGTGGCGCCGGTGGCGCAGCGCGTGGTGCTGTATGACGAGGACCCGTCCGATCCCAAGGGCAAGCAATATGTAGGCTCGGTGATCTGGCGTACCGAACCGATCAAGGGGAGCGGCAACCAGAAGCCTGACATCAGCGTGCGCGCCGACATCGAAATTCCGGACCGCAAGTTCAAGATGACGATGTCGTTCCGCCGCAACACCGACACGTCGCTCCCCGCAAGCCACACCGCGGAGCTCACCTTCATCCTGCCGCAGGATTTCTCCGGCGGCGGCGTCGGCAACGTGCCGGGCATCTTGATGAAATCCAACGAGCAGGCGCGCGGCACGCCGCTGGCGGGGCTCGCCGTGAAGGTCACCGACGGCTTCTTCCTGGTCGGCCTCTCCAACGTCGACGCCGACCGCGCCCGCAATCTGCAGCTCCTGAAGGAGCGTTCCTGGTTCGACGTGCCGCTGGTCTACGTCAACCAGCGCCGCGCCATCATCGCGATCGAAAAGGGCGCGCCGGGCGAACGGGCGTTCAACGAGGCGTTCGCGGCCTGGGGCGAGTAGCGGGCGACGGCGGATTGTTTCGCAACGCTTCCGTCAAGCCTGTCGAATTTTCCGCAAGATCGTCGTAAGACTGAGACCGCATCTGATCCCGCGATTGGCAGAGGACGGTCCATGAAACGCTATCTGATCTTCGGAGCTATCGGCCCGTTCGTCGGCGGGTTGCTGATGCTGTTCGCGATCACGATGGCTTCCGGCTACTGGGCCCAGACCGATTGGAAGGAAGTCGGGAAATTCTTCGGCACTTTCGCCAAGACGCTGCAATACAGCTATTTGTTCGGCGTCGTGCCGGCGCTGATGATCGGCGCCATCGACGACATCCTGTACCACGTGCGGCGGATTCCATGGTGGGTTCGGTTATGCATTGTGGGCGTGATCGGGTTCACGGTCACCGAACTGCTCTATGGCTCGCGCGGCCCGGACACCGGCGTGACGCAGTTCATCCTCTACGGGCTGGTCGGCGGCGTGCCCGCGGTACTGTCGTCATGGCTGGCGCACAAGTATGCCGACGAACAGGCGCCGGTGCATTCGACGTAAAATCGCAAAGCTCGGACGCGAAGCACCGCGAGAATACGAAGCCGCGTTCCCTCATCCTGAGCGTAGCGCTTGTCCGCCGTAGCTCGAAGAGCGAAGGCGGAAGCCTCGAAGGATGAATCGGCCACAGACGGGCCGTCGTCCTTCGAGACGCGGCCAAGGGGCCGCTCCTCAGGATGACGGGTTTAAGACTTAGCTGTTTGAACTTTGAATCGGAACTGGAAGCCACGTCATTGCGAGGAGCGAAGCGACGAAGCAATCCATTCTTGCTTTGCGCTCCGATGGATTGCTTCGCTTCGCTCGCAATGACGGAGGTGGGGTTCTGCGCGGTTGAGACGGACTTCGACGGCCGCACGGGTGCTAACTCGGCAAGTTCAGCGATAATTTGACGCAACTTGCGCACGCCTTTTGCGTTACCATCTGATGGCCATGACAAACGACGATATTTTTGTGCCGAACCGCGCCCGCACCGAACGTCCCTCACAGGGGCGCGCGAAGGGCCGTGGGCCTGTGATCGACCAGGAGGGGCGCGAAATCCCCGACCCCAGCCTGCGCGGGCAGTTCGAGGGTTTCCGGATCGACTTCGGCAATTCCAGCGCCAACCCGTTCGGCAATCTCACCCGCGAGCAGCGGCTGGCGCGGCTGGAAGCGATTTCGAAGTTGCTCGACGTCGCCTTCATCGTGCCGGGCACCAAGTTCCGCTACGGCATCGACGGGCTGATCGGGCTGATCCCCGTCGTCGGCGACATCATCACAACAGCGATCTCGCTGTGGCTGGTGCGCGAGGCGCGCGCGCTCGGCGCGCCCTGGTACATCACGACGCGGATGCTGGGCAATGTCGCGCTCGATGGTGTGGTCGGCCTGGTGCCGATCGCGGGCGACGCCTTCGACGTCATGTTCCGCGCCAACGTCCGCAACGTGCGGATGCTCAAGCGCTGGCTCGACAAGCAGCCGCGCTAATCATCTTCACACGCGCGAAAAAATGCCCCCGGACATCGTCCGAGGGCAGACAGCTCGAAAGCTTGCTGTTACGCAGCGTCGGCGTTGGTTTCGGTCGCGGCGGGCGCACGGGGACGGCGCGTCAGCGGGAAGGCCTCGCTCTCATAGAGCGTGCGGATGCCGCTCTGGTCGAAGCGCGCTTCCTCCACCTGCAGATAGGCGCCGTTCAGCGAGTCCGCCGGCAACTCCTCGATCGCGAAGCGAACCGCTTCGGCCGCGGTGCCAAAACGCCGATATGCAAAGCCCGCCCGCTTCTTCTTGCGGATCGCGGCAGGAAACAGTTCGGCAGCGGTATCGTAGCTGAATGGACGCATGGTTTGTGACCTCAATCTTTTTGGCTCGTTCGTCGAGCGAGTGGGGATTGGATGACGGTGGGCCGCTATCCCGGGCGGCGCGCCGTGCACGTCATTTCGACCCCCAATATAAGCCTGTTTGACAGAAATGCGACTCCTGATCCGCAGATCGGGGGTGATGATGAATTCGCGCATGGCTGGCTTTGGGCCCGTTTCGGACCGAAATAAGCCCTGTTATTTCAATGGGCTACGAAGCCTAAAGTTTGCCGAGCAGCACCAGGATGAGCAGCACGATCAGGATCACCCCGACAAGCCCCATGCCGGAATGGCCGAGACCATAGCCATAGCCGCCAAAACGGCCGGAGAAGCCGCCCAACAGGAAAATAATCAGGATGATGATGAGGATCGTGCCCAGCGACATGGCGACCTCCTGAAAGCGTGGCCGGCGTCAGGTGAAAACGCCCCGCGGCCCGGAGCAAAGCATACTCCAGGCCGCGCGTCCTCGCTCCGCCGAAAAGGGGGGTGGTCGTCATTCCGGGATGGTCCGAAGGACCAGACCCGGAATCTCGAGATCCCCCGGTGCGCAATTGCGCACCTGAGGTTCGCTTCGCGCCCCGGGATGACGCGCTTAGCGCGTCACTTCTTCGTCTCGTCGATCGGCAGCACCTTCAGCGGCGTCGCATAGGGCTCGACGCGCAGCGAGTCCGAGGCGAGCAGGCCGATCTTGTGCAGCGGCGCCTGTTCGAGGTCGCCCGAGGCGGACTTGTGCACGGCGTAGCGCCAGACGCTCATCGAGCCCTTGGCCACCAGCATCTTGGCGATGCCGCCGGCGTTCTTGCCGTCCATCTGCGCCAGATCGTCCTCGGCGATGCCGATGACGATTTCATCTTTCGCGGTAATGACCTTGAACAAGGAAACCTTGTCGGCGGCAAAAGCGGGCTGGATCACAACGCTCTCCATGATGAGGGTGGCTGCGCCGAGACCGAGCAGCAGACGTTTCGATATTTGCATTGAACCTTCCTTGATTTGCGCGCCGGGCAAACCGGAGAAGCCCCCCTGAAAAATGAAAAACCCCGCGCGACCAGCTCTTGGTCGCACGGGGTAGGAAATGAGTTCGAATGGAGTTGAGAAATAAACCAGTGCAGTGCTTAACCCCATCCACCGTCATGGCCGGGCGCTCGCCTATGCCCGGCCATCCACGTCTTTCTTGTTATGGCACCAAAGACGTGGATGCCCGGCACAAGGCCGGGCATGACGAGTGAGGGACGACGGCGGCTGACGCTACTTCGGCTGCAGCTTCAGCGCGGCCGAATTGATGCAGTAGCGCAGGCCGGTCGGGCCGGGGCCGTCCTCGAAGACGTGGCCGAGATGGCCATTGCATTTCGAGCACAAGACCTCGGTGCGGATCATGCCGTGGCTGACGTCGCGTTCCTCGTCGACATGGCTGTCGACGGCCGGCGCGGTAAAGCTCGGCCAGCCGCAGCCGGAATCGAACTTGGCGTCGGATTCGAACAGCGTCTGCCCGCAGCCGGCGCAGGTATAGGTGCCCTTGCTGTGCTCATGCTCGTATTCGCCGGAGAACGGCCGCTCGGTCGCCTTTTCGCGCAGCACCGCATACTGCATCGGCGTCAGCTCGCGGCGCCACTCGGCCTCGCTCTTCTCGACCTTGGTCTTGGTGTCGGACATGAAGTCTCCTTTGAATTTGGTCCCTCAGTTGCTGGCCTTCGCACTGCTCACCAGCGTCGGCTTGTCGAGGTAGTCGCTCGCAAAGACCTTCTTGAGGTTATGGACCTTCGGGATGTCGTTGAAGGCAATATAGGGCTGGTTCGGGTGCAGCGTCATGTAGTCCTGGTGATAGGCCTCCGCCGCATAAAACGCCTCCAGCGGACCGACCTTGGTCACGATCGGCTTCTTGTAGACCTTGGCGGCGTTGAGCTGGGCGATATAGGCGTCCGCGACCTTTTTCTGTTCGTCGCTGGTGGTGAAGATCGCCGAGCGATATTGCGTGCCGGTGTCCGGGCCCTGGCGGTTCAGCTGGGTCGGATCGTGCACGACAGAGAAGAAGATCTGCAGGATCTTGCCGTAGCTGATCTTGTTCGGGTCGTATTTGACCTCGACCACTTCCGCATGCGCTGTGGTTCCCATCGAGACCAGATTGTAGTCGGCGGTCGCCTTGGTGCCGCCGGCGTAACCGGATACGGCGTTGACCACGCCCGCGGTATGCTGGAACACGCCCTGGACGCCCCAGAAGCAACCGCCGGCAAGGACCGCGGTTTGCAGGCCGCTGGCCGGCTGCACGTCGGCGGCGGGCGGGGGGATGATCACGGCTTCTTCCGCGGCGCGCGAAGGGGTGGCGGCGAACGCGGCAATGGCGAGCGCGCCGATGGCGGCGGCGCAGCGCGAAAGGCGGCTGGATCGGCGAGGGGACATGGTTTCCTCTTGGGGCTGTTGGAAGGCAGTTTAGAGCGGGAGCCGCGTTTCGCAATCGGCGCAGCTCCCTCAGATACGCCGAGATACGGGTCCGGGCGCGTTTTGTTACAGCCGGCGACACACGAGTTCGTGAATAAAACCGCGATGGCGCAACACGTTAGGCGCGATGTTTGGCCACGCTTGACCAAGCCTCGCACAGCTTCCCAAAATGAACCGCCGGCAGCCTCCGGCGACCAAAAATCATGCGCCGGAGCGTTTCACTGATGTTGCGCACCTTCTTCCTGGTCATCGTCACGCTTGTCGCCGCCGGCTCCGCGCGGGCGGCGGGCGATATCGACACCTGCCGGAATAAGGATGCGGAACCGGTCGCAAGGCTGGCCGCCTGCGAGACCGTCATTGCCGACAACAAGCTGCCCGCCAAAGCCAGGGCGGGCGCTCTCGCCGTTCGCGGCGAGGCGCTGATCAAGAAGCGCGACTATGACGGCGGGATCGCTGCCTATACCACGGCGATCGATCTGGTTCCCGAAAACGCCGGATACATCAACATGCGCGGCCTCGCCTATAGCAGCAAGGGCGAGGACGAGCGGGCCCTGGCCGACTACGCGCAGAGCTCGAAACTGCAGCCGAATTTCTCGAGCCCCTACAACAATCGCGCGCTTATTTTCATGCGTCAGGGCGACCTGCAGCGCGCCCTCACCGAACTCGATTCCGCCGTCAGGCTCGCGAACAACGACGCCAGCCGCTACAATCACCGCTTCAACCGGGGACGCGTGCAGACCTACCGCAAGCAATACGATGCGGCGCTCGCCGATTTCGCCGAGGCGAAAAAGATCAATCCTGATGCCCCGCAAGTCGCGGCCTACCGTTGCATCACCTACACCGAGATCAGGAAGTTCGACGAAGCGATCGCGGATTGCAACGTGGCGTTGGTCCACACGCCGAATTCGGTCTATGCGATGACCAGCCGCGGCAATGTCTATCTGGCAAAGGGTGACCTCGACGCTGCGCTGAAGGATTACAACGAGGCGCTCAAGATCAACCCGAACAATATCCGCGCCCATGCCAACCGCGGCAAGGTGTTCGAAAAGCGCGGCGATCTCGCGGGCGCGCGCAGCGAATACCGTGCGGCGAGCGCGGCCCTGACCAAGTTCGATGACATCGATACCGCCATTGCGCGCCGCTTCGCCAAGGAGCGCCTGGCGGCGCTGACGACCGCAGCCCCCGCTTCATCAGGCCCGCGCAAGGTCGCCTTGATCGTCGGCAACAGCGCCTACAAGAACGTGCAGCCGCTGGCCAATCCGGCGCGCGACGCCAAATTGATCGCGTCCACGCTTCGCGACCTCGGCTTTGCGACCGTGACGCTGGCGCCGGACCTCACCCGCGACAAGTTCTTCGCGGCCCTGCACGAATTCGGCACGCAAGCCGAGAAGGCCGATTGGGCGGTGGTCTATTATGCCGGTCACGGCATGGAGATCGGCGGCGTCAACTATCTGATCCCGACCGACGCCAAGCTCGCCGCCGACCGCGATGCGGAGACGCAGGCGGTGGCGCTCGAACAGTTGATCGCCGCGGTTTCCGGCGCGCGCAAGCTGCGGCTGGTGATATTAGATGCCTGCCGCGACAATCCGTTCGAGAAGAACATGCAGCGGACCATTGCGCTGAAGCTGGTCAACAAGGGCTTTTCCAACATCGAGCCGGAGGCCGGCTTCATGGTGGTCTACGCCGCCAAGCACGGCGAGACCGCGCTCGACGGCGATTCCGTCAACAGCCCGTTCGCAACCGTGCTGGCGCGTGAACTCAAGACGCCCAAGGTCGAGGTGCGGAAACTGTTCGATATCGTC
This sequence comes from Bradyrhizobium sp. JYMT SZCCT0180, assembly GCF_018130165.1. Classification (GTDB taxonomy): domain Bacteria; phylum Pseudomonadota; class Alphaproteobacteria; order Rhizobiales; family Xanthobacteraceae; genus Bradyrhizobium. Next base: position 28,359 of record NZ_JAFCLZ010000017.1, on the reverse strand, counting down.
CGCGACGACGTCTGGACGATGACCAAGCGCGCGCAACAGCCCTTCACCTACGGCTCGCCGCCGGGCAGGGAAGATTTTTATTTCGTCGCGGAGAAGTAGGTATCGTGTCCCGGACGCGGTGCAGCGCTCTTGGCGCTGCTCCGCAGAGCCGGGACCCGCGGTGGTGTCGCGATTGATGGGCCCCGGATCAGCAGCGCACCGCTTCGCGCTGCGCAGCATCCGGGGCACGCAGACCCACTGTTTAGATCAAACCACCACGCTCAGCCGCTTCGCGGCGCGCGTGATGCCGGTGTAGAGCCAGCGCGCGCGGCTGTCCTGGAACGCAAAACTTTCGTCGAACAGCACCACGTCGTCCCATTGCGAGCCCTGCGACTTGTGCACGGTCAGCACGTAGCCATAGTCGAACTCGTCATAAGGCTTGCGCTGTTCCCACGGGATGGTCTCGATGGCGCCGCCAAAGCAATCGCCGCGCACCGAGACCTTGGTCACCTTGTGGCCGAAATCCTCATCCGGCGACAGCCGCATCGTGATGATTTTCGATTTCGACTGCGCGCGCGACTTGACCCGCCACAGCCCGCCGTTGAACAGGCCCTTCTTGCGGTTGTTGCGCAGGCAGACCAGCTTGTCGCCGGCAACCGGCAACGGATCCTCGATGTTCTGTTTCTGCCGCACCCGCATGTTGTAGGCGCGGCGGGTGTTGTTACGCCCGACCAGCACCTGATCGGCCTTCATCACCCGGTCCGGGTCGAGTTCGCTCCGCGACACCACTTCGCTCTCGCCATGGCGGCCGATTTCGAGTTCGCGGCCCTCGCGGATATCCATCGACATCCGCACGATCGGATCGTCCTGGGCCTGGCGATGCACCTCGGTCAGCATCGCGTCGGGCTCGCTATCGGTAAAGAACCCGCCGCCCTGGATCGGCGGCAGCTGCGCAGGATCGCCGAGCACCAGCAGCGGACAGTCGAACGACATCAGGTCGCGGCCGAGCTCGGCGTCGACCATCGAACACTCGTCGATCACGATCAGTTTCGCCTTCGAAGCCGGCGCGTCGTCCCACAGTTCGAAACTCGGCTGCTCGACGCCGGATTCCCGGGCGCGGTAAATCAGCGAATGGATCGTGGAGGCGTTGTCGCAACCCTTGTTGCGCATGACAAGCGCGGCCTTGCCGGTGAAGGCGGCGAATTTCACCTCGCCGTCGACGCCGTCGGCGATGTGCCGCGCCAGCGTGGTCTTGCCGGTTCCGGCAAAGCCGAACAACCGGAATACCGGCGGCGTGCCGTTCCTGCCGGGCTTTGCCTTCATCCAGTCGGCAACGGCCTTCAGCGCGGAATCCTGATGCGGCGTAAACGTGGTCATTTGGTCTCGGCGGAGGGGCGAGCGGGCCGTGATCGGCCGCGACTCAGGCAGACCCTCAAACTAATCATTCGCGCGTTCCATGCAAGCCGGCTTCCGCTGCGCGGAATTGGAGTTTCATGCCCGAGGCTAGACTTGGGCAGCGCGGCGAATACACTGCAACAAAACAACAATCGGGAGCGACGTCATGAAGTTCGGCATCTTTTATGAGCTGCAACTGCCGCGCCCGTGGGAAGAGGGCGATGAGCTCCGGCTCTACCAGAATGCCCTGACGCAGCTCGAGACCGCCGACCGGCTCGGCTACGACCACGCCTGGGTCGTGGAACATCACTTCCTGGAAGAATATTCGCATTCGCCGTCGCCCGAATCGTTCCTCGCCGCCGCCTCCCAGCGCACCAGGAAGATCCGGCTCGGCCACGGTATTTTCCAGCTCACCACCAACCATCCCGCCCGCGTCGCCGAACGCGTCGCGGTGCTCGATCTGCTCAGCAACGGACGCTGCGAATTCGGCATGGGCGAGAGCGCCTCGATCACCGAACTGACGCCGTTCGGCCGCGACATGGAGACCAAGCGCGAGGTGTTCGAGGAGGCTGTCGCCGCGATCTTTCCGATGTTCACCAAAGTGGGCACCGAGCATCACGGTAAGTATTTCGACATCCCCTTGCGCAACGTGGTGCCGAAGCCGGTGCAGAAGCCGCATCCGCCGCTGTGGATGGCGTGCTCGCAATTGCAGACCATCGAACGCGCCGGCGAGAACGGTTTTGGCGCGCTGGGCTTTCAGTTCGTCAGCGCGGAAGCGGCGCATGCCTGGGTGCACGCCTATTACAACGCGATCACCAAGCGGCTGAAGAAGCTGGCGGACTACCAGATCAACCCGAACATGGCGCTGGTGTCGTTCTTCATGTGCGCCAAGACCGACGAGGAGGCGCGCGCCCGCGCCGATGGCGCGACCTTCTTCCAGTTCGCGCTGCGCTATTACGGCGCGTCGCAGAACCGGCAGCGCCCCGACCCCGGCACCGTCAACATGTGGGACGAATACAACAAGTGGAAGCGCGAAAATCCGGAGGCGCAGGAAGCAGCCCTTCGTGGCGGCCTGATCGGCTCCCCGGAAACTATCCGCAAGAAGTTGCGGCGCTTCCGCTCCTCGCACATCGATCAGGTGATCCTGCTCAATCAGGCCGGCAAGAACAGCCATGAGCACATCTGCGACTCGCTGGAATTATTCGCCAGGGAAGTGATGCCGGAATTCCAGCACGATCCTGAGCACGAGGCCTGGAAGGCCGGCGTGATGAGCGGCGCGATCCAGCTCGAGGAAATCGACACCGAGGCGTTCAAAGACCGCTACGGCAAACTGGCGGTCAGCGTCGCGCCGACGCAAAAGGTCGCGGCAGCGGGATAGCGGGCACGCCGAGGTCGCCTGGGAAAGTCTTGATCAGGAGGCGTCGAACAGCGCGATAGCCCGTTCCCTGACGGCTCCGCCGCTGCCATCCTCGCGCGCGATCAGGACGTAGTCCGTGCAAGGCACTCCCGATTTTTCTGTGGTGAAGCGCCTCTGGACCTTCGCGCCGTGCACAATATTGAAGTACAGCGCCGCGCTCTCATCCTCCAGCTGTCGGAAGCATGAGAGCTCCTCGCGCGCTCCCGCGAGATGCCGGATGGTGTAATGCGGGATCATGTCTGATGCAGCCCAGTACGTTTCGTTGAGTGGCCTTCCGCCGGGAGGTTCAGAGTTTAGTGAAAACCCCAGACGATCATCGCCAGCAGCGCCGCCTGGCAGACGATCACTGCCGCCATTTTGATTGGATAGATCGTGCTGCGTTGAATCATCGGTCACCTGATGCGCGTACTCGCTTGGTCGGAAGTAAGGGCCGGCACCGGATGCCGGCCCGTTCGTTCGGGTCGATGCGTTGGTGTCAGTTCGATCCGGCGGCCGCCGCCGTAAAGCTGCGATCGACGGCCTTGCCGACATCGAGTGTCTTGGAAAGGATGCCGTAGCGGGTGGCGCGGTCGGATGCCGCCTGCACTTCCTTGACGATAGCGGCATCGATCACGATCGGGCTGGTTTTCTGCGCGGTGTAGGCGCTGAGCAGCACGTCTTCCGGCAGCTTGGTCAGCTCGGAGGTGTTTTTGGCATATTCTGGCAGGTGATCGAGCGACCACAGCCGCGCCTTGTTGAGCCGCTGCACGAGATCCTGCACGGCCGCCCGCTTGGTGGCGATGGCGGAATCGGATGCCACGATGAAGGTGATGGTCGGCGTCAGGCCTTCGCCGTTGGCGACGACGCGGGCCTTGTCCTTCAGCGTTGCGTAGGACACGTAGGGCTCCCACACCGCCCAGCCGTCGATCGAGCCGGCGACCAGCGCGATCTTGGCATCGACCGGTCCGAGCGGCGCAAAGGTCGCGTCGTCGACCTTGTATCCGGCTTTCTCCAGCGTCGCGTCGATCAGGAACTGGCCCCAGCCGCCGCGCGTTCCCGCCAGCCGCTTGCCTTTCAGATCCGCGGCCGTCTTGATCGGAGAATCCTGTCGAACGAGAATTGCCTGCGTGCTGGCGTCGGATCGCGTGCCGCCGATCGCCTTGATCGGCGCGCCGGTGGCATAGACGGTGAGGAAGGACAGGTCGCCGGTGTAGCCGACATCGAGCGCGCCGGCGTTCAATGCTTCGAGTATCGGCGCCGCGGCAGGAAATTCCGACCATTCGATCTTGTAGGGAAGATCCTTCGCCAATCCCGCGATTTCGAGCAGCGAACGGTTGCCGCCCTTCTGGTCGCCGACGCGCAGCGTCACGGTGTCTGCCGCCATGGCCGATGCTGTTATCGCCAGCCCCAGCGCCGCGCCGAACAGCGTGGCGCCGAGTCTGCGGATGCGTATGCGCGGTGTTGATTCGAGTTTGTTCATGCCTTTGTTCTTTCCGATGTGATCCGCCGCATTGCGTGAGGCAATCAGCGATGCACCAAGCGTACGAGCGACGGGTGCGCAGTCAATGAAATGGCTGACTGAATATTTTGATGTGCCGGCAATGATCGTCTCGCTACTCACGCGAAGATGAAAGGTGTCTGCTGCGAGCCTTGAATCAGTTCGAATTCAACAGAATTGAACTGACGCATGGTCGCTGCATGGCGGGTGAGCGCGCGAAAACCGTTTCATCGCAGGGCGATATCAGCGTGGAGAAAATCTCTCCGTTCGATTTCACATTCAAAATTCCATTTCATTGACGACGGCGTTGCTGCCGCGCATCATTTGAACGTCAGATCAACGGCGCGAGATCGGAGTCTCGCGGGGATTGCACCGAATAACCGATCGCCAGTGTGGAACATAACGGGCCGCAGCATCCACGTGCTGCGCCGGCGGCGGCGCCATGCCGTTTTGAGAGCAGGAGTGCATGATGTCACGAGATGGAAAGAACGACGTAACGCGGCTGGATCGCCGAACGTTGCTGCGCGGCGGGGCTGCCGCGGCTTTGGCCGCGCCGTTAGGCGTGTTCGGCGCGCAGGCCTTTCCGTTCCGCGCAACGACACCCGGCATCGATTTCTCAGAGTTTCCGATCTGCAGGACCGCGTCCAATGCACCGGCGCTATCAGGAGCGCCGCGAAAGCTGAAATTGTCATGGAATGCCGGCGCGGTCTGCCTCGTGCCGGTTCCAGTGGCGATCGACCAGGGCATCTTCAAGAAGCACAATCTCGATGTCGAACTGATCAACTACAGCGGCTCGACCGATCAGTTGCTGGAAGCGATCGCGACCGGCAAGAGCGACGCGGGGCTCGGCATGGCGTTGCGTTGGCTGAAGCCGCTGGAGCAGGGGTTCGACGTCAAGATCGCGGCTGGAACCCATGGCGGCTGCATGCGGGTGCTGTCGCGCGTCAATTCGGGCGTCGACAAGCTGACCGACCTCAAGGGCAAGATCGTCGCGGTCGGCGATCTCGGCGGGCCGGACAAGAACTTCTTTTCGATCCAGCTTGCCAAGCAGGGCATCGACCCCAACAAGGATGTCGACTGGCGCGCCTATCCCGGCAATCTGCTGCAGCTCGCCGTCGAGAAGGGCGAGGTTCAGGCGTTCCTGGCGTCCGATCCGATTGCCCATATCTGGCTGAAGGACAGCTCCTACAAGGAGGTCGCGTCCAACCTCGACGGTGAATATAAGGACAAGACCTGCTGCATTCTCGGATTGCGCGGCAGCCTGGTTCGCGAAGAGCCGCAGGTCGCGCGTGCCATCACGCAGGCGCTGCTCGATGCCGCGATGTTCACTGCGCAAAACCCTGACGTCGCCGCGGCTTCGTTCCAGCCTTACGCGCCCAAGACGGCGAGCCTGCAGGATCTGCAGGCGATGGTCCGTTACCACACCCATCATCACCATCCCGTCGGCGAAGTGTTGAAGCGGGAACTGAAGGCCTATGCGGACGATTTGAAGAGCGTTTCAGTCTTCAAGGCCAGCACCGACACGGCGAAATTTGCGGAGCGGATCTATGTCGACGTATTCGGCGTCTAAGACGGTCGCGCTGGCGCAATCGGCGGAAGAAGGCGCAGCACTTTCAGGGCGGCCGCTGTCGCTGGCGTTCTCCCTACCGGCAGGCGGAACCGGCGTGTTCGCAAGCCTGGCGTGGGTCGGGTTCGGCATTTCGTGCCTGTGGTGGCCGGACATCGGCGACTGGACGCGCACCCATCAGCTCGCCGCCGCTGCCTTCGTCATCTCCGGCGCCATTTTCCTGGCGACGGTGGCGGGCAGCCGGCTCGGGCGGTTCAATACCGGCCTGCAACGGCGTGCGCCGTGGCTGCTGGTATCAGCGTTGTTCCTGACGCTGTGGGAAGTCGCGACCGCAAAGTTCGGGTGGCTGCCGCTGCCGTTCTTCCCGCCGCCGCAATCCATCATCGAAGTCTACACCGATGATCTGCCCAAATTGCTCGACAGCATCATTGCCTCGGTAAGGCTTCAGCTCGGCGGATACGTCATCGGCGCCACCGTCGGCTTTCTGACGGGCGTGTCGATCGGCTGGTCGCGCAGCGTCGGTTACTGGGTGCATCCGGTGCTGCGGTTCATCGGCCCGTTGCCGGCGACGGCATGGCTGCCGATCGCGTTCTTCACCTTCCCGTCGAGCTGGAGCGCGAGCACGTTCCTGATCGCGCTCGCGACCGGATTTCCAGTCACGGTGCTGACCTGGTCCGGCGTCGCGAGCGTCAGCAACGCCTATTACGACGTGGCGCGGACGCTCGGCGCGAAGCCGTCGTTCCTGGTGCTGAAGGTCGCGATTCCTGCGGCGCTTCCCCATGTGTTCGTCGGCCTGTTCATGGGCCTCGGTTCGTCGTTTGCGGTGCTGGTCGTCGCGGAAATGATCGGCGTCAAGGCGGGGCTCGGCTGGTATCTGCAATGGGCGCAAGGCTGGGCGGCGTATGCCAACATGTATGCCGCGTTGATCGTGATGTCGCTGCTGTGCTCAGGCGCGATCACGCTGCTGTTCCGGACGCGCGACCGCCTGCTGATCTGGCAGAAGGGAGTCGTCAAATGGTAGCGCATGCGTTGGCCGAAGCGGTCACTTATCCGGCCGTCGGCGCCTCGCTCGATGTCGAACGCATCAGCCACGCCTTCGACATCGATGGCAGCGTCTTGCCGGTGCTCGACGACGTCAATTTCAGCGTCAAGCCCGGCGAATTCATCGCGCTGCTCGGCCCCTCCGGCTGCGGCAAGTCGACCTTGCTGCGGCTGGTCGCGGGACTTGAGGCGCCGCGATCGGGCGTACTGCGCGAGGACGGCGATCCCGTCACCGGACCGTTTCCGTCTCGCGTGGTGGTGTTTCAAGATCCGACGCTATTTCCGTGGCGAACCGTCTGGAATAACGTCGCGCTCGGGCTTGAGGCGCAGGGCATCCTGAAGACCCAGCGCCATCGTGTTGATGCCGCGCTTGACCTCGTCGGGCTGTCGCAGTTTCGCAATGCCTATCCACATCAATTGTCGGGTGGTATGGCGCAGCGCGTTGCGCTGGCGCGGGCGCTGGTGAACGATCCCAAGATCCTCATCCTCGATGAGCCGCTCGGCAAGCTGGATTCGCTGACGCGCATCACGATGCAGGCCGAAATCGTGGCGCTGTGGCAGCGCAAGGGATTTACCACGCTGCTGGTGACCCATGACGTCGAGGAAGCCTTGTTCCTCGCCAACCGCGTCATCGTGTTCAGCGATCGTCCGGCGCGCATCAAGGCCGACATCGCGGTCGATCGTCCGTATCCGCGGCACCGCGGTGATCCCAGGCTGGCGGAGCTTCGCCGTAACATCCTCGGCCTGCTCGGATTGGACGCCACATGGTGAGCGCGATCAACAGCTCGATACGCAAGGAGTCTCCGGCGGAGGCCGCGCCGGTGCCGTACGATTGCGCGCGGGCACTCGCGTCGGAGTTCGCAGCGCGCGCTGCGCAGCACGATCGCGACGCCAGTTTTCCGCATGAAAATTTCAAGGAGCTTGCCGAGGCGGGATTGTTGGCGCTGACCGTACCGACGGCGCTCGGCGGCCACGGCGCCGGTGCGCTCGATACCGCGCGCATCCTCGGCATCTTCGGCAAGGCTGATCCATCGACCGCGCTGGTGCTGTCGATGCACTACATCCAGCATCTGGTGATGGCACGCAGCACGCGCTGGCCGGGGCGTCTGTCGCGCAAGCTGGCACGGGAAGCAATCGACGGCGTGGCGCTGATCAATGCACTGCGGGTCGAGCCGGATCTGGGCTCGCCCGCGCGCGGCGGGCTGCCGGCGACAACCGCGCGAAAGACCGAGACCGGATGGCGGCTCTCTGGCCGCAAGATCTATTCGACCGGCGCGCCGATCCTGAAATGGTATGCGGTGTGGGCGAAGACCGACGAGCCGGAGACGCGCGTCGGCCTGTTCCTGGTTCCCGCGGGATTGCCGGGCACGCGGATTGTCGAAACGTGGGACCATCTTGGCCTGCGCGCCAGCGGCAGCCATGACGTCGTGTTCGAAGACGTCGTGTTCCCGCTCGACCATGAGATCGACGTCCGCGCGCCCGAGGATTGGCGGGTGCCGGATTTCACCCAGTCCGTGGTGCATGCGATCTTCGTCGCCGCGATCTATGACGGCGTCGCCCGTGCGGCGCGCGACTGGCTGGTCGAATTCCTGAAAAACCGGAAGCCGTCCAACCTCGGCGCATCGCTGGCGACGCTGCCGAGGGTGCAGGAGATCGTCGGCGGCATCGAGGCGCGTCTTGCCGTCAACGCGCGCCTGATCGACAGTTTTGCCGGCGATTTCGACGATGGCGTGCAGCTCAGCGCGTCCGAATCCAGCATCGTCAAGCTCACGGTCACCAACAATGCAGTCGCGATTCTCGAAGACGCGCTGTCGCTGACCAGCAATCATGGTCTCACCCGCGCCAATCCGCTGGAGCGGCATTATCGCGATGTCCTGTGCGGGCGGGTTCACACGCCGCAGGACGACGCCACCCGCGTCAACGCCGGACGTCTGGCGCTCGGCGCCTGAATATCAGCGAACCAATCCCGAACTCTGGAGCAAGCTCATGTCAGTGGAATTCATCGGATACATCGGCAGCAACTATTCGTCCGAAACCGTGGTGCGGAACGGCCCGATTCTCGACCGGCACTATGTCGAGACCGTTGCCAAGGCACATGAGAACGCGGGCTTTGATCGCGCGCTGCTGGCGTTTCACTCGACCACGCCTGACGGTCTGCAGATCGGCCAGCACGTGCTCGGCGTGACCGACAAACTGAACGTCCTGATCGCGCAGCGGCCCGGTTTCACCGCGCCGACGCTGCTCGCCCGCCAGCTTGCGACCGTCGATCAACTCTCCGGCGGCCGCGTCGCCCTGCATGTCATCACCGGCGGTAACGCCACCGAACTGCGGCAGGACGGCAACGTCATCGACGACAAGGATGAACGCTACGCCCGCACCAGCGAATTCCTGGACGTGGTTCGCGCCGAATGGAGCAGCGAAAGGCCGTTCACCTATGAGGGGAAATATTATCAGGTGCAGAACGGCTTCTCGCAGTTGAAACCGTATCGCAGCGAGGGGATTCCGATCTTCGTCGGCGGCGGATCCGACGCGGCAATCGAGGTCGCGGGCAAGCATGCCGATACGTTTGCGCTGTGGGGCGAATCCTATGCGCAGGTGCGCGATGTGACGTCGCGGGTCCGCGCGGCTGCCGCCAAGCACGGCCGGCCGACGCCGCGCTTCAGCCTCTCGGTTCGCCCGATCCTCGCCGATACCGAGGAGAAGGCCTGGGCCAAGGCCGATGAAATTCTGGCGCGCGCCACCGCGCTGCAGGACAAGACCGGCTATCGCAAGCCTGCGGACGGCCATGCCACCGCCGGCGCGAAACGGCTGCTGGCGCTGGCCGAGCAGGGGACAAGGATCGACAAGCGGCTGTGGACCGAGATCGCAAAGCTCACCGGCGCCAATAGCAACACCACGGCGCTGGTCGGCACGCCCGAACAGGTCGCCGAAGTGTTCGGCGATTATTACGATCTCGGCATCAGCCATTTCCTGATCCGCGGCTTCGAACCCCTGATCGATGCCATCGACTACGGCCGCGAACTGATCCCGTTGACGCGTCAACTGATTGCCGGGCGCAGTGTTGCTCGGGGAGTGGCCGCAGAATGATGCGCTCTATTCTCATTGCGGGGCTGCTGCTGAGTGCGATTGCCTCGGCGGACGCCCAGACCACATTGCGGGTCGGCGATCAAAAGGGCAATTCGCAGGCCGTGATGGAAGCGGCCGGCGTGCTCAAGGATGTTCCGTACAAGATCGAGTGGAAGGAATTCGCGGCCGCGGCGCCGCTACTGGAAGCGTTGAGTGCGGGCGCGATCGAAACCGGCCTGGTCGGCGACGCGCCGTTCACATTCGCTGCGGCCGCCAATGTTCCCGTGAAAGCCATCGCCGCGATCCGGCAAACTCGCGAAGGGCTCGCGGTACTCGTTCCGAAAAACTCGCCGATCCCTGACTTCGAAAGCCTGAAAGGCAAGAAGATCGCCACCGGCCGTGGCTCGGTCGGCCATCAGCTGATTCTGGCCGCGCTTGAATCGAAGGGGTGGTCGACCAGCGACGTCCAGATCGTGTTTCTCGCGCCATCGGACGCCAAGGTCGCGTATACGCAAGGCTCCGTCGACGCCTGGTCGACATGGGAGCCTTATGTCAGCCAGGAGGAAGTGTTGTTCCAGTCGCGGCGCGTGATCACGGCGGAGGGTCTGACGCCCGGCCTGGGATTCCAGGTCGCGACGCCGAATGCGATCCGCGACAAGCGGCCGGAACTGGAAGATTTTGTCGGGCGGCTGACGGCCGCGCGGGCGTGGTCGCAGACCAATGTCAGCGCCTATGCGGAGACGTGGGGCAGACTGATGAACATTCCGCCCGCGGTGCCGTTGAACTGGTTGAGTCGGGCGAAAATCCGCGTCACACCGATCGATGACGGTGTGGTGGCCGACGAGCAGCAAACGATCGACCTCTATTTCCGCTCGGGCCTGATCAAGCAGAAGCTCAACGCCGCCGACATCGTCGACCGCTCGTTCTCCGGATCCATTGGCAAGGGCGCGGGTCTTTAGGCTCTTCAGCGAGATTGGGTCGAGTAGCAGCCGCGACGGGACTGCGCTCCCTCTCCCGCGCTTGCGGGGGAGGGCTGGGGTGGGGGTGTCGCCGCGAGTCGTACTGTGGAGAGAGCCCCCACCCGGATCGCATCTTCGATGCGATCCGACCTCCCCCGCAAGCGGGAGAGGTGAAGCGAGTTCGCGGCCAGACCGAGTCAAGCAAAAGTCGTCCTGCTCTGGAAGGCGGTCCGCGCAGCAAGTCTTTCTCTGGTGGCACCAATTTTCGAAACGGTAGCCGGCTTGTGTGGAATTATTTTCTGAATAGCATTGTTGAGAGCAATGCATTTGGAAGAAAGTTTTACACATGAGCGACGTCATTACCGCTTCCTCGGAAGTTCCCCGCCGCATCGACGCGATCGACCGCAAGATCCTGCGGGTGCTTCAGGAGGATGCATCGCTGTCGGTAGCCGAGATCGGAGAGCGCGTCGGGCTTTCCTCCACGCCGTGCTGGAAGCGCGTCCAGCGCATGGAGCAGGAGGGGATCATCACCGGCAAGGTCGCGCTGGTCGACCAGAACAAGATCGGCCTCGGGCTGTCGGTGTTCGTGTCGGTGGAGAGCGACGATCATTCCGATGCGTGGCTGAAGAAGTTCGCCGCCGCCGTCAGCGCCATGCCCGAGGTGATCGAGTTCTATCGCATGGCCGGCGACGTGGACTATGTGCTGCGCGTCGTGGTCGCCGACATGCGGAGCTATGATCTTTTCTACAAGAAGCTGATCGGCGCGGTCGCGCTGAAGAACGTAACCTCGCGGTTCGCGATGGAAAAGATCAAGTCGGTCACCGCATTGCCGGTTCCGGCGTTCGAGGCGGCGTAGAAGCCGCGAAGGGATTGCGCTCCCTCTCCCGCTTACGGGGGCCACATGGTTCGAGATGCGCCGCAAGGCGGCGCTCCTCACCATGAGGTCTAGGATTTCGTCGCGAAACAAGACCTCATCCTGAGGAGCCGCGAAGCGGCGTCTCGAAGGATGGGCCACAGGCAATCTGCCCGCAACGCCTCTCTAGCCAGCGCCTCGCTCAGTCGCGCTTTGGCGTCCAGATCTTCGCATCGCCCGCGTTGACCTTTACCGGCAGCAATCCTTCCGCAAAGAACGCATCCGCAATGCGTTGCTGTTCGGACAGGCCGGGCGCCGTGACAATTCCGACCTTGTAGGAACGGTGGCTGTTGGCTTCCTTCACCGTCGCCGCATCGATGCCCCAGAGGCCCGACAGCAATTTGGCCGCATCATCCTGATGCGCCTTGACCCATTTACCGGTCTCGTCGAGTTTGCCGAAGATGGCATTGAGCACGTCGCCGCGCCGATCGGCGAATACAGCCGACGACAGATAATATCGCTTGTAGCTGGCAAGGCCGTTGCTGCCGTCGGACAGCACCCGCGCGTTGGACTGGCGCTGGGCGCTGGTCAGGAACGGGTCCCAGGCCACCCACGCATCGACATTTCCGCCGATGAAGGCGGCGCGGCCGTCGGCCGGGGTGAGGTAGGCCGGCGAAATGTCCTTGAAGCTCAAGCCTGATTTGGCGAGCGCGGCGAGCAGCAGGAAATGGCTGCCGGCGCCTTTCGTCACTGCGACCTTCCTGCCCTTCAGGTCGGCCAACGTCTTGATGGGCGATTCCGCGCCGACCAGAATGGCCTGCGCCGACGGGGAAGCGGCTTCTTCCGCGATATAGGCAAGCGTGGCGCCGGCGGCTTGCGCGAACAGCGGCACGGTATCGGCGACGTCAGCGCCAAAATCGATGTTGCCGGTGTTGATCGCTTCCAGCAGCGGCAGGCCGCTGGTGAATTCATGCCAGGAGATGCGGACGCCCAGCGGCGCGAGCGCCTTTTCCAGCTCGCCGTTGGTTTTCAGAATGGCCGTCAGCGTCGAGGATTTTTGATAGCCGATGCGGATCGTATCGGATGGCGGCGTCTGCGCGGCCACGGATGTTGCTGAAACGGCCGCGATGGTTGCGATGGCTCCGATAATTGATGCGGTACGGTTGCCCATGGAATTTGATCTGCCTGAAATTGAAGGGATGCAGTCAAGCTAAAGACGAGGCGACCTCAGTCAACAGAACCGCCGTCTATTGTTGTCAGGCGATCCGCATGACGATGCTACGCCGGCAGCGGTTCGCGGAGATAAATTCCAAGCTGCTTATTTGCTAAGCGTTCGTGGATCCCAGCGGCGGTCGCTTATGTCTCCGGGTGGATCAGGTTCCACCGCTGCCTGATGCAAGATTAACGAATTGGCTTCGGGCAAGCGTCAAGAAAAATGCGTCGTCGCAAATCGTGTTTCGGCAATAAACGCGTCGTCGCGCGACGGCTTGGCAGTGCCGTCATTGCTATTTTTGCAGAGCACTCGACACCTCCCGCGCCCAGCACCATCATCCCTGCCATCGCATGATCGCGCAATTTCGCGAGCATGATCGTTCAGGAGAATGTGATGAAGCGTCGGGAGTTTCTCGGATTGTCGGTTGCCGGTGCCGTTGTCGCGCTGTCGCCAGGTGCGCGGGCGCAGGCGCCGGTCAAGGAAATCCGCATCGGCTATCAGAAGACCGGCGTGCTCGTGATCGCACGCCAGCAGGCTATTCTGGAAAAGCACTTCGCAGCGAAACAAATTTCCGTCAAATGGATCGAATTCACGTCGGGTCCGCCGTTGCTGGAGGCCATGAGCACCGGCAGTGTCGATCTTGGCGCGGTCGGCGACGCCCCGCCGATCTTTGCCCAGGCTGCGAATGCGAACATCGTCTATGTCGCGGGATCGCCGATCACCAACGGGCAGGGCATTCTGGTTCCCGCCAGCTCCGGCATACGCACGATTGCCGATCTGAAAGGCAAGCGGATCGGATTCGCCAAGGGCACCAGCGCGCATAACGTTCTGATCGCGACACTGGAAAAGGCCGGCCTCACCTACGCCGATATCACGCCGGTCTATCTGTCGCCGCCCGATGCCGGGCCGGCATTCGCCAATGGCAGCATCGAAGCCTGGGCGATCTGGGATCCATATTTTGCGATCGGCGAGAAAAAGCAGAACGGCCGGATCCTGATCAACGCCTACGAGGTCGCCAAGGCCAATTCGTTCTATCTCGCCAACCGCGATTTCGCAAACACCAACGTCCAGCACACCCGCGACATCATCGCCGGCCTGGCGGAAGCCGCCCGCTGGGCGGAAGGAAATCGCGACGCCGTGGCAACTGCGCTGGCCGCCGTGACCGGCGTCCCGCTGGAAGTCCAGACCGTCGCGGCCAACCGCGCCTCGTTCGCGATCGGCCCGGTGACGGACGCGATCATCGAGACCCAGCAGGCCGTCGCCGATCGCTTCTTCAAGCTCGGCCTGATCCCGAAGCCGGTCGTGGTTCGCGACATCGTCTGGCGCCATACCCAGAGCTGAATTCGAGAAAAGCCATTCCATTCAACGCAGAGGATTTCATCATGAAGCGTTTCATCAAACGCCTGATCGCGAGCGCCATGCTGTCTCTCGCCATCGTCGGCTCGACGGTTGGCCTCAGCTACGGCCAGGACAAGGTCGTCCGCATCGGCTTCCAGAAGTACGGCAAGCTGGTGCTGCTCAAGAGCAAGGGCACGCTCGAAGGCAAGCTGAAGGCCGCGGGTTATCAGGTGGTATGGACCGAGTTTCCCTCCGGGCCGCCGCTGCTCGAGGCGCTCAATGTCGGCGCCATTGATTTCGGCAACACCGGCGAAGCGCCGCCAATCTTCGCGCAGGCCGCGGGCGCGCCGATCCAGTATGTCGCCTATGAGCCCCCGGCGCCGAAGGGCGAAGCCATCCTGGTGCCGAAGGACAGCAAGATCGCTTCGGTCGCGGATCTCAGAGGCAAGAAGGTGGCGCTGAACAAAGGCTCCAACGTCCACTATCTGCTGGTGAAGGCGCTGGAGAAAGCCGGCGTCAAATATTCCGAGATTGAGCCGGTGTTTCTCGCGCCGGCGGATGCGCGCGCGGCGTTCGAGCGCGGCGCGGTTGATGCCTGGGTGATCTGGGATCCGTTCCAGGCCGCCGCTGAAGCCGCCACCGGCGCGCGGACGCTCGCCGACGGCGCCGGCATCGTGTCGAACTATCAGTTCTACTTCGCCTCGAAGAAGTTCATTGGCGCCGACCCTGGCATCGTCGATCTCGTGTTGGCCCAACTCAGCGAAGTCGACGATTGGGCCAAGGGCGACATTCACACCGTCGCCGAACAGCTGGCGCCGGCAATCGGTCTTCCGGTCCCGGTCGTCGAAGTCGCGTTGAAACGGCAGTCCTACGGCATCAAGCCGATCACCGACAGCGTGATCGTCGACCAGCACCAGGTTGCCGATACCTTCTTCGCGCTCGGCCTCATTCCCAAACAGATCAAAATTTCCGACGCGGCGCGGAGGCCGGGTTCATGAGTAACCAATCGAACGCCAATATCCTCTGGTTCCTGCCGACCCATGGCGACGGCCGCTATCTCGGCACCACCACCGGCGGGCGGGAAGTGAACTTCAATTACCTGCGCCAGATCGCGCAGGCTGCGGACCAGCTCGGCTATTACGGCGTGCTGCTGCCGACCGGGCGAAGCTGCGAAGATTCCTGGGTGGTGGCGTCAGCCGTCGCGCCCTGGACCGAGCGGCTGCGCTATCTGGTAGCGGTGCGGCCCGGCCTGCAATCGCCGAGCGTTGCCGCGCGAATGACCGCGACGCTCGACCGGTTGTCGAACGGGCGGCTGCTGGTCAACGTCGTCACCGGCGGCGACCCCGTCGAGAACAAGGGCGACGGGATATTCCTCGATCATGACGCGCGTTATGCGGTGACGCGCGAGTTCCTCAACGTTTATAGCGACCTGCTCGCGGGCAAGACCGTCAATGTCGAAGGCAAGCACATCCGCATCGAGGATGGCCGCCTGCTGTTTCCGCCGGTGCAGGCGCCGCGGCCGCCGCTTTACTTCGGTGGATCGTCGGACGCCGGCATCGATGTCGCGGTCGACACCGTCGACAAATATCTGACCTGGGGCGAACCGCCGGCGCAGGTGGCCGACAAGATCAATCGCGTGAAAGCGGTCGCGGACGCGCGCGGGCGAAAACTCTCGTTCGGTATCCGCCTGCATGTGATCGTTCGCGAGACCAATGCGGAAGCCTGGAAGGCGGCGGATGAGCTGATCCAGCACGTGACCGACGAAACCGTCGCCTCGGCGCAGAAGATATTTTCCCGAATGGACTCGGTCGGCCAGCAGCGCATGGCGCAGCTGCATGGCGGCAGGCGCGACAAGCTCGAGATCAGCCCCAACCTCTGGGCCGGTGTCGGTCTGGTACGCGGCGGGGCAGGGACGGCATTGGTTGGCGATCCCCAGACCGTCGCGGCGCGGATCCGCGAATACCAGGATGTCGGCATCGATACCTTCATCATGTCGGGCTATCCCCATCTGGAGGAAGCCTATCGCTTCGCCGAATTGGTGTTTCCGCTGCTGTCGCTGAAGCAGCCGAACAATGTGACGCAGATCCGCGTCAACACCGGCCCGTTTGGCGAGACCATCGCCAACGAACATCGTCCCCTCGTCAAGGCATCGCAATCATGAGTCTGATCGAAAGTCTTCCGCGCGTCCGACGCCTGCGCTTTCCGCGGGCCGACGGCCTCATTCCATGGATCGTGCCGCTTGCGATCATCCTGCTCTGGCAGGTGGCTTGCGTCACCGGCTTCGTCTCGGCGCGGGTGTTGCCGGCGCCGAGCGATGTGGCGCTGGCGGGATGGAAGCTGCTGCTGTCAGGTGAACTGGTGCGCAATATCTGGGTCAGTTTCTGGCGCGCCAGCGTCGGCTTCCTGATCGGCGGCAGTATCGGCTTTACCTTCGGTCTCGCCAACGGCCTGTCGCAGCTATCGAGCAAATTGACCGACACGACGTTGCAGATGGTGCGCAACATTCCGCATCTGGCGCTGATCCCGCTGGTCATCCTGTGGTTCGGCATCGATGAATCGGCAAAACTGTTCCTGGTCGCGCTCGGCGTGTTCTTTCCGATCTACCTCAACACGCTGCACGGCATCCGCACCGTCGATCCGCAGCTGATCGAGATGGGCCGCATCTACGGCATGACCGACGGCGAATTGTTTCGCCGGGTGATCTTTCCGGGCGCGTTGCCGTCGATCTTCGTCGGCCTGCGCTTTGCGCTCGGCATCATGTGGCTGACCCTGATCGTGGCTGAAACCATCGCGGCGTCGTCCGGCCTCGGCTACATGGCGATGCAGGCGCGCGAATTCATGCTGATCGACGTCGTGGTGCTCTCCATCCTGATCTACGCGCTGCTTGGCAAGCTTGCCGACAGCGCTTCACGCGCGCTGGAGCGGCTGACGCTGTCCTGGCATCCGGCCTTCCAGAAACATTGAGGCGAGAAACTTGAGGATTACAATGCAAGAAGCTCTTCGTTTTCGTGCCGCGGACGCCGAGGTTGTGGACCGCGCCGAGTTCATCGAACAGGCGCGTCAGGTGCGACGTGGTGCGGAAGCTCCAACGCGCGGGCTTTCGCTGACGATCCGGGGATTGCGCAAATCGTTCGGCGACAACGAGGTGCTGCGCGGCATCGACCTGCACATTCCGGCGGGGCAGTCCGTCGCCATCGTCGGCCGCAGCGGTTGCGGCAAGAGTACGCTGCTGCGGCTGATCGCGGGCCTTGAAACGATTACGGCCGGTACCATCAGTTTTGGCGAGGAAACGCGCGCGGAAGACGTCCGCGTGATGTTTCAGGAGCCGCGGTTGCTGCCCTGGGCCCGGGTGCTGTCGAACGTCGAGGTCGGCCTCGGCCGCGAGCGGACCTCGCCGGACGCGCAGGCCCGCGCCGACAGCGCGCTGGTCGAAGTCGGCCTTGACGACAAGCGGGCGCAATGGCCGGCGGTTCTCTCCGGCGGGCAAAAGCAGCGCGTGGCGCTGGCGCGGGCCCTGGTCAGCCGCCCGCGCGTGCTGGCTTTTGACGAGCCGCTCGGCGCGCTTGACGCATTGACGCGGATCTCGATGCAGCGGCTGCTGGAGCGGGTCTGGCAGGATCAGGGGTTCACCGCGATCCTGGTGACGCATGACGTCGCCGAGGCCGTGGCACTGGCCGACCGCGTTCTGGTGATTGAGGACGGCCGCATCGCGCATGACATCGACGTCAATATCCCGCGCCCAAGGCGTCGGGGTTCGGCGGAGCTGGCCGCGCTGGAAGGCTCGATCCTGAAGAACCTGCTGCAAGGCACCGAGGACACTTCCGACCTGTGAGGCCATCATGAACTCCGTTGTCCGGCATATCGCGATCGACCGTCAGGTTTCCGAAGAGGTTTCCCAAGAGGTTTCCCGCGCGGTTTCTCAAGACGATTTCCGCGGCGCCATGCGTCAGTTGACGGGCGGCGTGAGCGTCATCACGGCGGGGCGCGGCAAGGATATTTCGGGGATGACGGTGACCTCGGTGTCGTCGCTGTCGGTCGATCCGCCGGCACTGATCGTCAGCGTCAACCGGAACGCGTCCTCGTGGCCGCTCGTGCAGCGATACGGCTTCTTCGGCGTCAATATCCTGACGTCTGACCAGATCGACGTCGCCGAGCGCTTTGCCGGCAAGGACGGGCTCAAGGGCGCCGAGCGGTTTGCCGGCGCCGAGTGGACGACGCGCGCTTCAGGCGTGCCGCTGCTGGTGGGCGCGCTTGCCGCGATCGAGTGTGAGGTGGAGGAAATCGTCGAGCGGCATTCCCATGCGATTCTGATCGGCCGCGTGCTGGACCTGCAGCTCTCGACCCGCACCGCGGCGCTGGCCTATTGGCAGGGCCAGTATGTTGCGATCGATCGCGACGAGGACGCAGTCAGGCTGGCGGAGGTCAGCGTTCCCGCGCGTTTCAGGTAAGAATCGCGCTGAGCGTTGCCGGGCTGTCGATGATGACGGTGCTGCCGCGCACACCGTACCAAACCCCGGCGATAGTCTGCGGCGCACCTGCCAGCGGCACGCTGACGACCAGCGTGGTGGGCACGCGACCGGTGCTCGACGGTTCCTGTTCGTTGTAGGTGAAGCTTGCCGCAACGCCCAACGCGGTACCGTTCACGGTAATTCCGACGGTTGCGCCGGGGTAGTTGTTGCCCTGTGCGTACGGCATCGGCAGATTCAGGATGATCAGCGCAGAGGTGCCGACGCCTTCGGGAATCGTGAGGCTGAGGCCAGGAATGGGTACGAAAGTAGCGGAGTTGGTCGACTGAGTCCCGGTCGTCTGCGCATACAAGGCCATAATCGCTCTCCCGTTGTTTGATAAATCCTAGCAACAAAAGGTTGAGTGAGGCAAATGGAATCACGGTTCGGGAAATGTGAAAATCCGGTGACGGGGCGCGAAGGGTGTTTGTTGCCGTGGCGTTCAGCGGGCGCACGGACTAAAACGCTCACTTCCGATGCTTAAGGAATGAGCGCGCGCCTTGGAACGCAGGCTTCTTGAAACTGTTTTGTCGCTGCGGTGGTTTCTCCGGCGCGGCGTCGCGCGCCCCGCCCAATGCAGTGTGGTGATCCGATGAAACGTATCGCGACCTGGGCTTTCTACGGCGTCGGCGCGCTTGCGATCGGCTATCTCGCGCTTTACGCCTATGCGGTCTTCACCGGCCGCGATCTGCAGCCCGGCGATCCCATCCACATCTTCCGCAAGCCGGACGCACCGAGTTATTCGGAGCGGGACCCGGTTGTTCTGACGTCATTGCGAGCGTAGCGAAGCAATCCATATTTCGGCAAACCGGATAGATCGATTGCTTCGCTTCGCTCGCAATGACGGTGAGTGCGCTTCGCTCACCCCGCCGCCGCAAAGCGCTGATAGTCGCCGGCGCCGGCCGGCGTGATCGGTATTCCGCCGTCGGCATATTCATTCAGCTTGTTGCGCAGCGTGCGGATCGAGATGCCGAGGATGTTGGCCGCGTGGGTGCGGTTGCCGAGGCAATGCTTGAGCGTCTCCAGGATCAGGTCGCGTTCGACGTCGGCAACCGTGCGGCCGACCAGCGCGCGCGTGACCTGTTCGGCGGCGAAGGTGGCGTGGGCCACGGCCGGCGCGGTCTTGGCAAGGTCGAGGCGGTCGCCGTCCGGGGTCAGGATCGCATCGGCGCCGATTTCGTCGCCCTGCGCCATCAGCACCGAGCGGTGCATGGTGTTTTCGAGCTCGCGGACGTTGCCCTGCCAGCGGTTGGCGGTCAGCACCCGGCGCGCCTCGCTGGAGATCGGGCGCAGCGGCACGCCGTTGGCTTCGGAATATTTCTTCGCAAAGTGGTGCGCCAGTTCGATGATATCCGCCGGCCGGTCGCGCAGCGCCGGGATCTTCAGATTGACGACGTTGAGCCGGAACAGCAGGTCCTCGCGGAAGGTGCCTTCGCGGACGGCGTCGGCCAGATTGCGGTTCGAGGTCGCGATGATGCGGATGTCGACCGGGACCGGCTTGGTGCCGCCGACGCGGTCGATCACGCGCTCCTGAATCGCGCGCAGCAATTTCGATTGCAGCCGCACGTCCATCTCGGAGATTTCGTCGAGCAGCAGCGTGCCGCCGGTGGCTTCCTCGAACTTGCCGATGCGCCGCGCCACGGCGCCGGTGAAGGCGCCCTTTTCGTGGCCGAACAGTTCGGATTCAAGCAGGTGCTCGGGGATCGCCGCGCAGTTGATCGAGATGAACGGCCGCTTGGCGCGGGCCGAGCGGGTGTGGACGTAGCGTGCCAGCACTTCCTTGCCGGTGCCGGATTCGCCGGTGATCATGACCGAGGCGTCGGAGCCCGCGATCTGCTGCGCCAGCTTGACGACCTTGCCCATCGCCTCGTCGCGATAGATCAGGTCGCGGGAATCGTTGGCGACGGCGGCGAGCACGGCGGCGATCAGTTCCGGATCGGGCGGCAGCGGGATGTATTCCTTGGCGCCGGCGTGGATCGCGGCGACCGCGGCGCGGGCGTCGTTGGAGATGCCGCAGGCCACGATCGGCACATGGATGTGTTCGGCCTCGAGCCGCATCACCAGGTCGCGGATATCGAGCGCGACGTCGACCAGCATCAGGTCGGCGCCCTTGCCGCCGCGCAGCACCGCCATCGCCTGTTCGATCGTCTCGGCGTGGGTCACCGAAGCGCCGTTGTCCATCGCGATCTTGGTGGCCGTGGTGAGCTGGCCCTTCAATGTGCCAACGATGAGAAGCCGCATCATAGTCTCCTGTTCGTCTGTTCGCGCAGCTTGTGCGCGTGCCGTTGTTTAGTTGCGTTCCGCCTTGATGATTTCCGTCATGGTGACGCCGAGCTTGTCTTCCACCAGCACCACTTCGCCGCGCGCCACCAGCCGGTTGTTGACGTAGATGTCGATCGCTTCACCGACGCGGCGGTCGAGTTCGAGCACGGTGCCGGGGCCGAGCTTGAGCAGCTCGCCGACGTCCATCTTGGAGCGGCCGAGCACCGCCGAGACCTGCACCGGCACGTCGAACACGGCCTCCAGGTCGGCCGCGATGCGCGAGGCCTGTTCGTCTTCATTGTAGGCCAGATCGTCCGCGGGCTCCGCGGCTGACGCGTTGAGGTCTTGCAGCGGGACCTGTGTGTCGGTGTCGCTCATGGTTCAGTCCTCATGGCCTTCCGGCCTGATCGCGGGACGCCATGTAGCGCCCGACAAGTTCGTTGATCTTGGCTTCGATGGCGGCGCGCTCCAGCACCACGCCGCCGTCGGCCCATTCGATCCGGCAGTCGCCGGTTGCAATCCCCGGTTCGGCCAGGATCACCAGCCGGCCCTCGAAGCCGCTCTGCGTGGCCTGCCGCTCGATCTGCACGCGCGCCGCCTCATAAAGGGAATCGTTGATGCGGACCATGAGGTGCGGCGTCGCGACCAGATGCGAGAAGCAATCGCCCACCAGTGCCGTGATCTCGCCGAGCGGCTCGGCGGCGATCAGTTCGCCGCACAGCTTGCGGGCCACCGCGACCGCGACGTCGACCGCCTCGGTCTCCATCCGCGCTTCGATGCCGCCAAATCGCGAGGCGATGCCCTTGATCGCGATGCCGATCTCCTCCAGCGCCAGCGCGGCGCGGCGGTCGCTTTCCGCCTTGGCCTCGCGCTGCGCGGCCTCGTAGCCGTCGCGATAGGCGCGGGCCTCCGCCGAGGCGATCTTCTGCGCGATCTCGGCCGGCGTGGCGGGGCGCTCGCGCGTCTTGTCCGGCGCGCCGAAGTCCATGTCGAACAGGAATTTTGCGGGCGCGGCCATCAGTACACCAGCTCGTCGTCGGCGCGGTTCTTGGTCAAGGTGATTTCACCCTTGGCGGCCATGTCCTTGGCGAGGTTGACGAGCAGCGCCTGCGCCTCGTCGACGTCGCGCAGCCGCACCGGTCCCATCGCGGCCATGTCGTCGAGCAGCATCTTGCCGGCGCGGGACGACATGTTGCCGAGGAAGAAGCTGCGGACCTCCTCATTGGCGCTCTTCAGCGCAATGCCGAGCTTGTCCTTGTCGATGTTGCGCATCAGCGTCTGCGCCGAGGCGGAGTCGAGCTTGATCAAATCGTCGAAGGTGAACATCAGCGCCTTGATGCGCTCGGCGGATTCGCGGTTTTCCTCTTCCAGCGAGGTGATGAAGCGGGTTTCGGTCTGGCGGTCGAAATTGTTGAAGATTTCGGCCATCACCTCGTGGGCGTCGCGGCGGCGGGTCTGCGACAGGTTCGACATGAACTCGGTCCGCAGCGTCTGCTCGACGCGCTCGATGACTTCCTTCTGCACCGCTTCCATCTTCAGCATGCGCCCGACCACGTCGAGTGCGAGATCCTCGGGCAGGATCGCCAGCACGCGGGCGGCGTGCTCCGGCTTCAGCTTCGACAGCACCACGGCGATGGTCTGCGGGTACTCGTTCTTGAGGTAGTTGGCGAGCACCTCTTCCTGCACGTTGGAGAGTTTCTCCCACATGTTGCGGCCGGCGGGGCCGCGGATTTCGTCCATGATGCCACTGACGCGCTCGGTCGGCAGATATTGCTGCAGCAGCCGTTCGGTGGCGTCGAAGGTGCCCATCAGGGCGCCGGAGGCCGACATCCGCGAGACGAATTCCAGCAGCAGGTCCTCGACCACGTCGGCCTCGACGGTGCCGAGCGTCGACATGTGGATCGACAATTCGCGCACCTCGTCGTCGTCGAGCAGCGCCCAGACCTTGCCGCCATATTGTTCGCCCAGCGCCAGCATCAGGATCGCGGCGCGCTTCGGCCCGCTCAACTTCTCGCCCTTCGGCCGCGAGGCCTGACGGCTCGCCAGCGCCGAGATGACGGTGGTGATATCGGTGGCGTTTGTGGTTTGAGGTACAGCCATGTCAGCTCGCTTCAGCGCCTTCGCTCAGCCATTGACGAACAATGGAGGCGGTCTCGTTCGGATTTCGTTCGGCGAGTTCACCGACCCGGTGCACGGCCTGGGCGTGGACCTGGCCCTGAACCTGGGCGACGTCGATCAGCGCGGCGGCGCCGCCGGCGGGAATCAGCGCCTGGCCGGGCGCGCCTTCGGCGGTGCCGTCGGCCAGCGCCGGCAGAGCGGCGCCGCCGGCCAGCGCGGGAACGGCTTCGGCGGCCAGGATGCGCTTGACCAGCGGGCGGATCACCATGAACAGCACGACGAGGCCGAGCAGCATCATGACGCCAAGCTCGATGACGTACATGACGTCATCCTTGGTGAACTGGAACATGCCGAGCAGGCCGGTCGGCTCGGCGACCGGGGGCACCGACGGGGCTTCGGCAAAGCGCAGGTTCACGACCTCGACCTGGTCGCCGCGCTTCTGGTCGAAGCCGATCGCCGAGCGAACCAGCGTGGCGATGCGGTCGAGCATTTCCTTGCTGCGATCGGAATAGACCATCTCGCCTTTTTCGTTCTTGGTGTAGGCGCCGTCGACCAGCACCGCGACCGAGATCTTGTTGACCCGGCCAGCCTCGGTGACTTCGGTCTTGGTGACGCGGGAAATCTCGTAATTGTTGGTTTCTTCGCTCTTCTTGCTCTGGTCGCGCGCCGCGACGCCGGCATTGGTCTGGTTGCCGGGCAGTTCGTTGTTGACCGTGACCTGGCCGGTGTCGCCGGCGGTCGCCGAGGATTCCTCGCGGGACTGGCTGGAGCGCAGCACCCGGCCTTCGGGATCGAACTTGTCCGAGGTCTGGGTGACCTTGTTGTAGTCGAAATCGGCGGTGAGCTGGACGCGGGCGCGGCCCTGGCCGACCACCGAGGAGACGATCGCCTCGACCTCGTTGCGCATCCGCTTCTCGAAGGCGGTGCGGCGCTCGTCGCCGCTGGCGCCCTCGGGATTGCTGCTGGCGCCGTCGGCGAGCAGCCGGCCGCCCTCGTCGACGATCGACACCCGCTGCGGCTTCAGGCCGTTGACGGCGGAAGCGACCACGTGGCGGATGGCGCGGATCTGCT
Organism: Bradyrhizobium sp. JYMT SZCCT0180; assembly: GCF_018130165.1. GTDB lineage: Bacteria > Pseudomonadota > Alphaproteobacteria > Rhizobiales > Xanthobacteraceae > Bradyrhizobium. Next base: position 4,098 of record NZ_JAFCLZ010000017.1, on the reverse strand, counting down.
GGGGCTCGAGGCTGCCGCGCACCCGCACCACGATGGACGCCGACGGCTCCGGGATTTCGCGGGAGAACAGCGGCCGTTCCGGCAGCACCAGATGGACGCGGGCGGCCTGAATGCGGTCGATGGCGCGGATGGTGCGGGAGAGTTCGCCCTCCAGCGCGCGCAGATGATTGATGTTCTGGACGAAGCTGGTGGTGCCGAGCGCGTCCGATTTGTCGAAGATCTCGTAACCGACGCCGCCGCCCTTGGGCAGGCCGCCTTCGGCCAGCTTCATCCGCAGCCGCGTCACCTTGTCCTTCGGCACCATGATCACGGCGCCTTCGTTGCGCATTTCGAAGGGGATCGCCTGGCGCTCCAGGTCCTTGATGATGCTGGAGGAGTCTTCCGCCGAAAGGTCGGTGAAGAGGGTGGTCATCTGCGGCGTCGTGACGCGCATGATGACGAACGCGAAGAAGCCAATCAGGGCGGCGGTCACGGCGACCATCGCCATCAGCCGCGACGCGCCCAGGCCTTTCAGGAAAGCAACGAGACTTTGCACCAACCGCCCCCAGGGGTTCGGCCCAGATTCGTACCCGGGGACCGACTGGGCAATTATTGCCTAGGGGATGGTTTCCATATGGTTAACGACCGTTAAAACCGGTGAAGAAGTTTGGGCATGAAAAAAACCAGCTTCGCAAAACGAAGCCGGTTTTCATCAAATCTTCCGGTTTGGAGCGTTTATTGCCGGTATTGCTGGATGCGGGTGGTCCGCAAGCCTGCAAGGCCATGCTGGTCGATGGAGAACTGCCAGGACAGGAACTCGTCCACCGTCAGCGTGTAGCGGCTGCAGGCCTCCTCGAGGGAGAGCAGGCCGCCGCGAACCGCGGCAACGACTTCGGCCTTGCGGCGGATCACCCACCGCTTGGTGCCGGGCGCGGGCAGGTCCGCAATTGTTAATGGACTTCCGTCAGGCCCGATGACGTATTTTACCCTCGGGCGATGGGGTTCTGTCATGGCGTACTCACAAACTCTCAACCACTGAACTCACCCTGATAACCTACGCCGTGCGACTTAAAATTTGCCTAAGCCCAAGGGTTCAATACGAATCTCGTTGGAAATGGCTGGAACTGGGGGCGGGGCGGGTAGGGCAGGACGGTGTGACGGAGGAGCGTAGGCGGACCAGTGGGCTCCAATCCACCCGACGGGCCTACGCGAGCCTCGGAGTGACAGCCTGATTAGGTATCGGCCTCTCCGCGTCATTGCGAGCAAAGCGAAGCAATCCATGGCGCACCCAGCCGAGGAATGGATTGCTTCGTCGCTTCGCTCCTCGCAATGACGGCCGAGCGATGCGAAAAACGGAACGTCGCCGGAGGCGCTAGTCCGTAGATGGGCGGATTGGAGCCGAAGGGCGTACTCCGTCATTTTAGGCAAGCATCCCGGGCCATCGCTGTTCGCCCGCGAACATCATTCGATATGGGGTGCAGGGTAGCACTGACCCCGTTGGTGATGTAACCGGTGCGGCGGATTACGCCTTTGGCTCAATCCGCTCTACGGGCTTGTTCGAAAATCTTGGTGCGGATGAGCGTTTAGCGGACCTGCAGCTGACTGCGTCGCTCCAACGCCCAGCTATCGTCTGCTTTTAAATCCAATATGCGGTCGTAATCTTTCAGCGCACGCTTCCGGTCGCCAAGAGTCTCAAGTACGAACGCGCGCGCACGCAGACCGTTGAGGTTGTTGGGCAGAATCCCCAGTCCCTTATCCAGATCGGTTAGGGCAAGCGCAAATTCATTAGTTTTCATCCTCACAAAACCCAACCCAAGATAAAACCTGCCCTGCTGGCTCGGAAGCAACTGATGATTTAGCGCAAGCACGCGCTCGAAATCCAATCGGGCATCGCGATAACTGTGCTGCGCAATATAAGCTTTACCACGCCAGAGATAGGCAGTCGCATGATTCCCATCGAGCGTGATCGCTTTCGTGTAGGAGCTGATCGCCTCGGCATAATGCTGGCGATCAGAGTGTACGCGGCCCGTGCCATACGCGTACGTTGCCGATTTTTCGTCGAGCGCAGTGCCCTTTGCAAAATCGGCCAGGGCATCGTCATATCGACGCAGTCTCAAAAAGAGAAAGCCGCGCGAAGCGTAGAGGACAGGATCAACGGGCTCGATACTGATCGCACCAGACCAATCACCGAGAGCACGATCTATCTGATTGATGCGCTCATTCAGGCGCGCTCTTCGCTTGAGGATATCGCGACGTTCTGCATTGGAGATCGAGGCATCGCCGAATGCCGTCGAATATAGTTCAATTGCGCGGTCATGGGCGCCGACCCGCTCTGCCCGTTCGGCCTCCGCGCGAACTTTCGAACCGCTCTCGCCCGGAGAGCCACTGCAAATCAACATCATCGCCGCTGTTGCAGCGTATCTTGCTACGGATTTTTGCAGGCCTTCCCAGCGAAGCATGCAACTTCCCATTACATCAAACGGAGTCACCGACCGCTACATTCGCACTCACAACGCAAATTCAGAGCCCTTCATGTGGACCGCTACTGCTGACTCCATTCTCCAAAAATTCGCACGACTTTGTCAGTGAATTTCCGGGACAGAACACTAGCGCGCGGTCGCAGGGCCGCTACGATCAAGGAAAAGAAATCCGGCAATCATCAACATAACAGCGCCAAGAATACCTTCTTGCAGCTTGGCAAACCACGCATTGCGGGCAAGCCACCCGCCAATGCTGGAAGCACCAGCGGCGAAGCCGACATAGACGACAAAGCCAAGTGCCTTCGAGACTACTGCAAGAATGAATAATTGTTGCCAGACCGGACCAACAGCGGGATCAGTGAATTGGGGCAGGAACGCCGTCATAAACAGGAAAACCTTCGGGTTGAGAAGGTTTGTCGTGAAGCCCTGTATGAAGGCGGCTCGGTGTGCGCCTGTCAGCGCCGCCCGCATCGTATGCTGGTCGAGGCGGATGCTGCGCCATAAAGCGCGGATGCCAAGGTAGGCTAGGTAGGCTGCGCCGACCAACCTCACGGCGGAGAACAGTTCCGGTGAATGCCGGAAAATTTCGGCGAGACCCAGAACGACAACCGGAATTTGGATGAAGCCGGCGAAGAACGTCCCCAAGACGCTCATGAAGGCAGCTCTAAAGCCTTGGGTCATGCCGCGTGTGAGCGTCAACATCATGTCGGGACCTGGAGTGATGTTCAGCACCAGCGATGCAAGAGTGAAGGCGAGCAGCAAGTGAAAGTTGAACATAGAAGTTGGATACCATGAAAGCGCGTAGGGTGGATTGGAGCCGAAGGCGTAATCCGCCATCTTGGCCGTGCCACAACTATAGCATGTGCTATGCTGCTTCCCATACCGAATTATCGTCGCGCCTTCATTCCGGGCGGCTGCTGGTTCTTCACCGTCAACCTGCTGGAGCGGCGGAAAACCGTGCTCGTCGATCATGTCGCGATCCTGCGCGAGGCCGTCGCCATCACCCGCCGCGACCATCCCTTCACGATCGACGCCTTTGTCGTGCTGCCTGATCATCTGCATGCGATCTGGCAACTGCCGCCGGGCGATCATGATTTCTCCACGCGCTGGCGCCTGATCAAGACGCGGTTCGCGCGAGCGCTTCCGAAAGAGGAGCGGCTCAGCGAACGACTGTGATCGTGTGGTTTGGTGGCTCTGATCGGCGGATTACGCCTTCGGCTCAATCCGCCCTACGGTCTGCGTCGCCTCTCACACAAGCGCAATCTCGCAACCGCCCTGCGACAAATCAACCCGACGGGCAAATCAATTCCGATTTACGGAATTCGCGTCAAGCCCCAAATTAAAAAATATTTCTGTTTACCAGAACGACAATCAGGTGCATATATCTGCCCATCCCGTCCTGGTCAGAAGGGCGTCGGCCGTCGTCACGGACGTTGGACGGGTTGCGGTGGACGCTGGTTCACGCCTGACGACGGCGTGGATAAGCGTACGGCAAAACCGTGTGGTCCTGGCGCCCGTTGCCGGCGTCAAGCTGTCGGAGAAGCGCGAGCTGAACCGGCAGCGACGGAGTCAACCAAGAACTCGTCTCCGGGGAGATCACGGCATAAGCCGTAAAGCCATTGCGCAGGGAAGGCCGGGT